>NZ_JBFUKL010000001.1:0-1316967 GCF_056400865.1 Cellulomonas sp. P4_H4
TGCGGATCGAGGTGCCCGACGTACGCATCGACATGCCGGTCGACCCGGTCGGTGTGGCGGCGGACGGCTTGATGCAGATCCCCGAGGACGCGAACCGCGCGGGCTGGTACCAGTTCGGACCGACCCCGTGGGATCCCGCCGGCTCCACGCTCGTCGCCGCCCACGTCGACAGCTGGCAGACCGGGATCGGCCAGTTCTCCCGCCTGCGCAAGGTCTCCGTCGGTGCCACCTTGACCGTGACGACCGCGGGTCCGGAGCTCCTGTCCGGACCGGAGCACGCGGTGAGCAGCGTCGCGCCCAGAGCGACGGCCGTCAGCACGCGTGCGAGTCCCGGCCGCCCACGCCTCGGTTGGAGGCGCACCGCAGCCCGGGTCGGCGCTCCGAGGAGTGCTTTCCCGGGCCACGGCATGGCCGGCTGCCTGGCCAACGCGCCGGTCAGGCCCGCTGGCGGCGAGCGACGGACAGGCCGACGAGCGCGAGCAGGGCGAGCCCGCCCAGCGCGTACGGCCATGCGGGGGTCGTCGGGTCGGCGGCGAGACCGACCTCACCCGCGTCCACGCCCGACGGGTTGCCGTGCAGGCCGTCGATGGTCTGCGTGGCCAGGGCGAGGGTGGCCGGCGTCGCGGTGGCGCTGCCCCAGGCGTAGACGATCGTGTTGGTGCCCTCCTTGACGGGGACGTCGGCCGGGCCGAGCAGCGCGGGAGTCGTCGTCCCCGCCGCCGTGACGCTCGCCGAGATGGTTCCCGCGGGAAGGTTGAGCACCTTCTCGTCCGGGTTGGTCAGTCCGCTCACCACCGCGGCGCCGCCGACGACGACGTCCACCGCGGGCGCTGCCGCGACGTGGCGGACAGTCACCCGGCCCTGACCGGCGGCCGTCGTCGAGATGTCGTTGGTGAACAGCGTGGCGGTGGGCGCGCCGGCTGCGTCGAGGTGTGCCACGACCGTGTAGCTCTGCCCGTCGGCGAGCTGGAGGTCCGCCGGACCGATGATCGGGGCCGAGTCGTCGGCGGCGTCGGGAGCGGTGATCGCGACCGTGTAGGTGCCGGCAGCGAGCTCGAGCGGCCCGGCCATCGACGCGGGCGTGAAGTTGTCGAGCGTGAGCTTCTTGTTCACATACACGTCCACGGTCTGCCCGGGTACGGCGTGGAACACGAAGAGCTGGGCGGTGGTCGCAGCGGTTGCCGGAGCGGCCGCGAGGGCTGCGAGGGCGAGGGTGCCGGCGGCGATGCCGGCCAGGAGTCGAGCGCGCATGGTGCGTCCTTCGGGACGGGCCGCGGGACGTACCCGGGCTGCCGATGTGCTGACACACGATCTTCCCGCGCACCTGCCCCTACGGATGCAGCTCGCGCTGACCGTGTCCACGACGCATCACGAGACGGAGAAGTAGACCTCCTGCTCGGCGGTCCCGGCCCGCAGCACTGCTGGCATGGGAGCGATGCCCGGCGGCGGCGACTCGACGGCCCACCGGATCGAGTAGCGAGATCCGCGGCCCGCTGCGTCGGCCGTGCCCAGGGACCAGACGTGCCCGTCCTGCTCGAGCGTGAGCTCGACGTCCGTGCTTGCCGCTTCGTCACTCCGACCACCGGTGTCGTCGCAACCGTCGTGGAACCACTCGCCGACGACGACGAATGAGTCGGGCAGGACCACGGTCGGCGGCTCGCTCGTCTCGTCGTCGCCGGACTGTGCGCCCTCGATGTCCAGGGTCGGAGCCACGCACGAGCTCGCCGCGCCGGACGAACCGGGGACGGCGCACGAGGCGCTCGCCAGACCTGCAGCGAGCAACGCCCACCCGGTACGGACCCGGGCGCTGCGGCCGTGGAGCTCTCGACGCACCTGTGCCCCCTCGTCCTGTCTCACGGCATGTGTCGTGACCAGGGCTGATCTTGCACCCGTCCGCCCGGCGCCGTCTCGTGCTCGGGTCAGGCGCGCGCGGCGCGCACGATCTCGTCGGCCAGCTCGTCGGGGCGGGACCACATGGGCCAGTGGCCGGTCGGGAGGTCGACATAGGTCACGTCGAACTCGGAGAGCTCGGTGAAGAACGGCGGTCCGCCGTGCGCCATCGGCAGGAGCTGCTCGGACGGCAGGCTCGTGCAGATCACCGTCAGCGGGACGCCCAAGCGTGCGGGGTTGCCGACGTGCACCGGACCGCGGCGCACGGCACCCGGGTGCGGGACCGCCCGCCGTGCGAACTCGGCGCGGTCCTCGTCGGACAGGCCCTGCAGGCTCTGGTCACCGAGGTCCTCCCAGGGCGGCAGCGGCTCCACGTCCTCGTCCGCACCGAGCGACGGGTTGGGCACCGCGCCGTCCTGCTGCGGCCCGCTGTCCACGTAGATCGCCCGCCGGATGCGCTCGGGTCGCTGGTCCACCACCTCGCTGAGGACCGAGCCGCCCGCGCTGTGCCCGACCAGCACCACGTCTCCGGGCAGCGAGTCGACGAGCTCGACGACGAACCGTGCGTGGTCGTCGAGAGTGATCGAGCCGCGGTCGCGGTCCCCGGGCTCGAGTCCGGGCAGCGTCAGCGGACGGGGGTCGAGGCCCTCGTCGCGGAGGCGTCCGACCACGCGGTCCCAGGCCCATGCACCGAGCCATGCGCCGGGAACGAGAATCACCGGGGTTGCTGTCGTTGGTGTCGTCATAGGACCAGCGTGCATCGCTCGTGGTGACACCCTCCTGTCACCTTTGTGTCACCATGCTGGGAGCATGAACCGCACCGATCGTCTCTACGCGCTCGCCGAGGAGCTCCGCCGCGTCGGGCCCGCCGGCACCACGAGCGTGCGCCTCGCCAGGCTGTTCGAGGTGTCGGCGCGCACGGTCAAGCGCGACGTGTCCGCGCTGCAGCAGGCCGGCCTCCCCGTCACGGCCCAGCCGGGGCTCGGTGGGGGCTACGTGCTGGAGGCCTCGATGGGTCTCCCGCCCGTGAACTTCACGCCGGCGCAGGCGGTCGCGCTCGCGCTCGCGGTCCGCGCCCTGCCGCCCGGCAGCCCGTTCGGCACCGACGCCGACGCCGCCCGCGCGAAGGTGCTCGACGCCCTCCCGCCCGACGCGCGGCGCCGTGCCGACGCTCTGGCGGCCCGCGTGTGGTCTCGGCCCGCGCCAGCGGAGGGGCCGGGTCCGGAGGTCCTGCGTGCCGTGGAGGAGTCCCTCGACCGCTCCCGGGTGGTCGCGATCGAGTACGTGGCGTCGGACGGGTCGGTGAGTCGTCGGCGGATCGAGCCGATCGTGCTCGCGCGCACGGGCGGCCGCTGGTACCTGGTCGCGTGGTGCCGCCTGCGTCTGGGCGTCCGCTGGTTCCGCCTCGACCGGGTGGTGCGCGCCGACCTGACGCCCGAGCACTACGACCCGCGGCCCGTCGCGTCGGTCGGCGAACCCCCACCGGACGCGCGCCCGGTCTCGGCCCGCCCGTCGGACCGACCCTCGGACGCGTGACGCGCGACGCGTGTGGGTGCTGACAGGCAGACTGGCGGATGCCCGGACAGACCGGGCAATCATCCGAAGGTGTCGGGATCGCCGGCGAACGAGGGGGACTAGATGGACGAGCGTGAAGCGCGCGAGGTCAAGGCGCAGATGGTCGACTACACGCGGCAGCTCTCCGAGCGGCTCGTGCGACCGTCCGAGGTGGCCCACGGCGGCCCCGCCCTGGCGCTCGGCCTGGCACGCCAGCCCGACGGCTCCTACCGGCTCGCCGTCCGGTACCGGCTGGGCACCTCGACGGTGCGCAGCATCGCCCGCAAGGTCGTCGACAAGATCGGCGCGGAGGACGCGGACGTGAGACGGACCGGCCGGATACGGGGTCTGAGCGACGAGACCGTCGTCCGCCCCCGCCCGCCGGTGATCCGCGCACGGTCCCTAGGCGAGACGGGTCGGGTGCGGCCCCTGCGGCCGGGCGTCTCGGTCGCGCACGTCGACGTGAGCGCAGGGACGCTCGGAGCGTTCGTCCACGTCGAGGGCGCGGTCCACGTGCTGTCCAACTACCACGTGCTCTCGGGGACGCCACAGGCGTCGGTCGGCGACGTGGTCGTCCAGCCGGGCCCGGCAGACGGCGGCCAGGCCCCGCGCGACCGCGTCGGCACGCTCGCCGCGCGCGTGGAGCTCGAGCCGAACGGCCACGCGCTCGTCGACTGCGCGATCGCGCGGCTGGACCCCGAGCTCACCGAGCCCGACCTGCAGTACCCGGTCGGCCGGGTCACGACGACCGCGGCCGTTCTCGGTGGTGAGTCCGTCGGAAAGATCGGCCGGACCACGGCGGTGACCCGCGGCAACGTGACGGCGATCGAGCTCGACGACGTGGTCGTCGGTTACGACGACGAGCTGGGCGAGCTGAGCTTCGACAACCAGATCGAGGTCGAGTCCACCGGCCCCGGACCGTTCTCCCGAGGCGGTGACTCGGGGGCGCTCGTCTACCGTGAGGACGGCGTGGCGATCGGTCTCCTCTTTGCAGGCTCGGAGTCCGGGGGCGACAATGGATCCGGGCTGACCTACGTCAACCCGATCGATGCCGTGCTCGCCGCGTTCGGTGCCACCCTGGTCTAGAGGCCCGGAGTGGCTCGACGTAGCCCGTGCGGCGGCTGGGAGGCGGTGCACCGTGGCGGACATCCAGCAGGCACGCGCCGCGAAGGAGCGGTTGCGGACGGCGCTGCAGGGCCGCTCCGACGTGCGCGGGATCGGCATCGCACGGGCCGGTGACGGGTATGAGCTCCGCGTCAACGTCTCACGTGACGGACGCCATGACCTGCCCGGCATGATCGATGGTGTCGATGTCCACGTCCGGGTGGTCGGCGCCGTTCGTGCGACCGCCTGACCTGGCGTCACGCGATCATTTACCTTCGTCACGCTCCGCCATTCGTGGTCCGAGCCGTGTCAGGATCGCGTTCGTTGCTGGTGCAACATGTCGAGAGATGCTCGGACTGCAGGCGGTTCGGGCGATTTGTTTCGTCAGGGCGGGTGATCTCATAGCACTCTCATCCGCCGAGATCGCACCGATAGGGACCGAGGGTCGATGATTACCCGATGACGCGTCGCGGCATGTCGGCACAAGGAGCGCGCTCGGACACCAGGTCCGCGGCGAGCACCGTCGGCGTGCGCGCTCTTGCGCTCGCTGCGCACCGTCTGGACCGCTGCCGGTCGATCGACGAGGTCGCCCACGTCGCCACGTCCACGGCCCTCGAGGTGCTCGAGGCCACGACCATCGCGTTCTGCCGGATCGACCAGGACACCTGCCGCGTCGTCGCCGTCGAGCCGCGTCCCTCCGATCCCCGCCTCGTCTGGCTGTCCCGCGCGTCGTACCGCGCGAACGACCGACCTGCTCTGCGCAACATGATCCGCGACCGCGCCAGCTGGGTCGCTCACGCCCGCACCGTCCACGACGAGCCGACGGCGGACGGAGACCCGGACGCCGGCGACCCGATCGAGGTCGAGATGCTGCGCGAGCTCGACGCGGCGAGCGTCATGGGGTCGCCGCTGGTCGTCAACGGCACGGTCTGGGGGCAGCTCGTCGCGACCCGTGCCCGTCCGGGCATCCCGTTCCGGGTCGACGACATCGCTCGCGCCGAGGTCCTCTCCGCACTCGTGGCGGGTGCCGTGGCGCGCGTGGACCTCGAAGCCCAGGTGCGTCACCTGGTCGCGGACGACCCCCTGACTGGTCTCGCCAACCGCCGCGTCGCGGACTCCGAGGCCGAGTCGGCGCTCGAGTCCGGCCACGAGACGTGCATCGTCATGTGCGACGTCGACGGGCTCAAGCGCGTCAACGACGAGATGGGCCACGACGCGGGCGACGACCTCCTGCGGTCGGTGGCCGACGTGCTGAGCCGCGCCGCCGACGCCCTGCCGGGGTCGACGGCTGCCCGCATCGGTGGCGACGAGTTCTGCCTGGTCACCGTCGGACGCCGTCGCGCCGAGGTCGCCGAGACCATGGCCTCGACCGTGGCAGCATTCCCGCTCCCGCACGGCGCCGCGATCTCCTACGGCATCGCGTCGACCGCGGTGACGGGCTCGGTGTCGGCTCGGCACCTGTTCCGGCAGGCCGACGCCGCGCAGTACAAGGCCAAGCGCGCCCGTGCCCGTGCCCTGCGGGCGACGGTCCCCGCGACGGCCGACCCGAACGTGACGGCGGAGCGGGTCATCGTCGCCGGTTCGACCGCGATCGCCGCGGCCCAGTCGGGCGTCGTCCCGCGCCTGTGCGCGTTCGCCGCGGCCGCGACCGAGACGCTCGGCGGTTCCACGTGGACCGTGCTGACCCGCCGTGAAGGAGCCTCGTCCGACGAGCCCGCCGCCGCGGTCGCCCGCGGAGGCAGCCCGGCCGAGGTCGGCGCACAGTTCGCGACCGTGGTCGTCGGCTTCGGCCCGTGGCTCGTCGAGATCGGGATGTCCGCGACCGCCGCGACGGGCGACGTGGTGCTCACGTCGCTGGACGCGCTCGCGGGCGTGGCCGTGCGAGGCGCGCGGTAGCTTGCGCCTCGTTGGCGGGCACAGCGCTCGCTAGCTCCAGAAGCGGCTCAGCCGTGCAGCGGCAGGGTCAGGGTCCGTGCCGCGCCCTCGACCAGGCGGACCGGTACGCCCCAGTCCTGCGTGTTGAGATGGCAGGCCGGGTACTCGATCGCGGGGTCGGCGTCGCAGCTCGCCGCGTGCGCGGTCACGTGCAGGACCCCTTCCGGCACGGACGGGTCCAGACGCAGGACGCGGTCCAGCGGCACGTCGTCGCCGGCGCCGTCGATCAGCAGCGCGGGTGGCGTCGACGAGACCTGCAGACGCGTGGACGGGCCGTACCGGTCGTCGTACTTCTGCCCTGACGCGGGCGTGAAGACGACGTCCAGTCGTACCTCGCCGGGCGCGAGCTCGGTGACGGGCCGCTGGGTGCGGTGGGCGCCGTGGTCCTCCACCCGCCCGACCCCGTGCAGCGGCAGCCGCGTGAGCCGGTGCGCAGCGGACTCGACGACCACCACCGAGTCCTCCAGCACGAGCAGGCCGCTCGGCTCGGCGAGGTCGGTGGCGATCGTGGAGACCGAGCCGTCGGCGTACCGGCGCACCGCGCCGTTGTAGGTGTCCGCGACGAGCACGGACCCGTCCGGCAGGACCGCCACTCCGAGCGGGTGCTGCAGGCGAGCCTGTGCGGCAGGGCCGTCGCGGTGGCCGAAGTCGAACAGACCCTCGCCGACGACGGTGTGCACGGTCCGTGCGACCGGGTCCACCCAGCGCAGCGCCGACGTCTCGGAGTCGGCCACCCAGATCTTGTCGTCGGGCGCCACGGCGAGCCCGGACGGCTGAGCGAACCACGCGTCGTCGAGCGGACCGTCCAGGAGCCCCTCGTTCAGGGTGCCCGCGAGCTGGTTGATCGAGCCCTGCTTGTCGTCGAGCTCCCACAGCGTGTGGTTGCCGGCCATCGCCACGACGAACCCGCCCAGCGCCTGCGACCACGCGACGTCCCACGGCGAGGAGAGCTTCTGCCGACGGGGCCCGGGGACGAACGGTGCCGCGGGCTGCGCGCCCTGCCGGGACGTCAGGGCCGACCCGAACGCGGCGGAGGAGTCGCCGGGCTCGCCGACGACCGGCAGGGACGCGAGCTCCTCGTCGGGCTCGTCGTCGTCGAACGGCAGGAAGTTGTCCGCCGCGCCGACCATGTACTGCTCACCGGTCCCGGCCACGGTGGTCACGCGGCCGTCGGCGAGGCGGACGCCGCGCAGCGCGTGGTTCACGGTGTCGGCGACGAGCACGTCGTAGTCCAGCCAGGGCCGCAGCTCCTCGGGCACCAGGCACAGCCCGTTCGGCTCGCTGAAGCGTGCCTCGTCGGGACCTCCGTCGACGAGCCCGCGCTCGCCGGTGCCGATCCGCCGGACGAGCATGTCGCCGTCGAGCTCGGCGAGGCTGTGGTGCCCGGCGTCGGCGACCAGCAGGTGACCGTCGGGCAGCGCGATGACCTTGCCCGGGAACCGGAGCGTGCCCTCGGTCGGCTGGGGCGGCACGTACGGGCCGTCGCCGCGGTGCAAGGTGCCCGACGCCTCGTGGGTCGCGACGAGCTCGGACACCAGGATCTCGACGTTGCGGCGGTGCCCCTCGCCGGCCATCTGCGCGACGACGTAGCCCTCGGGGTCGATCACGACGAGCGTCGGCCAGGCCCGTGCGGTGTACGCGGACCAGGTCACCAGCTCCGGGTCGTCGAGCACCGGGTGGTGCACCTCGTACCGCTCGACCGCCGCGGCGAGCGCCACCGGGTCGGCCTCGTGCGCGAACTTCGGTGAGTGCACCCCGACGATCACGAGGACGTCGCGGTACTGCTCCTCGAGCTCGCGCAGCTCGTCGAGGACGTGCAGGCAGTTGATGCAGCAGAACGTCCAGAAGTCGAGGATCACGATCTTGCCGCGCAGGTCGGCCAGCGTGATCGTCCGACCGCCGGTGTTCAGCCACCCCCGTCCGACCAGCTCGGACGCACGGACCCTGGGAAGTCGACTCTCACGCACCCGCCCATTGTCCAACGTCCGAGCGGGGTGCCGCAGCGGCTCAGGCTTCGGTGCGGTCCAGGACGTAGATCCGCGGGTGGTGGCCCTTGGCGAACACGCGGACCTGGTCGCGCACGCGCCAGAGCGCGTCGGCGTCCCGGACCGCACGCTCCATGATCTTGATCTCGTGCGTGAGGACGACGAGCCGGGCGCCGGGCGCAGCTGCTTCGTAAGCGGCGGTGAGCAGGCCCGCGTGCAGCGCCGCGTTCGTCTCGTGGGACCCGTGCAGGGTGCCCCAGGGCGGGTCGACGAGCAGGAGGTCGAACGATCCGGCCACGGGAGCGAGGGCGTCGCCCGTCAGCACCTGCGCGGTGACGCCGGCCGCCGCGAGGTTGGCCGACGAGGCCGTGATCGCCGCGTCCGCGTTGTCCACGCCGACGGCCTGGGCAGCGGGGCCGGCGAGGAGCCGCTCGACCAGGAGCGTGCCCGAGCCGCACATGAGGTTCAGGACGCGATCGGTGGGCACGACGCCGCCGAGCCGGACCATGGCCGCGGCGATCGTCGCGTTGGCGGCGCCGGGGTAGTCGGCCACCCGCCACGGGCGCGCGGACAGCGGCCGTGGGCCGACGCGCACCAGTACGTCCCAGCCGGGATCGCCCGACGGTCCGGGAGCCACGCCTCGGCGGACCCGCAGCACGAGCTCGCCGTCGCGCTCGTCGTAGGGCAGGCCCGTCGCCTCCGAGAGCAGCGCCGCGAGCCGCGCGAAGACCGCAGAGTCGGAGCCGGCGGCCTCGAAGCGGAACGACGTCGAGCGGCCCACGCGCTGGGACTGGCCGATCGCGTCGACGATGCGCTGCAGGTGGTCGCCGCTCGTCAGCGACTTCGGCCGGGGGACGTCGAAGCGCAGGACGACGAACGCGGCGACGGCGGTCCGCAGGGCGGCGACGTCGGCCAGGGGTCCGAGCAGGGCGATCTCGAGCGCGTCGTCGCGCCCGGGCACGGGTGCGGGCGGTCCGCTGGTGAGCAGCGCCGACGCCTCGTCGGACAGCACCTCTGCCAGACCGGGCAGGAAGGTGAGCTCGACGGCCACCGAGCGCTTGGCGGTGGGCCGGGCGCCGGGCCGGCGCGACGACGGGTGGCTGCCGTAGTGGGCGGGCGGTGCTGCGCTGCGGTTCTTTCTGTTCCTGCTCAACTCCTGACCACGCCGTCAGGCCGGGACGGGCGCGGGGGCGCCGACGGCACGGAGCACGAACTGCTCGGTCTGCTCGATGGCACGCTCACGCTCGGGGCCGTCCGGGGGGACGCCACGACCGGACAGGCACGCGTTGATCAGCGGCACCGTGACGTCGAGGTCCTGCTCGGGGAACGCGCCCGACTCGATGCCGGCGGCCAGGATGCCTCGCAGGATCAGCTCCACCACGACGACGTGCTCACGCACGCGCTGCTGGGTCCCGCGGGAGAGGACGGAGCGCAGCTCGGGACCGGGTGCCAGGTGGTAGACGCGGGTCAGCTGTGCCTGCTGGCGCACGTACATCTGCAGCTGCTCGGTGGGGTCCTCGATGTCGTCGAGCGAGCGTTGCAGCGTCGCGGCGTACTGCTCGGTCTCGTGGGTGATGAACCCGAGCAGGAGTGCTTCCTTGTCGGGGAAGTGGTTGTAGACGGCGGTGCGCCCGACCCCGGCTGCGGCGGCGATGTCGGCGAGCGTGATGGCGTCGAACCCCTGCTCGGCCATGAGCGCGGAGAGAGCGGCGAAGAGCTTCTGGCGCGTCTGCTCACGGTGCTCGTGCAGCGAGCCGCCGATGATCTTGGGCATGGTGACATCGTTGCACGTTCTGTCATGAAGACCGCGCGGACGTGAGCCGGGTCTCGCTTCAGGAGTGCGTGACGCATCACGCGTCGGTCGATCTTGATCGAGAGTCCACCCGCCAAGGATGGGCGCAGACATGCGGAACTTTCGTACACTTCGATCCAACGCTCGCCACGGCACAACTCCTTCGTGCGGCGCCCACCAGGGTCGACGTCCGACGACGCTGTCGACGGGAGACTGATGACGGAGCTCGCAGACGCCGCTCACGTCAGTGCTGCCCATGAGCGTTTCGTCACCACGGGGCGTGCACCTGGTCGCTACGTGCGCCCCCTCGTCGCCGACTCGTGGCGGCGCAGCCAGCGCATCGGCGTGGACCCGGAGGTCCAGCACGCGCCCGTCGACATGGTCGGACGCTCGCTGACCTCGTACCGGGGCGCGCTCGCCGTCGCCGCCGCGATGCCCGTCGTCCGCGAGCTGCTCGTCGGCCCCGGGGCCGACGCCGGTTGGGTCGCGGGCCTCACCGACGACTCGGGTCGGTTGCTGTGGGTCGAGGGCGACCACGGCGTCCGCCGGCAGATGGAGGGCGTCGCGTTCGTGGAGGGCGCCCTCTGGCGCGAGGACTGCGCAGGTACCAACGCCGTCGGCACTGCGCTCGCGATCGGCCAGCCGATGCAGGTCGTCGGCTACGAGCACTACGCGCGCAAGGTCCAGCCGTGGAACTGTGCCGCGGTTCCCGTGCACGCCCCGAGCGGCCAGGTGCTCGGCGTCCTCGACGTGACGGGCGGCCGCGTGGTCGCGTCCAGCGTGGTGATGTCGCTGGTCCGCGCGACGGTCGCCGCCGTCGAGGCCGAGCTGGCCCGCGTGGCTGCCGAGCAGACGACCCCCAGCCGCCGACTGATCGTGCCGGGCGAGGGTGGCCTCAGCCCGGACCAGGACCTCGACCTCAAGCCGCGACTGAGGGTGCTGACCAACGCGCCGACCGTCCGCGTCGGGGGGGTCGACGTCCGCGTCAGCCTGCGGCACGCCGAGATCCTGCTGCTGCTCGCACGGCACCCCGCGGGCCTGAGCGCCGACGAGCTCGCGGTCCTGCTCAGCGAGCAGATGCTCTCGGACGTCACCGTGCGTGCCGAGATCTCGCGCCTGCGACGCATCGTCGGCCCGCTGCTCAGCGAGTCCCGCCCGTACCGGCTCACGTCGTCGCTGCGATCGGACGCGGACCTCGTGCGCGAGCTGCTCGTCGCCGGGGACGTGGATGCCGCGCAGTCGAGCTACCGCGCCCAGGTGCTCTCCCGCTCGGTGGCGCCGGGCGTCGAACGCGCCCGCGAAGAGCTCTCGGCCGATCTGCGCGCTGCCGTCCTGGCCAGCCCGTTGCCCGGCGCGGTGAGCCGGTGGGTCGCGTCCGACGAGGGCGCCGACGACTGGCAGGCGTGGGAACGGCTCGCGTGGCTGGCGCCCCGTGGCACCCCTGCACACGTCCAGGCCGTCGGGCGGCTCGAGCTGCTGGGCAGGCGCCTCGGCGCGCCTCAGCACCGGAGATAGCCCAGGTCAAGGGTCGCTCCCGGTTGCAACTCTCCTGCAACCCTGCGTGGCCTACTCTGCGATCAGGCGGCGCCTCCGGGCGCGGCTCGTGGACGGCCGACCTCCCACGGGAGGGACGCGTTCGAGGGGATGTGCAGCAGTAGTCGGCTTGTTCTGACGGTGAGCGCCCGCGAGGGGCGGGTGCGCTCCGGGCGGAAGAGGCGGGGCCGGTCGGGCGACGCGTGGAGGGGATGCGTCGCCCGGCCGCGACGCCCGGCCCGGCCGACGGCCCCCGACAAGCTGACCGGATCTGTGCGGTGCGGGGCGGATAGTCGCTGGGGCGCTCCAGCGCGCCGGGCTAACGTTCGGCCATGACGACGAACCTGACGCCCGAGCCGGACACCAAGGACTGGACCTGGGTGCTGGCCAAGCCGTGCCCCGAGTGCGGTTTCATCGCTGCGGACGTCGAGGGCTCGGCGATCGGCCCGACCGTGCGGGAGCTCGCGCCGCGCTGGGTCGAGGCGCTCGGCCGCGGGGACGCGCGTGACCGTCCGGCGCCCACCACCTGGTCCACGCTCGAGTACGGCGCCCACGTGCGCGACGTCCTGCGGATCTTCGACGGACGTCTCGAGCTGCTGCTCACGCAGGACGACCCCCGGTTCGAGAACTGGGACCAGGACGCCACGGCGCTCGCGGACCGGTACGACCTGCAGGATCCCGCCGTCGTCGCACGGGAGCTCGCCGAGGCGGCGTCCGTCTCGGCCGCACGCTTCGACTCCGTGCAGCCCGAGCAGTGGGACCGCGCCGGCACACGGTCCAACGGGTCGCAGTTCACCGTGCTGACGCTCGGGCAGTACTTCCTGCACGACGTGGTCCACCACCTGCACGACGTCGACGCCTGACGCCGCCGTCCCGCCTCCGGCATGCGTTATCCACAGCAGTTGTCCACACCGTGTGCAGCGCTGTGGGTCGGCCGGGCGCCGCGGGGCGTACTGCCTGGGGGCTTGTCGTCCACGGGTGCTCACCGTTGTCCACAGGACTTGTCCACAGCCCTGTGCACAGGATGACGGATCGGTGGACGACCACTCCAACGGCCTAGTCGGTACGGCCCTGACCTGCGGTGACGGCGACCGGCGCTTGTGAGCAATCACCCGGCGACGCGCCGGGCCGAAACACGGCCGCATCATTTCGTGTGTACGGTCCGCCGCCATGGACCCGGCGCACGTGAGGCTCCCCGAGCAGGTCGCCGGCAGGAACGTTCTCGTCCTGCCGCGCGACACCGACGCCGTCGCGCTCGCGACCGCGTGGTTCCCCGACGCGTCGTGGGCGCGCAGCCCCGTGAAGGCGGAGGCCGCGCCTCCGCGGATGACCGGTGCCCGCTTCCGCGGGATGGTCACCGAGACCGCGGTGTTGACCGCGCCCGGACTGCTGGCGCTCGTGCCCGGTGCGACGCTCGAGGGCCCCACGTCCCTCGACAAGGACGAGGCCCACCGGGCGGGTCTCGGCGCGCGCGACGTCGACCTGTACGCGCTGGACGCCACGGACGCGTCGGCCGGTCCGCTCGTCTACGGCTGGATGTCCGCCGCGGCCCGCCGTGCGGCGGGTGGGATCGTGCCCGCCGACCGGTCACGCCTGGTCGTCCCGGACCCGGGGGCGGCGGTCGACCTGACGCTCTGGTCGTCGCTCGTCCTGACCGCCAAGGACGTCCTGCCGCTCGTTCGGCCCGCGATGAGCGGTGCCCGCGTCGGGCACCTCGTCGAGCCCGGCGACGGCTCTCTGTCCATCACGGCGACGTTCGAGTACGACGGCGCCGTCACCCTGCGGGTCGCCCGGTCGCGGCAGGTCCCGGTCGCCCTGGCCGCGCTCGAGCCGAGCGAGTACGGGCCGTGCGCCTACAAGGTGTCGTGGGAGCCCCTGGACCCCGAGGAGCTGCACGCCGACCACCCGTCGCAGCTGCACCTCATCGCGCGCTCCCGGGTGCAGCAGTCCGTCGCGCGCATCGCCGCGGCGCTTCTGGAGGGAGCGGGCGGGACGGTCGTGGACAGCGGAGGCTTCGTCCTGAGTCGTGACGAGCTGCGAGAGATGGCCACGGCAGCGCGGTAGCGGACGAGCTACAGGAAGCGCGGGCTCCCGGCCGGTGCCAGGTCCACGGCGACCTTCAGGTGCGAGCCCGAGCCCTCGGTGAAGATGACGCCCCGCAACGGCGGGACGTCGTCGTAGTCGCGACCCCAGCCGAGCAGCACGTACTGGTCGTTGACCAGCTGGTCGTTGGTCGGGTCGACCTCGACCCATCCCGCGCCCGGGATCCACGCGGAGACCCACGCGTGCGAGGCGTCGGCCCCACGCAGCTTCTCCCGGCCGGCCGGTGGGCGCGTCTCGATGTACCCGCTGGAGTAGCGGGCGGGCAGACCGTGCAGCCGCAGGGCCGCGATCATCAGGTGCGCGAAGTCCTGGCAGACGCCGGCCCGCTGGGCCAGCAGCTGCGCCTGCGTCGTGTGCACGGTCGTGGAGCCCGAGCGGTAGGTCAGCTCGGTACGGATGCGGTGAGCCAGCTCGACCAGCACGTCGGCCAGCGGCCGGTCCTCGGCGAAGGTCGGTGCGGCCCACTCGCGCACCTCGTCGGCGAACGCAACGTGCGCGGACGGCAGGACGGCCTCGCGCAGCTCGGCGAGGGTCGGGTCGAGACGGTTGACGTCTCCTGCGGCCACGCGCCGAGCGACCTCCTGCCAGCCGACCCGGGGCAGCGACTCCGCCGACGGCGTCGGTCGGGTGACGTCGATGGTCGAGCGCGAGGTCACGACGAGGGTCGTGTGGGGCGTCGTGACCCCGAAGTACGTGGTCTTGTTGCCGAAGTAGTCGACGTGCGCGGCCGTGTCGGCGGGCTCCGGCGAGATCTCCACGACGGTCTCGACGCACGTCTGGCCGGGCACGTCCCGTGGGGTCATCGTGGTCCGACCGTACGAGTCAGTGACCGGGTCGTCGTAGACGTAGGTGGTGCGGTGCACCAGGTCGTACCGGCGCCCGGTCATGCGGCACCGGTCCGGGCGTCCCAGGGGTCCTCGAGCGACTGGCTCGGGGCCACCCGCACGAAGTGCACGCGCTCGATCTCGTCGGCGGTGGCCTGCAGGCGCCAGAGCATCGACTCCAGGGTCTCCGCGAGGCGGTCGCGCCGGCCGTCGTCGGTGATCGACGCGGCGAACGTCGCGCTGTCGAGCTCGTCGAGCAGGTCCACCACGTCGGACAGCAGGCGGCCGCGCTGGTCCGGCGACCGGCCCGCCAGCGGGATCGCCGCGAGCCCCTCGCGGAGCCGGTCGAGCTGGTAGGCGAGCGAACGCGGGTTGGTGCCGTCGTGCAGGAGCAGCTCGAGGACGTCGGCGACCGTCGGCACGGCCTGGTGGCGGCGGTGGTAGGTGATGGCCGACTCGTGGCCCAGCAGGACCGACTCCAGGACCAGGGCGTCGACGTCCGCGGGCCGACGCTGGACCACCGACGCCAGCAGGCTCTCGACGAGGTTCTGCGAGCGCTCGATGCGGCGGCCCGCGTCCAGGAAGTGCCAGCCCACGTCGCGGACCAGGCCCTCGGCGGCGATGCCGGCGATCGCCAGCAGCCCCTCGAGCACCTTGTCGAGCGCGGGCCGCAGCCCGGCCGTCGCCGCGTTGCCGCGCAGGGCGCCGAGGTCGAGGGCGTCGCTCTGCGTGCGGCCGCGCGACTTGCTGCGCTCGTCCCGCAGCGCCCGCTCGATGCGAGCGAGCGGTCCGAACGTGTCCGTCGACAGCTGGTCGCGCACGGCAGCGGCCGACGTCCCGAGCATCCGTACCGACCGCGCGACCGTCCCGGTCGCTCGGCGGTCGAGCACGAGGTCACGCAGTGCGGGGTCGTCGCCGAGCGGCTCCAGGAGCACCCGCAGTGCCTGGCCGCCGGAGGAGGCGGGAAGCCGGTGGAAGTCGTCCCAGCGGTCGATCACGACGCGCAGGGTGCGGGCCGTGTCTTCGGCGCGCTCGGCGTAGCGGCCCATCCAGTAGAGGTTCTCCGCTGTGCGTGGCGAGATGCCGGTCGCGGGGCGGCGCGGCTGCGCGACCTCGCCCGAGGCGGACTCGTCGGACGGCACCCACGGCTCGGGCGGCGCGTCGGGCTGCGACGAGAGCACCCACACGTCCTTTGCGGCCGCGCCGAGCGCCGACGAGACGACCTGCCCCTCGGCGACCCTCGCGAGACCCCCGGCCATCACGGTGTACGCGCCCTGGTGCGCGACCGCGTAGGTGCGCAGCACGGCGGCACGGGGTCCGAGGTCGGCGGGTCCGATGCCCTCGGAGCTCGGCAGGTCGCTGCCCACCCCGACCGGCGTCCCGTTCACCGTCGGCCCCGCGGGACCCACCGGCTCCTGCCCGACCCACAGCCACGGCTCGGCGCTGATCCGCTCCGCGAGGTGCTCGCGCTCGCGGTGGCTCAGGGTCCAGCCGAGGATCGTGCCGACCTCGGTGCCGCGGACCGTCGGCAGGATGACCAGCTGCTCGAGGCGCGAGAGCACGTGCTTGAGCGAGCGCTCCTCGCCGCACCACCACGTCGGCGCGGAGGCGAGCGCGAGGTCCTGGTCGAGCACCACGCGCGCGAGCCGCGGCAGGTACGTCAGCAGGGCCGGGTTCTCGAGCACGGAGCTGCCGAGCGGGTTGACGACGCTCACCGAGCCGGAGCGGACTGCTCGGACCAGGCCGGGGACGCCGATCCGCGAGCCCTGCCGAAGGTCCAGCGGGTCGCACCACTCGGCGTCGACGCGGCGCAGGATCACGTCGACGGGTTCCAGCCCCTCGACACCACGCATCCACACGCGACCCTCGCGCACCAGCAGGTCCGGACCCTCGACGAGCGGCAGCCCGAGCATCGACGCCAGGTAGGCCTGGTCGAAGGCGGTCTCGCTGTTGGGTCCGCTGGTGAGCAGGACGATCCGCGGGTGCTCCGCCTGCCCCGGCGCGACGTCCCGCAGGCCGAGGCGCAGCGCGCGGAAGAACGGTCCGAGCCGCTGGATCGACGCCTGCCGGTACACGCCCGAGAGCACCTGCGCGACGACGCGGCGGTCCTCCATGGCGTACCCGACGCCGCTGGGCGCCTGGGTCCGGTCCGCGACCGCGCACCACGCGCCGTCCGTGTCGCGCACGATGTCCGTCGAGGTGAGCACGAGCTCGCGCCCGCCGGGCAGCCGCAGGCCGTCGACGGCACGCTCGAACCCGGGGTGCCCGAGCACGACCGTCGGGGGGAGCAGCCGGTCGGTGAGGAGGAGCCGCTGGCCGTAGGCGTCCTGCAGGATCGCGTCCAGCAGCTCGGCGCGCTGCACGAGCGCTGCGTCCAGGCGTGCCCACTCGGGTTCGTCGATGATGACCGGCAGCGGGTCCAGGTGCCACGGGTGGTCCCCGTCCGGACGGTCCGCGCCGTAGGTGACGCCGTGGTCCGCGAGCAGCCGTTCGGCCTCGTCGCGCGCATGCGTCAGCGTCGACGCCGTCGGGGCGTCGGCGGGGTCCGGGAGCCAGGACCAGTCAGCCGCGTGCTCGACGACGCCGTCCTGCTGACGCGGCGAGGAGAGCAGGTCGGTCACAGGCAGAGTCTCCCCTACGTGGGCCGGAGGGGTGCCGTGCATCGCTGGGTGAGTTCGCGGCAACCCGGAGGTGCGCTCGGAGCGCGTCGGGCGCACTGTAGGAACCGGCGGGGGCCACCCCGTCGGATCGAGCTGACGAGCGAGGCCATGATGAGCGAGACCACCCCAGCCAAGACGGCCGCAATCCGCAAGCCCAGCGCGCTGGTGAGCGCCGAGGGCACGACGACGATCGCCGACACGGTCGTCAGCAAGATCGCCGGCATCGCCGCCAAGGAGGTCACGGGCGTGTACGCGCTCGGCGGTGGAGGCGGGCGCGCCATGGGGGCCATCCGGGAGCGCATCCCGGGTGCCAGGACCAACCACGCCCAGGGTGTCTCTGTCGAGGTCGGGGAGACCGAGGCGGCCGTCGACCTGGACCTCGTCGCGGAGTACGGGGTGTCGATCGCCGACCTGGCGACGGGCATCCGGCGCAACGTCATCAGCGCCGTCGAGCGGATGACGGGACTGCGCGTCGTCGAGGTCAACGTCGTCGTCAACGACGTGCACCTGCCGCAGGACGACCCGGCCCCGGAGCCCGTGGAGTCCCGCGTCCTGTGACGACGCCCGGCCTCGAACCGCACGACCTCGAACCGCACGACCTCACTGAGGACGTCGAGGCCGTCGTCCTCGCGCTGCCCGGCGTGGCCCGGCTCGACGGCGGGAGGTTCGGCGGGCTCGGCACCTACCTGCCGGGCCGTCGCGTGACGGGCGTGCGGATCGACGACGAGGGCACCGAGGTGCACATCGTCGTCTCCGGGATCGAACCGATCCTGGCCACCGCCGGCCGCGTGCAGCGGGCCGTGTCCGCGATCGCCCCCATGCCCGTGCACGTGCACGTCGAAGACATCGACGTCGTCTGAGACGTCGCACCTAGAGGAGCTGACCATGTCGTCTGTCGCCACCGGGCTGTTCGCGGGCATCCTGCTCGCGCTCGTCGCCGCCATCGGAGGGTTCTCGATGTTCCTGCTCGCCGTCGTGCTCGGCGGGCTCGGGGTCGTCGTCGCGCTCGTGCTCGACGGACGCCTCGACCTGAGCGGGGTCGTCTCCGGGCGACGTCGTGGCTGAGGCCGCAGCCGAGGAGGTCGACCGCGGCACCCTGACGATCACCGACCAGGCGCTGCGGCGGATCGCCGGCCAGGTCGCGCTGGGGGTTCCGGGCGTGGCACCGGCGAACCCGAAGGTCGACTGGCAGCGGCTCGGGCCGCGCGCGCGGGTGTCGCTCGAGGTCTCGCTGCTGTGGCCGTCGTCGGCCGCCGTCGTGGCCCGCGAGGTGCAGGCGGCCGTCGGACGAGAGCTGGTCCGGCAGGCCGCGCAGGAGCTCGACGCCGTGAGCGTCACCGTGCGTGACGTCGTCCGGCCGCCCCGCTCCGTGCCCGTGCCGAGGGTCCGATGAGCTTCGCGCCCGCTCCTCCCGCCACGCGTGCCGGTCGGGTCGGCTGGGTGGGGATCGTCGTCGCGGCCCTCGTCGTCGCGCTCGGCGTCCTGGTCATCCGCGACGCCCTGGTGCTCGGCGGTCAGATCGACGGCTCGACCTGGCTGGTCCCGCTCGTCGACGCCACCGACGGCCTCGAGCCGTCGCTGGCCCTCTCCGCGGCCGGTGTCGTCGTCGCGCTGCTCGGGCTCTGGCTGGTCGTCGTCGCGCTCGGTCGGCGCGTGCGGACCCGGCTGCCGCTCGACGTGCCCGGGGTGAGCATCGGCGTGGCGGACCTCGCCCGCCTCGCCACGGCCGCCGCCTCTGACGTGCCGTACGTGCTGTCGGCGCACTCGTCGGCGCGCCGCAAGGCCGTGTACGTCACCGTCACGTCGCTCGAGGGCGACGACGTCGAGCCCGACGTCCGCGCGGTGGTGCAGCAGAGGCTCGCGCGACTGGCGACGCCCGTGGCCGTGCACGTCTCGAACCGGCACGTCACGGGGTTGCGATGAAGCGCGGGGTGCTCGGCGTCGACCGGGTGCTCGTCCTGCTGCTCGGGCTCGCGCTCGTCACGCTCGGGGTCGCGGCGGTCGGCTGGCAGGCGGGGTTCCTCGCCTCGGTCTGGCCCGACGTTCCGTCGTCGGTGGACGTCGACTCGTCCCAGGTCACCGAGTCCCCGAACGTCACGGCCGTCGCCGTCGCTGCAGGTGCGGTCCTCGTCGGGCTCGGGCTCTGGTGGCTGCTCGCACACCTGCCGGCGCGCGGTGTCCGCGTGCTGCGGCTGCCACCGGGGGACGCGCCCGGTCTGCTCGCCGTCGAGCCCGGTCCGGCGGTCGCAGCGGCCGCGGACGTGCTCGCCGACGATCCCCGCATCGTGTCGGTGCGCGGTGCGGTCCTGTCCGAGCGCAAGCGCCTCGTGGTGCGGCTGCGCGTGACCGCCTACCCGGACGCGGACCTGGCGGACGTGGTCTCCGCGTGCGACGAGGTGCTCGCGGACCTGGCGCGTGTCCTGCCCGAGGAGCAGCTCGCCAGCCGGGTCGAGATCACCGTCCTGCGCAGGGCGGCCGAGCGCGCGCGGGTGCGCTGAACAGGGCAACACGGGACTGCCGGAACGAGCGTAGGAGCACGCCGATGGGCAAGGACGCGGTCACCGGTTGGGTCGAGCACTACGAACGCGCGTGGCGCACCCAGGCGGTCGACGACCTCGACCGCCTGTTCACCGAGCACGCGCGGTACCTGCGATCGCCGTACGCCGAGCCCCTCGACGGGATCGACGCCATCAGGGGCTTCTGGGCCGACCCCGCGGCGTTCGAGATGAGCGCGACCGTGCTGGCCGCCGACTGGCCGGTCGGGGTGGTCCGCGTCGACGTGAGCTACCCCGGGTCGGGCAAGGAGTACCGGGACCTCTGGGTGATCACGTTCGCCGCCGACGGACGTGCGGAGCAGTTCGAGGAGTGGCCCTACTGGCCGGGCAAGCCGTACACGGCCGCAGCGGACTGAGTCAGCCGCCACGGTTGGGCGGCTCGAAGTGGACGCCGTCGTGGCCCATGGCCTCCTCGGCCCGGATCACGTGGACCACCGCGTTGATGAGTGCCAGGTGCGTGAACGCCTGCGGGAAGTTGCCCAGGTGCCGGCCCGAGCGCGGGTCGATCTCCTCGGCGTACAGGTTCAGCGTGCTGGCGAAGGACAGCAGGCGCTCGCACAGTGCGCGGCCCCGCTCGAGCTCACCGATCTCGACCAGTGCGGACACCAGCCAGAACGAGCAGATGGTGAACGTGCCCTCCTCGCCGGACAGCCCGTCGTCGGTCTCCTCGACGCGGTAGCGCAGCACCAGGCCGTCGGTCGTGAGCTCGTCGGCGATGGCCAGGACCGTGGCCCGGACCCGGGGGTCGTTGGCCGGCAGGAACCGCAGGAGCGGGACGAGCAGGAGGGACGCGTCGAGGGCGTCGGACCCGTACCGCTGGACGAAGACGCCGCGCTCGTCGACACCGTTGGCGCAGATGTCGTCGTGGATCTCGGCGGCCACCTTGGTCCACTGCTCCGCGAAGTCGTGCTCGTCGTGCATGCGCGCCAGGCGCGCACCGCGGTCGAGGGCCACCCAGCACATGAGCTTGCTCGCCGTGAAGTGCTGCGGTTCGCCGCGGACCTCCCAGATGCCGCGGTCGGGTTCGTGCCAGTGCTTGATCGCGGCCTCGACCTGCCGCTTCAGCACGGGCCAGAGCGACTCGGGCAGCTGCTCCCGCGAACGGGTGTGCAGGTAGACCGAGTCGAGCACCGCACCCCACACGTCGTGCTGGCGCTGGTCGTACGCGGCGTTGCCGATGCGCACCGGCTGAGCGCCCTCGTACCCGGACAGGTGGCCCAGCTCGAACTCCTCGAGCCGTTCCTCGCCGCCGACGCCGTACATGATCTGGAGGTCCTTGTTGTCGCGGCACACGTCGTGGATGAATGCGAAGAAGTCGTTCGCCTCACGGTCGAGACCCAGCGTGTAGAGGCCCCACAGGGCGAACGTCGAGTCGCGGATCCACGCGTACCGGTAGTCCCAGTTGCGCTCGCCGCCCGGTGTCTCGGGCAGCGAGGTGGTCGCCGCCGCCAGCAGGGCGCCCGTCGGGGCGTAGGTGAGCCCCTTGAGCGTGAGCGCGCTGCGCTGCAGGTAGGTGCGCCAGGGGTGGTCCGGGAACACGCCCTGGGTGATCCACTCCCGCCAGAACTCCTGTGTCCGCCACATCTGGTCGGCCGCGACCTCCCACGTGGTCGGCGCGGGCAGGGGCGACCAGGACAGCGCGACGAACGCCTTGTCGCCGGTGACCATGCGGGTACGCGCCGACGCCGTCCGGCCGTCGATGCCCAGGCGCAGGTTGCTGGTCAGGCGCAGCGTCGGGTTCGTCTCGGACTCGGCGTGGACGGCGTTGTATCCCGTGCCGTCGTACTCCCAGCGCGTCTCGCCACGCCCGTAGTCCGGCGACGGGTCGCACTCGACCTGCAGGTCGACCGTGCCGCTGATGCAGGTGATGGTGCGCAGCAGGATGTGCTCGGCGTCGTCGTCGGTGGGCGTCCTGCGGTGCGTCGCCGAGCGCTCCTCGTCGTTGTGCCAGGGGCCCATGATCATCGCGTCGCGCACGACGAGCCAGCCCGTCGGCGTCTGCCACGTCGTCTCCAGCACGAGGGTGCCGGGCAGGTAGCGGCGTGCCGACGGGACCCGTGTGCCGTGCGGCCCCACGCGGAACGAGCCGGCTCCCCGGTCGAGCACCGCCGCGAAGATGCTCGGCGAGTCCGGGCGCGGGACGCACATCCACTCGACCGCTCCCGCGGGCGAGATGAGGCAGTTCGACTCGCAGTCGGACAGGAACGCGTAGCTCGCGATCGGCGGGAACGCGCTGCGATGGGTCTCGGGCTGGGGGACGACGACCGGCACCATCTGCCCAGCGTCGCGCCTTCGGGCGGCATTGTCAGCAGAGGTGGCAAAGTCGTCACATGACGGAAACGATCCGCCCCTTCCACCCGACTGACCTTCCTGCGCTGTACCGCATCTGTCTGCTCACGGGAGACGCGAGTGCCGACGCCACCGACAAGTACCGCGACCCCGACCTGCTGGGTCATGTCTACGCGGGTCCGTACCCCGTCGCGGACCCCGGGCTGTCGTTCGTCGTCGTCGACGAGCTCGGCGTGTGCGGGTACATCATCGCGACCGCCGACACCTACCGGTTCGAGCGGTGGCTCGAGTCGTCGTGGTACCCGGTGCTGCGCGCGCAGAACCCGCTCGTCGACGACCCGCGCGACGGCACGCAGGACCACGGACTGATCCGCACGATCCACGAGGCCGCGCCGGTCGACCGGCCGCTGTACAAGAAGTACCCCGCGCACATGCACATCGACCTGCTCCCGCGGGCGCAGCGTCGAGGGCTCGGTCGGCGGCTCGTCGAGACGTTGTCCGACGCCCTGCGCGAGCGCGGCATCCCTGGCCTGCACCTCGGCGTCGACCAGCGCAACACGGGCGGGATCGCCTTCTACGACCGGATCGGCTTCACGAGCGCGGGCCCGGACGGTGGCGCGACGATCCTGACGCTCGACCTCTGACTCACCGGCGGGCGGCGCCCAGAATCATCCGCATTGACCTTCGTTACGACGTCGTTGACTCTGGCGTGCCCCGGGTGCATCCTGTCCTCGACGTCGCAGGACCGCGCTCTAGGAGGGTGGAGCGCGGTCCTGCGCGCTCGTCCGCTACGGCGTCGTGGTGTCGACCAGCGAGTACTGCGGGTGGGCCGCGAGGAACGGGCTCCAGGTGGCGACGACGTGGTCGCGGCTCGGGCTCAGGAGGAGCTGGCGGCTCGTCGCGAACTCCAGGGGCGCGTCCTGCCCGCCGACGATCCCGTAGCGCAGTCCGGTCACCGCGCCGGTCTCGTCGAACGTCGGGATCGCGTAGAGGACCAGGACGCTCGTGCCGGCTGCGTCGAGGGCGGCGCGCAGGGCGGATCGCGCGGCCAGCTGTGCCGTCGCGCGACCGACGTCCACCGGGCTCAGCGGCTCGTTCACCGCATCGATCTCCGCGAGGACCGAATCCGGCAGGGGCGCAGACGGGTCGACCACGACTCCGGACCCGTCCCCGGTCGGGCTGACGAAGACGGACATGCCCTCGGCTCGGACCGCCTCGACCGCGTCGGCCGGCGCGGTGTCGCCGACGGAGAGGGGACTCGGCGCGAGCCGAAGGTCGGGTGCGACGGCCGCGCGTCGGGCGTGAGTCGCGATGGCGGGGACCTCGCGCTCGGTGGGCGAGGCAGCGACGGCCGAGCCCGCCGAGAGAGAGGCGATGGCAGAACCTGCGGCCAGTGCGGCGACCGCCGACGCGACGAGTGTCCAGGTCGACTTCATAGTCATACCATCGGCACACTCTGTCAGAGCGTGAGGTGACTCAGGTGCTGTCACCCGTTCGGCACGAGAGAGCGGACGGACGGCGCGAACGCCCGGTAGTGAGCTGCCCCGGCGCCCTGGCGCCCTGGACTCCGGCGTGCTGGACGTGCTCGCGAACCCTTCGTACCGGCGGCGTGCCGCCGAGCGCACCGCAGGTACGCGCGGTCGAGGTCGTCGAGGAGACGGCGGCGGGAGCGCGCGACGGTCGTCGTCTGCGGGGGGCGAGCTGCGGCGCGTTGACCTGCGCGTTCATCTGGGAGCGGGTGACGAGAATCGAACTCGCGCTATCAGCTTGGGAAGCTGAAGTTCTGCCACTGAACTACACCCGCGTTGCCGGTTCCTGCATCGGCCCGGACAGCATACCCGGACCGATCGGGTGGGGCGAAAGTCAGTCCGGCTTCTCGGCCGAACGTGCCTGCGACAGGCTCAGAAGGCGGTCGACGTCGGCCAGGTCGACGCCCGGCAGCGCCACGAGCTCGCGGATCGCTGACAGGGAGAGCGTCGGCTCGTCGAGGACCGGGACGGGAGTCTCGGGCACCACGTCGTCGGACGTCTTCGGGGACAGGAACAGGTTGGCCAGGTAACCGGTGAACGTGCCGAAGATGCCGACGCCGACCACGATGATCCCCACGCCCACGATGCGGCCGGCGTTCGTCACGGGGAACTGGTCGCCGTAGCCGACCGTCGAGATGGTGACGATCGTGTACCAGAGGGCGTCCGAGGCGGTCGTGATGTTGGCCCCGGGGGCGTCGTGCTCGATGTAGAGGATCTCGAAGCTGCCGAACTCGAGGACGAGGATCCCGGCGAGCAGCAGCAGGTACAGGGCGCTGCCCGCCCGGTCCTTGACCAGCGTGCGACCGATCTCACGGATGCCCACCGCGCGCAGGAGCCGGGCCACGCGCACGAGGCGGAAGATGCGCAGGAACTTGAACGACGCGAGCGGCACGCTGGCGAGCAGGTCGGCCCAGCCGAAGTGCTTGAAGAAGTAGCCGCTGCGCGAGGGGGCGGTCTTGAGGCGGTACGAGAAGTCGATCAGGAAGATGCCGCTGAACAGCGCGTTCATGACCTCGAGGATCTTCGACAGGTCTTCGTTGTCCGTCAGGAGGATCAGGCCGAGGTTGACGATCGACAGCAGCGAGAGCGCGCCGATGAAGATCTCGTAGCCGGTGCTCTTGAGCTCGCTGCGTGCCTTCACGGCAGGAGTGTTCCACGCCGACGTTTCCGTCGACGGCGACTCGGCGGGCGTGCAGGCACACCCGCCGAGCGGTCGATGCCTAGGCCGTGGTGACGTCGACCCGCACGGTCGAGCCCGCGGGGGCGTAAGGCACCAGGTTGCCGTCGATGGCGACACCGTCGACCGTCACGCCTGCGGTCGCGCCCGGCGTCACATGGATCTCGTACGTCGCGCCGCGGGCTACGCGGGTGACCACGAAGGACGGGACCTCCGAGCCGATCTGCGGGTCGACGACGAGGCCGTCGTAGTCGGTCCGCACACCCAGGAGGTGCTGCGAGACCGCGACGAAGTTCCACGCTGCCGTGCCGGTCAGCCACGAGTTCTTGGCCTCGCCGTGGCGGACGGCCTCCTTGCCGGCGATCATCTGCGCGTAGACGTACGGCTCCACGCGGTGCACGTCGGAGATCTCCTCGCGGTACGCCGGCGTGATGCGCTTGTAGTAGTCGAACGCGCGGTCGCCGCGGCCCAGCTTCGTCTCGGCGATGATCACCCACGGGTTGTTGTGGCAGAAGATGCCGCCGTTCTCCTTGTAGCCGGGCGGGTAGGTGGACACCTCGCCGAGCTCGACGCGGTAGGTCGTGTACGCCGGGCTCTGCAGGACCATCCCGTGCGGGGTCGCCAGGTGCTCCTCGACCGAGTCGAGCGCCTTGAGCGCGCGGCCGTCCTCGACGCCGATGCCGGCCATGACGGCGAAGCCCTGCGGCTCGATCCAGATGCGGCCCTCGGTGTCCGCGGCGGTGCCGACGGGGTTGCCGTAGTAGTCGTAGGCGCGCAGGAACCAGTCGCCGTCCCACGCGTGGTCGAGGGTCGCCTGGCGCACCTCGTCGACGACCTTGCGCGCCTGCGAGGCGACCTCAGCCAGACCACGGCGTGCGGCGAGCTCCGCGTACTCGGCGCCGTAGAGCACGAACTGCGCAGCGATGAACACCGACTCCGCGGCACCGCCGGGCTGGTTCTCCGTCGTCTGGAAGGACTCGCCGGGGGTCGTCGAGAAGCAGTTGAGGTTCAGGCAGTCGTTCCAGTCGGCGCGCCCGATCAGCGGCAGGCCGTGCGGGCCGCGGTGGTTCACGGTGAACTCGAACGACCGGGTCAGGTGCTCGAACAGCGTCACCTCCGAGCCGGGCTCGTTGTCGAAGGGAACCTGCTCGTCGAGGATCGAGTCGTCGCCCGTCTCCTTGACGTAGGCGGCGACGCCGGCGATGAGCCACAGCGGGTCGTCGTTGAAGCCCGAGCCGATGTCGTCGTTCCCGCGCTTCGTGAGCGGCTGGTACTGGTGGTACGCGGAGCCGTCCGGGAACTGGGTCGCGGCGATGTCGAGGATGCGCTCGCGGGCGCGCTCCGGGACCAGGTGCACGAAGCCGAGCAGGTCCTGGTTGGAGTCGCGGAAGCCCATCCCACGGCCGATCCCCGTCTCGAAGAACGACGCCGACCGGGACATGTTGAACGTGACCATGCACTGGTACTGGTTCCACACGTTGACCATGCGGTCGAGCTTCTCGTCGGAGCTCGTGACCGAGTAGGTCGACAGCAGCCGGCGCCAGTGGTCCTTCAGCGCCTGGAACGCGGCGTCGGTCTGCTCCGTCGTCGCGAAGCGTCCGAGCAGAGCGTGCGCCTTCTCCTTGTTGACGACCTGGTGCTCGTCGTCGGCCCACTTGTCCTCGTTCTCGACGTAGCCGAGGACGTACGTGAGGGTGCGCGACTCCCCGGGTGCGAGCGAGACGTCGACCTGGTGAGAGCCGATCGGGTACCAGCCGGACGCGACCGAGTCGGCGGACCTGCCCGCACGCGGGACCGCTGCCTCGCCGAGCCCGTTGTAGGCGCCGACGAACGTGTCGCGGTCGGTGTCGAAGCCGCTGGCCGGGGTGTTCACGCCGAAGACGGCGTAGTGGTCGCGGCGCTCGCGGTACTCGGTCGTGTGGAAGATCGCCGACCCGAACGGGCTGTCCTGCTCGACCTCGACCTCGCCGATCGACAGGTTCCGCTGGTAGTTGGTCTGATCGTCCTGGGCGTTCCAGAGACAGAACTCGACGAACGAGAAGAGCTTCACGTTCTTCGTCTCGTCCGACGTGTTCGTGACCGTGACCCGCTGGATCTCGGCTGTCTCGCCGAGCGGGACGAACAGCAGCGTCTCGACGGACAGCCCCCTGCGCTCTCCGGTGATCCGCGTGTAGCCCAGTCCGTGCGCCGCCTCGAAGTGGTCCAGGTCCGCCTTGACGGGCAGCCACGACGGGGTCCACACGTCGCCGCCGTCGTTGACGTACAGGTACCGGCCGCCCGCGTCGGCCGGGATGTTGTTGTAGCGGTAACGGGTCAGTCGCCGCATCTTGGCGTCGCGGTAGAACGAGTAGCCCCCGGCCTGGTGTGAGACCAGGGAGAAGAACTGCTCCGAGCCGAGGTAGTTGATCCACGGGTACGGGGTGTGAGGCGTGGTGATGACGTACTCGCGAGCGTCGTCGTCGAAATGGCCGTACCGCATGGACGTGTTCCCTTGGTGATCCGGCTGCGCGCCCTGCCCGCCGCGACATCGCGGGGAACCCGGCAGGACACTCTCAGCAATCGTGTGCGGGAGCGCTCCCATGCATCTCCCGGCCGCGAGCATAACCGCTTCGACGCCGATGCGAAACGTCCACCGACCAGGCCGAGCGTGGGCGGCTCGGACGAGGGCAACGGCGATGTTCGTGCGGATCTCCGGTTGTACCGCGCCAGAAGCCGACTCCCTCGAAGACCTCGACGACATCAGACGGGAGAACGATCACGCCGGACCGTGGGGCCGCGCGTCGACCGGACGGTGGGGGACCGTGCGACGATCGGGTCACCGGCCTCCTCCTTCGGTAGGTATCGCGGCGTCGGAGCGGTTCCTACGCTCGCCGCATGACCACGACCGACGAGTGCCCCCCGACCCCCGGCTACCGGGGTCCGGCGATCCTGGTCGCCCTGCTCGGTGTGCTGATCCTGCTCACCGTCTGGACGGAGGCCGGCGACGCCGACAACCCGCTACCGACGCCGCTCCTGCTCGTGATCGCGGTGGCCTCGTTCGGCGCGTTCCTCCTGGTGGTCCGGCGTCCGCTCCTCGCCGGGGCGCTGACCGCGGCGCTCAGCGCGTTGAGTGCGGTCGCCGGGCCCGCCTCCTACACGGTGACACTCGTCGCGGCCCGGCGCTACCGGCTCGGCACCGCGCTGTGGGTGGCCGGGATGGGCGTGGTCGGCACCGGGTTGCGCGCGGTGTGGCTGCCGGAGCTGGTCGGTCTACCGCTCCACTGGTGGCTGCTGGTCGATCTCGCGGTGCACGGCGCGCTGCTCGGCTGGGGTGCGCTGTGGCGGACGCGTGCGGAGCTGGTGGCGTCGCTGCGCGAGCGGGCGCGCCGGGCGGAACGCGAGCAGGACCACCGGGTCGCGGAGGCGCGGACGGCGGAGCGGACGCGGATCGCGCGAGAGATGCACGACACCCTCGCGCACCGGCTGACGCTCGTCGCCACGACCGCCGGCGCGCTGGAGTACCGCACGGACCTCTCGACGGAGCAGGTCGCGAGCGCCGCGGGCGTGGTCCGGGCCAACGCGAGCGAGGCGCTCGAGGAGCTGCGGACGGTGATCGGCGTGCTGCGCACGAGCCCCGACGACCTCCGCCCGACGCCGGGGCTGGCGGACCTGGAGCGGCTCCTCGACGAGACGCGCGCGGCCGGGGTCGCGGTGCGCCTGGACGCTGCTGACCTCGACCTGCCGACCGCCCTGGACCTGGCCGTCTACCGGACGTGCCAGGAGGGGCTGACCAACGCGCGCCGGCACGCACCCGGGTCGGCGGTCACCGTGGACGTCACGGTCGAGGACGGGCTGCGGGTCGTCGTCGCCAACGGCAGAGGCGGCAAGGGCCAGAGCACCGGGACCGGCACCGGACTGATCGGCCTGACCGAGCGCGTGGAGCTCCTGGGCGGACGGGTCCACGCCGCTCCGGAGGGTGACGGGTTCCGCCTCGAGGCGTGGCTACCGTGGGAGTCGTGACCACCAGGGTGCTCGTCGTGGACGACGACGCGCTCGTGCGGGCCGGGCTGACGCTCATGCTCGACGGCGCGCACGGGATCGTCGTGGTCGGGCAGGCCGCCGACGGTGCCGAGGTGCCGGCGCTGCTCGACGCGCACCCGGTCGACGTCGTGCTCATGGACCTGCGCATGCCGGGCACGGACGGGATCGCGGCGACGATGATGGTCCGTCGACGCAACGAGGCCCCGGCCGTCGTCGTGCTGACGACGTTCGACACCGCCGACGAGGTCGAGGCCGCGATGCGCGCCGGCGCGAGCGGCTACCTGCTCAAGGACACCGAGCCGGGCCGGATCGTCGAGGCGGTCCTGGCGGCCGCGGGAGGGGAGCCGGTGCTGAGCCCGCGCGTCGCCCGGCGGCTCATGGACACGAGCGCCCGCACCGGCGACAGCCGCCTGGCCGCCCGCGAGCGGCTGGACGCGCTGACGGATCGGGAGCGCGACGTCGTCGCCGCGATCGGACGTGGCGCCAGCAACGCGGACATCGGTCGCGAGCTGTTCCTGTCGGTGGCCACCGTCAAGAGCCACGTCTCCAGCGTCCTGCTCAAGCTCGGGCTGGAGAACCGGACCCAGGTGGCCCTGCTCGTGCATGACGCGGGTGAGTGACGGTGCCTCGCCTGCACGCACTACCGTGGCCCCGTGCTGCTCTCCGACCGTGACATCAGGGCCGAGCTCGAGTCGGGCCGCGTGGCCCTCGAGCCCTACGACGCGTCCATGCTCCAGCCCTCCAGCATCGACGTGCGCCTGGACAAGTTCTTCCGGCTGTTCGACAACCACAAGTACCCGTTCATCGACCCGGCGGCCGACCAGCCCGACCTCACGCACCTGGTCGAGGTCGAGCCGAACGAGTCGTTCGTGCTGCACCCCGGTGAGTTCGTGCTCGGCTCGACGTACGAGGCCGTCACGCTTCCCGACGACATCGCCGCCCGGCTCGAGGGCAAGTCGTCGCTCGGACGTCTGGGGCTTCTCACGCACTCGACCGCGGGGTTCATCGACCCGGGCTTCACCGGTCACGTGACGCTCGAGCTGTCCAACGTCGCGACCCTGCCGATCCTGCTGTGGCCCGGCATGAAGATCGGCCAGATGTGCTTCTTCCGGCTGTCGTCCGCCTCGGAGCACCCCTACGGCTCGTCCCAGTACGGCTCGCGGTACCAGGGCCAGCGCGGCCCGACGGCGTCGCGGTCGTGGCAGAACTTCCACCGGTCGGACGTCTGACCGGCATGTCCGCACCCCGACTGCCCGCGAGCAAGGAGCCGCGGCACCTGCTCGTGCTCCCCGAGGACGTGGGTGACGACGAGGTCGAGGTGCTCGCCGTCAGCCGGTTCCCGCAGGCGCGCTGGGAGGAGGCCGACGTCCCGGCACCCCGCGGGATCATGGGCCCGATGACCGCGGCGCTCGGCATGCGCGCCGTCAGCGCGAACATGACACCGGCACGCACCCTGCGCATCGCACGGCTCTCCACGCTCACCGGCCCGTACGCGGTCGAGGCGCCGGACGCGGTGAACCTGGGCCTGCCGCCCTGGTCGACGTTCGCCTACGTCGTCCAGGCACCCCGTGAGCGCGGGGCCAAGCCGTACCCGGGTGGTGACCGCGACGGCCTCAAGCGTGCGTTCGCCGACGGCATGCCTGTGCGCGAGGAGGAGCGGGTCCTGCAGTGGCTCGTCGCCGCCGCACGCCGGCTCGGCGGTGCCGTGCGGATCGCGGACAACGGCGTCGTGCTGGTGCCGGACGTCGACAGCGCGATCGACCTGACCGTCTACTCGGACCGCTGGCTGGAGCCGGAAGAGACGCTCCGGCTTGTGCAGCAGGTGCACCCGCGGGCCCGGATCAGCGAGGCGACCGGCACGTGGGACGGACCGCTGCCCGGTGCCGGCCGTGATGCCGGCGCACGTCCTGGGTGGGTGGCCGAGGTGGGCGGCTCCGGCCTGCACGATGCGCTCGAGACGTTCGGCGTGGCAGATCCGGTCGAACGGCAGCGCCTCATGGACGAGAGGTCCGCCTACGACGAGCTGATGATGGCCGCGCCGCCGCCCCCCGAGGCGTTCGGCGTGCTCGTCGACCTGGAGCACGACGGGATCCTGTCGGTCGAGGCCGCCAGCGAGCCCGAGCTGCCACCACTGCTGCGCGGACTGCCCTGGACCACCCGGGGCATCGTCGCGTACCGGGTGCACTGGGAGCCGCGCTTCGTCGAGGAGCTCGAGGCCGAGAAGCCGTCGTTCGAGCACCGCGTCGCACGCTCCCGTGCAGCTCCTCAGGTGCAGGCGGTCGCGCGAGCGATCCATGCGGTGACCGGCGGCGAGATCGCCGACGAGGCCGACTTCCTGGTCGACCCGGAGGACGTGTGAGGCGCGTACCGAAGGACATGCTCTGGATCATCATCACGCTGCTGGTGCTCTGGCTGGTCCTGACGAACCTGACCGACCCGCCGGCGTCGACGCCGTTGTCGAACGTGGTGCTGGCGAGCACGCTCGTCCCGATCGGCATCCTGGTCTGGGCGCGGCGCGCGCTCACGAGGGCGCAGCTCGCTCAGTACCCCGGGTGGACGGCCGTGGTCGCGCGGACGACGTCGACGCAGGAGGGTCTCGTCGTCGCGGCCGGCTACCGCAAGATGCCGCGCGCGACGTTACTCTACGGGCCGTCCGGCGTGCAGATGTGGGGCGGACCCGAGTACACGGTGCCGCTGTTCGACCACCCCTGGTCCGCGGTCACGGCCATCACCGAGGCGACCGGGGTCGGGACCGGGTTCAAGGGGCCGGTGGTACGGATCGCGCTCGCGGACGGGACCGTTCAAGACGTGGGGGTCCAGGTGCCGAAGGAGATCCAGGCCCGGTACCCGGGCACGTCCCGACGCGGCGCGCTGGTGGCCGACATGCTCGCGGTGCGTGCGGCTGCCTGACGTCGGGCGTGCAGAAGGTTCTCGACGACGAGAGGAGCACCGATGGCCGTGAGTGCCGAGCAGTTCGTGAGTGCGGTCGACCGGTGGTGGGACACGACGTTCCCGCCGGGCAGCCACAAGCCGGCGTACGACGAGTTCAAGTCGGACCTGGTGCTCGCGGACCTGTGGGTGGCGGACATGGTGCTGCCGTTCGTGCGGCACGGCGTCGTGCGGCCCGACCCGATCGGCATCGCTGCCAAGCTGGAGGCCCTGCACGAGCGCGCCGTCGACCTCCGGCTGGAGGCGGTGAAGGAGTCGGACCGAAAGCTGACGGAGTGGTACGTCGACTACGCGGCGAGGCTGCGCGACGTGTACACGATGTACCTCGAGCGCATCGCGATCGTCTGAACCGCAGGATCTCGCGCTACGTGAGGTCGTCGTGGTCGCCGCGCACCCAGGCGATGTGCCGGTCGGCCGACGAACGCATGATCGTCCGGGCGTCGGTGTCGATCACGTTCGCGAAGTTGCCGTAGAGCCGGTCGAACGCGAACCGCTCCAGGTGGGCGGTGACCCGCTCGACCACGGCTCCGGACAGCGGGAGGTGGTTGGGGAAGCTGCGCATGAACGCGACCGACTTCCGGTCGGGGTTCGCGAAGACGGTGTCGCCGGAGAGCAGCACGCCGCGGCCTTCCGCGCCCGCGGCCCAGTGCAGCACCGCGCTGCCGGGGAAGTGGCCGCCGGGCTGGCTCAGGGCGACGCCCGGGAGCAGCTCCCTGGCGCCGGACCAGGTCGCGACGACCGGGTCGGGGCGGGCCAGCCAGTGCGCGTCCGACTCGGCGACCAGGACCGCCGGGTTGCCGAGGCGGCGGCTCCACTCGACCTGCACGCCGTACATGTGGGGGTGGCTCGCGACGATCGCGACCACGGGCCCGAGCGCGAGGATCCGGTCGACGACCGCGTCGTCGAGGAAGCCGATCGGATCCCACATCACGTTGCCGTGGGGCGTGACGACGAGCTTCGACTGCTGGCCGATGCCCGCGTTCGGCGCGCTCGTGATCGCGTAGAGGTCGGGCTCGAGCGGGTCGAGGAACGCCTCGTAGCCCTCGTCGGCCAGCCCGTCGAGCGTGGTCCACGCCTGGCCGGTCGCGGGGACCCACTGCCGTTCGTCGGCGCAGATCGCGCACACAGCGGGCCGGTCGGAGTGCTCGACGCCGCACGTGCGGCAGATCCAGAAGGTCACGCCTCCGACTCTGGTCCGCCAGGGGCCCGTGGGGCAACTACTCCAGGCCGAGCGCTGCCAGCGTGCTCTCCGACAGCGGGACGGTGTTCGTCGACATCGGGACCGCGGTCCCGTCCTGCACCGCGTAGAAGCCCTGCGCGCTGTTCACCAGGGCGCCGTCGGTGAGCAGGAGCACGTACTCGTCCCCCACGACGAGGGCGCTGGTCGGTGCGTCGGTGCGGGCGTCGTAGGTGAAGGTGCTCGTCGGTGCGCCCTTCGCGGTGGCCGTGACCTCGATCGTGCCGGTCCCGTCGTCCAGCGCGGTGACCGTGCCGCGCACGATCGTGTCGGAGGCGTCCTCCAGGTCCACGGTCGACGTGTAGAACGGGAAGTCGAGCACCCCGTCGAGGTCGGGCGGGGCCATGCGGGGCGCGAGCGCGATCATCGTGACGACGGCGACCGCGACGACGACCAGGCCGATCCGCACCGACGCGCTCAGGCGCCTGCGGCGCGGAGGCTGGTGCTCGAGGCTCGCGGCGGCGCGAGGCACCAGCACGCGCAGCTCGGCCCACGCCCGGGGGCTCAGGGGCACCTCGGTCTCCGGGACCGGGTTCGGCTCGCCGGGCACCCGTCGTGCGGCCGAGAGCGTTCGCTGCACCTGCCACCGGGAGGTCCCCGTGACCGTGGCGATCTCCGTGGTGCTCAGCTTGTCCCAGAACCGCATCCGCAGGACCCTGCGCTCCACGCCGAGGTCGGCCTTGGGCAGGAGGCTGTCGGCGGCGCCGACGAGCCAGCCGAGCGTCACCGGGACGCCGTCCTGCACCGCGGTCCAGGCGAGCCGGAAGACGCCCTGCGCGACGTCCGCCGGGTTGCTCGCACCGCGCCGCGCCGCGTAGCGCACGATCCGGCCGTAGCACTCGGCGTACAGGAGAGCGAACGCGTCCTCGGTGCGGGGATCGGTTCGAGGGTCGGGGCTCACGCGGGCTTGACCACGCACCACTCGTTGCCCTCGATGTCGAGGAGCACCTGGAACGAGCCCGCGGTGTCGGCGTGCAGCTGTCCGACGCGCGTGGCGCCCAGCAGCTCGGCCTGCAGCGTGGCCGCCGGGATGTCGGCGACCTCGACGTCCAGGTGCACGCGATTCTTCACCGACTTGCCCTCGGGGACCTTCTGGAACGCGACGCGCGTCCAGCCGGGCGGGTCGACGTACCACCAGTCGTCGTCGCGACCTGCGGCCTCGCCACCCAGGACCTGCGCCCAGAACGCCGCCAGCGCGGGCGGGTCGGCGCAGTCGAAGACCACCTCGTCGATGCGTCCGATCATGCGGCGACGGTACCCGTCGCCGCTGCTGCGGACGGCGCGAACTGCGTCCGGTACAGCTCGGCGTAGACACCCCCGCGGTCGAGCAGGTCGGTGTGCGTGCCCTGGTCGATCACGCGGCCGTGCTCGAGCACGACGATCGAGTCGGCCTGCCGGACCGTGGACAGGCGGTGGGCGATGACGATGCTGGTCCGGCCCGACAGGGCCTCGTCGAGCGCCGCCTGCACCGCGGCCTCCGACTCCGAGTCGAGGTGCGCCGTCGCCTCGTCGAGGATCACGACGTCCGGCGCCTTGAGCAGCATGCGCGCGATGGCGAGGCGCTGACGCTCGCCGCCCGACAACCGGTAGCCGCGGTCGCCGACGACCGTGTGGATCCCGTCGGGGAGGCTGTCGACGAGGTCGGCGATGTGGGCCTGGCGCAGGGCCGTACGGATGTCCGCGTCGGTCGCCTCCGGGCGGGCGTAGCGCAGGTTCTCGGCGATGGTGTCGTGGAAGAGGTGGGCCTCCTGGCTGACGACGCCGACGGTCGCGCGCAGGGAGGCCTGCGTGACGTCGCGCAGGTCGGTCCCGGCGATGCGGACCGCTCCTTGCGTCGGGTCGTACATGCGCGTGACCAGCTGCGACAGCGTGGTCTTGCCGGCGCCCGAGTGCCCGACGAGCGCGACCATGTGGCCCGCGGGGACCTCGAACGTGACGTCAGTGAGCGTGTCCGAGTGGACCTCGCGGGCGAGGGTGGCGACGGACTCGAGCGATGCCAGCGAGACCTCGTCGGCACTCGGGTAGCGGAACCCGACGTGGTCGAGAGTGATGGAGGCGCCGAGCTGCTCGACCTGCACCCTCAGGTCGCCCGCGTCGGGCTTGTCCGCGACGGTCGGCTCGAGGTCGAGCACCTCGAGCACGCGCTCGAAGCTGACGAGCGCCGTCATGACGTCGACCTGCACGTTGGACATCGAGGTGAGCGGGCCGTAGAGGCGTCCGAGGTAGGCGGTGAGAGCGACGACCACACCGACGGTGAGCTCGCCGTTGATGGCCATGACGCCGCCGATGCCGTAGACGGTGGCGACCGCGACCGACGCGAGCGTGGTCAGGCCGACGCGGAACCACGTCGAGTACAGCGCACGGGTGACGCCGATGTCGCGCACGCGGCCGACCTGCTCGGCGTACGCCGCGGACTCGCGCTGCGGGTCCCCGAAGATCTTGACCAGGTGCGCGCCGGCGACGTTGAACCGCTCGTTCATGATCTGGGCTGCGTCGGCGTTGAGCTCGTAGCTCTCGCGCGTGACCTTGGCGATCTTCTTGCCGAACCAGCGCGCGGGAAGGACGAACGCGGGCAGCAGGACCAGGCTCAGGAGGGTCAGCTGCCACGACATGCTGAGCATCGCCGCGAGGACGAACACGATGGTCAGGGCGTTGCTGACCACGTTCTGCAGCGTGCTGGTGAACGCCTGCTGGGCGCCGAGGACGTCGCCGTTGAGGCGCTGGACGAGCGCGCCGGTCTTCGCTCGGCTGAAGAACGCGAGCGGCATGCGCTGCACGTGGTCGAACACGGCCGTGCGCAGGTCGAGGATCAGCCCTTCTCCGACCTGGGACGACACCCAGCGGTCCGCGACGGACAGGCCCGCGCTGAGGATCGCGATCCCGGCGACGACCGCGGCGATCGTGATGACGACCTCGGTGTTTCCGGCCGTGATGCCGTTGTCGATGAGGTTCTTGAACAGCAGCGGCGTGACGGCACCGGCGGCGGCCTCGAGCGCGATGAGGCCGACGAAGATCGCGAGCCTGCCCCGGTAGGGGCGCGCGAACTCCAGGATGCGCTGCCGGGTGTCCTTGGTGAGCTTGTGCTGCTTGACGCCTTGGTCCTTGAAGAAACCGCGCATCGTGGGGGCTGACTGCGACATAGGTGCTCCCTTGCATGCGCCTTCGGGTGACGCGATGCTGAGGTTAACTCACTATGTGACAGGCTCACAAGTTGGGATACCCTCTGCGGTTATGAACACCGAGCACGTGCACGATGCTTCCAGCGAGCTCCTGGAGCTCCTGTACACGGTGTTCCGTGGGGCCCGACGAGAGTCCGCCCTGTCGCCGTCCACGCCCGGCCAGCTGCGGTTCCTGCGCACGCTCGCCCGGTGCGGGTGCGCGCAGCGGCCCGGCGCGCTGGCCGACGCCCTCGGGGTCGCGCCGAGGTCGGTGACCTCCAAGGTCGACGCCGCCGAGGCCGACGGGCTCGTGCGGCGACTGCCCGACCCGTCCGACCGGCGAGCGACCCTGGTGGAGCTCACGCCTGCCGGTGTCGCGATGCTCGAGCAGGCCGCGTCGTTGCGGCACGAGTACGCGTCGTCGCGGCTCGCTCGGCTGTCACCCGACGAGCAGGCCGAGCTGTTGCGGCTGCTGCGCGTGGTGGCGGAGCCCGACGGAGCCGCCCTGTGACCGCGGAGCTCTTCCGGGACGCGCTCGGCATCCCGCACGTCCGGGGCGGTGACGCTCTCGAGGTCGCCTACGGGCAGGGTCGGGTGACGGCGCGGGACCGGGGGTGGCAGATCGAGGTGAACCGCTGGCGGGCCGAGGGCCGGCTCGCCGCGCAGGTCGGTGCGGACGGCGTCGAGTGGGACCGGTTCGCCCGACGGGCTCGGCTCGCGGACACCGCGAGGCGTGCGTACGTGGCGCTGTCGGGCGAGGACCGCGCGTTCGTCGACGCGTACGTCTCGGGTGTGAACGACGAGCTCGCGACGGGCACCGCGTGGCGACCGGAGCTCGCGGGTGGGCCGTTCGAGCCGTGGTCGGCGTGGGCGCCGCTGGGGATCATGCTCGTCGGGCACGCGCTGTTCTCGATGTTCCCGCGGCTGCTCTGGAACGAGCACGTGGCCACGACGCTCGGTGAGGACGCGGTCGAGCTGTTCGAGCAGGGCGAGTCGACGACGTCCGGATCGAACGCGTGGGCGCTGCACGGCTCGCGGACGCGGAGCGGCAAGCCGCTGCTGGCCGGCGACCCGCACCGGATGCTCGAGCTCCCCGGCGTCTACCAGCAGGTCAGGCTCGCGTGCGACGAGTTCGACGTGCTCGGGCTGTCGTTCCCGGGAGTGCCGGGCGTCCAGCACTTCGGTCACACCGGAACCGTCGCCTGGGGGATCACGAACGCCGTCGCGCACGCGGTCGAGGTGTTCCGGGAGCGTCTCTCCGACGACGGTCTGCAGGCGCTCGGCCCCGACGGATGGGCACCCGTGACGCGGGCCACCGAGGCGATCCACGTGCTCGGCGGCCAGGACGTGGAGGTCGACGTCGTCGAGACCGAGCGCGGTCCGGTCGTCGTCGGGGATCTCAGCGTGCGCTTCCCCGCCCGCGTGACCGCGGACGTGGGGTTCGGATGCTTGCTCCCGCTGCTGCGCGCCCGGACCGCGGCCGACGTCGCGGCGGCCCTGCGCGGCTGGGTCGACCCGGTCAACCGCGTCCTGACAGCCGACGCAGGCGGCACGGTGCTGACGCTCGACGCGGGCCTGGCGGTCGAGCGTGCCGTGAACCTGCGCCGGCTCCCGATCGACGCGTGGTCGCAGGACGCACGACCCGCGTGGAGGGCGCTCGCGTCCCCGGCGACGGTGACCGACACCGCGGTCGACGCCAACGACGAACCCGACAGGCCCGAGCGTGACCTCGGGGCCGGGTACGCCGGTCCGTACCGCGCGGAACGCATCCGTGCCCTGCTCTCCTCGGGCGACCTTCTCGGCCCGGCTGACATGTCGACGATCCACGGCGACGTCCGGCTGGGCAGCGCCGAGACGCTCCTGTCCTGGGTGCGCCGTGCGCGCGAACTGTCGCCCGCGGCGTCCGAGCTGCGCGAGATCCTGCTCGCGTGGGACCAGCAGATGACCGCGACCAGCACGGCCGCCGGTGCGTACGCGGCCTGGCGAGCGGCGGCCGCACGGCGGATCGTCGCGCACCCGGGACTCGAACCGCTGCACCAGCCGCACGGCCGAGGCGACCTGCTCGGTTCGTTCCTCGTGGTGCGTGCGCGGGTCGCCGACGCGTTGCCGCGGCTGCTGGGTGCGACCGACCTCGGCATCGACGGGGTCGCGATCGCGCGCGAGGCGCTCGAGGAGGTCGGCGGGCTGCCGCCTCAGGCGTGGGGCGAGCGGCACACCCTGCAGCCGGTGCACACGCTCGACGGGTACGGCGGCCCGGAGGTCGAGGCGGTGCCGCTCGGGGGGGACTCGGACTGCGTGCGTTGCACGGGCACCCTGCCGGGCGTAAGCGACCGGGCGTGGCGCGGGTCGGTGGCGCGCTGGGTCTGGGACCTCGACGACCGCCGACACAGCCGCTGGGGCGTTCCGTTCGGCGCCTCGGGTGACCCGGGCAGCCCGCACGCGAGCGACCAGCTGGCCACGTGGGCGGCCGCCGAGACCGTCGAGGTGGTCACCGACTGGCACCTGCTGCGTGCCGACGGCGTCCTCGGCGGCTGACTAGAGCCAGGCTCCGTCGCGCATGAGCCAACGGCCAGCGAGCTCGTTCTCCTCGCGCCACGCCTGGATCGAGCGAGGCGTGATGCGGAAGTAGGAGTACAGGTCCGCCTGCCGACGAGGCTCGAAGCCTGCCTTGGCGGCGAACGCGTCGCCGAGACCGGAGTCGATGTCGTCGACCGCCGTCACCTCGACGGTCCCCTGCACCAGCACGACGTCGCGCGTGAGCCCGAGGCCGACCTGGACCGACGGGTTGGCCGCCAGGTTCCGGCCGGTCGGGCTCGCGGTCGTCGTCGCGAGGAGCAGCGTGGCGTCGTGCCACAGGAACGACAGCGGGGTCAGGCGTGGCGCGCCGGTCTCGGTGTCCGTGGTCGCGACCCAGGCGTCGACGTCGTGGCCCAGCCGGTACATCGCGTCCTGCTGACGGGTCTGCGCACTGCGCGGTCCGATCGGCTCGCTCATGGGTGCACCTCCGGCGTCGGGACGTCGGCGACCATCATGGCGCAGTCGAGGAGTCACGCATCCGGTCCAGGAGCAGGACCGCGATGTCCGCGACCTCGGCGCCGCCACCCGCGGCGGCGACGCCGTCGGTCAGCATCACCGTGCAGAAGGGGCACGCGGTCGCGATCGTCGAGGCGCCCGTGGCCAGGGCCTCCTCGGCCCGCGCCGTGCCGATCCGCGTGCCGATGGTCTCCTCCATCCACATCCGGGCACCACCGCCGCCGCAGCAGAACGACTGCTCCTTGTTGCGCGGCATCTCGGTGACCGTCAGCCCCGGGATCGCGCCGAGCAGGTCGCGCGGCGGGGCGTAGACCTGGTTGTGCCGGCCGAGGTAGCAGGGGTCGTGATAGGTGATCGCGCGCTCGTCCGAGCTGGGCAGCGGCGTGAGCCGACCGTCCGCGACCAGGGTGTTCAGCAGCTCGGTGTGGTGCACCACCTCGTAGCGGCCGCCGAGCTGCGGGTACTCGCGCGAGATCGTGTTGAAGCAGTGCGCGCACGTCACGACGATCCGCTGCGCGCCGACCTCGTTGAGCATCTCGACGTTGGCGCTCGCGAGCATCTGGAACAGGATCTCGTTGCCCGCGCGCCGGGCCGGGTCGCCGGTGCACGACTCCCCGTCGCCCAGGACCGCGAAGCTCACGCCGGCCGTGTGCAGCAGCTCGGCGACGGCCTTCGTCGTGCGGATCGCGCGGTCCTCGTACGCGCCCGCGCAGCCGACCCAGAACAGGTACTCGATCTCGGCAGTGTCCTTGACGTCTTCGACGTCGACCCCGACCACCGGGACCTCGAAGTCCAGCCCCTTGGCCCAGGCCAGCCGGTTGCGCGCCGGCAGACCCCACGGGTTGCCCTGCCGCTCGAGCTTGGTGAACGTCCCGCCGAGCTCCTTGGGGAACGCCGACTCCATGAGCACCTGGTAGCGACGCATGTCGACGATCGCGTCGACGTGCTCGATGTCGACCGGGCACTGCTGCACGCACGCGCCGCACATCGTGCAAGCCCACAGGGCGTCGGGGTCGATGATGCCGCCGCCGAGAAGGTCGACACCGGCATGGGACTCGTCGGGCTGGGGCAGGCCGGCCTGGAGGTAGGGGGCGGTCGCCGCGGCGTGGTCGCGGAGCGCGAGCGTGACGAGCTTCGGGCTCAGCGGCTTGCCCGTGGCCCACGCGGGGCACTGGTCCTGGCAGCGGCCGCACTCGGTGCACGTGGAGAAGTCGAGCAGGCCCTTCCACGTGAAGTCCTCGATCGCGCCGACGCCCAGGCGCGCGTCGTCGGGCAGGTCCTCCAGGGCGGCGAGGTCGATGGGCTCCCCGGCGGGCGTCCGCAGCGGCTGGAGCGGCCCGAGTGCGACCGCGCCGTCCGCCTCCCGGCGCGCGTAGACGTTCACCACGGCGAGGAACCGGTGCCACGCGACGCCCATCGTCGGCTGCAGCCCGATGACCACGAACCACGACATCGACACGGCGATCTTCACGGTCGCGACGACGACCACGGCGGCTTCGAGCGTCGTCGTCGGAACCCCCGACCAGGTGGACCCGAGCCAGGCCGTGAGCGGGTAGTGCCAGGCGCTGCCCGCCCCGAGCGCGTACTCGAGGGACCGGATGACGATGACCGCCAGCACGACCGCCAGCACGGTGCCCTCGACGAAGAACGCGCGCACCTGGTGCGAACCGTAGAACCGTGACCGGCGGGCACCCTCACCGCGCGGCAGCAACCGGATCCGCAGCACGATCAGCGCGACGATGCCCAGCAGCGACGCCCACGCGAACACCTCGATCGCCCACTCCAGCGGAAGGAAGGAGCCGATCAGGGGGAGCGTGAACGTGGGGTCGACGACCTGCCCGTAGCCCGTGACGAGAGCGACGAACAACAGCGGGAACGAGATCATCACGACCCAGTGCGCGACCTTGACCACGGGCCGGTGCTGGAACCGCCCGTGCCCGAAGATCTCCGCCAGCAGCGTTCGGGTGCGCGCGCCGACCGGCGTCCACCGCCCCGGAAGGGCACGCCCGACGCGCACGGTCCGCACGATCCGGCTGACGCCGAGCGCGAACACGCCGACGCCGACCAGCGTCGCGACGACGACGATCCCGAGGCAGGTCAGCTGCAGCGCATCCACGGTCGCCACGGTACTGGCGTGGACCGTCCCGGACCGGGAGCTCCGCCCGCTGGACCGGGCGCGGGAAGGGGTTGCCCGAGGCGTTGATAGGGTTGGACAACAATCCGCAGTGCATCACGGGGGCGTCTTTCGACGTTCGCCGCGCGTGCTCGTACCTGCGCCCAGACCGACAATCGACCGACCGAGACAGACCAGACCCAGACCCCGCCCCCACAGGACGGAGCCGGACGTTGCTGCTGCTTCTCACCGTTCAGGTGATCGCAGCCGTCGTCGCGCCTGTTCTCGTCAGGGCCATGGGACGCAAGGCGTTCTGGGTCCTCGCCCTCGCCCCGGCCAGCGCTGCCGTGTGGGCGCTCAGCTGGACGACGTCGGTGCAGGAGGGCCGCGGGCCGACCGAGACCGTCCCGTGGGTCCCGTCCCTGGGCATCGAGCTCTCGTTCCGCCTCGACACGCTCTCGTGGTTCATGACGTTGATCGTGGGGGGCGTCGGCGCGCTCGTGCTCGTCTACTGCTCGGCGTACTTCAAGACGTCGGCGAGCGGGCTCGGACGGTTCGCCGCGGTGTTCGTGGCGTTCTCCGGGGCGATGCTCGGCCTGGTCACGGCAGACGACATGCTGATGCTGTTCGTGTTCTGGGAGCTCACGACCGTCACGTCGTACCTGCTCATCGGGCACTACGCGGAACGCAAGGCGAGCCGGCGTGCGGCCATGCAGGCGATCGTCATCACGACCGCGGGCGGGCTCGCGATGCTCGTCGGGATCATCCTGCTCGGCGAGGCCGCGGGGACCTACCGGCTGTCCGAGATCATCGCGGACCCGCCGCAGGGCACTACCGCGGTGACCGTCGCGATCGTGTGCGTGCTCGCGGGCGCGATCACCAAGTCGGCGCTCATCCCGTTCCACTTCTGGCTGCCCGCGGCCATGGCCGCCCCGACGCCGGTCAGCGCGTACCTGCACGCCGCGGCGATGGTGAAGGCGGGCGTCTACCTGGTCGCCCGGTTCGCACCGGCGTACTCGCTCGACCCGACGTGGCACTGGACGATCGTCGTCCTGGGGTGCGGAACGATGCTGCTCGGCGGGTACCGGGCGCTGCGGCAGCACGACCTGAAGCTGATCCTCGCGTTCGGCACGGTCAGCCAGCTCGGCCTGATCGTCCTGCTGGTGGGCCTCGGCACGCGGTCGGCGGCGCTCGCCGGCCTGGCACTGCTCGGCGCGCACGCGATGTTCAAGGCGGCCCTGTTCCTCGTCGTCGGCGTGGTCGACGCCGCGACCGGCACTCGTGACCTGCGGCGGCTGTCGGGCGTCGGCAAGACCCTTCCGCTGACCGCGCTCGCGGGCGGGCTCGCGACCGCCAGCATGATCGGGCTGATCCCGTTCGCGGGGTACGTCGCCAAGGAGTCGGCGCTCGAGTCCCTGCACCACGACCCGGTGATCCTGGGGGCGGTCGCGATCGGGTCCGTGCTCACGGTCGCGTACGGGCTGCGCCTGTGGTGGGGGGCCTTCGCGACGAAGCGGGCGGTGGTCCCCGCGGCCGTCACCGAGAACGCCCCGGGTGTCTCGCTCGGCACGGCCGGCCAGGAGGACGCCGCCCCGGCGCCGATCAGCCACCCGTCCCTCCTGCTCGTCTGGCCGGCGATGATCCTCGGCGTCCTCGGGCTGGCGGTCGCGCTGCTGCCGCAGGTCGGGGAGCACCTGTTGCTGCCGTACGCCGACACGTACCCCGAGGGCGAGCCCGGGCACCTCGTCCTGTGGGCGGGCCTCACGCCGACGTTCGTCCTGACGCTCGCGATCCTGCTCAGCGGCGCGCTGCTCTTCGTCGTCCGGGACCGGGTCGAGCAGCTGCAGTCGCACCTGTACGACGGGCCCGAGGCCGACCACCTGTACCGCCGGTTCATGCGCCGCCTGGACGACGTGGCCGCCGACGTCACGGCCGTGACCCAGCGCGGTTCGCTGCCGATCTACCTGGGCCTGATCCTCGTCGTGTTCGTGCTCGCGGTGGGCGGCCCGCTGATCACGCAGACGCAGCTCCCGAGCAGCTACACGGTGTGGGACGACCCCGCGCAGCTCGTCTTCGCCGCCGCGGCGATCGCGTCCGCGCTGCTGGTCACGCGTGCCCGGCGCAGGCTCAAGGCGGTGCTGCTGCTGGGCGTCGGCGGCTACGCGATGGCGGGCCTGTACCTGCTGCACGGTGCACCCGACCTCGCGCTCACCCAGGTGCTCGTCGAGACCGTCACGCTCGTCGTCTTCGTGCTGGTCCTGCGCCGGCTGCCCCCGTACTTCTCCGACCGCCCCCTGGTGGCCAGCCGGTGGGTGCGGCTCGGCATCGGGCTCGCCGTCGGGCTCGTCGTCGCCGGCGTCGCGCTGGTCGTGCCGTCGGCCCGGATGCACCCGCCCGTCTCCAAGGACTTCGCCGAGGAGGCGGTGGTCTGGGGTGGCGGCAAGAACATCGTGAACGTGACCCTCGTCGACATCCGCGCCTGGGACACCGTGGGCGAGATCTCGGTGCTGCTGGTCGCTGCGACCGGCGTCGCGTCGCTCGTCTTCCTCTCGCGCAGGACCGGCGCGATCTTCCGTGCGCAGGACGCGCAGCGCGACCGCGCGGTCTGGGGTGGCTCGACCGACCCGATGGCGGCGCTGCGGCTCCCGGCCGCCGGGTCGGACCAGGGTGACGCCTCGGGCGTCTCGGGAAGCGTGCCGTCGAGCCAGGCGCGGGGCCGCGAGTGGTTGCAGGCCGGACGCACGCTCGCGCCGCAACGACGCTCGGTGATCTTCGAGGTCGTCGTCCGACTGCTGTTCCACACGATGATCGTCTACTCGGTGTTCCTGCTGTTCAGCGGCCACAACGCCCCCGGTGGCGGGTTCGCGGCGGGCCTCGTCACGGGCATCGCGCTCGTCGTGCGCTACCTCGCGGGCGGTCGGTACGAGCTCGGCGAGGCAGCGCCCGTGCAGGCGGGTCTGCTGCTCGGGCTGGGTCTGTTCCTGTCCGCCGGGGTCGGTGTCCTCGCGCTCGTCGTCGGAGGCTCGGTGCTCGAGTCGTGGATCTGGGACGTCCACCTGCCGGTCATCGGCGACATCCACCTGGTGACGAGCCTGTTCTTCGACGTCGGCGTCTACCTCGTCGTCGTCGGCCTCGTGCTCGACATCCTGCGCAGCCTCGGGGCGGAGATCGACCGCCGCGCCGAGACGGGCGAGGACCCGGTGGGTGCGGGTGCCTCGGAGCGGATCACGGCGTTCGACAACGCCGGCGGGGGCGGTGCCGCGTGATCGACATGAGCCCCAACCTCGTCCTCGTCGTCACGATCGGCGTGCTGTTCGCGTCCGGCGTGTACCTGCTGCTCGAGCGCAGCCTGTCGCGCGTGCTCATCGGCGTCATCCTCATCGGCAACGGCGCGAACCTGCTGTTCCTCGTCGCCGGTGGTGCCGCTGGGCGACCGCCGATCGTCGGCGAGGGCGAGGGCCCGATGTCGGACCCGCTGCCGCAGGCCATGGTCCTCACGGCCATCGTCATCACGCTCGGCATGACCGCGTTCCTGCTCGCGCTGGCGTACCGCTCGTGGCAGCTGCACCGGCACGACGAGGTGCAGGACGACGTCGAGGACCGACGCATCGCCCGGCTCGCGGCCCGCGACCTGCGCGCCGTCACCGACGACGACACCGAGCTGTTCACGGAGACCCTGGACGACGAGGCGGCCGAGGCTCGCGACGAGACGGATCGGGGTGCCCTGTGAACTGGGTCGTCCCCCTGCCGGTCGTCATCCCGTTGTTCGCGGCCGGGCTCGCGCTCGCGCTGTACCGACGCCCCACCATCCAGCGGATCGTGAGCGTCACGGCGCTCAGCCTGGTGCTGGCCGCGTCGATCACCCTGCTCGTGCTGGCCGACGACGGCCCGATCGTCGTCGACGTCGGCGACTGGGCCGCACCCGTGGGGATCAACCTCGTCGCGGACCGGCTGTCCGCGCTCATGCTCACGATCTCCGCGGCGGTCACGCTCTGCGTCCTGCTGTACTCGCTGGCCCAGGGCGGTGAGGACGACGAGGAGTCGGCCCCGGTCTCGATCTACCACCCGACGTACCTGGTCCTGACGGCGGGCGTCGCGAACGCGTTCCTGTCGGGCGACCTGTTCAACATCTACGTGGGGTTCGAGATCCTGCTCGCGGCCTCCTACGTGCTCATCACGCTGGGCGGCAGCGGCGACCGTATCCGCGCGGGGACCGTGTACATCGTGGTCGCGCTGCTGAGCTCGGTGCTGTTCCTCGTCGCGATCGCCATGATCTACGCCGCGTGCGGCACGGTGAACCTCGCGCAGCTCGCCCTCCGGCTGCCCGAGATCGACCCCGGGACCCGGCTCGTCCTGCAGGTCATGCTCCTGCTCGCGTTCGCCATCAAGGCGGCCATCTTCCCGCTGTCCGCCTGGCTGCCGGACTCCTACCCGACGGCCCCCGCCCCGGTCACCGCGGTGTTCGCCGGTTTGCTGACCAAGGTCGGCGTCTACGCGATCATCCGCACGCAGACGCTGCTGTTCCCGGACGGACGCCTCGACGACGTCCTGATGTGGGCGGCTCTGGCGACCATGGTGGTCGGCATCCTGGGCGCGGTCGCGCAGGACGACATCAAGCGCATGCTCTCGTTCACGCTCGTGAGCCACATCGGCTACATGGTGTTCGGCATCGCCCTGTCGACGCAGGCGGGCTACTCGGCGTCGATCTACTACGTGGTGCACCACATCACCGTGCAGACCGCGCTGTTCCTGGTGGTGGGCCTGGTGGAGCGTGCGGGCGGGTCGACGTCGCTCACGCGCCTGGGCGGGCTCGCCAAGGCAGCTCCCCTGCTCGCGATCATGTTCTTCCTGCCCGCCATGAACCTCGCGGGCATCCCGCCGCTGTCCGGGTTCCTGGGCAAGGTCGGGCTGCTGGAGGCTGGCGTACAACAGGGAACCACGTTGACGTACATCTTGGTCGCGGGTGGGGTTCTCACGTCGCTGCTGACGCTCTACGCGCTGGTGAAGGCCTGGAACAAGGCGTTCTGGCAGACACCCGAGGAGGTACGTCCGCCGGTGCGGCTGCCGTTCGGGATGGTCGTCCCGACGGCCGTGCTGATCGGCGTCGGCCTGACGCTCACCTTCGCCGCGGGGCCGTTGTACGGGTACACCGATCGGGCTGCTGCGTCCCTGGAGGCGCGCACCCCGTACATCGACGCGGTGCTCCCCGACGGGGAGCGCGGGCAGGGCGAGTCGGCCGACGCCGCGGAAGGGGGTGGTCACGGATGAGCCTGCATCCTCGCCGAGCCCGCTGGCACACCCAGTGGCCCACCGTCGTGTGGCTGACCGTCGTCTGGGTGTTCCTGTGGGGAGACCTGTCGGTCGGCAACGTGCTGGCCGGGCTGGTCATCGGCCTCCTGGTCACCAACGGGCTGCGCATGGCTCCCATCGACTTCCACGGGCGGCTGCGCCCGGTCGGCATCGTGAAGCTGTTCGCGCGGTTCGCGGTGGACCTGGTGCGCGCGTCGTTCGAGGTCAGCCTGATCGCTCTGCGGCCCGGCTACCAGACGCGCGGCGCGGTGATCGGGGTGCAGCTGCGCAGCCACTCCGACCTCTACCTGACCATGACCGCTGAGCTGGCCTCGCTGGTGCCGGGCTCGCTCGTGGTCGAGGCGCACCGGCTCACGGGCAAGCTCTACCTGCACGTGCTCGACGTGCGGCAGAGCGGCGGCATCGAGGCGGCGCGCCAGTCGGTGCTGGACCAGGAGGAGCGGGTGCTGCGTGCGTTCGCGTCGGACGAGGAACTGATAGCCGCGGGGTTGTCTGTGGGGGCTCTGTCATGACTGTCGTCGTCATCGTCTGCGGGGTGCTGCTCACCATCGGCGCGACCCTGGCCATCATGCGGGTGGAGAAGGGCCCGTCCATGCTCGACCGGACCGTGGGCCTGGACATCGTCGTCACGACGATGATCGCGGCGATCGCCATCTACGCCGCGATCGAGCGCCGCACCGACGTGGTGCCCGTGCTCGTCGTCCTGTCACTCGTCGGCTTCGTCGGCTCGGTGACCATCGCCCGGTTCGCGTCCGTGGAGCCCGAGGGCGAGGGCCGCGTCCGGACGCGCGAGGAGATCGCTGCCCGGGAGGCCGAACGGATCGACGCCGAGGACCGGGCCGAGGAGGCCCGCCGGCTGGGTCGTCGGGAGTCCGCCGACGAGCGGCACGACGGGGAGGTCCGATGACCTGGACCACGGTCGCCGACGTCGCGTCGGCCATCTGCCTGATCGGGGGCGCGTTCCTCGCGTTCGCGGCCGGCGTCGGCGTGCTGCGCTTCCCCGACCTGCTGTCCCGCATGCACGCGGGGACCAAGCCGCAGGTGCTCGGCCTGGTCCTCGTGCTCCTCGGGCTCGCCCTGCGCCTGCGGTCCGGCGGCGCCGTGTGGGCGCTGGTCCTGGTCGCCGTGTTCCAGCTGCTCACCGCACCCGTCGGTGCGCACATGGTGGGTCGAGCGGGCTACCGGACGGGCAAGATCCGCGAGGACCTGCTGGTGGTCGACGAGCTGACGACGGACATGGAGCGCGCGACCGAACAGGCCGAGCGCGAGGACCAGTAGTCCTCGCTCGCTCGGCCTGTGGAGAGTCAGCCGAGCGCGAGGACCAGTAGTCCTCGCTCGCTCGGCCTGTGGAGAGTCAGCCGAGCGCGAGGACCAGTAGTCCTCGCGCCTGGCGGGTTCGGATCAGCCGACGACGGACTTGCGCTCGTAGATCGTCATCGACCAGACGTACCCGACGAGCGAGATCACGACGCACCACCCGAGCGCGAGCGCCGGGTAGGAGCCGAGCGGGGTGCCGAGCAGCAGCCCGCGGATGGTCTCGATGAACGGCGTGAACGGCTGGTACTCGGCGAACCACTGCATCCAGCCGGGCAGTGACTCGGTCGGGACGAAGCCGCTGCTGAGGAACGGCAGGAACATGAGCAGCAGGGGCAGGTTGCTGGCCGTCTCGACCGACTTCGCCTGCATGCCCATCGCGACCCCGATCCAGCTGATCGCGAACGAGATGAGGGCGAGCAGCCCGGCCGCGGCGGCCCACTCGGCCGGGCTCGCGGTGGGACGGAAGCCGAGCAGGAGGCCCACGCCGAGCACGAGGACCAGGGCGATGAGCGCCTGGAGCGTGTTCCCGAGCACGTGCCCGGCCAGGACCGCGGCCCGCGAGATCGCCATCGTGCGGAACCGAGCGGTGATGCCCTCCTTCATGTCCATGGCGACGGTCGTCGCGGTGCCGCCCGCGCTGCCCGCGATGGTCAGCAGCAGGATGCCCGGCATGACGTACGCGAGGTACGCCGGGCGGCCGGCGTCCAGGTCCACGCCCGGCAGCCCCGCGCCGAGCGTGCCGCCGAAGACGAAGACGAAGAACAGCAGGATCACGACCGGACCGAAGATCGTGAAGGCCGAGAGGCCGGGGTACCGGATCATGTGCAGCAGGTTGCGGTGCAGCATCGTCCGCGCGTCGGTGACGACGTGCTTGCTGGGGCGCTGTGCCTTGCTCGGGCGCGCGCTGGTGATCGTGCTCATGATGCGGATCCCTTCGACTCGACCCCGCCCGTGAGCGCGAAGAACACGTCGTCGAGGTCCGGGGTGTGGATGCTGAGGTCGTCGACCTCGAGACGGGCCGCATCGAGGCGGTCCAGCACGGAGCGCAGCGAGCCGACCCCGCCGTCGCTCGGCACGGTGAGCACGAGAGCGGCGTCGTCGCGGGTGGAGCCGTCCAGGAGGCTGGAGGCCACGTCGAGCGCCCCCGCGTCCGCGAACCGGATCCGGATGTGCCCCCCGGGAACGAGACGCTTGAGCTCGTCGGGCGTCCCGTCGGCGACGATCCGACCACCATCGAGCACCGCGATCCGGTCCGCGAGCTCGTCGGCCTCCTCGAGGTACTGGGTGGTGAGGAGCACGGTCGTCCCGTCCGACACCAGGCCGCGCACGATGTCCCACATGGTGTGGCGGCTGCGCGGGTCCAGGCCGGTGGTCGGCTCGTCGAGGAAGATCACCTTCGGCGTCGAGACGAGGGTCATCGCGAGGTCGAGACGACGCTTCATGCCGCCCGAGTAGGTCGCGAGCGGCTTGCGCGCCGCCTCGACGAGGTCGAACTGCTCGAGCAGCTCGGCGGTCCGCACCTTCGTCTGTCTCGGTCCGAGATGGCGCAGCCGGCCCATGAGCGTGAGGTTCTCCTCGCCACTGAGCAGGCCGTCGACCGCGGAGAACTGGCCCGTCAGGCCGATCGAGGCGCGAACCCCGTCGGGGTCGCGGACGACGTCGCAGCCGTTCACGACCGCCGTCCCGCCGTCGGGCCGCAGCAGCGTGGACAGGATGTTGACCACGGTGGTCTTGCCCGCGCCGTTCGGGCCGAGCAGCGCGGTGACCGTCCCCGCACCGACCGTGAGGTCGATGCCGTCGAGGACGACCTTGTCGCCGTAGGACTTCCGCAGCCCCCGGACCTCGATGGCGTTCACTTCGCCCTCCTGACTGTGACGTTGCCGAACTGGGTGCGTGCGCGGACCGCGACGGTCTGCTCGTTCGGGTCGGGTGCGCTGTCGCCGTCGAGCTGGTTGCGCACGTGGCCGGACTTCGAGGACAGGTCGAGCCAGGCGGCGACGCCGGGCAGGACGCCGATCGTGACCTCGCCGAAGCCGCTCTCGACCTGGACGGATCCCGCCGAGACCTCGCCGAGGTCGATGGCGCCGTACGCGGTCTTGGCCGTGACCGAGCCGCGAGCCCGGGCGATCTCGAGGTCGCCGTAGGAGAGCTTCGCGTCGACGTCGCCGCCGGCCTCGCCGACCGTCAGCGAGCCGTGCGACGCCTTGAAGATCGCGTCGCCGGTGACCGTGCCGACCTTGATCTGACCGTGGTCGGCCGTGGCCTCGAGCCCGCCGTCGACGCGGCCGAGCGTCACCTTGCCGTGCGAGGCGCGCAGCCACAGGTCGGCGGTGGCGTCGAGGTCGACGGAACCGGTCGAGCTCTTGATCCGGGTGGCCCCCAGCCGTCCTTCGGTGCGGACGGCGCCGACCGAGATCTCGGCGGTGAGCCGCGACCCCGTCGGGAGCTCGACGACCACGTCGATCGACTCGGACGGGCCGAAGACGCTGAAGCGCGGCTTCGGGCCGGTGATGGTCAGGCGCGTGCCGTCGAACTCGACCTTGGTGCCCTCGGCGCCGCGGCGGTCGACCTCCTTGGCGGGGTTGGTGGGCGAGACGGTCACGACGGTGTCCGTGCGGTCGCCGGCGATGACCTCGATCCCGCCGACGGGCAGGTTGATGGCGAGGTCGATCGGTCTCGGGGTGTCGTACGTGGGCATGCTGACGCCTGCCTTTCTGGGTGTGTTCTGCCGACCCCACGGGTCTCGTGGGGTGGGTGGGTGCTCAAGGGCTGGCCGGGCTAGCGCGCCCAGCCTGCGAAGTCGTCGCCGGTGCGCAGGGTGCGCTGGATGGATCGTCGTTGCCTCGGCTGGAGCGCGGCGGCGACCGCGCGGACCAGCCAGGTGTTGACGGACAGGCCGTCCGCCGATGCCGCCTCGTCGACCCGTGCCTTGAGGGCGTCGGGCAGGCGCAGCGTCGTGCGTGAGGTGCTCGCGTCGTCGAGGTCGACCGGGGAGACCGGTCGGTCGTCGGCGTCGTCGGGCTCGGTGCGGGGCTGCGTCACCACGAACTCGATCTCGCGTCCGCGCAGCCGGAGGTCGACCGAGCCGGGAGCCAGGTCGCGCGTGATCTCGCCGGCCGCGGCCGACAGGGCGTCGAGCAGCACGAGCCGTGTGGCGGCATCGAGCCCGGCGGCGAGCCGCTCGGCGACGGCCCGAGTCTCCTCCGAGCCGTTCTCCGCAGCCTCCACGAGCTGGCGCTGCAGATCGCTGACGTACTGTCCAAGTTCCATGTGCACCACTATGACACCATCATGGTGTCATAGCAACACCTCAGTGGTGTCAGATGTGGTGCGCGCTCCCCAGCTGGTCTCGGCGACGCGTCAGATGGGCGGTCTCGGCGGTGTTTCCCGCGAGCCCGATGGCACGGTCGTACGCGTCGCGCGACTCCGCGCTGCGGCCCTGCCGTCGCAGCAGCTCGGCGCGCGTCGCGTGGAACGCGTGGTACCCCGCCAGCCTGTCCTCGAGGCGGTCCACGATCGCGAGCGCCACCTCCGGACCGTCGTGCTCGGCGACCGCGACCGCCCGGTTGAGGGCGACGATCGGGGACGGGTCGAGGCTGAGCAGCTGGTCGTAGAGAGCGACGACCTGCGACCAGTCGGTGTCGCGCACGTCCCGTGCCGAGGTGTGGACCGCGTTGATGGCCGCGAGCACCTGGTACCGCCCGGGAGGCTCACCGGTCGCCAGGCGCTCCCGTACGAGCCGGTGCCCCTCGGCGATCAGCACGGCGTCCCAGGCGCCACGGTCCTGCTCGTCGAGCGTGACGAGCTCGCCGCTCGCCGAGAACCGGGCGGCGCGTCGGGCCTCGGTCAGGAGCATCAGCGCGAGAAGCCCGGTCACCTCGCCGTCTCCCGGGAGGAGGTTGCGGACCAGGCGGGTGAGCCGGATCGCCTCTGCCGTGAGGTCGTGCCGCACCGGGTCCGAGTCGGGACCGGTCGCGAGGTACCCCTCGTTGAAGACGAGGAAAAGGACCGCGAGCACCCCCGAGACGCGTGACGGGAGGTCCTCCGCCGAAGGGACGCGGTAGGGGATCCGCGCAGCCGAGATCTTGGCCTTCGCGCGGGTGATGCGCTGCCCCATGGCGGACTCCTGCACCAGGAACGCGCGGGCGATCTCCGGCACGGTCAGTCCGCCGACCATGCGCAGCGTCAGTGCCACGCGGGTCTCCATGGCGAGCGCGGGGTGGCAGCAGGTGAAGACGAGCCGGAGGCGGTCGTCGTCGATGACCCCGAGCGGCTCGGGTGGCGCGTCGTACCGCACCTGAGCCTCCCTCTGCCGGTCGTCGCGCTTGTTCTCGCGTCGGAGCCGGTCGATGGCCTTCCGGTTGGCGGTCGTGGTCAGCCAGGCCCCGGGATTCGGCGGTACGCCGGCGGTGGGCCAACGCTCCACCGCCGTCGCGAAGGCCACGGAGGTTGCCTCCTCGGCGACGTCCAGGTCGCCGAAGCGCCTGGTCAGGGCTCCGACGATCCGCGCCCACTCGTCGCGGAGAGCCTGGGTGAGCGCGTCGTTCGCAGGGGTGTTCACAACGTCACGAACGGGCGGACCTCGACCTTCCGGTTGCACCGCTTCGACCCCTCGGTGGCGAGCTCGAGGGCCACGTCGAGATCGGGGGCCTCGATGATCCAGAAGCCGGCGAGGTACTCCTTCGTCTCCACGTAGGGACCGTCGGTGAGCACCGCCTGCCCGTCGCGGTTGTCGACGACCGTCGCCGTGCCGGGCAGCCCGAGGCCCCCGGCGAAGACCCAGTGACCCGAGGCCCGCAGCCCGTCGTTGAACGCGGAGATGGCGTCCATGTCGCTCGGGGGGCCAGGGTCGATCTGGTCGTCGATCACCGCCAGCAGGTACCGCATCTCGTCTCCTGTGGTTCGTGGGTGCCTCTCGTGGGCGCCGCTCACCCTTGCAACGAAGTCCGCCGTGCCGATTCGACACCCGATCCCCGACTGTCCACCAGGGGCGGCAGGGCGCGGCCCCCTACTCGAGCCCGGCGAGCGACGCGCCCGAGGGTGTGACCAGGACGAACTTGGCCCGTGCCTCGCTCGGGTCTGCGGTGCGCCGCAGCAGCCCCTTGGCCTCGAGCCCGGCGACGACGTCGGAGGTCATCTTGGGGTCGGTCCCCGCCTGTGCGGCCCAGACCACCTCGACGGGTCAGTCCTCTTCGTCGAGGTCCGTGTGCGCCGTGATGTGGGCGGCCCCGCGGGTGGCCAGCACGCGGGAGATGGCCACGAGCGCCCCGGTGATCGCCGCGGCGATCACGACCTCCGACAGGCCGGCGTCGCCCTCGTCCTCGGCCTTCGGCGGCTTGTGGCCGGTCTGGCGCTGCCAGATGCTGCTGATGACGTGCTGCACCAGCCACGCGGCGATCATCGTGGCGGCGGCGCCGACGAGCTTGGCGAGGACCGACGACTGGGGCTTCTCAGGCATGCGGTTCACGCTAGTGGGCAAGGGGTCTCGTCGGCGACCGGCAGGCGTAAGATCACAGACGAACGACAGGGGAGCGTCGGGCTGCACATGGCCTGGACGCTGAGAGTGCGGGCCTCCGCAGACCCTCGAACCTGATCCGGTTGATACCGGCGTAGGGAGTCGGGCTTCTCAGTCCTCGTGGTCGCGCCTTCGGGCGTGCTGCGGCGACCCCCTCCTTATCGACCAAGGAGGAGCATCACCCATGGCGAGAACTCTCTCGCTCACCGCGGTTGCCGTTCTGGCCACCGCCTCGCTCACTGCGTGCTCGGCCATCGGGAGCGACGACGAGCCGTCGGCGTCCGGCGGCGGCACCGTCACGCTCGTCACGCACGACTCGTTCGTGCTGTCCGACGGGCTGCTGGACACGTTCACTCAGGAGACGGGCCTGACGGTCAAGATCGTCCAGCCCGGTGACGCCGGCACGCTGGTCAACCAGCTCGTGCTGACCAAGGACGCACCGCTGGGCGACCTGGTCTACGGCGTCGACAACTCGTTCGCGTCGCGGGCGATCGACGAGGGCGTCGTGCAGTCGTACGTCTCCTCGGCGCCGGCCGCCGCGGACGCCGAGGAGTACGCGGTCGAGGGCTCCGACGCGCTGACCGCGATCGACAAGGGCGACGTCTGCATCAACGTGGACCACACCTGGTTCACCGACCACGGGCAGGCCGAGCCGGTCACGCTCGAGGACCTCACCAAGCCTGAGTACAAGGACCTGACGGTCGTGCCCAACGCGGTGACCTCCTCTCCCGGGCTGGCGTTCCTGCTCGCCACGGTCGGCGCGTTCGGCGAGGACGGGTGGGAGTCGTACTGGGCCTCGCTGAAGAGCAACGGCGTGCAGATCGCCGAGGGGTGGTCGGACGCGTACGAGACCGACTTCTCCGGTGGTGGAGGCGGTGGCCCGCGCCCGATCGTCCTGTCCTACTCGTCGTCGCCGCCGTTCACCGTTCCCGAGGGTGGCAGTGAGCCGACGACCGGCGCGCTGCTCGACACGTGCTTCCGGCAGGTCGAGTACGCGGGCGTGCTGACGGGCGCGGCCAACCCGACCGGCGCCGAGAAGCTGCTGGACTTCCTGCTGTCCGACGAGGTCCAGGCCGACATCCCCGGGTCGATGTACATGTACCCCGTGAGCACGGCGGTCGACCTGCCCGAGGAGTGGGCGTCATGGGCGCCGCTCGCCGACGACCCGTTCTTCGTGTCGCCCGCGGACATCACGAAGAACCGCGAGGCCTGGCTCGAGCAGTGGTCAGCCACGGTGATCGGCTAGTGCCGTGACGACGACGCTCGCCCGACCCACGACGACCCCATCACAAGTGTCGTCGGGGCGGGCGCGCGTCGTCGCGTTCTGGACGGTGGCCGTCCTCGTCCCGCTGCTGTTCCTCGGCATCTTCTTCGCGTGGCCGGTCGCAGTGATGATCGGGAAGGGTTTCGTCGTCGACGGGCAGGTGGACCTGTCCGGGTTCGCCGACGTGTTCTCCCGCCCGCGGACCTGGCGCATCATCGGGCTCACGATCGCCCAGGCCACCCTCGGGACCGTGATCTCCGTGCTCCTGGGCGTGCCGGGCGCGTACGTGCTCTTCCGGCACACGTTCCGGGGGCGCTCCGTCGTGCGGGCCCTGGTCACCGTGCCGTTCGTGCTGCCGACCGTCGTGGTCGGCGTCGCGTTCCGGTCGCTCCTCGTCGACGGTGGGCCGCTCGGGTTCCTGCAGCTCGACGGCACCTTCGCGGCCATCGTCGCGGCCCTGGTCTTCTTCAACTACGCCGTCGTGGTGCGCGCGGTCGGTGGGCTGTGGGAACGGCTCGACCCGCGAGCCGAGCAGGCCGCCCGTGCCCTGGGTGCCTCGCCGTGGAAGGCGTTCCGTACCGTGACGCTCCCGTCGCTGACGCCCGCGATCGCGTCCGCGGCCTCGCTCGCGTTCCTGTTCTGCGCGACCGCGTTCGGCACGGTCCTCGTCCTGGGTGGTCTGCAGTTCGGGACGATCGAGACCGAGATCTGGATCCAGACCACGCAGTTCCTCGACCTGCGCGCCGCCGCGGTCCTGTCGGTCGTGCAGCTCGTCGTCGTCGCCGGGGTTCTCGTGGTGGCGGGGCGGGCCAGGTCGCGACGAGAGCGTGCGCTGGCCCTCTCGGAGCCGTCCCTGTCCGTACGGACGCTCACGTGGCGCCGCCCGTCCGGGACGCCACCCGGGGACGGGCACGCTCTCTCGCTGGCGGCGGCAGTGGTGACGGCCGTCGTCGTGGTCCTCATCGCGACGCCCCTGGTCAACCTCGTCGTCCGGTCGCTGCACACGCCGCGGGGCTGGAGCCTCGACAACTACACCGCGCTGGGGACCACGGGCGGCTCGCTGACCGTGACCGTCTGGCAGGCCGCGCTCAACTCGCTGCGGATCGCGGTCGATGCCACGACGATCGCGCTCGTGGTTGGCGGGCTGGTCGCGCTCGTCGTGTCGCGACGACCACGGCGCCCGGTCGGACGGCGCGCGGTCGCGGGCCTCGACGCGTTGTTCATGCTCCCGCTCGGGGTGTCAGCGGTGACCGTCGGGTTCGGGTTCCTGCTGTCGATGCACCACCCGTTCGGGCTGCCGGTCGACCTGCGGACCAGCCCGCTGCTGGTGCCGATCGCGCAGGCGGTCGTCGCGGTCCCGCTCGTCGTGCGCACCGTGCTGCCCGTCCTGCGCGCGATCGACCCGCGGTTGCGCGAGGCCGCGGCCACCCTCGGCGCCTCGCCGTTCCGGGTGCTCCGCACGGTCGACCTCTCGTTGGCCCTGCGGTCGTTCGGGCTGGCGGTCGGGTTCGCGTTCGCGGCGTCGCTCGGGGAGTTCGGCGCCACCTCGTTCCTCGCCCGGCCCGACAGGCCGACCTTGCCCGTGGTGATCTTCCGGCTGATCGGCCGGCCCGGGCCCGACAACTACGGCATGGCGCTCGCGGCTTCGGTGGTGCTGGCCCTGCTGACCACGCTCATCGTCGCGACCTGCGAGAAGCTGCGGACCGCCGGATCCGGAGGTGAGTGGTGACTGCGCTCGTATCCCCTCAGGCCCTGACCATCGACGACGTGGTGGTGACCTACCCGGGCGCACCGGGCGCGGCCGTCGACCACGTGTCCCTGTCGATCGCCGCCGGTGAGGTCGTCGCGCTCCTCGGTCCCTCCGGCTGCGGCAAGTCGTCGCTGCTGCGTGCGGTCGCGGGCCTCGAGCCGCTCGCCGCCGGCTCGGTGCGCTGGGACGGGACCTCGCTGGCCGACGTTCCCGTGCACCGGCGAGGGTTCGGGCTGATGTTCCAGGACGGCCAGCTGTTCGCGCACCGCTCGGTCGCGGGGAACGTGGCGTACGGACTGCCGCGAGGGACCCCTGTCGACGACCTGCTCGAGCTCGTCGGCCTGGTGGGCTACGGGTCGCGCGCGATCGCCACCCTGTCCGGCGGCGAACGCCAGCGCGTCGCCCTGGCCCGGGCGCTGGCCCCGCGGCCACGCCTCCTGCTCCTCGACGAGCCGCTGTCCGCACTCGACCGCACCCTGCGCGAGCGGCTCGCGGTCGACCTGCGCGCGGCCCTCGTCGCGACCGGCACCACCGCGCTGTTCGTCACGCACGACCACGACGAGGCGTTCGCGGTCGCCGACCGCGTCGGCGTCATGGCGGACGGCCGCCTGCTGCAGGTCGCGGAGCCGTCCGACCTGTGGCGCGCGCCGGTGTCCCGCGAGGTCGCGTCGTTCCTCGGCTACGAGGCGTTCGTCGCGGCCGGCTCGGAGGCGGCCGCGCCCCTGCGTGACGCGCTCGGGCCGCGCGGCTCGTCGGACTCGACCATCGCCCTCGCCGAGGGCGCGTTCGTCGTCAGCCGTCCCGTCATAGGCCTGTCAGGGGCCGCCGACGGCCGCCCGCCCGTCGCCAAGGGCACGGTCACCGGCGTCGCCTCGCGCCGCGGGCGCTCCGAGGTCCACGTCGAGGTCGAGGGGATCGGCGCGGTCACGGCCCTCGGCCCGGTCGGGGGCCGCTGGACCCCGGGGGACGTGGTCGAGCTCTCGGTGGAGCCGGACGCCCTCGCGGTCCTTCCGCTTTCCCCTCCCGAGATGCCGGACTAACGTCGCTGCTAGAGAGCGAGGTGAGCAGCGATGACGCTGGAGCTCCGTGAGGTCGTGGCGGTCGACATCCCTGTGCCGCTCGCGACCGTGTGGCCGTACCTGCGCGAGCCGCAGCTCGTGCACCGCTGGTTCAGCTGGGACCACGAGGGGCTCGACGCCGAGATCAAGAAGGTGCTGGCCGACCCGGTCGAGGCGCACGACGTCATCGGTGACGCGACGGTCCGCACGCTCACCTGGCCGCACCACGACGTGATGGTCACCGCCCGGTCCACCGTGTCGATGCCCGGGCACACGCGCCTGTCGGTCACGCGGCGGAGCCACCAGGGCGAGGCCATCTACGACGGGGTCCGCGACGAGGTCGACGAGGGCTGGATCGCATACATCCACCAGCTCGCGTTCGCCGTGACGGTCCACCCGGGCGAGGAGCGTCGGACGCTGTCGGTGTTCGGCCTCGACGCGGGTGGCGCGGGCGACCGGCTGCTCCACCACGCGGGCATCGCCGGCATCCGCAGCGTCCCCGTCGGAGGGCACGTGCAGGCCCGGCGGCCCGATGGCACGCTGCTCGGCGGCACGATCGACTACATGACACCCATGCAGTTCGGCCTCCGGCTGCACGGGATCAGCGCCATCTACTTCGTGATCATGGAGACGCCCGCCGCGGCCGCCCCGCCGCACGGGACCGTCAGCGCGATCCTCTCGACGTACGGCCTCGACGACGCCACGTTCGCGGAGGTCCGCGACCGGTGGGACCAGTGGTGGGCGGCGTCGTTGCCCCGGTCCGTCACTACCTCCTGAGGGCAGACGCCCCGATCAGTGCCGCGGCGGTGATCCCGGACGCCGCACGCACGTGGTTGAGAGCGGTCCAGCCCCGGACGTAGTCCGGCCAGGTCGTGCTGCCCTTCGCGAGCGCGTCGTTCATCGGCCCCCATGGCCTACCTGACCGGCTGGCGGATGTCGCTCGCCGCGGACCTGCTGGAGCAGTCCGACGCGACGGTCGCGTCGGTCGCGCGGCAGGTCGGGTACGGGACGCCGTTCGCGTTCAGCGCCGCGTTCAAGCGCGAGCACGGGGTCAGCCCGCAGCAGTACCGCGCACGGCTCGTCGCGACCGCCTGAACCGATCTCCGGCTAGAGCTTGAGCTGCCACTCGCCCGCGCCGCCCGCGGGCCGGAAGCCGAGCGTCACATTGATCGAGAGCATGTAGCTGTTCTCCTCGGCGTTCCACGTGCTGACGCGTCGGACCGAGGGGTACTCCGCCGCGAGACGCTGCAGGTTCGCGGCCTTGACCAGCATGCCGAGCCGCTTTCCGCGGTGCTCCTTGAGCACGAGCGTGTCGTTCTGGTGCACGAACTCCTGCGTGTGCGGGACCGTCATGAACTCGGTGAAGGCTGCGAGCGTGTGCGTCGGCACGTGCTCGGCCGCCAGTACCAGGATCCCGAGCCCACGTTCCTCCAGCTGCTTCTCGGTCACCCGGATCCGCTCGCCGTCCCACACGTCTTCCTCGTAGTCGAGACCGCCGACCGGCGCGTCTGTGCTCATCCGGGTGGCCAGGAGCGCGTACGCATCCAGCCACTCCTCCGGGCAGTGGTCCGCCCACGAGACGATCCGGTAGTCCGGTCCGGCGTGCTCCTGCGCCTCCCGCAGATGACGCTCGACGTACGCCGGGTCGAACGGCAGCTCGAACACCGACCGGCGCGCGACCTGCTCCAGCTCGTACCCCCGCGTGATCGCGAACTGCGTGTTCGGGTCGGTCAGCAGGACCCGGCCCTCCCCGGTCGACGGCTGGAGCGTGTCGGGACCCTGCGGGGGCTCGACGAGCTGGTCCACCGATGCCTGCACGCGGGTGCGCCCTGCGTCCCGCGACAGCTCGATGGCCGCGTCATGGAGCGACGAGCCGAGGCCGCGACCGCGCACCTCGGGCCGGACGCTGACCTCGAGGATCGCCAGGTGCGTGTTGTCCTGGAGCGGCAGGTTCAGCGCCACGACGCCGAGCACGCGAGCAGGGTCCTCGTCGTCGCCCGCGTCGTCGACGGCGACCAGCCGGATCTTGCGGACGTACTTCTGGTCGTGCAGCGAGCCGAGGATCTCGTGTGCCGTGCGGTCGTAGTCGTGCGTGCCCCAGCTGTCGAGGAGTACCGCGTTCGTGGCCTGCACGAACCCGTGCAGCAGCCATGAACCCGGGGAGCTGGTGCTCTCGAGCTCGGGGATCTCGCGGATCGACCACGTCGTCGTCATGTTTCCACCATCCCGCCGGACCAGTCGGGGGTCGAGCCCATATTCGTCGCGTGACCGTTGTCCCTCCTGCCCGAGCAAGAATCTGTCCACGCAGTTCTGTCGGGGCGGCCCGTCGCCCGAGGATCCACCCACCCGCTATCATAAGTTCGGAGAGCCGAACTTTGGAGCCGATGATGTCCAGCCGAACCACGGTCGACGCCCAGCCGGCGCCCGCCCGCGCGCGCGGCAAGTTCGCGTTCCTGCTCGGCCCGGCGTTCGTCGCGGCCATCGCGTACGTCGACCCGGGCAACGTCGCCGCGAACCTCACCGCCGGCGCGCGCTACGGCTACCTGCTGCTGTGGGTGCTCGTCGTCGCCAACGCCATGGCAGTCCTGGTGCAGTACCAGTCCGCGAAGCTCGGCCTGGTCACCGGTCAGTCGCTGCCGGGACTGCTCGGCCAGCGGTTGCGACGAGGACCGCGGCTCGCGTTCTGGGCGCAGGCGGAGCTCGTCGCGGCGGCCACCGACATCGCCGAGGTCGTCGGCGGTGCGATCGCGCTCCAGCTCCTGTTCGGGGTCCCGCTGCCGCTCGGCGGGCTCATCGTCGGCGTCGTCTCCCTGCTCCTGCTCGTCACCCAGAACCGCTACGGGCAGTCCCGGTTCGAGCTCGTGATCGTCGGCCTTCTCGTGGTCATCTCCATCGGGTTCCTCGCCGGCCTGTTCGTCGCGCCGCCCGACGCCCGCGGCGTGCTGTCCGGCCTGGTCCCGCGGTTCGACGGCCCCGGCTCGGTGCTCCTCGCGGCGTCGATGCTCGGCGCGACCGTCATGCCGCACGCGATCTACGTGCACTCGGCCCTCGCGCGCGACCGCCACGGTGCCCGGTCCGACGTCCCGCGCGTGCTGCGGGCGACCCGCTGGGACGTCGGCTTCGCGCTCGCGGTCGCGGGCGTGGTCAACATCGGCCTGCTGCTCCTGGCCGCCTCCGGTCTGCGCGGTGTGGAAGGCACCGACTCGATCCCCGGGGCGTACGACGCGATCGTCGCGGCCCTCGGCATCGGGATCGGCATCGCGTTCGCGATCGGGCTCCTCGCTTCGGGCCTCGCCTCGACCTCGGTCGGTGCGTACGCCGGCGCGACGATCATGGAGGGCCTCCTGCACCGTCGGGTCCCCCTCGTCCTGCGCCGCGCGGTCACCCTGATCCCCGCGTTGCTGCTCCTGGCCCTCGGCGCCGACCCCACCTGGACCCTCGTCGTGTCGCAGGTCGTCCTCTCGTTCGGCATCCCGTTCGCGGTCATCCCCCTGGTCCGCATGACCCGCTCGGCGACGGTGATGGGGCGCTACCGCAACGGTCCCCGCCTGCACGCGGTCCTTCTCCTGGTAGTCGCCCTCGTCGTGATCCTCAACCTGACCCTGCTCGTCCTTCTCGCCCTGGGGGCGTGAGCATCGAGACTCAGCCTGCCGGCAGGTCCAGAGCGGCCAGGCGGGACTCCAGGTGGGTGCGTTCCGTGGGGTTGGTGACCAGGGCCAGCGCCTCACGGTAGGAGGCGGCGGCTGCGGTGGGGTCGCCCGCGCGGACGAGGAGCTCGGCGCGGACGGCCGGGACGCGGTGGTGCCGGGGGAGCGCCACCTCGAGGCCGTCCAGCAGCTCGAGGCCGGCTTCCGGGCCGGAGGCCTCGGCGACCGCCACTGCGCGGGCCAGACGGACGACCGGGCTGCCGGTGAGACGTTCGAGCTGGAGGTAGAGGCCGGCGATCACGTACCAGCGGGTGTCGGCGGCCGTCGGGGCGGTGGCGTGCTCGGCGGCGATGAGGGCCTGGAGCCGGTACTCCTCGGCGAGCCGGGTGACGACGGACGTGTCCGCCGAGGGATCGGCCCCCGACGGGGTCTCGCGAGCGGGGAGCGCCGACGGCAGGGACTCGAGGATCGCGATGCCCTCGGCGATCTCGTCGCGGTGCCAACGGGAGCGGTCCTGGTCCGGCAGCAGGATCAGGGTGCCGTCGGGGGCGATGCGGGTGTCGCGGCGGGAGTGCTGCAGGAGCAGGAGCGCCAGCAGCGCGCGCACGACCGGGCGGGACGGCAGCAGGGAGTCGAGGACGCGCAGGAGCCGGATGGCCTCGTCACCGAGGTCGACGCGCAGGGGAACGTCACCGACACCGGGGTGGTAGCCCGAGGTGAAGGCGAGGTAGACGACCGTCGCGACGACGTCGAGGCGCTCGTCGAGGCGGGCTGCGGGAGGGGTCGCGAACGGGATGCCGGAGGACGCGAGCCGCTTCTTGGCGCGCGTCAGCCGGGCGGCCATGGCGGTCTCCTGGACGAGCAGGAGCCGGGCGATCTCGGTGGTGGTCAGGCCGACGACGAACCGCAGCGTCAGGGCGACGCGGTCGTCGGGCGCGATCGCGGGGTGGCAGCAGGCGAAGATCAGGCGGAGCTGTTCGTCGGCCACGTGCGCGCCGGGGTCGACGACCGCTGCGGAAGCGGCACGCATCTCGTCGTCGACCACCATCAGAGGTTCCTTGCGCCGGTGGACTGCTTCGGAACGGAGCCGGTCCAGGACGCGTCGGCGTGCGGCGGTGAGCAGCCAGGCTCCGGTGTTCATCGGGACCCCGTCGACGGGCCAGTGCCGCGCGGCGGCCTCGAACGCGTCCGAGACGGCGTCCTCCGCCAGGTCCGGTCGCGCGTACTGGCCGATCAGGAGCCCGATCAGGCGCGACCACGACGTGCGCCACGCGTCGGCGAGCGCGGTGGAAGCAGCGTCGGACGCCGCGTCGTCCGGCAGTGCATCCGTCACGCGACCTCCGTGGGCCGGACCTCGAAGGTGCCCACCGGAGGGAGCAGGTCGAGGACCTCGTCGAGGGACGCCGCATCGATCACGGCGAAGGCAGACAGCTCCGAGAGTCCTCCGTCGAAACCCGACGGGTGCACGGCGCTGTCGACGACGAGTGTCGCAGTCTCGGGGGGCGCGAGCGAGACCCCGGAGGGCAACGGCGACCCCAGCGAGAGGACGACGAACCTCACTGGTACGTCTCCCGGTCGGTGGGCCGGATCTCCACGTGCTCGCCGTTCAGCACGAGCGGTCCGACGGCTTCCGTGAGGGCGTCGAGCGAGGTCGCGAAGACCATGTAGTACCCGCCGACCTGCTCGGCCGTCTCGCTGTAAGGCCCGTCGGTGACGGCGAGCCCGCCCCGACCGTCCGGGCGCAGGGACCGCGCACGGGCGGCCGGGGCGAGCGGCGCGCCGCTGCTGATGGGCCAGTCGTTGTCCGCGCAGAGCTTCTGGAACGCGTCGTGCGCGTCCCGCGCCTCGGCGAACTCGGCGAGCGAGAGCGTCGCGGCCCGCTCTTCGGACCGATGCAGGATCACCATGTACTCGGTCATGACAGCACCCTTCGGGAGGAGATGTTGGTGACCGCATGACGGCCGGCGCTGCACCGGATCGACATCACATCTGCGCGATCTCGCGGACCTCGATCGTGTACTCCGGCAGGAGTCGCACGTGCGCGAGCACGGCGTCCAACGACGGCGCGTCGACGAGGTAGTAGCCGCCCAGCTGCTCGGCGGTCTCGGCGAACGGCCCCTCCCAGATCGTGGAGTCGTCGCCCGCCCGCCGCAGGGTCGTCGCGGAGTGCACCGACCGCAGCGCCTCGCTGCCCTCGATGGTCACGCCGTACTGCGCGGCACGCGTCGAGTAGGCGTCGTGCTCGCGGTAGTACTGCGCGATCAGGGCCTCGTCGGCCGCTGCCCAGACCTGCTCGTCCTGGTACAGCAGGACGAGGAACCTCATGGGTGCTGGATGACCGGTCGCAGCTCGGCCCCGCCGCCGTCGGTGAGGAGCAGCTCGCCGGTGAGCTGCGCGAGACCCTGCGGGTCGTCGGTCTCGAAGACGTAGTAGCCGCCGAGGTACTCGGCCGTCTCGCTGTACGGCCCTTCCGTGACGGTGACGGGTCCGCCGTCGACCCGACGGGCGGTGATCGCCGAGCTCGAGAACGCGAGCTCCTCGCCGCCGACCATCTTGTAGCCGCGCTCGGCACAGGCGGTCGCGTAGGCGCCGTGCTCTTCCATGATCCGGTCCTTGACCTCCTGCGACGCCGACTCCCAGAACCCCTCGTCGCCGTACAGCAGCACCATCCATGTTGCGGTCATCGCGGTCTCCTCGAACTCGTCGGCGCACCTACTGTGCCCCGTCGAGGTGATGACGCGCGAGGGTCCGCCGAATCGACAGGCTCACGGATCTTCGGGCGCCTGGGTGTCGGAGCTCGTGCGCGTGCCCGGCGAGCAACCAGCCGAGCATGAGACATGCGGTGGTGACCGGCGGTGGGACGCGGATCGGGCCGGCGGTGGCGCGACGCCTGCTGGCCGGCGGCGGCGAGGTGAGGATCGTCGGCCGACGACGTGAGGTGTTCGCTCGACTCTGAGCGTTATATCGATAGGGCTTGTCAAAGTTCTATCAACGATATATCGTTACGGACATCCGGTGGAGAGCAACACCTCCCGGACGCCGCTGAGCCCGACGCGATCCCCGCGCCAGCCGCGACGCCCTCGGGCCGCAGACGCCGCCCGAGCACCGAACTGTTCAAGGAGAACCACTCATGCGACACCCACACTCACACCCCCAGACATCCAGCCGCTCCCGACGGGGCGACTTTCCCGGAGCCCCCTATGAGGAGGGCTTCGACCCGCGCCGCGGCGGCTACCCGCACGGCGAGCACCCCGGCGGCCCGCGCGGCCACCGCGGGTTCGGTGGCTTCGGCGGCCCGGGCTTCGGCCCCGGTGGTCGCGGCCCCGGCAGGCGTGCCGGTCGCGGTGACATCCGCGCGGCCGTGCTCCTGCTCCTCAAGGAGCAGCCGATGCACGGCTACCAGCTGATCCAGGAGATCGGCGAGCGGTCCGGCGGCCAGTGGCGGCCGAGCCCCGGCGCCATCTACCCGGCGCTCAACCTTCTCGAGGACGAGGGCCTGGTCGCCATCACGGCCGAGTCGGGCCGCAAGCTCGCCCGCCTCACCGAGGCTGGAACGACCTACGTCACCGAGAACGCCGAGCAGCTCGGCAGCCCGTTCGAGGACGCCGCGAGCCGGCCGACCTCGCCGGGACGCAACCTGCGCGGCGCCCTCGAGGCGCTCGCCGGCGCGGCCCAGCAGGTGGCACGCACGGGGACCGACGAGCAGGCCACCCAGGCGCTCGCGGTCCTCGAGCGGTCGCGCCGGGACCTCTACCTGATCCTGGCCGGTGACCCGGTCGCGGACGCCCCGGTCGAGGACGCCTGACCGATCCGCGACGACGGCACTCCGAGACGGGGTGCCGTCGTCGTCATGCCACCGGCTCGGCGTAGGTCCTCGCGTACAGGCGCACCTCGGCGACCGCGAACACGTAGGCGACCGCGACGATCACGGCCAGACCCGCGAGCGACGGGAGCGCGGTGAGCAGCGGCACGAGAGCGACGGCCGTGGCTGCACCAAGGAGCCGGACCCAGGACCACCTCCGCCCGGCCGAGCGCAGGAGCACCGCCGTCCCGACGAGATAGGTGGCGACGCCCCCGCAGAGCACGGCCGCACCGAAGATCCCGAACGGCTCCTCCGACCCGATCTCAGCCATCGCCTCCTCCACGCCGAGAGAGGCCACGACGACGCCGGCGATGAGCACGTAGTGCAGGTAGGTGTACGCGAGCGTCGCGTACTCGGCGCGCGCGACCCCCTGCCTCTCCGCGAGCGCGCGCTCGGCCGAGTTGGCGCACCCCGGGAAGTAGACCCACCACAGCACGAGCGCCAGCGCGACGCAGAGGACGGCGCCGACGATCACCGGCACGCTCACCGGCAGGTGCGAGGCGCCCACGCCGATCGCGACGACGGACTCCCCGAGCGCCAGGATGACGACCAGCCCGTACCGCTCGGCCCAGTGCGACGGCGACTGCAGCCGCCAGTCGCCACCGCGGCCCGTCAGCAGCGTGAGCGCGAGGTCCCAGGCCACCGCGGCGAGCCAGATCCACGTCTGCGCGGGCTCGCCGACGATCGCGCCGACCAGCAGCAGGGCGAACGCCGGCAGCATCGCGACGAGCTGCGTGCGGAGCACCTGCCGCTGCAGGCCCGGGTCGTCGCGGCCCGCGACCAGGTACAGCGACATGTGGACCATGCGCACGATCCCGTACGCGACGACGAACACCACCGGGCCGTCGAGCCCGCCGGGCAGGTCGTGGAAGGCCTCGGGGATGGCCAGGGTGGCGACGAAGATCGTCGCCATCGCGACCGACATCCCGGCCCGGAGCACGCCCTGGTCCGCGGGCGACTGGTTGGCCAGCCAGCTGAACGACGTCCACGTCCACCAGAGCAGGCCGAGGACGATCAGCGCCTGGAGCACGCCGAGAGCGCTGTGCCCCTCGGCCATCAGGTGGCTGACCTGCGTGAACGCGTAGACGTAGACGAGGTCGAAGAACAGCTCGAAGGTCGTGACGCGGTGGCTCGCGTCGGAGGTCCGCAAGCGCAGGGGCACGGCCTTACCTTGCCCTGCTCACCCGTCGCCGGACGAGGGTTTCAGCCGACCGGTAGGTGCGGGACCGCGAACCGGGCATGGACGCCCGGGGAGTAGAGCACCGAGTCGGGCGGACCGACGACGGGGACGCCCGCGGCTGCGACGAGCTCGTCGTCCAGCGAGACGAGCGTGGCCTGACGCAGCGGCCAGGGCTCGTGGTCGTTGGGCACGAACCGGGTCCGCCCCCGGATCACGGTGTGCATCCCCCACCGGGCGGTGAGGAAGTCGGCCAGCGGGTCGCCGACGACCGGTTCCGTCGACGGGCGGACCACGATCCGCGTCGACGGGCGCGTGCCGGTCAGCCGCGTCGACCGGTAGTCGAGGACGTCGTCGTCCCGGCGCACCGACATCCGCGCCCACTGGTACGGCACGTTCATCACGGTCCGCGCGCCGAGCACCGTGAGCGCCCGCGACGCCTCGAGCGACCGGAACAGCACGCCTCGGCGGCCGTGGGCGTCGACCGTGTAGAGCCGGACGTTGATCTCGGGGAAGTCGCCGATGTACGGCAGCGCCGGCCCGGGCACGATGCGGAACCGCGCCATCCAGAACGCGATGAGGCCGACCCACGACGAGCCGTCGAACTCGTCGGGACGAGTCCCGGGCGGGTAGAGGTGCGCGATCTCGTCGGAGGGGACCCGCCAGTGCAGGACGCTCACCCGCTGCCACTCCTGCGACAGGATCACGCGCCCGGTCAGGGGTGGGGCGACGTGCTGGATGGGGTCCACGTCGCCCACCGTACGGGCCGGTGTCAGGCCGGGATCGTCGACGTGTCGATGACGAACCGGTAGCGGACGTCGCTCGCCACGACGCGGTCGTAGGCCGTGTCGACCTCGTCGGCGGTGATCGTCTCGACGAGCGAGGCGATGCCGTGCTGGGCGCAGAAGTCGAGCATCTGCTGCGTCTCGCGGATCCCGCCGATGTTGGACCCGGAGATGGACCGACGCCCGGCGGTGAGCGCGAAGACGCTGAACGACTGGCTGTTCTCGGGCAGGCCGACGAACACGAACGACCCCTGGAACGCGAGCATCCGCAGGTAGGCGTTCATGTCGAGGTCCGCCGAGACCGTGCTGATGATCAGGTCGAACGTCCCCTTCAAGGTGCGGAACGTCTCCGGGTCGGCCGTCGCGTAGTAGTGGTCGGCGCCCAGGGTGCGGCCGTCGGCCTCCTTGGACAGCGACTGGCTGAGCACGGTGACCTCGGCGCCGAGCGCGTGCGCGATCTGGACGCCGATGTGGCCGAGGCCGCCCATGCCGACGATCGCGACCTTGCGGCCCGGTCCCGCGCCCCAGCTCTTGAGCGGCGAGTAGAGCGTGATGCCGGCGCACAGCAGGGGAGCGGCGACGTCCAGCTCGATGCCGTCGGGGATGTGCAGGACGTAATTCTCGTCCACGACGACCTGCGTCGAGTAGCCGCCGTACGTGGGCTCGCCGCTGTACTGGCGGCCGTTGTAGGTGGCGACGTTGCCGCGCTCGCAGAACTGCTCCTCGCCGGAGACGCAGCGTGCGCACTCGCGGCAGGAGTCGACGAAGCAGCCGACGCCGACGCGGTCACCGACGGCGCGCTGGGTGACACCTGAGCCGACGGCCGTGACGACGCCCGCGATCTCGTGGCCGGGGACCATCGGGAAGATGGCCTTGCCCCACTCCTCACGAGCCTGGTGGATGTCCGAGTGGCAGATGCCCGCGTAGGCGATGTCGATCAGGACGTCGTGCTCGCGGAGCTCGCGGCGCTCGATGGTGCCGCGCTCGAACTTCGCCCCGGGGGCAGGAGTGAGCAGGGCGGGAACGGTCAGAGGCACAGCGGTCTCCTCGAATGTGCTGGGGGGAGGACCATCATGCGCCACGCCCGACGCTCCGTCGATCGGAGGGGGCGTCGGGCGGGCCGAACCCTCAGGCGTCCTGCGAGAGACCCACCACGTTGCCGTCTGCGTCGGCGACGGTCGCGATGGTCCGCCCGCCGCCGACCTCGGTGGCGTCCTGCAGCACCTTGCCGCCCGCCGCGACGAGCGCGTCACGCGCGGCGCCCAGGTCGTCGACGGCCCAGTAGTAGACGGGTGCGGTCATGCCCTGCGCGTGACCGTGGGGGTTGAGGCCCAGGTGCTGCCCGGCGACGTCGTAGCCCACGTAGTAGGAGGCGGCATCCACGCTCGGCTCGACACCCAGCAGTGCGCTGTAGAAGGCCTTGCCCGTGTCGAGGTCCGCGACCGGCACCACGACGATCTTCAGTCCGTGCGTCATGTTGATCCCTCTTCCGTGTATCAGGGGCAGGTGCCCGCTCTCCTCCACCTGACGGATCAGCCGGCAGGAGTGTGACGGCCGCGGGAGATCCGTCTCGGGACGGTGTCCGGGGGGGCCGCCGTTCCGCAACGATGGCTGCATGACCACAGCAGTGAACACCGGGGCTCCCATGGTGCTTCGGCTCGCGCAGGGGGCGGGCCGGCGCAGCTGGGGGCCATCGGTGTTCGTGGCGATCGTGGTCGGCGTGTTCCTGCTCCTGACCGCGAGGAGCGCGGGCATCGTGGTCTGGGTCGTCGGCCTGGGCTTCGTCGACATGAGCCCGGGGCTCGGGGTGAACACGGGCACGCTCTCGGCCGCCGCGGTCGTCGCCGGGATCCTGGTCGGGCGTCGCTGGCCGTGGCTCGGGACGCTGCTGTGCCTGCTGCCCTTCGTGACAACGATCTCCACGGGCGTGTTCGTCTGGGGCTGGTGGCTGGGGCTGCTCGCGGTCACGTTCCTCACGTCGCTCGACGGGGTCCGGCGGGCGGTCGTCCCGTTCGTCGCGACGATCCTGGTCGCCGTCTGGTACTGCCAGACGGACGTCGTGGCGTTCCTCCCGATCGGGCCGGTGACGGCCGGCTCGCCGGGCAGCCGCTCCGCCGTCCTGACGGCCTACGTCGTCGTCACCACGATCGTCGTGACGTGCGGCTGGCTGTTCGGGCAGGCGCGGCGGACGTGGGCACGCGGGATCGAGGTCGAGGCTGCCGAGCAGCACGCGTTCGAAGTCGAGTCGCTGGCCGGAGAGCGGGCGAGGCTGGCTCGGGACCTGCACGACGTCGTCGCGCACCACGTCTCGCTCGTCGCTGTCCGGGCGGAGTCGGCGCCGTACGTGCACCCGAGCCTGAACGACGAGGCGCGCGGCGTGCTGGCGGCGATCGCGGCGGACGCCCGCGAGGCCCTGACCGAGCTGCGCCAGGTGCTCGTCGTCCTGCAGCGGACCGACGGGTCGGACCGGGCGCCGCAGCCGACAGCGTGCGACGTCGACGGGCTGGTCGACTCTGCGGTCGCCGCTGGCCAGCCGGTGGTGGTCGTCGGGACCTGGACGGACATCAGCCCGGCCATCGGGTACGTCCTGTACCGGGCGGTCCAGGAGGGGCTGACCAACGCGCGACGGCACGCGCAGGGCGGGACCACTCGCCTGCTGCGGACGCAGAGCGGCGACCGGGTCGGGTTCTCGCTGTCCAACGCCGCCCAGTCCGTCGACGAGCCGGGTCGTGGCCTGATCGGCATGCGCGAACGCGTCGAGTCTCTCGGCGGTTCGCTCGACGCCGACGTGGTCGACGGTCAGTTCGTGCTCGCGGTCTCGCTGCCGACTGCAGGTTCGAGCAGCACTCAGGTGAGCGCATGACGACCGTCGTGGTCGCCGACGACCAGCCAGTCGTGCTGCAGGGCTTCGCCGCGATCATCGGTGCCGCGTCCGACCTCGACGTCGTGGGATCGGTGGGCGACGGGGCCGCGCTGCTCGACCTCGTCGCGACGACGAAGCCCGACGTGGCCGTGGTCGACATCCGGATGCCGGTGCTCGACGGCATCGCGGCGACGGAGCGGATCACGGCCGACCATCCCGGCACGCGCGTCCTGATCCTCACCACCTTCGACCTCGACGAGTACGTCTACGACGCCCTGCGCGCGGGGGCCAGCGGGTTCCTGCTCAAGGACGTCACGGCGGACCGCCTGGTCGAGGCGGTGCGCCTGGTCGCCGACGGGTCGATGCTCCTGGGGCCGACGGTCACGCGTCGGCTGGTCGAGGACTTCGCCACCCGGACGCCTGCCCGGACGCCGGTGAGCGGGATCCTCGACCTGACGCCGCGCGAGCGCGAGGTGCTGCTCGCCGTGGCGCGGGGGCTGTCGAACGGCGAGATCGCTGCCGAGCTGTGGATCGCCGAGCCGACCGTGAAGTCACACGTGTCGGAGGCGCTGCGCAAGCTCGGCTGCCGTGACCGCGTGCAGCTGGTGATCGCCGCCTACGAGTCTGGGCTCGTGGCCTGAGGCGCTGGCCTAAACAGTACGATCGTGCTATTCATGGTCCGTGGGCAAGGGTGACGAGACTCGGCAGGCGGTGCTCGACCAGGCGGTCGAGATCGCCGGGCGCCTGGGCATCGCCGGCCTGACCATCGGGTCGCTCGCCACGGCGACGGGCCTGTCCAAGAGCGGTCTGTACGCGCACTTCCGGTCCCTGGAGGCGTTGCAGCTCGCGGTGCTCGGGCAGGCGCGCGAACGCTTCGTCGAGACCGTCCTGAGGCCGGCGCTCGCGGCCCCGCGGGGCGTGCCGCGCATCCAGGCAGCCTTCGACCACTGGATCCGACTGTCCGACGACGGTGCGGCCGGCTGCCTGTTCGTCTCCGCGTCCACCGAGTTCGACGACCAGCCCGGACCGATCCGCGACCAGCTGGTCCGCGACCATCTCGACCTCGCCGACTCGCTCGCGCAGATGTACCGGTCGGGCGCCAAGGACGGGCAGCTGCGCGACGACGTTGCCCCCGAACAGTTCGCCTACGACCTGCACGGCCTGATGCTGGCGCACTTCCACGCGTGCCGGCTCCTGCACGACCCGGCGGCGGACGAGCGGGCGCGGTTCGCGTTCGAACGCCTGCTGCAGTCGATCGTCTCCTAGAAGGAAGCACTACTCATGACCCAGGCGACTCTGCAGAAAAGCACGATCGTTCGCCCGACGGTTCCCCGCGCGCTCCGCGTGAGCGTCCGCACGCTCGACCGGGTCGCACCTCGGCTCGTCGCGCGGCTCGCCCTGCGGATGTGGTGCACGCCGACCCACGCCAGGCCCGGCGCGTCGGTGCCGGGCTCGACGACGTGGCGGCTGCCCGAGGGGATCGTCGGCGAGACCTGGGGCACCGGGCCGCGCGTCTACCTCGTGCACGGTTGGGGCGGTCACCGCGCGCAGCTCGCCGCCTTCGTCGAGCCGCTCGTCGAGGCCGGCTTCCAGGTGATCACGTACGACGCCCCGAGCCACGGGGACTCCGGCCCGGGTGGGCTGGGTCGCCGCAGGAGCAGCCTGCTCGAGCTCATGCAGGCGATCGACACGGTGATCGAGGCGAACGGTCCCGCCCACGCGATCGTCGGCCACTCGCTGGGCGCTGCCGCGACGGCGCTGGCGGTGCAGGACGGGACCGCGACCGACCGGCTGGTCCTCGTCGCGTCCCCAGCCGTGCCGGTCGAGTACACGCGTGCGTTCGCCTCGGCCCTGGGCTTCCGCGAGAGCACCCGCCAGCGACTGCTGCAGCGCATGGAGACCCTGGCCGAGCGGCCGCTCGCCGAGCTCGACGTGCTCGGTCGCGCAGCGGGCCGCGCCGACCTGCCACCGGTGCTCGTGCTCGCCGACCGCACGGACAAGGAGACCGACGCAACGGACAGCGAGCGGATCGCGGACGTCTGGCCGGAGGCGGAGCTGGTGATGTCCGAGGGCCTCGGCCACCGCCGCATCCTGCGCGACCCGGCCACGATCGCCACGGTGGTCGCCTACCTCTGACGGCGCCCGACGTAGAGCAGGTGTCCGGCCGTGCCGAGGACGGCGGGGTCGTCGGCGGTCGCGACGAGCCGGTCCAGCAGGTCGAGGTAGGCGTCCGGGTGTACCAGGCGCAGCGCCTCGAGCCCATCCTCGACACCGGTGAGGAACCCGTGCGTCGAGGCGAGCGTGACGGTCGAGAACCCGTGCGCCTCGAAGAACGGCCGTACGAGTGCGGGTTGCACGCCGTACGCGTGCGTGAACCGTGCGGGGACAGCGTTGTCGAGCACGCCGTCGTCGAGCAGCCGGTGCAGGAACGCGGGGTCCGCCAGCTGTGCGCGTTCGTCGTCGAGCGACAGGACCCGGCGCACGAGGATGTTGCGCGGCATGAGCGCGACCGCGACGAGCCCACCCGGGCGGGTCACGCGTGCGAGCTCGCGAGCAGCCCGCGCCCGGTCGTCGTCGCTGGTCAGGTGGTAGAACGGGCCGAGCGCGAGGACCGCGTCGAACGCGTCGGCCGGCCACCGCGACAGGTCCCGCGCGTCGACCTCGACAACCTCGCGGACCGTCCCGGGCGGCAGCTTCTCGCGTGCGACGGCCAGCAGGTCGGGCGAGAGGTCGGCCAGCGTGACGTCCCAGCCGAGCTCGGAGAGCCAGACCGAGTACGGCCCCGTTCCGCCGCCGAGGTCGAGGGCGACGCCCGGCTCGCCCAGGTGCGGCTCCAGGAGGCGAGTGGTCAGCACGCGCTCGAGGCACCCCTCGGGCGAGAGCAGCCGATCACGCTCGTGCGGGGTCGTCGCGGCGTAGTACCGCTGGACAGCGTCCATGGCTTCGTCGGTGGCACCCATGGTCAGGCCCCGCTCACGACGGTCGCTTCATCAACGCGAACACGCCCCAGCCGAGGTAGCGCCGCTGGTAGGTGACGTAGATGAGGGGCGCGCTGTCCAGCTCCGCGCGCATCTCGTCGGCGAGCTCGTCGGCCGGGTTGGCGTCGAGCCATTGCCGCGTGCTCAGCCACTGCGCCGCGACGTACCGGTCCCAGCTGTCCTCGTCGGCCAGCACCATCTCCACGAGGTCCCAGCGGGCCCCGCCGAAGGTGGCTACGAGGCCCGGCAGAGAGCGGAACAGGTCGCGCGAGGGAGCGCCGCTGCCCGCCACGGACTCCTCGTCCGGCGGATCCTCGCGCCAGAACGGCTCGCCCAGCAGCGCGAGGCCACCCCGCTTGAGCGACTTCTCCAGCAGGCCGAGGGTTCCGACGACGCCACCGCCGATCCAGCTCGCGCCGACGCAGGCCGCGACGTCGACGGGCTGCTCGGCGACGTAGCCGGACGCGTCGTCGTTGACGAAGGTGACCTCGACCCCGAGCTCGGCGGCACGTTCGACGGCCCGGCCGACGAACACCGAGCTCTTGTCGACACCGACGCCGACGGTCCCGTGGTCGCGCGCCCAGGTGGAGAGCAGCTCGCCTGTGCCGCATGCGAGGTCGAGGACCGTGGTGCCGGGGGTGAGGCGCAGCGCCCTCCCGAGGGTGGCCAGCTTCTCGTCGGTGAACGGGTCGATGATCCGGTGGTGCGCCTCACGGATCGTGTGCTGCCGAGGGATGTCCATGAAGCGGACGGTACGACTCCGTCTCTCGGAGCACGAACGAATAGACCGTCAGACTGACTGATCAGTTTCAATGTACATTTGCTCCTGTGACGAACACCGACACCGCCGAGCTCGCGTTCGACCTGCGCGACGCCCTGGGACCCATCTACCGGCGCCTGATGAGCCAGAAGTCGCTGTCCATCGGGCAGAGTCGTGCGCTCAACCGGCTCGCCAACGACGGCCCGGCGACGTCGTCGGCGCTCGCGGCGTCGGAGTTCATCACGCCGCAGTCGATGGCCGTGATCGTCGCGGACCTCGAGCGCGCCGGTCGCATCTCACGCAGCCCGGACCCCGACGACGGCCGCCGCATGATCATCGAGATCACCGAGGCCGGCCTGGCAGCGCGCGACGCCGACCGGCACGCGACCAACACGTGGCTCGCGTCCGCGGTCGCCTCGCTCGACGACGAGGACCGCACGGCCCTCGCCGGGGCGATCGACGTGCTGCGTCGGCTGGCCACCGCATGACGGGCAGGCGCCTGGTCCCGGCCCTCGTCTACGCGGCCCTCGCCGCTTCGATCATCAGCTCGCTCGGCCTCCTGCTGGTCCCGACGCTGGCCGCCGAGTTCGGGGTCTCGGTCGGCACCGCGCAGTGGACCCTCACGGTGAACCTGCTGGTCGGGGCGGTGGCGACGCCGGTCCTCGGGCGGTTGTCCGACGGGCCGCACAAGAAGCGGACCCTGCTCGTCACGCTCGCGGTCATCTTCGTCGGCTCGGTCCTCGCCGCGACCGCGCAGACGTTCTCCGTCCTGCTCGTCGGGCGGGCGCTACAGGGTCTGTCGTACGCGATCACGCCCATGGCCATCGCGCTCGCCCGCCGCTACGCCCCGCCGGACAAGGTGGGACCCGGCATCGCCGCGCTGTCGGTCACGGTGGCCACCGGCATCGGCATCGGGTACCCGCTGACCGGGATCGTCGCCTCGACGTTCGACTTCCGGTGGGCGTTCTGGTTCGCCGCCGCGTTCGTCGTCTCGGCGTTCGTCGTCGTCCTCGTCGCCGTGCCGCGGGGACCCGACGACCAGGGTCTGCGCCGCCGCTTCGACACCCTCGGCGCCGCACTGCTCGGCAGCGGGCTGGCCATGCTCCTGCTCGGCATCAGCGAGGGGCCGCGGTTCGGCTGGGGATCGGCGACGACGATCGGGCTGCTGGTCGGTGCCGTCGTCGTGCTCGGCGCGTGGGCCTGGCGTGAGCTGAGCACCGACCACCCGCTCATCCGCCTCGACCTCATGCGCAAGCCCGACGTCCTGCTGGCCAACGCGACCGGGCTGTCGATGGGCGCGTCGATGTACATCGGCATCTCGGTGATCAGCCTCGTCGCGCAGGCGCCGACGAGCACGGGCTACGGCGTCGGCATGTCCCTGTTCTGGGCCGGCTTCGTCATGCTGCCCCTGTCGATCGGCAGCCAGCTGGCGAGCCGGCTGGCCCGCGCGTTCGCGCACCGGCTCAGCTTCACGGTCATGCTGCCGCTCGGTGCGCTGTTCGTGACCCTGGCCAACCTGCTGCTCGTCGTCCGGCACGACGCGCTGCCCGAGCTGCTCGCGGGCATGTTCCTGGTCGGGATCGGCATCGGCACCACCTTCGCCGCGATGCCCGGCCTGATCGCCCGCGGGGTCGCGGCCCAGGAGCTCGGCTCGGCGGTGTCGTTCAACCAGGTGCTGCGGACCATCGGTGGCTCGATCGGCGCCGCAGCGGCCGGCGCGGTCATCGCCACCCACCTCGCACCGGACGCCCGGCCCACGCCCGGTGGTATTGAGCTCACGTTCCTCATCGCGGCCGTCGCGTGCGGCCTGGTGTTCCTGGGCCTGGCCACGCACGCGGTGCTGTCCGTCCGGCGCGCTCGTCGGATCGCTCCGCATGACGTCCTGCACGAGCTCCAGGTGCTCGAGCCCCGCGACACCGTGCCCGTGGGCGCGGCGGAGCGCGCCGAGGTGTTCGACGCCCCCTAGGCGAACGGCGGGAGGGTGAGTGCCGCCCCGGTGGCCAGGTCACCCGTCCGGACCAGGGGCGGGTCATCGTCCGGGTGGTCGAGAATGGCGCATGGACATCGACGAGCTCCTCGACCACGTGCGGTCCCTCGACGGCATCCTGGTCCTCGCCCCCGACGCGGGCAGCGAGTTCCCCGAGATCGCCTGGGGGGACTACTTCTTCTACTACGCACCCGACGGCCAGGTCCCGGCGAACACCCAGCCGTTCAGCACGATCGTGACCAAGAACTACCCGGACGACGAGACCTGCGAGCTGGACGACGAGGGTCGCTGGCGGGTCAACGTCCACGTCGGGCGCGGCGCCGTCCCGTCGCACGACGCGGAGGAGCAGCGTGATCCCGCCGAGGCGGACGTCGTGCACCGCCATCCCGTCTACGGCGACCTCGGCTGGGTCGCCGTGATCAACCCTGGCGAGCGGACGAGCGCCGCGGTCCTCGACCTGGTCGAGCGCGCGCACGCGGACGCGCGCACCCGCTGGGACCGTCGAACCGCCCTCTGAGAACCCGGTCCTCACCGAGGGCGTCGGGTCGGGATCATCGTCCTGCGACCCCTGCCGGGCGCCGGGCCTCCGCGATGGCCTTCGCCATGCCGGCGAGGTCCGCCTTGAGGCCGTAGGCGGCGTTGTCCTTCTGGAAGCGCCAGCTCTCGGACAGCGGCCCGACGTCGACGGCGTCGAAGCCGAGCTCGTCGACGAGCGAGATCACCGCCTCGCGGGCCTCCGGGTCGTCACCGGCGACGGACAGCGCGATGCGGCCTGGCGTGCCGGCAGGGACGCCGAGCGTGCCCAGGTCGGCGGAGGCGATGTTGTTGAACGCCTTGACCACGGCGGAGGTCGGCAGGTGCTGCTGCAGGTACCCGGAGACGGTCACGGACTCGTCGTCGAGGACGGCGATCTGGCCGTCGCGCTGCGGGTAGTAGTTGTTGGTGTCGATCACGAGCTTGCCGGCCAGCTCTGCCACGGGCAGCGTCGTGACCGCCTTGACGGGGACCGTCACGACGACCAGGTCGCCCTGCTCGGCCGCCTCAGCCGGGGTGCCTGCACGCGCACGATCGCCGAGCTCCGCGACGAGGTCCGTGAGGGTCGCCGGTCCGCGGGAGTTGCTCACGATGACGTCGTAGCCGTGCTGGATGGCCAGGTGCGCGAGGGTCCCGCCGATCTGGCCCGCGCCGATGAATCCGATGGTGGTCATGGTCTGGCCAACCGCGCGGACGCCCAGGCTGTTCCTTGTGCGGGCGGTAGCGTGAGTCTCGGAGGCACCACCCATGTCCCGTTCGGCACCGCACCCCTGGCACGGCGCGCACGTCGAGGGAGCGCGCGCGGTGGTCGTGGGCGTGATGCCGGGGCAGACCGCTCGGGTGGTCCAGGGGGCCGCGGAGCTGGCCGACGCACTGCGCGCGGACCTGGTGTGCGTCTGGTCGGACGCCTCACGGAGCTTCGTCGCGACCGAGCAGGACGGCACGCTGGTGACGACGCCGCTCGACCCGGACCACGTCGACCCCGCGGGCGAGGTCGACGCGGAGCTGGCCGCCGAGGTGGAGTCGCACCTGACTGGGTACGACGGCCCGTGGCGGTTCGTCTACACCGTCGGCGAGGCGACACACGCGCTCGCCGGCGCGGCTCGCGAGCACGACGCGTGGATGATCGCCGTGGGGAGCAGGCGCGCTGGCCTCGGTGGCTGGATGAACCATCTCGTCGGAGGGTCGACGGCTGGACGCCTCGCGCACACGCAGCCGGTTCCCGTCACGATCGTCCCGCAGACCCCGAAGGAGAGCCCGTGACCAGTCCGCCCCACCACGACCCGCGTCTGATCGCGGTCGTGGCCCTCGGTGGGATGGTCGGCACCACGGCCCGCTGGGCGCTGACGAACGCGCTCGGTCCGGCAGCGAACGGGTTCCCGACGTCGACGCTGGTCGAGAACGTCGTCGGCTCGTTCCTGCTCGGCGCGCTCCTCGAGGCCCTGCTCAGGCGTGGCGACGAGACGCCGCGCGGACGGGTGCTGCGGCTCGGGCTCGGCACGGGTGTGCTCGGCGGGTTCACGACGTTCAGTGCGCTGGCCTACGAGCTCGAACGCTTGCTCGCCGCCGGCCAGGTGACCATGGCTGTCGTCTACGCCGTCGCGAGCCTCCTGCTCGGGATCCTGGCCTGCGTCGCAGGCATTGCGCTCGCGGCGCGGCACCACCGCTGGCGGCATCTCCCGAGCGACCCGGATGCCGCCTGATGATCCTGCTGATCGCGGTGCTCGGCGGCGTCGGGGCGGCCACCCGGTTCGTCGTCGACGGGACGGTCCGGGCCCGGTGGGTCCGTGTGTTCCCACTGGCCACGCTGCTGATCAACGTCTCCGGGTCGTTGCTCATCGGCCTCGTGAACGGTGCCCACCTGTACCAGGGCCTCGGTTCGACTGCGACGACCGTCGCCGCGACAGGCTTCTGCGGCGGGTACACGACGTTCTCGACCGCGATGGCCGAGACGGTCCGGCTGATCCAGGCCGGCGACGTTCGCCGTGCGACCGTCAACGCGGTCGGGTCGGTCCTGCTGTGCCTCGGAGCCGCCGCCCTCGGCGTCGCCGCGATGTCGCTCTGGTGACTGTGGGCGCCCGCTATTCCGGGTCGGGAGCGTCCTGCTCGTCCGTGTGTGCGACGTGCCGCAGCTGGTGCCAGATGAGCACGACGAAGATCGCCGACCCGACGAACGCGAACCAGAACGGTGCCGTGATCCCGTACCGCTGCGCGAGCACCCCGCCGATCCCGGCGCCGACCACGAGCCCGCCGAACACCCCGACGAGGTTCACGCTGCCGACCCGTCCCTGCAGGGCCGTCGGCACGGCGCGCTGCCGGATGGTGACGGACGTGGTCCCCCACACGAACGCGTGCGCCCCGAAGACGAAGAAGATGACGAGCGCGACCCACGGTGTGGTGGTCAGCGCGAGGCACAGGTGCGTGAAGGTCTCGATGATCAGGCCGATCCGCATGAGGTTGGCCAACGAGACCCGCCGCGTGATCCAGCCGTAGGAGAACGTGCCGGCCAGGCCACCGAGCGCGCCCACCGTCGTGATGAGCCCGAAGCCGACCGCGCCGAGCCCGAGCTGCTCGCGCGCGTACAGGACGAGCACCGACCAGGCGGCGCCGAACGTGACGTTGAAGATGAGGATGGTCAGCACGAGCGTCCGCACGGCCGCGTGGTGCCGGACCCAACGGACACCCTCGGCGATGTCGTGCCGGACGTGGGTCTCGCGGCGCTCCTCGAGGTGCGGCGGCAGCGAGATCCGGGAGATGAGCAGCGCGCCGCCGGCGACGAGCATCGCGTCCGCCGCGAACGGGAGCGCCTGACCGAGGGCGAACAGCAGCGCGCCGAGCGGCGGCCCGACCAGCTGGTTGACGGTGACGAACCCGCCCGTGATGCGTGAGTTGGCCAGCGCCAGGTCGTCGCGGTGGACGAGCATCGGCACCATCGTGCTCGACGCGTTGTCGGCGAACGTCTCGGCCGTGCCCATCAGGAACATCGCGACGAGGATCAGCCAGATCGTGGCGTGGTCGGTCGCCACCGCCGCCGCGAGGACGCCCACGATCACCGTGCGGACGCTGTCGACCGTGATGACCAGGCGGCGTCGGTCGAGCCGGTCGGTCATCGCACCGGCCCACAGCCCGAACAGCAGCGGCGGCAGCCACTGGAGCAGAGCCGCCAGTGCCACGAGGAACGCGTCGTCGGTCCGGGACGCGACGAGCAGCGGTCCCGCGGCGATGAGGATCCCGTCGCCGAGGTTCGAGGTCCACGACGAGGCGAGCACCCACCGGAACCGGTTGCCCAGCCGCGGCGGCACCACCACGTCGACGATCCGGCTCACAAGGACCAGACGGTAACCCGCCTACAACCCCCGGTCACACGAGATCTTCTTCCGCGGTCCGGTACCAGACCACGAACGCGGCTCCGGGGTCGCCGAGCCTGCGGCGGAAGCTGGACCGGTGCAGGACGAGCGGCCGGAGGTTCAACCAGCTGGCCTTGGGCAGCCCCGGCACGCCTTCGGGGACCCGGACGTGGTCTCGACGTGCGTCCTTGGACTGCGACGTGAAACGCGCGACCTCGCACGAGCGGCCCTTGATCGCGAGGACCAGCACGGGCCGGTCCTTGCTCCCGGAACCGTCCTCGAAAGGAACCTGGGCGAACCAGACCTCGCCGAGCCGGGGGCGGGGTCGGGGGCGACGGCGGCCCAGGCGCGCGAAGAGCAGTGCTCCGACGACGACGACGGGGATCCACGGATGGCTCTGGACGAGGTCGAGGATGTCGGGCACCACCGGAGGATATGAAGCCGCCGGTCACCGGTCTGCGACCGGCGCGCGGTGACGGTCGCTGCCATAGTGGGCGGGACCCTGCAGGCCGAGCTGAGGAGCGTCCGTGGACTGGACCCTGGAGGTCGTGATCGTGCCGGTCAGCGACCTGGCCGCGTCGATCGCCTTCTACCGCGACAAGGTCGGGTTCCACCTCGACCACGACACCGAGAACGAGTTCATGCACGTCGCTCAGCTGACCCCCCGCGGGTCGGGCTGCTCGATCGTCATCGGCAACCTGCCGTCGCAGAACCAGATGGCCCCCGGCTCGCTGCACGGGCTCCAGCTCGTGGTCGCCGACGCCGAGGCGGCACGCGAGGAGCTGCTCTCGAGAGGCGTCGAGGCCTCCGAGATCACCGTGTTCGACGAGCGTGACGGCGGCACGTTCTTCGGCTTCACCGACCCGGACGGCAACTCGTGGGCCGTCCAGCAGCTCAAGGTCCGCGGCGAGGTGCCCCTGATCCCGCACGAGGCACGCGGGCGCTTCGGCGACTCCTGACGGCCCGAGGTGCCGCTACCCGATCCCGGCTACCCGATCCATCGACCGGACACCGGGCGCCACCCTGCGGGTGGGTCCTCGCCGACGCGCCCGTCCACGGCCTCGCGCAGCAGGTCCGCGTGGCCCGTGTGGCGTCCGTACTCCTCGAGCAGGTCGAACAGGAGGCGGCGCAGGCTCGCGTGGTGGTCGTTGCCGTCGGACTGCTCGACGAGCTGGTCGGGTCCACCCTCGGCGAGGGCCGCGTCCACGCGAGCCCGCGAGCGCTCCACCGCGTCGTCCCAGAAGGCGTACAGCGTGTCGGGGTCGTCGTCCACGGCGGTCTCGAAGGTCCAGTCGTTGCCGCCGCGCCAGCCGAGCTCGACCCACGGTCCGCCGGGCAGCCCGCCGACCAGCCGGGACGTCGTGATGTCGTCCTCGACGGTGGCGAGGTGCTTGAGCAGCCCGCCGAGCGACAGGTCGGACGAGGGGATTCGAGCCTTCAGCCCGGCGCCGTCCAGGCCGTCGGCCTTCCAGCGGAACGTGGTGCGCAGCCGGTTCAGGGAGCCCAGCAGGTGGTCCACCTCGGTGCCCGCGAACGGTGGTTCCCACCAGTAGTCGTTGTCGGTCACGTTGCCTCCAGCCATGTGCCACACGGATGAGTCGGACGCTCGGCGACGCTACGCCGGACCACCGACACCGGCAGGCTGAGGTCAGCCCTCCCGCCGCAGCAGGTCACCGGGCTGGCAGTCGAGCACCTCGCAGAGCGCCTCCAGCGTGGTGAACCGGACCGCCTTGGCCCGACCGTTCTTGAGCACCGCAAGGTTCGCGGGCGTGATGCCGACGCGCTCGGCCAGGTCACCGACGGACATCTTGCGGCGGGCGAGCATGACGTCGATGTCGACCACGATCGCCATCAGATGACCTCGTCGAGCTCGGCGCGCAGGGTGGTCGCGGTGCTGTCGAGCGCGACGGCCTTGGTCAGCAGCAGGCGGAGCACGAGCACGAGGAGCGCGATGGTCGCGGTGCCGACGCCGCCGATCACGACGAGCAGGACCATGCCCGGTGGCACGGCCTCGCCGGGAGCGAGCGCGAACGAGAGCACGACGGCCAGCAGGGTCGCGGCGAGCGCGCAGCCGATGATGACGTCGACCCAGCGAAAGGCCGCGAGGCTGAACACGGTCTCCCGTCGCACCATCGTGAGCAGACGCCAGATGCAGACGAGGGCGACCTCCACGCAGAGCACACCGAGGATCCCCACGACGACGACGGTCCACCGCAGGAAGACCAGCTCCGGGGCCTCCTCGGCGATGTCGATGCCGAGCAGCGGAAGGATCATGACCTGGACGACGAGCAGCCCGGCCAGCATCATCACGATCAGCGCGCGGAGCGCGAGGACGGTCAGGCGGCTCACGATGGACCCCATATCTATCGATTAACGATCGAAAAGTATCGTTAATCGCGAGCCGGGGCAAGAGCCGCCGGCTAGATCGGCGCGGTCGTCTCTCCCGGGACGAGCGTCGTCGGCAGGACGGACTTCACGATCGTGCCGGGTGCGGTGAGCTGTTCGAGCACGCCGGACAGGGCCGCCCGCCCGAGGCCGCGTTCGTCCTGGGCGACGTGCGTGAACACCTGGAGCGCGTCGTCGTAGACGTTGTCCGGTGAGTCGAGCGAGACGATCGAGACGTCCTGCGGCACGCGCATCCCGAGCTCGAGGCACGCCCGTCGCAACAGCAGGCTCACCGAGTACTCGCCGCCGACGAACCCGGTCAGCTCCGGGTTGGCCTTGACGAACGCCTTGAGCTCGGCGACGTCGTCGTCCATGGAGGCCGTGGAGTGGGGGACGGTCGAGCGCACGTCGCGGAACTCGTGGCGCGGGTCGAACGCCTGGCCGTTCGCGGCGTGCGCGTACACGAACCCGGTGTGCCGGTCGTCGAGCGACGAGACGTGCCCGGCCGACGTGACGAGCCCGATGTTGCGGTGCCCGAGCGAGAACAGGTGCTCGGTGGCCTGTCGGCCCGCAAGGACGTTGTCCGAGCAGACCGTGGAGATGGGCAGGCCGACCAGGTCGCGGTCGAGGATCACGAGCGGGTGCTTCTGGTGCACGAGCTCGAGGATCGCCGGCGGGATCCAGTCCGACGAGCTCGGCAGCAGGATCAGGCCGTCGAGGTCCTCGTACTGCGCGATGAGCTGCTCCTCGCGCTCGTGGTACCCCTCGGTCCGGGACAGGACGATGTTCGCGGTGCCGACGCTCGCGTCGAGCAGCCCGTGCAGCACCCGGGTGCCGAAGCTGTCGTCGAAGTTGGTCAGGATGCAGCCGATCGACGGCAGCGACCGGCGTGCGGCCGTCGTCGGCAGTGAGCTCACGACCACGGACCCGATGCGGGGCCGTCGCTCGATGTAGCCGGCGTCCTGGAGCAGCGCGAGCGCGTGCTTCACGGTGATGACCGAGACGTGGAACTCGTCGGCCAGCTCGCCCTGCGTCGGCAACCGGTCGCCCACCGGCAGGTCGCCGGACTCGATCCGGGTGCGCAGTCCCTCGAAGACCTGCGTGTAGAGCGCTCCGTTCACGATCCGCCGTCCAGGTGCTCTGGGGCCCGGGCTCGGTCCGCCTCTGGGTATATCTAGCACACCTGGCGCTCTTCGTTGATCTGGATATATTGAACGACGCAGGACATGTTCAGATAGTTCTTCTAGACGGAGTGGGAGCAATGAAGCTGACACGACTGATCCAGACGACCGCGCTCGTCACGGGCACGGCGCTCGTCGTCACGCTGGGGGCCGTCCCCGCGATGGCGGGCGAGAGCCACGTCGACGGGCACGGGCAATCACGCAACGCTGACCGGGCGATCGCCGCCTACGAGGCGATGCAGGAGCACCTCTACACGTCGGACGGTTCGAGCCTCTACCTCGAGCGCACGGTCCCGACGGCCGACGACCGCACGTACTCCTTCGAGTGGCCGTTCTCGCAGGCGCACATCGCGACCCTCGACCTCACCGGCCTGCCGGGCCGCGCCGGCCGCGGGTTCCGCGACGACCTCGCCGACCGCAAGGTCGGCCAGGAGCGCTACTGGAACGCGACGGGTGGCGCGACCGGGCTGCCGGGGTACGACTCCTACGTGCGCGCGCCGTACGGCCAGGGCGGCGACATGTTCTACGACGACAACGAGTGGGTCGCGCTAGCGAAGGTCCAGGAGTACCTGCAGACGGGCGACAGCGCCGCGCTGTCGCGTGCCAAGGAGATCTTCACGCTCGTCGAGTCCGGCTGGGACACGGACCCGACGCACCCGTCGCCCGGCGGCGTCTACTGGACCCAGGCGCCCTGGAGCCAGGACCGCAACACGGTCTCGACGTTCCCGGGCGCGGAGCTGGCCACGCGCCTGTACCTGATCACGGGCGAGAAGTCCTACCTCGACTGGGCCAAGCGCAGCGTCGCCTGGGCGGACGCGACACTGCTGGCCCCGAACGGCCTGTACTGGGACAACATCAAGCTCGACGGCTCGATCGACAAGACGCAGTGGTCGTACAACCAGGGCACGCCGATCGGCACGTACACGCTGCTCTACGAGGCGACGGGTGACCAGGCCTACCTGGACAAGGCGAAGGCGATCGCGTCGGCGTCCCTCGCGTTCTACTCGGAGGGTGGGCGCCTGGAAGGTCAGCCGATCTTCTTCAACTCGATCTACTTCAAGAACCTGCAGCTGCTCGAGTCGGTGACCGGCGGCCACACCTACCGCGACGCGCAGCAGGCGTACGCCGACGGGCTCTGGGCGGACGTCCGGGACCCTGCGACCAACCTGTTCCCGGTCGGCGCCGAGTCCACGACGCTCCTCGACCAGGCGGCAGCGGTCCAGCTCTACGCGACGCTCGCGTGGCCGCGCGGTCTGGCCTCGACGCTGTACTGATCGGACGACCGAACGCGACGCCCGGCACACCTCGTGCCGGGCGTCGCCGTCGGCACGCGGGCAGGCTGTGCGCTGCCTCCGACCCGGCAGCACGAGTCGGCGGATGCTTCACCTGTCCTCGCAGCCGACCGTCAGACCGCCACGTCCGCGCGGTCCTGGCCGACGCGTCCACGCACGAAGATCAGCGCGACGATCGCGAGCAGGATGAACAGGATGTTGGCGGGTCCGGCGAGGGTCAGGAACACGCTCTCGGTGCCGTTGGTGACCTCGTCGATGGCGCCCGTGGCCAGGAAGAGCGTCGGGTCGTAGAGGCCGTGGATGAGCATCGGCCAGATCAGGTTCCCGGTGGCGCGCAAGGTCAGGTACATGCAGATGCCGAACCCGAACGTGAAGCCGACGGTCGCCAGGACGGTGACGAGTTCCTGGCCGCTGAGGAGGTTGATCGAGTGCATCCCCGCGAAGATCGCCGAGGAGACCACCATGACGACCCACTCGGAGCGCCCTGCGTCCCGCAGCATCTTCACGGCGATACCGCGCGTCAGGATCTCCTCGACGAACCCGACGAGCAGCCCGGCCGCGAAGGTCACGAGGACGACGCCGCCGGCGTAGGACGCGTAGTCGATCCCCAGCAGCCGCAGGACGACCGCCATCAGGACGAGCACCGGCGCGATCCACATCCACCACCGCCCTCGGATCGGCTGACGGGCGAACAGCGCCGGGAACCAGCCGAGAGACGCGACGAACGCGGTCGCGACGATCGACCCGAGCAGCAAGGGGAGGAAGAGGCCGAAGAATACGCTCTGCGCGGAGGCGAAGAGGTCGTCGGTGTCCACCCGGTCCCCGAACAGCGCCCCCACCGCCTGCCCGGCGGCCAGGTAGAGCGCGAGGTAGACGACCGCGACGAGCACGGCCCGCCACCAGTCGCCCTTCTCCCAGAAGGTCGTCCAGCCTGAAGGGTTCTCGGTCACGCGGGGCTCCTGACAGGGGGTCGGCGTGCGGGCGATCGTCCTGGGAAACCGTCGCTGACGAGGGCGTTCGGCGCAAGCGCGTGCGGCGTGTGATGGCCACAACGATCTCGTCACTGCCCTGGGAGCCCGGCGCGAACGCCTACTTCGTCTCGGTCCGCGGCACGTCGGCCGACGAGATCACGGGCTACTGGGAGGGCCTGAGCGACGGCGCGACGATCGTCCAGCCGCTCGCACCCGCCGGCTGGGCGCCGCTGTACGGAATGCTCCGCGACAAGTTCGGCGTGGTGTGGGTGCTCGACGTGCAGGTCGACTTCCCGACATCCTGAACCCGATGACCGTCCTGACCGCCGAGGCGCTGAACCGGGCGACCCTCGCCCGGCAGCTCCTGCTGGACCGCGCCGACCTGCCGGTTCTCGGCGCGGTCGAGCACCTCGGCGGCCTGCAGGCGCAGGAGCCGCAGGAGCCGTTCGTCGGGCTCTGGTCGAGGCTGCGCGCGTTCGACCCGGCGTCTCTGGACGCGCTCGTCGTCGGGCGGCAGGTCGTGCGGACGCACCTCATGCGCTGCACGGTCCACCTGGTGGCGTCCGAGGACATGATCGCCTGGCGCGCCCGGCACGACGCGATGCTGCGCGGGCGGATGCTCGGCATCTTCCGCGCGGAGCTCGACGGGGTCGACCTCGCCGAGTTCGCCGACGTCGCCCGCGAGTTCCTGGCCGACGGCGAGCCCTGCACGATGGCCGAGCTCGGGCAGGTGCTCGTCGCCCGCTGGCCGGCACCCCGGCCCCGTGCCCACGCCGAGCTGGCGATCGCGTGCCTCGTGCCGGTCGCCCAGACACCGCCCCGAGGTCTGTGGCGCACCAAGGCCGGGGTGCAGGTGGTCCTGCTCTCGTCGTGGCTCGGCCGGGACGTCGACCCGCTGTCGCCGGACGACGACCTCGTCGGCCAGGCGATCGTCCGTCGTTACCTCGCGGCGTACGGCCCGGTCGCGACCGCGGACATCCGCTCCTGGTCCGGGATCTCCGGACTGCCCGCTGCCGTCAAGGCGCTGCGCGACGAGCTGGTCTCCTTCAAGGACGAGCGTGGTCGAGTCCTGTGGGACCTGCCCGACGCCCCACGTCCGGACGCCGGCACCCCCGCGCCGGTGCGCTTTCTTCCCGCGTTCGACAACGCGCTGCTCGGCTACGACGACCGCACCCGCATCGTCGACGACGCCCACCGCGGACTGTCGGTCGCGGGCGCACGCGTCGTCCTGGTCGACGGCCGGGTCTCGGCCACCTGGACCCAGACGGACGACACGGTCTCGGTCCACCCGCTGCGGGAGCTGAGCGACGCCGAGCGCGCCGCGGTCGCGGAGGAGGGGTCGGCGACCGCGTCGTTCCTGTTCGACGGCGCGAGCGACCGCGTGCTCGTGGGCTGAGCGAGGTCTGGCCGCGCGGCGGCCGGGGGCGTAGGTTCCCGCGCATGGACCTCTCGTCCGAGACCCGGTTGCCGGGCCGGCTCGTGCCGGCGGGCGGCGGTCACGTGCCCGTGCGGGTCCGGGGGTTCCTCGACGCGGCCGCTCCGAGCAGGGCCGGTCGCTCCGAGCGCGGGTTCGCCGTGTCGCTGGCGCGTTCCGAGCACGGCGTCGTCAAGGTCCTCGACGGTGGCGCGGTGCTCGGGTTCCTGCCGGCGGGCTGGTCGCAGGTGGTCGACTTCGAGCTCTGGTCCTGCGAGCAGGCGGGCGAGCCGGCACTGGCGCGGGCGGTGCTCGAAGGCCCCGCGGGCGAGCGCGACCTGTTCGTCATGCTCGCCTGGCGTCGCCCTCGAGGTTGAGCCTCAGCCGCAGAGATCGGTCCCGACCGAGCGGCCGTTCATCTCGTCGGCGAGCGAACCGTCGGTCGGCGTCTCGAGTGTCCCCGAGCCCGTGACGACGTACCCGGCCTGGGTGGGGTTCAGGAGCGCCGCCGGGGCGCCGTCGAACTCCTCCAGGAACAGCAGGTAGGCGGTGCCCTCGTCGAGCGCGAGCCGCGTCGCCTCGTAGCTGACGCCGTCGAGCTCGCCGCCCATCTGGGCGACCTCGATGACCTCACCGGCCTCGATCGCATGTCCGGCGACCACGTCGTCGACCTTGAACGACGTGACCGTCACGACGGCGAGGTCGTCAGGCTGCGCTCCCTCGACGCCCAGCTGGGGGTTCTCCTCGGGGGTGTCGCCCGAGGGGTCGGCCCGCAGGTCGACCTGACGCACCTCGGTGTCCACGGGCGTTCCGGTGACGACGAGCGTGGCGGCGTCGCAGAGCTCGGCGAGCGACGTGTACGCCGGGTAGTCGGCCTGGATCTCGACCTGCTGGGGCGCACACCCTGCCAGCAGCGCAAGCAGACCCAGCACTGCGAGGGCGCGTCCCGTCGAGGCATCTCGGGGTGGCTCCGTCGTCACGGTCGCAGCGTAGACGCACCTTTTCACTGGACCCCGTCCTTCCGGGCGGCGAAGTATGGGTCGGGCCATCCTCGAGTCGCTTCCTCCACCGCCCGCTCGGCGCGCCCGCCCGGTGTCCGGACTCGGTCTTCCGCCTGTGGCGCGCGTGGGGGAGCAGGTCATGGGCAGCATGCTGGAGCAGGACCAGGTCGCGAAGCTGCGCACTCTCATGCAGCAGGGGATCGACGGCCTGGTCGACGTCGAGCTCGACATCGACCAGATCGCACGCCACGAGCTGAGCCCGCGGATCGACGCCACGACCGCCGACCTCGGGCTCACGGGCGTCTCCGTCACTGCACCGCCACGGATCCCGCTGCCCACGACCTACCTGCTCGACGTCGCGGCGTTCGAGAAGGCGCTGCGCGCGGAGCTGTCGTCCTCCGTCGCGGGGTGTGCCTACGAGCTGCGGCGGGGAGGTGCGACGGTCTTCTCGGGAACCGTGCAGGACGCCCGGATGCCGAACGACGCGACCGCCGGCGTCCCGGCGATCGGGTGGACCACCGACATCCGGATGCACGTGGCCAGCTGCAGCAAGCTGGTGACCGCTATCGCGATGACGCGGGTCCTGGACGAGCACGGCATCGCGTCGACCGCACCCATCGCCCCTTTCCTGCCCCAGTACTGGGCCCGGGGCGCGAACGTCGGCCAGATCACGTTCGCGCAGCTCATGACCCACATGTCGGGCCTCGGCAAGGCGGGGGACTCCGCCTCCGACCTCCCGCTGATGCGGTCGTCCATCGCGGGCGGTGTCGCCGCCGTTCCGACCTACCTCTACCAGAACCTCAACTTCGGGCTGTGCCGGATCCTGATCGCGACGGTCAACGGCGACGTCTCGCCGGCGCTCCAGCTGCCGTTCGGCCTGAACGACGCCGTCTGGGACGCGGCGACGCTCGCGGCGTACGAGCGCTACGTCGACCAGAACGTCCTCGCTCCCTCGGGGATCGCCGGCCCAGAGCTGACCTTCCGGTTCGGTCACGCCCTGGGCTACCCGTTCCCGCGGATGGTCCCCGGCTTCGCCACCGGTGACCTGCGTTCCTGGTGCGGCGGGGTGGGGTGGCACCTGTCGGTCGACGAGCTCCTCGACATCATGGGCACCCTGCGTCGCGGCGGCACGATCATGTCGACGGGAGCGGCCGAGGTGATGCTGGCTCGCACGTTCGGGGTGGACGCCCCGATCGAGACGCGCGCCGGCACGATCCACCAGAAGACCGGGTGGTGGGCGGACGGCGCACGGACGCAGCACTCGGTGGCGCTCTTCCTGCCTGAGGACATGGAGCTGGTGGTCCTGGCGAACTCAGGACTCGGCGTCGCCAACGTCAACATGCTCGGCCGGGTCAGCACCCTGTACCAGGAGTGCCTCAAGGAGCAGATGCACTTCCCCAACGACCCGACGGTCCTGCCCGCCTTCGTCTACGGCATCGCACCCGACGGCGACCTGCTCTGGTACCGCCACGACGGGGCGGAGAACGGGGGCGGCATCCCCACCTGGAAGGGCCCCGCGACCGTCGGCGTCGGGTGGGGCGGCGCCCAGCACGTGTTCCCGGGCGGCGGTGACGTCCTCTACCTCATCGACTCCGAGGGTCTGCTCTGGTGGTACGAGCACATGGGCTTCAACACGGGCGCGGGCCTCGACAAGCCGGACAGCTGGGCGGCGCGGCGCCAGGTGGGTCGTGGCTGGGGCGGCTTCTCGACGGTGTTCTCCGGCGGTGACGGCGTCATCTACGTGGTCGACGCCGACGGGAAGCTGATCTGGTACCGCCACCACGGCGTGGCCACGGGCGAGGGCCTCGAGACCCCCGGCGCATGGTCAGGTCCGCGCGAGGTCGGGGTCGGCTGGGGCTCGGCGCTCCATCTCTTCTCGACGGGTGGCGGCGTGATCTACGCGGTGATGCCCGACGGCACGCTGCGCTGGTACCGGCACGACGGGTACCTCGACGGACGGGGCCTCGAGTCGCCCGGCGCCTGGGTGGGCCCGGTCGACGTCGGGTCCGGCTGGGCAGACGTCAAGCACGTCTTCAGCCGGACCGGGGGCGTGATCTACGCGGTCATGCCCGACGGCACCCTGCGGTGGTTCCACCACGACGGCCACCGCACCGGTGCCGTGCAGTGGCGGGGGCCGGTCGAGGTCGGGACAGGGTGGGACTCCTTCAGCACGGTGTTCGCTCTGCTGCCCCGCGAACCGTCCCCGATCCACTGAGACGGGCGGTCAGCGGACCATGCTGTGGTCGTACTCGAACGCCAGGCGCGCCTTGACGCTCAGCAGCGTCTCGATGATCAGGTCCTCGCGGCCGGCCAGGCGGCTGATCGGCACGGCGACGCTCACGCCGTCGACCGCGGGGCGGGCGAAGGGGAGCGCGACGCCGAAGCACCGCACCCCGATGCAGGACTCGTCGCTCTCCGACGCGTAGCCGAGCCGCGCCGCGTCGTCGAGGATCTCGAGCACGGCGTCCCGGTCGGTCACGGTCTTCGGGGTGATCGGGTCGATCCGGTCGGGCACGAGCGCAGCCCGGGTGTCGGAGGGCCGCTCGGCCAGGATCGCCCGTCCGAGAGCCGTGGAGTACGCAGGGAGGCGCCGGCCGACCGGGGAGTGCATGCGCAACGGGTGAACCGACTCGCGCTTGGCGGTGTAGATGACCTGGTCGCCGGCGAGACGGCCCAGGTTGACGGTCTCCCCGGTAGCGCCCGCGATCTCGTCCATCACTGCGGCGGCGCGGGCCAGCACCGGGTCGCCGGCGAGGTACGCCGAGCTGACCACGAGGGAGTGGATCCCCAGCTGGTAGACGCTGCCGGTCTGGTCGGTCTCGAGCCAGCGCCGGTCGGTCATCGTCCGCAGGAGCGCGTGCAGGCTGCTCTTGGGGATCCCGAGTCGGGTCGACAGCTGCAGCTGGGTGCCCGGGCCACCCGCCGCGATCTCGTCGAGGATGTCGAGGGCGCGAGCGGCGGACTTCACGGGGCCAGCGGCACCGGACGTGTCGGTCGAGAGCGGGGACTGCATCGCAGACGCCTCCTGATCTTCCGCACATCTCGCACGCGCGGAGCGTTCCGACGACTGTACAGGCTGTCCACATATATGGACGCACTTCCATCCCTTGACCTCCTTCGATGTTCACGTGTACGTTCTCGATTCACATAGACGAACACAGTTCATAAATCGAGGAGCACATGTGATCCAGGTCCGGTATTCGACGGCGCCGTCGAGCGTGGAGACCGCACAGGCCGCGGACCTGCGACAGAACTTCCTCGTCGACGACCTCTTCGAGACCGGTGAGGTGCACGCCGTCTACACGCACGACGACCGGCTGGTCATCGGCGGAGCCGTCCCCGGCCACGAGAGTCTCGAGCTGCCGGCGTGGACCGAGGTCCTCGGAGCCGGCTCGCACCTGGAGCGCCGTGAGCTCGGCATCGTCAACGTGGCCGAGACGGGTCACGTCATCGTGGACGGCGAGAAGTTCGAGCTCGGCCACCTCGACGGCCTGTACGTCGGTCGCGGCAGCGAGGTCGCGTTCGCCGGCGCCGACGCCGCCTTCTACTTCGTGTCCGCGCCCGCGGGCGCGACCTACCCCACGACCCTGCTGGTCCACGACGAGGTGCCGTCCGTGTCCATCGGCACCGCTCAGGGCGCCAGCGAGCGGGCACTCTTCCGCTACGCCTGGGGCGCCGAGCTCCAGACCGCGACCCTGCAGTTCGGCGTCACCGTCCTCGCCGACGGCTCCGTGTGGAACACCGTGCCGCCGCACCTGCACGACCGTCGCACGGAGGTCTACCTCTACGTCGACCTCGCCGAGGACAGCAGGGTCTTCCACTTCCTCGGCCGGCCCGGCGCCACCCGGCACCTGGTGCTGGGCAACCGGCAGGCCGTCATCTCGCCCCCGTGGTCGATCCACGCGGGCGCGGGCACGAGCTCCTACGCGTTCATCTGGGCCATGTCCGGCGAGAACACGACCTACACCGACCTTTCGCCCGTCCCGCTGGAGGAGCTGTGACCTCGCTCTTCGACCTGTCGGGCAAGCGCGCCGTCGTGACCGGCGCCGGACGCGGGCTCGGCCAGGGTGTCGCGCTCGGTCTTGCGCAGGCGGGTGCCGACCTGGTGCTCGTCGGCCGACCCGGCAGCCACACCGAGACGGAGAAGGCGATCCGCGACCTCGGCCGCGACGTCGACGTCGTCGATCTCGACCTCGGTGATCACGCCGCGGTCGCGGTCGGCGGCGCGCAGATCTCCGCTCGGCACGAGGTCGACATCCTGGTGAACAACGCCGGCATGATCGACCGCCACGACGCTGTCGACGTCACCGAGGACTCGTGGAACACGGTTCTCGACGTCAACCTGTCAGGACTGTTCTTCCTGACCCAGCACCTCGGCCGCTCCATGGTCGAGCGTGGCCGCGGCAAGATCGTCAGCATCGCCAGCCTGCTCTCCTTCCAGGGGGGCATCCGCGTGGTCTCGTACACCGCCAGCAAGCACGGCGTCGCCGGGATCACCAAGGCCCTCGCCAACGAGTGGGGCCCGCACGGCGTGCAGGTCAACGCGATCGCGCCGGGCTACATGGCCACCGACAACACGCACGCCCTGCGCGAGGACCCCGACCGCGCGCGCTCGATCCTCGAGCGGATCCCCGCCGGACGCTGGGGCACCGCACAGGACATCGCCGGCACCGCCGTGTTCCTCAGCTCCCCGGCCGCCGACTACGTCAACGGGCACGTGCTGGTCGTGGACGGAGGTTGGATGGCGCGCTGACCGGGCTGCTCCCCCGACTTCCCATATGCCGCAGATGCGGCCGATCGCCCCCGCTCGGACCTACCCTCGCCGAAGTTCTGGCACTACAGAAGAGGATCAACGATGATCTCCAAGCCACGCTCCGCCGTTGCGCTGCTCAGCTTGTCGCTGGCGGCCGTCGCCCTCACGGGCTGCACCGAGGCGTCCAGCGCCGAAGGTGACTCCTCGGCATCTGCCAGCGGTGCCTGCGACCCCGCCGACGTCCAGCTGGTCGGCCAGGTCCGCAACGAGTCCAACCCCTACGAGGCCGCATGGCTCGACGGCGGCGACGCCTTCGCCGAGTCGGTCGGCCTCGAGCAGCAGCGGCTCACCTACGACGGCGAGTCCACCAAGCAGCAGGAGCAGATCCGACAGGTCCTCGCGGGCGACACGGACTGCCTCGTGCTCAACGTCCTGCCGAACGGCGACGCCGACACGAAGCCGATCGTCGAGGGTGCCGACGCGGCCGGTGCCTTCCTCGTGACTCAGTGGAACAAGCCGGCCGACCTCAGCCCCACCGACTACGACACCTGGATCAGCCACATCACGTACGACGGCCAGGAGTCCGGCAAGTACATCGGTGACGCGCTGGCCGACGCCATCGGTGGCGAGGGCGGCATCATCGCCCTGCAGGGCATCCTCGACACCGGTGCCGCCAAGGACCGGTTCATCGGCCTGGAGGCGTCGCTCGCCGACAATCCCGGCGTCGAGCTCCTCGACCAGCAGACCGCGAACTTCTCCCGCCAGGAGGCGCTCGCCGTCACCGAGACCCTGCTGACCAAGCACGGTGACAAGGTCAAGGGCATCTGGGCCGCCAACGACGACATGGCCCTCGGCGCCCTCCAGGCGCTCGAGCAGGCGGGTCGCACGGACGTGGCCGTGGTCGGCATCGACGCCGTCCCGGACGCCCTGACCGCGATCGAGGGCGGCACGATGACCGCCACCGTCTCGAGCGACGGGCCGTGGCAGGGTGGCATCGGCCTGGCGATCGGCTACTGCGTGGCGACCGGTGAGCTGACGGTCGCGGACATCGCCGCCGAGAACCGCGCGTTCTTCGCCGAGCAGTTCCTGATCACCGAGGACAACGTCGCCGACTACATCACGCCGAAGACCGACCCGGCCGACTTCGAGTGCGACAACGTCTTCAACCGTGTGGCAGGTCCGCTGTCGTGACCATGACATCCCCCGCCGAGGACGTGCTCGCGGCTCACCCCCGTCCCCGGCGGGGGGTGTCCCTCCGGGACGCCGGTCCTCCGATCGCTCTCGTGGTGATCGTGATCGTCTTCTCACTGCTCAGCTCGCAGTTCCGCACGCTGGGCAACTTCCAGAACATCCTCGACGCAGCCTCCGTCCTGGCCGTCATCACCTGTGGCGCCACCTTCGTGCTGCTCATGGGCTCCATCGACCTGTCGGCGGGTGGGGTGATGGCCGCGTCGGCCATCGCCGTGGCGCTGCTCGTCGAGAACAACAGGAACGGGAACGACCTCGGGTTCCTCGGCATCGGGATCGCCATCGCGATGGGGGCGGCGCTCGGCTGCCTGAGCGGGGTGCTCGTGATGACGCTGAAGGTGCCGTCGTTCATGACGACCCTGGGCGTCTCCGCCATCGGGATCGGGATCGCGACGCTGATGTTCGCCGGCGTCCAGCCCAACATCTCCGACGTCGCCCTGGAGGGCTGGGCCAAGGAGAGGCTGCTCGGCTTCACGTACCTGACGTGGATCGCCGGCGTGTGCGTGCTCCTCGGCTGGTTCATCCAGCGCTTCACCCGGCTCGGTCGGTACGCGTTCGCGATCGGCGGTGCCGAGGAGGTGCTCGGGCTGTCGGGCGTCAGGGTGGCGCCGTACAAGGTCGCCGTCTTCACGCTGGCCGGCGCGTTCTACGGGCTCGGCGCGGTCATGGTGACCAGCCAGCTCGGTGCCGGCCTCGTGCAGGCGGGCGCCGACTTCACGTTCTCGTCCATCACCGCTGCCGTCGTCGGCGGCACGCTGCTGACCGGCGGCCGCGGCGGGGTCCTGCACTCCACCGTCGGGGTGCTGCTCATCGTGGTCCTGACCAACGGGCTCGTGCAGATCGGCGTCAGCCCGTACTGGCAGGGCGGCGTGCAGGGACTCATCGTCGTCATCGCCGTCGCGGCGGCCGCCGTGCCGCTGCGCCACAGGAACCAGGTGGTCAAGTGAGCGCCGAGCTCTCGAAGCAGCCCGACCCGTTGCTCCCGGCCCTCGAGGTCCGGGGCCTCGTCAAGCACTACCCGGGCGTCAAGGCGCTCGACGGAGTCGACTTCTTCGTCCGCCAGAACGAGGTGCTCGGTCTGGCGGGCGAGAACGGTGCCGGGAAGTCGACGCTGCTCAAGGCGCTCGTCGGCCTGGTCCGTCCCGACCGGGGCGAGATCTACGTGCGCGGCGAGAAGGTCAAGCTGCGCAGCGTCGTGGACGCGGCCAACCACGGCATCGGCATGGTGTTCCAGGAGCAGTCGCTCGTCCCCAACCTCACTGCCGCCGAGAACATCGTGCTCGGCAGCGAGGGGCCGGGCGTGCGCCGCGGCCTGTACCGCTGGGAGACGATGCGCAGGCTGGCGCAGGAACAGCTCGACAAGATCGGGTCGACCATCGACCCCCTGGCCCGCACGGACACGCTCAGCTTCGCCGACCGGCAGATGGTCGAGATCGCGAAGGTGCTGCGCATCGAGCAGCGCACGAAGTTCGCGCCGGTGATCATCCTCGACGAGCCGACGTCCGTGCTGGAGTCCGGCGAGGTGGAGACCCTGTTCACCCAGATCCGACGCCTGCGGGAGTTCGCCTCCGTCATCTTCGTCTCGCACCGTCTCGACGAGGTGCTCGAGGTGTGCGACAGGGTCACGGTGCTCCGCGGCGGCCAGTCCGTCGGTGACGTCGCGACCGAGGGTGCCGTCCCGGGCGACCTGCACCGCCTGATGATCGGGTCGACCGGGTCCGACGACCACTACCACGACAACGCGATCGAGCACCCGTCCGGCGAGCGGGCGCCCCGGCTCACCGTGCGCGGCCTGACCGGCCCGTCGTTCCGCGACGTGGACCTGGACATCGCCGCCGGGGAGATCCTGGCGATCGTCGGCGTCCACGGCTCCGGGCGTGAGGACGTGTGCCGCGCGCTGTTCGGGGCCGAGGAGACGCTGGCCGGAGAGGCGACCCTGGACGGGAAGAAGCTCGACCTGTCCGGCACGCGCGCCGCGTGCTCCGCCGGGATCGGCTACGTGCCGGCCGAGCGCAAGATCGAGGGCATGGTCGGCCCGATGTCGGTCGCCGACAACATGACCCTCACCAAGCAGGGAGTCCGCTGTACCGGGCCGCTCGTGATGCCGGTCAAGCAGGCGTCGATCGTCGACACCTGGATCGAGCGCCTCTCGATCCGCACGCCGAACCGCGGGACGGCGATCCAGCGGCTCTCCGGCGGCAACCAGCAGAAGGTGGTCCTCGCCCGCTGGCTCGTGGGCGGCGACATCCGGCTGCTCCTGCTCGACCACCCGACCCGCGGCCTCGACATCGGGGCTCGTTCCGAGGTCTACAAGCTCATGCGCGAGCTCGCGAACACCGGTGTGGCCACCCTGCTCCTGGCCGACAGCCTCGAGGAGGCGATCGGCATGGCGGACCGGATCGTCGTGATGAGCGACGGTCGGATCACGGCCGAGGTCGCCTGCCCGTCGGGCGGAAAGCCGACCCCTCTCGACCTCGTCAAGGAGATGGTGTGAGCACCCCCGTCATGACCAAGCCCGCGACGGACGACGCCGTCAAGGGCGGCCCCACCGTCGGCGCGCGGGTGACCTCGTTCATGCCCGTGATCGCCCTGCTCGCCCTGGTGGTCGCGCTCACCCTCGCCGACCCGGGCTTCTTCACCGAGCGAAGCCTGACCGCCGTGGTCAACACCGCGGCGCCACTCGCCGTGCTCGCCACCGGGGCCACGATCGTGGTCCTCTGCGGCGGAATCGACCTGTCGATCGCGGCGCTCGCCTCGCTGTCGAGCGTCTTCCTCGCCCTCTGGCTGCCCAACCTCGGCGCACTCACCACGGTCGCCGTCATCGGGGTGGCCGCGGCGCTGGGCGCGCTCCAAGGAGCGCTGCACGTGTTCCTGCGGATCCCGTCGTTCATCGTGACACTGGGCGGGATGAGCGTCTTCGCTGCGGTCGCCCTCGTGGTGTCCTCCGCCGGCACGGTGCCGGTCATCGACGACGCACCGATCCACTGGGCGAACATGTACCTCGCGGGGCGGGTGCCCGTCGCGGTCGTCGTGGCGGTCGTCGTCGTGGCCGTCCTGGCGCTCGTCATCAAGGTGACCCCGCTGGACAACTACATCAAGGCCACCGGCTTCTCCGAGTCGGCCGCCCGGCTGGCCGGCGTGCCGGTCGACCTCGTCAAGATCGGGGCGTTCTTGGCCTCGGGAGCCTGCGCAGGCCTCGCCGCCGTGATGCTGGTGGCCCGCAACTACAGCGGCAGCCCGACGGTCGCCGACTCGCTCCTCCTGCCCGCGGTCGCCGCGATCGTCGTCGGCGGAACCGCGATCACCGGCGGCCACGGCAGCCTGTGGCGGACGCTCGCCGGTGCCCTCGTGGTCACGCTGCTCCGCGTCGGCCTCTCGACCGTCGGCGTCTCGTCGGCCTACGAGCAGATCCTCTACGGCGCGATCATCATCGCCGCGGTCGCGCTCACCCTGGACCGATCAAAGATCTCGGTCATCAAGTAGCACCCGTCCTACGCACCTCGTCTGTTCCCGGCCCCTGGAAGGCAACCATGTCGCTCGACAGCTCCACCCTCCTGCCCGCCGTCCGCGCGTTCCTCTCCGCCCCGAAGCAGCTGCTCATCGACGGCGAGTGGGTGGACGCGAAGGACGGGAAGACCTTCGCCACCGTGAACCCCTCGACCGAGGAGGTCCTCGTCCAGGTCGCGCAGGCGTCCGCGGTCGACGTGGACCGTGCGGTCACCGCGGCCCGCAACGCCTACGAGGCGCCGTCGCCGTGGTCCCGGTTCACGCCGCGCGACCGCTCGCACCTGCTCTGGCGCATCGGCGACCTGATCGAGGCCCACGCCGACGAGTTCGCCCAGCTCGAGGCGCTCGACAACGGCAAGCGCGTGGAGGCCGCCCGGGACGGGGACGTCGCGACCGCCGCGGAGCTCTTCCGCTACTTCGCCGGGTGGGCCACCAAGATGGAGGGCACCACGATCCCGATGTCGGTGCCGGGGCGTGAGTTCCACGCCTACACGCGCCGCGAGCCGATCGGTGTCGTCGCCGGCATCGTGCCGTGGAACTTCCCGCTGCTCATGGCCTGCTTCAAGATCGTCCCGGCGATCACCGCGGGCAACACGGTCATCCTCAAGCCGGCCGAGCAGACCCCGCTGACGGCCCTGCGCCTCGGCGAGCTCCTGCTCGAGGCCGGTCTGCCCGCCGGCGTGGTCAACATCCTGCCCGGGTTCGGGGATGCGGGTGCCGCGCTGGTCGACCACGTCGGCGTCGACAAGGTCGCGTTCACCGGCAGCACCGAGGTCGGCAAGAAGATCGCCGCCGCGGCGTCGGTCAACCTCAAGAAGGTGTCGCTCGAGCTCGGCGGCAAGGCGCCGAACATCATCTTCGCCGACGCCGACCTCGACGCCGCGATCGCCGGAGCGACGCTGGGCGGCTACTTCAACGAGGGGCAGTGCTGCGTCAACGGCTCGCGCCTCTACGTGCAGCGCGCCGTGTTCGACCAGGTCGTCGCGGGAGTCGCCGCGGCGGCCCGGGCGATCACGGTCGGTGACGGCTTCGAGGCCGGCGCGCACATGGGTCCGCTGGTGTCGCAGGAGCAGTTCGACAAGGTGCTGGGCTACATCCGGGGTGCCGTCGCCGATGGTGCCGTCCTGAGCGCGGGCAGCGCCGACCCCGCGCGCGACCGTGGCTACTTCGTGAGCCCGACCCTGATCACCGGGGTCACCGAGCAGATGGCGATCCAGACGGACGAGATCTTCGGCCCGGTCGTGACCGCGATCCCGTTCGACACCGAGGACGAGGTCGTCGCGGCCGCCAACAACACGGTCTACGGCCTGGCCGCGGGCGTGTGGTCGAAGGACATCGGCACCGCCCACCGCGTCGGCTCGAAGCTGCGCGCGGGCACGGTGTGGCTCAACACCTGGCACGCCGACGACGTGACCCTGCCCCGGGGTGGCTTCAAGCAGTCCGGCTGGGGCCGCGAGCTCGGGTCGTTCGGTCTGGACGACTACACCGAGCTCAAGACGGTCATCGCCGAGCTCCGGTGATGACGGGCAACGACACCGCCGACGTGCTGCGAGGGCACCGCATCGTCCCGGTCGTCGTCCTCGACGACGTGGCGCGCGCGGACGACCTGGGAGCCGCGCTGGTCGCGGGCGGCCTGCCGGTCGCGGAGGTCACCTTCCGCACTCCGGACGCGGCGGCGGTCCTGCGCCGCCTCGCCCAGCGGGGCGACCTCGTGGTGGGGGCCGGCACGGTCCTCACCACGGACCAGGTCGACCTCGCCCACGAGGCGGGTGCCGGGTTCGTCGTGTCGCCGGGCCTGAGCTCCGAGGTCGTGCACCGCTGCCAGGAGCTCGGTCTCCCCGTCGTCCCGGGCGTCAGCTCCGCGACCGAGATCATGCACGCGCTACGGCTCGGGCTCGACACCGTCAAGTTCTTCCCGGCGGAGGCGTCCGGGGGGCTGGGCATGGTCAAGGCCCTGTCCGCGGCGTTCCCCCAGGTCCGGTTCGTGCCCACCGGAGGCATCACGGCCGCGAGCGCCCCGGCGTACCTCGCGCACCCCGCGGTCGTCGCGGTGGGCGGGAGCTGGATGGTCGCGCCCGACCTGCTCGCCGCAGGACAGTGGGACGAGGTCGCTGCGCGGTCCGCGGCCGCCGTCCGCCTCTCGACCCTTGAACCGCTAGGAGCCCGTGCATGATCGAGACCCGTCCCGTCGCCGAGTGCGAGTTCGACATCGTCGCCCTGGGCGAGGTGATGCTGAGGCTGGACCCGGGCGAGGGTCGCGTGCGGACCGCCCGCCGGTTCGAGGTCTTCGAGGGTGGCGGCGAGTACAACGTCGCTCGTGGCATGCGGAAGGTGTTCGGGCTGCGCGCCGGAATCGTCACGGCCCTGGCCGACAACGAGATCGGCCGGCTCGTCGAGAACCTGGTGATGCAGGGTGGCGTCGACACCTCGCTGATCCACTGGGAGCCCTACGACGGGATCGGCCGCACGGTGCGCAACGGGCTCAACTTCACCGAGCGCGGCTTCGGGGTGCGGGGTGCGGTCGGGGTGTCCGACCGTGCCCACACGGCAATCAGCGAGCTCGCGCCGGGCACGGTGGACTGGGACGACCTGTTCGGCCGGCGCGGTGTGCGCTGGCTGCACACCGGTGGCATCTACGCGGCCCTGTCGGAGAAGGCCGCCGCGGTCGCCGAGGAGGCGATGGTCGCGGCCCACCGGCACGGCACCGTCGTGTCCTTCGACCTCAACTACCGGCCCAGCCTGTGGGCGGGCATCGGAGGGACGGAGCGCGCCCGGGAGGTCAACACGCGGCTGGCGAGCCACGTCGACGTGATGATCGGCAACGAGGAGGACTTCACGGCCGCGCTGGGCTTCGGCGTCGACCACGTGGACGAGCACCTGCGCGAGCTGCCCATCGACAGCTTCGCCGCGATGGTCGCGACGGTGGCCGACAAGATGCCGTGGCTGTCGGTCGTCGCGACGACGCTGCGCACCGTCCACAACGCGAGCGACAACGACTGGCAGGCGATCGCGTGGTCACCGGAGACGGGCGTGCTGTCGTCCGTGGCGCGTGACCACCTGGCCATCTTCGACCGCGTCGGCGGTGGTGACGGCTTCGCCTCCGGGCTGGTCTACGGACTGCTGCAGGGGGAGCCTCTGCGGCGGTCCCTGGAGCTCGGCGCCGCGCACGGAGCACTCGCGATGACCACGCCGGGCGACACCTCGATGGCGACGCGTGAGGAGGTCCTCGCGCTCGCCTCAGGCGGCAGCGCGCGCGTCCGGCGCTGACCCCGCCCGAACCCCCGCGGAGCTCACTACGAGCGCCGCGGCGTTCGGCATGCGTACCGATCGGATGACAGTTCAGGTATATGAACGCAAATCACGATTCGTTCACAAATCGGGATCAAGTTCTTGCTTCTGCTCGCCGACCGCGGCTACGTTCCGTGAGACGCCACTACGTATCCGTGGATGACGAGGGTCGCCGGCAAGCTCCGCGAGGCCCGTACCTGAGACAAAGAGGTCGCAGATGAACGTGCTAGGCAGATCTGTTCGCAGACGGACCGGGGGGCTCCGGCGCTCGGTCCTGCAGCTCCTCGCAGCGGCCGCCGTGGTGGCCGTCGCCCTCCCGGCGACGGCGACGGCGTCGTCCGCGGCTCCCGACGACTCGACCCTGCGGGTCCTGCTCTTCTACAAGGCCAACTTCCACGCCTCCAACGTGCAGGCACGCCAGGCCGTGCGCGACCTGGCCACGGAGCTCTCGACCGAGTACGGCCAGACGCTCGAGGTGCAGGAGACGGACGACCCCTCGGCGTTCACCACGGCGAACCTCGCGACTGTCGACTCGGTCGTCTTCGCGCAGACCGGTGGCGTGCTCTTCGACACCGCCCAGCGCGCGGCCCTCGAGGCCTACATCCGCGGCGGCGGCGGCTACATGGGCATGCACTACGCCGGCTGGTCGGTCGGCCAGAGCGAGCACGACGTCAACCCGTTCTACGCGCGTCTCGTCGGCGCCGTCTCGGAGGGGCACCCCGAGAACCCGGCCGTCCGGCCCGCTCGCGTCGTGGTCCAGGACGCGACCAGCCCGCTGACGCAGGGCGTCCCCGCGAGCTTCACGCGCAGCGACGAGTGGTACGACTGGAACGTCAACCCCGCCCCGAACGTGCGGACGCTGCTCGCGGTCGACGAGTCGTCGTACGTCGGTGGCCACCAGGGCACGCTGCACCCGACCACGTGGTGCCAGGAGATCGACAACGGTCGGTCCTGGTACTCCGCGATGGGCCACGAGGGCACCGCGTACGCCGAGCCGGTCATCCGCACGCAGATGCGCAACGGCCTCGCGTACGCGTCCGGCCTGCTCACGGCCGACTGCTCGCCCCCGTCCAAGGACGAGAACGGCGCGTGGAGCGGCGTCACGCCGTGGCCGCTGATGCCGATCAACATGGCGTTGACCTCCGACGGGACGGTCCAGTCCTTCGGCAGCGTCGGCGGCTGGGGCGCCGACACCACGCCCTACGACTGGAGCGGCGACACGTCGATCACGCAGGGCGGTCAGATGGAGGTCGACGTCTGGGACCCGGCCGAGCCGCGCACCCTCGCAAACCTGCGCAACGGCATCCTGCCGAACATCACCTACACCGACCTGTTCTGCTCGATGCAGGTGCAGAACCCCCACAACCACTCGACGATGACGGTCGGCGGTGACGACGGACTGGGCGGCAACGCCCCCAACGACGCCGCGATCGGGGTCACCAGCTACACGACGAACAACGGGCTGCAGAACGAGGCGCCCATGAACTTCCCGCGCTGGTACCCGACCGGCACGACGATGCCCAACGGCGACATCGTCGTCCAGGGCGGAAGCCTGCGCGGCGGGCCCGGCGGAGCGGGCGTGAAGACGCCCGAGATCTACACGCCGGACGCGGGAACCGGCTGGAAGACCCTCGACGGCGCCACCAGCACGGTGGCGTACGGCGACGGCGGCGCCGACCACGCCGGAGCGGACGAGAACCGCTGGTGGTACCCCCGGGCGTTCGTGGCTCCGGGCAGCGGCACCCTCTTCAACATCACGGGCACGCAGATGTACGAGCTCGACCCGGCAGGCAACGCCGGGACGGGCGAGCTGACCCTGCGCGGCACCCTGCCGGCGGGCATCTCCAACCAGGGCGCCGACGGCAACCCGGTCGGGGCGACCTCGACGGCCACGATGTACCGGCCGGGCAAGATCCTCCAGGTCGGCGGCGGCTGGTGGGGCAACGGCGGCGGCCCGGACGGTGCACGCGCCGGCTTCACGGTCGACATCACGGGCGGCACCGCAAACCCGGTGATCACGGCGACCGACCCGATGAAGTACCAGCGTCACTGGGCGACGTCGACCGTGCTCCCCGACGGCGACGTGCTCGTCACGGGTGGCGCCCGCGAGAACAACGGCGCCAACGGCTACGCCACCAACGCCGAGATCTGGGACCCCGAGACGGGCGACTGGACCGAGGTCGCGGTGCCCTACGAGCACGCACGGCTCTACCACTCCACGGCCCTGCTCCTGCCCGATGGTCGCGTGATGATCGGCGGCGGCGGCGCGCCCGGGCCGCGGAACTACACGGACGTCGAGTACTACTCCCCGTCGTACCTGTTCGACGGCGAGCAGCCGGCCGTCCGGCCGGAGATCACGACCGCCCCTGAGGCGATCGGCTACGCGGGCTCGTTCGGCATCCAGGCGTCGGCCGGGGTCTCTCGCGTGACCCTGGTCCGCAACGGGTCGGTGACGCACGGGTTCAACAACGACCAGAACTTCCAGGACCTGGAGTTCAGCCAGAACGGCACCGCGCTCACCATCAACGCCCCGCAGGACGGCACGTACGCCCCTCCCGGCGCGTACATGCTGTTCGTCTTCGACGCCGACGGAACCCCGTCGGTCGCGAAGATCGTGGACATCGACCCCGAGGTGGCGATGGACGCGCGGACCCCGCAGGTCGTCGACCAGTTCGAGTATCCGCGCCTCCCCGTCGACTGGCGTGGTGGCAACCCGGCCGCGACCGTCGACGTCGCCGCGGGGAACGGCCGCATGGCGCCGTGGACGGTCGGCAGCCAGGTCCAGCTCGTGCGCGGCAACGCGACCGGGCAGGGTGGCCTCGGCCTCGCCGGTTACCACCTTGCACTCGGGGGCTCGGGCAGCCTCGAGCGCACGCTCACGGGGCTCGAGCCCGGTCGCGACTACCGGGTCTCGCTGCGCTACGCACGCGACAGCCGGTCGGCCGGGACGGCTCCCGCGTCGGCCGCCCTGTCGGTGGGTGACCTGGACGCCACCCTCACGGCGACGACGGCCACGACGTCGCAGAGCAACGGACCCGTCACGTACGCGTCCTACGTCGGGACGTTCACGGCCTCGGCGCGTTCCGAGACCCTGGCCCTGGCGGGGACCAGCGCGGGCGTCGGCCTGATGGTGGACAACCTCGTCGTCATCAGCGCGGACCCGGGCGTCAACGACGTCCCGATCCACTACGAGTTCGAGGAGGGTTCGGGCGTCTCGGCGGCCAGCACCGGCACCGACTCGTCGGTCGGCGCCGCGGCCCTGACCGGCAGCACCGGCTGGTCGCCCGACGGCGTGCTGGGCAAGGCGCTGAACCTGTCGGGCGGCTCCAACGCCAACGCGGTGGACCTGCCGGACAACCTGCTGCAGGGCGAGGCGGACTTCTCCACCTCGTTCTGGGTGCGTCCGGACACCAAGGCGAACTGGATCGGCCTGTTCCACATCGGGGACGGGCTCGAGGGGGCGGGCAGCTTCTTCCAGATCCAGATGCAGACCCAGGCTGCGGGCAACACGGGCCTGGCGGCGACCTTCAAGGCGAAGGGGAACGCGCTCCAGGAGCGCGTCTACGCGAACCCGGTCAAGGACGTCGTCGCCAACCAGTGGAACCACGTCGCGTTCACCCGCCAGGGTGCGACCGGCACGCTCTACCTGAACGGCGTCGCGGTAGCGACGAGGAACGACCTCACCATCGACATGGCCGACATCGGGCCGACGTCGAACAACTGGCTGGGCCGCAACGGGTTCCCGGACCCGTCGTACGACGGTCTGATGGACGACGTCCGCCTCTACCGGTCGACGCTCTCCGCGGACGACGTGTCGGCCCTGTACGACGACGGCACGGCGCTGCGCACGACGACGACGGTCACGGCCGACCCGGCCTCCCCGTCGCCGTTCGCGGAGCCCGTGGGCTTCACGGCCTCGGTCGAGGGTGCGGACGGCCAGCCGGCCGCCGGCGCCGTCCAGCTGTGGGTCGACGGGGTCGCCGTCGGTGCGTCGGTCGCCCTGGTCGCCGGTTCGGCGACGTTCCCGGATGCGGCTCTGAACCGGGGCGACCACCAGGTCGAGGTCCGGTTCGCGGCTGCCGCCGGGTGGCGCGACTCGACCGTGACCGTCACGCACACCGTCCAGCGTCCGCCGGCGGGATCAGGTGTCCCGATCCGGTACGCCTTCGACGAGGGGACCGGCACCACGGCCGCCAACAGCGGTCTGGACCAGTCGATCGGGGCGGCGACGCTCCAGGGAACCTCCGGCTGGACGCCCGACGGCAAGTTCGGCCCTGCGCTGTCGCTGCCGGGCGGTGCCGCGGCAACGGCCAACCAGGCCAAGCTGCCGGACAACATCCAGGCGGGCATGGACGACGAGTTCAGCGTCTCGGTCTGGGCGCGCCCGGACGTCCTGCCGGCGTGGGTCCCGCTCCTGCAGATCGGCAGCAGCACGGACACGTTCTTCCTGCTGCAGTCGAACACCAACGCCGCCGGTGCCACGGGCTTCGCCGCGACCTTCAAGAAGGCCGGGGTGGCTGCCCAGGAGAGGCTGACGCTGGGGGCGGGCAACGACCTGCCGCTGAACCAGTGGACGCACGTGGTCTACACGCACAGCGGCACGACCGGGAGGATCTACTTCGACGGTCAGCTCAAGGCGACCCGCACCGACTTCACGCTCGACATGAGTGACGTCGGGGTGGCCGGCAGCACGACCGCCAACCTGATCGGTGGCACGAGCTGGCCGGACGGCCGGTTCGACGGCCTGGTCGACGAGTTCCAGATGTTCGGCTACGAGCTGACCGAGGAGCAGATCGACGACCTGTTCGCAGGCCCGCCGCCGCCCAACACGGCCCCCGCCGGGGTGGCTGACGCCTACACGGCCTCCGAGGGCGATCCCCTCACGGTCGCGGCGCCGGGCGTCCTCGCGAACGACACCGACGCGCAGGGCAGCCCGCTGACGGCGACCCACGCCACCGAGCCGGCTCACGGCACGGTGGCCCTGGCCGCCAACGGGTCGTTCACCTACACGCCCGCTGCCGAGTTCTCGGGCACGGACACCTTCACCTACACGGCGAACGACGGGACGCTCAGCTCCCCGCCGGTCACGGTGACCATCACGGTGGAAGCCGACGTGGACCCCGGTCCCGTGGCGACCACGCTGGTGGGCTCGATCACCAACTTCACCTACGGCAAGGCGGGATCCGTCGTCGCGACGGTCACCCCGGCCTCGGCCACGGGCACGGTGAACGTGCTCCTGGGTGACCGGACGCTCGCCACCGGCACGCTGGCGACGGGCCAGGTCATCATCCCGCTGCCGGCGAAGCAGCTGGCGCCGGGGGACTACCAGCTCACGCTGCAGTACGGCGGAGACCCGACGCACCTGGCCTCGACGACGACCGTGGACGTGACCGTCCGCAAGGTCACCCCGCTGATGGGCGTGGAGGCTCCGACCGAGGTGAAGAAGGGGAAGCGGCCCACCGTGAAGGTGACGCTCCTGGCCCCGAACGACGTCCCGGTGACCGGCACCGTCACGGTCGACGTCGCCGGCAGCAGCTCCGTCACGGGCACGCTGCTCAACGGCAGGGTGACCCTGGAGCTCGCCAAGGCGACCACGGTCGGCGTCCTCGACGTCACCCTCACCTACGGCGAAAGTCCCCTGGCCAAGAAGGTGGTGGAGAACATCACGATCACGGTCACGAAGTAGGCCGAACGACGACGCGGGCCCGAAGGAACATCCTCCGGGCCCGCGTCGTCGTCGCTGTGTCAGTCGTTCAGAGCGGCCACCACACCTGCGCGGCTGGCGTCCTCGCTCGCCAGGACCCCGCCGTTGGCGACGATGTCGGGCGTGATCTCCTGGAAGACCATGCGGACGTCCTGGCGGCGGGCGCCCAGAAGGTCGACGGCGCTGTCGGCCACGGCCTCGGCAAAGGCGCGGCGCTGCTCGAGCGTCCGGCCCCGGAGGAGCTCGACGGTGATGTTGGGCATGGGATGTTCCCCTTCGGACGATCATCGGGAGGAGCGCGGTCTACATCTGCGACCTTGGTTCGCTGATATGAACTCATCCTAGGTCCGAGCCTGCGACGGTTCAACAGTGTGGAACAGGTTCACATCCTTGACAGAGATTCCGCGGGCTGGTTCAGTGACGGCGTCACCGTCGACGACCACCGGCCAGGCTCGGTGTCGCAACGGTGCCGACGACGAGACGAGGCGGGACATGGTGCGGGATCGAGCACGGCGCAGGGCAGCGGCCGGAGGCCCTCGGAGAGCCTCCGGAAGGCGCCTGCTCGCGCGCCTCGGTGGCGTGGTCGCCGTCGCGTTCCTCATGCTCGTCGCGGCGACGCCGGCCCACGCACACGTCAGCATCACGCCCTCGACGACCGCCGCCGGCGCCCACGCCGTGCTCGTGGTGAGCGTCCCCCACGGGTGCGGCGGGTCGTCGACGACGCAGATCATCATCCAGATGCCCGAGCAGGTCAGCTCGGTGACGCCGACCCGCAACGCGCTGTGGGACGTGGAGAAGCAGGTCGAGACGCTCGACCCGCCGGTCACCGACAGCCACGGCAACCAGGTCACCGAGCGCGTCGCCTCGGTGACCTACCGGACGGACACCCCGCTCCCGGACGGGTACCGCGACGTGCTCGAGCTCTCGCTGATGCTGCCCGACCTGGAGGGCGACACCCTCGTGTTCCCGACCATCCAGACGTGCGAGCAGGGCGAGGCCGCCTGGATCGAGGTCCCGGCCGACGGGCAGGACCCGGAGACGCTCGAGCTGCCGGCACCGGCGTTCGTCCTCACCGCCGCGGGCGACGGGGGCCACCACAGCCCTGCTGCTGAGATCGACAGCAGCGAGACGGTCTCAGGCACCGGCGCTTCGGGGGCGACGGCGGAGACCAGTGCCGTCGACCCGTGGATCGTCGCAGCCCTGGTGGCCAGCCTCATCGGCGCGGTGCTGGGTGGTACTGCTCTCGTGCTCCAGCTCCGCCGGACGTGACCGGGCGCCACTCGAGGCCCGTCGCACGACTCCTCCTGCTCCTCGTCGGCGCCGCCCTCCTCCTGCTGGGAGCATCTGCCCCGGCGAGCGCTCACGCGACGCTGGTCACCAGTGACCCCACCCAGGGCGCCGTGCTCCGGGCGGCACCGGAGCAGATCCGGTTCACGTTCGACGAGGCGGTCGGCGGGGTGCCCGACGGCGTCCGCGTGTTCGACGCCGCGGGTGCTCCGGTCGCCTCGTCGGCAGTGGTCTCCGGAGCGGAGCTCGCCGTCACCCTGACCGAGCAGCCCGGGCCGGGGACGCTGGTGGTCGTCTGGCGCGTGGTGTCGGAGGACGGGCATCCCGTCAGCGGGACGCTCACCTTCTCGATCGGTGCTGCCAGCACGGAGGTCGCGGTTCCGGCCGGAAGCCCGACCGGTTCTACCGGAGCGCCGGTCGCGCTGAGCGTCGACCGCTGGATCGGGTACGTGAGCGTCTTCCTGTCGACGGGCCTCGTCTTGTTCTCGCTGCTCGTCGTGCCGGCCGCGGAGCTCACCGGCCGGGTCCGGCGCCGGCTGGTCGTTGCAGCCCGCGCCGGTGCCGGTACGGCGGTGGTGGCCTGGCTCGTCGGGCTGCCGCTCGTCGCGATGTACCAGCTCGGTGGCGGCGCCAGCTCGTTGACCGAGGGCAGCACATGGGCCGCTGTGCCGACGAGCGAGTTCGTCGTGACCTGCGCCGTCGTGCTGGGGAGCGCGGCGAGCGTCGTGCTCCTCGGTCACCGGGCTCCCACCGGACCGCGACGCACAGCGGCGCTCGTCGCGGCCACGGTCGCGCTCGTCGCGCCGGCCCTGAACGGTCACACGCGTTCCGCGACCCCCGAGGGTTTGGTGGTCGGCGCCGACATGCTGCACCTCCTCGCGGGCAGCGTCTGGCTCGGCGGCCTGGCCGGCCTGGCCCTCACCCTCCGCGACCTCGCCGAGCGCGGTGACGCCGCGGCCCGGGTGGTCGCCCGGTTCTCCGCGCTCGCGGCCGGGGTCCTCGTGGCGCTCGTGACGGCGGGCTCCTTCCTCGCCTGGCGGATCGTCGGCACCTGGGACGCGCTGGTCAGCACCGGCTACGGACGGCTCCTGCTGGCCAAGATCGCGACCGTCGTCGTCGCCGTCGGCATCGCAGCGTGGAACCGGTACTGCCTCCTGCCCGCGCTCCGGGCCGGCACCGGTCCGCACGACCGGCGGGTGCGCTCGGACCTCCTGCGCCGCTCGTTGGTGGCCGAGGCGGTGGCCCTCCTCGTGGTCCTGGTGCTCACCGGGTTCCTGGTCGACCGGAGCCCCCAGGCCGAGGCGTCGGCGGTCGACCGGGCGCGCAACGGCGTCCAGACGGCGACGCTCGAGGACGTCGAGGTGCAGGCCCGCCTCGCGCCCCTGACCACCGGCCCCAACACCGTCTCCCTCGAGCTGCGCGACGCCTCCGGCGAACCCTTCGAGGGGCTCGAGGCGCCCAAGGCGCGGCTCACCTCGGACGAGCTCGACCTCGGACCGATGACCCTCACCAACGTCGGCCCCGGCGACTACACCGCGGAGGTCGTGATCCCGTCCCCGGGTACCTGGCGCCTCCAGGTGTCGCTCCGGACGAGTGAGTTCGACAACCCGGTGACGACGCTGGAGTTCGTGGTCGACGGATCGCCGTAGGCGGGCGGTACGGTCACCTCGTGTCGAGCACCCTGGTCATGCGGACGCTCAGCGGGATCCATCGCGCGGTCGTGAAGGTGACGGGCGGACGGCTCGGCGGCAACCTCGTCGGCCTGCCGTCGATCGAGCTCACCACCGTCGGGCGTCGGTCGGGCAAGCCACGGGTGTCGATGCTCACCGTGCCGGTGGAGGTCGGACCCGCGCTCGTCGTCGTCGCGTCCGCCGGCGGGGACGACCGCCATCCGTCCTGGTACCTCAACCTCGTCGACGACCCGCATGTCCGGGTCGCCGTCTCCGGCGGACCGTCGCGACCGATGGTGGCGCGGGTGGCGACGCCCGACGAGCGTGCCGAGCTCTGGCCGCGGGTCACCGCGGCGCTGTCGAACTACGCGGAGTACCAGGGGCGGACGTCGCGCGAGATCCCCCTGATCCTGCTGGAACCGGTGTGACGAACCGGCCGTCGGCGGAAGTCCGGTGCCCGGGACGTCAGGTCTCCGGGCCGACGCCACCGCGCTCGGGGGCGACGGTCATCGTCCCGTCCTCGAACGCAGCGACATAGCCGTTGTCGGGGGTGGCCATCCTCCATTCCATCTGCGGGCTACCGCCGCGCGTGCAGGTCACGAAGCAGGGCGATCTCGGCACCGTGGTGCAGTACCTCCTGGTTCACCCACCACACGAGGTCGAGAACGCGTCCTCCGCGTCGCTCCCGTCGGGCTAGGTGCTGCGCCCGACCGTGTCGAGCGCCACGTCGTCTGCGCTCGTGAGCGCCCCCCGCCAGGCGAGGACCCCGTCCTGGAGCGCGCGCACCGCGCCGGCCGCGTCGCCGGCGTACTGCAGGTCGGCCTCGGTGCGGCGGCGCTCACCGACGGTCCACTCGGCGCGGAGCGTGAGCATCTCGGTCATGTGGGCCATCCGCCACGCGATCGTCGTGACGGGCGGCGGCCACGGGTGCGGCCGGCCACCGTCGCGCCCCCAGTCGCCCGCGCCGACCAGCACCGTGGCTCCCGGTCCGGGTCCGTCGGCCTGCCGGCGCAGCGACCACGACCCGGGCACGGGCTCCCAGAGGTACTCGGCGTCGGTGAGCGGCACCACGCGGACGCGCTCCCCGTCACCGCTGTCCATGTCCGGACCCGTCAGGCGCGCGAGCAGCCGCTCGGTCGCCCAGTCGTACTGCGCGAGAAGCGGAGCGAGACGCGCGGGTGTTCGCACGGAACGACGCTAGCGCCGGGTGGTGTTCCTGTCCGATCGTCAGGCGGCCGCGGTCAGTCGACGCGGCGGCCGCCCAGGGCGCGCACCCACTGCGGGTCGCGGTGGTCGAAGAACTGCGACTCGCCGGTGTCGAGGGTGGCGACCTGCTGCATCTCGGCGTCGGTGAGGTCGAAGTCCTGCGAGGCGAGGTTCTCGGCCATGCGCTCGGGGCGCACGGACTTAGGGATCGCCACGACGCCGCGCTGCGTCAGCCAGCGCAGCACGATCTGTCCGACGGTGCGACCGTGCGCCTCGGCGATCGCCGCGAGGCTCGGGTTGCTGAACAAGCCGTTCTTCCCCTCGGCGAACGGCCCCCACGACTCGATCTGGACACCGAGCTCGGCCATCTGCTCCTGGTTCTCGCGCTGCTGGCGGAACGGGTGCGTCTCCACCTGGTTGACCGCGGGGACGACGTCGTTGTGCAGCGCGAGGTCGACGAGCCGGTCGATCGGGAAGTTCGAGACCCCGATCGCGCGCGTGCGACCCTCGGCCAGGACACGCTGCATCGCCCGCCACTGGGAGTAGTAGTCGCCAAAGGGCTGGTGGATCAGGTACAGGTCGACGTGCTCCAGACCCAGGCGCTGCAGCGACCGGTCGAACGCGCGCAGCGTGTTGTCCTCGTCGCCGGCGTCCTGGATCCACAGCTTCGTCGTCACGAACAGCTCGTCGCGGGGGATGCCTGCGGCCGTGATGGCACGGCCGACGGCCTCCTCGTTCTGGTAGGCCGCCGCGGTGTCGAGCGATCGGTAGCCGACCTCCAGCGCGGACGAGACGGCCCGCTCGGTCTCGTCGTCGGGAATCTGGAAGACGCCGAAGCCGAGGATCGGCATCTCGACGCCGTTGTTCAGGGTCACGGTCTGCATGGTGGAGCTCCTTCGTCGCGTTCAGGGACGAGGCACCGGCCGGGCGGTGCATCGACTGTGCCCACCACACCACGAGCGCCCACGCGCAGGAACGCTCTGCCGATGGGTGCACTGACAGTGCGTGGCTTCCGGGTCGGCGTGCTCGTACGGTCGAGGGCATGGACCAACGTGACGAGGTGCGCGACTTCCTGGCGTCCCGCCGGGCGCGGCTCGCGCCGACCGACGTCGGGCTGCCCGCAGGGACCGGCCGGAGGCGCGTGCCCGGGCTGCGGCGCGACGAGGTCGCCGTCCTGGCCGGCGTCTCCTCCGAGTACTACGCCCGCCTCGAGCGCGGCAACCTCGCCGGGGCCTCCGACGCGGTGCTCGACGCGATCGCCGGCGCGCTGCGACTGGACGAGGCCGAGCTGCTGCACCTGCGCAACCTCGCCCACGCAGCGAACCAGCCCGCGCGTCGGCGGCGCACGGCCACCACACCGCGCACGCCCGTCGGGGCCTCGATGCAGCGGGTGCTGGATGCGATGGGCACCGTCGCGGCGTACGTGCGCGACTCGCACATGGACACGGTCGCGGACAACGCACTGGCGCGGGAGCTGCAGAGCCCCGTCTACCGGTTCGCCCAGCACACCGGCACGTTGCCGAACTCGGCCCGGTTCGCCTTCCTCGACCCGGCAGCGCGGGACTTCTACCCCGACTGGGAGCAGGTCACCCATGACTGTGTCGCCGCGCTGCATGCCGCGGCCGGGCACAACCCGTTCGACAAGGCGCTGTCCGACCTCGTCGGCGAGCTGTCCACCCGCTCCGAAGCGTTCCGGACCCTGTGGGCGACCCACGACGTGCGTCTGCACCGCACCGGCCTGAAGCGTCTGCGGCACCCCGACGTCGGGATCCTCGCCCTGGAGTACGACGTCATGGAGCTCGTGGCGGAGCCGGGCCTCGTGTTCATCGCCTACAGCGCCGCACCCGGCACGCCCGCCGCCGACGGCCTCCAGCTGCTCGCCACCCTCGCCGCGACCCGGACGACCGCGACGACGTGACGGGCCGTCAGTGCTCGTGGCGGTGGTGCGCGTCGGGGTAGTGCTCGTGGGTGTGGGTCACCGGCTCGTGGCTGTGCACGTGCCGGTGCCGGACACCGGGCGCGACGAGCTCCGCGTGCTGATGGTCGTGGTGGCCGTCGTCGTGCGTGTGCCAGTGCTCGTGCGTGACGGCGTCGTGCGTGTGCTCGTGGCCGTGCTCCTCGCTGAGGTGCAGCCACGTCCCGACGGCCATGAGCGCGCCGGCGAGCAGCAGCTGCCAGGTCACGGGGTCGCCGAGGGTCACGGCCAGGACCGCGCCGAAGAACGGGGCGATCGAGAAGTACGCGCCGGCCCGGGCGGCGCCGATGTGTCGCAGGCCGACGATGAACAGCACCAGGCTCAACCCGTAGGAGACGAAGCCGAGCGCCAGCGAGGCGGCGGTCGTCCCCAGCCCGGGGAGCTGCGCGCCGAGCAGGAGCGCCACGACCAGGTTCGTCGGCCCGGCGACCGAGCCCTTGACCGCCACCAGCCACGTCGCGTCCGTCAGCGACACCTTGCGGGTCAGGTTGTTGTCCAGAGCCCAGCACGCGCACGCACCCACGATCGCGACCGCGGGCCACACCGAGGTGACCTGTGCCTGCCCTGTGGGCACCGCGATGACGACGGCCCCGGCGACGATCGCCGCCATCCCGAGCACGACGCGTCGGCCCGCCGGCTCACGGAACACGAACCACGCGATGACGGCCGTCAGGACACCCTCGGCGTTCAGCAGCAGCGACGCCCCGGACGCCGGCATGGAGGACAGCCCGAACATCAGCAGCACGGGGCCCGCGACCCCACCCGCCGCCACGGCGCCGACGAGCCACGGCACCTCGCGGCGAGCGAGCCGGACCCGGGGCGCGCGTCGCACCACCCGCCAGACCCACATGCCGAGGCCCGCGCCGACATAGAGCAGTCCGGCAAGCAGCCACGGGCTGACCTCACCGAGCAGCAGCTTCGCGAGCGGGGCGCTCGCCCCGAACAGCACGGCCGCCAGCAGCGCGGCACGCACACCGCTGTTGCTGAGCCCGCGTGAGTGGTCGATCACGACTCCATCGTCGCCCATGCGGAGCTTACGGGGCCGCGTCGGCTGTCGCCCGCCCTGGACGCATGGATTGTTAGTCACTAACATTTCAGCCATGGCTCGCGCCCAGAACTCTTCCCTCGGGTCGACCAAGGCCGAGCGCACCCGCGTCCGGCTGGTCGAGAGCGCGTTCGAGCTGTTCGGTCGGCAGGGGTACGACGCGACGACGGTCGCGCAGGTCGCCGGGCACGCCGGCGTGACCGAGATGACGTTCTACCGGCATTTCCGCAGCAAGGGTCAGCTGGTCGTCGACGACCCGTACGACCCACTGATCGCCGCGGCGATCGGCGCCCAGCCGACAGACCTTCCGCCTCTTGTCCGCGCCGTCCGGGGTGTCCGGGCCGCGTGGGAAGGGAGCCCCCTCGACGACGACGCAACGCTCAGGTCACGCATCGCGCTGGCAGCCCGGACGCCGAGCCTGCTGCCCGTGGTCCGTTCGGGCACCGCGGAGACGGAGGCGGCGATCGCCGAACAGCTGGTCGCGGGCGGCACCGCGCCGGCCGACGCGGACGTCTGCGCGGCGGCACTGATGGCCGCACTCATGACTGCCCTGCTCGCGTGGCCCGAGCAGACGGGCGCGACGCTCGGCAGTGCGATCCTTCGTGCCCTCGACCTCCTGGAGCACGGCCGATGACCGAGACGCTCCTCCGCCTGGCCGGCGTCGGCTACACCTATCGCGGCGGTGCCGGGGTCCGAGATGTCGACCTCGACGTTCGCGCCGGCGAGGTGCATGCGCTCGTCGGCCTGAACGGTGCCGGAAAGTCGACTCTGATGAAGCTCGTTCTCGGCATGCTGCGGACGCAGCGGGGCACGGTCGAAGTGCTCGGAACGGAGGTGGCGTCCGCGGGCCCCGAGCAGTGGGCGGCCATCGGGGCGTTCGTCGAGCACCCGTTGACCTACGGCGAGCTCGACTCTGCTGCGAACCTCGCGCTGGCCGCGCGCCTGCACGGCGTCGCCGCGCGGGACGTCCCTCGTGTCGTCGGCGCGGTGCTCGACGAGCTCGATCTCGTGCGGTACGCACGGGTGCTCGTTCGACGGCTGTCCTCGGGAAACGCGCAGCGGGTCGGCCTTGCGGCCGCGCTCGCTCACGGCCCGCGTCTGCTGGTGCTCGACGAGCCCACGACCGCGCTCGATCCCGCTGGGATCATCGCCCTGCGCGAGGCGCTGCTCCGCCGCGTCGCGTCCGGTGCGGGCGTGCTGGTCTCCAGCCACCACCTCGACGAGGTCGCGCGCATCGCGGACCGGATCTCGGTGATCGCCGAAGGCCGGGTGGTCGGGTCGCTGGACCCGAGCGGCGTCGACATCGAGCGCGCGTTCTTCGCGAAGGTGCACGAGGCGGCGACGTGAACGGGTTCCGCACGGCGCTCGTCGTCGAGTCGCGCAAGGCGAGGGCGTCAGCCACGCTCCGAGCGACCGGGTTGCTGCTCGCCCTCGGGGTCCCCGCGATCGTCGCCTCGATCCTTGCGGCTGCCCGCGGGGGCGGCACCCCGCAGACCCGTGCGCAGATCCTGGCGAAGCTGGGACCGGAGATCGCAAGGGCCGACTGGAATGCGCTCGTCCTCGCCGCGACGCAGGTGACCGCGGCCGCCTCGGTGTTCGCGTTCGGTCTGGGCGCAGCGTGGCTCGTCGGACGGGAGTTCGTCGACGGCACGGCGCCTGCGCTGTTCGGCCTCCCCGTGAGCCGCTCGGCGATCGCGTCGGCCAAGCTCGTCGTGCACCTCGTCTGGGCGGCGCTCGTCTCGCTGGTCCTCGTCGTGACCCTCGCTCTGGTGGGGTTGTCGTTCGGTCTGGGCGCCCCCGGACAGGATGTCGTCGAGGGGCTCGCCCGGATCGTCGTGCTCGGCGTCCTGTCCGCGCTGCTCGCCGTGGCGGCGGCCGTGGCCGCGACGCTCGGGCGGGGCATCCTGCCCGGCGTCGCGGTCGCGGCGATGACGATCGTCGTCGCCCAGATCTCGGTGTTCGCGGGCGCGACGTCCTGGGTTCCCCTGGCCGCGCCGGCTCTGTGGGCCATGGACCCCACGGCGGTACCCGCGGGCGCCCTCGCGCTCGTCGCCGTGTTCGGAGGCGCGTGTGCCGCGCTCACCATCGGTCTCTGGGACCGACTCCAGCTCGCACGCTGAGCGCGCGTGAGTGGTCGATCGAGACTCCAGCTCCTCCCACCTCGAGACAGCGCAGCGTCTGCCGGCAGCCGGCAGGCGTGCTGACGCCCGTCGACGACCGACGTCATGACGAATGCTCGGCTCCCCGGGGCTCGGCACGGCTGGCGAGTGCGGCGCCGACCTGGTCGGCGAGCAGGGCGACCACGCGTCGCTGCTCGAACGTCGGTCGGACGACCCGCGTCGCCGCCGTGAGCACGAACCGGCCGTACGTGCGGTCGCTGTGCCGGACTGCGAGCGTGATCACGTCGTCGGTCGGCAGCCCGTGACGGTCGACGTCGTACGGGGTGCCCCGCTGCGTCACGGTGCCGTCGCGGTGCAGCCGAGTCGTGCCGGAGTCCTCCTCGAGGCGTTCGAACCGACAGGTGTCGATGTCGAGGATCTCGACGATCTGGCGATCGACGCGGTCGACCAGGGCCTCGGGGGACGCCCCGGGCTGGGCGACGATGTCCGCGGTCCCGAAGACCCCGTCCAGGTACCCGGCGCGGCGGCTGGCACGCGCAGCCTGGCGCCGACCCCAGAGCGCGATCTCGCTGACGGCGATGCCGACGACGAGGAGCAGCACGGTCGCCTGGATGTCGTCGCTGCTGGTGACCTTGAGGCTGAGGTAGGGCTCGGTGAGGAAGTAGTCGAACCAGACGCCCGCGGAGAGAGCGGCCGCGATGCCGGCCGAGCGCAGACCTGTGGCTGCTGCGGTGACGACGAGCAGCACCAGGACCAGTGCCGCCGTCGTCGTCGTGATCTCGTCCCGCAGCGCGTGCAGGGTGGCCCCGACGATCAGGGGTGCGAGCACGGCGTACCCGAGGACCACCGACCGGTAGGTCACTCCGAGCGGCATCTCCGCCTCCTTCCCGTCGTCGGGTGGACCGGCGACGACGGCCCGCGTCTCGGGTCTCCCTCGAGCATGGCGCTTCCGGCACGGAGGTGGCCGACAACGTTGCGCTAAGACCCGGGGCGGCGCCGTCAAGGTTCCGTCAAGGGAGCCGACGACGCGCGAACAGCGGCGTAGACCTGCGGATGCGGCCCCGGTGCGGGTCGTCGGAGTGGCCGGTGCGAGTGGTCCTCCGCCCGACGTCGAAGGTGCTGTGAGACCCATGGCCGATGTGGCATTCCTCGCGCTGACCGTGGCGTTCTTCGCCGCCGTCGCGCTCCTCGCCCGCCGGTTGGACCGGTCATGAGCGGGCTCGAGATCGCCGGCCTCGCCGTGGCCGGCGCGCTGCTCGTCTACCTGGTGGTCCAGCTGCTGCGCTCGGACAAGGTCCGATGAGCGCCACCTGGACCGCCGTCGGCCAGATCGCGATCGTCGTCGTGGTCCTCGCCGCCGCGCACCGACCCCTCGGTGACTACATCTACCGCACCCTGACCTCCCCGAAGCACCTGGCGGTCGAGCGCGCGGGCTACCGGCTGATGCGGGTCGACCCCGACGCCGAGCAGCGGTGGAGCACCTACCTGCTCTCGGTGCTCGGGTTCTCGCTCGCGTCCGTGCTGCTGCTGTTCGGTCTCGGACGGATGCAGGACAAGCTGCCGCTCGACATCGGGATGGCCCCGCTGGACCCGGCGGGAGCGTGGAACACCGCCGTCTCCTTCGTGACGAACACCAACTGGCAGTGGTACTCGGGTGAGGCGGCCGCGGGACACCTGTTCCAGATGGCCGGGCTCGCCGTGCAGAACTTCCTGTCGGCGGCGGTGGGTGTCGCGGTCGTCGCGGCGCTCGCCCGCGGGTTCGCCCGGTCCGGGACCGACTCCCGGGTGGGCAACTTCTGGGCCGACCTCGTGCGGGTGACGGTCCGGGTGCTGCTGCCGCTGGCGTTCGTCGCCGCGCTCGTGCTGGTCGCCGGGGGCGTCATCCAGAACCTGCACGCGCACACCGAGATCACGACGCTGGCCGGAGGGACCCAGTCGGTGCTCGGAGGACCGGTGGCTTCGCAGGAGGCCATCAAGGAGCTCGGGACGAACGGCGGCGGGTTCTTCAACGCCAACTCGGCGCACCCGTTCGAGAACCCGACGCCGTGGACCAACGCGTTCGAGGTGGTCCTGCTCCTCGTGATCCCGTTCAGCCTGCCGCGCACGTTCGGCCGGATCGTCGGTGACCGCCGTCAGGGGTGGGCCATCCTCGCGGCGATGTCGACCCTGTGGGTCGCTGCGGTCGGATTCCTGACCTGGGCCGAGATGGCCGGACCCGGACTCGTTCCGGCGGCCGCCGGTGGCGCGATGGAGGGCAAGGAGGTCCGATTCGGTGAGGCTGCGTCGGCGCTGTTCGCGGCCTCGACGACCATGACGTCCACGGGCGCCGTGAACTCGATGCACGACTCGCTCACCGCGCAAGGCGGCGGCGTCGCCATGCTGGGCATGCTGCTCGGCGAGGTCTCCCCCGGCGGCGTCGGCAGCGGCCTGTACGGGATGGTCGTGCTGATCATCGTCTCGGTGTTCCTGGCCGGGCTCATGGTCGGGCGCACGCCTGAGTACCTGGGCAAGAAGATCGGCCGGCAGGAGATCACGCTCGTCGCGCTCTATGTGCTGACGATGCCCGCGGTCGTCCTGATCGGCTCGGCGATCGCCATCTCGACGAGTGCCGGTCTGGCCGGGCAGCTGCAAGGCGGCCCGCACGGCCTCTCGGAGATCGTCTACGCGTTCGCGTCCGCGGGGAACAACAACGGCTCGGCGTTCGGCGGGCTGACCACCGGGACGCCGTTCTACAACACCCTGCTCGGGCTCGCGATGCTGGTCGGTCGGTTCGTGCCGATCGCGCTCGTGCTGGCGTTGGCCGGCCGTCTCGCGAGCCAGAGGAAGGTGCCCGAGGGCGCAGGCACCCTGCCCACGCACACGCCGCTGTTCGTCGGCCTCCTGGTCACGGTGACCCTCGTCGTCGTCGGTCTCACCTTCGTCCCCGTCCTCTCTCTCGGTCCCGTCGTGGAGTCCCTCTCATGAGCACCACCCTTCTCCAGAAGCCGCCCGCCGAGCCTCACACGGTCGACGCGGCACCGTCGACGCTCTCGCCCCGCCAGATCGGTGCCGCGGTGCCCGGAGCGTTGCGCGGGCTGGACCCGCGCAAGCTGTGGGACTCCCCGGTGATGTTCGTCGTCGAGGTCGGCGCCGCATTCACCACGGTCCTCGCCATCCTCGAGCCGAGCGTCTTCGCCTGGTCGATCACCGTCTGGCTGTGGCTCACGGTGCTGTTCGCGACCCTGGCCGAGTCGGTGGCCGAGGGACGGGGCAAGGCTCAGGCGGCGAGCCTGCGGGCGACGCAGCGTGAGACCACCGCCCGCAAGGTGGTCGGCACGGCGACGACCGAGGTCGCGTCGTCGTCGCTCACGATCGGCGACGTCGTGATCGTCGTGGCCGGCGAGACCATCCCCGGCGACGGCGACGTCATCGAGGGCGTGGCCAGCGTCGACGAGTCGGCGATCACCGGAGAGTCCGCGCCGGTCATCCGCGAGTCCGGCGGCGACCGGTCGGCCGTCACGGGGGGCACGGTGGTCCTGTCCGACCGGATCGTCGTGCGCATCACGGCGCCCGCGGGGCACACGTTCGTCGACCGGATGATCGCGCTGGTCGAAGGGTCGGAGCGGCAGAAGACCCCGAACGAGGTGGCGCTCAACGTCCTGCTCACCACGCTGACGATCATCTTCCTGCTGGCGGTCGTCACTCTGCAGCCGTTCGCGGTCTACTCCGGAGCACAGCAGCAGCTGATCGTGCTCGTCGCGCTGCTGGTCTGCCTGATCCCGACCACGATCGGTGCGCTGCTGTCGGCCATCGGGATCGCGGGGATGGACCGGCTCGTCCGGCGCAACGTGCTGGCGATGTCCGGGCGCGCGGTCGAGGCCGCGGGCGACGTCGACGTCCTGCTGCTCGACAAGACGGGGACGATCACGCTGGGCAACCGGCAGGCGGCCGACCTGCTGCCGGCCGCGGGTGTCGCGCCCGAGACCCTGGCCGATGCCGCGCAGCTGTCCTCGATGGCCGACGAGACACCCGAGGGCCGCTCGGTCCTCGTCCTGGTCAAGGATCGCTTCGGGTTGCGCGAGCGCCCGGAGGGTGACCTGGTCGGCGCCGAGCTGGTCCCGTTCCAGGCCCGCACCCGGATGAGCGGCGTGGACCTTCCGGCCACCGCCGAGAGGCCGGCTCGGGCGGTCCGCAAGGGCGCCGCCGCGGCCGTGACCCACTGGGTGCGCACCACGGGCGGCCACTCCGGCGCGGACGTCGCCGCGACGGTCGACGCGATCTCCGCCTCGGGCGGGACGCCGCTCGTGGTCGCGGAGCAGCTCGGGGACGCACCCGCCCGGGTGCTTGGCGTGATCCACCTCAAGGACGTCGTCAAGGACGGCATGCGGGAGCGTTTCGACGCGCTGCGCGCGATGGGCATCCGGACCGTCATGGTGACGGGCGACAACCCGCTCACCGCGAAGGCCATCGCGAGCGAGGCCGGCGTCGACGACTTCCTCGCGGAGGCGACGCCCGAGGACAAGCTCGCACTCATCCGGCGTGAGCAGGAAGGGGGACGGCTCGTCGCGATGTGCGGTGACGGCACCAACGACGCACCGGCACTCGCACAGGCGGACGTCGGGGTCGCGATGAACACCGGGACGACGGCCGCGAAGGAGGCCGGCAACATGGTCGACCTCGACTCGAACCCGACCAAGCTCCTGGAGATCGTCGAGATCGGCAAGCAGCTGCTCATCACCCGCGGCGCCCTGACCACGTTCTCCGTCGCGAACGACGTGGCCAAGTACTTCGCGATCCTGCCGGCCATGTTCGTCGTCGCGTTCCCGCAGCTCGACGTGCTCAACGTGATGCACCTGAGCAGCCCGCAGTCCGCGATCCTCTCGGCGGTGATCTTCAACGCGCTGATCATCGTCGCGCTCCTGCCGCTGGCGCTGCGGGGCGTGCGGTACCGGCCCTCCGCCGCGTCCGCCCTGCTGCGCCGCAACCTGCTGGTGTACGGGCTCGGTGGCGTGATCGCACCGTTCGTCGGCATCAAGCTCATCGACCTGCTCGTCACTGCCCTGGGGATGTCCTGATGACCACCACCACCAACCGCGCCCACTACTCCGCCGGCTCTGACACAGTCGCGTTCGTGCGACAGACCTGGGCAGGCCTGCGCGTGCTGCTCGTGCTGACCGTCGTGCTCGGGTTCGCGTACCCGCTCGCGGTCACCGGCGTCGCCCAGCTCGCCTTCCCGTGGCAGGCGAACGGCTCGCTCGTCACATCGTCTGGCCAGCGCGTCGTCAGCCCCGACAATGAGGCTGTGGGATCTGTGCTGATCGGCCAGTCGTTCGACGGACCTGAGTGGTTCCACCCGCGCCCGTCGGCCGCCGGCGACGGGTACGACACCCTCGCGTCGGCCGGGTCCAACCTCGGTCCGCTCAACGAGGACCTGCTGGGCACCGTCGAGGAACGTCGCTCGGCGGTGGCCGCGGACGAGGGCGTCGACCACGCCGACGTGCCGGTCGACGCACTGACCGCGTCGGCGTCCGGCCTCGACCCCGACATCTCCCCCGCCTACGCGCACCTCCAGGTCGCGCGCATCGCGAAGGAACGGGGCCTGACGACGGACCAGGTGCGGAGCATCGTCGACGAAGCCAGCGCCGGACGCGATCTCGGCGTCCTCGGCGAGCCGCGCGTCAACGTGCTGCGGCTCAACCTCGCCCTGCAGGGCGCATGACCCGCCCCGACGAGGGCGCCGCAGGCGTCGACCGCCCTCGTCGGGGCCGGCTGACCGTCTACCTGGGCGCGGCCCCGGGCGTCGGCAAGACGTACGCGATGCTCGACGAGGCTCACCGCCGGATGGCCCGGGGAACGGACGTCGTCATCGGCCTCGTCGAGGACCACGGCCGCGCCGCGACCGCCGCCCAGCTCGACGGGCTCGAGGTGCTGCCTCGGCGGACGATCGTGCACCGTGACGTGTCGTTCACCGAGCTGGACGTCGACGCGGTGCTTGCGCGGGCACCGCAGGTGGTCATGATCGACGAGCTCGCGCACACCAACGTGCCGGGCAGCGAGCACGCCAAGCGCTGGCAGGACGTGGACCGTGTCCTCGACGCGGGCATCGACGTGGTCACCACCGTCAACGTGCAGCACCTCGAGTCGCTGAACGACGACGTCGAGGCCATCACCGGCGTGAAGCAGCGCGAGACCGTCCCGGACCACGTGGTCCGGGACGCCGACCAGATCCAGCTGGTCGACCTCGCTCCCGAGGCGCTGCGTCGGCGGCTAGCGCACGGGAACGTGTACCGGGCCGAGCAGATCGACGCCTCGCTCACGCAGTACTTCCGCGTCGGCAACCTCACGGCGCTGCGTGAGCTCGCGCTGCTCTGGCTCGCCGACCGCGTGGACGACGCCCTCGCGACCTACCGGCGCGACCACCGCATCGAGTCACCGTGGCCCGCTCGGGAGCGCGTGGTCGTCGCAGTCACGGGCGGACCCGAGGGCGACACCCTGCTGCGACGCGGCGCGCGGATCGCCCAGCGAGCCGCCGGTTCCGAGCTGCTCGCGGTGCACGTGCTGGCCACCGACGGGCTCCCCTCCGCGCCGCCGGCGCGGATCGCCGAGCAACGACAGCTCGTCGAGTCGCTCGGCGGCACGTTCCACACGGTCGTCGGCGAGGATGTGCCCTCCGCTGTCGTCGACTTCGCACGCGGGGTCAACGCCACGATGATCGTGGTCGGTGTGTCCCGGCGCAGCCGGTGGCGCGAGGCGGTCCGGGAGAGCAACGGCACCGAGATCGCCCGGCTCGCGGGGATGATCGACGTGCACCTGGTCACCCACGAGCGCGCGCGCTCGGGTCGTCGTCGACATGGTCGGGCATCGGCGCTCTCGGCATCCCGTCGGATCGGCGGATGGCTGCTGGCGATCGTCGGGCCGGTGCTCCTCACCGTGGTCCTGCTCACGGTCCTGCGGGACGTCGTGAGCCTGCCGACCGAGCTGATGCTCTTCCTCGCGCTGACCGTCCTGGTCGCGCTGGTCGGTGGGCTGTGGCCCGCCATCGTCAGCGCGGTCGTCGGCTTCCTGCTGCTCAACTGGTACTTCACGCAACCGACTGGCCGCCTGACCGTCGCCCAGCCGGAGAACGCGCTCGCGCTCGGCGTCTTCGTCCTGGTCGCCGCCGGTGTGGCGTCCGTCGTCGACCTGGCGGCCCGGCGCACGACCGAGGCGTTCCGCGCCAGGGCCGAGGCCTCCGCCCTCGCCGCGATCTCCCGCTCCGTGCTCTCGGGCGAGGACACCGCCGCCGCGCTGGTCGCGCGGCTCCGCGAGACGTTCACGCTCGAGGCCGTGGCGCTGCTCGCGAAGAACGGCACCGGGGGGTGGGACGTCCTGGCGACCGACGGCGCCGAGCCGGCGCTCGACCCGGAGTCGGCGCAGGTGGTCCTGGTCGTGGACGATGAGCGCGTGCTCGCCCTGACCGGTCGTGTCCTGCCCGCCAGCGACCGCCGCGTGCTCGAGGCCTTCGCGTCCCAGGTCGGGATCGTGCTGGAGCAGGAGCGCCTGCGCGCGCAGGCCGAGCAGGCACGCATCCTCGGCCAGGCCGACGCGACGCGGACCGCACTGCTCGCTGCCGTCTCCCACGACCTGCGCACCCCGCTGGCCACCATCCGGGCGTCGGTGGACGGGCTGACCTCGACGGACCTGCACCTCGACGAGGCCGACCGTGCGGCGCTCGTCGGGACCCTCGAGGCGTCGACCGCGCGCCTGGAGAGGCTCATCGACAACCTGCTCGACCTCTCCCGGCTGCAGACCGGCAGCGTGCGTCCCGTCCTGCGCGCGACGAGCCTGGACGAGATCGTGCCGTTCGCGGTCGAGGGGTACCCGCCCGGTGCGGTCGTGCTCGACGTGCCCGACGACCTGCCTCTGGTGCACACCGACCCCGGGCTCCTCGAGCGCGTCGTCGCCAACCTGGTCTCCAACGCCGTCCGCCACGCACCGGCGGGCAGCCCCGTGGTCGTGAGTGCGTCGGTCGTCCGCAGCGGCATGGTCGTGCGGATCGTCGACGAGGGTCCGGGCATCCCCGACGAGCTCAAGGAGCACATGTTCGCGGCCTTCCAGCGCCTCGGAGACACGACCGGCACCGGTTTGGGCCTCGGCCTCGCGGTGGCCGACGGGCTGTCCACGGCGGTCGGCGCCGAGCTGAGCGTCGAGGACACCCCGGGCGGCGGCCTGACCATGCTCGTGAGCGTCCCGCTCGCGGATGGGAGCGCCTGATGGCCGGCAACAAGATCCTCGTGGTCGACGACGAGCCCGGGCTCGCGCACGCCCTGTCGATCACCCTGAGGGCCTCCGGCTGGGACGTCAGCACGGCTGTCGACGGAGCGACGGCGATCGCAGCCGCGGCGTCGCACGCCCCCGACGTCGTGCTGCTCGACCTGGGCCTGCCCGACATGAGCGGGCTCGACGTCATCGCGGCGATCCGCGGCTGGAGCCGGGTGCCCATCGTCGTCCTCTCGGCGCGACAGCACGGGGAGGACAAGGTCGACGCCCTGGACGCCGGGGCCGACGACTACGTCACCAAGCCGTTCGCCATGAACGAGCTGCTCGCCCGCCTGCGCGCCGCCGTCCGACGCTCGACGGCACCGGCCACCGACGCGGACGACGCCCTGGTGGCGGCGGGAGAGCTGACCATCGACCTCGCCCGGCGGCGCGTGCTCCGGGACGGTGACGAGGTGCGGCTCAGCCCGACCGAGTGGTCGATGCTGGAGGTCCTCGTGCGCAACCGCGGCCGCCTCGTCGGCCGTCGCCAGCTTCTCCAGGAGGTCTGGGGTCCGGGCTACTCCGACGAGACCCACTACCTGCGCGTCTACTCCGCGTTGCTGCGACGCAAGCTCGAGACCGACCCGGCCCACCCTCGGCACATCATCACGCAGCCCGGCATGGGGTACCTGTTCGAGGTGTAGTCGTGACGCGCCCGGCCGTCAGTCCCGGGCGGTGCTGTCCAGTCGCAAGAGAGCCGCCTCGCTGTGGCGCATGCCGCACGCGCCCTCGTAGAAGTCGACCAGGTGGGGCTCGTAGTCCGCGTGCAGCCACTGGCAGCCGGAACGTCTCGCTTCCTCGGACGCGGCCGCGACGAGCGACATTCCGACGCCCTGCCCCTGCAGCTCGAGTGCGACACAGGTGTCGAGGAGGATCGCGTGGACACCTCCGTCGCCGACCACGTTGACGAAGCCCACGAGCCGACCGTCGAGCCGGGCAGTGATCCACGTGACGCTGTGGTCCGCGAGTCGCTGCTGCCAGGGGATCACCGTGAGCGGGTGGCCGAACGCGGCCGCGTGCAGTGCGCTGAGCTCCGGGTCGGTCAGCTCCCCCCTGGCGTGAAGTCTGATCCTGTTGTCCACCTGAGCATCCTGTCGCGACCTCGGGGAGCGCCGCTCTGGAAAACGCGCAACCGTTCTGCTCACATGTGCGCACGGGCACGGCGGATGCGCTAGACCAATCCTCGACCGTGGTTGCTGGCTGGCGGAGACGCCATGCCACGTCCGGGGGAGCCGAGGGGCGCTCCGGCCGAGTGACGAACAGCGCCGCGACTCCTGGAGGTCTCTGATGAGCGCCCCTGTGCGAGGCCTCGCCGTCGTCATCCTGTCCTGTGCGGCTCTCCTGCTCGGCTGCGCGTCGTCCGGAACTGCCGCGACGTACCCGCTGCCGCCCGCCAACGGGCAGCTCGACTACCAGATCGGCGGCGCCTACACGCCGTCGTCGACCGTCACGATCGTCGACCGCGACCGGCTCGACGCACCTGCGTCCGGCAGGTACAACGTCTGCTACGTCAACGCCTTCCAGACCCAGCCCGACGACGCGACCTGGTGGAAGACGCACCACGACGACCTGCTGCTGAAGAAGGCGAACGGGTCGTACGTCATCGACAGCGCCTGGGACGAGATGCTGCTGGACACGTCGACGGCCGCGAAGCGCACCCAGCTCCTCGCGATCGTCGGCCGCTGGGTCGACGGCTGCAAGGCCCGCGGCTACAGCGCGATCGAGCCGGACAACCTCGACAGCTACAGCCGCAGCGCCAAGCGCCTGACCAGGCAAAACAACGTCGACTTCGCCACGCTGCTGGCGGCACGGGCGCACGCGGACGGCCTGGCGATCGCGCAGAAGAACGACTCGTCGATGGCGGCGGACGGCAAGGCGATCGGGTTCGACTTTGCGATCGTCGAGGAGTGCCAGGTCTACGACGAGTGCGACGACTTCACGTCGACCTACGGCGCGCAGGTGTACGAGATCGAGTACACGGACAACGGCGGCACGGCCAACTTCACCCAGGCGTGCAACGCCCGGGGTGCGACGACGAGCGTGGTCTATCGCGACCGCGACGTCGTGGCCCAGGGCACGAGCGGGTACGTGTACAAGTTCTGCTGATGCTTCCGGGGCGGGCGGGTCAGGCCGACCCGCTCGCCTCGGGCCGCGGCATCTCCCCGGCCCGGAGCGGTGTCGAGTGCCGACGCCAGACCCGCCAGCCGTCGGGCGTGCGTCGCCAGGTGTCGCTGAGGATGAAGATCCCGCTACGGTCGACGCCGGCCACGGACGCGGCCATGTCCACCTTCTGCAGGTGCACGGCCACGTCGCCGTCGACGTCCCATGCGGACTCGAGCGTGGCCCACCCGGTCACGACGTAGACCGGCAGTGTGGCGAGCCACTCGTCGCGAGCGACGCGCGCGGGGGCGGGATGCACGAGTACGAGCGCGTAGTCGGGATGGAGGAGCTCGGCGGCCAGCTCCTGGTCCCGGGCCGACCAGGCGGCGTGCCATGCCGCGTCGGCGTCCTGCGGCGTCATTGCCATGGGCCGACCCTAGTAGCCCGTCCTCTACCAGCCCGTCGTCACCCTCGACGGTCACCAGGTGGTCGCGGTCGAGGCCCTGGCGCGGGTGGAACCCGCCGACCGGTCTGGTCATGCCCAGCAGATCGAGACCGTCGAGGAGGCCGACGCCCTGCGCGCGCTGGGTTGCCGGCAGGGTCAGGGCTTCCTGTTCAGCCGGCCCGTGCGGGCCGAGGAGGTCGGCGCCATCCTGAGCGGTCCGGCGCTGTTCCCGGCGACCGAGCCACGGCCCGACGAGGCCATTGGGGTCTAAAGACCTATCCACGCGCGCCGCAGGGTGGCCGATGGGACTGGTGTGGGGACACCCCACCGAGACGACACAACGGTGTCGCTTCGTCTGGACACCAAGGGATCATTGACATGACTGCGGTACGCAAGTCCCACGGGCTGGTGCGCATCCTGGGCATCATCACCATGGTCGCCGGCGCGATCTTCCTCGTCGCGGGTGGCATCACCTGGGGAGCCGTCTCCTCGAACCTCAAGGCCGAGAAGATCACCGTGTCGCCCGACGCCGCGCACTTCGGTGGCGCGCTCGTCGACACGCCGTGGGAGGCGTTCTCCCAGGCCGACATCATCAAGCACCACGCACTGGCCGCCGCTGACGGCAAGACGTACGCGGAGATCGGCGCTGAGATGCACGCCCTGGAGGCCAAGCTCACCGAGGAAGGCGCCACGGCCGACGAGATCAAGGCCGACCCCGACATGGCCAAGATGACCGGCGTGCGCACGACCGTGATGAACGGCTCGTTCCTGCGCGCGTCGCTGTTCACCTCGGTGATCGCGTTCGGCGTCGCAGCCCTCGTCATGGGTCTGGGTGTCGTGTTCGGGATCGTCGGCTACGCCCTCACGCGGTGCCAGCCCATCGAGGCAGTCAAGGCACCCGAAGCCGTCGCGTGACCCCTGCTTGACGCTGACCTCCGGTCAGCACACGAGAGGCCCCGAGCTCCACGGCTCGGGGCCTCTCTTCGTCCCTGGTGACCCTCCGGCCGTGACCGCGTCGCTGCGGGCCGGACCTCTGTCGGGGGTCGGTCGTAGCGTGCGCGCCATGACCACCACCGACTTCGACTTCCTGCACGGCGAGTGGGTCGTGCAGAACCGCCGGCTGCGCGACGTCACCGATCCCGCCGGCACGGAGTGGATCGAGTTCGTCGGCGTCGGCACCTGCGAGCCCGTGCTGTCGGGCGGGAACGTGGACCGACTGATCGTCCGCGACTCGCCGCTCGGAGCGTTCGAAGGCCTGACGCTGCGGCTCTACTCGCCCGAGGAGGCCGTGTGGCGCATCTGGTGGAGCTCCGACCGTGCTCCGGGCGTGCTCGACGAGCCGGTCGTCGGGAGGTTCGTCGACGGGCACGGCGTCTTCGACGCGGTCCAGCGGATCCGTGATGCCGACGTGCAGGTGCGGTTCGAGTGGTTCACCTCGGAGGAGGTCCCGCGGTGGCAGCAGTCCTTCTCGTGGGACGACGGGTCGACATGGTCGGTCAACTGGGAGACGACGTTCGTGCGACCGGGGGTCCCGAGCAGGGCCAGGAGTGCTGACACGGAAGTGTGAGCGATCTCGCCCGACGGGAGACTGAAGAAAGCCCAGCCGATCGTCCGATAGAACACTCGGGCGTCGATTGGCGCACCGGTCGCCGCACTCGTCTCCAGGGGAGGTGTCGTGCCTCTCTCCCATGCCGAGCCCGAGGGCCCCCCGCCGAGCCCGGGCCTGAGCGCACGCGCCGAGGGGTCCGGGCCGGCGACGTCGCGCGAGCTTGTCCTGGTCTCCGAGTTCGGCCCGCTGGACGAGCTCTCAGACGTGGCGCACCGAAGCTACATCGACGGCTTCTCCACCCGGGCCGTGGACCAGTGCCGCCGGTGGCTGTACGTCACCGAGGCGGCAGGCGACCAGCCCACCTCGCTGTACCTGCGCTATATCGAGCTCATCGCCCTGAAAGAGCTCGGTGAGCACCGGGCCGCGGTGACGGCCGCTCAGGTCCTCCTGCACAGCCTGGGCGACGAACCCAAGCCCGCCTGGCGGGCAAAGGCGCTCGCTGTGCTGGCCGAGGCCACCAACCACCTCGGCGAGCACAGCGTGTCCATCGCGGCGCTGGCCGAGGCGGACTGGCTGCTCCAGGACGTCCCAGCCAGCAGCTACGGCCACCTGTCGGCGACCATGGCGGTAGCCCTGGCGATGCGTTCGGCGCACCTGGTCGAGCAGTCGGAGGCCGCCTTCGCCGCGATCACCCGGCACAGCGAGCCAGAGCTCGAGCTCCTCGTCGTGCAGGAGACCGCGCTGCTCAGCGCGTACTGGGCGACCGCCCTGCTCACCCTGGGGCGCGAGGACGAGGCCGCGGCCCACCTGGTGCGGGCCGCCAGCAGGGCGACGTGGATGCGGCGGCTAGCGCGGGCGACGGCGCAGGCCTCGATGGAGGCCCGTGCCGGCGTCATCGAGGCGTACGCGATGCTGCACCTGGGTGAGCCGGAGCTGGCGTTCAGCCGTGCCCGTGGCGCGGCGGAAGGCTTCTCGGCGCGGCCCGAGCTCCTCGAGACGCACATGCTGCACCTCGTCATGGCCCGAGCCCACGGTGCGGCGAAGGACTACGACGCGGCGACCGACGAGCTCGACGCCCTGCTCCAGGCGACGCAGAGCACGAGCCGGGAGGTCTGGGCGGCGGCCGCGCGCGCCGAGATGGCCGACCTCATGATCGCCGAGCAGGGGGCACAACCCGCGATGCTCCTGTGGCGGCAGACCGCCCAGGTGGCGCTCGGGCGGGCATGGGCAGAACGGGAAGCCCGGTACTCCGCGCTGAGAGACCGGCACGACCTGCGCCGCCTGGCGTCTGAGACCTTCCGTGCGGGCCGCGCGGCCGACCAGGACCCGTTGACCCAGCTCGCCAACCGCAGGGTGCTCCCGGCAGCGTTCGCCTCGGCACCCGATGGCGCATGGGCGGTGTTCATCGACGTCGACAACTTCAAGACCATCAACGACACCTGGTCCCACTCCGTCGGAGACCTCGTCCTGCAGACCATCGCCGAGATCCTGCGCGCGGCCTCGCGCAGCGGCGACATCGTCGCGCGCTACGGCGGGGACGAGTTCGTCATCCTGCCCAGCGAAGGAGCGGTGGCGGCGCAGACGGTCGCGCGACGCGTCCACGAGTTCGTCCGCCGCCGCGCGTGGGGCGAGCTCACGCCCGGCCTCGGGGTGACCGTCTCGGTGGGCGTCGGACCCCTCTTGGACGGCGACCGTCCGCTGCACGCGGCCGACCTCGCGCTGCTGTCAGCCAAGGACGCGGGCCGCGACCGGGTCGTCGTCGCCTACGCCTGACTGCCCGGTCCGGAGCCCCCACGTCGAGGGATGTCGGTGGGTTCTTCTAGCGTGGGCCGATGAACGTTCGCCCCTTCGCCATCGACGTCCCGCAGCCGGTTCTCGACGACCTGCGCGACCGGTTGGCGCGTACGCGCCTCCTCGACGACTCACCTCGCCGGCCGCAGTCGGGCATGACCTCCGCGTACCTGAGGGAGCTCGTCTCGTCCTGGCAGGCGTTCGACTGGCGTGCCCGCGAGGCGTGGCTGAACGCGCACCCGCAGTTCCTCGCGGACGTCGACGGCACCACGCTCCACTTCGCCCACCTGCGCTCCACCGTCCCGCACGCGCCTGCACTCCTGGTGATGCACGGCTGGCCGCACACGTTCGCGCTGCAGCTGGACTTCGCCGACCTGCTTCCCGACCTCGACGTGGTCGTGCTGAGCCTGCCCGGCTTCGCGTTCTCGCCGCCGCTGGACGGACCGCCGACCGAGCAGCGGCTCGCCGGGCTGGCGCACGCCCTCATGACCGACGTCCTCGGCTACTCGACCTATCTCACGTACGGCGAGGACATCAGCGCGAACGTCAGCGACCTCGTCGCTGCGACGCATCCCGAGTCGGTCGCCGGGCTCGTGGTCACCCACGCGCACTTCCTGTCGCAGGACGAGCAGGCGGCGTCGAGCGACGTGACCGAGCGCGCCTTCTACGACCGCATGGCCGCCGGCTGGTACCAGCAGGCGGGCTACGCCCACGTGCAGGGCACCCGTCCCGACACCCTCGCCGCGGGGCTCAACGACTCTCCGGCCGGACTGCTCGCGTGGATCACCGAGAAGCTCGTCGAGTGGAGCGACACCCCGCCCGGCGACCCGGCCGCCGTGGAACGGCGCATCTCGCGCGAGCGGATCCTCACCGAGGCGACTCTGTACTGGGTGACGCAGAGCATCGGCACGTCGTTCGGGACCTACGTCGACGGTGCCGACGCGGTCATCCCGCCGGTCGAAGTGCCGGCCGCCGTCTTCGTGCAGCGCCACGAGCACGACAACCCCGAGTCGGTGGCACGGCGGTTCTACCGCGACCTGCGCGTGTTCGAGCGGCTGCCCGAGGGCGGGCACTTCGCCGTCGCGGAGGTGCCGGAGGCGATGGCTGAGCGCGTGCGTCGGTTCGCGAGCGAGCTGCATCTGCAGCCCGGCGACGGCGCCCTCCGATGAGGAAGCGAGCGAGAGCTCGTGCGCGCATGACACCTCACGCGACACCGACGCCGCACGAGTGCATCTTCTGCGCCATCGTGACCGGACAGGCCGAGGCGAGCGTGGTGTTCGAGGACGAGACCGTCGTGGTCTTCATGGACCTGAACCCCGTCGTGCCCGGCCATCTTCTCGTCGTTCCGCGCGTACACGCTGTGGGCCTCGAAGACCTCGACCGAGCCACGAGCGCTCACGTCTGGTCGGTCGGCCACGAGATGGCGCGAGCCTTGCGCCGCTCGAGCATGCGTTGCGAGGGGATCAACGTCCTCCTCTGTGACGGCGAGGTCGCCTTCCAGACGGTGTTCCACTTCCACCTCCACGTCATCCCTCGCTACGCGGGGGACGGCTGGACCATCGAGCCCGAGGTCCAGGAACGCGACAGGCCGCTCCTCGACGCCGACGCGCAAGCGATCAGAGCCGCCACCGCGTCCACGGGCTGACTCGACCTCGACGTCGTCCCGCCGCCGCAGGCTCGTGGGCCATCGCTCGCGCAGCGGGCCGTGTTGCCGGGGGAGACTGGGGGCAGCAAACATCTGCTTCGACGAGGAGTCCAACGTGCCCCAGGGAACTGTCCGCTGGTTCGACGCCGAGCGGGGGTTCGGCTTCCTGTCTCTCGGGGAGGAGGCCGACGACCTTTTCGTGCATGCATCCGAGGTCGTGAACGACGACGGGACGAAGCTGCTCCGCGAGGGCCAGGTCGTCGAGTTCGAGGTGGGCGAGGGCGACCGTGGCCCGCAGGCCCGGCGCGTCCGGGTCACGGGTGACCATGCCCCGGACGCACCCCTCGGAGTGCTCGGCACGGTCTCCTGGTACGAGCCGGGCAAGGGGTACGGCTTCGTCACGCCCGACGGCGGTGGCGGCGAGATCTTCGTGCACAGCTCAGCGATCGTGGGCGGCGGCGTGATCTCGGACGGGCAGCGGGTGGCGTTCCTGGTCGTCGACGGGGATAAGGGGCCGCAGGCGGACCACCTGCTGCCGCTCGGGGCCCAGGCCGCCCGGCCCGTTGCCTCCGACGGGGCGGACGGCACGGTGTCCTGGTACGACGTCGACAAGGGCTTCGGGTTCGTCACGCCTGACGTCGGCGGCGAGGACGCCTTCGCCCACGTCCGCGATCTGGCCGGAGGGCTGGCCGAGCTGTCCGAGGGGGATCGCGTGACCTTCGACCTCGCCGAGGGTGAGAAGGGGCCGCAGGCCCGCAACGTCCGGCTCGTTGGCTCTGCACGGCAGGGTGCGCCCGCGGCGTCGGGCCGCGGTCGATCCGGCCCCGCGAGGGAGTCCGGCGGCGCAGTGCGCGGCGGCGAGGGCGTCGTCGCGCGGTACGACGCGGACCGTGGCTTCGGCTTCATCATCCCGGATGCCGGGGGTGCGGACCTGTTCGTGCACGTCTCGGTCGTGAGGGGCGCCGAAGCGCTGCAGGAAGGCGATCGGGTCCGGTACAAGGTGCGCCAGAGTGATCGGGGACCGCAGGCGGACAGCGTCGAACGGGTGTGAGCTCAGGCATGCATCCCGCCGTGGACACGTACCTGCAGACCGAACGCGTGACGCTGCGCCGCTTTCGTGTCGACGACGCCGACCTGCTGATCGAGCTCGACAGCGACCCCGCGGTCATGCGCTACCTGTCCGGAGGCGACACGACCGCACCGGAGCTGATCCGCGATCGAGACCTGCCGAGCATCCTCGCCGGCTATGACCGGTGGGCTGGTGCCTTCGGGCTCTTCGCGGCGTACGAGCAGGCGGGTGGCGCGTTCGTCGGGTGGTTCTGCCTGCGCCCCGAGCGTGAGGGGCCACGGGACGAGGCCGAGCTCGGGTACCGGCTGCGGCGGGCCGCCTGGGGCCGTGGCTATGCGACCGAGGTCTCCTCGGCCCTGCTCGCGAAGGCGTTCACCGACCTCGACGTCCGCGTCGTGTGGGGCGCGACGATGGCGCTGAACCGCGCCTCGCAGAACGTGATGGAGAAGGTCGGGATGGCGGTCACGCAGACACTGGCGACGCCCGAGGACATGCTGGCGGTCGAGGGAGCTGAGCTCGGCGGGTACCGGTACGAGATCACCAGGGAGCAGTGGGAACGGTCGGTCGCCGGGCCGTCACCCCTCTGACGGTCACATGCGATGTTCGAAGCACGAGATGCCCGACCCTGGGGAGCCTGACCGCATGAGCGAGCGCCCGGCCGTGTTCAGCACGTACACGACCCCGGAGTTCTGGGACGACCCGCACATCTCGGCGCAGATGCTGGCGTTCCATCTCGACCCGGTCTCGGCGCCCGTGTCGCGTGGACGTACCCGGACCTACGCCTGGTGCTCGACCGGTACACCATCGTCAAGGACGCACGCGTGCGCCAGATCTGGAACTGGATGCACTGCCTTTCGCCTCAGCAGGTGTCGGACGAGCTCTATGCAGCGGGCTTCAGCCTGTCCGACGTGTTCGGAGACCTGACGGGCACCCCCTACGACCCGAGCTCGTGGACCTTCGCTGTGGTAGCCCAGCGCGACTGATGGGCCGTCCGGACATCCCGGCGGAGATCTCAGTCAGCCGGGATGCCGGCGATCACGGCCCGGAGCGCGGCAACGTGGCCGGCGAGCGCGGTCCGGCCCGTCGCGGTGAGCGCGATCCAGGTGGTGCGGCGCCCGCGGTGCACCCCTTTTCGGCTCGCGACGTAGCCGGCGGCGGCCAGTGCGGACACGTGCTTGGACAGCACCGAGTCGCTGACGTCGAGCTGGTCGCGCACGGTCACGAACTCCGCCTCGGACACCGCGGAGAGCATGGACAGAAGCATCAGCCGCGCGGGCGGGTTGATCAGGGGGTCGAGCGTGGCGCTCATCGTGCGTTCGCGACCAGCAGGCCGAGCGCGACGATCGCGACGGCGACGAAGAGACCGAGGAGCACCCTCGACTCGTTGCGCAGCCCGCGCTCGGGAACCTCCCGGTATCGGCGCATCCAGCGCCGGCCGCACAACGCGTAGGCCGCGCCGCCCGCGGACGACACGAGCACGGCCAGCCACCAGAGCCCGCTGTCCGCAGCGACGTAGGCGACGACCGCGGCGCCACCGTACGAGCACGACGCCCACAGGTCGGTGCCCAGGACGACCCGGGCCGTGAACCCGTCGAGCCGCACCCCGTTGATCCGACGGAACCGCACGACCTCGACCAGTGCGGCCACGAGGAACACGACGACACCGGCGGCCACCCAGCCGAGGACGGAGCGCTCCGACGCGCCGACGTCGTCGGCACTCGCGATCCCGATGACCGCCGTGGCGATCTGTATCGCGACCGCGGCGCCGATGATCACGTCGTGACCGCGTGGCACCCGCACCGACCCGGCGATGGCGGAGCGCGCCCGGTCGGACGCGTCGAGGGCGGCGGCCGCCGCGGCGGGCTCCATGTTTTCCATGTTGGAAAGTATTAATCAAACTTTCCAACATGGCAAGTATCGGCAGCTCGGACCTGGTCGTCGCGAGGATGCCGGGTGCGCGGTAGGCGATGGCGAGGCAACCGGGCTCGACGGCGCCGCGCCGTGAGGGTCGACAGTCAGTTCTCGATCAGTTGATGATCTCGGCGCGTTCGTCGGCGCGGATCGCCGCCAGTCGATCGCGCCACGTCTGTAGCGCGTCGGGGCTCAGTCGCGTCCAGTCGGTCACCTCTCCGACGATCCTGAGAGGCTCGGTGCTGCGGTAGGACCGGGTCGGGTTGCCCGGGAACTTCTTGTCGGTGACGTTCGGGTCGTCCTCGAACGCACCTATGGGCTCGACGACATAGACGCGCGGAGGAGCGTCGCCTGCCGCGAGCTCGGCGGCGAGCCCGGCACCGTCACGCAGCGCTGTGAAGTAGATGTGGTTCATGACGACGTCCGGCCGGTAGTTCGACCGGAAGCCCGCGGTGAGGAGCTCGCCCACCTGCAGGTCGGCCTTCGTGCCATGGAAGAACCGGCCCCGGTCCGACGCGTCACTCACCGTGGCAGTTTACGAGGCCGACCACACGCGGGGGCTCGGGCATGGGTCTGCCGCCGCTGGCGACAGGCCCGCGGATCTCAGGGGGACGTCGGGACGAAGGGCTGGGTCTCCAGGGCCCCCCCGCCGATGACGAGGCACGTGCTCTCCGGGATCTCGAGCCAGGCGCCGCGCAGGTCTCCGAGCGGCTCGGAGACGACGATCCGCGTGTCGTCGGACAGACCGTGCAGCGCCGGGTTGTCGGGGTACTGGTGGCGTAGCACGGAGACGTCCTGGTTGTGGAAGAGGGAGCGCGACCGGCTCTCCGACGAGTACCGGAACGCCCAGAGCCGCTCCCCGTCGGTCGTCGCGATGGTGCCCTGGAAGGGGTACTCGACGCCGTGCCGGCGCGCGACGTCCTCGACGAGCCCGATCGCTGCGGCGACCGCCTTCGGCGGGTCGTCGGTGAGCCCGAACGTCAGCGCAAGGTGGAACAGGGTCTCGGAGTCGGTGGTGCCCTCGATGGTCGGGAAGAGCTCAGGGGCGACAGCCAGCTGCAGGTCGCGCTTCATCGCACCGAACCCGGCGACGAACCCGTTGTGCATGAACAACCACCGCCCGTGCCGGAACGGGTGACAGTTCGTCTGCTGCACGGCGGTGCCGCTTGTCGCCCGCACGTGCGCCAGGACGACGCCGGACCGCACGTGCTGCGACAGCTCCCGAAGGTTCCGGTCGCTCCACGCCGGCTCGACGCTCCGGAACAGTCCGGGCGTCGGCGAGTGCTCGTCGTACCAGCCGACGCCGAACCCGTCGCCGTTCGTCGGCTCCGCCCCCAGCCTGCTGTGCAGGCTCTGCATCACGAGCGAGTTGGCAGGCTTGTAGAGGAGCTCGTCGAGCAGCACCGGCGAACCCGAGTACGCAATCCAGCGGCACATCTGTGGCCTCCTTGCCGACTCCGCCCAGGCTCTCACAGCCCCGGCCCCGTCGTTTGCCGCTCCGCCACGGGCGTTCATCGGCGCACACGTCGGACTGGTCGGCATTCGCCACGGCACGTGGCGCAGATCCAGAAGGACGTGCGCGTCACGCCAGCCGGATGTACAGGTCCCTGAGCAGGGCGATCTCAGCGCCGTGGTGGACGACCTCCTGGTTCATCCACCAGACGACGTCGAGGAACGTCTCCTCAGGATCGGAGCCGTTCGGGTAGGTGCTGTAGCCGACCGTGTCGAGGGCGGCGTCGTCGGCTCCCAGGAGCGTCGCGCGCCATGCCGCGATCCCTGCTGTCAGGCTCGCGATCGCGCCTGCTGCTGTGCCCTGCGGCTCGTCGGACGCCTCCGTGTGGGTGTGGGTGCCGTCGGTGTGGTCCGCGCGGCCCGCCAGTGTCTTGGCCACGTGGTTGATGCGCCAGCCGATGCTCGTGACCGGTGGCGGCCAGGGATGTGGGCGACCCCCGTCGTGACCCCATTCGCCCGCTCCGACGAGTCTCGTCGCGCCGAGTCCGCCAGGCCCGTCCGTCTGCCGGCGGATGGTCCATGCGCCTGGGACGGGCTCCCAGAGGAGCTCCGCGTCCGTGAGCGGCTCGACCACCACCTGCTCGTCGTCGCCGCTGTCGACCCAGGGGCCGCTGAGGCGCTGCAGGAGACGGTTGCTGGCGAAGTCGTACTCGGCCAGCAGGGGTGCGAGACGGGGGGGGACGGTCATGCCCTGACCGTTCCGCGTGGGGGCGCCGACGGCAAGAAGATTCTCGACGGCCTAGAACGCCTGGGTGAGACTCGCTGCGTTCCCCTGACTACGTCATCGTGCTTCTGCCGCGGCCGCCGCGGCCCGCGCCAACCACGGCGGAACGTCGCCGTAGCGTTGGCCCGGCACGAGCTGGCCCTCGGCGCTGCACTCGATCAGCTGTGCCATCCGGCGGGCGCGTGTGACGTCCTGCTTGGCTGAGGTGACCCAGACGGCGCAGAACTTGCGGTAGGTCGCAGTCGAAGCCTCCCAGAAGGCGGTGGCCGCCGGCGACGCAGCCAGCTCCTCGGCATAGGAGTCCGGCAGTCCGGCCCAAGGTCGCTCGTGACTGTAGGGCGCCTCTTCGCGGGTGCGCTGCTCCCAGATCGCCAACCCGCTCGGCTGCATCCGCCCCTCGGCGCGCAGCTTCTCGACGAGGTCGAGATTGACCCGGCTCCAGTGGGACGCCCTCTTGCGAGGGGTCCAGCGCTGCCGCCGGGACTCGTTGTCGATGCGTTGCGCGACCGAGTCGATCCATCCCCAGCACAGCGCCTCGACGACCGCTTGCTCCCAGGTCAGGCCGCGATCGGCCGAGCCCTTGTTCTTCAAGCCCATCCACAGCACCGTCTCGGTGTCGTGGTGCAGCGCCAGCCAGGCGCCGAACTCCTCGGCACTGTCGAAGAAGCGCGCTGGTCGTTCGGGTGAGCCGCCCATCCGACCCGGAGCCTCGGACTCTGCCTGGTCACGTGTCATTTCAGATCGTGCTCGGCTTCGGACGGATCGCGACGGCCTCGACCTCGACCAGCTGGTCGTCGTAGCCCAGAACACTGACGCCGAGCAGGGTGCTCGGGGCGTCGTGGGTGCCGAAGGCGCCACGGACGACGTGCCAGGCGATGCCGAGATCGGCCTGCCGGGACGACGCGACGTAGATGGTCGTCTTGACGACGTCGGTCAGCTGCGCGCCGGCGGCCTGCAGCGCGGTGACGAGATTCGCCATGACCTGTGCGGCCTGTCCGGCGATGTCGCCCACAGCGACCGTGTTGCCGTCAGCGTCGAGCGGGCAGGCTCCCGCGGTGAAGACGAGCTGGCCGGGACCCACAACAGCTGCGTAGGCGTAAGGCGCTCTCGCCGCCAGCTGCGGAGGTCGGACGAAGGTGATCGCGGGCTCGAGAGGCATGCGGCCATGATCCGCCCGCCGGCCGCGGCTCGCGGGTGCGCGCGCCGGAGGTGGGGCTCGCCTTAGCGGCGATCCGCGAGGCGACGCGAGACCTACGCCGACGCTTCCCAGCCGTCGTACTCGCCCTGACCGCGTGAAGCGACCGCCTCCATGAGATCCGTCGCATCTCGGACGAAGTCAGGGGACAGCACTGCGTCGGCCCGCTCCGCCACGACGGCCCACTGACCGGGGTAGTCGGGGAGGGGCTCGCGAACCTCCGCACTCCACCCGTGCGTGCTGAGCTCAGAGCTGGCCGCTCGCGCGGCCGGCTCAGATGGCAGGTACAGGTGGTGGACGACGTGCCGAGGCTCACTCAGGTCGCCGCCTTGCTCAGAGATCGCTCCGAGGAGCATGAGGTCCTTGTACTTCAACCCCAGCTGAGGTGAGCGTTCCTCCACGTCGACCGCTCGACGATCGAAGCGGGACAGCAATGACCGGAGTGACCAGGCCACGATTCGTCTTCTCCCTCTAATGCGGTGCGCTCTCGCCCGCCAAGTGTGAAGTGCAGGACGTGAGGGTGGAACCGTGTTACCCGATCGCCCCCGTCGAACTCGCGCGAGCCCGCAGACGACGGCGGGATTCGTGTAGGAACTCAGCGGAGTTGTCCGGATCGCGGCGTGCTGACCTGCGCGTGGACAAGTAGGTGAGACGGCTCGCGTCTCACGAAGCTGTCCAAATCCTCAGTTGGGGAGGGTCAGCCGTCGATGCCGTCGATGCCGTCGTGGGCGAGCATTGCCTGGAGCTGGGAGAGCCACTCCGCGCCCAGCCGGCGCCCGTGGGGAAGGCGGTCGTCACGATCCCAGCGCCACGTCGTGACCATCGCGAGGACGAGCATCCTGCACGCGCGGAGAAGTTCGCCGTCGGCGCCCGCGTAGTGCTCGACCACGTCGTCGGGCGCATGGGCGAGGTCAAACTCGACAGGCCCGCGGCAGCAGGTCTCGAAGTCGATGAACAGCGGCCCCTCCGTCGTGAAGAGAAGGTTGCCCGGGTGCGGCTCGCCGTGCAGCAGCTGCTCCGGACCGCCGTGCTCGCCGACCACCGATGCGGTACGTCCCAACGTGCGGATGAGGGTCTCGCGGTCCCCCTCAGGGAGTGCTGGAGTGCGGTCGCGGCTCACGAGGAGCCGTCGGGCCTCCTCGACCCGCTCTGTGAAGTGCGGTGCCGCGACGTCGAGCCGGCGCATGTCAGCGTGTAACCGAGCAAGGGCGTCGGCGTAGTCAGCCGAGGAGGTTCCGCGACCCGGTGCGGGCCCGTAGTACGTCCACAAGGTGACCGCGAAGCCGTCGCGCTCGTACACACGGGGCTCGACCCGGGGATCGAGACGCGCCACCGGGCTCCCGCACGCGGCCAGGCGTCGAGCGACCTCGATCTCGAACGACGCCACGTGATCCGTCCCGAGTGCCACCCGAGCCATGACATCGCCGGGGAGCAGGCGCAGGGCGAGCTGGTTGGAGACGTTGAGCAGGACGACCTCGTCGACCGGGAGGTTGAGCGACAGAGCGATCGCCGTGGCCGCGGCAACTGCACGGCGCACCTCTGACTCATGCATGGTCGACCTCCTTGGCCACACCGTGGCGCACGCTGCATCACCGTAGCCAGGCACCCGGCCGAGCCTGCGCAGATCGGCAGATCAGGCGGCGGCCTCCGAAGGCAGCTCCGCCAGCTGGGTGGTCACCCCGACTCACGAGTCAGAGTGGAGCCTCAGCCATGTCGCCAGCCGCTCAGGCGTTACGAGGTTCGACGACACGCCGCGGCGTCCGGAGCCCGAAGCCGCTCCTGACCTGGGCCAGGACAAGTAGGTGGGACGCCCACTGGCCACGGCCTGGCCAACTAGGGGGGATTTGGCCAGCTAGAACGGGATCCCACAGGTTATTCGGACTGTAGGAACTCATCGAACTTGTCCGACGCTCAACGGCCTGACCTGCTGCAGGACACATAGGTGAGCCTGCGCGCGTCTCACCTAGTTGTCCGAATCCTCAGCCCGGCACCTCGTTATGCCCGAGCCGGTCTCGCTGATCTGCCCAGCCACCAAGTGGCGTCGAGCGCCAGGTCCAGCTGTTCTCCTGACGGCGACTGCGAGTTGCGGCACGTGGCCGACCGATCACGCCGGTGAGTTCCCACTGGGACGAGCCGGCGGTTCATCCACCTGCCTTCAGCCGGAACGCGAGGCGGCGGGGCGCCTGCACGCGATAGCTGTCCGTCACCAGCTCGGCAACCTCGACCCAGTCCGTCTCGTCTTCCAGCACCATTCCCACGACATTCTCACCCCAGTCGGCCCGGAAGAACGGAGGGCCGGCATGCGCCAGCGCGGCCAACTCCCCGGGCGGCGCCCGGAAGGTCATCAGGATGGCCGGATGGTCCAGATCGATGTACGCCGACCGCCTCTCGTCGGTGGTGTAGACGTGCAGGAACGTCCGCCGGCGAATCCGCCACCGCAGGCCGATCCACGCCGGCTCCTCGTACGCCTCGGGCAGTTCCCCGCAGATCACCCGGAGCCGGCCCACAACGGCGGGTGGAACGTCCGCGATGTCGCTCATCTGTACCTTCCCGCGCCCATCCTCCCCGCCGGGTAGGACATCAGCACATCAGAGTCTCCGGGGTTGGCGGGGCCGCGCCGACGTCATCGGACTATCGGGCCCAGCTCGGAGGACTGTGTGCCCGCAGGTCCAACAACCCCAGGGCTGCGCCACGCGTCTTCCCGAGCGGCCGGATGCGAACCGACGCTGCTTGCCGAGCGATCTGAACGTCTTACCGAGCGATCTGGGCGTCCTACCGAGGGATCTGCTGCGCCCTACCAAGGGATTTGGCCTCCACGCGAGCAATTCGGACCGGCCGGCCGTGAGCCATCAGCGGGGAATGGATCGCGTCGAGCCAAGGTTGAGCCATACAGACTCAAGTTAGGCCGACCGAGTTTGCGAACGCCCGAGAAGCGGCGCAGACTTGAGCCAGCCGGACTCAAGAGCGAGACGACACACCCCGCACCACACGAAAGAAGGCACACACATGGCACGAGCAGTCGGCATCGACCTCGGTACCACCAACTCGGTCGTCGCGGTCCTCGAGGGAGGCGAGCCCACGGTCATCGCCAACGCCGAGGGGTCGCGCACGACGCCGTCGGTGGTCGCGTTCTCCAAGACCGGTGAGGTTCTGGTCGGCGAGATCGCCAAGCGCCAGGCCGTCACCAACGTCGACCGCACGATCACGTCCGTCAAGCGCCACATGGGCACGGACTGGTCCACGAGCATCGACGACAAGAAGTACACCGCGCAGGAGATCAGCGCGCGGGTGCTCTCCAAGCTCAAGCGTGACGCGGAGGCCTACCTGGGCGAGCCCGTCACCGAGGCCGTCATCACGGTCCCGGCGTACTTCAACGACGCCGAGCGCCAGGCCACCAAGGACGCGGGCGCCATCGCGGGCCTCAACGTCCTGCGCATCATCAACGAGCCCACCGCGGCCGCCCTCGCCTACGGCCTGGAGCGCGGCAAGGAGGACGAGCTCATCCTCGTCTTCGACCTGGGTGGCGGCACGTTCGACGTGTCCCTGCTCGAGGTGGGCAAGGACGACGACGGCTTCTCGACGATCGAGGTCCGCGCGACCTCGGGCGACAACCGCCTCGGTGGCGACGACTGGGACCAGCGCATCGTCGAGTTCCTCGTCGCCGAGGTGAAGAACTCCACGGGCGTCGACCTGGCCAAGGACAAGATCGCCGTGCAGCGTCTGCGTGAGGCTGCCGAGCAGGCCAAGAAGGAGCTGTCGTCCGCGACGACCACCAACATCTCGCTGCAGTACCTCTCGATGAGCGAGAACGGCCCGGTCCACCTGGACACCAAGCTCGGCCGCGCCCAGTTCCAGCAGATGACGCAGGACCTGCTCGACCGGACCAAGAAGCCGTTCAACGACGTCATCCGTGACGCGGGCATCAAGCTCTCCGAGATCGACCACGTGGTCCTCGTCGGCGGCTCGACCCGTATGCCGGCCGTCACCGACGTGGTCACCGAGCTCACGGGTGGCAAGGAGCCCAACAAGGGCGTCAACCCCGACGAGGTCGTCGCCGTCGGTGCCGCGCTGCAGGCTGGCGTCATGAAGGGCGACCGCAAGGACGTCCTGCTCATCGACGTCACCCCGCTGAGCCTCGGCATCGAGACCAAGGGCGGCGTGATGACCAAGCTCATCGAGCGCAACACGGCCATCCCGACCAAGCGCTCGGAGATCTTCTCGACGGCCGAGGACAACCAGCCGTCGGTGCTGATCCAGGTGTTCCAGGGCGAGCGCGAGTTCGCGCGGGACAACAAGCCGCTCGGCACGTTCGAGCTCACCGGCATCGCGCCGGCTCCGCGTGGTGTGCCGCAGGTCGAGGTCACGTTCGACATCGACGCCAACGGCATCGTGCACGTGTCCGCCAAGGACCGCGGCACGAACAAGGAGCAGTCGATGACGATCACCGGCGGCTCGGCCCTCCCCAAGGAGGACATCGAGCGCATGGTGCGCGAGGCCGAGGAGCACGCTGCCGAGGACAAGGCGCGTCGCGAGGAGGCCGAGGTGCGCAACGGCGCCGAGGGTCTCGTCTACTCGACCGAGAAGCTGCTCGTGGACAACGCGGACAAGCTCTCGGACGACATCAAGACCGAGGTCCAGGCCGCCGTCGGCGAGCTCAAGACCGCGCTCGCGGGCACGGACATCGACGAGGTCAAGGCCAAGCACTCGGCCCTGCTGACCACCAGCCAGAAGATCGGCGAGGCGCTGTACTCGGCGAGCAACACGGCCGACGCGCCCGCTTCCGACGAGCCCGCTGCGTCCTCGAAGGATGAGGACGTCGTCGACGCCGAGATCGTCGACGACGAGGACGAGGCGGCCGCCAAGTGACCTCGTCCACCGAGGGCACTTCCGACGGCGACGACCTGACTCCTGAGGAGCAGGTCCTCGCCGAGGCGGAGTCGATCGCGGAGAACGCCGAGGAGGAGGTCGTCCTCGAGGGTCTGGTCGAGGTCGAGCGGATCGCGGCGGAGCGTCTGGACGAGCTCCAGCGCTCCAAGGCGGCCTACTACAACCTCGAGCAGCAGTACTCGTCGTTCGTGAAGCGGTCCAAGGCCGACGGTCTGGCCGCCCACGACCGGGGCGTGCACTCGGTCGTGGAGGCTCTGATCCCGGTCCTCGACGACATCGAGCTGGCCCGCCAGCACGGTGACCTGACCGGACCGTTCGCGTCGATCGCGGAGAAGCTCGAGGCGACCCTGGGTCGGTTCGGCGTGACCCGCTACGGCACGGCCGGCGAGCCGTTCGACCCGGCGGTGCACGAGGCGCTCATGCACTCCCACTCCGCCGACGTCACCGAGCCGACGGTCCAGCTGGTGCTCCAGCCCGGGTACCGCACGTCCGACCGGGTGCTCCGCGCGGCCCGTGTGGCCGTGGTGGACCCCGAGGCGTAAGAACCACCTGTAGCGTCCGAGCGGACGAGTGCACGCACTTGTCCGCTCGGACCTACGAAGATCTGGAAGGAGGCGTCGTGACCGGTCAGGACTGGCTCGAGAAGGACTTCTACGCGGTTCTCGGCGTCCCCAAGGATGCGGACGCGGCCACGCTCAAGAAGGCGTACCGCAAGCTCGCGCGCGAGATGCACCCGGACCACAACCCCGGCGACGCCAAGGCGGAGGCCCGCTTCAAGGACGTCGGCGAGGCGTACGCGGTCCTGTCCGACCCGGAGCAGCGCGGTCAGTACGACCAGTTGCGCCAGATGGCCGGCGGTGCCCGGTTCACGTCGGGCGGACGCGGGGCCAACGGCGGCTTCGAGGATGTCTTCGGCGGGATGTTCGGGGGCGGGGCGCCCGGTGGCGGCCGCGTCCGGTACTCCAGCGGCCAGCCCGGAGGCGCCGGGTTCGAGGACCTGCTCGGCGGGCTCTTCGGGAACGGCGGCGGCGCGGGGTTCTCGGGCGGTCGCGGCCCGCAGCAGGGCGCCGACCTGTCCGCGACGGTCACCATGCCGTTCCGGCAGGCGGTCGAGGGCTCGCAGGTCTCGCTCAACGTCGAGGGCCGCACCGTGAACGCGCGCATCCCCGCGGGTGTGCGCGACGGCCAGAAGATCCGGCTGCGCGGCAAGGGTCGGCCCGGCACCGCCGGAGCGCCGGGCGGTGACCTCGTCGTCACCGTCAACGTCACCCCGCACCCGGTCTTCTCGCTCGACGGCGAGAACCTGCGTCTCACCGTTCCGGTCGCGTTCGACGAGGCAGCGCTCGGCGCGACGATCGAGGTGCCGACGCTCGACGGCTCGACCGTCCGCGTGAAGGTCCCGGAGGGCACCCCCTCCGGGCGCGTCCTGCGCGTCAAGGGGCGCGGCGTGCAGGCTGCCAAGGGCGCGGGAGACCTGCTGGTCACCGTGCAGGTCGTCGTCCCGCAGCGGCTGTCGGCCGCGGCACGCGAGGCGGTCCAGGCGTTCGGCATCGCGACGTCGGGTGAGGACGTGCGCGCCGGCTTGCTGGACTCGGCGAGGAAGTAGCCGTGGTCGCCGAGGACGCCAAGGTCTACGTGATCTCGGTCGCGGCCGAGCTGGCGGGCATGCACCCGCAGACCCTGCGTCAGTACGACCGCCTCGGCCTGGTGATCCCCAGCCGCGCGAGCGGCCGCGGTCGCCGGTACTCGCTGCGGGACATCGCCACCCTCCGCGAGGTGCAGCGGCTGTCGCAGGACGAGGGCGTCAACCTCGCGGGGATCAAGCGCATCCTCGAGCTGGAGGCCGAGCTCGAGGGCATGCGACGCCAGATCGAGTACCTGCGCGCATTCGTCGACCCGGGCCGCCGCGTCTTCACGGCCGACCCCACGGGCGACGTCGCGGTCAACCGCACACGCAGCCGTCGTCCCACGAGCCCGTCCGACCGCGCCGCGGTCGTCCTCTGGCGCCCGTCGAACCGCTGACCGCGGACTCCGGCGGGGCACGGGCTCGTCGCCTGCTTAGACTCCCCGGGTGACGATCGACCTCGCCCAGGCGCGCCGTGACACCCCCGGCGTCGAGCACGTGGCCCACCTCAACAACGCCGGCGGCGCGCTGCGCCCGCAGGTCGTGACGGACACGGTCGTCGCGCACCTGCGTCGTGAGGCGGAGATCGGCGTCTACGAGGCCGAGGAGGAGTCGTCCGAGCGCGTCGAGGCGGTGTACGGGTCGGTCGCGAGGCTCGTCGGCGCCCACGAGGACGAGATCGCTCTCGTGCAGAGCGCGACCGTGGCGTGGAACGTCGCGTTCTCGTCGATCCCGCTCAAGCCCGGCCAGCGGATCCTGACCGCGCGCACCGAGTACATCAGCAACGCGATCGCGCTCCTGCAGGCGTGCGAGCGCGCGGGCGTGACGCTCGAGGTCATCGAGGACGACGAGCACGGCCAGGTCGACCTCGACGCCTTGGCCGACGCGCTCGGAGGCGGGGACGTCGCGCTCGTCGCGCTGACGCACATCCCGACCGGCGGCGGCGTGGTGAACCCTGCCCCGGAGGTCGGCGCCCTGACCCGAGCGGCCGGGGTGCCGTTCCTTCTCGATGCGTGCCAGTCGGTCGGTCAGCTCGACGTCGACGTCGAGGCGCTCGGCTGCGACCTGCTCGCGGCGACCGGGCGCAAGTTCCTGCGCGGGCCGCGCGGGACCGGGTTCCTGTACGCGTCGCGCGCGATCACCGACACGCTCGTGCCGCCGATCCTCGGGCTGGGTGCCGCGACCTGGACGGGCCCGACGTCGTACGTGCCGGTCGCGGGTGCGCGTCGCTTCGAGACGTGGGAGCGGTCGGTCGCCGACAACCTGGGCCTGGGTGCGGCCGTGGACTATGCGCTCTCGACCGGGCTTCCCGCGATCGAGGAGAGGGTCACCGCGCTCGCGGCGTCGCTGCGCACCGAGCTCGACGCCATCGACGGCATCACCGTGCGCGACAAGGGTGTCCGCAGGTCAGGCATCGTCACGTTCACGGTCGAGGGACGCTCTGCCGACGAGGTCCGCGCTGCCGCGACCGAGAAGGGCGTCAACGTCAGCGTCACCCGGGTGTCGTCGGCCCAGCTCGACTTCGGTGCGCGTGGCCTGACCGAGGTGGTCCGGGCGTCGCCGCACTACTACACGTCCGACGACGACCTCGAGCGCCTGCTCGCGACGCTGCGCTGAGCACCGTCTCGCTCCTCAGTAGCGACTGAGCACCGTCGTGAGGTCGAGCGCGCGCCCCTCGTCGACACCTGAGAGCGTCCGCTCCTCGACCGCGGCGACGTGCCGGACGACCAGCGCCTCGGCCGCGTCGGCGTCGCCTGCCGCGAGCAGCTCGACCAGGGAGGCGTGCTCGTCGACCGAGCCGGACTGGTCGTGGTCGCGGCCGTGGATGGCGAGGATCAGAGCGCAGCGCCAGACGACCTCGCTGAGGTAGCGCTCGAGCAGCGCGTTCCCGCTGAGCTCGGCGAGCAGGATGTGGAACTCGGCGCCCAGCCGGCCCGACACCTGCTGGTTACCCGTGGCAGCGGCGGCGCGCTCGCGCTCGACGTGCTCGGTGAGCGCGGCGGCCATCGACGGCTGCCACCCGAGAGCGATGCAGCGGACGGCCTCGCGCTCGAGGCACCTGCGGACCTGGAACGTCTCCTTGGCCTCCGTGAGCGACGGGTTGGCGACGAGCGCCGACTTCGCCTTGCCGGTCTCGACGAGCCCGGCCGCGGTCAGCCGCGCGAGCGTGCCGCGCACCAGGGTGCGGCTGACGCCGTACTGCTGCGCGAGGACGTCCTCGGGGAGACGGGTGCCGGGCGGCAGAGCGGCCTCGACGATCGCGGACCGCAGGCTCAGGAAGGCGTGGTTGGCGCGGTCGGCGGGTCTGTCCATGCGGTCACCGTATACGTCCGATCGTGCCGAAACGAGACTGCAACAGACATTTGACGGATACGAAACGACTGTTTTCAGTATACGAACTACCTTCGGTTCCGTATACGAGAGGACACCATGTCGCAGATCATCGTCCGTCTGACGGACCAGCAGCTCGAGCTCGTCGGCGCTTCGCTCGCCGCCGGTGAGGCGTCGGACGCCCCGTCCCTGGTCCGGCTCGCCCTGCGCGAGACCGCCGAGGGCGTCGTCCGACGCAGCCACCCCCGCACGACCGGACGCCCGTGGCAGTGGTGGGAAGGCCTCGTCGCCCCGGCCGAGCGCGAGTCCCGCCAGGACGTCGTCCTCGAGCCCGGCACCGGCAAGGCCTTCGAGGTCCGCGCCGGCGAGATCCTGCGCGTCGAGCAGATCACGGGCGACCAGTGCGTCGACCTCAACGTGTTCAACTTGCACGACTACCGCGAGTTCATGCACGTGGGCCGCACGCGCACGCTGCACGGCACCAACCCGAGCACGGGGTCGTTCCTCTGGTCCGCGCCGCCCCGCGAGCGCGCGCTGATGTACCTGCAGACCGACACCGCGGGTATCAACGACACCCTGTTCCCGCGGTGCAGCGCCAACATGTACGAGTCGATGCACGGCTTCGCCGACCACACCAACTGCGCGGACATCCAGGCCGAGGCGCAGCGCGAGTACGGGTTGACCCCCGACGACGTGCACGACTCGTTCAACCTGTTCATGGCGACGCGCGTCGTCGACGGTATGCCCGAGATCCTGCGCCAGTCGACGGCGCCCAAGGACCACGTCGAGCTGCTCGCGCTGGTCGACGTGCTCGCGGTCCCGAACGTCTGTGGCAACGACATCATGGGCACCAGCAACTTCTCGCTGAACCCGGTCCGCGTCGAGGTGCTGACCGCGACGCGCGCCGAGATCGACGCGGTCCCGCCGCTGCGGGCCTACGCCACGCAGCGCACGCCCTCGGACTTCCGCCAGCCGACGATCCGCACCGAGCGACGGCTCTCCAAGGTCCCTGACTACGAGCCCGCCTTCGCCCGCACACCGGTCCGGCTCGAACCGGTGGCCGTCGAGCTCGACGAGGCCGACGCCGCCCGCCTGAGGGCGCTGCACGACACCGAGCGCTACGCCGACCAGGGCGACGCGCTGCGGGACGTCCTGCTGAGCTGGTGGGTCGGCTCGCATGGCTGAGATCGACTTCGACTCCCTCGGCGAGTACCAGCGGTACAAGCTCATGGCGAGCCTCATCGTGCCCCGGCCGATCGCGCTGGTCACGACGGTCAGTCCGGACGGTGTCGTCAACGCCGCCCCGTTCAGCATGTTCGGGATGGTCGGCGAGGAGCCGCCCCTGCTGATGATCAGCGTCAACCGGCTGGACGACGGCGCGCAGAAGGACACCGCCGCCAACCTGGACGCGACGGGCGAGCTCGTCGTCCACATCCCTGACGAGTCCATGGCCGCGCGGATGCACCGGTGCGGCGAACGGTTCCCCGCCCACGTCGACGAGCTTGCGACGGTCGGGTTCACCGCGACGCCGTCGCACCGCGTTCGACCGCCTCGCATCGCCGAGGCACCCGTGGCCTTCGAGTGCACGGTGCACGAGCGGATCCTCACGACGAGCCGCCAGGTCTACCTCGGCCGGATCCACCACCTGCACGCCGCCGACGGCCTGATCGACACCGAGCGCTGGCGCGTGATGCTCCAGGACTTCCACCCCGTCGGCAGGTTCGGCGCCAGCTTCTACGTGACCACCGAGAACCGCTTCTCCCTCGCGTCGGACGACTCCGGGACCCCCGTCTCGGCGACCGACATCGACCAGCTGTGACACCCTCCCCACCTAAGGAGCACCACATGACCAGCAACCGAACGCGCGTCGCCGCCGCCCTGACCGGCGGTCTCGTGACGCTCTCGCTCGCGGCCTGCGCGAGCTCCGCCACCCCCGAGGCGGACGGCCCGAGCGCGTCCGAGACGGCCATCGGCGCGGTCGACCTCAGCGGCGTCTGCCCCGCGACGGTCGTCATCCAGACCGACTGGAACCCGCAGGCCGAGCAGGGCGGGCTCTACCAGCTGCTCGGACCGGACCCGACGATCGACGCCGACGCGAAGGTGGTCCGCGGACCGCTGTACGCACAGGGCGAGCCGACTGGCGTCGACGTCGAGATCCGCGCGGGCGGCCCCGCGATCGGGTTCACGCCCGTCCCGTCGCAGATGTACTCGGACAAGGACGTGCTGCTCGGCTGGGTCAACACCGACGAGTCGGTGCAGAACTCGGTGGCGCTGCCGACGACAGCCGTCATGGCGACCTTCGAGAAGGCTCCGTGGATGATCATGTGGGACCCGGCCACGTACCCCGACGTGCACGAGATCTCCGACCTGGCCGACACCGACGCCTTCGTCCGCTACTTCGCCGGCGCGACGTGGATGTCCTACCTGACCGGCTCCGGCCAGCTGCGTGAGGACCAGATCGACGGCACCTACGACGGCACCCCCGCGAACTTCGTCGCCGCGCAGGGCAAGGACGCGCAGCAGGGCTTCGCCACCGACGAGCCGTTCGTCTACGAGAACCAGCTCCCGTCCTGGAACAAGCCGGTCGACTACCAGCTGATCGCCGACACGGGCTACCCGCTGTACGCGGTCGCGCTGTCGGTCCGCACCGAGGACGTCACGAAGCAGGCCGACTGCCTCAAGGAGCTGGTCCCGGTGGTCCAGCAGGCGACCGTCGACTACTTCGCGGACCCGACGACGGCCAACGCGCTCGTCGTGAAGGCCGTCGAGGAGTTCAACACCGGCTGGGTCTACGACGCCGCGCAGGCCGAGGACGGCACCAAGCAGCAGATCGACCTCGGCATCGTCGCCAACGCCCCCGACGGGACGCTCGGCAGCTTCGAGGAGGCCCGCGTCCAGAAGATCCTCGACATCGCGACGCCGATCCTCACCGACGCCGGCACCGCCCCGGCCGAGGGGCTGAAGGCGACGGACCTCTACACCAACGAGTTCCTCGACCCGACGATCGCGCTGCCGTAGCCAGGACTCGCGACGTCCGCACTCTCACGAGCGCGGACGTCGCGAGCTGTTTCCTGGGGGCGACGGCGTCAGTCGCCGGCGGCGCGCATCACCGGCATCGGGACGCCGACGGGGTAGCGCACCTCGCCGGGCTCGCGCCGACGCTGCACGACCGCCTCGAGCGACGGACGGGCCGCGGTTCCCCGCAGACCCTCGATCACCAGGCCGTCGACGTCGATCGCCTCGACCGCGTGCGCGAAGGCGGGGTCGGCACCGGCCCACACGACCTCGCAGTTACGGAGCGTGACGTCGGTCGCCGTGTCGATGTGGATGCCGGACGTCGGGTGCGCGTAGACCTCGGGACCGTCCGACGTGGGCCGGCGGTCGTACTCGCCGGCGGGCCAGCGCGACCAGCGGTCCAGCTCGATCCGCACCCCGTCCAGGACCACACCCTCGATCAGCCCGGGCGCGTCGGAGCCGATGTACGCGCCGTTCTCGGACCGGCAGAGGATGTTGCGGAAGCGGACGTTGCGCAGCCGACCGACCTGGTCGTGCCACGCGCCGACGTTCACGTAGATCGGCTCGCCGTGCCCCCACCAGCCGCGGTCGAAGTGCCGGGTCTCGACGACGCAGTCGGAGAACAGGATGTTCTCGAAGTTTCCTTCCTGGCCCAGGTTGACGGCCAGCCCGCGGTGCGACGACCGGATCACGCAGTTCGAGACGACCACGTTGCGGATGTCGGCGATCGCGTCCACGCCGACCACGACGGCGCTCGACGTCGACTGCAGCGTGCAGTTCGTGATCGTGATGTCCTCGGTCGGGCCCAGGTCGGGGAACTCCTCGCAGGTCTTGAGCGAGATGGCGTCGTCGCCGCACGAGATCTCGCAGTCGCTGATCCGCACGCGACGGCAGCGGTCCAGGTCGATCCCGTCGGCGTTGGGGTACTTGAGGTCGCTGTCGATCGTGATCGCGTGGATGACCACGTCCTCGCAGCCGGACAGGCGCACGCACCACAGGGCGGCGTCGGTGAACCGCACGTCGCGGATGTGGACGCGCGAGCAGCCGATGAGGAAGACCGTGAAGGGGCGCTGGTTGGGGCAGCGGTAGATCGTCCCGAGGTCCTCGAAGATGAAGGCGCGCCCGGCGCCGTCGATCCGGCCCGCGCCCGTGATCGCGATGTCGGTCGCACCGTTCGCCGTGATGAAGGCCAGGGCCGCGTCGTTCTCGTCGTTCACCACACCGGCGGACAGGGCGCCGACCTCGAGCCGGGCGGTGTAGGCCGCCGGGTCCGGAGCACCGGCCAGCACGGCGCCGCGCTCGACGTGCAGCTCGACGTGGGAACGCAGCTCGATGGACCCGCTCAGGTAGGTCGCCCCGGCCGGCACGAGCACCCGGCCGCCGCCTGCGGCGTGGCACGCGTCGATGGCGGCCTGGATCGCGGCGGCGTCGTTGGTCGCGCCGTCACCGGTCGCTCCGTGGTCGCGGATGTCGAACGTGGGCATGGCGAAGTCCTCTCGGTGGTGCAGGGGAGCGCGGCCGGTGCGGCCGGAACGGGTCGAGCGGGTCAGGCGTGGGTGGGTTCGGGCTGGTGCGGTGCGCGTGACACCGGGAAGGCGCGGACGGTGCTGCCCAGCGCACGGGCGGACGAGGCGCGGGGAGCGAGCTCGCTCTGCAGCACCAGTGCTGCACCACCGACGGCGGCGGCCTCGGCCGCGTGGGTGGAGATGACGACCTCGATCGGGTGGCTGGTGCGCGCGAAGAACGTCCGGTCGAGCTGCGCGCGGATGGCGGGGACGTACAGCGAGCCCGCGTGCGCGAAGGCGGGGCCGGTGAGCACGACGCGGTCCAGGTCCATGATGTTCGCGAGCGCCTGCGCCGCGAGGGCGACGTAGCGGGCGGAGCGCTCGATGATCGACGCGGCAGGCTCGTGCCCGGCCAGAGCGGCCCGGGAGAGCGCCGCGAAGTCCTCCGAGATCCCGATGTCCGGCAGGGCGAAGCCGACTGCACGGGCCGAGGCGACGGCCGCGGCGGGACCGGCGATCGCCTCGACGCAGCCCTGGCCGCCGCACCAGCAGCGCGGGCCGTCGATGTCGACGCAGATGTGCCCGATCTCGCCGGTGTTGCTGCTGGCCCCGCGGTACACGTCGCCGTGCACCATGACGCCGGCGCCGATGCCGGTGCCCATGTAGAGGGCGGCGAAGCACGAGCTGGCCTCGCCCGTCCCCGACCAGTACTCGCCGACGGCCGCGGCGGTCGCGTCGTTCTCGAGCATGACCGGCATGCCGGTCGCGGCCTGGAGGGCGTCGGCGACGGGGAACGCGGTCCACGCCTGCATGACCGGGGGCGTCAGGGCCATGCCGGTGGACCCGGTGAGTGGGCCGGGGGAGACGACGCCGAGGCCGACGATCCGGTCGGGGTCGACACCCACCTGCGCGACGAACGTGGTGAGCTCGGTGCCGATGCGGTCGACGACGCTCCCGGGAGAGTCGGTGCCGGCGCCCGGGCGTCGCCACCGCCCGACGATCGCGCCGCCGAGGTTGGCCAGCACGTAGGTGATCCCGGCGTGGTCGAGGTGGATACCGACGGCGTAGCGAGCGTCGGGGTCGAGCGCGAGCAGCACGGCGGGCTTGCCGCCGGTCGACTCGGCATGGCCGATCTCGACGACCAGGCCGTCGTCGATGAGGCGGCGCACGACGGTCGAGATCGTGGCACCGGTGAGCCCGGTCTGGCGCGTCAGCTCGACGCGGCTGATCTGGCCGGCGCCACGGATCACGTCGAGGATCGCGGCGCGCGTCGTGACATGGGTCGCCCCGGAAGCGCTGGGTCCGGCACTCATGGGCGGTTCCTTGTCGTCGTCGACCTGCGGGTACGGCCCAGGCCGTCTGGTGACCGATCGGGCCCACGGTAACGGTTCTGCGTCGATCGGTAGGAGGCTTTCACCCCTGGGTTGACTTACTTTAGCAACCGATCTAAGAATGTCCACCAGGAGTTGTGGCCGTCTCCCCGGCCCTGGCGAGGACGCCCTCCCCATCGGCACACCGAGGTGCCGAACTGTCGAGAGGATCACCGATGTTCCACACGCGACACATGCGGATCGCCGTGGCTGCCGCCGCCGTGGCCGCCCTGAGCCTGACCGCCGCCTGCTCGAACGGCGACGCCGACAGCAGCTCCGACGGAGCCAGCGACGGCACGCCCTCGGGCGAGATCTTGGTCCTGACCAACCGCACGGACCTGGTCGACACGAAGTTCCAGGAGTACAAGAAGACGTTCGAGGCCGCGTACCCCGACGTGACCGTCAAGTTCGAGGCCCTCACGGACTACGAGGGTGAGGTCAAGACGCGGATGAACACGACGGACTACGGCGACGTCCTGCTCATCCCCAACAGCGTCTCGGTCGCCGACTACCCCGACTTCTTCGAGCCGATCGGGTCGACCGACGAGCTCGGCACGACGTACCGCTTCGTCAACGAGGCCGCGCTCGACGGCACCGCCTACGGCCTGGCCACCTTCGGCAACGCGAACGGCGTGGTCTACAACAAGGACGTGTTCGAGGCCGCCGGGATCACCGAGCTGCCCACCACGCCGGAGGACTTCATCACCGCGCTCCAGGCGGTCAAGGACAAGACCGATGCGGTGCCGTTCTACACGAACTACAAGGACGGCTGGCCGCTGACCTGGCCGCAGAGCTGGATGGGTGCGGTCTCGGGCGACAAGGACGCACTGGTCAAGATGGCCAAGGACGACGCCCCGTGGGCCGAGGGCAGCGAGAAGGCCACCGTCGACTCCCTGCTCTACGACGTCACGAAGGCCGGCCTGATCGAGGACGACCCGACGACGACCAACTGGGAGAACTCCAAGAACCTCATCGCCACCGGCAAGATCGCCGCGATGGCGCTCGGCTCCTGGGCCGTGCCGCAGATGCAGGAGGCCGCCACCAAGGCCGGGACCGACCCCGCGAGCATCGGCTTCATGCCGCCGCCGTTCGCCGTGGACGGCACGCCCACCTCGCCCATCGGAGGCGACTACAAGATGGCCATCAACGTGAACTCGGAGCACAAGGCTGCCGCCCGTGCCTGGTTCGACTGGTTCATCAACGAGTCCGGCTTCTACGACTACGCCGGTGGCCTGCCCACCGTCATCTCCGACCCGGCTCCCGCCAACCTCAAGGACTTCGAGGCCACCGGGGTGCAGTACCTCGAGATGACGCCGGAGGCGACGCTGTCCGGCATCGACAACCAGGCCGAGATCGGCCTGGGCCAGCCCGACTACTACCGCCAGCTGGTCGACTCGGCGCGCGGTGCGTCGGACGAGACCAAGGAGTCGATCTTCGAGGGCCTGAATGCCAAGTGGGCCGACGCGCGCGCGTCGGTCGGCTGACCGAGCTGCTCACGGCGGGTCCATCCTCATCCGGTGGACCCGCCGTGCCGCGGCCCAGGAACCCCTCTGCTAGGAGCGACACCACCTATGAGCGACATCCCCGAGGTGCTCGCGCCACCCGCTGAAGTCCCGCGTCGGCTGCGCTCGTCCGTCCTGCTGCCCTTCCGTGGCAAGGCATCGGGTGCAGCACCGCAGACGACGAACCGGGGCTGGCGCCTGACGCCGTGGCTCTTCCTGCTCGTCCCGCTGGTCCTGCTGGTGACCTTCACCTACATCCCGGTCGCCAACATGTTCTGGTACTCGACGACGGACTGGAACGGCATCAGCAAGGTCAAGAACTCCGTGGGCCTCGACAACTACGTCGAGTTCTTCACGCGGCCGGAGCTGTTCCGGGTGTTCTGGGTGAGCCTCTACTACCTCGCTGCGTCGGTCCTCCAGATCGCGCTCGCGCTGTACTTCGCGACGCTGCTGAGCTTCAGGACGCGGTTCAAGAACGCGTTCAAGGGGATCCTGTACTTCCCGTCGCTGATCAACGGCGTCGCGGTGTCGTTCATCTTCCTGTTCTTCTTCCAGCCGGGCGGGACGCTCGACTCGGTGATCCACCTGTTCGGGGTCCCGATGGACTCGATGCCGCAGTGGCTGGGCAACCCGGACATCATCAACTTCTCGTTGGCGGGCACGTCCGTGTGGCGCTACATGGGCTTGAACTTCGTGCTGTTCCTCGGTGCGATCCAGTCCATCCCGGCGGGCATCTACGAGGCGGCCGAGCTCGACGGCGCGGGACGGTGGGCGCAGTTCCGCTACATCATCGCGCCGGGCATCAAGCCGATCATCGGCCTGTCGTTCATCCTCGCGATCTCCGGCAGCCTCGCCGTCTTCGAGATCCCGTTCATCATGACCGACGGCGCGAACGGGTCGACGACGTTCGTCATCCAGACCATCAAGACCGCGTTCCAGTCCAACAAGGTCGGGCTCGCGTCGGCGATGGCCGTGATCCTGCTGGTGATCATCCTGATCATCACGTGGATCCAGCGACGCCTCGTCCCCGAGGAGGAGGTGAACCTCACGTGAAGCAGACTCTCGCAGCGACCGGCAAGTACTCGAGCCTCGTGCTCGCCAGCCTCGTCACGCTGGTCCCCCTGGCCGTCATCGTGCTCACCGCGCTCAAGACGGCGCAGGACTACGCGACGAGCGGGCCGCTGGACCTGCCGAAGCACGTCACGTTCGCCAACTTCGGCATCGCGTTCCGGGACGCCGACATGGGCCGCGCGTTCGTCAACACGACCGTCATCCTCGTCGCGTCGGTGATCGGCACGATCATCATCGGGACGATGACGGCGTACGCGCTGGACCGCTTCCACTTCCGGTTCAAGAAGCTGGTGCTGGGCGCGTTCCTGCTGGCCACCCTCGTGCCCGGCGTGACCACGCAGGTGGCCACGTTCCAGGTGGTCAACACGCTCGGTCTCTACAACACCCGGCTCGCGCCGATCGCCCTGTTCCTGGGCACCGACATCGTGTCGATCTACATCTTCGTGCAGTTCATGCGGTCGATCCCGATCTCGCTCGACGAGGCGGCGACCCTGGACGGCGCGAACCACTTCACGATCTACCGGCGCGTGATCTTCCCCCTGCTCAAGCCGGCCATCGCGACCGTGGTCATCATCAAGGGCGTCGCGATCTACAACGAGTTCTACATCCCGTTCCTCTACATGCCGTCGCAGGAGCTGGGTGTCGTCTCGACGTCCCTGTTCCGTTTCCGCGGACCGCTCGGCACGCAGTGGGAAGTCCTCTCGGCCGGCGCCCTGCTGGTCATCATCCCGACGCTGATCGTCTTCCTGGCCCTGCAGAAGTACATCTACAACGGCCTCTCGGCCGGGGCCACCAAGTGAGCGCGACCGAGCAAGCACCAGGAGCTTCCACGATGAACCGCACCACCCTGCACGACGGCTGGACCCTGCGCACCACCGCAGGACCGGGCAGCCCCGTCCCCGAGCACATCGCCGGGCGGACCATCCCGGCGCAGGTGCCCGGCACCGCCCACACCGACCTGCTGACGGCCGGCCTCATCGAGGACCCGTACGTCGACCTGGGCGAGAAGGCCCTGGTCTGGGCGCACCGCGCGCAGTGGCTGTACTCGCGTGAGCTCGCGGCACGGCCTGCGGGCGACGACGAGCGCGTCGACCTGGTGTTCGACGGCCTCGACACGGTCGCCGAGATCAGCCTGGGCGGTCGTCGCATCGGGAGCACCGCCAACCAGCACCGTGGGTACCGGTTCGACGTGCGCCCGTACCTGTCGGGCGAGGCGCAGCAGCTCGAGGTCCTGTTCCGGTCGGCGCTGGAGACGGCCGAGGCCGAGCAGGAGCGCATCGGCGCACGCCCCGGCGCGTACCCGCACCCGCTGAACATGGTCCGCAAGATGGCGTGCAGCTTCGGCTGGGACTGGGGCCCCGACCTGCAGACCGCGGGGATCTGGAAGCCGGTCCGGCTGGAGCGCTGGCGCACGGCCCGGATCGCCTCGGTGCGCCCGCTCGTGACGATCGACGGTGCGGCCACGGTCGCCGTGCACGTCGACGTCGAGCGTTCCGGTCTCGGCACCGCGACCGATCTGGACGTGGCCGTGACGCTCGGCGGCACCGTGGTGACCGGGACGGTCGCGGCGGGCTCCTCGTCGGCGGTCGTCGACGTCGTCGTCGAGGACCCGCGGCTGTGGTGGCCCGTCGGCTACGGCGACCAGCTGCTCTACGACCTGCGCGTCGAGCTGGCCGGGCTGGACTCGTGGGAGCGCCGCATCGGGCTGCGCACCGTCGAGCTGGCCACCCCGGACGACGAGGACGGCACCGCCTTCACGTTCGTCCTCAACGGCGTGCCGGTCTTCGCCAAGGGCGCCAACTGGATCCCCGACGACCACCTGCTGACCCGCATCACTCGCGAGCGGCTCGCGCGCCGGCTGGACCAGGCGGTCGACGCCAACCTCAACCTGCTGCGCGTCTGGGGCGGCGGCATCTACGAGTCCGACGACTTCTACGAGCTGTGCGACGAGCGTGGCCTTCTGGTGTGGCAGGACTTCCCGCTCGCCTGCTTCGCCTACCCGGAGGAGGAGCCGCACCGCTCCGAGTTCGAGGCCGAGGCTCGCGAGAACGTCACGCGATTGTCGTCGCACCCCTCGCTCGTGCTCTGGAACGGCGGCAACGAGAACATCTGGGGCCACGAGGACTGGGGCTGGAAGGAGAAGCTGGGTGAGGCGACCTGGGGTCTGGGCTACTACCAGAGCCTGTTCCCGAGCGTCGTCGCCGAGCTGTCCCCGACGACGCCGTACGCGGCGGGCAGCCCGATCTCCCCGCGTCGCGACCCGCAGGACGTGCACCCGAACGACCCCGACCACGGCACGCACCACCAGTGGGAGGTGTGGAACCGGATCGACTACACGCACTACCGCGACGACATCCCGCGCTTCAGCAGCGAGTTCGGCTTCCAGGGCCCGCCCACCTGGGCGACGCTCGAGCGCGCGGTCCGCAACGCCGACGGCGCACCGCTGGCCAAGGAGGACGAGGTCTGGCTCCTGCACCAGAAGGCCGAGGACGGCAACGGCAAGCTGGACCGCGGCATGGAGCCGCACCTCGGCGTGCCGACCGACTTCGCCGACTGGCACTGGGCCACGCAGCTGAACCAGGCCCGTGCCGTGGCGCACGCGATCACGCACTACCGCTCGTGGTGGCCGCGCACGGCGGGCTCGATCGTCTGGCAGCTCAACGACTGCTGGCCGGTCACGTCCTGGGCAGCGATCGACGGCGACGAGCGGCCGAAGCCGCTGTGGTGGGCACTGCGCGCGGCCTACGCCGACCGCATCCTCACCGTGCAGCTGCGTGACGGGCGCCTGGTGCTCGCGGTCGTCAACGACACGGCGACGCCCTGGCAGGGCACGGTCGCGGTGCAGCGCGAGCGTCTGGACGGCGTGCTGCTCGCGGCCACCGAGCTGCCCGTGGACGTCGCCCCACGCGCGGTCGCACTGCTCGAGCTGCCGAGCGACGTCCGCACCGCCGAGGACGCGTCGGACGAGGTGCTGGTCGCCGAGTTCGACGGCCTGCAGACCACGCACTGCTGGGTCGAGGACGTCGACCTGCGGCTCGACCCCGACGCGCTCGACGTGCAGGCGGAGCCGACGCCGGACGGCTACGAGGTGACGGTGCGGGCCCGCTCGCTCGTCAAGGACCTCACGCTCCACGTCGACCGGCTCGACCCGGACGCCTCCGTCGACGTCGGCCTGCACACGCTCCACGCCGGGTCGTCGGTGACGATCCGGGTGCATTCGGACGTGCCGGACCTGGCCGGTGCGCTCGTCACGGCACCGGTCCTGCGGACGGCCAACGACCTGGCTTCCGTGCGGTTGGCCCGTGCCGTCTGAGGAGCGTCCTGACCACTACCCTGACCGCGTGACCAATCGAACCGATGCCGTGGGACTGGTCCTCGCACGCCCCGCGCGGATGCTGGGTCACGAGCCGTTCTTCGGCGAGCTGATCGCCGGCATCGAAGAGGTGCTCGCCACCGACAACCGATCGCTGCTGCTGCACGTGGTCCCGGACCTGACGGCCGAGATCGAGGCCTACCGTCGGTGGGCCGCCGGCTCGATGGTCGACGCGGTCATCGTGGTCAACGTCGTCGTCGACGACCCGCGCATGCCGGTCCTCGCCGAGCTCGGCATCCCGGCCGTGGTCGTCGGCGGGCCGCGCACCGGCATGGAGTTCTCCAACGTCTGGATCGACGACGCGCAGGCCAGCCGCGACGCCGTCGACTACCTCGTCGGCCTGGGGCACGAGCACCTCGCCCGGGTCAGCGGCCCGCGTCAGCTGGTGCACACGCGCGAGCGCAGCGACGCGTTCCTCGACCAGTGCGCGAAGCGGTCCGTGCAGGGGGTCATCGTCGAGGGCGACTACACCGAGGACTCGGGCAAGAGCGCGGCGCGTGCGCTCCTGGGTCGTCGCGGGGCGCCGTCCGCGATCATCTTCGACAACGACGTGATGGCGCTCGCGGCCATGGCGGTCGCCACCGAGATGGGCATCCCCGTCCCCGCGCAGCTCTCGCTCCTGGCGTGGGACGACTCGGCGCTGTGCCGCCTGTCGAACCCGACCCTGTCGGCCATGACGCTCGACGTGCACGGCATGGGCCAGCAGGTGGGCATGTGCGTGCTGAACACGTTCGCCGACGGACCCGTCCGCGCGTACCAGGCGCCGATGCAGCGACTGTCGGCGCGTGCGTCGACCGGACGCTTCGCCGAGCCGAGCTCGATGGGCACAGGGACCGCCTGACACGAGTCCGACACGGGTGTCACGCCCGTGTCAGCGCCATGTCGGCCTGCTGTCAGCGACGTCCTGCAGGCTCGAGCCATGACATCAGACCTGGTGATCGAGGCCCACGGCCTCGTCAAGCACTTCGGTACGACGAAGGCGCTGCAAGGCGTCGACCTCGCCGTCGCCCGCGGAACCGTCCTCGGCGTGCTCGGCCCCAACGGAGCCGGCAAGACGACGGCCGTCCGCATCCTGTCCACCCTGCTCACCCCCGACGCCGGCACCGCGCGTATCGCCGGGTACGACGTGGTCAAGGACTCCGTCCGCGTCCGTCAGTCGATCGGCCTCACGGGTCAGTACGCGTCCGTCGACGAGGACCTCTCGGGCCGGCAGAACCTCGTGCTCTTCGGCATGCTGCTCGACCTGGGCAAGGCCGGCGCCCGTGCGCGCGCCGCCGAGCTGCTCGAGTGGTTCGACCTGACCGACGCGGCCGACCGGCCCGCCAAGACCTACTCCGGAGGCATGCGTCGCCGCCTCGACCTGGCCGCGAGCCTCGTCGGACGCCCCGACGTGATCTTCCTCGACGAGCCGACCACCGGCCTGGACCCCTCCAAGCGCGAGGACATGTGGGACGTCGTGCGCTCGCTCGTCACGGAGGGCTCGACAGTCCTGCTGACCACGCAGTACCTGGAGGAGGCCGACGCGCTGGCCGACGAGATCACGGTCATCGACCACGGTCGCGTCATCGCGCACGACACCCCCGACGGCCTCAAGCGCATCGTCGGCGGTCAGACCCTCGAGGTCCGCCCCGCCGACCTGACTCGGCTGGAGGAGACGGCGACGATCCTGGCGCAGGTGTCCTCCGACGGCCGTGCGGAGGAGATCCGCAAGGGCGTCCTCGCGGTCCCGGTGGCCGACGACTCCGCGCTCACCGCGACGGTCTCCCGCCTGGCGAGCGTCGGCATCGGCGTCACCGAGCTGTCCTTGCACCTGCCCAGCCTCGACGAGGTGTTCTTCACGCTCACGGGCCGCACCGCGTCCGAGGACGACACGACCGTCACCACAGACAAGGAGGTGGCGTGATGACCACCGTCGCAACCCCCACGGCACGGCAGACGCCGTCCGCCGCCGTCGCCGCAGCCAGGCGGCCGTTCCCGCTGGTCCGGCACTCGTTGTCGCTGGCCAAGCGCAGCCTGATCAAGACGTGGCGCACGCCCGAGGCGCTCATCGACGTCACGCTGCAGCCAGCGATCTTCCTCGTGATCTTCGTCTACATCTTCGGTGGCGCGGTCGCCGGTGACACGACGACCTACCTGCAGTTCCTGCTCCCGGGCATCCTGGCCCAGACCATCGCGCAGGGCTCGATCGCCATCGGCGTCAACCTGAACACCGACCTGGGCAAGGGCATCTTCGACCGCTTCAAGTCGCTGCCGATCCCGCGTGCCGCTCCCCTCGTCGGAGCCGTGTTCGGTGACGTGGTCCGCTACGTCGTCGTCATCGTCTCGACGTTCGTCGTCGGCTACCTGATGGGCTTCCGGATCCTCACCGATCCGCTCAGCGCCCTCGCCGGGTGCCTGCTCGCCATCACGTTCGCTCTGTCGCTGAGCTGGGTGTCCGTGTTCGTCGGGATGAAGGTCCGGACGTCCGGTGCCGTGCAGGGGATCATGTTCCTGATCATCATGCCGCTCAGCTTCGCGTCCAACGTGTTCGTCCCGGCGACCACGCTGCCCAGCTGGATGCAGACGTTCGTGCAGTGGAACCCGCTGACGCACCTGGTCGCCGCGATGCGCGGCTTCTTCCTCGGCTCGCCGATGGGCAACAGCCTCGTCTACACGCTGCTGTGGTGCCTCGGCCTGGTCGTGGTGTTCATGCCGCTCGCGCTGCGCGCGTACCGCAAGAAGGCCTGACCTTCGCGACGAGAAGAGGGCGGTCACCGGACACGGTGGCCGCCCTCTTCCGTCGTCGGCACGCTCACTCCCGGACGATCACCACGGCGGTGCCGTACGCGACGATCTCCTGGTAGCCGGCGGACACCTCGTTGGCGTCGAACCGCATCGCGATCACGGCGTTGCCGCCGCGGGCCCGCGCGGCCTCGACCATGCGGTTCACGGCTTCGTCGCGACTCTCCTGGAGCTGCTTGGTCAGGCCTCTGAGCTCGCCGCCGCCGAACGCCTTGAACGCAGCTCCGATCTGCACGCCGACGTTGCGCGCGCGCACGGTCAGCCCGGTCACCTCGCCGAGCACGGTCGTGATGCTGAACCCGGGGGCGTCGTTCATCGTCGAGACCAGGAAGTCCATCAGGGTTCCCCCTCGGGGCGAGCGGCTGTTGTCTCCGAGCGTAGGTCAGACGATGGCGGGAGCGAGCTCGCGGATGCGTGCGGCGGCGTCGGGTCCCGGGCGGTCGCGCCACAGGCGGAGCGTCTTCTCACGTTCGTCGTCGTCCCCGAGCAGGCCCGCGAGGGTCGCGCCCAGCCCGAGCTGGAACAGCATCGCGAGGTTGGCGCCCAGGCGGATGCCGAGCGACCACAGCTCGCGCGCGTCCGCCGCCCGACCCCGGTGGGCCGCGAGCTCGGCGACACCGAGGGCGTACGAGCCCAGCACGGGCATGTCCTGCATGCTCTGGGCGTCGTCCCCGGCCAGCTCCAGCAGCTCGACGGCGCGCAGCTCGGCACCACGGTCGTCGGCGCGGCCGAGTCCGGTCGAGCGCAGGTGGACCACGGCGGCCGCGACGCGGAACAGCACCCGGGCCTGCGGCGCGCCGACCACCCCGTTCTCGACGAGCGCGGTGGCGGCCTCGGCGTCGGTCACCGCGCTGGTGACGTCCCCGGCGGCCCACGCCACGTGCGCGAGCCCGAGGTGGGCCTGGGCGATGTCCATGTCCTCGACCTGCGGGGAGAGCGTGACCTCGCGCAGGCGCTCGACCGCACCCTCCTCGCCCGCGAGCGCGCGCTGCACGTCGAGCAGGACCGTGATGCTGCGGACGTCGTGCTGGGCGCCGACGAGCTCCAGGTGCTCGACGCTGCGGAGCAGCCACTCCTCGGCATCGGGCTCGCCGCGGGCACCTGCCCACTGCCCGATGCCCTGCGCCGCCATGCCCATGCCCCAGTGGTCGCTGGCGAGCTCGAACGCGCGGTAGGCCTCGCGGGCGTCGTCGCTCGACATGCTCGGGTCGCCCGCGTTCTCACGGGTCGCCGCCCGCATGAAGAGGCCCAGCCCGCGCAGGTAGGGGTCGTCGTTCTCGATCATCCGCTCCGCGGCCGCGAGCGCGACGGACATGTCGCTGGTGCTCAGGCCGGGCAGCAGCGACGCCAGCGCGGCCGAGCGCGGGGACACCTGCTCGGGCCGGTCCGCCATGACCCGACCGATGACCCGTGCCGCGAGCGCCCCGATCCGGTACGAGCCGGAGACGCCGGCGTTGACGGCCGCGAACAGGCAGGCCGAGGTGATGCGGTCGGCGTCCGGGAGCGGCCGCCCGGCGGCGGCTCCGTGGTACAGCGCCGACCGGTTGCGAGCGGCGGGGTCGTACGCCTTGAGGATCTGGGGCGCCCACTCGATGACCTCGAGGTGTGCCCCGCGCACGCTCCACAGGTGGAACAGCGCGCTGGCGATCCGCACGGGGGTGACCTCGTCGTCCTTCTCCAGCGCCCAGCGCAGCGCGGCGAGGAACGACTCCTGCTGCTGCGCGCAGCGGTCGAACGCGTCGATCTGGTCGCGGCCGACGAACCTGTCGAACAGGCGGCCGGCCTCGATCCCGGCCCAGCGCACCAGCCCGGTCATCGCGTCGGAGCGTTCCCCGGCGGCGTCCAGACGAGCCTCTCCGTACTCGCGGACGGTCTCGAGCATCCGGTACAGGACGACGCCCGAGTCGTGGTCGTCGAGGGTGAGCAGCGACTGCTCGACCAGCGTCGCCAGCCCGCGGCGCACGATGTGCGGCTGGGTGCCCGCCACGGCGATCGCGGTCTCGGCGGTGAACGCGGTCGGGATGACCGAGACACGCTGCAGGAGGTCGCGGTCGGCGGGCTCCAGCAGCTCGCGGCTCCAGTCGACCATCGCCCACAGGCTGGCGTGCCGCTCGGGCAGCCCGCGCAGGGCGTCGTCGAGGAGGGAGAACCGGTCCGTCAGGCCGTCGAGCACGTCCTCGACGGCCATGGACCGCAGCCGAGCCGCGGCGAGCTCGAGCGCCAGCGGCAGGTTGTCCAGGCGGTGGCACAGCTCGAGGGCGCGTTCGGGCTCCCAGCCGACCGCCGCCCTCCCGGCACGCGCCCGCGCCTCGAGCAGCGCGACGGCGTCGGCGTCGGGGAGCGTGCGCAGGCGGTGCACGGCCTCGCCGACGAGGCCCAGGGGCGCTCGGCTCGTGGCCAGCACCACGACGTCGTCCGCGGCCAAGGCCAGCAGGTCGCCGACGACGCTCGCGGCGGCATCCAGCACGTGCTCGCAGTTGTCGAGGACGAGCAGGCCGTCGAGGTCCTGCATCGCGAGCCGCATCCGGTCCTCGGGCGAGTGCAGCTGCCGGGGGAGGGCGAGCTCGACGCGCGAGGCGGTCGCGTCGGCGCCACCGATCGCGGCCAGCACGGTCGGCAGGACCTCGCCCGGCGCACGCACGCCGGCCAGCTCGATCACGCGGACGGGCCGGCCGGCGGCCGCCGCGCGGCGCGCGACCTCGGTGGCGAGCCGGGTCTTGCCGGCGCCGCCGGTCGCGACGATCGTGACCAGCGGGCTCGTCGCGAGCGCGGCCTCGATCTCGGCCACGTCCTCGTCGCGACCGACCAGCGCGGTCGCGGGCCGACGCCAGGCGCCCGGCAGGTGCACCCGTGGCGCGGTCGTGGCGGGCGCGGGCGGCGCTGTCGCGGCCAGCTCGCCGCGCAGCAGCGCCAGGTGGGCCTGTGCGAGGACCGGGGACGGGTCGGTGCCGTACCGCTCGGCCAGCTCGGTGCGGACGCGGTCGACCACCTCGAGCGCCTCGGCGTCCCGGCTCTGCGCCGCCAGCACCCGGACCAGCAGCGCGACCAGCGGCTCGTCGGGCGGGGTGCCCAGGGCCCGGCGGCGCAGGTCGTCGACGACGTCGGTCGTGTCACCCAGCGCGAGGCCCGACTCGGCGCGCACGGTCACCGCCTCGGCGAGCAGCCGCGCGGTCGTGGGGTCGGTCAGGTCGGGGACCGCCGGGAGGATCGCGCGGGCCCGGCCGGACAGCTCGTGCGCGGTCGACGGATCGCCCGCGCGCAGTGCGGCACGGCCCTGGTCGAGCAGCTCCTCGAGCTCGGCGACGTCGATGTCGAGGTCCTCGGTCGGCAGCCGATAGCCGCCGGGTGCACCGGTGACGGGCAGCCCGAGCCGTCGCGCACGGGAGACGAGAGCCTGCACCGCGCCGACGGCGTCGTCGGGCGGGATGCCCTCCCACACGTCCTCGACGAGGGCCGCCGACGACACGACACGCCCGCGCGCGTCGAGCAGCGCGCCGATGAGGGCGACCAGCCGGTCCCCACGGACGGGGCGACCGTCGACGGTGAGCGCCCCGAGGGTGGTGATCTGCACGTGCACAGCATCCCGCACCGCGCCGCGTCCATGCGCCCGCGCTGGTCGAGCTCGCCTAGCCGGGGACGACCGCGATCGCGTCTATGGAGACCAGCAGGCCGCGAGGCAGGCGAACGTTCGCGGGTGCCGACCGCGCGGGCGGTGGGGTGGGCATGTGGCGGGCGTACACGGCGTTGAGAGCCGCGAAGTCGGCGACGTCGGCGTAGAAGATGGTGGTCTTGACCAGGTCGGCCATCGACGCGCCCGCCGCCTCGAGGGTCGCGGCGATGTTGCGCAGAGCCAGCTCGGTCTGGGCCTCGATGCCGTCGGGGACGTCCCCGGTCACGGGGTCGATCCCGGCGGTGCCCGAGCAGAAGACGAAGCCACCCGCGACGATCGCCTGGCTGTACGGCCCGAGCGCGGCCGGGGCGTCGTCGGTGTGGATGCTGTGCCGGGTCATCGGATCTCCCAGACGGACGGTGTCGGGGCGGGCAGAACGGATGCGGTCGGAGCCGCGTCCTACCCGTCGAAAGGTACCGCCCGGGGAACGTTTCGGGGCGAATCGGACACACGGCGTGTGCACAGCGATGTGCACGGCCCTGTGGGTGTCCGATGGGGGCCTGTGGATGTCTGTGGACGGCCCCGTGAACCTGCTGGTCGGGGCCTGTGTCAGTGGTCGGCGATAGCCTGGATCTTGTCCACAGGGTGAAGAATGACATCCGTGTCACTACAACCCCTAGTGGTCCATTGCTTCCCCGACCACTAGGTGTAGTGTCTTGTTCAGACGTTACGAGAGAGTCGTTGGCAACGAGCGAGCGGTTGCGAGCGGGCAGTGAGCAGGCAGAGTCCGGCGGATTGATCCCCCGGACGAGGCGTGTGAAGCGGTCTCCCGGTCACTCAGAACAGCAGCAGTGCGGCGGGCTCGGGGGAGCACGCAGCAGCCAGATCACACAGGAGCCACGATGACGATCACGGTCTACAGCAAGCCGGCGTGCGTCCAGTGCAACGCGACCTACCGTGCGCTCGACAAGCTCGAGGCCGACTACGACGTCGTGGACATCAGCCAGGACGCCGACGCACGTGACTACGTCATGTCGCTCGGCCACCTGCAGGCGCCCGTCGTGATCGTCGACGGTGAGCACTGGTCCGGCTACCGGCCCGACCGCATCAAGGCACTCGCCGAGCGACTGGCCACCGCCGTCGCCTGACACACTCCCGGGTCCGGCGCTGGTCTCGACACCGCGCCGGCCCGGTGGGCATGCCCGAAGGACCCGAGCGAGGGGATGGACCGATGAGCTCCCTCATCTACTTCTCCTCTGCCTCGGACAACACCCACCGCTTCGTGCAGAAGCTCGGTCTCGACGCGCAGCGCATCCCGCTCAAGCCGACAGACCCGTTCCTGCATGCCTCCGAGCCGTACGTGCTGATCCTGCCGACGTACGGCGGGGGCAACGAGGGTGGCGCAGTGCCCAAGCAGGTCATCAAGTTCCTCAACGACGAGGACAACCGTGCACTGATCCGTGGCGTCATCGCGGCCGGTAACACGAACTTCGGCGAGGCCTACTGCATAGCGGGGGACATCATCGCGGCCAAGTGCCACGTCCCCTACCTGTACGGGTTCGAGCTCATGGGAACGCAAGAGGACGTCAGAAGCGTCCGCGAGGGATTGGGAAGATTTTGGCAACGACAGTCGCAGATACCCGCGTAGAGACGTCAGGCCTGGACTACCACGCCCTCAACGCCATGCTGAACCTGTATGGCGCGGACGATGAGATCCAGTTCGACAAGGACCGTGAGGCGGCTCGGGCGTACTTCCTGCAGCACGTCAACCAGAACACGGTCTTCTTCCACGACCTCAACGAGAAGCTCGACTACCTCGTCGAGAACAAGTACTACGACCCCGCGGTCCTGGAGCAGTACGACCGCGCGTTCATCAAGACCCTCTTCGAGTACGCGTACTCCAAGAAGTTCCGCTTCCAGACCTTCCTCGGCGCGTTCAAGTACTACACGTCGTACACGCTCAAGACGTTCGACGGGAAGCGGTACCTGGAGCGCTTCGAGGACCGTGTCTGCATGGTCGCGCTCGCGCTGGCCGAGGGTGACCAGGACTTCGCGATCTCGCTCGTCGACGAGATCGCGTCCGGCCGTTTCCAGCCGGCCACCCCGACGTTCCTCAACCTCGGCAAGGCGCAGCGCGGCGAGCCCGTCTCCTGCTTCCTGCTGCGCATCGAGGACAACATGGAGTCCATCGCGCGCGGCATCAACTCCGCGCTGCAGCTCTCCAAGCGCGGCGGCGGCGTGGCGCTCCTGCTCACCAACATCCGCGAGCACGGCGCGCCCATCAAGCACATCGAGAACCAGAGCTCGGGCGTCATCCCCGTGATGAAGCTCCTCGAAGACTCGTTCTCGTACGCCAACCAGCTGGGTGCCCGCCAGGGCGCCGGTGCCGTGTACCTGCACGCGCACCACCCGGACATCTACCGGTTCCTCGACACCAAGCGCGAGAACGCCGACGAGAAGATCCGGATCAAGACCCTCTCGCTCGGAGTCGTCATCCCGGACATCACGTTCGACCTGGCGAAGAAGAACGAGCCGATGTACCTGTTCTCGCCGTACGACGTCGAGCGCGTGTACGGGGTTCCGTTCGCGGACATCAACGTGACCGAGAAGTACTACGAGATGGTCGACAACGCGGCCATCAAGAAGTCCAAGATCAGTGCCCGCGAGTTCTTCCAGACGCTCGCCGAGCTGCAGTTCGAGTCCGGCTACCCGTACGTCATGTTCGAGGACACGGTGAACCGGGCCAACCCGATCGCCGGGAAGATCACACACTCGAACCTGTGCTCCGAGATCCTGCAGGTCTCGACGCCGTCGACGTACAACGAGGACCTCTCCTACAAGGAGGTCGGCCGCGACATCTCCTGCAACCTCGGCTCGATGAACATCGCGCTGTCGATGGACTCGCCCGACTTCGGCAAGTCCGTCGAGGTCGCGATCCGCGCCCTGACCGGTGTCGCCGACCAGACGAGCATCGAGTCGGTGCCGTCGATCAAGAAGGCGAACGCCGGCGGTCACGCGATCGGCCTGGGTCAGATGAACCTGCACGGCTACCTGGCTCGCGAGCGCATCTTCTACGGTTCCGACGAGGGCCTCGACTTCACCAACATCTACTTCTACACCGTGGCGTACCACGCGATCCGTGCATCGAACCTGCTGGCCCAGGAGCGCGGCAGCGCGTTCGAGGGCTTCGCGGACTCGAAGTACGCGACCGGCGAGTACTTCGAGAAGTACACCGAGAAGGAGTGGAAGCCGAAGACGGCGCGCATCGAGGCGCTGTTCGCCGAGGCCGGCGTGCACATCCCGACGCAGGACGACTGGAAGGCGCTGTCGGCCCTGGTGCAGGAGCACGGCATCTACAACCAGAACCTGCAGGCCGTCCCGCCGACCGGCTCGATCTCGTACATCAACCACTCGACGAGCTCGATCCACCCGATCGCGTCGAAGATCGAGATCCGCAAGGAAGGCAAGATCGGCCGCGTCTACTACCCGGCGCCGTTCATGACGAACGACAACCTGGAGTACTACCAGGACGCGTACGAGATCGGCTACGAGAAGGTCATCGACACCTACGCCGAGGCCACGCAGCACGTCGACCAGGGCCTCTCGCTGACCCTGTTCTTCAAGGACACGGCCACCACGCGTGACCTGAACAAGGCGCAGATCTACGCCTGGCGCAAGGGCATCAAGACGATCTACTACATCCGCCTCCGCCAGCTCGCGCTGGAGGGGACCGAGGTCGAGGGTTGCGTCTCGTGCATGCTCTGACCGCCGCTCTGAACATGAAGGAAGCAACGCGATGAGCGAGAAGCTGAAGCTGGTCAGCCGTGTCTCGGCGATCAACTGGAACCGCCTGGACGACGACAAGGACGCGGACGTCTGGGACCGCCTCGTCGGCAACTTCTGGCTGCCGGAGAAGGTGCCGGTGTCCAACGACGTGCAGTCGTGGGCGACGCTGACCGAGCAGGAGAAGACGCTCACGATGCGCGTCTTCACCGGCCTGACGCTGCTGGACACGATCCAGGGCACGGTCGGCGCCGTCTCGCTGATCCCCGACGCGATCACGCCGCACGAGGAGGCCGTCTACACGAACATCGCGTTCATGGAGTCGGTGCACGCCAAGTCCTACAGCTCGATCTTCTCGACGCTGTGCTCCACCAAGGAGATCGACGAGGCGTTCCGCTGGTCGGAGGAGAACGCCAACCTCCAGCGCAAGGCCGAGATCGTCATGGAGTACTACCGCGGCGACTCGCCCCTCAAGCGCAAGGTGGCCAGCACGCTGCTGGAGTCGTTCCTGTTCTACTCGGGCTTCTACCTGCCCATGTACTGGTCCAGCCGCGCCAAGCTCACCAACACGGCCGACCTGATCCGCCTGATCATCCGTGACGAGGCCGTGCACGGGTACTACATCGGCTACAAGTACCAGAAGGGCCTCGAGAAGCTGTCGGCGGACGAGAAGCAGGAGATGAAGGACTACACCTTCGAGCTCCTCTTCGAGCTGTACGACAACGAGGTCGAGTACACGCAGGACCTCTACGACGGCGTCGGCCTGACCGAGGACGTCAAGAAGTTCCTGCGCTACAACGCCAACAAGGCGCTGATGAACCTCGGCTACGAGTCGCTCTTCCCGCGCGACGAGACCGACGTCAACCCGGCGATCCTGTCGGCCCTGTCCCCGAACGCCGACGAGAACCACGACTTCTTCTCCGGGTCCGGCTCGTCCTACGTCATCGGCAAGGCCGTGAACACGGAAGACGACGACTGGGACTTCTGAGCCTCGTCTCGGCACTGAACGGCTGGGCACCCGATCGGGTGCCCAGCCGTTCGTCGTCAGTGGTGCCGCACGTCGACGATCGGCAGCCTGAGGGCCGCGGGAGCGTCGGCCGGGACGACCGGGTGCAGCGGGGCGGTGGACGCGACGGGCCGGTAGGCGGCTCCCGGCGCAGGCCGCTGGTCGGGCTGCCCCTTGTTGGGCCACAGGGACATCGCGCGCTCGGCCTGCGCGGTGATCGTGAGCGACGGGTTCACGCCCAGGTTGGCGGACACGGCCGACCCGTCGACGACGTGCAGCCCCGGGTACCCGAACACGCGGTGGTAGCCGTCCACGACGCCTTCGTCCGCAGTGGCGCCGATGGCGCAGCCCCCGAGGAAGTGCGCGGTCATGGGGACGTCGACGATGTCGCTGACGGAGCCCAGCGGAAACCCGCCGATCTCGTCGGCGATCGCCCGTTGCACGGTGTCGGCGGCCTCGATCCAGGTGGGGTTCGGAGTGCCGTGCCCCTGCGTGCTCGTGAGCCTGAACCGCCCGAACCGCGTGCGTCGCGGGGCGACCGTGATGCTGTTGTCGTGGGTCTGCATCGTCAGCGCGATGACGCTGTGCTCCGACCAGTGGCGCATGCCGAGGTAGATCGACGCGAGCTGCCCTGGGTGGCGGACGACCTGCCGCAGCCACGCGACCCACCTCCTGCCGGAGCCGCCCTTCGTCGCGACCGTGGTCAGCAGGCCCATCAGGTTGGAGCCCTTGCCGTACCGGACGGGCTCGACGTGGGTCGTCGGGTCGGGATGGATGGACGACGTGATCGCGACGCCGCGCGTGAAGTCGGGCCGGACGGGGGACCGCAGACGGGTCATCGCGCCGCCGAGGCTCTCGCTGTTGGTCCGTGTCAGGTGGCCGAGGCGGTCGGACAGCCCCGGCAGGTCACCGGACTGCTTCATGCGGTGCAGGAGGTGCTGCGTCCCCCAGGTCCCGGCCGCGAGGACCACCTGCTGCGCACGGAAGGTGGTCGGTCGTCCGCGTCCCCAGCTGCCCGAGCGGACTGTCGTCACCTCGTAGTGGTCGCCGACGGGACGGATCCGGGTCACGGTCCGTTCGGGGTGGACGACGGCCCCGGCGCGCTCGGCCAGGTACAGGTAGTTCTTGACGAGCGTGTTCTTCGCGCCGTGCCGGCAGCCGGTCATGCACTGGCCGCACTCGAGACAGCCGGTACGCGCGGGCCCGGTCCCACCGAAGAACGGGTCCGGCACGCTGACACCGGGCCGCGGCTCGTCCTGCCCGAAGAAGACACCGACCGGGGTCAGGGTGAAGGTGTCGGCGATGCCGAGCCGTTCGGCGACCGACCTCATGACGATGTCCGAGGGGGTCGTCGTCGGGTTCGTGACGACACCGAGCATGCGCTTGGCCAGCGCATAGAACGGCGCGAGCTCGGCTCGCCAGTTCGTGATGCGTGACCACTGCGGGTCCTGGTAGAACGCGTCTGCGACCGGCTCGTAGAGAGTGTTGGCGTAGTTGAGCGATCCGCCACCCACACCCGCGCCGGCGAGGACCACGACGTCGGGCAGCACGTGGATCCGCTGGATTCCCTTGAGACCCAGCCTCGGCGCCCACAGGAACCGGCGGACGTCCCAGCTCGTCCGTGCGAACTCGTCGTCCGCGTACCTGCGACCCGCCTCGAGCACGCCGACGCGATAGCCCTTCTCGGTGAGCCGGAGCGCCGCGACGCTTCCGCCGAACCCGCTGCCGACGACCACGACGTCGTACTCCTGCATTCGAGACCTGCGATTCCTGGAGCGGCCCATTCCCGAGAGGTGTCGCCACTGTACGGCGAGCACCACGCCGGGACGGGCGAGGAGCCACGCGCGCCGAAACTCCGAAAAGTCCGAAAACGGTTGCGGGCATTTCTGACCTATGCGACGCTCTTCACGAACCTCGCATTCTCAACGGAGAGAGAGCACCCGGTCGTGAAGATGTCCCTCCCCGCCCGTGCCCGCGCCCGGGTACTCGCAACCTCGTTTGTCGCCGTTTCGGTCGTCGCCACCTCCTTGGTCCCGCTCACCGCGGCGGCCGTGCCGGGTGCGGAGGTCCCGCAGAGCAGCCTCGGGATGCCCGTCTTCCACGGCTCGGAGGCTCCCGTCCCGGACACGGGCGTCGACTACGCGCCGTCGCCGTACCTGCAGCGCGTGTTCGATGCCGACGTGGGCGCGGGCGCCGGCACCGCGCCCGGGAACGACTTCTGGGTCGACCGGATGCTCGCCCGCTCCGGGCAGGGATTCGACGCCGACGAGAACCGTGTCGCGTTCACCCGTGGCCGAGCCGTGTTCATGAAGAGTCACGACCCCGCTGTCCTCGGCTGGAGCGGGGACGTCGCGTACTGGGAGTCGCTCGGCCGCGGGGGCGCCTTCACCTACACCGTCGAGGTCGACGGCACGCCGGTCGCACTGACCGAGCAGCCCTCGCAGCGCAGGCAGACGCCGTCGTACTTCTCGAGCACCTTCACCGGCGGTGGGCTCACGCTCCGGCAGACCAAGTTCATCACCCAGGACGACGTGATGGTGGCCGACGTCGACGTCACCGACACGTCGGGCGCCGCGCGCACGGTGCGCCTGGATGCGACGTCGCCACTGACTACCCGCGCAGACGGTGACGAGTTGGTCGGCGCCGTGCGCGCACTCAACAACATCACGACCGTCTACCCGCGGCTGTCGGGCGACGGGTTCACGGCGTCGCCGGGCGGTGGCGCGCTGGTGCGCGAGCTGGCCGTCCCGGCAAGCGGCACGGCCGGCACCAAGCTCCAGCTCGGGATGCTCGTGGACGAGCTGCCCGCAGCGGAGTCCGAGTACGCGGCGTACCGGGCGGCGAGTCCGGCCGAGGCGTTCACCACGCACGTCACGACGTACAACCGGTGGTGGGCCGAGAACATCCCGTACCTCGACACGCCTGAGGACAACATCGACAAGACGCTCTTCTACCGCTGGTGGCTGATGCGTTACAACTACCTCGACGCCGACGTCCCGGGCAACGACTACCAGTTCCCGACGTCGATGGAGGGCGTGCTCGGCTACAACAACGCGATCGTCCTCACGGTCGGGATGTTCGTCGACGACCTCAAGTACTTCCGCGACCCGACCTACGCGTACGGGCCCGCCGTGGCGGTCGGTGAGGTGTCCAAGCGGGGCAAGTTCGTCGACAACCCGGGCGACCCGGCCAACTGGTCGAACTCGTACACGGAGTACATCACCGAGGCCGCGTGGCGCGCCTACGAGCTCCACGGCGGCCCGGGGGCGATCGGCGCGACGCTCGGCCAGCACTCGATGGACGACGTCCAGGGCCTGCTCGACGCGTACGACGGCAACGGCAACGACCTCATCGAGTACAGCTGGGGCGCGATGACCGGCAACGACGCCGACGCGGTGTCGTTCCACTGGCCCGGGCACGGCGCGAACATGGACCGGACCGAGAGTGCGTACCTGTACTCCAACGCCAAGGCGGCCGCCGAGTTCTTCCGCGTCGCGGGCGAGGACGAGAAGGCCCAGCACATGGAGGACCTTGCGGCGCGCGTGCGCTCGGCCGTCCTGGAGTACCTGTGGGAGCCGGCACAGACGACGCCCGACCAGGTCGGTCTCTACGGCAACCTGCTCAAGCACCGCATGACGCAGGACGGGACGCTCAACCCGTACAAGGAGATCAACAACTACTACCCGTTCACCGTCGGCCTCATGCCCAAGCAGGGCGACCCGGACTACGACGCCTCGTACGTGGAGGCGCTGCGCCTGTTCGCCGACGCCGACCAGTTCCCGGTGTTCCCGTTCTTCACGGCCAACCAGGTGGACAAGGACGACTCGCCCGAGGCGGGGTCGAACAACTTCTCCGTCATCAACTCGACGGTGCTCTTCCGGATGTTCGCCTCGGTCCTGCGCGACTACCCCTCGGACTACGTGACGCCCGAGATGTACAAGCAGCTCCTCTACTGGAACGCGTTCGCGCACTATCAGGGCGGCGACAACCGGCTGCCGAACCAGAACGAGTTCTGGGCCGACGGGTCTGCCGCGGACGGCGGCTCCATCGGGTACCGGTCATGGATCCAGCACACGATCCTCGGCGCGACCAACTTCACGGTCATCGAGGACGCGATGGGTCTGCGCAGCCGCGCGGACGGCAAGATCGAGCTCGACCCGGTCGACATCGACTGGCCGTACTTCACCGCCAACAACATCCGGTACCACGACCGCGACCTGACGGTGACGTGGGACCAGACCGGCGACCACTACGGCTCGGAGGTCCCCGCGGGGTACTCCGTGTTCCTCGACGGCGAGCTCGCGTTCACCGTCGACGACCTGGCCCACGTCGTCTACGACCCGACGACCGGTGTGGTGGAGCTCCCCGAGGGTGGCGCCCAGGTCGTGACCTCGTCGTCCTCCGAGCTGGCGGCCGCGGCGGACGTGCGGTTCGCCGACACCGACCGCGTCGTCGACGTGTTCGCCAAGGCCGGTACCGACATCACGACGGCGTCGACGGGCTCGGCGAACCTCGCCGCAGGCCGGCCGGTGACGGCGACCTACGGGGCCGCCGGACGCGGAGCCGCCGGTGCCGTGGACGGGACGACCGTGAACGAGCCGTTCTGGGGCACAGCCGGATCGCCGAACGCGACCGACTCCCTGGAGGTCGAGCTCGACGGCACGCAGACGGTCGACGACGCCCGGCTGTACTTCTACCGCTCGTCGACGAGCGCGACGGTGCAGGGTTACGCGGCGCCCGAGCTCTACACGCTCGAGTATCACGACGCCGCAGGCTGGCACCCGGTCGCCGGGCAGGCGCGCACGCCGGTCTACTCGACGGCCAACCTCAACCACCTGCAGTTCCCGGCGGTCCAGGCCGACCGGCTGCGCGTCACCGTGAAGCACGCGGCGGGCTTCCGCACGGGCCTCAAGGAGATCCAGGCGTTCTCGACGGGCGTCGCGGCACCACCGTCGACCAACGCCGCGCCGAAGGTCTCGGCCTACCAGGACACGACGTTCGACCAGCCCGGCCAGGTCCGCCTGATCGGCTCGGTCTCCGACGACGCCCAGCCCGCAGGCACCCTGACCAGCGCATGGACCGTGGTCAGCGCACCGGACGGCGCCGAGGCGGTCATCGCCAGCCCTGCGTCCGCGACGACCGTCGTGCGGTTCGACACCAGCGGCCGGTACGTCCTGCGGCTCACGGCCTCGGACGGCGAGCTGAGCACCGGTGCGGACGTGGTCGTCGACGCCGTCGTCAGTGCCAACGCGAAGACCAACGTCGCACCCGACGCCACGGCGACGGCCTCCGCCGTCACCGGGTGGAACAGCATCGCCGCCATCAACGACGGCAACGCGAGCTACCCGGTCGCGGCCGAGTCGGACGCGTGGGGGACGTGGGGGACCGCGGCCGGTCCCGGCAACACCTACTGGGCGCGGCTGACCTGGCCCCAACCGGTGCGGGTCGACGAGTCACGCATCCTGTTCCACTCGAACCAGGACCCGGGCGGCGTTCTGCCCCCGTCGTCGTGGACGCTGGAGTACCTGGCCGCCGACGCGACGTGGCAGCCGGTCCCGGCGGCGAGCGGCTATCCGACGGTCGACGGTGAGCTCAACTCCGTCACGCACGGCGCGGTGACGACGACGTCGTTGCGCGCCACCCTGGTCCGCAACGGCGCGAGCTACCCGGGCATCATCGAGTGGCAGGCGCTCGCGGACGAGCCCGTGTCGGTCGAGCCGGTGGCCGTGCGCACGCTCGTCGGGGTCGCACCCGTGCTGCCCGACCAGGTCGAGGTCGTGTTCGCCGACGGCACCCGCGTCCCACGCGCGGTGACCTGGCAGGACATCCCTGCCGACGCGTACGGCGCACAGGGCGACTTCACGGTCCCGGGCTTCGTGCAGGGCACCTCGAAGCTGGCCCGCGCGACGGTCTGGGTGCGCCCGACCGACGCCGTGCAGGTCAACACGTTCGAGCAGCAGTCCGTGACGACCGTCGCCGGCATCGCGCCTGCGCTCCCGGCCCGGGCGATCGCGGTCTACAACGACGGCTCGCAGGCGTCGCTGCCCGTGACGTGGGACCCGGTCGACCCGGCGGCGTACGCCGAGGCGGGCGAGCTCACGGTCGAGGGGACCGTGGCCGGCACCGACAAGCGGCCGCAGGTCGTCGTCACCGTCACCTCAGGCGCGCCGGCACCCCCGGTCGTCACCCTGACCACCGAGCCCGCGCGCCCGGCGAGCGGCTGGTTCACCGGCCCCGTCGCGGTGACGGTCACCGCGACCGACGACGACCCGTCGCCCGTTGTCGAGGTGCAGGTCGACGGCGGCGCGTGGAACCCGGTCACCGGGCCCGTGGACCTCAGCGGTGACGGTCGGCACACGGTTCGCGGCCGGGCCACCGACTCCGGCGGGCTCGTCTCGCCGGTGCAGACCGCGGCGGTCGACATCGACGGCACCGCACCCGTGGTGGCAGCGACGTTCGACGATTCCCGGCGCCGCCTGACGCTCTCGACGACGGAGACCGGCTCCGGTGTCGCGTCCATCGAGTACCGGGTCGACGGCGGGGTGTGGACGCTCTACGGATCCGGCGCGACGATCGCGCAGGCAGCGATCGTCGAGTACCGGGCGACCGACCTGGCGGGCAACGTCTCGGCCGTCGGCAGCATCGACGTCCCGGCGCCCGATCCGAACGCACCGGTGAACATCGCGCCCAACGCGGTGGTCAGCGTGTCCGCGACGACGACGTGGAACCGCGCGGCGGGCATCACCGACGGCGTCGCGGTCCACCCCGTCACCTCTCAGGCCTCGGCCTGGGGCACGTGGAACATCGCAGGCGACACCCAGTGGGCTCGCCTCGACTGGCCGGAACCCGTCACCACGACCACGAGCCGGCTCATGTTCTTCGACGACGGTGGCGGCGTGCGTCTGCCCGCGTCGTGGACGCTCGAATACCTGCTCGAGGACGGCACCACCTGGGCACCCGTGCCTGAGCCGTCCGGATTCACCACGACGCTCGGCCAGTTCGACATCGTCACGCACGCCCCGGTGACGACGACGGCACTGCGCGCGACGCTGGCGAAGCCCGCGGGAGGCTACGTCGGGATCGTCGAGTGGGAGGTCGACAGCGCGCCCGTCGTGCCGCTGAGACTCACTGCGCCGACCGGCCCTGTGGCCACGGGCGACGCGATCGACGTGGCTCTCACGGGCGGCACGGTCGGTACCGACTACGCCGTGACGCTCGAGCCGGGTGGCGTCGAGCTCGGCACGCTCGCGACCGACGAGCACGGCGCGGGCACCCTGCGCACGGCACCGCTGCCGCGAGACCTGCCCGGTGGGGCGTACACGGTGCGGGCCGCACAGGGCGAGTCGGTCGCGGAGGCACCCCTCGAGGTGACCGCCGGACCGGGCGAGGCCGTGGTCACGGCGGGAACGGTCGAGATCGTCGGCGTCCCGACGGTCGGCCAGGTGCTCCTCGCGCAGAGTGCCGGCTGGGGACCCGACGGCATCGAGCTCGGGTACCGGTGGTCGGTCGGCGGGAAGGTGGTCAAGGACGTCACCGGGGCCGAGTACACACCGACCAAGAAGGACGTCGGAAAGACCGTGACCGTCGAGGTCACCGGCTACCTGGACGGCTGGGAGAGCGTTTCGGTGACCTCGGCCGAGACCGCTGCGGTGGTCAAGCCGACCGTGCTCGCGGGCACGGTGTCGCTCGGCACCGCCGTCGTGGGCGAGCGGGTCACGCCGCAGACCGCGGGGTGGGCGCCGGACGTCCGGCTCGAGTACCGCTGGTCGCTCGACGGATCGCCGATCCGCGGCGCGACGGGCAGCACCTACAGCCCCCGTGCCTCCGACGTCGGCAAGGCGCTCACGGTCGAGGTCCGGGGGACCGCGTCCGGCCACGAACCCTCCGCGTGGGTGGCGTCGCCACCGACGACAGTCCAACCCGGGCAGCTCGGGACGCACGACGTGCACGTCGTCGGCATCGCGAAGCCGCGGTTCCCCGTGGTCGCGGTGACGGTGCCCTGGGCGCCGTTCCCCGTGTCGCTCCACTACCAGTGGTTCCTGGACGGGAAGCCGATCACGGGCGCGACCTCTCCGGTGTACGTCGTGCGTACGGCCGACAAGGGTGGCGAGCTCACCGTCAAGGTGACCGGCACCAAGGACGGCTACGCCCCGACCACCCGCACCTCCGACGCCACGAAGGTGGGACGTTGATCATGACGACGCACACGACTCGCAGGGCCGTCACCGCCGTTCTCACCGGGGCGCTCGTCGCGACCACGCTCGCGGCCTGGCCGTCGGCGGCCGTCGCGGCAGACCCCGCCGCGACCCGGTCGTTCCACACGGACGGCAACCCGATCCTGGGTGACGGCTCGTACTACTCGGCGGACGCGGCACCGTTGTCCGTCGACGGGAAGCTCTATGTGTACGCCGGGCACGACGAGGCCGCGGAGCAGCAGGCCGGCTTCGAGATGCACGACTACGGCGTGTTCGCGACGGACGACCCGACGTCGGGCGACTGGGACCTCTACGCGGACGACCTGGACCCCGACGAGGTCTTCTCGTGGGCCACCGGGGACGGGGCGTACGCAGGGCAGGTCACCCGCGGCGCAGACGGCAAGTTCTACTGGTACGCGCCGGTGCAGTGGGACAACACCGCCGTCCCGAACCAGATGGCGATCGGCGTGGCGGTCTCCGACGGACCGCTCGGGCCGTGGACGGACGCCGTCGGCGAGCCGCTGCTCACGTGGACGGACGTGTTCGGCTCGTCGACCAACGGCCAGGAGGTCATCGACCCGCACGTCTTCACCGACACCGACGGCCGCGTGTACCTGTACTGGGGCTCGTGGGGCGTCGCGCGGATGGTCGAGCTCGAGCCGACCATGACGGCCACCACGGGCGCCATCTCGACGCTCTCCGGCCTGACGGGGTTCTTCGAGGCGCCCTGGGTGTTCGAGCGAGAGGGCACCTACTACCTGGCGTACGACTGGAAGCAGGGCGGCTCGTCCTGCACCCCGTCGAACTACCAGGCCTGCATCGCGTACGCGTCGGCGCCGTCGGCGTCAGGCCCGTGGACCTACCAGGGCATCATCCTGGGCGGCACCTCGGCGACGACGGTGCACCCGTCGATCGTCGAGCACGAAGGCCGCTGGTGGATCACGTACCACACCAAGGACGCCGTCGGCGGTGGGCACTTCCGCCGCTCGGTCGCGATCGACGAGGTGCAGTGGGACGGCGACACGATCCTGCCGGTGGTGCCGACCCGGGCGGACGACCCCGACTTCCGGCTGACCGACAACGTGGCGCTCGCCGCGACCGCCGCCGCGTCGTTCACCGAGCAGCCGCCCATGACGCTGCGCTCCGTCAACGACGGGTTCCGGGCCACGACCGCGCTGCTGCCGCCCGACCAGTGGGGCAACTACCGTGGCACCACGAGCTCGAACCCGTCCGACTGGGTGCAGTACACGTGGGACGCACCCGTGCGCACCGGCAGCGTCGGCATCGAGTTCCACCAGGACTCCAACTGGATCCGCCCGCCCGCCTCGTGGGTGGTCGAGTACCAGGACGCGGCTGGTGACTGGAAGCCCGTCGAGGGCGCGACGTACCCGACGGCCACGGACACGTGGAGCACCGTGACCTTCACGCCGGTCACGTCGAGCGGGCTGCGGGCCACGTTCCGCGGCCAGGACGAGGGCGCCTACGTGCACTCCGTGGCCGTCTCCGAGTGGGAGGTCTACGGGGTGCAGGCGGACTCGCTGGTCGATGTCGACGTCGCGACGCCCGTCGGGACGGCACCCGTGCTCCCCCAGGCGGTCCGTCTGCCGTACGGCGACGCCGGCTCGCTCTGGACGCCGGTGAACTGGCGGCCCGTGGACCCGGCGCAGTACGCCGCTGCCGGCACGTTCACCGTCGAGGGCCGGGCGCTCGGACAGTCCGCGGCCTACCTCACGGCGACCGTCCACGTGGGCGGCACGGTCGACCCGGGCGACGAGGACACGACCGCGCCGACCGTCACGGTCGCCGCATCTGGCACCTCGGGCGAGGACGGCTGGTTCTCCTCCCCGGTCACCGTCCGCGTCGCCGCCGACGACGACGCGTCGTACCTCACGACGATCGAGACCCGCGTCGGTGACGGCGCCTGGAGCAGCACATCGGACGTCCGGTACGTCGACGTCCCGGTGTCCACCCAGGGCGAGTCGGTCGTCACAGGCCGCGCGACCGACGCAGCGGGCAACGCGTCGGCCGAGGTCAGTCGCACGGTCAAGGTCGACACGGGTGCGCCGACGGTCAGCGCCACGCTGGACGCCGCGACCCGTGAGGTCACCGTCGGAGGGTCGGATGCACTGTCCGGGCTGGCGGCCCTGGAGTACCAGTTCGACGGCGCGGGCGACTGGGTCGTCGCCGAGCCCGGCACGGTGGTGCCGGCGCCCGACATGCTGCCGCACGAGCTGGTCGTCCGGAGCCGCGACCGCGCGGGCAACACGGCGACGACCACGGTGTCCGTGCCGCTCGGCGACGGAGCCCAGCTGCAGGGCAACGTCGCGCCGTACGCCACGCCGTCGACCTCGTTCACCTCGGGCTGGGAGTCGATCGCCGGCCTGAACGACGGCACCAACGCGTGGGCCGAGGACGACGAGTCCAAGTACGGGTCCAGCTGGGGCACGTGGGACCAGGTCGGTGAGCAGTGGGCCAGGCTGTCGTGGGACTTCGACGTGACGGTGGACCGCGCCAACGTGTGGTGGTACCAGAACGTGCCGGACGCCCAGAACGAGGGCCTCATCGCGCCGCGGTCGTGGGTGCTGCAGTACCTGGACGCCGACGGGACCACGTGGCGCGACGTCACGCTCACGTCGGGGGAGTACGGCCGGACCAGCGACGGGTTCGAACCCGTCGGCTTCGAGCCCGTGACGACGCGCGCGCTTCGGATCGTCGCGCAGTCGTGGGGTGCCGCTGCCGGACAGGGCTCGGTGGGCATCCACGAGTGGCAGGTCGGGGCGGCGCAGGCCGACGGCGTCGTCACGCCTTCCGCTCCCACGTTCCAGGAGGCCGAGCTCTGCACCGACGGCGTGCCGGAGTCGGCGACGGTCACGATCCCGGAGGTCGAGGGCGTGATCTACGCGATCGGCGGCCAGGACGTCCCGGGCACGGTCGAGGTCGCGGCCGACGCGCGCGTCGTGGTGACCGCCCGGGCGGCCGACGGCTACGAGATCGCCGGCGGTGCCACGAGCGAGTGGGAGCACACGTTCACGGCTCCCGACTGTCCCGTCGAGGACGTCGTCGTCACGGCGCAGCCGCCCGTCTGGACGGCGCCGGTGTGCACCGACGGGCAGGCCGGGGACGGCTCGCTCGCGGTGCCGGTCGTCGACGGCGTCGCGTACACCGTCGCCGGGGCGAGTGCGGGCCTGGAGCTCGCCGTCCCGCTCGGCAGCACGGTGACCGTGACCGCCCGACCGCTCGGCGGGTTCGCCTTCCCGGCCGGTCCGCAGGCCACGTCGTGGGCCTTCCGGGCCGACGAGCCCGACTGCTCGCCGGCCGCGACGGTCGCGCCGGGAACGGTGCGGATCACGGGGCAGGCGCGGGTCGGCGAGACCCTGCGTGCGAAGACGTCCGGCTGGCAGCCGGACGACGTCCGCCTCGCGTACGCGTGGTTCGCGGACGGTGTCCGACTGGACGGTGCGACAGGGGACAAGATCGCAGTGACCCCCGCGCTCGAGGGTGCGAGCCTGTCGGTCCGGGTCACCGGGTACGGTCCGGGCCTCGTGACCGCGTCCGTGACCTCGGACCCGGTCGGGCCGGTGACACCGGCCCGGACCGGCTGGACGTGGCTCTGGACGGGTGGCGGCATGAGGTGGCCCTGGGACTGAGCGACGTGTGACCCGAACGGGTGCTCAACCACCGATCGCGAACGGCCGACTCCCTCGGGAGTCGGCCGTTCGGTCGTTCTCGGTCCGTCGCGCGGCACGGGGGCACACGTGAGCACACCACCACCGGCGGGCTGGTTCGACCACGAGATCCGGGTGGACGACGACGGAGACCAAACGTGCGCGCCGATCGCCTCGTTCTCGGTCGCCGGCACGACCTTCAGAGCCGAGTCGCACATCTCGAGCAGCGACTGCCCAGCGATCGGCTCGGTCGAGATCCTTGCTGTCCGCCAGCTCGGCGTCCTTGGCCGAGCGGTCCGCACGTTGTTGCCCGACCGTGGCGTTGGATGAGCGTCCTGGCGAAGCCGCAGGTGAGACGCCTGGGCGGCTGTCCTAGTGAGGGCAGCCTCACCTGAAAAGTGCCTCTGACCTGCGGATTGGCCAGCGCCCCCTGCCTAGGCAAGGCGCGGGGAACGGGTCTACGGTCGGGTGGAACAGACCGGTGAGACCCCACGGAGGTCGTCATGAGCACCCTGATGGACATGCCAGCTGTCGCCGAGTGTTCGGTCGCCGGCTGCTCGTACAACGACCACTCGCACTGCCACGCGGCCGCGGTGACCATCGGTGGCGGGTCGGGCGACGCGCAGTGCACGACGTTCATCCCCCTCGGCGTGAAGGGCGGCCTCGACAAGGTCGTCACGCACGTGGGCGCGTGCCAGCGCTCGGAGTGCGCCCATAACTCGTCCCTCGAGTGCACGGCATCGTCCGTCCGCATCGGCGCGGGCCACGACGAGGCAGACTGCCTCACCTTCACGGCCGCGTAGCCGTATCCCCCGCTTCACGACGAAAGGCCGCCCGGAGCGATCCGGGCGGCCTTCGCTGTGCACGAGCGAGCTCAGGCCGGCTTGGCCACCACGATGAGGTCGCGGACCAGTGCGGCCGCCGAGGGGACGAGTGCCTTCTCGCCGGGCACCAGCGACGGATCGGCGGAGCGGACCGCCACGGCGTCGTCGAGCACGGGCAGCAGGTCGACGTCGATCGCGTGCAGGAACGCGGCGAGCAGCGCGCGGGCCGCCTGCGAGTAGACGCCACCGGCGTCGGCGGCGACCTCGGCGATGATCAGCGCGGTGAGAGCGATGTCGAGCTCGGCGGTGCCCGTCCGAGCGTTCGACCAGTCGATCAGTGCCGGACCTCGGGACTCCGACAGGATCACGTTCGCCGGGTGGATGTCGAGGTGGACGATGACCGGACCGGTCGGGATGCGAGGCCAGACCTCCGGATCGCTCGAACCCCAGCCCTCGGGTGCGGCGATCGCGTGCAGGCGGGTGTGCAGGTCGGCCAGGATCGCGGCTGCGTCGGCCAGCGAGATCTCCTCGGCACCGAGCGCCTGCAGCAGCGTCGGGCCGTGCAGGCGCTCCATCATGAGGTCAGGACCGCTCGCGGCGAGCACGGCAGGGGCGGGGAACCCGTGCGCGACCGCGTGGCGGAGCAGCTCGACCTCATGCGTCGCGTCGCGTCCCGAGCGGTAGCGGCGCAGGACCCTGCAGTCGTCGACAGCGAACACGTCGGTCGCTGCACCCGAGGCAATGACGTGTCCCGGGTCGGCGGCGAGGACGACGTCGACCGGCGGGAGCGGCGAGTCGTGCGCGGCGCTCCCGGGGTCGGTCGGGACCAGTCCTGCGGAATTCATGCATAGACGGTAGACGCATTTTCGGCGCTTGTCGCAGTAGTGCGACCGACTCGTCGCTGACCTGCACGGCCGGTACGAGCCTGCGTCCCGCCCTGTGGGCGGCTCCGCCGTCAGGTCCGCGCGACGCGCTCCAGGGTGCGCAACGCCTGCTCGTGGGTGTTCGGCAGCGGCTCGACCCACACGCGGACGGGAAGGCGCGTCAGGGCGCGGATGTCGAGCAGCTCGCACCGGCGGTCGATCTCGGCCTGCAGCTGCTCGAACGGCGCGCGCGTGCTCTCGTCGGCCCGCGCGAGCACTGCGAACACACCCCCGCCGAGCGTCGCCATCGGGTGGCCCTCGCCGTACGTGGTCGTCATCGCGGCGCCGACCGCGGCCGACCGTGCGGCGCGTGTGAACGGGTCGATGTCGCCCGCGGCCACGTCGACGAGCACGAGATGGTGGCCGAGGTCGCCGTTCGTGCGGGCTCGCTGCGTCGGGAGAGCCGCGTCGCGGTACGTCTCCGCGAGCCGGATTGCGAGGTACTGCCGCGTCGGCAGCCCGGACTCCGGGTCGAGCGCGGTGCCGAACGCGAGCGCACCGGCCTGGGCGTCGGCCCAGCCCTCGCACAGGGCGCGGACCACGGTCGCAGGGGGTTCGGTCGAGCCGAGCGCCCGGTAGAGAGCGCCGAGGTCGTCGATCGTCTCGCCGATGCCGACTCCGTCGTACCCGCGGGCACGGCCGAGCTCCTCGGCGGCGATCGACGTGTCGTTCGGGGACAGGATGGCGGCGGCGATCGCGTCGACGGCCGGGTGATACCAGTCCGAGGGACGCAGCCACACGGACCCGACGCTCTCGTCGCGCCACCGCTCACGCAGTGCGGTGGGCAGGACGCCGTGAGTCAGCACCCCGTCGAGGGCGTCGCCGGAGAATCCCGAGAGGGCAGCGTCGTTCGGTCCCGAGTTGATCGTCACGCCGGATGAGAGAGGGTGCCTCGGCAACTGTGACGGCACTCGTCGGCTTTTCACCCGGTCAGTTTTCTGCGGATTCATCGCATATGGCAGGCTGTGCCCTCGGACGAGTTATCTGACGGGAGCACGTGTGTCAACTAGCGCGCAGCTCGACGACAGCGTCACGGGGGACGCAGAGCTCATCGCTTCTGCGCGCACCGGTGACGCTGCGGCCGTCGGTGCGCTCTACGAACGGCACGCCGGAGCGGCATGGGTCGTCGCCCGTCAGTACACGAACTCGCAGGCCGACGCCGATGACGTCGTCGCTGACGCGTTCGCTGCCGTGTTCGGCGCACTACAGCGCGGCAAGGGCCCCGAGGTCGCGTTCCGCGCCTACCTGTTCACCGTCGTGCGGCGCACGGCAGCGGTCCAGCGGGACAAGAACCGGCGTGTCGAGCCGACCGACGACGTCGCGGTCCTCGAGCGCGGCACCGTCATGGCGCCCACCGCCGAGGACCCCGCCCTCGCAGGTTTCGAGCGTGGTGTCGTCGCGCGTGCGTTCCACTCGCTGCCTGAGCGCTGGCAGGCGGTCCTGTGGCACACCGAGGTCGAGAACCTGACCCCCGCAGAGATCGCGCCGATCCTCGGGCTCACCGCGAACGGCGTCGCCGCGCTCTCCTACCGCGCACGTGAGGGGCTCCGGCAGGCGTACCTCCAGGAGCACCTGCAGGACCCGCTCGACGAGGGCTGTCGTGCGGTCTCCGGCAAGCTCGGCTCCTACGTCCGGGGCGGTCTGGGCTCGCGGGAGACCGCGCAGGTCGAGGCTCACCTCCAGGACTGCGGCACGTGTCGCGGCCTCGTGCTCGAGCTCGGCGACGTCAACCACGGCATGCGTGCCGTCATCGCCCCGCTCGTGCTGGGCCTCGCCGGACTCGGAGCCCTCGGTGTCCTGCTCCCCGTGGGCGGTGGCCTCGCGGCCGGTGCCGCAGCGACCGGTGCGGGCGCCGGTGCGGCGGGCGGCGCGGCCGGTGGCGCGGCGAGCGGTGCGGCCAGCGGTGCAGGTGCAGGTGCAGCGGCCGCCGGCGGTACGGCGGCGGTCGGCGGTGCGGGCGCCGGTGCCGCGGCGGCGACGTCCGGTAGCGCGGCGGCGGGTGTCGGTGTCGGTGCGGGCGCGGCCACGGCGGGTGCGGTCGGTGGTGCGGCGGCCGCTGGAGGCGTCGCAGCATTCATCGCGACCATCCCGCTCGGCGCCGCGGCTGCGGTCGTCGGTGGCGTGGCGCTCGCGGCTGTCGCCACGGTAGGCATCGTGAGCCTTCTGTCGGGTCCCGGCGACGGTGGGGCCCCCGTGGCCGCGCCGACGACGTCCGAGTCGGCGTCGCCGTCCGCGTCGAGCGAACCCGAGCCGACGTCGCCTGGTGCTGCTCCTTCGGTGCAGCCGACCGACCTGCCGACCGTGTTCCCCGAGGACCAGCTGCCGCAGGACACGGCCGACGACTCGACGGCGCCGCTGACCACGGACGGCACCGCGAACGAGCCGACGACCGAGGAACCCCCAGTCGAGGAGCCCCCCGGCGAGGAGCCCACGGAAGAGCCCACGGAGGAGCCGACCACGCCCCCGGTGGCCCCGGCCGACGTCACCGTCGAGCTGCCTGACGGTGGACTCGCCCTCGAGGCAGGTCTGGCGGGCCAGGAGCTCGCGGTCGGCGTGCGCAACACCGGCGGCACCGCAGCCACGAACCTCGTCGCGCAGGTGACCCTCCCGGAGGGCGTCACGCTCGACGGCATCTCCGGGGCCGCGTTCGCCGGCCCCACCGGCCGGTTCGCGCCCGTGTCCGTGGGCGCGGGCTGGATCTGCACGGACGTCCCGACGGGCGCCCGGTGCACCCTCGAAACATTGCCGCCCATGACGACGTCGACGCTGACGCTCCGGGTCGCCGTCGACGAGTCCTACGACCGGTCCGACGGTGAGGTGGGGCTCGTCGTGAACGGTGCGGGCATCAGCTACACGGCCCCACCGATCAAGGTCAAGATCGCTGCGTCGCCGGCGAGGCTCGCGCTGCGTTCCCCGGTTCCCGCCTTGCAGCTCGTCAGTGGTCGCACGCGCAACCTCGCCCTGGACGTCGGCAACGTGGGTGGCAGCGCGCTGGCGCCCGGCACCGGATCGGCGACCATCGTCCTGCCGGCCGGCGTCACGGGCGCGCTCGCCCCGGGGTCGAGCCCGTGGTCCTGCACGTCCGCGGTCGGGGCTGTTCCGGAGGCCGCCGCGGTCGAGGACTCGACGCTGACCTGCCAGATCGACGCGCTCGCCGCTCGGACCGGGGCGCCGCTGACGCTCGCGCTCACCGCGGGCACCCCGGACGCGGTCACCACGCGCACCTTGTCGGTGCTCCTCGCCCCGGGTGGTCGGCAGGCGCCCTACCAGAGCATCGCGGCGTTCGAGCTCGTCCGGCCCGCCTCCCTCGACGTCGTCGGAGACCCGTCCGCGACCGTGGCGCTCGGCGGGAGCACGCTCGTCAAGCTCTCGGTGACGAACACCGGCGACCTGCCGTCGTCGGCCGTGAGCGTGAGCCTGACGGCACCGGAGGGCGTCCAGGTCACGGTCGACGACGACACGTGGGCCTGCGGGGTCGGCACGTGCACGGCCGGGTCGATCGCGCCGGGTGGCTCGCTCGCGCTACCGGTCACGCTGACGCCCCTGCCCGGCTTCGTCGGACCACTGGGCTCGCTGACGGTCTCGGCGGCTGCTGCCGACGCCGACTCCGGTCCCCCGCTCGGCGTCGCGATCACGTCGACCGCGCCCGTGCTGTCGCTGGCCGAGGGCGACCCGACCGTGCTGCTCTACAAGGGCGCCGGCACGGTGAGCTTCACCGTGTCGGTGGCAGAGGGCGTCGACGCCGACGCGGTCGTCGCGACGGTCAACCTGCCGCCCAACGTGCGGTTCGCTCCCGACGAGGGCGGCGTCCAGACCGGCGCCTGCGTGCCGTCCACCAAGCGCGTGGTCATCTGCAACTTCGGCACGATCGCGGCCGGCGCCGCCGTCCAGGGCCTCGTCAACGTGACGGTCACCGGGAGCGCCAAGGACGCCGTGCGCGTCGAGGCCGCCGCGACCGGGGCGGCCCGCGTGAGCTCGAGCAGCACGGTGACCACGTCGTCCGGCGGGCTGTCACCCCGCGTCCGGTTCGACGGCGGCTGGAACGTGACCGAGGTCGGCGCGCCGCTGCTGTCCTGCGACACGAAGCTCGCCGTGTGCACGAACGCGCTGAACAGCGGCACGGCCGACAACAACTCGCTCGAGATGATCCCGCTCGACGACGCCAAGCCCGTCCCGGGCAAGCGTGCGAAGGTCCCGGTGTCCTCCTCGACGGTCCTGTCCGTCCCCGCCGGGCGCGAGATCGCGTTCGCCGGCCTCTACTGGTCCGCCGTGGCCGGCGCCTACGACACGTGGAGCGGACCGCTGCACAAGGCCGAGCTGCGGGGTCCGTCGGGCACCTACGTCAGCGTCGTCGGCGAGACGCTCTCGCAGCCGACCGACAACTCCGGCCGTCAGTACTACCAGTCGTTCGCCGACGTCACGGAACAGGTCGCCGAGCTGGGCTCGGGTACGTGGTCGGTGGCCGACGTCGCCGTGAGCAACACCCGCAAGGACGCCGACAAGACGTACTACGCAGGTTGGTCGCTCGTCGTCGTCTACGCCGCGCCGGGCAGCGACGCGTCGGTCACGGTCTACGACGGTGGCTCATGGGTCGGCACGTCGTACGCGCCGACCCCGTTCGAGTTCGCCGCCGAGGCGGGCACGAACGCCCGGATCGGTGTCGTCGCCTGGGAGGGCGACCGCACGGGCACCGGCGACAGGCTGGTGCTCGGGGACACGTGCACCGTCCCCGCGCAGCAGCACGCCCTGACGCCGCAACGCTGGGGCGGCACCGGGTTCGTGGCGGGCGGCGCGAACACCAACGCGTTCGACTCGACGGCCACCGGATGGCGCGCTGCGAACTCGCTCGGCACGGACGCCAAGGGCTTCGCGCCGCAGACGCTCGCGTGCGACGTGAGCAGGCTGACCGCGAGCACGAGCGGCGACCAGTACCTGATCGGGGCGATCACGCTGCGCACGACCCCGCCGTCGATCGACGCCGCAGACCGCTAGCCCGCCGGTTCGAGCGTGGCCGTGATCGCGCTGTCGATCGCCAGGTCGCCGCTGACGAGCTCGAGCACCAGGCCCGCGGACCGCGGCTCGTGCAGCAGCGCGGCCAGCACCTGCGCGACGTCGGCACGCGAGATGCTTCCGTGCGGTACCCGGTCCTCGAGCTGCACCGTGCCCGTGGGTTGCTCGTCGGTCAGCCTGCCCGGACGCAGGATCGTCCAGTCCAGGTCCCGCGCGCGCAGGTCGAGCTCCGCGGACCGCTTGGCGACGAGGTAGGCGGCGAACACGTCCTCGGTCCCCATCGGTGGCGGTGCGCCGGCGCCGAGCGAGGAGATCAGGACGTACCGGCGCACGCCGGCCTGCTCGGCTCCGTCGGCGAGCAGGCCGGCAGCGGCCCGGTCGACCGTGTCCTTGCGCGCGATCCCGCTGCCCGGTCCGGCCCCGGCCGCGAACACGACCGCGTCCGCCCCGGAGATCGCCTCGGCGACGTCGCGCGCGTTCGAGCGCTCGAGGTCCAGGACCACCGCCTCCGCACCGTCCCCAAGCACGTCGTTCACGTGCCCGAGCTGGCGCACGAGCGCGAGCGGGACGTCGCCGCGGGCGGTCAGTGCGCGCGAGAGGTGTCGGGCGACCTGCCCGTGCCCGCCCGCGATCGCGATGCGCATATGACCCACGGTAAGCAACGTGTGGTGGACCGGCGACCGGAGGCGCTGCCGGGCTCGCACCCCCTGACCCGAGCCCGACAGCGCGTCTTCGGGCGGCGTCGTCAGCCGGCGTCCTGCGCGCGCGCGACGAGTCGCAGGTGCGTGAGCCGTTCGCCGAGGCGGTGGATGTCGTCGGAACCCGCCGGTGCCAAGGAGAGCGCCGCGTACGACTCGGCGCCGGGGATCAGCTCGAGGGCCATCTCCTGGAGCAGCTCGGCGGCCTCGGCGAGGTCGCCCGCACCGAGCTCCGTCTGGGCAGGCAGGCTCACGTAGAGCACGAGGCCCGCAGTCGGGGCGATGGTGCGAGGGGCCGATCGGGGTAGTGCCATGGGACGTCTCCGGTGCGCGGCGCCGCCCGGTCGGGGGCGCGATGGTCGTCGGTCGCTGAGGTGCTCAGGATCGATAACAGGCGCACGTGTGGGTCACGAGGCGTGACTCTGGCACGTTCCGGAGGGCACGACCAAGGGATTTCGCCCGCGTCTTACAGGGTGGCCACCGGCGGAAGCCCTCAGACGATGCCGTAGAGCCGGTCGCCCGCGTCGCCGAGCCCCGGGACGATGTACGCCTTCTCGTTCAGCCGCTCGTCGACCGCCGCGACGACGATCTTCACCTCGGCCCGGTCCCCGACGAACTGCTCGACGACCGCGAGGCCCTCGGGCGCCGCGAGCAGGCACACCGCGGTCACGTCCCGCGCGCCGCGCTGCAGCAGGTAGTCGATCGCCGCGACGAGCGTGCCGCCGGTGGCCAGCATCGGGTCGAGCAGGAAGCACTGGCGACCCGACAGGTCGTCGGGCAGGCGGTTCGCGTACGTGATCGCCTCGAGCGTCTCCTCGTCGCGCTGCATGCCGAGGAAGCCGACCTCCGCGGTGGGCAGCACGCGGGTCATGCCGTCGAGCATGCCGAGCCCGGCGCGCAGGATCGGCACGACGATCGGACGGGGGTCGGCGAGCTTGGTGCCGGTCGTCGGGGCGACGGGCGTGACGATCTCGACGGCCTCTGTGCGCACGTCACGCGTGGCCTCGTAGGCCAGGAGCGTCACCAGCTCGTCGACGAGGAGCCGGAACGTGGGCGACGGTGTACGGATGTCGCGCAGGACGGTGAGCTTGTGGGCGACCAGCGGGTGGTCGGCGACGTGCAGGCGCATGGCCACAACCTACTGGGAGGATGTGCGCCATGACATCGCCGCGCGCCGCCGACGAGCGCTCGATGGGCCTGGCGATCGACGAGGCGAGGCTCGCGCTGCTCACCGCCGACGTCCCGGTCGGCGCCGTGGTGCTCGGGCCGGACGGTGCGGTGGTGGGCCGGGGCCACAACACGCGTGAGGCGTCCGCCGACCCGACGGGTCACGCCGAGGTCCACGCCCTGCGGGAGGCCGCGGCGACCCTGCACCGGTGGAGGCTGGACGACTGCACCCTCGTCGTGACCCTGGAGCCCTGCCTGATGTGCGCGGGCGCGACCGTGCTGGCCCGCGTGCCGCGGCTGGTCCTGGGTGCGTGGGACCCGAAGGCCGGGGCGTGCGGATCGCAGTGGGACGTGGTGCGCGACCGACGTCTGAACCATCGGGTCGAGGTGGTCGGGGGCGTGCGTGCAGACGAGTGCTCGGCCCTGCTGACAGCCTTCTTCGAGGCGCATCGGTCCTAGCATCGGGTGGTGCAGAGAATCGCGGTGCGGCGACGGGTGACACGGATCGTCGTGGACAGCGCCGGCGACGGCGACACGCGTGGCACCGAGGACCTGCTGGCCGCCGAGGAGCCGCTGGAGATCCGCGTCGCAGGGCGTCCGCTCGCCGTCACGATGCGCACCCCGGGCCACGACGTCGAGCTTGCCGCCGGGTTCCTGGTCTCCGAGGGCGTGGTGTCCTCGGCCGACGACTTCGCGGCCGCGCGCTACTGCGCGGGCACCACCGACGAGGGTGTCAACACGTACAACGTCCTCGACGTCACGCTGGGCCGTGGGGTTCCCGCACCCGACCCGAGCCTCGCGCGCAGCTTCACGACGACCTCGTCGTGCGGGCTGTGCGGCAAGGCGAGCATCGACGCCGTGCGCACCCACTCGCACTGGACGGTCGCCGACGACGAGCTCGTCGTGCCCGCCGACCTGCTGGCGACGCTCCCGGACCGGTTGCGCGAGCACCAGGAGGTGTTCGACAAGACCGGCGGTCTGCACGCCGCCGGGCTGTTCGACGGTGCGACGGGCGAGCTGCTCGTGCTGCGCGAGGACGTCGGCCGGCACAACGCGGTCGACAAGGTGGTCGGCTGGGCGCTGACGCAGGGTCTGCTGCCGCTGCGCGGCACGGTGCTCATGGTCTCCGGCCGGTCGTCGTTCGAGCTCACGCAGAAGGCGCTCATGGCGGGCATCCCGTTCCTCGCGTCGGTGTCCGCGCCGTCCTCGCTCGCCGCCGATCTCGCTCAGGAGGCCGGGATCACGCTCGTCGGGTTCCTGCGCGGGTCGTCGATGGTCGTCTACACGCGGCCCGAGCGCGTGCTGGTCAAGGTCTCGGTCTAGTGGCGCGCAAGCCGCCGGTCGACGACCCGTCGTACGACCACCTGAGCGTCGAGCCCCCGCAGGCGTGGGCCGTCGGGCTCCCCTCGGTCGTCAGCTCGGTGCGGTACGCGCTCGACGAGCTCGGGCCGGCGCGGTCGCTGAGCCTGCTCTCGAAGGTCAACCAGCGCGAGGGCTTCGACTGCATGAGCTGCGCGTGGCCCGACCCGGAGCACCGCAAGCTGGCGGAGTTCTGCGAGAACGGGTCGCGCGCCGTGAGCTGGGAGGCCACCGCACTGACCGTCCCGACGAGCTTCTGGGCGGAGCACTCCGTCACCGACCTGCAGGCCCGGTCGGAGTACTGGCTCGGTTCGCAGGGCCGGCTCGTCGAACCGGTCCACAAGCCCGCCGGCAGCGACCACTACGTGCCCATCAGCTGGGATGCTGCTTTCCGGCTCGTCGCCGAGAAGCTCCACGGGCTCGACTCCCCGAACCAGGCCGCGTTCTACACGAGCGGGCGCACGGCCAACGAGACGGCGTTCGTCTACCAGCTGTTCGTCCGGGCCTTCGGCACCAACAACCTGCCCGACTGCTCGAACCTGTGCCACGAGTCGACGGGCACCGCGATGATCGAGACGCTCGGCATCGGAAAGTCGACCATCGCGTACGACGACTTCGAGAAGTCCGACCTCATCATCGTCATGGGTCAGAACCCGGGCACGAACCATCCCCGGATGCTCACCGCCCTCGAGGACGCCAAACGGGCTGGGGCGTCGATCGTGTCCGTGAACCCGCTGCCAGAAGCGGGCCTGCGACGGTTCAAGAACCCCAAGACCGTGCGCGGCATCGTCGGCCGCGGCACGGACATGGCCGACCAGTTCCTGCAGATCCGCAGCGGTGGTGACATGGCGCTGCTGCAGCTCCTGTCGAAGCGCGTCCTCGAGGCCGAGGACCGGGCTCCGGGGACCGTTGTGGACCACGCGTTCCTGACGGAGCACACGCTGGGTCTGGCCGCCTTCCGCGAGCACCTCGCGGATCTGGACCTCGACGAGGTGCTCGCCGCGACCGGTCTGACGCTCGCCGAGATGGACGAGCTCGCCGACCGCTACCTCGCCGCAGACCGCGTGATCATCACGTGGGCGATGGGGCTGACGCAGCACCGCAAGGGCGTCGACACGATCAAGGAGATCGTCAACCTCCTGCTGCTGCGGGGGAACATCGGCAAGCCGGGCGCGGGTGCCTCGCCGATCCGCGGGCACAGCAACGTGCAGGGCGACCGGACGATGGGCATCTGGGAGAAGGCCCCCGACTGGTTCCTGGACTCGCTGCGCGAGGAGTTCTCGTTCGAGCCGCCGCGGGCCCACGGGCTCGACTCCGTGCAGTCCATCGAGGCGATGCGACGCGGCGAGATCACGGTGTGGTTCGCGCTCGGGGGGAACCTCGTCGCCGCGATCTCCGACACCGCCGCGGCCGAGGCGGCGATGCGCGGGACCGAGCTCACCGTGCAGGTCTCCACCAAGCTGAACCGTTCGCACGCCGTGACGGGCGCCGAGGCGCTCATCCTGCCGACGCTCGGCCGCACGGACGTCGACCTGCAGGCGACGGGACCGCAGTTCGTGTCCGTCGAGGACACGGTCTGTGCCGTGCACGCGTCGCACGGCGCGCTCACGCCCGTCTCGGACCAGCTGCTCTCGGAGGTCTCGATCGTCACGCGCCTGGCCCGGGCCGTGCTCGGCGACGACGGCCCGATCGACTGGGCGGCGTTCGAGCGTTCGTACGACACGATCCGGTCCTCGATCTCCCGCGTCGTGCCGGGCTTCGAGGACTTCAACGAGCGCATCCGGCGACGCGGCGGCTTCGTCCTGGCCAACGGTCCGCGCGACTCCCGAACGTTCCCGACCGCCACGGGCAAGGCGATGATCACGGTCAACGAGCTCGTCCCGGTGGACTGCCCGCCCGGCCGGCTGATCCTGCAGACCATGCGCTCGCACGATCAGTTCAACACCACGATGTACAGCCTGAACGACCGCTACCGGGGCATCCGCGGCGGCCGCGACGTCATCTTCGTGAACCCGTCCGACCTGCTCGACCTGGGCATCGCCGACGGTGCCCGGGTGGACGTGCACAGCGAGTGGCCCGGTGAACCGGACCGGGTCCTGCGGCACCAGCGCGTCGTCGCCTACCCGACGTCCCGCGGCTGTGCGGCGGCCTACTTCCCCGAGGCGAACGTGCTGGTCCCGCTGGCCAGCACCGCACTCGGCAGCAACACGCCCGTGTCCAAGGCGATCATCGTGCGGCTGGTGTCGGAAGGGTCTCCGACAGGTCCGTGAGCGTCTCGGACGTCCCCGCGTCCAACGTCACGGCCGCGTACTTGTCGCCCCTGGTCGCGCCACGGTTGACGACGACGATCGGCTTGCCGGTCTGGGCCGCGTGCCGCACGAACCGCAGCCCCGACTGCACGGTGAGCGACGACCCCGCGACCAGCAGGGCGTCGCCGTCATCGACCATCGCGTACGCGCGATCCACCCGCTCACGCGGCACGTTCTCGCCGAAGTAGACGATGTCCGGCTTGAGCATGCCGCCGCAGCGCGAGCAGTCCGCGATGCGGAAGTGGCTCGTCTGCTCGATGACGGCGTCGGCGTCGGGCGCGATCTCGATGTCCGCGACGGCGTCGACGAACCCGGGGTTCAGCAGGTCCAGCCGTTCCGCGAGCTCCGACCGCGGGATCACCGTGCCGCACGAGAGGCAGCGGACCCGGTCGTACCGTCCGTGCAGGTCGATGACGTGCGTGCTGCCCGCCGCCTCGTGCAGCAGGTCCACGTTCTGCGTGATCAGCCCGCTCACGACCCCACGGTGCTCCATCGCCGCGAGGGCCCTGTGACCCGCGTTCGGGATCGTCCGGTGCACGTGCCGCCAGCCGACGTGGTTGCGGGCCCAGTAGTGGCGTCGGAACCCCTCGTCGCCCGTGAACTGCTGGAACGTCATCGGGGTGCGCTGCGGTGAGTCGGGCCCGCGGTAGTCGGGGATCCCCGAGTCCGTCGACACGCCCGCGCCCGTCAGGACCGCCAGCCGGTGCCCGGCCAGGAGGGAGACGACGTCGGCCAGCGAGCCGGCGGTCAACGGTGTCACGCTCATCCGCTCACGGTACGTCTCGGACCGCGGCGACGTCCGATTCGGAGGGATGGCCCTCGACCGGGTACCGTTCTCCCCGAGGTAGCGTGTCCGAGCGGCCTAAGGAGCACGCCTCGAAAGCGTGTGTGGGTGAAAGTCCACCGTGGGTTCAAATCCCACCGCTACCGCCAAGAGGGTCTTGACGAAGCTCGAGCCCTTTGTAGTGACGAACCCCTTGTCGGGGCGCCCAAGGGCGTCTCGACAAGGGGTTCGCGCTTTCTGGGTCGCCGAGCCAGCGGGTGAACTCTCGGCCGCCAGGCGCTCCCGATCGTGCCGAGGACCCTGACGAACCACGACAACGCGGACCCGGCTCGGGCGGGACATGACGTGGGTCACGCGGGAGGCGTCGGCCCGACGGCGGCAAGGCACCAGAATTGTGTGTCCGACCCGCCCATAGCCTCAGGAGCCCTCGTGCGCCGCGCACTCACCGTCGCCCTCGCGACTGCTCTCACCCTCGCTCCGGTCGCGGTCACCGCGACCCCTGCCGCCGCGGCGACGCGGAGCTGCACCGCGTCGATGTCGGTCACGGCACCGGCCCAGTACACGACGACCACCGTGCGCGTCTCGGGCGTCGGTGGCTCCGCCAAGGTGACCACCGCCGCGTACTACAGGACGACGACGAACCGGAAGCAGACGACGGCGTCCACCGCGGGCAAGGCCTCTGTGCCGTACTACATCGCCTCTGCGACCAAGGGCTACAAGGTCGTCGTGAACGTGTACGCGACGAAGGGCTCGACCAGCTGGAAGTGCAGCACCTCGTTCACGCCTCGCTGAGCGACGCCATGCCCGCGCGGTGCGCCGCGCCGAGCCTCTGGCTGGTCAGCCGTATCGCTTGACCAGCGCGTCGCCGATCGCCGCCAGGTGGTCTCGCACACCCGGAGGGCCGGTCACCTCGAGCCAATCGACCAGCCCGGCCAGCTCGCCGGCGAGCACGTGCTCGTCGTCGCCGCCGCGGATCACGACCTCGATCCGGCCGTCGGTCGTCGAACCGCCCACCTCGAGCCGACCCCCGAAGGCCATCCGGAGCACGCTGATCCCTTGGGGCACGCACACCGCCTGGATCTCGAGGGGCGTGCGCAAGCGGGCGACCTCGTCGGCGATCTCGCGCCAGCTCTCGGCAAGGTCGAAGTCCTCGGGCCGGTGCACGGGATCGTCGGTCGGGTCGACGGACGACACGCGATCGATCCGGAAGGTCCGCCGGCCGGCGTCGGTGTGGGAGACGAGGTACCAGGACGGACCCTTGGCGACGATGCCCAGCGGGTGGACGGTCCTCTCGGTCTCGACGCCTGCGCGGTCCACGTAGCCGAGCCGCACCTGGACGCCGCGGATCACCGCGTCCTGGAGGTCGTCGAGGAAGCGGGGCGGTCGGTGCTCGACCCGATCCGCCGCCCCCCATCGCCGCGGGTCCGTGACCAACGACGACGCTGCTGCCTCGGCCTGCACCCGGAAGGGCTCCGGCAGGGCACGGACGAGCTTGCGCAGTGCCGCCTTCACGGCCGGCGTCGCAGCGGAGGCGGGGCCGGCAACCAGGAAGAGGGCACGGGCCTCGCTCGCGGTCAGACCGGACAGGTCGGTGCGGGCGCCGCCCACGAGGCGCCAGCCGCCGCCTCGACCCTGCAGGGAGTACACGGGCACTCCGGCCATGGCCAGCGCGTCGAGGTCGCGGCGGGCGGTGCGCTCGGAGACCTCCAGCTCTCGGGCGACCTCTGTCGCTGTCACCTGCTCGCGCTGCTGCAGGAAGAGGAGGGTGGCCATCAGCCGGTCAGCTCGCACCCCGACAAACTCCCACAGATAACCGGTCAGGAGGTGACCGGTTTCGGTCCGCACGATGGCGACATGACCTCAACCACGAGTCCCACGACCCACGACCGCATCGACCCTCGCCCTGTCGACTTCCCCGAGCCCACCCTTGTCTCGGTCAACGGGGTGGAGCTCGAGGTGTTCGAAGCGGGCCGAGAGAACGCAGGGCGACCCATCGTGCTCTGCCACGGCTGGCCAGAGCACGCCTACTCCTGGCGCCATCAGGTGCCGGCCCTGGTCGCAGCGGGCTACCACGTCATCGTTCCCAACCAGCGGGGCTACGGGAACTCGTCTCGTCCGGCCGAGGTGACCGCCTACGACATCGCCTGTCTGTCGGGTGACCTGGTCGCACTTCTCGATCACTACGGCTACGACGGCGCCACCTTCGTCGGTCACGACTGGGGTGCCTTCGTCGTGTGGGGACTGACCCTTCTGCACCCGGACCGGGTCAACAAGGTGATCGCCCTGAGCCTGCCCTACCAGGAGCGCGGAGAGACGCCCTGGATCGAGCTCATGGAGGCCGTGCTCGGCGGTGACTTCTACTTCGTCCACTTCAATCGACAGCCAGGCGTCGCCGACGCCGTGCTCGAGGCGAACACCTTCCAGTTCCTCCGCAACCTGTACCGCACGAACGAGCCGCCGCTCGCAGAGCCTCAGCCAGGTATGGCGCTCATGAATCTCGCGAGGGCTGAGACCCCGCTCGGCGAGCCTCTGATGAGCAACGACGAGCTGGCGGTCTTCGTCGCCGCCTTCGAGACATCAGGCTTCACGGGCAGCATCAACTGGTACAGGAACCTGGATCGCAACTGGCGCTTGCTGGCGGATGTGAACCCCACCATCCAGCAGCCGGCGCTCATGATCTATGGCGATCGGGATGCGGTCCTGAGGTCGGAAAGACTGCCTGAGTTCGTGCCGAACGTGGACGTCGTCTCTCTGGACTGCGGTCATTGGATCCAGCAAGAACTGCCGGACGAGACGAACCAAGCGATTCTCACGTGGCTGGACGGGCGGGATGCCACCTAGGACCTCGTCCAGCAGCCGGGAGCGGGCGGCTGCCGAACGGGCTGCCGAACGGGCCGACGAAAGGGCACGGATCAGCGCCCGTGTGGCCACCCGTACCGCCCGGACAGGTCACGGCCGGGCGTATCAGGCTGGAGCCATCAGCGCTCCATGCTGATGGCGCCGTGTTCTGTGCGCGTGCGCCCGTGACGGGAGGTGTGCGCTGTGGACACGACGAACGAACCCGACGGCGGTGCCGAACGGCAACCCGATGACACGTCGAGGCCCGCGTCCGCACCGACGCCCGGACCCGCATCGACCGGAGCCCAGCCGAGCAGCCTCGACGACTGGTCCACGCCGACGACGCCGCAGCCGGTCGTCCCGTCGTCGGGGCTCGGGGCCGGTGAGTGGCAGGGCGGTGCGGGTGCGTCGGGGACGGGATGGTCGGGCTCCGCCGGAGACGGACACGCGCCGGACCCCTCGCGTCGGCCCCTGCTCATCGGGATCGCGGCGGGCGTCGGCGGGGCCGTCGTCCTCGGGGCGCTGCTGTTCGCGCTGTGGCCCGACGGCGGAACCGACTCCGACACGGGGGCACCGCCCGCTGCGACGAGCGCACCGTCAGACAGCCCGTCGCCGGCCGAGACGGCGGCCGCGCCGACGGTGAGCGTCGTGGACCGCAGCGTGCCCGCCACGCAGGTGTGGACGCCGATGGGGGTCGAGTGCGCGAACGGTGACGTGCTGCGCATCGCGATGAGCGGGTCCGCGTCGCACGACCAGACCGACAGCGGGACGGTCGGGCCGACGGGTCTGCTCGACCCGGCGTTCCACCAGTTCAACGTCGAGGGCTTCCCTGACGCCAACACGATGACGGTGATCGGCAGCCTCGACGAGAAACCGGACACGTTCTTCGTCGTCGGAGAGTCGGCGACCTTCGTCTGCCCGCGTGACGGCGAGCTGTACCTCGGAGTCAACGACGCCGGCGTGGAGAACAACAGCGGCGCTTTCGAGGCGACGATCACCCTCACGACGCAGGGCTGACGAACGCACCTGCGGGCGCGGTCCCCGGGCACGAGCAGCTCGACGCCTGATCAGCGCGTCGTGGCTCCCGGGGCGACGGCGAAGGCCGGGCGGGTGCACTCGAGCTGCAGCAGAAGTCCGGCCCACGGGCCGGCGAGGACATCGACCGGTCCGCGCCCCCATTCATCCGGGCGTAGCTGCGTGGCGAGGTCGTGCGCGACCTGCTGACCGGCGGGGGTACAGCCGGCGACCGCGCGGTGTGCCCGGGCGACCGTGCTCCGCGGGTCCGGGGCAGGCGGGAGCGCGTGGCCGCAGCGGGCGGCCCAGACCTGCGCGAGGTCGTAGGCCTCGGCGTCGCCGGTCAGGGTGGCGACCCGGTCGAGGAACCACGCGACATGGGAGGCGCGAGCGTCGTCGGCCGTGGCCCAGACGGGTCCGGGGACGTCCAGCGACGCGACGACGGGGCCGAGGTCGACCAGGGCCGTCGCCGGTGGTGCGGCGGCGTGGGCGAACGCGTCCCGGAAGGTCCGCAGCGAGCGGTAGCGGCGCGCAGGGTCGCGCGAGAGCGCTCGGCGCAGGACGCGTTCCAGCGCCGGGGAGGGTGTCGCGCCGACGGCGAGGAACGAGCGGGGGCGGTCCTCGACGATGCGGCGCAGTGCCTCGTCCCGCTCGCACGCGAGGTCGAACGGCGCGCTGCCGGTCATCAGACGGAACGCGATCGCCGCGACGGCGTACTGCTCGGCTCGGCCGTCCAGCGGGGGCATGTCCGTCCCGGCTCGCAGCGCCTCCGCCGCCTGCGGGTCGAGGTACTCGCCGCCACCTGGACGGGGCGGTGGTGCGGTCGCCGTGCCGGCCAGCCCGAAGTCGACGAGCCTCGCGCGGCAGTCCGAGCCCACCAGGACGTTCCCGGGGTGGACGTCGCCGTGCAGGACGCCGCTGTCGTGCAGCTCCACATAGGCGTCGAGCACGGCCTGCGTTGTCCGTCGTCGCTGGTCGTCGTCGACGCCCAGGGTCACCAGGTCGGCGGGGTCGCCGTCGACCTCGTCGAGGACGATCGTCCCGCCCGTCGTCGTCGGCTCGTGCCAGACGATCCGGGGTGCGACGTGCCCGTCCAAGCGGTCGAGCGCGGCGAGCTCGCGCGCGACGAGGCCAGGACCGTGGACGTCGTCGTCGACGACCTTGACGACGACCCGGGACCCGTCCGCCAGCACGCCGCGCCAGATCTCGCTGTCGCGCAGCACGCGGATCCGCGCGGTCAGGGTCGCCGGACCGACGCGCTCGCCGAGGTGGTGCCGCTCCTGGAGCGGCCCGGCCGGCGCGGTGCCGTCGGCCACGAGGATGTCGCTGCGGGTCAGCGCGACGAGCACCCCGAACGCGTCGTCGAGCGTGGTCATCGGGTCGGTGCCGCGTTCGGCGCAGTAGGCGAGGACGGCCTGGACGAGCGACGCGGGCTCCCGGAAGCGCTCGAGCAGCGCCATCGTGTCGATCGACAGGAGCTGGGGCGGGACGCGGCTGCCGCGCCGGGCGACGAGCACCTCGTCGTCGTCGACCATCGGGACGACCTCGACGTCGGGGTGCAGCACGTACAGGGCGTCGGCGGCGCTCATGCGGGGACCCGCGTCTCGGGGTACCAGCCGCGGACGTCGTAGGTGGACGCGAGCTGGTCGAGCGCGGCGTCGGCGACCTCGACCGGAGCTGCGTCGGCGCCCACCGCGGCGTACTGCTCGTGGAGTGCGGCGGCAACGGTCTGGCACAGCACCGCGCGCCAGCTCTGCCGTCCGTGGTCGCGCCCGCGGGAGACGATCCCCGTCGTCCCGACCTGGCCCGTGAACAGCACGCCTTGCGCGGTCAGCCCGTCGAGTGCGCTCGCGAGGCGGGAGGCGACGTCGTCGGCGCGTCGAGCCGACGGGAGGTACAGGACGATCTTGTCCGCGCGGTGCAGGCCGGCGGCATCGGCGCCCACCTTCCACGACGGCACGTCGAGCTCGGAAGCGGTGGCGAAGACCACCGCCAGCGCGTCGGGGAGGCAGGGGACGGCCGGGCTCACGTAGACCTTGTGCACCAGCGTCGACGCGTCGACGCCAGGTGCCGTCCAGGCGTTCCAGTGCTCGGTGCGGGAGTGCCCGTAGCCGGCGAGGTCGGGGTGGGCGCGCTCGGCGCGGTCGACCAGGAAGCGCGGCCAGCGCGGGTCGTGGTGCGGGTCGACCGCGGTGCCCCCGGACCGGTAGAGGATCGCGGTGAGCTCCTGGGGCCCGGTCCACCGGGCGCACGCCGCCGCCCGGACGACCGCGGTTCGGGTCATCCGGGCGAGGCGCCCGCCAGGTGTGTGCACCGAGGTCAGCCCTTGAGGACGGAGCCCGCGTAGCTGAGCTCCTCCGCGGTCGGCTGCATCTGGTCGATCTGCTGCTCGACGGCCTTGAGCGTCACGGCGAGGGTCTCTCGCACGGTCTGCAGGTCGGCCTCCTCCAGGTGACCGATCGGGGTCACGATCGGGGTGATGGAGGTAGGGATCGTGTACAGCGTCGTGTCGTCGGCGGGCAGGAAGACGCCACCGCCACCGCCACGCGGCCGGAGCTCACCGAGCTGCGGCGACAGTGCGGCGATCTTGATGATCGGCGACGTCTCCGGGATCGTCGGCGGGTTGGTGAGCGGGTCGTGCCACACGAACTTCGGCACCCGCTGCACGTACAGGTCCTTGATGTAGAAACCCATGACTTACCCCCATCGGTCGGGCCCGCGCCGGTCGGCGTCGGGCGCTGCGACCCGGGCGGGTCGCTCGCAGAAGAGGAGCGCTCGTCGCCGGACCAGATACCGGGTGGCCTCACGGCACGAGCACGACGACCCCTCGCAGCCCGCCGGCGGCGACCGCGTCGTACGCGTCGGCGGCCTTCTCCAGCGGGTAGGTGTCGGCGACGCGTGGCGTGAGGACGCCCTCGGCGGCCAGGGCCGCGACCTGGGAGAGGCCCGCGGAGTCGCTCACCACGTGCACCGTCGAGACGCGGATGCCCCGCTCGGGGGCGGGCGTCGACGGCTCGGTGACGGCGACGAGCACCCCACCGTCGCGGACGGCGTCGAGGGCTGCCGAGCCGAGGGCCGCGTTGTCGAGGGCGCCGTCGGCGGCGAGCGTCGTGAGGTCGGTGCCGCGCAGGACGAGACGGGCACCGGTGCGCTCGACGAACGCGCGGTCCTCCTCGCGTGCGATCGCCAGCACCGAGAGCCCGCGGTGCCGGGCGAGCTCCACCGCGAAGCCGCCGAGACCACCGGCCGCGCCCGTGACCACGAGCGTCGAGCCCGAGGGCAGGTCGAGCAGGTCGAGGGCCTGGGCGACGGTGAGCGCGTTGAGCGCCAGCGTCGACGCCTCGACCGCGCCGAGAGACGCCGGGCGCTCGCCGACCGACGCCCGGGGGAGCACGACGGACGAGGCCTGGGCGCCGACGAGGGTGTCGAACCAGTCGGACAGGGCGAGCACGGGGGCGCCGGGGGCGAGGTCGGTCACCTCGGGGCCGACGGCGTCGACGGTTCCGGCCAGCCCCCAGCCGAGCACGTACCGGGCGGCCGGCGGAACCGGGAAGTATCCGCGGACGGTCGCGACGTCGGCAGGGTGCACCGGGGCTGCCTCGACGCGGACCCGGACCTCGCCGCGGCCGGGTTCGGCGACGGGCTGGTCGACGATCTCGACGGTGGCGGTGGGTCCGGGTGTGGTGACGGTGACGGCGCTCATGGCGTCCTCCTGACGGTCGCTGATCTGGTCGCCGTCATCCTCAGCGCAATAGTATGGTTTGGGAAGTAGGCACCTTCTGGTGCCTATGGGGTTCGACCAGTTCCTCTGGAGGCTGCCGTGCTCGAGACCATGCCGCCGTTGCCCAGCTCCGGGTACGACGCGTTCGACGCCGACTGTCCGACGCGCGAGCTCCTCGACGAGCTCTCCGACAAGTGGGTCAGCCTCGTGCTCGTCGCGCTCGTGAACGGGCCGCAGCGGCACTCGGAGCTGCGTCGCCGGCTCAACGGCGTCAGCCAGAAGATGCTCACGCAGACGCTGCGCTCGATGGAGCGCGACGGCGTCGTCACCCGCACCGTCACCGCGTCGGTGCCCGTGCGCGTCGACTACGAGCTGACCGAGCTGGGCGTCTCCCTGACGTCCGTCGTGCACGCGGTGAAGCTCTGGGCCGAGGCCAACATGGACTCGGTCGCGCGTGCCCGCGAGGCCTACGACCTGCGCGTCTGATCGCGCCCTCGCCCGCCACCGCGGCCAGTACCCTTCGTCCAGACGCCGCGCAGGTCAGCCGGCGTCCGTCGCGTCGCGTTGCGCAGGAGGTTCGATGCCCGGCCCGTCGCAACGGTCCCGCACCGCGGTGCGCGAGCTCGTGCGCGTCTGGTCGTCCGCCGAACAGGCACCACGTCTGCGCCGCCCGACGGACATCCTGCTGCTCGCCGTCTCGCTCCTGACCCTGGGACTGCTCGCCCTGGCCGCGCCGGGACCGTCGGGTGCCGACGACGCGATGGACACCCTTCTCGCGTGGCTCGAGCCGGTGTTCGGCTGGCTCTGGAACATCGCCTACGCCCTCCTCGCGCTGTGGGCACTCGTGCTGGTCCTGCTCCCCGCCGTGAGCCGAGGACGGCGCCGGCTGCTCGTCGACCAAGCGGTCGCGGCCGCGCTCGCGTTCGGCGCGGCGATGGGCGTGGGGGCGCTGGCCGGCACGGATCCCTCCGACACGGTCGCGGCCCTGATCGCGTCCGGACCGCCGGCCATCTACGTCGCGACCCGCGTCGCGGTGCTCACGGCGATCGTCGTCGTGGCCTCACCGCACCTGGCGCGGCCGTGGCGGTACGCGAACCGCCTGGTCATCGCCCTGGGTGCCGTCGCCGCGATCGGGGTGGGCACGACCAACGTCCTCGGGGCTGCGGCCGCCGTCGCCGTCGGGATCGCAGCGGCCGCCATCACGCACCTGATCCTCGGGTCTCCCCAGGGGCGCCTGACCGACGCCCAGGTGCAGGTCGCGCTCGCGGATCTCGGGGTGCCGGTGGACGACGTGCGCTCGACCCCGCACATCGCTCCCACCGGAACCATGCTTCTCGCACGCACCGACGACGGCACGAACCTGCGCGTCCGCGTCTACGGGCGCGACGCGTGGGACAGCCAGGTCGTCGGGTCGCTGTGGACCGCCCTGACCCGGCGCGGTGAGCGGGCGCACGTGGGCAGCAGTCGCAGGTCGCGCGTCGAGCACGAGGCCCTGATGACCCTCCTGGCCGCGCAGGCGCAGGTGCCGACGCTCGACATCGTCGCGGTCGGGATGGCCGTCCAGGGAGACGCCCTCCTGGTCACCAGCAGCCCCGCGACCACGCTGGCGGAGCTCGAGCCCGACGGCCTGGACGACGGCCTGCTCGCGGAGATGTGGCGCGCGGTGGTCACGCTGAACGGCGCGGGCATCAGCCACGGTCAGATCGACGGTGCCCGGGTCGTCGTCCGCCCCGACGGCGCCGTGGCCCTGGCCGACTTCGACGCGGCGGCGTCGGCCTCCGACGACGGTGACCTGCGCACCGACCGGGCTCGGCTGCTCGTCGCGACGGCCCTGGTCGTCGGACCGGACCGGGCTGTCGCCGCGGCGCTGGACGCGCTCGGCGCCGGTGGCCTGGCAGACGTGCTGCCGTACCTGCAGCCCGCCGCGCTCGGGCACGGGACACGAGCGGACGTCCGGGCGCGGAGCTGGACCATCGACGAGCTGCGGGCGGGCGCCATCGCGGCCGCTGGGGTCGACGAACCACCGCTGGAACGTCTGCGACGCGTGACGCCGGCGTCGGTCGGGAAGCTCCTGCTCGTCGGGCTCCTGGTGTACTTCGTCGTCTCGCTGCTCGTCGGCATCGATGTCGCCAGCGTCGCCGAAGCGCTGGGCTCGGCGAGCTGGGCCTGGGTCGTCGCCGCGCTGCTGCTCTGTCCGCTCATCCCGGCCTCGACGGCCGGCGCGACGCTGGGCGCCTCGCTCGCACGTCTGCGGTACTTCCCGGTCCTCATGCTGCAGTACGCGATCCAGTTCATCTCGCTGGTCATCCCCGCGACCGCAGCCCGGCTCGCGCTCGAGGTCCGCTTCTTCCAGAAGTTCGGCATCCCCGCCGCCACAGCCCTCTCGTTCGGGCTCATCGACAGCGTCAGCGGGTTCGTCGTGGAGGTCGGCCTGATCCTGGTCGTCCTGGTCAGCGGGCTGCCCGGCTTCAGCGAGAGTGTCCTGACGGGGTCGAGCGGCTCGGATGACGGGTCGACGAGCCCGTCCCTGCTCGCGGCACTGATCGCGCTGGTCGTGATCGGCGTCGTCGTCACCCTCGTCGTCCCGCAGCTGCGCCACCGGGTCACGGCGATCGTCCCGCGGATCCGGGCGTCGCTCGCGGGCCAGGTCCACGCGGCGCAGTCCTCGCTCGGCGTCCTTCGCAGGCCCGGCAAGGTCGCGGCGATGCTCGGCGGGAACCTCGGCGCCCAGCTCCTCCAGGCCGCGGTCCTGGGCCTGTGCCTGCACGCGTTCGGGGAGAGCGCGCACTTCTCCCAGCTGATCCTCATCAACACGGCCGTGTCGCTGTTCTCCGGCCTCATGCCCATCCCGGGCGGCGTGGGAGTCTCCGAGGCGGCACTCACGCTCTGCCTGCAGGCGATCGGCGTCCCCAGTGCGATCGCGATCTCCACGGCCATCACGTTCCGGCTCGTGACGTTCTACCTGCCCCCGATCTGGGGTGCCGCGGCGATGCGGTGGCTGCGTCGTCACGAGTACGTGTAGGCGACCTGCTGACCAACACCGCGTGACCAGGGCCGATGTCCGATCTCACGATGTGGCCAGCCATTTGACGTGCCGGAATCATGCCGCCTAAATTCCTACCAACAAGGTCAAGATTTCCAGCGCGAAGCTCCGGCTAGCTGGATGGCAACCCTCCGCGTGGCGGGGTGCCCCGGATGAGGACCTGGTCGTGGAGGGCGTCGAGCCCCCGCACGGCAACAACGCGAGCCCCGGCCCCGCCGGGACGAGAGGACGGACCATGAACGCGATCGGAGCCACCCGCTCCACGAGCAGCGGCGTCGCCATGCTCTCGCGTTCCTGTTGTCGCTGACCCCCTAGCAGCCCCGTCCCACCCCACGCACGCCCCCTGACGGGGCGCGCCCCGCCGCACCCCGAAACCGTGCGCGCCCCCACCTCTCGCACCACACGAACGGATACCCCTGTGTCCACCCATGCCCATCTCGGTGTCGACCTGTCCGACACCGGCGCCCGTGCCGCCGCCTGGCGCACCCACGGCTCCCAGGGTCAGCGCCTCTTCGACGCCGGCCGGCTCGAGGAGCTCGTCGCCGTCGCCCAGCGTGGCGCGCTCGACTTCGTCGTGTTCGACGACGACTTCGCGCTGCACCCCGGCGGCAGCACGAGCCGCCTCGACGCAGCCCTCGTCGCGGGTCGGCTGGCCCCCCGCACGCAGGGCATCGGGATCGTCGCGGCCGTCGGCACCACGCACACGGCCCCCGCGCACATCTCGACCGCGATCGCGACGATCGACCAGGCCAGCGGTGGTCGCGCCGGGTGGCAGGTCGGCTGGAGCACGCGTCTCGACGAGGTGCCGACCGCCGGTCCGCGGTCCACGTCCGCGCACGCGGCAGCGGTGCAGGGTGCCGCCGACGCCGCCGCGACGGTCGGCCGGCTCTGGGACAGCGCCGACGACCTGCCCGTGGTCCGTCCGCGGTTCACCACGCACGACGGCGTGAACTTCGCCGCCGGCAAGCCGAAGGCGACCGCCCGTCCCGCGCAGGGCCGCCCGCCCGTCGTCGTGCGGGCCACGACGCCCCCCGAGATCGACCTCGCCGGCCGGTACGCCGACGTGGTGCGCATCCGCGCGACGACTCGTGACGAGGCCGCGCAGACCCGCGCCCGTGTGCTGAGCGCGGTCGTCGCCGCCGGTCGCGACCCGCGCGACGTGCGCGTCCTGGTCGACGTCTACCTGATCGTCGGCCCGGACACCGCGAGCGCGCAGGCCCGCCTCGACATGCTCACCGACCTCGAGGGCGTCAGCTGGGACACCGGCTCGCTCGCGTTCGTCGGCACGTCCACCGGATTCGCCGACCTGGTCACCGACTGGCTCGACGCCGACGCGGTCGACGGCTTCACCGTCCGGCCGGCGTCCGTGCAGACCGACCTGGTCGCCCTTGTCGACGGAGTGCTGCCGGTCCTGCGAGCGGCGGACGCCTTCCGGTCCGAGTACCCCGGCCGGACGTTCCGCGACACGCTCGGCCTGCACAGCACCGCGGGCGCCGCCGCAGCTCACACGTACGCGGCCACGGCATGACGACCACCGACGAGCGCGTCGTGCGCTCCTACGCGTTGAGCGACCCGGCCGTGCGGCCCATGCTCGACGAGCTGGCGGTCGAGTACCTGACCCGCTACAGCGAGTTCTTCACCGAGGCCGACCTGCGCACCGAGCTCGAGCGGTATCCCGCGGAGCAGTTCGCGGCTCCCGACGGCGACCTCGTCCTGATCCTGGAGGACGAGGTCCCGGTGGCCGGCGGCGCCTTCCGGCTGCGTGCCGAGCCCGAGCTCGGCTCGGCAGACCTTCTCAGCCGGCCCGGCACGCGCGACGAGGACGGTCTGCCGACCGTCCGCACGGCTGAGTACAAGCGGATCTGGACGAGCTCGGCGCACCGTCGCCGTGGGCTCGCCCGGCTCGTCCTCGCCGAGCTCGAGGATCGTGCGGCCGCGGCCGGCTACGAGCGCCTGTACCTGACCACCGGTCCGCGGCAGCCCGAGGCCGCTGCGCTGTACCTGGCGACCGGCTGGCACCCCCTGTTCGACACCACCCTCCCCCCGGAGGAGATCGGCCCGCTGGCGTTCGAGAAGTGGCTCTGTCCGGAGCACGACGCCCCGCAGCCGTAGCTCCCGCAAGCAGCCCCCCGAACCCCGGAGTACCCGTGTCCACCGCCTTCCTGCACAAGGACGACGTCCAGCCGGACCTGTCTGACGTCGTCGTCCACGACGAACCCCGCGTCTACGCCGCCCGCCACCCCGCCCGCTGGGTGGCCACCGCGATCGTCGCCGTCCTGCTCGCGATGGTCGTCAGCTCGCTCGTCTCCAACCCCAGGTGGGAGTGGAGCATCGTCTGGCAGTACCTGACGTGGCCGTCCGTGCTCGACGGCCTGTGGGGCACCCTCCGGCTCACCGCCGCGGCCGCCGTGGTCGGCTTCGGGCTCGGCACGGTGCTCGCGCTGATGCGGCTGTCCAAGTCGCCGCTGCTGCGGTCCGTGGCCTGGGGCTACATCTGGATCTTCCGGTCCGTGCCCCTGATCCTGCAGCTCCTGCTCTGGTACAACCTCGCCTACCTGTACCCGCACCTGACGCTCGGGGTGCCGTTCGGTCCGTCGTTCGTCGAGCTCGACACGCTGTCCGTGATCGACAAGTTCGGCGCCGCGGTCCTGGGGCTCGGGCTCTCGCAGGCGGCCTACGCGTCCGAGATCATCCGCGCCGGGATCATCGGTGTCGACCAGGGCCAGCACGAGGCGGCCGCCGCCCTCGGACTGCCGAGACGTCGCCAGCAGCGGCGGATCATCCTGCCGCAGGCCATGCGGACGATCGTCCCGACCGCCGTCAACGAGATCATCGGCCTGGTCAAGGGCACCTCGGTGGTCTACGTCCTCGCGTACGGCGAGCTGTTCTACATCGTCGGTGTCATCTACGGCCGGAACCAGCGCGTGGTCCCGCTGCTCATCGTCGCGGGCATCTGGTACCTCGTCGTGACCACCGTCCTGACGGTCATCCAGTACTACCTGGAGCGGCACTACGCCAAGGGGGCCCTGCGTCAGCTGCCGCCGACCCCGATCCAGAAGGCTCGCTGGGGACTGGGCGTCACCTGGTCGCGGCTCACGGGCAGACCGTTGCCCCGAGATCTACCGCCCAGCTACGGGCGTGCTGCCCGCAACGCACTGGTCCGCACCGGTCGCCCCACCAACGAGGGAGGGTTCTGATGGCCGCCGGACTCGTCGAGGTGCGTGGCGTGCACAAGGCCTACGGGACGCTCGAGGTGCTCGACGGCATCGACCTGACCGTCCAGCCGGGCGAGGTCACCGTGATCCTCGGTCCGTCGGGCTCGGGCAAGTCGACGCTGCTGCGCGTGATCAACCACCTGGAGAAGGTGGACCGCGGGCTCATCTCGGTGGACGGCGACCTCATCGGCTACAAGCGACGCTCCGACGGGGCGCTGCAGGAGCTCAAGGAGAAGGACGTCCTGGCGCAGCGGACCCGGATCGGGTTCGTGTTCCAGAACTTCAACCTCTTCCCGCACCTGACCGCGCTCGAGAACGTCATCGAGGCCCCGATCTCGGCCCAGCACCGCCCCCGCGCCGAGGTGGTCGTCGAGGCGCGCGCCCTGCTCGAACGCGTCGGGCTCTCCGACAAGGCCGACGCCTACCCCCGCCAGCTGTCCGGCGGGCAGCAGCAGCGGGTGGCGATCGCTCGGGCCCTCGCGGTCAAGCCGGCGGTCGTGCTCTTCGACGAGCCGACGTCCGCGCTCGACCCGGAACTGGTCGGTGAGGTTCTCGACGTCATCCGGGACCTCGCCGCGACCGGCACGACGCTCGTCGTCGTGACGCACGAGATCGGCTTCGCCCGCGAGGTCGCCACCTCGATCGTCTTCATGGACAGCGGCCGGATCGTCGAGCAGGGACCGCCGTCCCAGGTGCTCGACGCCCCCCGGCACGCCCGCACCCGAGCCTTCCTGGACAAGGTGCTCTAGCTCCTCCGCCCGAACACACCCCTGACCGTCCCCGCACACCCGCGCGCCCTCGCGCACCCACCGAAAGAGAGACACTCCCGTGACCACACCCCTCCGACGCTCCCGGCTCCTGAGCGCACTGGCCGTCGCGCCCCTGCTGGCGCTCGCCGCGTGCAGCGGATCGGCCGCCGCGGAAGACGACGTCGCCGCCGAGCCCGCCGGCTCCGCGTCTGCCGCCGCCGGTCTGACCATCAACACGAGCCCCGACCAGGACCGCATCCACTCCACCGAGTCGGCCGACGCGATCGCGCTGCTGCCCGACGCGATCAAGGAGGCCGGCGTCCTGAAGGTCTCGACGACGGCCGGTGGCCTCCCGCCGCTCGGCTTCCTGGCCGACGACGAGAAGACCCCGATCGGCAACGAGCCCGACATCGCCTCGCTCGTCGCCGACGCGCTGGGCCTCAAGCTGGAGATCGAGGTCAAGGCGTGGGCCGACTGGCCGCTCGCGCTGCAGTCCGGTGACGTCGACGCGGTCATCTCGAACGTCACGGTGACCGAGGAGCGCAAGGAGCTCTACGACTTCTCGTCGTACCGCAACGACCAGCTCGGCTGGCTCACTGCCGCGGGCAGCGACATCAAGCAGATCAAGGAGCCCAAGGACATCGCGGGCCTGACGATCGGCGTCGGCTCCGGGACCAACCAGGAGAAGATCCTGCTGGCCTGGAACCAGGAGAACATCGACAACGGTCTCGAGCCGATCAAGGGCGGCGAGCCGGAGTACTACGAGAACTACTCCGACGTCCTGCTCGCCGTGCAGTCGGGTCGGCTCGACACCTACGTCGGGCCGAACGCGAGCCTGGCCTACAGTGCCGCGACCGCGCCCGACCAGTTCAAGGTCGTCGGCACGCTCAACGGCGGCTGGCCCGACACCGCGCAGATCGCCGTGGCGACGCTGAAGGGCTCCGGCCTGGCCGAGGCCGTGACCGCGGCGCTCAACCACACGTTCGAGGACGGCACGTACCAGCAGGTGCTCGAGCGCTGGGGCCTGGAGGCCGAGGCGATCGAGACGTCTGAGACGAACCCCCCGGGTCTGCCCAAGACCAGCTGAACCATCCTGAGCCGAGTGCCCCTGGTATTCACACCAGCGCACTCGACGGTGGCCGGCTGGGGTCGGGGGACGCCCGGCCGGCCACCGTGTTGTCATCTGCAGCGACGAGAGGACCCCCGATGGAGAACGTCGACCACCTGGTGATCGGCGGCGGCGTGATGGGTTCGGCGGCCGCGTGGCAGCTCGCCCGGCGCGGACGCTCGGTGGTCCTGCTCGAGCGGTTCGAGCCCGGGCACGCCCAGGGCGCGTCGCACGGTGCGTCCCGCATCTACCGTCAGACCTACGACCGCGCCGAGTACCTGGACCTGACGGTCGAGGCGCTCGGTCTGTGGCGTGAGCTGGAGGACGCGACAGGCGCGCGGCTGCTCACGCTCACCGGCGGCGTGAGCCACGGCGAGCCATCGCCGTCCGTGCTCGCAGCGTTCGAAGCACGTGGGATCCCGCACGAGGTGCTCTCACCGGCCGCGGCGAGCGAGCGGTGGTCCGGCCTGCGGTTCGAGGGGACGGTGCTGCACGAGACCCGGACCGCTGGTCGTCTGCACGCCGACCGGTCGGTCGCCGCGCTGCAGTCCGCGGCCGCCGCGCTCGGCGCTGACGTCCGGCACGGTGTCCGCGTGCTCGGCCTGACCGTCGGGTCGAGCGGTGTGGTCGTCGAGACCTCGGACGGTCCCCTGCGGGCCGGACGCGTCGTCCTCGCGGTCGGCGCCTGGACGAGCACGCTGCTCGGGCGACCCGCGCCCCTCGTCGTGACCCAGGAGCAGCCCGCCCACTTCGACCTCGCGCATCCCGCCGACTGGCCGTCGTTCACGCATCGCCCGCTCGGTGCGCATCCCTACCCGAGCGGGACGTACGGACTCCTCACGCCGGGCGAAGGCGTGAAGGTCGGGTTCCACGGCGTCGGACCCCTGACCGACCCCGACCACCGCTCGTTCACGCCCGAACCCGGGCAGCTCGCGCTCCTGCAGCGCTACGCGGAGCAGTGGCTGCCCGGCGTCGACGCGAGCAACCCGCACCCGATCTCGTGCACCTACACGACCACCCCCGACAGCGACTTCATCCTCGACCGTCGCGGTCCGCTGGTGGTCGCCGCCGGCTTCTCCGGCCACGGCTTCAAGTTCGGCCCCGCGATCGGTCGCGTGCTGGCCGACCTTGCCGACGAGCCCGTCGACGACCCCGTCCGGGCCTCCGATCCCGCCTTCCACCTGTCCCGTCTCGTCCCCCAGGAGTCCCGATGACCCGCCGCGTCCCTCTGTCCGTGCTCGACCTGGCACCCGTGTGGGAGGGCGGGACGGGCGCCGAGGCGCTCCGGGCCGCGCTCGACCGTGCGCGCCTCGTCGAGGAGTTGGGCTACCGGCGGATCTGGTTCGCCGAGCACCACCTCGCGCCCGGCGTCGCGTCCGCCGCACCCGGCGTGCTCGCCGCGCTGGCCGCCGGCGTGACGTCGACCCTCCGCGTCGGCTCGGCCGCGGTCCTGCTCGGCTCGACCAGCCCGGTCGTCGCCGCGGAGCAGTTCGGGACCATCGCCGCCGCCCACCCCGGGCGCGTGGACCTCGGCCTCGGACGCGCGTCGTTCCCACCGCCGCCCGACAAGGGCGACGCCCCGCGCGCCGTGCCGGAACGTGCCCACGGCTCTTCGGAGGACCGCATCGTCGACGGCCTGCTGGTCCCTGCCGACCCGCCCTTCAGCTTCCGCGACCCTGACCTGCTCGCGCGGTTCGTCGCGCAGCAGCGCTACCTGAGTGCGGGACGCACGCCGGGCGCGTTCACCGACGAGCTACGCACGGTGCTCGACCTGCAGGCCGGCACCGCGCGTTCCGACGACGGCCGCGAGGCGGTCAGCCCGGCGGTCGAGGGATCGGACCTGGACCTGTGGGTGCTCGCGTCGAGCGCGGGGGAGAGCGCGCGGGTCGCCGGTGAGCTCGGTCTGCCGCTCGCCGCGAACTACCACGTGAGCCCGTCCACGATCCTGGAGACCGTGGCCGCCTACCGCGACGCGTTCCGGCCCGGTGTCCTGGCGGCGCCCTACGTCGTCGTGTCGGCGGACGTGCTGGTCGCCGAGACGGTCGAGCAGGCGACGGCGCTGGCCGACCCGTTCGCCGCGTGGGTGCTCTCCATCCGCTCGGGTGCTCGCGCGATCCCCTACCCGCGCCCCGGCACGACGACCCCGTGGGACGAGCGGCCGGACCAGGAGCGCGCGCTGCTCCGCGACCGCATCGACACCCGCCTCGTCGGCGACGCGTCGTCGGTCGCGGCCGGCCTCGACGCGCTGGTCCGCGCGACCGGAGCCGACGAGCTCCTGCTCACCACGATCACGCACGACCCGTCCGACACGGCCCGCTCGTACGAGCTCCTCGCGCGCGAGTGGGGCCTGCGGGGCTCGCTCGTCGGTGCGGGCGCTCGGGCGGTCGCCTGACACGGTCCAGACATGAAGCGACCCGCCGAGACCTGGTCTCGGCGGGTCGCTTCGTCGGCGCTCAGACGGCCGTGTGGTCGCCGATCCGGTGGTAGGTGCGGTCGTGGTAGACGAGCGGGAGGGCCTCGTCGGAGATCCCGTGCTCGAGCGCCCGGATGGACACCAGGTACGAGCCGCCCACGGGCGCGCGCTGCACGATCCGGCCGCGGACCCACGAGACGGCCCCGTCGACGACGGGCTCCCCGGACTCGAGCGCCGTCCAGCCGCCCGCGGCGAACCGGTCGATGCCGCTCGTCGCGAACCGCGCCGACACGTCGTCCTGCCCGGAGGCCAGGAAGCTGATCGCGAGCGTGCGTGCGCGGGACAGCGGAGCCCACGACGACGAGGTCGACGCCAGTGAGAACGCCAGCAGCGGCGGCGCCGCGGACACGGAGATGACCGACGTGGCGGTGAAGCCCACGGGGCGACCGTCGTCTGCGAGGAACGTCACGACCGCGACACCCGCGGGGTGCCGTCGGAAGACCTCCTTGTACGCGTCGGGGGTCAGCTGCGGCTCGTCCTGCTGCACAAGGTCGTCCTGGAGGTGGCGAAGGGTATCGGCGGTCATCGGTCCGCTCCGACCAGGGCGGGTGCCAGCGATCGCTCGAGCGCACCGGAAGCGCGCTCGAGCCAGCGGTCGATCGCGGGGTCGAGGTCGGTGAGGTCGGCCTCGGTCACGGTGAGCGAGCGGGTCGGTACCGTCGCGCCGAGCTCGACGAGCAGCGGCCGCAGGTGGACCTCGCCGACCAGCGCGTGCGCCGGGTTGCCCGAGATCACGAGAGGCACCGCGACGACGCCGGCGAGCCCGTCGGGGCCGTACAGGTCGAGGAAGGACTTCAGCAGACCGGTGTAGGAGGCCTTGTACACGGGGGTCGCGACGACGAGCAGCCGGGCCCCGGCCACCGTGCGCAGCGCCGGGTCGAGCAGCGTCCTGTCCGCGGTGAACAGCTCGTGCCCGATCGTCGCGAGGTCGACCGACGTGACGTCGGAACCGAGCCGGGCGGCGACGTGCTGCGCGGCGGCGAGGGTGCGAGACCCCGGGCGAGGATTGCCGACGAGGGCGACGACGGACGGTTCTGGTTGGTGGACCACGGGGGTTCTCCTTGGCTTGTGCACTGGTGCTCGTACCTCGCCGCGAGTTGTAGCAACGTCGGCGCGCCCGACAAGGGGTTCTGCGGAGAATCCCGAATGACGGACACCTGCCGTCCGCAGGCAAAGCGCGAAAGGATGCGTGTCGAGATCGCGCGCACGGCTCCGACCACTGGGTGAGGGCCGGCCGAGCCGGACACGTGACGACACCAGGGAGCGCACCGTGAAGTACATGCTGCTGATGAAGTATTACGTCGAGGGCGTGCCGCCGATCGATACCTGGACGCCCGAGGACCTCCGCCGGCACATCCAGTTCCAGCACGACCTCGACGCGGAGCTGGTGGCCAACGGCGAGCTGGTCGGCGCCGGCGGGCTCGCCTGGCCGGACCAGGCGAAGCTCGTGCGCAGCGACGGCGTGCAGCCTCCGGTCATCACCGACGGGCCGTTCGCCGAGTCGAAGGAGTTCCTCGCGGGGTTCTGGACGGTCGACGTCGAGAGCGAGGCCCGTGCCGTCGAGATCGCCGCGAAGGCGTCGGCGGCCCCCGGACCGGACGGCGTGCCGATCCAGCAGGTGATCGAGGTCCGCGCCCTGATGGAGGCACCCGACGTCACCGAGTGAGCCCACCGTCGACGACGACCTGCTGCGCAGTCTCGCGCCGCAGGTCCTCGCGGTGCTGGTGCGCAGGTCGGGCGACCTCGCGGACGCCCAGGACGCGTTGCAGGAGGCGCTGCTGGCGGCCGCGACGCAGTGGCCCGTCGACGGGGTGCCGGACAACCCGCACGGCTGGCTCGTGGTCGTCGGCCAGCGCCGGCTCGTGGACGCGTGGCGTGCGCAGGAGTCCCGGCGACGTCGCGAGGAGCTCGTCGCGCCACCGGAGGCCGTCTACGACACCCCGTCGGGAGACGACTCGCTGCTGCTCCTCTTCGGTTGCTGCCACCCGGCGCTGTCACCCCCGTCCGCGATCGCGCTGACTCTCCGGTCCGTCGGCGGCCTGACGACCGCGGAGATCGCGCGGGCGTTCCTGGTACCCGAAGCGACGATGGCGCAGCGTCTGAGCCGATCGCGCCGGACGCTGCGCGAGCTCGACGGGCCGTTCCGGATGCCGTCGGCGGACGAGTACGTCGAGCGGCTGCGGGCCGTGCTGCGGGTGCTCTACCTGATGTTCAACGAGGGGTACGCGAGCACGTCGGGGCCGTCGGTTGCCCGCGCCGACCTGGCTGTCGAGGCGCTGCGCCTGACCCGTGCCTTGCACGCGAGCCTGCCCGACGACCCTGAGGTGTCCGGTCTGCTGGCACTGATCCTGCTGACCGACGCCCGCAGGCCCGCCCGTACGGGGCCGCAGGGCCAGCTGGTCGCCCTCCCGGACCAGGACCGCTCGCGGTGGGACGCGTCGATGATCGCGGAAGGGGTCGCGCTTGTCGAGGACGCGCTCGCGCGCGGGACCGTCGGCGAGTACCAGCTCCAGGCGGCGATCGCGGCGGTGCACGACGAGGCGACGTCGGCCGACGACACGGACTGGCCTCAGCTGCTCGCGCTGTACGGGCTGCTCGAACGCATGACCGGCAACCCGATGGTGACGCTCAACCGTGCGGTCGCCGTCGCGATGGTCCACGGACCGTCGGCCGGTCTGGCGCTGCTCGACACGCTCGACGCGTCCCTGGGCGCGCACCACCGGCTCGCTGCCGTCCGGGGCCACCTGCTCGAGCGTGCCGGAGACCCGCTCGGTGCCGCCGATCAGCTGCTCGTGGCGTCGCGACGCACGAGGAGCCTCGCCGAGCGTGACTACCTGCTGCTTCAGGTGAGCCGCCTGCGACACCCGTCAGAGTGACGCGTTGGACCATTCGGGTGGCCCGATATGTCCGATCTTGCGGGTTTGTCCGTTCCGCCAGACGATGAACCGATCGCACCTCCCGCGACGCAGAGCCGTCTGACCCCAGGCGCCGAGGGAAAGGCACGACTGTGCAGAACGAGCCAGACATCTCGCTGCAGAACGGCGCCCACGACATCGCTCGCTCGCGCGAGCGGATCCGACGCCGGCGTGTGGTGCGCCTGCTGACCGTCCTGCTGGTCGCCGAGACCTGGGTCATCGCCCGGCTGCTCGCCGACAAGCCGGTGATCCCCCGGCTCCCGCCGATGGACCCGTTCCTCGTCACCATGGTCCTGTTCTTCGGTGCACTCCTCCTGCTCGCGGTCCTGGGTCAGGGCATCACGTCGCGCTCGACGCACATCGTCGTGCGGCCCGAGCAGGTCGACGTGACGCTCGACGACGTCATCGGCATCGACGCCGTCAAGGAGGACGTCCGCCGCTCGCTCGAGCTGTTCCAGACGCACCAGCAGTTCGCTGACCAGATGGGTGGCTCGCCCCGCCGCGGCCTGTTGTTCGAGGGCCCTCCGGGAACCGGCAAGACGATGACCGCGAAGGCGATGGCCGCCGAAGCCGGCGTCCCGTTCCTGTTCATCTCCGCGACCTCGATGCAGTCCGTCTACTACGGCGGCACCGCGAAGAAGATCCGCTCGTACTTCAAGGCGCTGCGCAAAGCGGCCCGCACCGAGGGCGGCGCGATCGGGTTCATCGACGAGATCGACGCCATCGGCGTGCGTCGCGACGCCATGAGCCGCTCGTCCTTCAGCCCGCTCGACCAGGTGCGCATGGGGCGCGACCCGCGCGCGATCCTGAGCCCGTTGAACGCGGACGCGACCGGCGGCGTGGTCAACGAGCTGCTCGTGCAGATGCAGTCGTTCGACGTGCCGTCGCCTGGCGACCGGTTCGTCAACTGGTTCATCTCGCGCGCGAACCTGTTCCTGCCCGGGAACCGCCAGCGGCCGCTGCGCAAGCCGGGCAAGGCGCCGATCCTGCTGCTCGCCGCGACCAACCGCGCCGCCGCGCTCGACCCCGCGCTCGTGCGGCCGGGCCGTTTCGACCGGTGCCTGTCCTTCGCGGCCCCGGACGTGCACGGCCGGCGCGCGCTCGTCGACCACTTCCTGTCGTCGCGCTCGGTCGACGAGGAGCTCTCCGACCAGACGCTGCGCGACCGGCTCGCTGCCGCGACGAGCGGCTGGACGCCGGTGATGATCGAGCACCTCATGGACGAGGCGCTCGTCAACGCCCTGCGCCGCGGCTCGCGGACCATGAACTACGCCGACATCGAGCACGCCCGCATCACCGAGATGGTCGGCATCGGCCAGCCGGTCACGTACACGCTGCACGAGCAGAAGCTCATCGCGACGCACGAGGCGGGGCACGCGGTCACGGCCTGGCTCGTCGCCCCGACCCGCACCCTGGAGGTGCTGACGATCGTCCGTCGTGGCGAGGCGCTCGGCTTGCTCGCGCACAACGACTGCGACGAGGTCTACACGCGTTCCCAGTACGACCTGCGCGCGCTCGTGCAGATCGCGATGGGTGGCTGGGTCGCCGAGGAGCTGTTCTTCGGCCAGACGAGCACGGGTCCCGCCGGAGACCTCGCCGCCGCGACCCGGACCGCCGCCCAGATGGTCGGCGCGGCCGGCATGACGGGGTCGCTGATCTCGTTCGCCGCGACCCCGCACGACCTGGTCTCCGCTGTGCTGTCCGACAAGCCCTCCCGCGACCAGCTCGAGGCCGTGCTCGACGACGCTCGCAGCTCGGTCCGTCGGCTGCTGTCCAAGCACCGCTACCTCGTCGAGGCCCTCCGGGACGCGCTCCTCGAGCGGCACGAGCTCATCGGCATCGAGATCACCGACGTCCTCGAGCAGGCCATCGTCGCCCAGGCCAGGATCAGCGCCGAGGTCGAGGCCGGGAACCGGGCTGCCGTGGCGGCCGGCGCGGCTGTGGCCGAGGCTGCTGCCGCCGCGCGACTCCGCGTCGCCTGACCGGGGCGGCGCGCGACCCGTGCGAGCGGGGAGTGCGCCACCCGGGGCCTGAGAGCGATTTACTTCGAGCATGCTGGAAGTCATCGGTTGGGCCGGCTCGATCCTCATCATCGTCTCGCTCACGCAGGCACGAGTGCTCCGGTTCCGGGTGCTCAACCTGGTGGGAGCTCTGCTGGCGACCGGGTACAACGCGGCCATCGGCGTGTGGCCCTTCGCGGCGATGAACGCCGTCATCACCGTGATCGACCTCTACTGGCTCTGGCGGCTGACGCGGGAGCGGCACGACGACGACGTGTACGCGGTCGTCGAGGTGTCCTTCGACGACGCCTACCTGCGGCACATCCTGCGGGTGCACGGTGACGACATCACGCAGTTCCAGCCGGCGTTCGAGCTCGACGCGCCGACCGCGCCGGAGAACGGCCGGGCGTCGTTCCTCGTCGTGCGCGGGGACGAGACGGTCGGGGTGGTCGTCGTGCGCGGGGTGGGTGACGGCGTCGGACGCGTCGAGCTCGACTGGGTGACGCCGCGGTTCCGGGACTTCACGCCAGGCGAGTTCGTGTACCGCCGCAGCGGCGTGTTCGCGGCGCACGGGTTCCGCTCGCTCGTCGTGGAGCCGGGCCCGAAGAGCACCGAGTACCTGGAGCGCGTCGGGTTCCGGTCCCAGGACGGGGTGTGGCAGCGGCCGGTCGACGTCGCCGCCTGACCCTCGCGCACCAGACCTCGCCGGGTCGCCTAGCCTGTCGGCGTGCCCGAGGGTCATTCCGTCCACCGCATCGCCCGCCAGCTCGGGCTCGACCTCGTCGGCCGTCGCCTTGCCGTGAGCTCCCCGCAGGGGCGGTTCGCCGCAGGGGCCGGGCGGATCGACGGCCAGGTCCTCGTCGGGTCCCGCGCGGTCGGAAAGCAGCTGTTCCTGGAGTTCGAGTCCGGTGACGTCCTGCGCGTCCACCTCGGCCTGTACGGGGCGTGGGACTTCTACGGTCGACTGACCCCTCTCGCGCCGGGCGAGGTCGCCCGCGGGAGCATGGGCGCGCCGCGCCTGCGTCGGGCGGTCCGCATGGGTGAGGACGAGCGCACGAGCGATCCCGGCGACGAGTCGGACTTCCCGCCCGCTCCGGTCGGTCAGGTCCGGGTGCGCCTGGTGTCCGACGAGACGGTCGCCGACCTGCGCGGGCCGTCCGCGTGCGAGGTGCTCGACCCGTCCGAGGCGGCCACGGCGCTCGCGCGCCTGGGCCCGGACCCGGTCACCTCCGGGGAGGCGGGCCGGGACGTCATGGTCGGGCGGCTGACGTCACGCAACGTCGCGGTCGGCCAGCTCCTGATGGACCAGGCGGTCGTCGCGGGGATCGGCAACATCTACCGCGCCGAGCTGCTCTTCCGTGCCCGCCTCGACCCGCACACGCCGGGCCGCCGCGTCCCGCGCGAGGTCGCCGGCGCGCTCTGGGACGACTGGGCAGTGCTCCTGGCCGAGGGCATCCGCACCGGCATCATCGTCACGCGGGACGTGTCTGCCGACGAGGCGCTCGCCGATCCGACCCTGCGCAACTGGGTCTACCACCGCACGGGTCTGCCGTGCCTGGTCAGCGGCACCCCGGTCGTCGTCGAGGCGATGGCCGGGCGCAACCTCTACTGGTGCCCGACCTGTCAGGTCTAGCCGGTCGCCGCGTCGAGCCCGAGCAGCCTGCGCCAGGCGCGGTGGTGCTCGACCGTGACACCCTCGTACCCGGGCAGCTGGGCGAACGCCTCACGCACCTGGCCGGTCTCGGACTCGAGGACGGCCGGCCCTTCGTCGACGAACGTGTACTGCGCGCCACCCGCGACCTCGGCCGTGTCCGTCTCGACGCCGACCGTGAACGGCACGCCGGCGGCCGACGCGGCGACGACCGCCGTACCAGCCAGCGACACGATGCCGTCCGGCCCCTGGGCGTGGTCGCTGAACGCCACGACCCCGATGGACGAGGCCCGGGCGAGCACCTCGTCGAGCACGGTCCCCTGACCGTACGGCTCGTGCGCGAGCCACCACGGCGCGTCGATCCCGAGCCCGACGCCGGAGGGCAGCCCGGCCAGCACGTGGTCGAGCAGCGCCAGCCACTGACCCAGGACACGGGGTCGGTCGTTCGTCCACGCGGGCGTGGTCCACGGCTCGACGTCGAGCTGCACGGTGTGGCCGCCGCCCGAGCGCAGCGCGGCGAGCGCCCAGGTCAGGGCGAGGGCAGGTTCGGGAAGCCAGCCCGGGTCGCCGCCGAGCGGGCCGACCTGCACGGACGCCTCGCGCAGCGCGGTGCTCGCGGCAGCGAACCAGTCGCCCACCGGTCCCTCGTCGGCGGCCCACGGCGCGGACAGGAACACCCGAGCGAGACCGCGCGACGCGCAGAACTCGACGAGGGCGTCAGGTGCGGCGGGTGCGTATCCCCGCCCGCGCGCGTCGACCGACGGGAGCACAGGGTTGTCCCACGCCCACATGGAGGTGAGCGCGGAGCTGCTCACAGTGCGACGGAGCCGGTCATGGTGCGTCGTGCCCGGAGGGGAACGCCAGCTCGCCGACGGGCACCTCGACGGCCAGCGTGTTGGCGCGCGTGGCCAGCGGGCAGGTCCACGCCGGGTTGTAGGCGCACGACGGGTTGTAGGCGAAGTTCAGGTCGACGACGAGCCGGTCGTCCGCCATGCCGTGGTCCGCGCCCTTGATCGTGTCGAGGACGTACCGGCCGCCGCCGTAGGTCGAGGTACCGGCCAGAGCGTCGCGGACCGGGAGGAAGAGCCCGCCTCCATAGGTCTTGAGCGACCAGACGGCCAACGACCCGAGCGTCCCGAGCCGCACAGTCCCGATGCGTTCGAACGCCACGACGCCGTCGGTCGCGGTGGCGACGTCCATCCGCTGCTCACCGGCCGGCTCGAGGAGCGCCTCGAACCGGAAGGCGGGGTCGTAGGGCGCGACGTCCAGGCCCGCGAAGGACGCGGACGTGACGACGTCGAGCGGTGAGGCAGGGTGCGTCGCGAAGAGCTCGTCGCGCTGCTGCACCCACACCCCGTGCGCGGCCTGCGGGTCCTTCGCGGCGATCCGCCGGACGTCGGCGTACATCTGGGCGACTCGGCGGCGCCAGTCGGCTATGGCCACAGGGTCGAAGGCCGACGCAGGTGCTGTCACGAGAACCACCGTCGCACGTGGGAGCCGTATCCGGCGACCTGATGTCCGCATCCTGTGCACCGATCTGCCTCGGCCCTCGCCCTGTGTGAGTGTGGAGCACATGGATCTGCGCATCTTCATCGAGCCCCAGCAAGGGGCCTCCTACGACGACCAGCTCGCCGTGGCCAAGGCCACCGAGGACCTCGGCTTCGACGCCTTCTTCCGCTCCGACCACTACCTACGGATGGGGGCGGGCGACGGTCTGCCCGGTCCGACGGACTCCTGGACCACTCTGGCGGGCCTCGCGCGCGAGACCTCGCGGATCAAGCTCGGAACGCTCGTCTCGTCGGCCACGTTCCGTCACCCGGGGATCCTGGCGATCCAGGTCGCGCAGGTCGACCAGATGTCGGGCGGCCGGGTCGAGCTCGGGCTGGGTGCGGGCTGGTTCGAGCGAGAGCACGCCGCGTACGGCATCCCGTTCCCGGCCAAGCGGTTCGGCCTGTTCGCGGAGCAGCTCGAGATCATCACAGGGCTGTGGAGCTCGACCGGGCCGTACAGCTTCCACGGCGAGCACTACGACCTGACGGACTCGCCCGCGCTCCCGAAGCCCGTCGGTAGCATCCCGCTGATCATCGGTGGGGGCGGCGCGACGAAGACCCCGGCGCTCGCGGCCAGGTACGCCACCGAGTTCAACCTGAACTTCCCGGCACCCCAGGACGTCGAGGCTCGCGTCAAGGTGCTGACGGCGGCGTGCGAGGCCGTCGGACGGGACCCGCAGACGCTCACGATCTCGGCGGCCAACGTGCTCTGCGCGGGTCGCGACGACGCCGAGGTGGCTCGCCGTGCGGCGGCCATCGGCCGCGACGTGCAGGAGCTCCGGGAGAACGGGTTCGCCGGCACCCCGTCGGCGCTCGTCGACCGGATCGGCGCGTTCGGTGAGCTCGGGGTGAGCCGCATCTACCTGCAGGTTCTCGACCTGCAGGACCTGGACCACCTGGCGTTCGTGGCGTCCGAGGTCGCGAGCCAGCTCTAGGCGGAGACCAGCGACGTGGTCGGCACCTCGAGCGACGGGTCCGCTCGGGGTGCCCGGATCAGCACGACGACCGTGTGCACGAGCAGGAAGACCAGGGCGACGTTGCGCGCCGCGAGGACCAGGGTCAGGCCCGGGCCCTGGTTGATGACCTCGCTGTAGAACCACGGGAACACGAGCTGCGTCGCGCCGGCGACCCCGAGCGTGACCCAGGCGGTGAGGCCCCACCCAGGCAGGCGCAGAGCGAGCGCGACGGCGACCGGCGGCGCCAGCCAGGTCATGTACTGCGGTGAGCCGACCTTGTTGAACACGATGAGCACGAGCGTGATGAGCATCGCGCCGCGGATCAGCATCTCGGTGCGCGCCAGGCCACCCGACCACAGGGCGGCGCCGATCCGTTCGCGACGCCACCACAGGAGCAGCACGGCGAGGGCGAGCATCACGGGCTGGAGGATGCCGAGGACGTCGACGGCGGCCTGCGTGCCCGGACCGACGATCTCCCACGTGATGATCGGCTCGTTGAGGAATGGCCGGACCTGCGACGAGAACAGCCCGGCGATGATCCACACGGTCGCACCGGGCGACTCGATCTGGAGCCCGCGCTTGTCCTGCTCGGTGAGGAACGACGCGACGTGCGAGAACCCGCCGCCGAGCGCGACCGCGCCGACGATGACCAGGCTGACCAGGGCGCCGGGCACGACGACGCTGCGCCAGGGCCGTCGGACGGCGAAGAACATCGACAGCAGGAGCGCGCCAGGCGCGACCTTGACCCAGGCGGCCGCGGTCAGCAGCGACGTCGCGATGCGCGGGTGGTTGAGCGCGATGGCCAGCGCGACGATGATGACCGGCGCGACCAACCCGTCCAGCCGCCCCATCGCGATCGGCCCGAGCAGCAGCAGGAACGCCAGCCACCACCACGCACCGGTCGTGCTGCCACCGTCGCCGGGCCGGTCGGGCCGGGGGACCCGCAGCAGGAACGCCAGGGCGATCGCGTCGAGCACGGTGACCATGACTGCCCACACCGTCGCGTACTGCGAGTGGTCGCCCGTGCCGCCCGCCGCCGCCGCGATCATCGGGAGGATCGCGCCTGCCGGGTACACCCAGTCGCCCCCCAGCACGGGCCACTGGCCCTGGTGCAGGCCGAGCCACATCCAGTACCGGTAGAGCTCGAGGTCCCAGAACGCCTTCGCCGGGATCATCACCAGACCGACGAACGCCAACCACGCGTGCACGAGGACGAAGAACATCCAGACGGCAGGCTTGGAGCTCAGCAGGTTCTGGCGCAGGGGGACCTCCCAGGACATGACCCGAATCGGGACCGTGGCGGTGCGGATGCCAGGCTAGTCCGCGAGCCTGTGCCTCAGGTGGCCAGACCCGGCGGTCAGCCCGACGGCGTCGGCGCAGGGGTCTGCGCGGTCGAGGCGAACTCCTCGTACGGGGTGCAACCAGCCGGTGGGACGAGCGGGACGGCCGGGTCCAGAGTGACCTCCTCGACCGGCTTCAGCCCGTCGAACTTGTCGCCGAGGGCCACGTTGACGGTGGCGTCCTCGCCGCCGAGCGCCAGCATCGTCGCGCCGTCGAACTGCGCCAGGAGCGTGTAGGCCTGGGTCACGCCGTTCTTGCCGAACGAGATGCGCGCGACGCCGTCGACGCCCTCGACCGTGTCGGTGCTGCCGACCGTGAAGCCGCGCGAGGCCAGGTCTGCCGCGGTAGCGGCTGCGAGGCCCGTCCGCGTGGTCCCGTTGTTCACGTTCACCACGACGGTGGCGTACGCGGCCGGCATCGCGCCGACCGGCGGGCAGGGATACGGCTTCTGCGTCACGGTCGGGCTGGGTGCCTGCGCGATCGCCCGGTCGAGGCCGGGGAGGTCGAGGTTCCCGGTGTAGACGGCGGCCGACGCCAGTCCGACGAGCGCCAGCCCTGCGAGCAGCACGCCGAAGATGACCGCCTGTCGTTCGTGCATGTGGCGGCGGCGCAGCTGCCGGTTGCGATCGAGCTCGCTCACGGAGTCCCCCGCGCGGCGTCGTCGCTGGGAAGCACGAGAACCCGTGCGTGCAGCACGGGCCGCTGGTGCAGAGCGGCTCGGACGGCCCGGTGGAGCCCGTCCTCGAGGTACATGACGCCGCGGTACTGGACGACGTGCGCGAACATGTCGCCGTAGAACGTCGAGTCCTCCGCGAGCAGCGCGTCGAGGTCGAGCGTCCGCTTCGTCGTCGTCAGCTCGTCGAGCCGGATCTGGCGTGGAGGGACCTCGGCCCACTGCTTGGCCGTGGTCAGGCCATGGTCCGGATAGGGCCTGCCCTCGCCCACGGCCTTGAAGATCACGGAGGGAGTCTAAGCGGAGCGGGCGTCGCGTGTTCGACAAAAGGCCCGGGGATCACCCTCGGGCAAGGCGGCGTGTGGTCTCGTCGAGCGCAGCGACGTGCACCTGCTCGACATCGTCCGCGAGAGCGGTGTGCTCCCAGGTGTGGGCCGTGAGCTCGAGGGCGAAGGCGAGACCGAGGTGGTAGTCGATCCCCGGGTCGGGCGAGGGCGCGGAGACCGTCGGTAGCGGTCGTGTGAGGGACGTCCGAGGGCGTTCCCCGTCGCCGCAGTAGTCCGAGACCGCGACAGCCCCCGACGAGCGGGTCGCGTGGTGGAACCTGGCGAGCTCGGCGAGCTCGAAGCCCGCCGCGATCCCCGAGCGGATGCCGGGCGGCAGCGGCGCAGGACGGAGCGCGATCGGCCGGGCCGGCGTCGTGGCGTGAACCTTCGGACCGAAGGGCCGGCCGTACAGGTCGAAGATCGCGGGGTGGTGCTCGCCGATGATGTCGATGACCGTCGTGCTGAGCGTCATGGATCTCCCCTGGTCGCGACGACGCGCTGCGCCTCGTCGGGAAGAGAGCGCGGAGGCGTCGCAGATACGTCCTGTCGGCATCTGAGGTCGGCTGGGGAACGACGAAGCCCCCGCGGCCCAGGGGGCGGCGGGGGCTTCTCGACGAGTGGCCGGCGGATCAGGCGCGGTAGACGGCCGTGATCGGGCAGTTGAACGGGTCGCGGTCGGACATGCCGACGGTGTTCAGGTACTTCACGATGATCGCGTACGACTTGGGCAGGGAGACCTGCATGTACGGGATGTTGTGCTCCTTGCAGTACGCCTGCACGATCGGCTTGGCGCGACGCAGGGACGGCCGGGGCATCGACGGGAACAGGTGGTGCTCGACCTGGTGGTTGAGGCCGCCCATCAGCACGTCGACCCACTTGCCACCGCCGATGTTGCGGCTGGTGAGCACCTGGCGGCGCAGGAAGTCGAGGCGCGAGTCCTTGGGGATCAGGGGCATGCCCTTGTGGTTCGGGGCGAACGAGGCGCCCATGTAGAACCCGAAGACGCCCATCTGCACGGCCAGGAACACCAGCGCGATCGGCCAGGACATCACGAGGAAGACGAGGGCGAGGCCGCCACCGAGCCGGATGGTCATCATGACGATCTCGGCGGCGCGGTGCTCGAGCTTGTCCCGCGACGAGAGGCGCTTGATCGCGGCGATGTGCAGCGCGAGGCCCTCGAGGAACAGCAGCGGGAAGAAGAAGAAGCCCTGGTGACGCAGGAACCAGACGGACCACTTCGAGGTGCGCTTCGCGGCCTGCTCGGGCGTGAACGCGAGGACCTCGAGGTCGATGTCCGGGTCGGCGTCGATCTTGTTCGGGTTGGCGTGGTGGCGCGTGTGCTTGCGCTGCCACCAGCCGTGGCTCAAGCCGACGAACAGGTCGGCGAGCACGAGGGAGGTCCAGTTGTTCGCGCGTCCGTCGGCGAAGATCTGCCGGTGCGCGGCGTCGTGGCCGAGGAAGGCGACCTGCGTGAGGATGACGGCGGCGGCGAAGGCCACGGCCACCTGCCACCAGGAGTCGCCGACCAGGATGATCGTCGCGACGAGGCCGAGGACGGCCAGCACGGCTGCGGAGAGCCGCACCGCGTAGTGCGCGGGCCGACGCTTCATCAGGCCGGCGGCCTGGACGGTGCGTGTCAGCTCGGTGAAGTCGCTGACGGCTCGGTCACGGGCGCGGGTGGGTAGGGCTGTTGTCGAGCTCATGAGGGGTCCCCTCCATCGTGCGTGGCGCGCAGACGTGCGTGTGGAACGACATCCTCGGGCGCACTTGCCGATGATGCGACGAAACCCCGGCCGACGAGATCGGCCGGGGTCTCGTGCTCTGGAGCTATACGGCTCAGAGAGGCGTGATGTTCGACGCCTGCGGGCCCTTCGGGCCCTGCGTGACCTCGAACTGGACCTTCTGGTTCTCCTCGAGCGTGCGGTAGCCGCTCGTCGTAATGGCCGAGTAGTGCGCGAACACGTCGGGTCCGCCATCCTCGGGGGCAATGAAGCCGAAGCCCTTCTCGGCGTTGAACCACTTCACGGTGCCAACAGGCATGATGCTCTCTTCTCTCACGTGCGGTATGGACAACCCCGGCGAACCGGGACCGGTGGTAGCGGTGTTCGTCGTCCTGCTCCGAGGTGATCCTCGAGAACGTTCTGCCGGGTCTCCCGCGGCTTTCTGACAAGCGATTCACTGCGACTACAGGGACAACCGTACGGCAACATGGGCCTGACCGGAACGAGAGCACTGTCTCGATCATGAAACGGATCCCCTTCCGGGGTCCGGCACAGCCTGTGCGGTTCGCCCGCGCGAACCCCAGCCGCGAGGAGCCGACGATGGATGTGGACGACGACCGATGCCCGTGCGGGAGCGGTGACGCGTTCGTCGACTGCTGCGGCCGCTACCTGCTGGAAGGTCGCCGTGCGCCGACGGCGGAGGCTCTGATGCGGTCCCGCTACACAGCCTTCGCCACGCGTGACCGGGACTACCTGGTCGCGAGCTGGCACCCCAGCACGCGACCCGACGAGCTCGAGCTGGACGAGCAGATGATCTGGCGGCGGCTCGACATCGTCGCGACGGACGCAGGCGGCCCGTGGGACGAGTCCGGGACGGTCGAGTTCGTCGCCCACTACCGGGTCGACGACGGCACCGCGATCGGGCAGCGTGGCCGTCTGCACGAGACCAGCAGGTTCGTCCGGGAGGACGGCAGCTGGCTGTACGTCGACGGCGGGATCGACGCGCTGACGGCCTGAGCGAGCGGGCCGGGACCTCAGCGCGAGGCGTCGAGCAGCAGCGCCGCGACGTCCCGGGCCTCGACCGCGGCCGACAGGTTCCGGTCCATCCGCACCGCCTGGCTCGTGCCGTCGTAGAGCAGGTGCAGCTGGCGGGCAAGGAGCGCGGGATCGGCGACGCCCAGCGCGGAGGACAGCTCGGTGAGCAGGCCACGGACCCAGGACCGGTACTCCCTGGCGGCGTGGACGACGAGGCCGTCCGACGGGGCCTCGGCAGAGGCCAGCGCGAACGCGCACCCGCGATACCCGGGTTCCTTCACGATCTCGGAGAGCGCCTCGAACACGGCGAGGATCCGCGCGCGGGGCTCGTCGTACGCCGAGACGTGCCGCAGGATCTGGTCCACGAGCCGCACGCGCCGTCCGTCGAGGTAGGCCTCGACGAGGGCCTCCTTGGAGCCGAACGTGTTGTACAGGGACGCCTTGGCCACGCCCGCCTGCTCGATGACCCGGTCGATGCCGACGGTCTGCACCCCGACCCGGTAGAAGAGGTCGTCCGCCGCCTCCAGCAGCCGTTCCCGCGCGGTCGCGGTCGCCATGGTCATCACCTCTCCTCGGTCGGGCTCACGTAGACAGATCGGTGCAGCGTACGCCGCGGCACGAGCAGTCCGACGAGCGCGACCAGCGCCAGCGCGATGACGAAGAAGCCGTAGTCGCGGGCGGTCGTGAGCAGGTTGCCGGTGTGGACGACGACCACGCCCGCGAGGACCGCGGGCACGCCCAGGCCCAGGTACGACACGACGTAGAGCAGCGAGAGCACCCCGGCGCGCTCGTCGGGAAGCGCCTGCGGAAGGACGAGCCGGATGCCGCCCTGGAAGCCGGCTCCGAACCCGACACCAGCGACGGCAGTGCCGAGGAAGAACAGGACGGGCGAGAGCAGCTCCACGCCGACGACGACGCCGACGACCCCGGTGATCAGTGTCGCGATGCCGACGAGCATCACGGCGCGGGCCGGGACGTTGCGCAGGGCCAGGACGGTCAGTGCAGCGACGCCGGCCAGCACGAACAGCCCGAGCCCGGCGACCGCCGCCGAGTGCGAACCGACCAGCGTGCCGATCAGTGCGGGCCCGAGCGACCCGTAGAACCCGGCCAGCGCCCAGACTGCGAACATCACGGGCAGCGCCGTGGTCGCTGCGCGTCGCACGTGACGGGGGAGCGAGATCTGTGGCCGCAGGCTCTCCAGCGCGCCGGCTTCGCGCGGCGCGGTCTCCGGGATGCGCGCGACGGCCGCCGCCTGGAGGGCGAGCGCGCCGATGACCAGCACGAAGATCAGGTGCGTGGGCGCAGGCAGGGTCGCGACGACGAGCGAGGCCAGGATCGCGCCGAACGCGGTACCGAACCCCGGCGCCGCGGCGTTGGCGAGAGTGCCCTTCTCGCGGTTCAGGTCGAGCATCCACGCGCCTCCCGCGGCCACGGCGGCACCGGTCGAGACTCCGCCGACGACGCGGCCGACGAGGAGCGCCGGGACGCCGTCGGCGGTCGCGAGGATGACCAGGGCCAGCGCCTGGACGGCGATCGCCGCGAGCAGGACGGGCCGCCGGCCCACGTGGTCGGACAGCCTGCCGAGCGTGAGCAGTGCGAGCAGGACCGCGACGGCGTAGGCGCCGAACACGACGGTCGTGGTGATCGCCGAGAAGCCCCACTCGGCCTGGTAGATCGCGTACAGGGGGGTCGGGGCGCTCGACGCCGCGAGGAACGCGACGAACACCGACGACAGGATCGCGATGCCGGCGCCCGACGAGACTCCCCGGGCGGTCGATGTCGTGACGACGTTCGGGAGAGTCTGGGTCACGATGGCCTCGAATCGGTTAGGTAGACCGGTCTGTCTATCAACGAAGACCCAACCTAGACAGACCTGTCTATCTAGTCAAGTAGGCGACTTGCCGGCGAGGTCGTTGCGCCCGCCTGTCCGCGACGGACGCTCGCCGACGTGACAGTTGACCGGAGCGACGACGCGCAGGCCCTGGCCGACGCAGGACATGGCCGCCGCTCGTGAGGCGATCGTCAAGCTCTGGCCGTGGAGCCCGAGCTCCGGCCGCCGGTGCTGCCTACGCTGCCGACCGGCAGATGTTCGAGGAGACCGCGAGCCTGCTCGCGTTCGGCTGAGGAGCCTCAGACCCACGTACGGCGCACGGCCTCCACGATCTCGAGGTCGCCGTACGTGACCGGGCTCGTCGCGCGGTCCTTGCTCGTGTAGGGCGCTACCACCGACAGGGCCGGGCCGCCGTCGCGGTGCTCGATCGCCGCGCGGACGGCGTCGGCGCCGTTGTAGGTGATGTCGGCGACGAACGCGACCGCGCGGACGTCGTCACGGGCCGCGGCCTTGAGGTAGAGGCTGTCGAGGATGGTCTCCGGGGAGTCCATCGCGTCGTCGGCCGGCTTGAGTGGCGCGAGGTTGCCCGCGTCGTCGATCAGCAGGCCGTACGGGGCGAACCCCTTGTTCTTGGTGAGCAGCGCCTGGGCGCTCTTGAGCGCCGCGGTGACCAGGCCGTCGAGGTCCGCGAGGACGGCGTCGGGCGTGGTGTCTCTCCAGGAAGCCATGCGGGAAAGGGTATCGGCGCCGCGGCGCCGGAAGTCCGGGCCGCGGCGCCGTCGGACGGTCAGACGCCCTCGTCGACCCGGTAGATCTCGTCGGCCACCAGGCCGTGCGCCTCGCGGTGCACGTTCGCCGCCGACTCCGCGTCGGGGGCGTCGACGAGGCAGAAGATCTTGCCCTGCGTCTCGTCGACCCAGTACTTCAGGTAGCTCACGGAGTGGGCGCCCTGCGTCTGCAGGTCGGCTGCGTGGGCCTTCTCGACGTCAGCCATGCCGACGGGTCCGTCGATCGTGTGGACGTCCATGAACAGTGCCATCTTCATCGTGCTCCTCCGATAGGTCGTTGTGACACGATCAGCCTCGTGGGGAGCGTCGCCGCGGACCATGACCGCGTACCCGAAGCACCTGATCCGGACACCACGCTGTCGACCTCGTTGGAGCGGCTCCGGCTCGAAGGTGCCGTGTTCCTGCGGGCCGAGTACCGCGAACCCTGGACGTACGAGTCGATGACCGGGCCGGTCACCGCCAACCTCCTGCGGCCCGGCACCGACCGGGTCGTCCTGTTCCACGTCGTCGCCTCAGGGACCTGCTGGGTCTCGGTGGACGACGGTCCGAAGCACTGGGCCTCGGCCGGCGACGTGATCGTGCTGCCGTACGGCGACCAGCACCGGATGGGTGGGTTGGCCGACGCCGAGGTGGTGCCGATCGCCGCCTTCCTGCCCGCGCTGCCGTGGACGCAGATGCCGGTCCTGCGGCTGGGTGTCGAGGGGGCGCAGACGGACGTCGTCTGCGGCTACCTGCACAGCAGGGACCCGCTCTTCGAGCCATCCCTTCGCGCGCTGCCGCCGGTGTTCGTCGTGACGCCGCCGCCCGGTGCGGGGGCCGAGTGGGTGCGCGCGAACATCGAGTACGCCCTCACCCAGACCTCGACGTCCTCGCTCGGGGTACCGACGAAGCTGCCCGAGCTCCTTCTGGTCGAGGTGCTGCGGCTGCACCTGGCGTCGGCTCCCGCGGTGGACCGGGGCTGGGCGGCCGCGCTGCGCGACCCGGTGCTCGCCCCGGCACTGGCCGCGATGCACGCGACGCCCGAGCGCAAGTGGACCGTGACCGACCTCGCGGCCGTCTCCCTGGTGTCCCGGTCACTGCTCGACGCGCGGTTCCGTGAGGTGCTCGGGCGCTCGCCGATCCGGTACCTGACCCAGTGGCGCCTGCACGTGGCGCAGGACCTGCTCGCGACGACGGACCTGGGCGTGCTCGCCGTCGCGCACCAGGTGGGCTACGAGTCGGAGGAGGCGTTCAGCCGGGCGTTCAAGCGGGCCTTCGGCGTCGCACCGAGCGTGTGGCGGTCCACGTCGAGCGGGTGAGTGTGGGCGGTCCGCGGCAGGATGCGGGGATGCTGTTCGCCGAACTCGCTGCGACCTCCGTGTCGGTCGCCGCGACCCGTTCGCGGCTCGCCAAGCGTGCCCTGCTGGTGGAGCTGCTGCTCAAGACGCCTGCGTCCGACGTCGCCGTCGTCTCGCGGTACCTCGGGGGCGAGCTGAGGCAGCGGCGGACAGGGCTGGGGTGGCGGTCGCTGTCGTCGCTGCCGGAGCCGGCCCTGGAGCCCTCCCTGACCGTCCAGGACGTCGACAGCGCTTTCGACCGCATGGCCGCGCTGTCGGGCACAGGGTCCTCGACGGCGCGCGGTGCCCTGGTCAGTGCGCTGTTCTCGGCAGCCACCGAGCAGGAGCAGGGCATGCTGCGCGGCCTGGTGACGGGCGAGCTGCGGCAGGGGTCGCTGGACGCGCTGCTGCTCGACGCGGTCGCCGAGGCCGCCGGGGTGTCGCCTGACGCGGTGCGGCGCGCGGCCATGCTCGCCGGCGCGACCGAGCCCGTGGCGGTCGCCGCACTGACGTCTGACGAGCCGCTCGCCGCGCTCGCTGCCTTCGGGCTCGTGGTGGGCAGGCCGGTGCGGCCGATGCTCGCGCAGTCGGCGCCCGACGTCGCCTCAGCCTTCGAGGCGTTGGTGCCCCCGGTCGTCGTCGACACCAAGCTCGACGGCATCCGGATCCAGGTCCACAAGCGTGGCGACGAGGTCGGCGTGTACACGCGGTCGCTCGACGACATCACCGCACGCGTGCCCGAGATCGTCTCCGTCGTGCGCGCCCTGCCGGCCGAGTCCGTGGTGCTGGACGGGGAGGCCCTCGCGGTCGGACCGGACGGACGGCCGCGACCGTTCCAGGAGACCGCGTCCCGGTCCGCCTCTGCGCCGACCGACGTGGTGCTGACACCGTTCTTCTTCGACTGCCTGCACGTGGACGGCGCCGACCTGCTGGACGCGCCGTTGCTGGACCGACTGGCCGCCCTCGATGCCGTGGCCGGCCCGTGGGCGGTGCAGCGGCTGGTGACGACGTCGGTCGACGAGGCGTCGGAACGCTTCTTCTCCGTCGTCGCCGCAGGTCAGGAGGGCGTCGTCGTGAAGTCGTCGACCGCGCCGTACGAGGCCGGCCGACGCGGCGCCGGCTGGGTCAAGGTCAAGCCACGCCACACCCTCGACCTCGTCGTGCTGGCGGTCGAGTGGGGCAGCGGCCGCCGTCGCGGCTTCCTGTCCAACATCCACCTCGGCGCGCGGGACCCGGCGGGCGGGTTCGTCATGCTGGGCAAGACGTTCAAGGGCATGACTGACGAGATGCTCGCGTGGCAGACGGAACGGTTCCAGGAGCTGTCGACCGGCGACAACGGGTGGGTGGTGACCGTCCGCCCCGAGCAGGTGGTCGAGATCGCGTTCGACGGCCTGCAGCGGTCTTCGCGCTACCTCGGCGGAGTGGCCCTGCGGTTCGCGCGCGTCCTGCGCTACCGCGACGACAAGACCGCCGCCGAGGCCGACACGATCGAGACGGTCCGCGCTCTGGCGTGAGGACCTGCCCGCCGGCTGTCGAGGCCGCTGAGGCAAGCGCCCCGAGGCCCCAGGAGCAGCGCTCGAACCAAGACCCCGGGGGCGTGCATCGAGCGTCGCACAGCGTCCATTTCCGCCGGATTTCACCGGGGCTCCCGGACCGACGTGTTTGCCTGACGTTCACGTTCGGCCCGGCCGCTGGTCGAGTGCTCGCGCCCGACGGGGTGAGCGTTACCGTGCCAGGAGGCGCGCGGACTCCAGGAGGCACCGATGGCGGTTTCACCGAGCGGGCACGTGGTTCTGGCGAGCGCGGACAGCAGTGACTACGCGTCGTTGCGGCGTCGGCCAGTCAGCCGCGAGGAGCGGTACGCGACGGGTCGGGCCCTGCGAGATGCGGTTCCGCGATCGGTGCTCGGCGAGTGGGCGCTGGCCGACCGGGACCCGGTCGCGCAGGTCGAGGAGAGCCACCAGGGGCGGCTCGACTGGCTGGTGCCGATCCGCGTCGGGCGCATGGCTGCGTCGCCGTACGGGTTCCTGCGTGGGTCGGCGATCGTCATGGCCAACGACCTGGCGACGCTGCCCGCGACCGGCATCACGCCCGTGGTCTGCGGGGATGCGCACCTGGGGAACTTCGGGTTCTACGCCTCTCCGGAGCGGGACCTCGTCATCGACCTGAACGACTTCGACGAGGCGCACCCCGGCGCCTGGGAGTGGGACCTGCGGCGGCTCGTCGCGAGCATCTGGGTGGCCGGGCGGCAGAACGGCGCTCCCGAGCACGCGTGCGAGTCGGCGGTCGTCTCGTGCAGCGCGGCCTACCGCGACGAGATCCGACGCCTCGCCGACCGGCCGCTCCTGCAGCGCTCCTTCGAGCGGCTCGACGTCGACCGGATCCACGAGCGGGCGCCGCACGGCACGCTCGCCGCGGAGATCGACCGGGCCGTGAAGCGCGCACGCACCCGGACGAGCGACCGAGCACTGCCGAAGTTCACGTCGTCGGACGGCGGGCAGCGACGCATCGTCGAGCAGCCCCCGCTCCTCACGCGCCTCCCCGAAGCCGAAGCCGACGCGGTCGCCGAGGGGCTCGACGACTACCTGGCGACGCTCGCCCCGCACTGGCGCCGGGCGCTCGGCGGCTACACGCTCGTCGACGTCGCCCACAAGGTCGTCGGCGTCGGCTCGGTCGGCCTGCGGGCGTACATCGCACTGCTCGAAGGATCGAGTCCCGACGACGTCGTCTTCCTCCAGCTCAAGCAGGCCCGACGCTCCGTGCTGGCCCAGCACGTGCACGGCGACAGCGCCTGGCACGCTCACCAGGGCCAGCGGGTCGTCGAGTACCAGCAGGCGCTGCAGACGGTGAGCGACCCGCTGCTCGGCTGGACGACCGTCGGCGGCCTGCAGTTCTACGTGCGCCAGTTCCGGAACATGAAGGGCACGGTCGCCCTGGACGCGATCGATCCCGCCTCGCTCGCCGACTACGCGGCGATCGTCGGCCGGCTCCTGGCCAAGGGGCACGCGCGCACGAGCGGTGCGTCGATGATCTCGGGCTACGCGGGTCGCTCCGACAAGCTCGACGTCGCGATGGCCCGCTTCGCGCACGCGTACGCGGACCAGACGGAGGCCGACCACGCCGCGATGGTCCGGGCGGTCGCGTCGGGACGCCTCCCGATCGAGCGAGGGGTCTGAGGCGCCTACGCTCGGCGCGTGGCCCTCTCTGACGTGTTCCGACGACAGACGAGGTGGACCCTCGCCGACGCGGTCGAGCGGCACCGGCTCGCGCCGGACAGGTTTCGGATCCCCGACGACGAGGCGACCGGATCGCTGCAGGTGGGCGACCGGGTCAAGGTGATCGTCGAGCCGGACAAGGGCATCGCCGAGCGCATGTGGGTCGTCCTGACGGCGGTGTCCGACGCCGGGCTCGTCGGGACGTTCCACAGCGACGCGGTCGAGATGATCGGCCTGCACGCCGGGGACACGGTCGAGCTGGAGCGTCGCCACGTGGTCGCGATCGGCCGCCGGCCGACCGACTGACCCGCTCGAGAACGAAACTTGTGAACGCGTGCAGCGTGCTCGGCGTGCACGACTGTGTTCTCGTCGCGCAGCGGCCGGGCACAATGCGTCCGGGGTGCACGAGAGGAGCTGTCTTGTACGAGACCAGGACGGCCTTCGTCGTCGGGGCCGGACGGTCGAGGGCCCGGACGTGGTGCAGCCGATGAGCACAGCGGTCGTGGTCGGCGGCGGACCTGCGGGGCTCATCGCGGCCGAGGTGCTCGCGCGGGCCGGCGTCGCGGTGACCGTGTACGACCGCATGCCGTCGCCCGCACGCAAGTTCCTGCTGGCCGGGCACGGTGGCCTGAACATCACGCACTCCGAGGACCGAGTGCCGTTCCTGGCCCGCTACGGCGGCTCCGCGGACCGGCTCGCGCCGATGCTGCAGGTGTTCGGGCCGGGGGACCTGCGCGAGTGGTGTGCGAGCCTCGGCGAGCCGACGTTCGTCGGGTCCAGCGGCCGCGTGTTCCCGCAGTCGTTCCGGGCGACACCCCTGGTCCGCGCCTGGCTCACGCGGCTCGCGGAGCTCGGGGTCATGATCGAGCGCCGGAAGCGGTGGACCGGCTGGGTGGGCGGCGGGCTGAGCTTCGAGGGTGCCGACGATCCCGTCGTCGCCGATGCGACGGTCTTCGCGCTCGGTGGCGCGTCCTGGCCGCGGCTCGGGTCGGACGGCGGGTGGGTCGGGCGGTTCGAGGAGCGCGGGGTGGTCGTCGCGCCCCTGCGACCCGCGAACGTCGGCGTCCGGGTCGACTGGACGGACACCTTCATCGACCGGTTCCAGGGCAAGCCGCTCAAGCACGTTGCCCTGACGGCCCGCGGGCGGGTCGCCCGCGGCGACGCGACGCTCACGCGCACGGGCCTCGAAGGGGGTCCGGTCTACGCGATCGGCGCCGCGATCCGCGACCGTCTCGACGCCGACGGGCGGTGCGTCGTCGAGGTCGACCTGCGACCGGACCTGACCGTGTCGGAGGTCGCCGAGAGGCTGCGTCGCCGGCGGCCGAAGGACTCCGCGTCGAACTGGCTTCGTCGTTCGATCGCGCTCGACCCGGCGTCGATCGGGCTGCTGCGCGAGTCGGCCGGCGTCGCGCTGCCCACCGACGCCCCCGTGATGGCTGCGCTCGTCAAGGCCGTGCCGGTCGCGGTCACCTCGACGATGCCGATCGAGCGCGCGATCTCGTCGGCCGGTGGCATCGCGTGGTCCGAGGTCGACGAGTCCCTGATGCTGCGTCGGCTTCCCGGCACCTTCGTCGCGGGGGAGATGCTCGACTGGGAGGCTCCGACGGGCGGCTACCTGCTCCAGGCGTCGTTCAGCACCGGCGTCGCCGCGGCACGGGGTGTGCTGGCCAGGCTCTCGGCCGACTGAGGCGTTCGGTCAGCCGCAGTCGTCGCAGATGCCGGTGGCAGGCAGGACCATCGAGCACGTCGGGCAGATCGCCGGAGGAGCCTCGACGGTCCGGGCGGCGGGCGTTCGGGTCGCCGGGGTTCGCGCGGCGCGTGTGCGGGTCGCCTTCACGGGTGCGGGACGCGTCGCGACAGCCGGCTCGGTGACCTCGAAGCCGCGCCGCCGCAGGAGCACCATCGCGCTCGCCATGCCGCTGCTGAACTCGTCGGGCGTGGCCAGGCGCCCTGTCGCGAACCGGTGTGCGACCCCGAGGACCGCCTTCGCGTCATAGGTCCGGCCGTCCTGCACTATCGCGTACCCGGGCGTCGGCGCGAAGCCGTAGACGTCGAGGAACTGCTCGCCGCCCCTCTCGTCGTACTCGGCGATCGCTTGGAGGACGTGCTGCGTCGACACAGAGGAGAAGGTGGCCACGACCAGTCAGCGTACGTCGCTCGAGACCCGCCGGCGTCAGTGGAGAGTGGGCCGGTAGACGAGCTCCTGGCTGCGGCCGTCGAGCGTCCGGCTCTCCAGCAGCTCGAGGTCGAAGTCGGCGGCACCCTCGAAGATCGGCTCCACCCCGGTCTTCCCGCTGATCACGGGGAAGATCGTCACCTGCACGCGGTCGACGAGGCCGGCGGCCATGAGCGCCCAGTTCAGCCTCAGGCTGCCGACCGACCGCAACGGCACGTCGGACTCCTCCTTGAGCCGGGCGACGAGGTCGACGGTGTCGCCGCTCACGACGGTCACGTCCGGCCAGTCGAAGGGGCCCTCGAGCGTCGAGGACAGGACAGTCGTCGGGAGGTTCCGCATCCGGGTCCCCCAGTCCTCCTCGGTCGCCGAGGACGGCATGGCCGCGAACTCCCGGAAGGTGTTGGCTCCGAGCACCATCCGCTGCGCCTCGCCGTACAGGGAGAGGCGGTGCGCCAGAAGCTCGGGTCCCTGCTTGCCCCAGTAGCCGCCCCAGTCGCCGTCGGGACCGTACGAGCCGTAGCCGTCCAGGGTGGAGAAGATGTCGAAGGTGTAGGTCGTGGTCATGTCGCGCTCCTCGGTCGGTGCCCGGCGACCCCGTCGGCCGCCGGACAACTCTCCTACGAACGCCGAGCGCCCGATCCGACAGCCTCTACGAGCAGACGACCCCGACACACTGCGGGTCGTTGCCGTTGTTCTTCGCAGTGTTGCCGCCCAGGTCGATGGCGCCCGGGGCGTAGATGCCCCAGCCGGTGTTGTTCCGGGCGTTGTTGCCGCCGATGCTCACGAGCGGGTCCGCCGGATCGAGCAGCAGGCCGTCGCCGTTGAGACGGAAGGTGTTGTCCTGCACCAAGGCGTCGCTCACGAGCTCCTCCGGGATCGAGATCGTGACGTGGTTCGCGCGGAACGTGTTCGAGCTGACCGTCCCGCCGAACTGACCGACGACCACAGCGGTCGTGTTCCCGACGAACGTCGACCCGATGATCGTCGACACCGCGCCGGCGCCGTCCACCGCGACGTCGGAGCCGGTGAGACGACTGTTCGTGATGGTGAAGCCACTGATGACGCCGGCGCTGACCACGGCCCTCGGGTTGTCGATGAACGTCGAGTGCTCGAACGTCGCACTCGCCTCCGTGACGATGGCCGCCCGGGCGTTGCGCACGAACCGCGTGTCGGTGATCGTCGCCCCTGAACCGGTGTCCCCCCAGTAGCCGACCGAGTTGTCGGCGAAGGTCGTGCGGTCGATGCTCACCGAGCTCAGCTGGGCGGTGATGCCGGCGAAGGTGTTGTCGGTGAACTTCGAACGGGTGATCGTCACGTCCTTGGCCCCCAGGCCGACGCCGACGCCGTCGATCCCCGTGCGGTTGTCGCGGAACCACACCCGGTCGACCAGGAGCGGACCAGATCCTGGCCCGTCGAAGATCAACTCGGTGCTGACCGCGTTGTCCCAGCCGGTGAGCGTGCCGTTCTTGATCGACTCGGTGCCCGTGGAGATCACGACCAGCCCGGTGCCGCCGGCGGTGCCCTCCAGGGAGTGCCCGCGCAGGTCGAGGTCGACGCCCACGCCGAGGATCAGGCCGGGGCCGTCGCAGACGAGGTCGGCCCGCAGCACGGTGTCGACGGTGAGCGTCGAGCCGCAGGTGGGTTGGGGTGGTGCCGCGCTCGCGGGAGCTGCGACGAGGACGGCTGCGCTGGCGAGCGCCAAGCAGGACAGGATGGCCGGGACGCGCACGGGAACCTCCAGAGCGGGTTCGGATGAGGGGTCGGCAGACGCGCACGAACCTGGAGATCCCCCCGGACCTGACCAGACCGACGCAGCACCTGCTGCCCGAGTCGACGGTGCCGACCCGCTCGAGAGAGCGCGCCGTCACGGCCCCCCGCTCGAGCTGAGTCGACGGTTCCGACCCGCTCGAGAGAACGCGCCGTCGCGGCCCCCCGCTCGAGCTCTCGCGTCCACTATGCCCGGTTCTGTCCGGATGCGTGAGGATGAAAGTGCCCGCCGCTGACGGGCGCTCGGCCCGTCAGGTGCGGGGCGCGTACATGATGACGGCCACGCCGAGAAGGCAGATCGAGGCGCCGATGACGTCCCAGCGGTCGGGCGCGAACTTGTCGACGACGACCCCCCACGCCAGCGAGCCGGCGACGAAGATGCCGCCGTACGCGGCGAGGATGCGGCCGAAGTTGGCGTCCGGCTGCAGGGTGGCGACGAACCCGTAGGCGCCGAGGGCCACGACCCCGGCGCCGATCCAGAGCGCGCCGCGGTGCTCACGCACGCCTTGCCAGATGAGCCAGGCGCCGCCGATCTCCGCGAGCGCTGCCAGGGCGAACAAGGCGACGGAGCGGAGGAGCGTCATGGGCAACGAGTCTGCCGGACTCCGCTCAGCAGCTACCCACGCACTCGCAGGACGTCGCGTAGGCGGCCCGGCGGCGGACCCACCACACGACCGAGGCGACTCCGGCGAGTGCGAGGAGCGTGATCGCGACGAACGGGGTCCCCCTGGCGAAGGCTCCGACGGGTGCGAAGAGCCCGGCGCCAACGAACCGACGATACAGCGAACCCTGTACTGTCAACGGATGACGACCGTGACCCTGACCCACACCTCGGCGCTCGCCCGGTTGGGGCACGCACTGTCCGACGAGACCCGGACGCAGATCCTGCTGGCGCTGCGCGAGGCACCCGCGTGCCCGTCCGACCTGGCCGACGCCCTGGGCGTGTCACGGCAGGTCATGTCGAACCAGCTCGCGTGCCTGCGGGGCTGCGGGCTCGTCGAGGCGATCCCGGACGGGCGCCGCACCTGGTACCGGCTGACGGATCCGCACCTCGCACCCGCCCTGGGCGAGCTGCTGCGGCTCGTCGTCGCCGTCGACCCGTCCTGCTGCGACTCGAGCGGCTGCACCTGCGCATGACGCTCTCGATCGGGCCGCGCCCGCTTTCCTCCCGACGCCGTGCGGTGCTCGAGCAGCGGATCCGCTGGGTCGTCGCGGGCACGATCGCCTACAACGTCGTCGAAGCCGTCGTCGCGCTGGCCGCGGGTCGAGCGTCGTCGTCCAGTGCGCTGCTGGCATTCGGCCTGGACTCCGTGGTCGAGGTCCTGTCGGCAGCAGCGGTGGCGTGGCAGTTCGCCGCACCGGAGCCTCACCTCCGTGAGCGCCGCGCGCTCCGCCTGATCGCGGTGTCGTTCTTCGGGCTGACCCTCGTGGTCGCGGCCGACGCCCTCCGGACCTTGCTCGGCGCCGTCGAGCCCGAGCACTCGACGGTCGGCATCGCCCTCGCGGCGCTGAGCCTGGTCGTCATGCCGACGCTCTCGTGGTTCGAGCGGCGCACGGGGCGCGAGCTCGGGTCGGCCTCCGCGGTCGCGGACTCCCACCAGACGCTGCTCTGCACCTATCTGTCCGGCGTACTGCTGCTCGGGCTCGTCGCGAACAGCACCCTCGGCTGGAGCTGGGCCGACCCGCTGGCCGCTCTGGTCATCGCGGGGTGGGCCGCGAAGGAGGGGCTCGACGCCTGGCGAGGCGAAGCCTGCTGCGCACCAGCGTCCGCACTGATCGGCGACGACGACTGCGACGACGACTGCTGCGGGCCAGCAGGGCACGACGGCCCATGACCTGACGGGAGGCCCGGCGAGGTGGGTCAGACGGTGACGGGAGCGACTCCGAGCTCGTCGAGCAGCGACAGGATGCGTCCGCGGATCTCGTCGCGGATCGGGCGCACGGACTCGATGCCCTGACCGGCCGGGTCCTCCAGGACCCAGTCCTCGTACCGCGTGCCGGGGAAGTACGGGCATGCGTCGCCACAGCCCATGGTCACGACGACGTCGGACGCCTGCACGGCCCCGGTCGTCAGGACCTTGGGCTGCTCGGCGCGGATGTCGATGCCGACCTCGGTCATCGCCTCGACGGCGACCGGGTTGATCCTGTCGGCGGGCATCGAACCCGCCGAACGGACCTCGACGGCACCGCCGGACAGCGACCTGAGGAATCCTGCCGCCATCTGGGACCGGCCGGCGTTGTGGACGCAGACGAACAGGACGCTGGGCTTGGCGGTGGTGCTCATGGTTCTCCTCGGGCGGTGCGGGATCGGGTATGTGGAACGCGGCCTTCGACACGCTCAGTCATGTGCGACACGGGGTGCCAGGTCCTGGACCCGGCGGGCGATCTCGTCGAAGGCCGCGTCGAACGCGGCGTCGTCGCCCGCGCGGACCGGATCCGGGACGGACCAGTGCAGGTCGGAACGAGTGCCCCGCTCCTCGTGGGCGTTGTCGCACACGGTCACGACGAGGTCCCCGTCCCGGCGGACGTCGTCGAGCAGCCGCGGGGTGGCGTCCGCGAGAGACAGGTCGTGCCGGGCTGCGACCGCGACCGCACCAGGGGCCACCGACGGGGCGGGATGTGTCCCGGCGGAGGCGGCACCGACGCGGCTCGTGCGGCGCCACAGCGCCACCGCGAGGTGGGACCGGGCCGAGTTGGCGGTGCACACGAACAGCACGCGGTCGGGTCGCGGCATCGTCCAGCCCGCAGGCACGACGACGGCGTCGGGTGCCAGGTGCACGTAGGTGCGACGGCGGTCGCCCTCGGACCGCCGGCGGCTGACCAGGCCGTGCTCGAGCAGCACGCCCACGTGGTGCGCGACCAGGTTCGACGGCATACCCAGCTCTGCCGACAGCTCCGACGGGGACCGGTCGCCCAGCGCGAGCAGCTCGACGACCGCGAGCCGGCCGGGGTCGGCCAGGACGGCGTGCAACGCGGCGCGCCGTTCGATCTCCGCATGCCACTCAGTGTTCATTGACTCAATAGTCGCTGAGTGATCCTGCCAGGTCAAGGCGCCGCGAGGTGTTCGCCTCCCGGGTCGGGGGTCAGTCGCGATGATGGACAATCGCACGGGTGACCACAGGGACCATTCCGCCGGACGCCCGGTCGACGAGACGCCGCACGGCGCGCTCGGCACCGCGATCCCGGTCATCCCTGTGGATGGCCCTAGTGATCGGGCCGCTGGTGCTTGCCGCCGTCGCGGGCATGGCGCTGACCTGGCCACACGGGACACCGCAGTCGGCCCAGGCCGCCGGGCTCGGTGACGACGGCGTCACCTACGTCGCCGCCACGGTCACCGGGACGCGCGAGGAGCAATGCGACGCGACGATCGAGGACCGCCTCCCCGACGGCACGGTGCCCGACACCGTCGCCTGCCTCCAGGTGCTAGCCACGGTCACGTCCGGGCCGCAAGAAGGCGCCGACATCGAGATCTGGGCGACCGCGACGACGACACCCGCGGACGTCCCAGCCGGCACGCGCATCATCGTCGAGCACTACCCCGCCGCCGAGGGCTCGCCCGAGACGTGGGCATGGTCGGACTACGCGCGAACAGTTCCTCTGGCCACGTTCGCGCTGGCGTTCGTCCTGCTCGTCGCGCTGATCGCCCGATGGCGCGGACTGCTGGCGATCCTCGGACTGGTGATCGCCTTCGTGGTGATCTGGCTGTACATCCTGCCGGGGCTGATCGCCGGTGAGGACGCGATGGTCCTGGCACTGTGCGGGTCGGCGGTCATCATGACCGTCGTCCTCTACCTCGCGCACGGCTTCTCGCTGCGCACCAGCACGGCGCTGCTGGGCACCCTGACCGGTTTGCTGCTGATCGGCGCGCTCGGGGCGCTGGGGGCGCACGCCGCTCACCTATCGGGTGTCGCCTCCGAGGACGACTTCCGGCTCGCGTCCCTGCTCGGCGACAACGGTGCGGCCGCGCTGCGCGGCGTGTTCCTATGCGGGGTCGTCCTGGCCGGACTCGGCGTGCTGAACGACGTGACGGTCACGCAGGCGTCCGCGGTGTGGGAACTTCGCCGCGCCGACCCGACCGTCTCGTGGCGCGGGCTGTTCGACGGCGGCATGCGCATCGGCCGCGACCACATCGCCTCCACCATCTACACGATCGCTTTCGCGTACGCGGGAGCCTCCCTGCCGGTGCTGCTCCTCCTGCAGATCTACGCACTGCCACTGGGTCAGACCTTGACCGGCAGCCAGTTCGCGCCAGAGATCGTTCGCACTCTCGCGGGGTCGATCGGCCTCGTGCTGGCGATCCCCTTCACCACAGCGATCGCAGCCCTGGTGGCACGGTCCAGACCAGCCGAGTCCCTGACGCCGTCAGGCCACAGCCACCGGCACTGACCCGTCGACCTCGTCGGAGGCGACGTCGGCCGCGCCCCCCGAGCGCGCGACCCACGCCGCGACAGCCGTGGTGAACGGGATCGCCAGCACCAGCCCGATGGAACCGACCAGAGTGCGTGCCACCTCCTCGGCCAGCTCACCGCTGCTGAGCGCCGAGAGCAGCGCTTGGTCGGACATGCTCACCAGCAGCACCAGCGGCAAGGTGGCGCCGACGTAGGCGAACACGATCGTGTAGACCGTCGAGCGATGTGATCCCGGCCGATCCGCATCCCCCGACTGAACAGGTCCCTCCAGGAAGAGTTGGGTGTTCCAGCGTGCAGCTCCCACACCGCCGAGCCTGGGTGATGGTGACGTCGTTGAGGACGCCGAGGCCGGCGATGACCATCCCACACATCAGGATCGAGCTCATCCGGGCCTGCGGCGCGAGATCAGGTCCAGCGCGTACTCCCCGGACAGACCGGTCAGGTGCGCGGCCCCCTGGCCCACGCCGCGATCAGCCCGGTCGCGACGAGCCCGAGCAGGGTGCCGACGAGCGCCGTCGACGTGCGCAAGGTGAACCCGTGCGCCAGGTACAGCACGACGAACATGATGGCCGACGCCGTCACCAGCGCGACCGCCAGCGGCGGCTCTCCCTCCAGCAGGGCGGGCAGCATGAACACCCCGATCACGCCGAGCGAGATACCCAGGCCTAGCAGCGCGGCAAACCCACGCCACCGGGCGACCGCGACAACCAAGACGGCGAAGCCGATAGCCAGGAGTGCCAGAGGCCGACCGCGGACGAAGTCCGTGAACACGAGGCCGGAGTTTCCGGTGTCCGCAGCAATGATCTTGTCGCCCGGATGCACCTCGGGCAGGTACTCGGGCGGGACCTGAGCCCCTCAGAGCTTCCAGTACCTCACCAAGGAGCAGGCCGGCTCGGTGCTCGGGCTGATGGACCCCGTCGCCGTCTGACCGTCCTCGCACAGACCGTCCTCGCACGAACTGCTACCAAAACTGCTACCGGCGCTGCTCGAGGCAACGACTGTGGCGGCAAGACGAAGGGCCCGTCACCCACATCGCTGCAGGTGGCGGGCCCTTCGACCGGCGGAGGATGGGGGATTCGAACCCCCGAGGGCTTTCACCCAACACGCTTTCCAAGCGTGCGCCATAGGCCACTAGGCGAATCCTCCCGGCCGACAGAGGATACCCGAACGCGGGCCCCCGGCCGAACTGCGGCCTCAGACGTCCCAGGTGTACCAGAGCAGGTGCGTGCGCTCGTGGTCGATGTACAGGTCGATGGTCAGCGGGGCGGTGGAGCCGTCGGGTCGGATGCCCGTGCCGGAGCAGCTCATGACGAACTCCTCCACGCCGGGTGGGGGGATCCTCAGGATGTCTCGGCCGTCCCGGGCGACGGTGGCGCTCGTGACAGCCTGGAGCGGGTCGAGGTCCTTCTCCGTGCGGGCGATCTCGACGGCTTCACCGGCCACGTCGTCGCACGTCATCGACACGAGTGGTGCGAGGGCCACGCGTTGGCGCTGCTGGTGGTAGCCGGGCACGGCGGCAGCGACGAGAAGGCCGAGGGCCACGATGCCCGCAGCGATCCCGCCGGGGAGCAGGACCCTCGTGCGAGGGCGCCGGGACACGTCGTTCGGCGGGTCAGCGGGCGCCGGCCCGTGATGCTCCGTCCAGACGCGCACCTGTGAGGAGTCCGCGGGGTCGGGAAGCCAGCCGGTCGTCGCGTCGTTCACGGCTCGTTCCCTTCCCATCGGTCGATGCCTGGTACATCGGCATCCGAGCGACGGGCCTCAAGCGTGAGGGCTACTCGTCCCAGCCGTACGCGACGAGCTGCTGCGAGTTCGAGTCGACGAAGAGGTTGGCCGTGACCGCGGCGGTGGTGCCGTCCGACCTGGTGCCGGTTCCGGCGCAGCTGAGCACGAACGCGGGCTCTTCCCCGGCGGCCGGCACGCGGACCGCAGCGCGGTTGTCCTGGAGCAGTGCCACGTCGGTCATCGAGATCAGCGGTTCGGTGCCCTGCGCCTGGCCGGCTGACGAGACCTGCACCGCGTAGGTGGCGACCTGCTCGCACGTCACCGCGTCCAGTCCGAGCTCCGCAACGGCTGCCTTGGCACGCTGGTCGAGGAAGACGGGGAGGGCGATCGCCGCGAGGATGCTGACGCCGATCAGTGCGGCCGCGACGGCGCAGACGACGATGAGCACGACCTTGGTGTTGCTCTTCTTCTTCGTCTCGACCGGGGCTCCCCACTGCTGCGGCCCGTTGGCCTGCCAGCCGGGGACGGGCCCCTGCGAGGGGTAGCCCATCGGGGCTCCCTGCGGGTATCCGGTAGGTGCGGCCGGGTACCCGGCCGGTGCCTGCGGGTATCCGGCCGGGGGAGCCTGCGGGTAGCCGGCCTGCGGGTAGCCGGCGGGCTGCTGGCCGAACGCGGACGGCTGGGCTTGCGGCACGTAGGGCGGCAGCTCGGGCTGCTGCGAAGCCGACGGAGCGTACTCGGCGCCGTACTGCGGAGCCGCCGCGGCCGGCCGGTAGGCGTCGCCGTACTGCGCGGCGGGGGCTGCGTAGGGAGCTTCGGCGGGCTGGGCTGCGGGGCGGTACTCGTCGCCGTACTGCGGGGCGGGGGCTGCGTGGGGGGCCTCGGCGGGCCGGGTCGCGGGGCGGTACTCGTCGCCGTACTGCGCGGCCGGGGCTGCGTAGGGGGCTTCGGCGGGCTGGGCTGCGGGGCGGTACTCGTCGCCGTACTGCGCGGCGGGGGCTGCGTAGGGAGCCCCGGCGGGCTGGGTTCCCGGGCGGAAATCGTCGCCGTACTGCGACGGCTGCTGCTCGACCGCGGGCTCGGGCTCGACCGGCGCGGACAACGCCGGCTCGGGTTCCTCGTCGACCCGCTCGTCCACGTACTCGTCCGGGTCGTCCGGCTCGAGCAGCGGGACGACCATCGCGGCGGGTGCGTGCGACGTCGGCACCTCCACGGCGCGCTCGCTCACCGTGGCCGCCGAGGTCCGCGGACGCGCGGTCGCGACGGGCGCCTCAGGTACCCGAGCAACGGCCGGTGCGGGCGGGGGCGGCGGAGCCGATCCGGGCTCTGGCGCGGGAAGGGTGTTCGCCGTCCATGTCTGGCCGTCGAACCATCGCACGCGTGCCTGGTCCGCGGGATCGCGGTACCAACCCTGGGGAGTCGTGTTCATCGTGAAAGGGACATCGGCACCCCGATGCGGCTGCTGAAGGGTGGGATCGTTGCCATCGCGTGTCGCGATCGCCACACGTCCTCGGGTTCACTGGCTGAAGCGCGCCACCTGGCGGATCTTGTTCGTCGCGTCCAGCGCGGCCACCTTGTACGCCTCAGACAGGGTCGGGTAGTTGAGGACCGTGTCGACGAGATAGTCGACGGTCCCGCCGCAGGCCATGATCGCCTGACCGATGTGCACGAGGTCCGTGGCCAGCGTCCCGAAGATGTGCACGCCGAGGAGCTCGCGCGTCTCGGTGTGCACCAGGAGTTTGAGCATCCCGTAGGAGTCGCCGACGATCTGCCCGCGCGCCAGCTCGCGGTAGCGCGCGATGCCGACCTCGTACGGGATCGCCGACGTCGTCAGCTCCTCCTCGGTGCGACCGCAGTAGGAGATCTCGGGGATCGTGTAGATGCCGATGGGCTGCACCGACTGCAGCTCACGGGCCGGCTCCCCGAACGCGTGGTACGCCGCGAGACGACCCTGGTCCATGCTCGTCGCCGCCAGGGCGGGGAACCCGATGACGTCGCCCACGGCGAAGATGTTAGGCACGACCGTCCGGTACTGGTCGTCGACCTTGATGCGACCACGCGAGTCCGCCGCGAGCCCCGCGTTCTGCAGCTCGAGCGCGTCGGTCTGCCCCTGGCGACCGGCGGAGTACATGACCGCGTCGGCGGCGATCCGCTTGCCAGAGGCCAGCCGGGTCACGGTGCCGTTCGTGTTGCTGTCGACCCCGGCCACCTCCTCGCCGAACCGGAAGGACACCGACAGGTCCCGCAGGTGGAACTTGAGCGACTCGGCGACCTCGGGGTCGCACATCTCGAGCATCGCCGGCCGCTTGTCGATCACGGTCACGCGCGAGCCCAGTGCCGCGAACATCGATGCGTACTCGATGCCGATGATCCCGGCGCCGACGACGACGATCGACGTCGGGACCTTCTCCAGCGCGAGCACCCCGTCAGAGTCCAGGACCTTCCGGTCGTCGAACTGCACGGTGTCGGGCCGGTGCGGCTTGGACCCCGTGGCGATGACCACGAACCGCCCCGTGACCGTCGTCGGGCGCGCCGCATCCTCCTCGGTCACGGCGATCGTGTGGGCGTCGACGAACGAGCCCGTGCCGTTGAGGATGTCGATGTGGTTGCGGATCAGCTGCGCACGGATGACCTCCGTCTCGCGGCCGATCACGTGGTGCGTGCGCGCGAACAGGTCGTCCATCGTGATGTCCGACTTCACGCGGTAGCTCGCGCCGTACACCTCACGCTGCGCCATGCCGGTCAGGTACATCACGGCCTCGCGCAGCGTCTTGCTGGGGATCGTGCCCGTGTTGACCGAGACGCCGCCCATCATGTGCCGCTTCTCGATGATCGCGACCTTGTGACCGAGCTTCGCGGCGGCGATCGCCGCCTTCTGTCCACCAGGGCCGGTGCCGATGACGAGGAGGTCGTACTCGTAGGCGTGCTCGTCGGTGAGCAGCAGGTCCACGGCGTCGTCAACGGTCATGAGGAAAGTCTGCCCACAAACCGGTCCTGGCGTGAGTCCTGCGAATCACGGGCGCGTGAACACCCCGACCGGTCAGACGTCGACGATCAGCACCTCGACGCCCCCGGCGACGATGCGCGCCAGCTCGTCCGGGTCGGCCGTCGTGTCGGTGACGAGGACGTGCACCTGCGAGAGGTCGGCCATCTTGGCGAGCGTGACGCGGCCGACCTTCGACCCGTCGGCGACCACGACGACCCGTTGAGCGTGGGTCACCATCGCGTTGTTGGTGCGTGCCTCGGTCTCGTCGTGCGTCGTTGCACCACCGGCCGCACTGAACCCGTCGGTGCCGAGGATCGCGGTGCCCACGTTGATGGCGTTGAACGTGTGCTCGGCGATGACGCCGACGGCCTCGAAAGAGTTCGACCGTACGACGCCGCCGGTCATGATCACCTTGAGGTTCGGGCGCGACGCGATCTCCATGGCCGTGGTGAGCGCGTTGGTCACGATCGCGAGGTCCGGGCGGGTGGCGAGCACCTTGGCGACCTCGGCGGTCGTCGTCCCGCCGCTGATCGCGACGCTGTAGGGACCCGTCGGGATCAGCTCGGCGGCCCGACGCGCGATGCGCTGCTTGGCCACGCGGAACTGCGAGTCCCGCAGCCGCACCGGCACCTCGGCGCGCGAGGCGCTGGCGAAGGCCCGGGCTCCGCCGTGGGTCCGTACGAGGAGGCCCTGCTCCTCGAGGTCGGCGAGGTCGCGGCGGATGGTCGCCGGCGAGACACCGAGCGACGCGGTGAGGTCCGTGAGGGTCACGGAGTCCCCCGACTCGAGCATCGTGAGGACGGACCGCATCCGGTCGGACCGCTTGCGGGACGTCGCGCGCGGCATGTCCTGTGGGTGCGACATGGCCGCGGTCCTCCGAGTTCGCTCAGTCAGAGTGAGCACTTTGAGTGATCACCTGACGGATTCTTGCACGGATCGCTCACCCCGACGATCATCCAGGCATGGCCAAGATCGCGTTCGTCGGCGCCGGGAGCGTCGTCTTCACCCGTCAGCTGGTCGCGGACCTGCTGCGGTTCGGGGACCTCGAGCTCCACCTCGCACTGCACGACGTCGACCCGGAGCGGCTCGCTGTCGCGGAGGGCACGGCCCACCGGCTGGTGGAGCAGCTCGGGCACCCGGCGACCGTCACGGCGACGCTCGACCGGCGTGCGGCGCTCGACGGAGCCGACTTCGTCATTAACATGATCCAGGTGGGCGGGATCGATGCGACGATCACCGACCTGACGATCCCCGCCCGCTACGGCCTCCGCCAGACCATCGGCGACACCACGGGCGTCGGTGGGGTGTTCCGCGCACTGCGCACGTTCCCCGTGCTGACCGGCATCCTCGAGGACATGCGGGCGCTCTGCCCCGACGCGCTGCTGCTCAACTACACCAACCCGATGGCCATGAACGTCTGGTGGGCGTCGGTCGTGGCCCCGAACATCCGCACGTTCGGGCTGTGCCACTCGGTCTACTGGACCGCGCACGACCTGGCCGAGCTCCTGGGCCTCGACGTCGACCGGACGCGGTACCGCGCGTTCGGGGTGAACCACCAGGCCTGGCTGACCGAGTGGACGCTCGACGGCGAGAGCCTCTACCCGCGTCTCGTCGAGCGGATCGCGCAGGACCCCGAGCTCGAGCGTCGGGTGCGTGTCGAGATCTTCCGCCGCATCGGGTACTACCCCACCGAGACGAGCGAGCACTCGTCGGAGTACCTGTCGTGGTTCCTGCGGTCCCACGACCAGGTCGAGCGCTTCCGCATCGAGCCGTTGCAGTACATCGGGATCAGTCGCGACAACGTGGCGGAGTTCGAGCACGCGAAGGAGCTGCTCGACGCGGGAGAGCCGCTGCCGCTCGAGGGAGGCGCATCCGAGTACGCACCGCAGGTCATCCACTCGATCCTGACCGGAACGCCGCGGGAGATCCACGTCAACGTCCCGAACCACGGGCTCGTCGACAACCTGCCCGCGGGCTCGGCCGTCGAGGTCCCGGCCCTCGTCGACGCGTCCGGGGTGACGCCCGTCGCGATGGGTGCGCTGCCGGTGCAGTGCGCTGCCCTGAACCGGACCTACCTGTCCGTCGCCGAGCTGACGGTCGAGGCCGTGCGCACGGGCGACCCGCGCCTGGTGCGCCAGGCCGTGCTCCTCGACGGGAACGCGAGCTCGTCTCTGACCCCGGCGCAGATCTGGGAGCTGTGCGACGAGCTGGTCCTGGCCCACGGCGAGCTGCTGCCCGAGCCGCTTCGCGCCCTGCTGCCCGCGGCGGGGCTGTGACCGTCGCTCGCACGCGGGACCTCGTCGACGATGCCGTGCGGCGACGCACCGCCGTGCTCTGCTTCAACGTCATCACCCTCGAGCACGCCGAGGGCATCGTCGCCGGCCTCGAGCGCGCCGGCTCGCCCGGCCTCCTGCAGGTCAGCGAGAACGCGGTCCGCTACCGGGAGGGTCGCGCCGGGCCCCTGCTCGCCGCCTGCCACGAGCTCGCGGCCTCGGCATCCGTCCCGGTCGGTCTGCACCTCGACCACCTGCAGGACGCCGGGCTTCTCTCCGAGGGGGTCGCGTCGGCGGCGCAGTACGGCGTCACCTCCTTGATGGTCGACGCGGCGCACCTGGACTACGCGCGGAACGTCGCGACGACGGCCGCGGTGACCCGGTCGGCGCACACCGCCGGCCTCTGGGTCGAGGCGGAGCTCGGCGAGGTGGGCGGCAAGGACGGCGCTCATGCACCGGGCGCGCGGACCGACCCGTCGCAGGCCGCCCGGTTCGTCGCCGAGACGGGCATCGACGGGCTCGCGGTCGCGATCGGCTCGTCGCACGCGATGACCAGCGCGACCGCCCACCTGGACCTGGACCTGCTCGCGCGCCTGTCCGCGGCCGTACCGGTGCCGCTCGTCCTGCACGGCTCGTCGGGAGTCCCGCCGGCCGCGCTCCAGGACGCGGTCCGGGCAGGCATCCGCAAGATCAACGTCGGCACGGCGCTCAACGCCGCGCTCACCGCGCAGGTCCGGCTCGCGCTCTCGGCGGACGCTCGGATCACGGACCCGCGCCGGTACCTCGCACCCGGCCGGGAGGCCGTCGCCGAGGTGGTCGCGGCCAGCTGCGCGACGATCCGCGCCGCCTGAACGCCTCAGAGCCCGAGGAGGCGCCGAGCGTTCCCGGCGTAGACGGCCGCGAGAGCGGCGGTCGACAGGTGCAGGCCTGAGACCGTCCACCGGCCCTGCGGCGGCACCGCCTCGCCCGGGGCGTACTCGAACGCCTCGTCGGAGGTCTCCAGGAAGCGGACGTGGGTGGCGAGGGCCTCGTCGGTGAGCGGGAAGGCGTCGGTGCCGAAGAGCACGCGGTCGGGGAACTCCTCGACGAGTCGACGCGTCCGTCGCGGCTGCCGACCGAGCTCGGCCATCCGTCCGGCGATGTCGATGTGCCAGTTCGGGGCTGCCCGCAGCAGGCGCTCGACCCGGTCGAGGTCCTCCGCGACGCATCCCGCGTGCGCGCCGATGTACGTGGTCCCGGGTGTCGCCAGCACGAGCGTCTCGAGGGCGGTCAGCAGGCGGTCGAAACTCGGGTGCACCGCACCGTCGCCGAACCACCAGTCCGGGTTGGCCTGCAGCTCGTCGATCCGCTCGTTGTGCGCGTCCACGGGGTCGAAGAAGGCGACCGGGTCGGCGACGTGGATCAGCACCGGGAGGCCGAGGTCGCCGGCGAGGCCGAGCGTGCGCACGACCCGCTCGTCGTCGGGCAGCACGAGCCGTCCCGCGCCGTCCCTGACGGTCAGACCGAGGGTCTTCCAGACCTTGAGCCCACGAGCGCCCCGACCTGCCGAGTCCCGCAGCTGCGCCTCGAGCAGGGCCTCGCCGTCGGGCCGCGCGAGCAACGTCCAGTCGAGCTGGCAGAACGTGACGAAGCGCGTCGGGTGCGCGCGGTCGTAGCGGTCGAGGTTGGCCTCGAGCTCGTCGCCGTGCATGCCGTCGAGGTTGACCACAGTCGCGACGTTGCGGCGGTCCATCAGGGCGAGCAGCGCGCCGACATCGGGTGCGGTCCACCCCGGCGGCGTGAGCCATCGCCCCAGGTGGTTGTGCACGTCGATCGACGGAACGGCGGTCCCACCGACGTCCGTGGTGTGCGCGGCGAGCCTGCTCCGCGGGTGCCAGTCCGCCAGGCGAAGGTGTGCGGCGGCTGTCCAGTCGGGCATCCGGGTCTCCTCTCGTCCGCTCAGTCAGAGTGAGCGTTTGCCGCAGTTTCATTGCAGATCGATCACTTCGGTACGCAGTATTGCGCACACGGCGCCGGCGTCAACTCCGGAGCCGGAGACGAGAGGGCACCACCGTGAGCAGCAGCATCACCGCGCGAGAGATCGCGAGCCAGCCGACCGTGTGGGAGCGCGCGCTGGTCGAGGCGCAGACCTCCGGCGCGATCTTCGGTCGGCCCGGAGACAGCGTCCTCATCCTCGGCTGCGGCACCAGCGCGTTCGTCGCGGAGTCGCTGGCGGTCCTGCGCGAGCAGGCGGGTCTCGGTCTGACCGACGCCGCCTACGCGTCCGAGTGGCGCCCGGGTCGCCCGTACGACCGCGTCCTGGTGATCAGCCGGTCCGGCACGACGAGCGAGGTCCTCGCGGCTCTGGAGCTGGTCGAGGCCGGGACCACGACCGCCGCGATCGTGGGCGTCGCCGACAGCCCCGTCGCTCGTCGGGTGGACGAGTTCCTGCTGCTCGACTACGTCGACGAGGAGTCCGTCGTCCAGACGCGGTTCCCGACGACCACCCTCGTCCTCGCACGCGCGGCGTTCGGCGAGGACCAGACGGCGCTCGTCCCCGCGGCGCGGCGCGCGCTCGAGCAGCCGCTGCCCGTGCCGGTCGCGGGCGTCGACCACGTCGTGTACCTCGGCACCGGGTGGACCTACGGGCTCGCGCAGGAGGCGGCGCTCAAGGTCCGGGAGGCCGCCCAGGCATGGTCGGAGTCGTACCCGGTCCTGGACTACCGCCACGGTCCCATCGCCGTCGCCCACCCCGGGTCGCTCGTGACGATCTTCGGCACGGCCGATCCCGCGCTCGTCGCCGACATCGAGGCCACCGGTGCCCAGGTGCTGACCAGCGACGACGACCCCCTGGTCCAGCTCGTGCAGGCGCAGCGGTTCGCCGTGGCGCTGGCCGAGAGCAAGGGGCTCACCCCGGACGCGCCCCGACACCTCACCCGATCCGTCGTCCTGTCCTGACCGCGCCCACCGAACCGAGGAGATCGAGTTGTTCCCCCAGCACTCGCCCCGCGCACGTCTCGCCGCAGTCGCTGCGGCCACTGCCGTCGTCTCCCTCGGCCTCGCCGCATGCTCGGGCGGGTCCGCCGAAGGCGCCAAGACCTTCGACCCCGAGGCCAAGACGACCATCACCTGGTGGACGGGTCAGGCCGACCAGGCCGAGACCATCCTCGAGGGTCTTGCCGACGACTTCGAGAAGCTGCACCCGAACGTCACGGTCGACATCTCCTCGGGCGCTCCGTCGACCGACGAGCTCCTGCAGAAGCTGTCGGCAGGGTTCGCCGGCGGGACGTACCCGGACGTCTCCTACGCCTACGGCTCGTGGGCGAGCGAGCTCCAGGCATCCAAGCGGACGCTCGACATCACCGACCAGGTGCAGGACGCCGACGTGTTGTGGGACGAGTTCCCGGCCGCCGCACGGCAGACGGCGCAGCCCGGCGGCGGCACGACGATCGGCTTCCCGGCGGTCGTCGACAACCTGACCCTCATCTACAACAAGACGGTGTTCGACGCGGCCGGCCTGGACTACCCGACCGACGACTGGACCTGGGACGACTTCCGCGACGCCGCCAAGAAGCTCACCGACCCCGACACCAACACCTACGGCTACGGCTACTCGGTGTCGGGCTCGGAGGAGACGACCTGGCAGTTCTGGCCGCACCTGTGGCAGAACGGCGGGGAGATCCTCTCGGACGACCAGAAGACGGCGACCTTCGACTCGGACGCCGGGGTGCAGGCGCTGACGCTTCTGCGGGACATGGCGGTCGACGACAAGAGCGTCTACCTCGACCAGACCGACACCAAGGCGGCCCAGCTGTTCGCGAGCGACCGCATCGGCATGATCACGTCGGGCCCGTGGACGCTCTACGACCTCCAGACGGCCAAGACGTCGTACGGCGTCGTGCCGCTGCCCGGCGTCGACGGCAACCACGAGACCGTCTCGGGTCCGGACCTGTGGGTGCTCTTCGACCACAAGGACGCCAACAGGGCCCACTGGTCCTACGAGCTCACCAAGTGGCTGACGTCGGCCGAGCAGGACATCAAGTGGAACGTGGCCTACGGCAACCTGCCGCTGCGCTCGTCGGAGGCGGAGTCGCCCGAGTTCCTCGCACAGGTCGACGCGCTGCCGGGCCTCGACGTCATGGCCGCCAACATGGTCAACTCCAAGCACTCTCGGCCGACCGTCAAGGGCTACGTCAACCTCTCCGAGGCCATCGGCACGGCGATCTCCGAGGTGCTGCAGGGTCAGGGCGAGCCGGCCGACGCACTGAAGCAGGCCGCAGCCACCGCGACACAGGCCCTCGGAGGGTGACGATGGCGAGCACGACGGCCGCGTCGCACCGCCGCGGCGCGTTCCTGCCGCAGGCGCACGCCCCGCGGACGACGGTCGCGCGCCCCGGCCGCCGCAAGGAGCGGCGCAGGGCCGGGCTGCAGGGCTGGGGCTTCGTCGCCCCCGCGATGCTCATCGTGCTCGGTCTGTCGATCTTCCCCGCGGCGTGGGCGTTCTGGCTGTCGCTGCAGAGCTGGGACGGCTTCTCGACGCCGACGTGGGTCGGGCTCGGGAACTACCAAGAGATGGTCACGGACGCCGCCCTGCGCGACGCCGTCGGGCACACGATCCTGTACACCGCGCTCTTCGTTCCGGCGTCGGTGCTGCTCGGCCTGGCGCTGGCCCTGCTGCTCAACCGCACGCTCGCCATGATCGGCTTCTACCGGACGGCGATCTTCCTGCCGTTCGTCGCCTCCGCCGCGGCGACGGGCATCCTGACCACCTACCTGTTCAACCCGCAGTTCGGCCTGGCCAACACGGTCCTGCGAGCCCTGCACCTGCCGCAGCAGGGCTGGCTCGAGGACCCGTCGCAGGCGATGGTCGTCATCACGCTGATGTCGTTGTGGGGGCAGGCCGCGTTCACCACCGTCATCTACCTGGCCGCCCTGCAGGACATTCCCTCGGAGCTCATCGAGGCGGCTCGGATCGACGGCGCCAACCGGTGGCAGGCGTTCTGGCACGTGACGTTCCCGCAGCTCGCCCCGGTCACCGTGTTCGTGACCGTGTGGCAGGTGATCGGCGCCATCCAGCTGTTCGACCTCGTCTACACGACGACGCGCGGCGGACCGCTCAACGCGACGCAGACGATCGTCTACTACCTGTGGGAGACGGCGTTCAAGAGCCTGGAGTTCGGCTACGCGTCGGCGGTTGCGTACGGGCTCTTCGCGGTGACGCTGATCATCACCGGCGGCGTCGTCCTGTACTCCCGGCGCGCGAAGGTGGAGGCGTTCTGATGGCGGTCCAGATGCTCGCCCGCACCCCGGTTCCCGACACGCCCGACGACATCCGGCTCACTCGTCGCCGCGGGCGGCGCCACTGGTGGTGGCACCTGCTGCTCGCCCCGATCGCGCTGCTGTTCGCGCTGCCGTTCGTGCAGATGTTCCTCACGGCGCTGACGCCCGCCTCGGAGATCAACAAGTTCCCGCCGCGCCTGATCCCGGCGTCCCTCACGCTCGACGGGTTCAGCAAGCTCTTCGCCGAGTCCGACATCCTGCGCTGGCTGCTCAACACCGCGATCGTCTCGACAGTCGGGGTCGCGTCCCACCTGGTCCTGTGCTCGCTGGCCGGCTACGGGTTCGCGCGGCTGAAGTTCCCCGGCCGCACGTTCGGGTTCCTGGCCATCGTCGCGACGATCATGATCCCGACCCAGCTGCTCATGGTCCCGACGTACGTGATGTTCGCCAAGGTCGGCCTGATCGACACCCTCGGCGCCGCGATCGTCCCGTGGCTCGCGTCCGCGTTCGGCATCTTCCTCATGCGGCAGTTCTTCCTGTCGCTCCCCGCCGAGCTCGAGGAGGCGGCGGTGCTCGACGGCTGCAGCCGGCTCGCGGTGTTCTGGCGGATCGTGCTGCCGCTGGCCAAGCCGGCGATGGCGACGCTCGCGATCTTCACGCTGCTCGGCTCGTGGAACGACCTGGTCTGGCCGCTCATCGCGATCAACGACCCGCACAGCTTCACGCTCCAGCTGGGCATCACGAACTTCCAGGGCGACCGGCGCACGGACTGGTCGCTGCTGATGGCCGGCAACGTGGTGGCCACGCTGCCGCTGATCCTGTTCTTCCTGATCGCCCAGAAGCAGTTCATCGCGACCATGACGTTCTCGGGCCTGAAGGGATGAGCGTCGTCCTGGTGGCAGGGGACGCCAACGTGGATCTCGTGCTCCGCGGCGACGTCGTGCCTCGGTTCGGGCAGGCCGAGCAGCTCGTCGACTCCGGCGAGCTCGTGCTCGGCGGCAGCGCGTCGATCGCGGCCTGCGGGCTGGCCCGGCTCGGCGTGCCGACCGAGCTGGTCGCGCGCGTGGGCGACGACGCCTTCGGGCGGTTCCAGCTGGACGGACTCGCGGCTGCTGGTGTCCGGACCGGCCAGGTCGAGGTCGACCCCGCGTCGCCGACGGGGCTCTCCGTCATCCTCTCGGCCGCCGGCGACCGCGCGATCCTGACCGTGCCCGGCACCATCCCGACGCTGCGGGCCGACGCGGTGCGGACCGCGCTCGCGGCCACCGGCGCGCGACACCTGCACGTCGCGTCGTACTTCCTGCAGCCTTCCTTGGCCGCCGAGCTCCCCGTGCTGCTGGCCGAAGCGCGTGCCTCCGGGGTGACGGTGAGCCTCGACACCAACTGGGACCCGGCGGAGCGTTGGGGCGGGGTGCTCGACCTCCTCCCGCTCGTCGACGTCCTCCTGCCCAACCTCTCCGAGCTCCGGGCGCTGGGTGCGGTAGCGGGAACGGTCGGGTCCGACATCGACATCGCCCAGCACCTGGCCGCGCTCGGGCCGCGGGTCGTCGTCAAGGCCGGAGCCGACGGCGGCTGGTCGGTCGGCGCTGACGGCTTCTGCAGAGCATCCGGGCTGGCTGTCGAGGTCGTCGACACCACCGGCGCGGGGGACAGCTTCGACGCGGGCTACCTCGCGGCGCTGGCGCACGGGATCGACGACGAGGCCAAGCGGCTGCGCTGGGCCACGACCGCCGGCTCGCTGTCGACGCTGGGCGCGGGCGGCACCGGGCGGCAGGCGACGCTCGAGGACGTGGGCGCGCGTTGATCACGGCCGCGGCCGTCAGCCCGTCTCTCGACGTCACGTACGAGGTGGACGAGCTCGACGGCATCCAGAGGCCGCTGGCCGTGCACCGGGTGGCCGGTGGCAAGGCGCTGAACGCCGCCCGCGCGGCCGCACTGCTCGGGTCGTCGGTCGGTGCCGTGGCGGTGCTGGGGGGTGGCACGGGTGCGGTGATCGCCGACCTCGCCCGTGCGGACGGCCTGGACGTGCACGTGGTCGAGGGTGCGGAGCTCACGCGCACCTGCGTCAGCGTGCACACACGTTCCACAGGCGTCCTGACCGAGATCTACGAGCCCGCCACGCCGGTATCGCGAGCCGTCTTCGACCGGTTCCTGGCCGAACTCGTCGAGCAGCTCGCCGCCCGGCGCGGCTGGTGCCTGGTCAGTGGCAGCCTCCCGGACTCGCTCGGGCCGAAGGCGCTGCGCGAGGTCGTCGACGTCGTTTTGGAGGCGGGTGCCCGGGTCGCCGTCGACAGCCACGGTCCGGCGCTGCACGCGCTGCTGTCGGGTGGGCGTCCCGACCTGCTCAAGGTGAACCGGTCCGAGGCCTGCGAGGTCACGGGCCTGCCCGAGACGGCGTCGCTCGCCGACCTCGTCGACCGGCTGCGGACCCTGACCGGAGGCCTCGTCGTCGTGACGGACGGGGTCCACGGACTGCGGGCCACCGACGGGACCGTGACCCTCACCGCCTCCGTCCCGGATGTCGTCGGCGAGTTCCCGGTCGGCAGCGGCGACTCCGTGCTGGGAGCGCTCGTCCGGGCGCTCGACGGGGGCCGCCCCCTGGAGGACGCGTTGCGCCTCGCGGCCGCCGCCGGGTGCGCCAACGCGCTGGTCCCGGGCGCCGCACGCTTCGACCCCGCCGTGGTCGAACGTCTCGCGAACGACGTCGTGGTGCGGCACGGTTGACCGTGCTGCGGCCGGGGTGACTGTGGTGAGGTAGGCGCGTGAACCTGACCGGGCTGCACGTGATCGAGGACCCCTCGTGGCTGGGCTAGAATTCTCGACGACCCCTCGTGCGGCGTCATCTCGCTGAACTCCCCCAGGGCCGGAAGGCAGCAAGGGCAGGTGAGCTCTGGCGGGTGTGCGGGGGGTCCTTTCATGCCCGTTTTCAGCCGCGCAGAGCCAGTCTCGTGAACGTCTGGCCCGCGCCGGCCTCGCGCTTCAGGCGCCGGACGAGCTGGTCCAGGGCCGACGGGTCGGCGACGACCGCGTGGATCAGGTAGTCGTACGAGCCGGTGACGTGGACCGCGTCGAGGACCTGCGGGAAGCCGCTGGCGAGCGCCGCGGTGAAGTCCTCGTTCGTGGTGCCCTCGGTCATCCGCACCTCGATGAACACCTCCAGCCCTTTCGGGAGCCCCGGCGCCGACGCGGTGACGATCGTGAAGCCGCGGATCGTTCCGTTGTCGACGAGGCGCCGGACGCGGTTGGCGGCGGCGTTCGGGCTGAGACCGACACGCTCCCCGAGGTCGCTGTACGGAATCCGCGCATCGGCGGTCAGCTCACGGATGATTGCCTCGTCGAGAGGGTCCATGTGTACGAGGATCGCAGCCCCACGACGGTTTCCGCAGTATCCACGTGACCTCGTCGGCACCCGCGGGCGACCCTTGCCGTGTGACCGCCTTCCTGCTCGGTGCCCTCGCGGGGCTGGCCGTCGCCATGCCCGTCGGGCCGGTGGGCGTGCTGCTGATGCGCAGCGGCCTGGTCGACGGGGTCCGGGTGGCGGTCGCGGCGGCGTGCGGGATCGCGACCGTCGACCTCCTGTACGGGGTCGTCGCCGTCGCAGTCGGCGCACCGGTCAGCCAGGCCGTCGAGGCGCACGACGGGCTGGTACGGACTGCCTCCGCGGTGGTTCTCGTCGTGGTCGGAGTCCTCGGGCTGGTGAGACGCCGCGCACCGGAAGCCGACGGTGCGCCGCCGCCGTCGTCGCACGGCACGTACCTCCGGTTCGTCGGGCTCACGGCGGTGAACCCGCTCACGGCGGTCACCTTCACGACCGTCGCGATCGGCATGGCCGCCGGTCTGGGCGGCTCGGCGGCGGCCGCCGTGGCGTTCGTCGCCGGTGTCGGGGCGGCGTCCCTCGCGTGGCAGCTCGTGCTGGCGCTGAGCAGCGGGTTGCTCGGGCTGCGGCTGCCGCCGTCCGCGCGCACGTGGGTCTCGGTGGCCGGGTCGCTCGTGGTCATCGGGGTCGCGGTGTCGCTCGTCGTCTGAACCTCTGGTCGGACGCCGGTCCCCCCGTGGGTGCACGCGCGCGCTCGCAGGACCGTCCCGTGGGCCGACGACCGCGAGCCCTCGGACGGCGACGCTGGAGGCATGAACCCACGCCTGTCCGGCCGCGGACTCGTCAAGACGTTCGGAACCACGACCGCGCTCGCGGGCGTCGACGTCGACCTCGCCGACGGTGAGTCGCTCGCCGTCATGGGGCCGTCGGGCTCGGGCAAGTCGACGCTCCTGCACTGCCTCGCGGGCATCCTGGTCCCGGACGCCGGGACCGTCGCGCTGAAGGGTCGCGACGTCGGCGCGCTGGGGGATCGCGCGCGCTCGCTGCTGCGACGCAAGCAGTACGGGTTCGTGTTCCAGTTCGGCCAGCTGCTCTCCGAGCTGCCCGCGGTGGAGAACGTGGCACTGCCCGCGATGCTGCTGGGCGCGAGCCGCAAGGACGCCACCGCGCAGGCGCAGCGATGGCTCAGCGACCTCGGGCTCGCCGGGATGGAGGGCCGGCGCCCGGGGGAGCTGTCAGGCGGGCAGGCGCAGCGGGTCGCGGTCGCGCGTGCCCTGATCACCGGGCCGGACGTCGTCTTCGCCGACGAGCCGACCGGCGCGCTCGACCAGTCGACCGGGTACGACGTCATGCGGATCCTCGTCGAGACGACGCGGGCCGCGGGGGCGTCGCTCGTCGTCGTGACCCACGACGCTCAGGTGGCGGACTGGTGCGACCGGCGGATCGAGGTGCGCGACGGCGTCGTCGTCGGGTCTCAGGTGCACGCCCGATGAACCCCGTCGTCGCGCTCGCACCGAGGTTCCAGCGCGCCGGGGGCCGCGACTCACGCGTCACGACGGCGCTCGCGCTCACGGCGTTCGCCGTCACCACCGGCCTGACGCTCAGCGTCGTCGGAGGCCTGCTCGGCTTCGTCGCGCGTGCCGACGAACCTCTGGCGCCGGGTGAGAACGACATCCGGTCCCTCTACGAGATCCTCGCCTGGGTCGCCGTCGTCCTGCTGGTGGTCCCCCTGGTGACCCTCGGTGGCAGCGCGGCGCGGCTCGGGGTCGCGCGCCGGGACGCGCGGCTGGCCACGCTTCGGCTGCTCGGGGTGACGTCGCGCGAGGTCGTCGGGCTGACGCTCGTCGAGACGGCCTGGCAGGGGCTCGTCGGCGCCGTGCTCGGCATCGCGCTGTACGGGCTGCTGCTGCCGGTGTGCGCGCTGCTGCCGTTCCAGGGGACGACGTTCACGGTCGGTGAGCTCTGGGTCGGGTGGCAGGGGCTGGTCGCCGCGCTGGTCGTCGTGCCGCTGCTCGCGGGCGTGTCCGGCGCCGTGTCTCTGCGGCGGGTCGCGATCTCCCCGCTCGGCGTCGCACGGCGCTCGACGCCGCGCGCGCTCGGCTTCGTGCGGCTGGTCGTCGCGCTGGCGGGCATCGGCCTGTTCATGATCGTCAGCGCCGCGGGCGGTGCGCTGGGTGCCGCGGCGATCGCCGCGCTCGTCGGCGCCATGGCGGTCGGCTTCGCGACCCTCAACGTGGTCGGTCCGTGGGTGCTGGGGCTCGTCGGGAAGGTCCAGCTGCGTCGTGCGACGACGCCCGCGCGGCTGCTCGCGGCCCGCCGCCTGCTCGACGACCCGCGCGCCGCCTGGAGAGTGGTCGGCGGGCTCGGGCTGGCCGGATTCGTGGCGGGTGCGCTGGCCGTGATCCCGGCTCTGACGAACGTCGACGCGTCGCAGGACCCGCAGGGCGCGATCCTGCAGGACGACCTGGTCACTGGCGCCCTGGTCACGCTGGTCGTCGCGTTCCTGCTCGCCGCGGTGTCGGCGGGGATCGCGCAGGCGGCCGCGGTGCTCGACCGTCGTCGGGAGATCGCCCTGCAGAACCTCGCCGGGATGCCCGTCGAGCTGCTCGACTCGGTCCGTCGACGGTCGGTCCTGGTCCCCCTGCTGTTCGTCGCACTCGGCTCGGCGGCGACCGCGCTCGTCATGTTCCTGCCGCTGCTCGGCACCGTCGCGATCACCGACCCGACCGGGATCGGGCTCCTGCTCGCCTTCCTGGCGGGCGGTTGCGCCCTGGTCTTCGCCGCGACGGAGACGTCACGCGCGCTGCTGCGCTCCGTGCTCGCGGACACCGTGGTGCGCGCGGACTAGGAGAGTGCGGTGCGGCACTCGTCGAGCGCTTCGTTCGCCCACGCGACCTGCTGCTCGGTGCCCCAGCGGTGCGCCGCGTCGAGCGCCGCCTCGAACTCGGGGAGGGCCGCCCGGGGGTCGCCCGCGTCGAACAGCGTCCAGCCGCGGTTGTTGTGCAGGGCCACATGCCAGCGCAGGGTGCGCGCGTCGGGCGTCGTCTTCAGCACGTCGAGCGCTCGGTCGGTCCAGTCGTGGGCGTGCGACGGGTCCGCGATCGCGAGCATGTGCAGGGCGTCGACGACGAGGAACGGGTCCACCGGCTGCGCCGCCGTGGCCTCGAAGAATGGGATCGCCTGTGCGGGCCGACCTGCGCTGTTGTGCAGGCGCCCACGTTCGAGGGCGACCCGCGCGAGGACGGTCGGTGCCTGCGCGCCGACCGTGTCGAGCACCGCCGAGGCCTCGTCGTACCGCTCCTGCAGGCCCAGGCTGCGCGCCACCTGGGTGAGCAGCTCGTCGCGGTCGTCGCCGGTGGCCCGGCCGGCGGCTTCTCGGAACCGAGCCTCGCTCGCAGCCGGGTCGGAGAAGTCCCAGAGCTGGTCGAGCACCTGTTGGTCGAGGGTCACGACTGGATCGTAGAGAGCCTGTGGGCGCGGGCGTCTAGGGTTCTGGCGTGAGCACAGCCCTGTACCGGCGGTACCGGCCCGAGAACTTCGCCGAGGTGATCGGGCAGGACCACGTCACCGCACCCCTGCGGCAAGCGCTGCGCAGCGGCCAGGTCAACCACGCGTACCTGTTCTCCGGCCCGCGCGGCTGCGGCAAGACGACGTCCGCGCGGATCCTCGCGCGCATCCTGAACTGCGCCCAGAACACGGAGGCGAACCCCACCGACACACCGTGCGACGTGTGCGAGTCGTGCGTCGAGCTGGCGCGTGGTGGTCCGGGCAGCCTGGACGTCGTCGAGATCGACGCGGCGAGCCACGGTGGCGTCGACGACGCCCGTGAGCTTCGCGAGCGCGCGACGTTCGCGCCCGCCCGCGACCGGTACAAGGTGTTCATCCTCGACGAGGCCCACATGGTCTCGAACCAGGGCTTCAACGCGCTGCTCAAGATCGTCGAGGAGCCGCCGCCCCACATCAAGTTCATCTTCGCGACGACGGAGCCGGACAAGGTCATCGGCACCATCCGGTCGAGGACGCACCACTACCCCTTCCGCCTGGTCCCGCCGGACGTCCTCGTCCCGTACCTCCAGCAGCTCTGCGACTCCGAGCACGTCCAGGTGGCGTCCGGCGTGCTCCCCCTCGTCGTGCGCGCCGGCGGGGGATCCGTCCGCGACACCCTGTCCGTGCTCGACCAGCTGATCGCGGGGTCCGGCGGCGCCGAGCTCGCCTACGAGGGCGCCGCGGACCTGCTCGGGTACACGCAGGCCTCGCTGCTCGACGACGTCGTCGAGGCCGTCGCCGCACGCGACGGGGCATCCGCGTTCCGCGTGGTCGACCGCGTGATCTCGACCGGCCACGAGCCGCGCCGGTTCGTCGAGGACGTCCTCGAGCGCTTCCGCGACCTGATCGTCATCGCCGCCTCCGGGGACGCCGCCGACGCCGCGCTGCGCGACGTGCCGACCGACCAGATGACGCGCATGCGTCAGCAGGCCGGGCACCTCGGCGCCTCCGAGCTCTCGCGGTCCGCCGACCTCGCCAACGCCGCACTCACCGAGATGACCGGTGCGACCTCCCCGCGGCTGCACCTCGAGCTGCTCATGGCCCGCCTCCTGCTGCCCGCCGCGGAGGACACCCGCTCGTCGATCGGCGCGCGTCTGGACCGGCTGGAGCGCGGCCTGCCCGCCGACGGAGTTCGCGTCCCGGTCGCGTCGACGCCCACGCATCGTCCCGCCGAACCGGCTACGACTCCGCGCTCCGCGGAGCCGACGCCTGCCGCCCGCACCGCGGAGCCCTCGCCTGCCGCCCGGCCCGCCGAGCCGACGCCGGTGCACCGAGCGGTCGATCCGACGCCCGCGTCGGTGCCCGAGCCGGCCGCGGCCGAACGGGCACCCGAGCGCGCGCCTGAAGCCTCGCCCACGGCCTCGCCTGCCGCCGAGCCGGAAGACGCCGTCTCGGCTGAGCCGACCGCACCTGCCGCGTCCGGCGTCGAGGCGGTCGCGCCGGAGACTGAGCCGGCGCGGGTTGATGCGGAAGCCGCCGCTGCTCCTGCCGCGGCCGTACCCGTCGCCGCGGCGCCGGTGCCACACACCCCCGGCCCGGAGACCGAGGTCGTCCGCCGCCGCTGGCCCGAGGTCCTCGAGACCGTCAAGGGCCTGCGTCGCGTCACCTGGGCGCTCATCGACCCGCGCAACGCCCAGGTCGCGGACCTCGACGCGACCACTCTGCGCATCGCGTTCGACAACCCCGCGCTCGCCACCACCTTCCGCAACGGCGCCCACGCGGACGTCGTCGCCCGCGCCGTACGCGAGACCCTCGGGTTCGACGTCCGTGTCGAGGGGATCCTGGCCGAGCAGGCGTCGGCGGCTCCCGCTGCCACGGAAGCCCCGGCCCGTCCCGTGAACGACCGCGAGAACCCGCGCGCAGTCACTCCGGCCGAGGCGGCCGCGTCTTGGGACGACGAGCCGCCCGCCGTCGAACCGCCGCAGGACGACCCGGGCGAGCCGGCGCACGCCCCCGAGCCTCCCGAGGACCTGGCCGCGAGCGGTCCGGCACCGCAGGGCTCCGCCCGGGAGCGCGGCATGGCAGCGGCCCGCGAGTCGGCCGCCCGCGTCGTGCCCGGGGTGCCGGACGAACCGTCGCCGGACGACCCGGAGATCAGCGGCTCGTCCCTGATCGGCGCCCCGCTCGTCGCGCAGATGCTCGGTGGCACGGTCATCGACGAGCAGCTGGACGACGGCACGGCCTAGCGCAGCACTCGCGAGCCCCCGCCCTCGCGCGCCCGACCGACCGCGGCGCCCGACCCCGTAGGCTGGCGAACGTGTATGAGGGTGCGGTCCAGGATCTGATCGACGAGCTCGGGCGACTGCCCGGAGTCGGTCCCAAGAGCGCCCAGCGCATCGCGTTCCACCTGCTGGCGGCGGACCCGGCGGACGTGCGACGGCTCGCCGACGCGCTCACCGAGGTCAAGCTCCGCGTCCAGTTCTGCGAGATCTGCGGCAACGTCGCGCAGGAGACGCAGTGCCGCATCTGCCGCGACCCGCGCCGTTCGCTGGCCACGATCTGCGTGGTCGAGGAGCCCAAGGACGTCGTCGCGATCGAGCGCACGCGCGAGTTCCGTGGCCGGTACCACGTGCTCGGCGGGGCCATCAACCCGATCGCGGGCGTCGGCCCGGACGACCTGCGCATCCAGTCGCTGCTGACCCGGCTCGCGGACGGCACGGTCACCGAGGTGATCCTGGCGACGGACCCCAATGTCGAGGGCGAGGCGACAGCCACGTACCTGGCGCGCATGCTGGTACCGATGGGTCTCACGGTCAGCCGGCTCGCCTCGGGCCTGCCGGTGGGCGGTGACCTGGAGTACGCCGACGAAGTCACGCTCGGGCGGGCGTTCGAGGGTCGTCGCCGGATCAGCGCGTAGGAGGGGGACGACGATGACACCGCACCACACGACGGTCGACGCCGATCTGCGGGACATCGCTGTGGCGGTCGCCGACGAGTCGCGCCGCTACCTCACGACCGTCACGGAGGTGGCCGCCGGCTCGGCCCCCAACGCCGCCCTCCCGCTGCTGCTCCTGGCCGTGAGCGACATCCTGGCCGCAGGCGCACGTCTCGGCGCGACAACGGACGTCGTGCCGGTGGAGCGCTTCGAGCCGGACGCCGGGCCCGACCCGGACGTCGACCCGCTGCGCGCCAACCTCGCCAACGTGTTCGAGGGGATCGACGAGTACGTCGAGGTCGTCGACCCGCTGCTCGGTATCGAGGTCGAGCGGTCGAGCGTCTCCGGCGACCTCGTGGGCATCGCAGGCGCCCTGGCGCAGGGGCTGCGGCACTACGAGAACGGCCACGTGCTCGAGGCCCTCTGGTGGTGGCAGTTCTCCTACCTGTCCGACTGGGGCGAGCGCGCGACGAGCGTCCTGCGCACCCTGCAGGCGATCCTGGCCCACCTGCGGCTGGACGTGGAGGATGACGTCGCCGCAGAGGCGGAGTACGACGCCCTCCAGCCCTGACCCCGCCAGGCGACGCGAAGGCACAGCCGCAGAGGCGGAGTACGACGCCCTCCAGCCCTTAGGCGGCGCTACGCCACGCGCGTCCCGCGGGCCAGCTTCTTCTGCGGGATGCGCAACCGGCGGACTGCGACGGCGAACCCTGCGGCGCCGAGCAGCACGTTCGCGCCCAGCCCCCAGAACCAGAACGGCGTCGCGGAGATGTCGTCGAGAGCGTCCTGCGTCGTCACGTTGCCCTCCGCCCAGCACTCGTTGAGCTGCGCCGTGGGCCCGGCGCGAAGCTGACGAACTCCGGTCCGGATGCCGGCGAGCGGCTCCTCGATGACATAGGGCGACGTGGGCGCCGCTTCGGCGCCGTCGGCGAGGATGACGAACGGGTTGATGCCGAGCAGCCACCACGTCCGCTCGGTGTGCGCGACGGACCGCACCGCGGTGACGTACTCGCACTCGTAGCCGCCGTCCGCGGTCGGCACGGTCGTGTAGACCTCGACAGACTCGTCCTGGGAGATCGACGGGTAGGTGGTCGCGAACAGGATCGGCGTCAGCAGGGTCAGAGCGGCGACGGTCAGGAACGTGAGCACCGTGGATCCGGCGGAGCGCGAGCTGAGCGCCGAGTACCCGAGTCCGATCCCGCAGACCGCGGCGAGCAGCACCGCGATGATCAGGACGACGCGGACCAGCGACATGACGGGGGTCCCGCCGATCGCCAGCGCGAGGCCGAGGAACGGCAGGCTCACGACGAGGAAGGCGCAGGCCGACAACCAGGCGGCGAGCAGCTTGCCGGTGGCGATCTCGGAGGGGCTCAGGAGCGTGACCTGCAGGGTGGCGAGCGTCCCGGCGTTGCGGTCGCCGTTGATCGCGGTCGAGGTGAGCGTCGGGGTGACCAGCAGGCCGAGCCCGAGGACGAGGAACGAGACAGCCGCGAACAGGAGCGGTCCGTTGGACGGTCCGGACGACCTGGCGATCTCGCCCCCGTCCTCGGAGAATGCCGCGAGCGCGCCGGTGGTGAGCAGCGTGATGCCTCCGACCACCACGAACCACACGATGAGCGCGACGATCCAGCGCGTCGACCGGACGCGTTGCCGCAGCTCCAGCACGCTCACGGTCCAGACGCCTCGCCACCACCCGCCGCCGTCGTCGGAGGTCTCGACAGGGTCGATCTGGAGCTCGACGGACTGTGTCATCGCCGGTCCTCCTCGAGCGTCAGGTAGGCATGCTCCAGCGAGCCGCCCACGGGGTTGATCGAGACCAGCGGGACGCCGGCGGCGACCGCGTCGGCCACGAGCCGGGCCGCTCCCTCGTCGCCGTCGATCTCCACGAGCACCGACCCGGGGGCATCCCCGGGCTGCCACGCGGCGTCGATGGACGTGAGCCAGGTGCCGAGCGCGTCAGGGGACAGGGCCCGCACGTGCCAGGTCCGTTGCGACGGCCCCGCCACCGGCACGACGGTGCGACCGCGGGAGATGAACACCGCGTCGTCGGCCATCTCCTCGAGCTCGGACAGGACGTGGCTGGAGATGAGCACCGTGGTGCCCTCGTCGGCAAGCCGACGCAGGAGGACCCGCAGGTCTACGCGCGAGCGAGGGTCCAGGCCGCTCGCGGGCTCGTCGAGGAGCAGGACGCTCGGGGAGTGCACGAGTGCGCGCGCGAGGCCGAGACGCTGCTTCTGCCCGCGTGACAGGACGCTGGCGGGGCGGTCGGCGAACTCGGTGAGGTGCACGGTCTCCAGCAGCTCGGTGGCACGGGCGGCCGCGGCGGGCCGCGGTAGCCGGTAGGCGGCGCCGAACGTCGTGAGGACCTCGCGGGCAGTCAGGGAGTCCCAGGTGCCGAACGCGTCGGGCATCCAGCCGGTGTGCGCTCGGGCGGCGCGGGTGTCGGTGGTCCCGCCGACGGACACCTCACCGGCGTCCGGGACCAGCAGACCGGCCAGCACCAGCAGCAGCGTCGTCTTGCCCGAGCCGTTGGGGCCGACGAGCGCCGTGACCCTGCCCGCCCGAGCGGTCAGATCCACACCGTCGAGTGCCTGCACGCGGCCGAACGCGCGACGTAGACCGCTGACCCTGATTCCGACCTCGTCGTCCATGGGCGCCACCGTAGGACCGAGCGGGGGACGGTGTCCGACGAACTGCCGCGAAGTCTGTGCAGAGGCTGTGCCGATCCGGCATCTGAAACCACATTTCCGCCAGGTGAACACCGCCGTACACTCGCCCGGTCCTCTCCCGAGCCCGCGAAAGAGCTCCCCCGTGGCCCTGATCGTGCAGAAGTACGGCGGTTCCTCCGTCGCCGACGCCACCAGCATCAAGCGTGTGGCCAAGCGAGTCACGGAGGCCAAGCGCGCCGGCCATGACGTCGTGGTCGTCGTCAGCGCGATGGGTGACACGACCGACGAGCTCATCGACCTCGCCCAGCAGGTGACCCCGTTGCCGCCGCAGCGTGAGATGGACATCCTGCTCACCGCGGGCGAGCGGATCTCGATGTCGCTTCTGGCGATGGCGATCCACAACCTGGGCGTCGACGCCAAGTCGTTCACGGGTCAGCAGGCGGGCGTGCTCACGGACGAGGCCTACGGCAAGGCCCGCATCATCGACGTCTCGCCCAGCCGCATCCGGCAGACGATCGCTCAGGGGTCGGTGGCCATCGTCGCCGGGTTCCAGGGCGTGAACCCGACCACCAACGACGTCACGACGCTCGGCCGTGGCGGCTCGGACACCACGGCGGTGGCGCTCGCCGCGGCCCTCAAGGCGGACGTCTGCGAGATCTACACGGACGTCGACGGCGTGTTCACCGCCGACCCCCGGATCGTCCCGAACGCGCGCAAGCTCGAGCGTGTCACCTACGACGAGATGCTCGACCTCGCCGCCAGCGGCGCCAAGGTCCTCGTGCTGCGCTGCGTCGAGTACGCCCGCCGGTACGGGGTACCGATCCACGTGCGTTCGTCGTTCAGTACTCATACGGGCACGCTGGTGACCGATGAGCCCGCCCCCGAAGGAGAGAACGTGGAGCAGCCGATCATCGCGGGCGTCGCGCACGACCGCAGCGAGGCCAAGATCACCGTGGTCGGTGTGCCCGACGTGCCGGGCAAGGCCGCGCGCATCTTCGAGGTCGTCGCCGCGGCGGGCGTCAACATCGACATGATCGTGCAGAACGTGTCGGCCGCCTCGACGGGCCTCACGGACATCTCCTTCACGCTCCCGGCGACCGACGGCGCCGCCGGCACCCAGGCCCTCACGGAGCACCAGCCGGATATCGGCTTTGCTTCGCTGCAGTACGACGACACGATCGGCAAGCTCTCGCTCATCGGCGCGGGCATGAAGTCGCACCCCGGTGTCTCCGCGCGGTTCTTCGCCGCGCTGTCGGACGCGGGCATCAACATCGAGATGATCTCGACGTCGGAGATCCGGATCTCCGTGGTCACTCGCGCGGACTCGCTGGACGAGGCCGTTCGCGCGGTGCACACGGCGTTCGAGCTGGACTCCACGTCGGACGAGGCCGTCGTGTACGGCGGGACGGGACGGTAGGACTGTGGGACTGAACATCGCGGTGGTCGGCGCGACCGGCCAGGTCGGTGGCGTCATGCGCCGCCTGCTCGAGGAGCGCGACTTCCCCGTCGACTCCATCCGCTACTTCGCGTCGGCGCGTTCCGCGGGCACGACGCTGCCGTGGAAGGGTGCCGACGTCGTCGTCGAGGACGTCGAGACGGACGACCTGTCCGGCATCGACGTCGCCCTGTTCTCCGCCGGCGGTGCCGCGTCGAAGGTGCACGCGCCGCGGTTCGCCGCTGCCGGAGCGCTGGTCATCGACAACTCCTCGGCGTGGCGTCGTGACCCCGAGGTCCCGCTCATCGTCTCGGAGGTGAACCCGGGCGCCCTGAAGGACGCCGTCAAGGGCATCATCGCCAACCCGAACTGCACCACGATGGCCGCGATGCCGGTGCTCAAGGTGCTGCACGACGAGGCCGGCCTGACGCGCCTCGTGGTCTCGACCTTCCAGGCCGTCTCCGGCTCGGGCCTCGCGGGCGCCGACGAGCTCGACAGCCAGATCCGTGCCGCCGTCACGCAGGACACGCTCGCGCTCGTGCACGACGGTTCCGCCGTCGAGCTGCCGGCGCCCGTCAAGTACGTCGCGCCCATCGCGTTCGACGTCATCCCGCTGGCCGGCTCGATCGTCGACGACGGCTCGTTCGAGACCGACGAGGAGCAGAAGCTGCGGCACGAGTCGCGCAAGATCCTCGACATCCCGTCCTTGCTGGTCTCGGGCACCTGCGTCCGTGTGCCGGTCTTCACCGGCCACTCGCTGTCGATCAACGCGGAGTTCGCGTCGCCGCTGTCGGTCGCACGGGCGACCGAGCTCCTGTCGGACGCCCCCGGCGTCGAGCTGGCCGACGTCCCGACGCCGCTGCACGCCGCCGGCAAGGACCCGTCGTTCGTCGGCCGCCTGCGCCAGGACGAGGGCGTGGCGGACGGTCGAGGTCTGGCGTTGTTCATCAGCAACGACAACCTGCGCAAGGGCGCCGCCCTCAACGCGGTCCAGATCGCCGAGCTCGTCGCCGCCCAGCGCCTCACCACCGTCTAGCAAGATCCGCAACGTCGGCACTCGTGAGAGGTACAACCCCCACGAGTGCCGACGTTGCTGTGTGCCGCCTCGCGATGCCCGCAGCGCCCACGAATGCGGACGCGGTCGATTACAGGGGGTTGCCCTCGAGTACGGTTCTATGGTTAGTTGGTTGAGTAATGAACCAACAGGGGGGTGACGGCATGTTCGACGGACGAGATCCGCTGTACGTGCAGATCGCCGACCAGATCCGTGCGGACGTGCTGTCCGGGGCGTTGGGCGCTGAGGAGCAGGTCATGTCGACCACGCAGTACGCGACGACGTTCCGGATCAACCCGGCGACTGCGGCCAAGGCGTTCACCGAGCTCGTCGACGAGGGCGTGCTCTACAAGCGTCGCGGGATCGGCATGTTCGTCGCACCGGGCGCCCGGGACCGCCTGCTGACCCAGAAGCGGGCCGCGTTCTTCGCCGAGGTCGTCGCGCCGGTCGCGGCGCAGGCGAGGGTCCTGGGCATCCCGGTCGAGGACGTCATCCAGCACCTGAGGAACGGGGGACCGCGATGAGCGGGTTCGGTGTGCAGGTCAGGGACCTGACGGTCAGGTACAGCGACACGACGGCGTTGGACGCGGTCTCGTTCGATCTCCGCCCTGGCGTGATCACGGGCCTGCTCGGACGCAACGGGTCGGGCAAGACCACGGCTCTGTCGGTGCTGGCGGCCTTCATGCGAAAGACCAGCGGGTCGGCGCTCGTCGACGGCGAGGAGCCGTGGGAGAACGCGCGCGTGATGGGCGGGACGTGCCTGATCCGCGAGAGCGGCGACCTGCTGCCCGACCGGCCGGTCTCGGAGATGGTGCGCATGCTGGCCAACCGGCGCGCGACGTTCGACATCGAGCTCGCGGAGAAGCTGCTCGACACCTTCGAGCTAGGACCCGACGACCGTCCTGACCGGATGTCGCGGGGCAAGAAGTCGGCGTTCGGGGTGGTCGCCGGCATCGCGAGCCGCGCTCCGCTGACGCTGCTCGACGAGGTGCACCTCGGTATGGACGCGCCCGCCCGGTACGCGTTCTACGACGCGCTGCTGGCCGACTGGCTCGAGCACCCGCGCACGATCGTCCTGTCGAGCCACCTGATCGGTGAGGTCGAGCGGCTGCTCGAGGACGTGGTCGTGCTCGACCGTGGGACGGTGCTGGTCCAGGAGGACGCGGACTCGCTGCGCACACGCGGCCTGACGGTGACGGGACCGGCCGATGCGGTCGAGGCGTTCGTGGTGGGGCGGGACGTCGTGGCCCGCCAGCGGCTCGGGAGCACGGTCCAGGCGACGGTGGTCGGCGGACTTCCCGACGACGAGCGCAACGCGCGCCTGGGCGGGCTCGAGCTCGGACCTGTCCCCCTGCAGGACCTGTTCGTCCACCTCACCGACCACGCGAAGGAGACCGTCCGATGAGCACCGCGACCCTCGACACCCCCGTCCGGCGCGGTCCGGTCGACCTCACCGCCCGGTGGTTCCTGACCGCCCAGGTCCGGGTGGCGAGGTGGTTCTGGACGATCGCCGTCGTCGTGACCCTGCTCGCGATCACCGTCTACGCACTGGCAGCCGACCAGGTCACGACGAGCGTCGTCGCGTTCGGTCGGCAGGCGATCATGTGGGTCCCGTTCTCGATCTTCATCGGCCTCACGGCCGTCTACCTGCCCGTCCACGTGGCGTCCGGGCTCACCCGGCGGTCGCTGTCCCGTGGGTCGCTGCTCGGGGCGATGGCCACCGTCCTGCTGTACGGCGGCGGATATGCCGTCCTCCTCGTCGCGGAGCGTGCGACGTACGCCGCCTTCGGGTGGCAGTGGCACATCGCCGAAGGCGTGTCCGTGAACGTCGGTTCGTCGGGTGCGTACCTCGGGGCGTTCCTCGTCGCGAATGCGGCAACGCTCGTCGTCGCGTACGTGTCGGGACTGCTTGTGGCTGCCGTCTACCTGCGGGGCGGCGGCTGGTGGGGGACCCTCACCCTGCCGCTGACGGTCGGCCCGCTCCTGGTGCTGTCGAGTCTGCTCGGGTGGGGCACCGGGCTGTTCAGCGGTTCTCGAGGCCTCCTCCTGGGCAGCGTGCTCGCTCTGGTCTCGGCGGCAGTGCTCGCGATCGTCTACGACGTGCTCGTTCGCGGCGTCCGGGTTCCGACCAAGCGGTAGGGCTGACCCCACCACAGGTCCGTGGGTGGCCAGGCTGTCTGGTCGAGCGGCCGGACCCCTAGCGTCTGTGTCATGACCTCAGACCACCCCACGGGCACCGTGACCGGCACCGGCACCTGTGTGCCGAGCGCCGACGACCTCCGGGTGGTCGCGCCGGCGTTCACCGCGTGGCGACCACTGCTCGCGGCGCCCGTGTCGGGTGCGACGTGGGCCGGCATCTCGCAGACCGTGATCGGCGGGTTCCTCGTCGGGTCGGTGTCGATCGCGGTGGTGGTCGCCCTCTCCGTGGCCGTCAGCCTGGCGATCCTGTTCGTCGGCATCCCGATGGTCGTGGTCGTCCTGCTCGCGGTGCGCCCGTTCGCCCGCCTCGAGCGCGCCCGGCTGCACGCGCAGCTCCGGGTGTCCATCGACAGCCCGACCTACAAGCGGCCGCGTCGGCCCGGCTGGTGGTCGGCGTGCACCGCGGTGCTCGGCGACAGCCGGTCGTGGGCCCACGTGGCGTACCTGCTGGTCGGGGGCCTGATCCTCACGGTCTCGACCGTGATCGTCTCGGTCGGCCTGTCCGGCGCTCTCGCGCTGCTCGCGTTCGTCGTCTTCTACGGCGACGAGGTGAGCACGCCCGTCCCGCTGCCCTTCCTCGTCCTGGCCGCGCTCGCGGCCGCCTGGGTCGGTGCTCTGGGGGTGCAGGCGGCGTCGTTCGGGCTCGTCCGCAGTGCGCGTTCGATGCTCGGCTCGTCGCCGCGTGCGGAGGCGATCGAGTCCGCGCGGCAGGCGCAGGCGCGGGCCGACGAGGCTGAGGGTCGCGCCGTCCACCTGACCGAGACCCGGACAGCGGCGGTCGGTGCTGCGGACGACGAACGCCGCCGCATCGAGCGCGACCTGCACGACGGCGCGCAGCAGCGTCTCGTGGCCCTCGGCGTGGAGCTGGGTGCCGCGAAGCGTCGGGCATCGAGCGATCCTGAAGCCGCAGCGGCGCTCGACCACGCGCACCGCGAGGTCAAGGAGACGCTCGCCGAGCTCCGCGACCTCGTGCGCGGCATCCACCCGGCGGTGCTCACCGACCGCGGCCTCGACGCCGCGCTGTCCGCGCTCGCCGCGCGCAGCCCGGTGCCGGTCTCGGTCGAGGTGCCGGCGCCGTTGACCCGCGCGAGCACCGCTGCCCAGGCCGCCGCGTACTTCGTCGTCGCCGAGGCCCTGACCAACGTCGCCAAGTACGCGCAGGCCACGAACGTGCGGGTCACGGCCACCATCACGCCGTCGCAGAACCTGCGGCTCCAGATCGCCGACGACGGACGCGGCGGGGCCACCCCGACGCCAGGCAGCGGCCTGGACGGCCTGCGTAGCCGCGTCGCCGCGCTCGACGGCACCTTCGACCTGGACAGCCCGGCCGGAGCCGGCACCCGACTCACCGTGGAGGTGCCGTGCGCATCGTGATCGCCGAGGACTCCGTCCTCCTGCTCGACGGCCTGACCAGGCTGCTCGTCGCGGAGGGCCATGAGGTCACCGGCTACAAGACGGCCGACGAGCTCGTCGCCGCCCTCGGGTCCGCGAAGGAGATGCCGGACGTGCTCGTCACCGACGTCCGGATGCCCCCGACCCACACCGACGAGGGCCTGCGGGCCGCCGTGCACCTGCGCAGCCTGCACAAGAGGCTGCCCGTGCTGGTGCTCTCGCAGTACGTCGAGCAGCGCTACGCGCAGGAGCTGTTCGCGGGCGACGTCCGCGGCCTCGGCTACGTGTTGAAGGACCGCGTGGCCGATGTCGACGAGTTCCTCGACGCCCTCGGTCGCGTGGCTTCGGGCGGCACCGTGATCGACCCTGAGGTCGTCGCCCAGATCCTCGCCCGCACCCGACGGTCGGGCCTCGAGACCCTCACGCCGCGCGAGCGTGACGTGCTGGGCCTCATGGCGGAGGGCCGTTCCAACGCGGCCATCGCCGAGCGACTCGTGGTCGGCCTGCCGGCCGTCGAGAAGCACGTCACCTCGATTCTCACCAAGCTGGGCCTGGCCCAGGACGCCGACGACCACCGTCGCGTGCTGGCGGTGCTCCGCTGGCTCGAGCACGAACCGGGAGACCACTCATGACCACGACCCTCGACCGTCCCCCCGCCCCGCCGCTGCCGCCGCGGTCCGACGGCGCGCGCGCCCTCGTGTGGGCCGGCGGGATCCTCGGCGCGCTCATGCTGATCGCCGGTGCGTTCAGCCTGGTCAACCTGCTCGTCTTCACCAACGCCGACCCGTCCACGGTGATCGCCTCGGAGTCCTACGACGCCGCCCCGGTGGTCGAGCTCGTGGCTGACGGCGACATCACCGTGACGACCGGCGGTGCGGGCGTCGACGTCGAGCGCACGTCCCGCTCCGCGTCGAGCGACACCAAGTACACGGCCTCCGTCAGCGGCGACCGCCTGGTGGTCCGGCACGAGTGCGACTGGTGGCGGCCCGGGTTCTGCACGGCGGGTCTGAACGTGACCGTGCCCGAGGGCACCGAGGTCGTGGTGCGCTCGAGCGACGGGTCCGTCGAGGCGACGTCCCTGACCGGCCCGTTGACGGTCCGCACGAGCGACGGCTCGACGAGCATCTCCGACATCGACGGCGACGTCTCGCTGCGGGCCTCGGACGGGAGTGTCTCGATCGACGGGATCGACGGTGACGTCGACGCGACGACCTCGGACGGCCGGATCGAGGTGCAGCGCGTGACGGGATCGGTCACCACCCACACGAACGACGGCAGCACGACGATCGCCGCGGTCGAGGGGGACATCGACGCCCGCGCCTCTGACGGCGACGTCACGGTCCACGGGAACGGGGAACCGGTCGCCCTCACCATCGGCACGACCGACGGCCGGCAGACGGTCGACGCGCCGACCGACCCGAACGCATCGATCAGTGTCCGCATCCACACCGCTGACGGAAGCGCGTCCTACCTGGGCCCACGCGACTCGTAGGCAGCGCGGTCGATCGCGTAGACGAGGACCGGGACACCGTGCGACGGCACGACGGTGGCCCGGTCCTTGTACATACCGAGCTTCGTCATCACGCGCTCCGAGGCCGTGTTCTGCACGTTGCAGACGCTCACCAGACGGTCGAGGCCGACGTCGTGGAAGGCGTACGCCAGCACGGCCCGCGCACCCTCCGTCGCGAGCCCGCGACCCCAAGCACTGCGTGAGAGCCGCCAGCCGATCTCGACCGCAGGCAGGATCTCGGGCAGGAACGTCGGCACCGCGAGACTCACCCAGCCGACCAGGACGCCGTCCTCCTCGACCGCGAACCGCCCCCAGCCCTGCTCTGCCCACTCGTGCCGGAACCGCGCGATCGCGTCCGCGGTCTGTGCCCGGTCGCGCACGCTCCCGTCGCCGATCCAGCGCATGACCTCGGGGTCCGCGTCGATCGCGGCGAGGGCGTCCAGATCGTCGTCGCGCCACTGGCGCAGCAGAAGTCGCTCGGTGGTGAGCTGGGTCATCCCAACCTCCAGAGTGAGCACCTCGACCGCCGCAAGGCGACTCATGTGCCTTACTCTCGGCCCTCTTCCAGCGGGATGAGCATGGTCCTGAACGGGCCGCGGGTGCTGTGGAGCTCCCAGATGCGCGCGGCCACGTCGTCGATACCGTTCTCGAGCTGAAGCTTCGGGATGCCTCCCGGGATCACGAGCTGGACGACGCGGATGCCGTCGGCGTCCAGTGCGTCGTGGAGCATCTCGCCGTACGCACTCTCGGCAGGGAACGCGATCGAGGTGCCCGCGAAGTCGCTTCGCGCCTTCACTGACGTGCCGCCGTTGACGAGGATGATGCTGCCGTCACCTGCCCCCCGCATCGCGGGCAGGACGGATCGAACGGCGTGGATGAGCCCCAGCGCCGAGAACCGCAGCGCCTCCAGCGCCAGTTCGGGCGTCATCTCGAGCACCGGCTCGAGGTACGTCCTGGAAGGCAGCGGGCTGTACTGCAGCACCGTGATCGGACCCAGCTCGGCCACGGCACGCGCGATTGCGGCCTCGAGGGAGGCGGAGTTCAGGACATCCGCCGCGTAGCCGCGCGCGACCAGACCGCTGTCCTGGAGCTGGGCTGCCAACGTGTCCAGCTTCGCCTGATCGCGAGAGATGAGCGCGATCGAGAAGCCCTCGGCGCCGAACCTTCGCGCGACCGCGGCTCCCAGGCCCGGTCCGGCACCGATGATCGCGATCGTAGGCATGGCGGTCCCTTCCGAAACGTGTGGTCGTGTCGACCATAGCCGCGGCCTGTGGGGCGTGCGGCCCGGGCATGCGAAAGGCCCCTGTCAGCGTCTCCGCTGGCCAGGGGCCTTCTCCACAGTGTCGGGGTGGCGGGATTCGAACCCACGACCTCTTCGTCCCGAACGAAGCGCGCTACCAAGCTGCGCCACACCCCGTGGAGCCTGGTAAGGATAGCCGACGAGGGGCCGTGCAACGAAACCGGATACCTCGGCTCGGGTGCCGTGCTCGTCACACGCTCGTCGCGCGCAGGTCTCGTGCGCGTCGGCGCCGATCGGGCGCTTCTCACACGAGCGTGAGGAGCGTCGCCTCCGGCCGGCAGGCGAACCTGACGGGGGCGTAGGGCGACGTGCCGAGCCCCGCGGACACGTGCATCCAGGTCGACCCGGCGCCGCCCGGGCGGTCGGGGCGCGGTCCGGGCCAGCCGTGCAGACCCTTGGCGCGGCTCGTGTCGAGGTCGCAGTTGGTGACCAGGGCACCCCAGAAGGGCAGGGCCAGCTGTCCGCCGTGCGTGTGCCCGGCGATCGCCAGGTCGACGTCGTCGTCATGCATCGCGTCGAGCACCCGTCGGTACGGCGCGTGCGTCACCCCGAGGTGCAGGTCGACCGGCGACGGACCGGTGCGCGCGTCGTCGGGGCCACCCGCGTCCGGGTACCGGTCCCGGTTCAGGTGGGCGTCGTCGGTGCCGACGAGCGACAGGACGCGCCCGTCTGCCTTGACCACGTCGCGCCGGTTGGTCAGGTCGATCCAGCCTGCCGACCGGAACCGCGAGGTCAGCTCACGCCACGGCAGCTCGGGCGCCTTCTTCGGGCGCGGCCGCCGGGCGTCCGGCAGCAGGTAGCGCGCCGGGTTCTTGGCGACGGGTGCGACGTAGTCGTTGGAGCCGAGCACGAAGGCTCCCGGCCGCGCCAGGTGCGGCTCCAGGGCGTGCAGCAGGTCCGGCATCGCGTCCAGGTGCGCCCAGTTGTCCCCTGTGTCGACGACGAGGTGCGGGTCGAGCGAGGCAAGGTCGCGCACCCAGTCCACCTTGCGTCGCTGACCCGGCACGAGGTGCAGGTCGGAGAGGTGAAGGATCCGCAGCGGGTCCTGCCCGGCCGGCAGCACGGGCACGGTGACTTCACGCAGCGCGTACCAGCGGACCTCGACGAGCGCGGCGTACGCGAGTGCCGCGGCGCCCGCGACGGCCAGACCGCCAGCCGTGCGGGCGACCGCTCGGACGGCGTCTGACGCCATCAGCCCTTGCCCTTGCCGGGGCCGTCGCCGTTCCCGCCGTTGCCCCCGTTGTCGCCGAAGCCCGGGAACGGGTTGTCGGGGTTCGACTCGGGCTGCCGGCCGTTGGACAACGTCAGCGTGATGACGGACCCGCGTGTCGCGGTGCCGGACGGGTTCTGCGAAGCGACCGAACCGGCGGGCACGCTCGACTCCACCTGCGTGGGATCGATCTTCACGCTGAACCCGGCGTCCTCCAGGATCCTCGTCGCGGAGTCCTCGGACTTGCCGACGACGGAGGGCACGCGGATCTTCTCGCCGAAGATGAGCTTCTGGTCAGGCTCGGCGAACGGCGGGTTCGTGGCGCTGGCGAGCGCCTGGACCATGAACCGCTTCCAGGTCGGTGCGGCGATCGACGAGCCGTAGACGTTGCGGTAGTACGTCCCGTTGATGGTCATCCGCTGCACCGGGGTGGGCGCCTCCTTGTACCCGACCCACACGGCGGTGGCCAGCAAGGGCGTGTAGCCCACGAACCAGGTGTCCTCGTTCTGGCTCGTCGTACCGGTCTTGCCGGCGGAGGGGAACGGCGGTGCGCCGACCCTCGACGCGGTGCCCTTCCACACGTTGCTCAGCGCGTAGTTGATCGTGTTGGCGTACTTCGGCTCGATCCGCTGCTCGCAGTTCGCGGACGGGACCGGCAGCGACTTTCCGTTCGCGTCGACCACGCTCAGGATCGCGATCGGCGTGCAGTAGACGCCGCCCGAGGCGAACGAGGCGAACGCCGCCGCCATCGACAGCGGTGCGACGGAGTCGGTGCCGATCACGTTCGACGGGTTCAGGCCTGGCGTGACGGAACCGTCCTCGCGCGGCTTGGCGAGGTGCATCCCGAGGTCGGTGGCGCCCTGCATGATGTTGCACATGTCGAGCTGCATGGCCATCGACAGGTAGGCGAGGTTGACCGAGTTCTTGGTGGCGTCGAGGACGGTCATGTTGCCCTGGCCACCCTCGGAGTTGTGCACCGGGTACGGCTTGTTGGGACCCTTCGCACCGCACGTCGTGAACTGGTTCGTGTTCAGGGTGCGCTCGGTGCCGTTGACCCGCTCGTAGAGGCTGTGCCCGGACTTGAGCCACTCCAGCAGGGTGAACGGCTTGAACGTCGAGCCGGGGGCGAAGCCCCCCGATGCGCCGTACGCGAAGTCGGTGTTGAAGTTGACCGACTCCGTGCGGGTCGCGGGGTCGCCGACCGCCCCGTACTCGCGGTTCTGGGCCATCGCGATGATCTGACCTGTTCCCGGCTGCACGGTGATGATCGCGCTGGAGACGCCGGTCGGGTCCAGGACGGGGATGCCTGCCTTGACCTCCCTGTCGGCGATCGTCTGGAGACCGGGGTTCAGGGTGGTCTTGATGGTGAGCCCGCCGCGGTACAGGGTCGACGCGCGCTCGGCCTTCGTCTCGCCGAACGTCTTGTCGTTGACGATGACCTTGGTGACGTAGTCGCAGAAGTATCCCGAGCCCGCGACGACCGTGCTGGCGAGCGCGCAGCCGGGCTTGACCGCCTGCAGGTGCAGGGTGTCGGCCAGCGGCGTGGCGATACCCGTCGTGTAGTCCGCGTCGGTGATGTAGCCCTGCTCGTGCATGAGGCGCAGGACCGTGTTGCGACGCGACTGCGAGGCCTCCGGGTGGGCGACGGGGTCCCACTTGCTCGGGCTCTGCGTCACGCCGGCGATCGTCGCGGCCTCGAGGTACGTCAGGTCCTTCGCGGGCTTGCTGAAGTAGTACTGCGCGGCCGCCTCGGCGCCATAGATCTGCTGCTTGCCGAACTGCGCGATGTTCAGGTACTTCTCGAGGATCTGGTCCTTGGTCATCTTCTTCTCGAGCGAGATGGCCAGCTTGGCCTCGCGGAGCTTGCGCGCGATCCCCTCGCTGCCCTCGGCGCCGCGGGCATCCTCGAGCGCCGCCTGCCTCTCCGCCTCGGTGTCCTTGGCGAGCGCGGCCTCGATGAGCACGTTCTTCACGTACTGCTGCGTCAGCGTCGACGCGCCCTGCTGGCCGCCCGTGGAGGACTGGTTCCGGACGAAGGCGCGGAGCATGCCCGCAGGGTCGACCCCGGCGTGCTCGTAGAACCGCTTGTCCTCCGTGGCGATCACCGCGTGCTGGAGCATCGGGGAGATCTGCGCGAGCGGGACGACCACGCGGTTCTGGTCCCAGAACGTGGCGAGCACGGTGCCGTCGTTGGCCAGGATCGTCGACTTCTGCGGCAGGCCCGGCTGGTCGAGCTCGGTGGGCAGGTCGTCGAACGCCTTCGCGGTGATGCCGGTCGCACCGTTGGCGATCGCGACGCCCGGCAGCGCGAGGCCCGCGGCGAGCACGCCGCCGATGCCCGCGACGAGCACGAAGGACAGCAAGAGGGCCAACGCCTGGAAGGCGTTGACCTGACGGCCGCGCGAGCGCGCAGGGTTCGGCATGCCGTCAGGGTAGTAGGAGGTGATGTCAGAGCCGCCTAGAAGTCCGGTCGTTGACCCGACCTCCACCGGACCTGCACATCGGGGCGATCACCCGAGACGGCCGAAGAGGCGACCGGAGCGCTCCGTGCGGACAGCTGCCGAACGGGGTCGAACGGCGGCTAGCCCATGACACGAACGGGTGACCCAGTCATGCCGGGCGGTGCAGCCGTAGACATGTTCACTCGTCCAACACCCGGAACAACACCTTCGGAGGCTCGCCAGGAAGCCCCGCGTACCGCTAGTTTCCGGGCAGGACTTGGGGCGCTGCAACGCTCCTCGGTAGGCAGGGAGGCCGTGTGACAACAGTTGTTCAGGACACGCACTGGACCGCGCTCGCGGAGTGCGGGACCGGAAAGCTGGCTCCCGACGCCCTGTTCGTCGAGGGCGCGGCGCAGCGAGAGGCTCGGACGGTCTGCACGGGATGCCCTGTCCGGCTCGCCTGCCTTGCCGACGCGCTCGACAACCGCATGGACTTCGGCGTCTGGGGTGGCATGACCGAGCGCGAGCGCCGGGCACTCCTGCGCCGGCGGCCCGAGGTCCGTTCGTGGCGTGCCGAGCTCGTGGGGTCGGAGCCGTTGGTCCTCGCGTGAGAGCGCTCCTGTGATGTCAGGCGACGACCGCTGACGGCTAGGGTGTGCGCATGGCTACGACGTGGGAGTACGCGACCATTCCGCTCATCATCCATGCCACGAAGGCGATCCTCGATCAGTGGGGCGCCGACGGCTGGGAGCTCGTCCAGGTGATCCAGGGACCTGACGCCGGGCTGGTCGCGTACCTGAAGCGGCCCACGAGCTCCTGATGGGCGCCGCCGAGAGGCTTGCGGCGCTCGGGCTGGAGCTCCCGGTCGTGGCCGCACCGGTCGCGGCGTACGTGCCCGCCGTCCGCACGGGCGACTACGTGTACACCGCGGGCCAGCTCCCGTTCGTCGACGGGGCGTTGCCGGCGACGGGGAAGGTCGGCTCTGCGCCCGGACTGGTGAGTCCCGACGACGCGGCCGGGTACGCCAGGATCTCGGCACTGAACGCCCTGGCGGCGGTCGCCGGACTGATCGGTGAAGGGGCTGACGGGCTCGACCGGATCGCGCGGGTCGTCAAGGTGGTCGGCTTCGTCGCGAGCGACCCCACGTTCACGGGTCAGCCTGCGGTGGTCAACGGCGCCAGCCTGCTCCTGCACGAGGTGCTCGGAGAGGCCGGCGTGCACGCCCGGTCGGCCGTCGGTGTCGCAGTCCTCCCGCTCGACTCGCCGGTCGAGGTAGAGATCGTCGTCGAGCTGGTCCCCGAGCAGTCCTAGCCGCAGCAGTCGACGGCCGCTCGAGGAGCGGCCGTCCTACCGGGCGCGCCGCTCCAGGCGGTCGACGTCGAGCAGGACCACCGCACGGCCTTCGCGACGGACCCAGCCACGAGCGGCGAAGTCCGCCAGCGCCTTGTTGACGGTCTCGCGCGAGGCGCCGACCAGCTGGGCGAGCTCCTCCTGCGTCAGGTCGTGCGCGACGCGGATGCCCTCGTCGACCTTCTCTCCGAACCGGGTCGACAGGTCCAGGAGCGCCTTGGCGACGCGGCCGGGGACGTCGGAGAAGACGAGGTCCGCGAGCGCCTCGTTGGTGCGGCGCAACCGGCGGGCCAGCGCCTGCAGCAGGTGCTGGGCGACGGACGGCTTGTCGTGCAGCCACCGGATGAGGTCGCCGTGGCCGAGCTCGAGGACGACGGCATCGGCGACGACCGTGGCCGTCGCGGTGCGGGGGCCGGGGTCGAACAGGGACAGCTCACCGAACATCTCGCCCGGTCCGAGCACGGCCAGCAGGTTCTCGCGGCCGTCGTTCGAGCGTCGACCGAGCTTGATCTTGCCCTCGCGCACCACGTAGAGCCGGTCGCCGGGCTCACCCTCGTGGAAGAGCGTGTCACCACGGACGACCTCGATCGCCTTCATCGTCGCGACGAGAGCCTCCGACGCCTCCGGCTCGAGTCCGGCGAACAACGGGGCCGACAGCACGATGTCGTCCTCCACGGTGATACCTCACCTTTCCTGCACGAGTCTCGTGCGGAACCACTCGTGGCACCGCACGGACGAAGGTGGCCGCTGGTCAGCGGCCCGAGCCACGCTCAGTCTGCCCCATCGGAGCGGTCAACCGCGGCTCAGGGGCTCCGGCAGCCCGGCGAGTGTCTGCGACGGTTCCTGCGCGAGGCGCGAGATCAGGCGTTCGGTCGCACGTGCGAGCGCCGCGGCGACACCGTCGCCGTAGCGGGCGAGCTGCTCGTCGAGGGCGCGGAGCTCGTCGAGACGGAGCTGGACCGGGGCGGTGCCGTCCAGCCCGGTGCCGTCCGCACTGCGGTCGGTCGCGGCGAGCTCCGGCCACGTCGTCGAGCCGCGACCCGGGCCGAGCACCGCGGCGAGGACCGCGGGCCGCGGGACCTCGACACCGATCTCGGGCGGGAGCTGGAAGGCCATGTCCTCACCCAGCGTCGGAGGCTGTGCCGCCTGCGCGACCGCGAGGTCGAGGCGAGCGCGGACCAGCCGGCGCCACCAGGTGACGCGGGCGTGCTCGGCGCGCAGCGCGCGGCGGTCCAGGCGCAGATCGCGTACCCGGTGCTCCACGGCAGGTGTCATGTGGGCGGTTCCTCCTCGGGGTCCGTGTCTGGTTTCGGTCTGTGCGGCGGGCACCTTGAGTGCGCATTCGGGGTGGGCGGCAAGATCACTCCAAGGGAGCAACGCCGCAGGTCAAGCCGGTGAGGCGGTCATAGTCCGGGGTCGTGCGGTCTGCTCGGGGGTCACGCGGTGAGTGTCGGTGGCGGGTCGTACGCTGCCTGGGTGACCCCGACGGACAGCGCCCACGAACTCGCCGGCGATCGCGTTCCTGAGGACCCGCCCACCGCGGTGGCTCCCTCGGGCGAGACGGCGCTCGCGCGCACCCGCCGCGCCCGGCGCGTCGACCGGGCGCTCGCCGTGCGGTACCCCGACGCACACTGCGAGCTGGACTTCTCGTCACCGTTCGAGCTGCTCGTGGCGACCGTGCTCTCGGCGCAGACCACGGACGTGCGCGTGAACCTGACGACGCCCATCCTGTTCGCCCGGTACCCGGACGCCGCGGCGCTCGCGGTCGCCAACCCGGAGGACGTCGAGGAGATCCTGCGCCCGACGGGGTTCTTCCGGGCGAAGACGAAGTCGGTGATGGGCCTGTCGGCCGCCCTCGTCGAGAGGTTCGGCGGCGAGGTGCCACCACGCCTCAAGGACCTGGTGACGCTCCCGGGCGTGGGGCGCAAGACGGCGAACGTCGTTCTCGGCAACGCGTTCGGGATTCCCGGCATCACGACCGACACCCACGTCATGCGCCTGTCGCTGCGCCTCGGGTACACCACGAGCGAGGACCCGCTGGTGGTGGAGAAGGACCTCAACCAGCTGCTGCCGCGGGCCGACTGGACCATGGCCTCGCACCGGCTGATCTTCCACGGCCGGCGCACCTGCTTCGCCCGAAAGCCCGCGTGCGGTGCCTGCCCGATCGCCTCGTCCTGCCCGTCGGCGGGGATCGGGGAGAACGACCCGGTCCGCGCCGCGGCCTTGCTGAAGGGCTAGGTCGCCGCGACCTCGCGCAGCCAGTCCAGGAGCAGGTCGGTGACCTGGTCCGGAGCCTCCTCGGGCAGGAAGTGACCGGCCAGCGAGACGAGCTCGAACCGGTAGCCCGGGCCGACGAGGGCCTGGGCATCCTTCGAGAGCGCCGCGTGCGCCGCCGGGCGGATCCCGTCGCGTCCGCCGTGGATCTGCAGGACCGGCAGCGGCGGGGTGCGCTGGAGGGCCGCGTGGTAGCGCCGACCGTCGAGGCGTGGCATCGACCGGACGATCCAGCGCAGCTGCTCCATCTGGCTGTGGGCCGCGAACGGCACGCGCGCCGCCGAGCGGTACACGGCTTCGTCGTCGGCGCTGATCCACCCCGGGCTGCCACCCCACTCGTGCAGCAGGCGCGACACGAGGTCGCCCTGCAGCAAGGCGCGCTCGGGGAAAGACGGCAGCTGCGCGAATGCGAGCCGCTTGGCGGCGGACGGGCGGACGGCAGCGCGCAGCTTTCCGCGGGTGTCCAGCGGGTGTGGGGCGCCGAGCGCGGCGACGGCACGCGTGTGGCGGGGATGCAGACCCGCCATGGCCCAGGCGATCTCACCGCCTGTGCCGGACCCGACGACGACGGCGTCTGATGCGCCGAGGGACTGGACCACGCCCGCGACGTCGGCCGCGAGCGTCGGGACGTCGTAGCCGACCGGCGGCTTGTCCGAACCGCCTGTGCCCCGGACGTCCATCGCGGCGACACGGTAGCCGGCTGCGGCGAGGCTCGGAAGCTGGTGCCGCCACGCCCACCAGAACTCAGGGATGCCGTGCAGCAGCACGACGAGCGGGGCGTCGCGCTCGTCGGGACCCGCGAGGGCCACGTGGAACCGGGCTCCGTTCGCGGCCACGAAGCGGTGCTCCCAGGGGCCGTCGAACAGGAGCGTGGCGGAGTCGACGCTACTCATCGGTGCGAACCTACCCGCCCGACGCGATTCGTGACTCTCGGGCGTGGAAGCGGTCCCGCTGCATGAGCGCGAGGGCGCCGAGCACGGCGGCGACGGCCGAGGCGGCGATGATCGAGACGACGACGTGCTCGTCATGCGCGCTGCCCGGACCGAACGCGAGCTCGCCGACGAGGAGCGAGACGGTGAACCCGATCCCGCCCAGCAGTCCGACGGCGCCGACGTCACCCCAGTGCAGGCCGGGTGCCAGCGACGCGTGCGTGAACCTGGCGACCAGCCAGGTCGCCCCGAAGATGCCGAGCGGCTTGCCGACGACGAGCCCGAGCGCGACGCCCTGTGCCACCGGGTCCGAGAACGCGCTCGACAGCGAGCCGCTGCTCAAGGTCACGCCCGCGGCGAAGAGCGCGAACACCGGCACGGCCACTCCGGCGGACACCGGTCGCCACGAGTGCTCCCACCGCTCCGCGAGCGACTCGGCCGGCTCGTCGGGCAGCCGGAGTGCTCGCTGCGTGGCGAGCGCCGTGCCGGGTACGACGAGCCCCAGGGCGACGCCGGCGATCGTGGCGTGCACGCCGGACGCGTGCACGGCAGCCCAGGCGGCGAGCCCGAGCGGGATGAGCAGCCAGCCGCTGATCCACCCACGCCGGATCGCGAGCGCGAACAGGACCACGACGACCGCCCCGACGCCCAGCCAGACCACGTGAACGGACTCGGTGTAGACGACCCCGATGACGAGGATGGCCAGCAGGTCGTCGACGACCGCCAGGGTGAGCAGGAAGGCGCGCAGCGCGTTCGGCAGGCTCCGCCCGACGATGGCCAGCACCGAGACGGCGAACGCGATGTCCGTCGCCGTCGGGACGGCCCAGCCCTTCGGGACGCCGCCGTCGGCGGTGAGGTTCACGGCCAGGTACAGAGCGGCCGGCACGAGCATGCCGCCGATTGCCGCGACGATCGGCACGACGGCCGTCTTCAGCACGCGCAGCTCGCCCGCGACGATCTCGCGCTTCAGCTCGAGCCCGACGACGAAGAAGAAGATCGCGAGAAGGCCGTCGGTCGCCCACGTCGCGAGGGTGAGGTCGAGGTGCAGCGCCGCCGGACCGACGACCGTGTCGGAGACGGTCTCGTACGCGTCGGGCCAGATGTTGGCCCAGAGCAGGGCGACGACCGTACCTGCGAGCAGGAGCGTGCCACCCACGCGCTCTTCGCGGAGCGTGTCCAGAAGGTTGCGTTCGGAGCCGGGGGACAGGGACGAGAACAGCCGGCTGGCCACGCGGCCTCCTCAGGCGTCGGCGGGCTCGGGGACCTCGGTGCGGCCGTCGACGCCACCGCGGCGGTCCTTCGGCGGGTCGAAGCGGTAGCCGACGTTGCGCACGGTCCCGATCAGCTGCTCGTGCTCCGGGCCGAGCTTGGCGCGCAGGCGCCGCACGTGCACGTCGACCGTCCGGGTGCCTCCGTAGTAGTCGTAGCCCCAGACCTCCTGCAGCAGCTGGGCACGCGTGAACACGCGACCCGGGTGCTGCACCAGGTACTTCAGGAGCTCGAACTCCTTGTAGGTGAGGTCGAGCGGTCGGCCGCGCAGGCGGGCGGTGTACCCGCCGGCGTCGATCGTGAGCTCGCCGGAGGAGATCTCCTGCGGTGCGTCGTCGTAGCCCGCGGTCGCGGCACGCTCCATGACGAGGCGGAAGCGCGTCTCGACCTCGGCGGGGTTGGCGGTCTCGAGGATGATGTCGTCGGCGCCCCACTCCGCGGTGACCACCGTCAGGCCGCCCTCGGTCAGGACGAGCACCAGCGGCACCGTGAGGCCCGTGGCGCGGAGCAGCCGGCACGTGGTCCGCGCGGTGACCAGGTCACGGCGCGCGTCGAGCACGACGATGTCGGCGTCGGGTGCGTCCACGAGTGCCGACGGTTCGACCGGCAGGACGCGAACGCGGTGGGAAAGCAGTCCGAGAGCCGGGAGCACCTGGGCGGAGCCCCCCGACGCCGGAGTGAGCAGCAACAGATCCGCCACGTCCTACCTCCCTGCGTGCGAGTGGGGCACACGGTATCGCGTGTTCCGTGCAGGTTGCGTCCGTTGGTCGCCCGCTGACCTCACCCGATGGTGGGGACCCCGCCGTAACGCCGGGGAAACTGGCGCGAGATGCGACAATCGGCGGCGTGCTCCTGCCATCGCTCCGTGTCCGTCCCGCGTCCGCGCCCGTGGTGACCCCGGACGCAGGACGGTAGGCGTGCAGCTCGCTACCCGCGCCGTCGTCACGGCCGCGCTCGCCGCCGCCGTCGCTGTTGCCGGCTATCTCGGCGGACTTCCCCTCACGATCACCGCCGCCCTGCTGGCGCTCGCATTCGCGCTCGGCTGGCCGTCCCTGGTCGGTCTGCCGTTCCGGATCGGCTCGACCGTCGTGGTGGCTGTCGGCGGGATCGGTGCCGTCGTCGTCGTCCACCTGACCGAGGACCAGCCGTACCTGCGCTTCCTGCCGGTCGTGTTCGCCGCCGCGATCCTCCTGTCCTTCGTGAACGAGCTGGTACGGCGCGACGGGCGTGAGCGCCTCGTCGAGTCGGTGTCGGGCACCGTCACCGGGACCCTGGTCGCGGTCGCCGCGGCGGGCTGGGTGGCCACCGGCAACACTCCGGGCGGGGAGCCGCTCGTCGTGGTCGGCGCGCTCGCGCTCGCGGTCGGCTCGGCCGTCGTCGCGCTGCACCTCGCCACCTGGCTCGGGGCTGTCGTCACGAGCGTCGCCGCGGCACTCGCGGGTGCCCTCGGCGGCGCGATCCTGCCGGACATCGACGTCGTGCCGGCGCTGGTGCTCGGACTCGCCGTCGGCGTCCTCGTCGCCACGCTGCACGTGCTCTTCGACGAGCTCCCGTCGCTGGAGCGGGCCTGGCCGTCGCTGGCCGCGGTCACGCTCCCGGTGACCGTGACGGGGACACTTGTGTACGTCATCGGTCGCGTCCTGGTGAGGTGAGCGTGCGCAACGTCCTGGTCGTCCTGGCCCTGCTCGCTGTCGCCACCGGCATCGGGTTCTGGTGGCGTTCGCGCAACGGTCGGTACACGCCGGTGGCCGCCAGCGTGCTCGAGCAGGCCGCCGACGAGCCTGACGTGGGCGACCACCTCCGGCTGACGGCCGCCGAGATCGGTGCCCCGCTCGGCCGTCGAGCAACCTTCGTGCAGTTCTCGAGCGAGGTCTGCACGCCCTGCCGACGGACCGCCGCGGTGCTCGGGCAGCTCGTCTCCGAGTCGGGAGACCTCTCACACGTCGAGATGGACGTGGTGGAGCACCTCGACCTCGTGCGACGCTTCTCCATCATGCGCACCCCGACGATCCTCCTGCTCGACGCCCGCGGCGTCGTGGTCGGTCGTCTGTCCGGTGCGACGGACCGTCGGCACGCGCTCAGCGCGCTCGAGGCGTGTCCGGGCGGGGTCTCCGCTCCCTGAGGTCGCGCCCGCGAGGGTGGTCGCCAGGGCTGCGTCGGCCCCGGCCCCGTGCCCCCGCGTCCCGCCCCCTGCCTGGAGTCCCGATGTCTGAGTCCGCCCCTGCGTCTGCCCCTGCTGCGTCCACCCCCACGTCGTCCGCCCCCGCCGGGATCGATCCCCGCGGCCCGCGGTTCGGCGCATGGATCAACCTCGTCCTGCTCGCCGCCGTCCTGCTGCTCGGCGCCTGGCCCGCCGCCGCGACCGCGGTGCTCGCCGTCATCGTCGTCAGCTTCGCGATCGGCACCTTCCGGGGTGTCGGGCACACCTGGCAGGGCTGGGTGTTCCGCAAGGTCGTCCGCCCGCGCCTCGCCCCGCCCACCGAGCTCGAGGACCCGCGCCCGCCGACGTTCGCGCAGCTCGTCGGCCTGATCATCACCGGCGCGGGGCTCGTCCTCGGCCTGCTCGGCGTGAGCGCCGCCGTCCCTGTGGCCGCCGCGTTCGCGCTGATCGCCGCGTTCCTCAACGCGGTCTTCGGCCTGTGCCTCGGCTGCGAGCTCTACCTGCTGGGCGTCCGGCTGCGCGCGGGCCGCGCGACGGCTGCCTGAACGGGCTGACGCCTCAGTAGACGAGCGCCTGGGCGTCCGGGGCGAGAGCCTCCTCGACGAAGACCGCCGCGCCCGCGACGCGGATGCCGGGCAGGACGTCGGTCGGGCCGATCGCGCGGCGGGCTGCGCACTGCGTGCACACGGTGACCGAGCCCTCGGCGAGCACCAGGTCCAGCAGCTCGGCGAGCGGTGTGGCGTGCTCGAGGACCAGGTCGTCGGCGCGTCCCGGCAGCGCGAACCACGCGGACTCGCCGGTGAGCCAGAGGCTGACCGTCGCTCCTGCGGCGACCGCCGCGGCCGCGACGGTGAACGCCTGGTTGGTGGCTTCCGGGCGGTCGGTGCCGGACGTGGTCTTGATCACGAGAGAGCGCGCAGGGGTGGTCACCGGAACAGGTTAGGGGGATGCGCTCGTTAGGATCGGTGCATGACTGCGCTCGAGGGAGTCTTCATCGGCCTGCTGGTCGCGGCAACGCTGGCGATCGGCGGGATCGCGATGCTCGTCGTCTACCGGCTCTACAAGGGTCAGAGCTGACGCAGTCCTGCGTCCGCTCGTGACCGGGAGGCTCTGAGATGCCGTTCGTCCTGCCCGACCCCGAGGGCCTGGCGCCCGAGGTGTACCCGCTCGCCTGGCTGCTGGGCGCCTGGCGTGGCGAGGGAGTCGTGGACTACCCCGGTATCGACGAGGCGTCCTTCACCCAGGAGATCGTCTTCGACCACGACGGCGGCCCGTACCTGGCGTACACGTCCACGATCCGGCTCGTCGAGGCGCCCGCGGATCCGTCGGCGCTGGTCGACCCGGGTGCGGACATCCCCGACGGTCCCGTCTGGCAGACCGAGTCCGGCTACTGGCGGGTGCCGCCCGAGCGCCCCACCGACCACGGGCTGACCGACGAGCAGCACCCTGTCGAGGTGCTCGTGGCCGACCCGTCGGGGCACGTGGGCCTGTTCGTCGGGGCGGTCGGCAAGGGACGCATCGACCTGGTGAGCGACGTGATCGCGCGCGCGGCCAGCGGCGCGGACGTCAGCGCGGAGAAGCGGCTGTACGGGCTGGTCAACGGCGAGCTCATGTGGGCGCACGACATCGCGGCCTTCGGGCAACCGATGCAGTCGTACGCCTCGGGCCGGCTCGCCCGGGTCGAGGCCCTAGAAGCAGACGAGGAAGCATCGTGACCGTGCCCGCAGAGGTAGACGCAGCCCAGGCCGTCGAGCGCCACGGGGAGCCGCCGCGACACGCCAGTCCTCTGCTGAACCGCCGCGGAGCGGTTCGGGCGTCGGGTCCCGACGACGGCGTCGCCTGGCACTACGGCGACCCGACCGCCGAGCAGCGTGCCCTGAGCCGAGGCGGTGCGGTCGTCGACCAGTCGTACCTCGGCGTCGTCACGGTCAGCGGCCCCGACCGGCTCAGCTGGCTGAACTCGATCACGTCGCAGGAGCTGACCGCCTTGCCGCCTCGGACGAGCACCGAGCTGCTCGTGCTCAGCCCGCAGGGCCACGTCGAGCACGCGGCCGGCGTCGTCGACGACGGTGCGACGACGTGGTTGCTGACCGAGACGCCGATCGCGCTCGCCGCCTGGCTGAACCGCATGAAGTTCATGCTCCAGGTCGAGATCGCGGACGTCACCGACGACTGGGCAGCGATCGGCGAACCTGTCGACGCCGAGGGGACGCCCGAGGAGCCGGTGACCTGGCGCGACCCGTGGCCGACCACCGCGCCGGGCGGGACGCGGTACGGACCGGCCGACGACGAGCACCCCGGGGCGGACCGCGACTGGCGGCTCGTCCTGGTCCCGCGCGACCGCCTCGTCGAGGAGGTCCGGGCGCGTGAGGCGGCGGGCTGGCCGCTCGTCGGCACGTGGGCCAGCGAGGCGATGCGCGTCGAGGCGTGGCGTCCGAGGGCGTCCCACGAGGTCGACCACCGCACGATCCCGCACGAGCTCGACTGGCTGCGCACCGCGGTGCACCTGCACAAGGGCTGCTACCGCGGGCAGGAGACGGTCGCGCGCGTCCACAATCTGGGGCGTCCGCCGCGGCGGATCGTGATGCTGCACCTGGACGGCTCGGGTCACGTGCTGCCCGAGGTCGGCGCGCAGGTGCACGACGTGGTCCGCACCGAGACGTCGCAGGAGCCGGGGCGGCCCGTCGGGCAGGTGACCACCGTCGCGCGCCACCACGAGCTGGGTCCCGTCGCGCTCGCCGTGGTGAAGCGGTCGACGCCGGTCGACGCCGAGCTCGTCGTCGAGAGCGACGGCGGCGCCGTGGCGGTCAACCAGGAGGCGATCGTGCCGGGCGAGGGTGTCTCGACCGACCGGCCGGCGCCCCGTGGACCCGTGGCCCGCGGGCTGGGGCACCACCCGATGCTGTGACGGCCGAGCCGGCCGCTCCGGCGCGGCGCAACGTGCGCCTGGTCCTGGACTCCCGCGTCCGGCAGGGCCTCTCCCGCGTGCACGCCGCCTGGTTTCCGATCCTGCAGGCGTCGGTGGCGGCCGCGATCGCGTTCGGCATCGCGAAGTTCGTCGTCGGCCATCCCTACCCGTTCTTCGCTCCGGTCAGTGCATGGGTGGCCCTCGGTTTCACCGCCGACCGGTCGGTGCGCAAGGTGGCCGAGCTGGCCGTCGGCGTCGCGATCGGGGTCGCGCTCGGTGACCTGCTGGTGCACCTCATCGGCAACGGCGTGTGGCAGGTCGCGGTCGTCCTGTTCCTCGCCGCGACGATCGCCCGGTTCATCGACCGCGGCCCGATGCTCACGACCCAGGCCGGCGTCCAGGCGCTCGTCATCGTCGGGCTGCCGGTCGTCTCGGCAACAGGGGGCCCGCTCGGACGGTGGATCGACGCGGCCGTCGGTGGTGCGGTGGCGCTCGCGGTGGCGCTGCTGACTCCGCGCGATCCCCGTCGCCGGCCACGTGCACTCGCCCAGGCCGCGTGCGACGAGCTCGTCGGCGTCCTCAACCTGTTCGCCCGCGGGCTTCGTACCGGGTCGGGCGACGACGTCGAGGACGCCCTGGTGCGGGCCCGGGCGTCGCAGCCCGCGCTCGACGAGTGGTCCGAGACGGCTCGCAACGCCGGCGAGCTGGCGCGCGTGTCGCCGACGATCCGCCACCACCGCGAGGAGCTCGCCGGGCTGGAGCGGTCGGCCGTGCTGGTCGACCGGGCGATGCGCAACGCGCGTGTGCTGGTGCGCCGCTCGCTCGCGGCGGTCGAGGCGGGGACGCACGACCTCACGGAGGTCACGGCGCACGTCGAGGCGATGGCCAGCGCGACGGCCGAGCTGTCCGCGGCGCTCGGGTCCGGCCGCGAGCCCGTCAGGGCGCGCGCCACGCTGCTCGCCGTCCTGGCCGAGCTCGATCCGTTCGCGCTCGAGGACTTCCAGGTCCAGAGCCTGGTCCTGCTCCAGCGGTCGCTCGTGGTGGACCTCGCGGAGGCGGCCGGCATCGAGCCGCAGGTCGCACGCGACGCCCTCCCGGAGATCTGACCTGCTGCTCGCACCCACGCTGGCCTCGGTGTTCGGTACGGTCGCCGTGTGGACGTCTCGGTCAGCGCGCTGCGCGCAGAGCTCAAGCAATGGATCGAGGCCGCGCGTGCGGGCGAGGACGTGGTGATCACAGAACGTGGGATCCCCGTCGCCCGGCTCAGCGGCATCGAGTCGGCGGACCTGCTGGCGCGTCTGGAGCACGACGGCCTGCTCACGCCGGCGACCGCACCACGCCCCCCGGCCCGCCCCGGCGCCCCGGCGAAGGGCGGGGTCTCCGACCTCGTGCGCCGGCTGCGGCGCTGACGGGCTCCTGATGGCGATCGTCTATCTGGACACCAGCGCACTGGTGAAGCTCGTGGTCGACGAGCCCGGTTCCGCGCTCGTCGCGGCCCTGTGGGACGGCGCCGACCTCGTCGTGACGTCGCGCCTGTCCGATGCCGAGGTGCGCGCCGCGCTCGCGGGTGGCCGTCGGGCGGGCCGGCTCGACGACGACGGCGGGGCGACTGCCGAGTGGGACCGTCTCTGGCCGGGGCTGCACGTCCTCGAGCTCGGTGCATCGGTGACGGCGACGGCCGCCCAGCTCGTCGACCAGCACCCGCTGCGCGCCGCCGACGCCCTGCACCTCGCCTCCGCGCTCGAGCTGCGCTCGCCCGACCTGGTGGTCGCCGTGTGGGACGCGCACCTCGCCGCCGCGGCCCGGGCCGAGGGATTGCGGGTCGTTCCGTGACGGCGTCTCGTAGGCTCACCTCGTGATCGCCACCATCCAGCTGTTCCTGTTCTTTGCGTTCTATTTCGCGATCCTCGCGATCGCGGCGTGGGCGCTGATCGACCTGTCCCGGCGACCCACGAGCGCGTTCACCTCGGCCGGCAAGCTGACCAAGACGAAGTGGGCGCTCATCCTCACGACCGCGGTCGTCGTCGCGTTCATCTCGCTGCCGTACCCGCTCAACCTGCCGTTCCCGAGCTTCCTGGCCCTGCTGTCCGCGGTCGCCGCGGTGGTCTACCTGGTCGACGTGAAGCCCGCGGTCGCGCCCTACTCCGGTCGTCGTGGAGGCGGTGGCGGCCCGAGCCGTCCGTCCGGCGGCTGGTGACCGTGCGCGACGTCGCCACCGCGGCCGTCCCGCTCGCGCGGGTGCTGCGCGGGGGTCTGGTCGAGTCGGTCCACCTGGGGCACCTCGTCGTGCTCGCGCCCGACGGCTCGGTTCGGCTCGAGCTCGGCGACCCGTCCGTCACGATCTGGGCGCGGTCCTCGCTCAAGCCGTTGCAGGCAGTAGCGATGCTGCGCAGCGGGCTCGACGTCGACCGCGCGCTGCTGGCGCTCGTGTGCGCGAGCCACAACGGCGAGGGAGGGCACCTGGCCGTCGTCCGGACCCTGCTGTCGCTCGCGGGCCTGGGCGCCGACGATCTGCGCAACACCCCCGACTGGCCCCTGGACCCGGACGCCGCCTTCGAGTGGCGCAGCGACGGGCACGGCACGGAGCCGATCACCCAGAACTGCTCGGGCAAGCACGCCGGGATGCTCGCGACCTGTACCCAGAACGGGTGGTCGCTCGACTACCTCGACGCTGCGCACCCTCTGCAGGTAGCCATCCGCTCGACGGTCGAGGACCTGACCGGCGTCGAGGCCGAGCACGTCACGGTCGACGGCTGCGGCGCACCGCTGTTCTCGACGACGCTGACCGGGCTGGCGCGGTCCTTCGGGGCTGTCGCCTCGGCCTCGGAGGGACCTGAGGCCCGGGTCGCACGGGCCATGTCCGGCCACCCGTGGCACGTCGCGGGGACCGGACGCGACGCCACCCGCTTCATGGAGGCGGTCCCGGGTCTGGTGGCCAAGGACGGTGCCGACGGGATCTACGCGGCCGGCCTGCCCGACGGCTCGTCGGTGGCCTTCAAGGTGCTCGACGGCTCCGCGCGCCCCCGACCTGCCGTGCTCGCCGCGTCGCTCGCCGCCGCGGGAGTGGACCGCGCACTCGTCGAGGCAGTCGGGCTCACGCCCGTGCTCGGGCACGGCGTCCCCGTCGGCGAGGTCGTGGCCGCCTTCTGATGCGAGCCGTCGTCCAGCGCGTGACCCGCGCGTCCGTGACCGTCGACGGGATCGTCGTCGGTGCGATCGACCGTCCGGGACTGCTCGCGCTCGTCGGTGTGACGCCCGGGGACGGGCCGGCCCAGGTCGAGCTGATCGCACGCAAGATCGCCGAGCTGCGCATCCTGCGCGACGAGCAGTCAGCCGTCGACGTCGGTGCACCGGTCCTCGTCGTCAGCCAGTTCACGCTGTACGGCGACACCCGCAAGGGCCGTCGACCCACGTGGAACGCGGCTGCGCCGGCTGCCGTCGCTGAGCCATTAGTGGTAGCGGTCGTGGCCGCTCTCCGTGAGCGCGGGCTCGAGGTAGCGACCGGGGTGTTCGGTGCCGACATGGCCGTTGACCTGGTCAATGACGGTCCGGTGACGATCCTGCTGGAGTCGAACGCCTGACCTGGCGCTGGGCCCGGAGGATTTTCATCCGCTGCGGTAGGGCCATCGGGCCTTAGCATTCGCCATCGCTGTCGTGTAGCGCTTCACCTTGTGAGCGCGCGGTGGCCGCGGTCGACCATTGCATCTCACAACGGCGCGCGTTCGCCGCAACAGGAGGAAGACCCGTGCGTCGTTCTCGTCTCGTCCCCATGTCCGCTGCAGTTGCCGTGGGCGCCCTCCTTCTCCTCACCGCGTGCAGCGATGCCGGCGGGGGCTCGCATCTTGAGCTGTCGCCCGATGACGCCGGATCGTTCGGCCCGAGCGCCCTGGAGAAGGACCCCGCCATCGCAGCCCTCGTTCCCGAAGCGGTCGCGAGCAGCGGCAAGCTCGTCGTCGGCTCCGACACGTCCTACGCCCCGGCCGAGTACATCGACGAGTTCGGCGTGCCGGCCGGGTACGACGTGGACATCGCGCGCGCCATCGCCGTCGTGCTCGGCCTGGAGGCGGACATCCAGCCCGCCGACTTCGGCGCCATCATCCCGGAGACCGGGTCGACGTACGACCTCGGGATCTCGTCGTTCACCATCAACGCCGAGCGCCTGGCCGAGGCCAACATGGTCCAGTACTTCCAGGCCGGCGAGGCCTTCGCCGTCGAGAAGGGGAATCCGAAGCAGATCTCGGGCTCCGACCTGTGCGGCCTGACGGTGGGCGTCCAGACGGGCACGATCGAGGAGGAGGAGCTCGCCACCCTCTCGGGCGAGTGCACGGCAGCCGGCAAGAACGCGATCACGCCGGTGTCGTTGGCCAAGCAGACGGACGTGACGGCGACGCTCATCGACGGGAAGGCGGACCTCATGTACGCGGACTCTCCGATCATCGCCCACGCGATCCTGGAGGAGGCGGGCCAGCTCGAGCAGCTGGGCGACGTGTTCGCGAGCGCCCCGCAGGGGATCGTCGTCTCGAAGGACGCCCCCGCGCTCACGAGCGCGGTCCAGCAGGCCGTGCAGAAGCTCATCACTAGCGGCGACTACGGCCGGATCCTCACCGGCTGGGGCGTCCAGGCCGGTGCTGTCACCACCGCCGAGATCAACCCGGCGATCGACTGACATCCCTGCCGGCGCGACGCCGGACGTGAAGAGGGCCTCTCGGAGCATGCGTCCGAGGGGCCCTTTCTCGATGCCGGACCTCTCGATGTCGGACCTCGATGCCGGACATGAAGAAGGGCCCCTCGGAGTAAGCGTCCGAGGGGCCCCTCCGTGAACCGCAGGCCGTCCGTCCCCGGCGAACCGGGAACTGGCGCCACGCCGACGATGTGGCTACGTCCCGACACCCGGTGCGTCACCTGCTCGCGCTCCCCCGGAGGGGCACTCAAGCTGGCGACCCGCCGTGGGCGGGACGACTACGATCCACCGCCCGGTCCGTAGCGACCCTCGCGTCGTCATACGCGAGTCGTCGGGTTGCCCCTCCGATGTGGTCGCCCGTTCTCCGGCCGGCCCGAGCTCGACTGCCTGTCACCGCCGCCCAAGTCGCCCCCGAGGGGGTTCCTTCGCCGCCGGGCTCCGGTGCCCTCGAGAGGGCTCCGACGCCTGAGGTTCTGGTCCGTCCGGTGTGCTCCGTCGGCCGGTTCCGTGGGCCCCCGGAGGGGTTCCGTCACCTGCCGGCTTCTGCTCCCCGGAGGGGGCCCTTCGCCTGCGGATCTCGATCTGTCGACCTCGATGTGAGATTTCTAGTCCTGCGCTTCAACCCCCCGCAAGGGCTTCCGGAGGGTTTCTTTATCCACCGTTGACCCCACAGGGTCATCCACAGGGCGACCTGCGGAAACGTGCTGTTAACACAGGCCTGTGGACAAAATGTGTGGATGAAGGGTGTGGCGTTCACCCGTCCGCCGCGTGCCCCCCGGTACCCTCGGAGCAGGTGAAGGCCCCTCGGAGTAAGCGTCCGAGGGGCCTTTGCCTTGCGCACCGCCCGGAGTTGCCGTCCGGCCGCCCAGGCCTTGAATAGGTGCATGCGGATCGAGGCCGTCCAGGGTGACATCACGACGCAGGACGTCGACGCGATCGTCAACGCCGCGAACTCCGGCCTGCTGGGCGGGGGCGGGGTCGATGGTGCGATCCACGCGGCCGCCGGACCCGAGCTGCTGGTGGCGTGCCAGGAGCTGCGGCGCACGGTGCTGCCCGACGGACTGCCGGTCGGGGAGGCGGTCGTGACCGCAGGGTTCCGTCTGCCGGCGCGCTGGGTGATCCACACCGTCGGGCCCAACCGCCACCGTGGCCAGACCGATCCGGCGCTGCTGGCGTCGTGCTTCGCACGGGCGATGGGGGTCGCGGACGAGATCGGTGCCACGAGCGTCGCCTTCCCCGCCGTGAGCGCGGGGGTGTACGGCTGGTCGGTCGACGACGTCGCGCGGATCGCCGTCTCGACGACGCGCGCGACGCCGACGAGCGTCGAGCTGGTGCGGTTCGTGCTCTTCTCCGGCCCAGCGCTGACCGCGTTCGAGGCCGTGCTGGGGTGACCGGCTCGCGGTGACCGACCCGCGGTGGCCGCCCGCGGTGGTCAGGCCGCGTCGAGGGCCGTCAGCTCCTCCGGCGCGAGGATCAGGTCGGCGGCCAGCACGGAGTCCTGGATCGACGACGGACGCGAGGCGCCCGGGATCGGGATGACGACGGGCGCCTGTGCCAGCTCCCAGGCCAGGGCCACCTGCTGCGGGCTCACGTGATGGTTCGTCGCCACGGTCTGGAAGGTGTCGAAGCGCGACCCGAGGGCACCCGCGCGCGCGATCCCGCCGAGCGGGCTCCAGGGCAGGAAGGCCAGACCGAGCTCGGCGCACAGGTCGAGCTCGGGCTGCGACGAGCGGAATGCGGGCGAGTACTGGTTCTGCACCGAGACCAGGCGGCCTCCGAGCACCTCCTGCGCGAGCCGGATCTGGTCGGGGTTCGCGTTGGAGATGCCCGCGAGGCGGATCTTGCCGGCGTCCAGCAGCTCGGCCAGCACGCCGACCGACTCGGCGTACGGGACGCGCGGGTCCGGGCGGTGGAACTGGTAGAGCCCGATGGCGTCGACACCGAGGCGCTGCAGCGAGCCGTCGACCGCCTGCCGCAGGTGCTGCGGGGAGCCGTCGACGGTCCACGAGCCGTCGCCCGGGCGCAGGTGACCGCCCTTCGTCGCGACGAGCACGCCCGACGCGTCGCCGCCCCAGGTCCTCAGACCTTCGGCGATGAGGGACTCGTTGTGCCCCACGTCGTCGGCGTGCAGGTGGTACGCGTCGGCGGTGTCGATGAACGTGACGCCGGCGTCGAGGGCGGCGTGGATGGTGGCGAGCGAGCGTTCGCGGTCGGGTCGGCCTTCGATCGACATCGGCATGCCGCCGAGTCCGATGGCGCTGACCTTCACGTCTCCGAGGGTGCGTGTGTGCATGTACCCATCACAGACGGATCCGGCGCGGTCCGCATCCCCTCCAGGTGCGGACCGCGCCGGATCAGCTTTCTCAGGCGACCGGGACCGACTGCTGCTCGGCCTCGACCGCGGGAGTCGGGTCGGGCTTGCGGGCCAGGGCGCTGGGCCACCACATCATCTTGCCGATGTCGAGGTTCAGCGCCGTGACCAGCACGGACCGGACGATCAGGGTGTCGAGCAGGACGCCGAGCGCCACGGCGAACCCGATCTCGGCGAACGCGACCAGGGGCAGAGTGCCGAGGACCGCGAACGTTCCGGCGAGCACCAGGCCGGCCGAGGTGATGACGCCACCGGTTGCCGCCAGGGCGACCAGCGAGCCGCGGTGGTGACCGATCCTGATGGTCTCTTCCCGGACTCTCGTCATGAGGAAGATGTTGTAGTCGATCCCCAGGGCCACCAGGAAGACGAAGACGAACAGCGGGAAGGCTGTGTCTGCGCCCTCGTACCCGAACACGTACTTGAAGAAGAGCGCACTGATACCGATGGCCGCCGCGAACGACAGCACGACCGTGCCGATGAGCACCAGCGGCCCGAGGACGGCTCGCAGCAGGATCATCAGGACCACGAAGACCACCAGCAGGATGAGCGGGATGATCAGCTTGTTGTCGGCCACGGCGGCGCGCTGCACGTCGAGCGTGATGGCGCTGGTGCCGCCGACGAGGGCGTCGGCATCGGGCACGGCATGCACCGCGTCCCGGACCCGGTCGACGGTGTTGTACGCGTCCTGGCTGTCGGGAGCGGAGGTCAGCGTGCCCTCGATGTAGGTGACGCCGTCCTTGTCGCCCAGCGGCTGGACGCTGGCCGTGTCGATGCCCTCGACGTCCGCGAAGACGCCGACCACGTCGGATGCCTGGTCGGTGTTCGCGATGACCACCACCGGTGCACCGGCGCCGCCCGGGAAGTGCGCCGCGAGGACCTTCTCGCCCTCGATCGACGGCTGCTCGGAGGTGAACGACCCCTCGTTGCTCAGGCCGGTCGCGTTGAGTGCGACGACGCCGAAGCCCGCGATGAGCAGGGCGAGCGACGTGACGACCCAGGTGCGGCGCGGGCGGCGCTCGATGCGCGTCCCGACGCGGGACCAGAAGCCGTGCTCCGACGGCTCCGCGTCACCGAGCTTCGGCGCACGCGGCCAGAACACCCAGCGACCGCACGTGACGAGCAGCGCGGGCAGGAGCGTCAGCATGACGATCACGGCGACGACGATGCCGATGGCAGCGACCGGACCGAGGCCCGCGGTGGACGCGATCGAGGCGAAGAGCAGCACGAGCATCGAGATCGCGACGGTGGCGCCGCTCGCGATGATCGCCGGGCTGGCGCGGTGCAGGGCGAGCGCCATCGCCTCGTGCCGGTCGCCGTGCTTGCGCAGCTCTTCTCGATATCGGGCGGTGAGCAGCAGCGCGTAGTCGGTCCCGGCGCCGAACACGAGGACGGTGAGGATGCCCGCGCTCTGCGCGTTCACGGTCAGGCCCGCGTTGTCGGCCAGCAGGTAGATGACGGCCTGCGAGACGGTCAGCGCGACGCCCGCGGAGATGACGGGCAGGAGCCACAGGATCGGGCTGCGGTAGGTGAGCAGCAGGATGATGATGACCACGCCGGCGGCCGAGAACAGCAGCGTGCTGTCCAGACCCTCGAACGCCGCGGACGAGTCCGCGGCCGCGCCCGCAGGCCCGGTGATGTAGACGCTCATCCCGTCGGCGCCGTCCTCCGCGGTGGCGCGCAGGTCGACGACGGCGTCGGCGGCCAGGTTCCAGCCGTCGCTGCCGAGGTCGAGCGGGACGATGATCTGGGCGGCCTCGCCGTCCTCGGACGGGACCGGCCCGACGACCGCTCCGTCCAGCGTGTCGAGCGTGCCGAACTCCTCGGCGTCGGCGGCCACGACCGCCATGTCGGCCTCGGTGAGCCCGCCGTCACGCTGGTAGACGATGACTGCGGGGATCGTGTTGGACGAGACGAACCCGGTCGCGACGTCGAGGACCTGGGTCGACTCGGCGCTCTGCGGCAGCCAGGACTTCGCGTCGTTGCTCTGTGCGTCGGTGAGCTTGCCCGCGAGCGGGCCGAGCACAGCGACGACCACGAGCCAGAAGGCGATGATCAAGAACTTGACGTAGCGGTGGGTGATCCAACCGGCGACGTGAGCCATGGGTGTACTCCTGCAGAGGTGTCGGCGTCGACTTGGAGGGTGCGGCCAGACCGACGGTGATACCTCGTCGCGGAAACTGGGCCGTGGTGTGTGTGGAACTAGGATTCCGCCGTTTCCCCGACCAGGGATATAGGGGATACCCCCGAATGTTCTCTCAGGGAGCCCCTAGGAAGCACTCAGTTTTCGAGAGTCCTCCCTCAGGGGACTCTCAGGAACAGGCCGCGACCGCCCGCGAGACGTCCTCCGCGTCGTTCCACAGGTGGAAAGCGAGCCGCACGCCGCCCCCGCGTCCGGCGGTGCGGCAGCCGTGGTCGGCGAGGCGGTTCCGCCGGGTGCCGGCGGCGTCGTCGGGAAGCCGGACGATCGCGCTGTCGGACGGTTCGAGGCCGACACCCGCGCGGAACGCGTTGGCCAGCCCGACGTCGTACGCGTGCACGGCCGACAGGTCCGCCGCCGCGAACGCCTCGAGGACCGGTGCTGCGCCGACCCAGCTCAGCCAGGAGGGCGAGACGTCGAACCGGCGGGCGTCGTCGGCGAGCCGCATGGCCGGGCCGTAGACGCTGCCCCAGACGTCCTGGCCCGCGTACCAGCCGGCTCCGGTCGGGCGCAGGTCGGCGTCGGGCCGCACAGTCAGGAACGCGGCGCCGCGTGGTGCGGAGAGCCACTTGTAGGCGGCGCAGACCGTGACGTCGTAGGCCGACGCGTCGACCGGTAGCCATCCGGCGGCCTGAGTGACGTCGCAGACGGTGCGGGCGCCGTGCGCCGCCGCGGCCACGCGGACCTGGTCCGGCGCGACGCGCCCGTCGCGGGACTGCACCAGCGAGTAGGCGACGACGTCGGTGGTGTCGCGGACCTCGTCGGCGAGCCGGTCGAGCGGGACGTAGCGCACGGTGACGCCGCGGTCCGCGTGCACCTCGAACGGGAACGTCACCGACGTGAAGTCGCCCTCGACGGCGAGCACCTCGGCTCCGTCGGGCAGGCTCGCGGCGACGATGCCGATCTGGACGCTCGCCTGCGACCCGATCGCGACCGCGCTCTGGTCGACCCCGACGATCCGCGCGTAGGCGGCCCGGCTCCGTGCCACCGCCTCGTCGTAGACCGCCAGGTCTGCCTTGCCTGCCTGCCAGGTGTCGAGACCGTCGCGCAGCGCCTCGACCGTCGCCCGGGCCGGTAGGCCGCACGTCGCCGCGTCGAGATAGCCCCGCACGGGGTCGAAGGCGGTACGCAGATCGTCCATGCGGTCGATGCTGCCCGGCGATGCGGCCATCACACAACGGCAACCTGTTGCCGCTCTCCATAACCAGCGGTGATACTGACCCTGTGCCTCACACCCATGCACCGGCGATGTCCGAGCAGGCAGTACCCGCGGCGCCGGCGGCCTCGGACACTGTCGTCGCCGGGCTGGACGTGGCGTCGTTGCGGATGCTGCGGGCCATCGCCGACGCCGGGACGATCACCGGCGCGGCCGCGCTGCTCGGATACAGCCAGCCCGCGGTGAGCCAGCACGTGCATCGGTTGGAGCGTCGGCTCGGGACGTCACTGCTCGACCGGTCGGGCCGCACGTTCCGGCTGACCGAGGCGGGCGAGGTCCTCGCACGGCACGGGTCGACGGTCGCAGCCGCGCTGCGGGCGGCGGACGCCGAGATCTCCGCGCTTGCGGGGCTGCGGTCCGGGCGCGTTCGGCTCGTGGCCTTCCCGTCGGCGTCCGCCGCGATCGTCCCGGCGGCGCTCGTGGACCTGCGGCAGCGTCACCGCGGGCTGACGATCACGCTCGAGGAGGCCGAGCCGCCTGAGGCCCTGCAGGCGCTCCGGGCCGGGTCGGCGGACGTCGCGCTGGCGTTCTCCTACGGCTCCGACGACGACCTCGCCGGTCTCGTGACGCGCCACCTCGTCGACGACGCGACGATGGTCGCGCTTCCCGCCGACCATCCGGCCGCCGCGCAGGACCGCCTCGACCTGGCCGAGCTCGCGGGCGACGCGTGGATCGCCGGCTGCCCCCGCTGCCGCCGGCACCTGCTCGCGTCGGCCGAGCGGGCGGGGTTCGACCCGGCCATCGCCTACGCCACGGACGACTACGTCGCGGTGCTGAACCTCGTCGCGGCCGGACTGGGCGTCGCGCTGCTGCCGGAGATGGTCCGCCCGACCGCGCAGCGACAACCGGGGGTCGTCATGCGCCGCGCGGCAGGGACGTCCGCGCGCCGGGTGCACGTGGTCACCACCCCTGACCTGCTGCGCGTCCCCGCGGTCGCGGCGACGATCGACGCGATCGAGGCGTCGGCGAGGTCCTAGCCGGCGCGGCGCGTCGAGACCGTGACCGTGAACTTCGGGTCGCGCATGACCTGCCGGGTCGGGCCGACCGTGCGTTCGAGCGCGGTCCGGTACTGCAGGTGCGAGTTGAAGACCGTCCACAGCTCGCCGCCCGGACGCAGCACGCGCGCGGCAGCGTCGAACAGCTTGTGGGCCACGCCGGTGTGCACGCCCGCGCCGACGTGGAACGGCGGGTTCAGCACGACCAGGTCCACGCTCGCGTCGGCCAGCGAGGCGGCGGCGTCGTCCTGGTCCGCTCGGACGCGGTCGTCCACGCCGTTCGCGCGAGCCGTCGCCGCGGCAGATGCGGCAGCCGACGCCGAGTCGTCCGTCGCGATCACCCGGATGCCGGGCCGGCGGGCGGCGAGGACGGTCGCGAGGACGCCGGTGCCGCAGCCGAGGTCGACGGCCGTCGTCGCGTCCGGTGCGGCACGGTCGAGCGCGGCGAGCAGCAACCGGGTACCGACGTCGATGCGGGTGCCGGCGAAGGCTGCGCCGTGCGCGCACACGGTCAGGGGAGCGCCGTCGAGCAGGAGGATGTCGTCGTGCCGTTGCTGCGCCGGCCACGCGGTCGAGGGCCGGTCGTCGGCGGCGACCGGCCGCGACGCCACGAGCACCCGTGACTTCTGCCGGGCGAGACGCGGCTCGACGACCGTGAACCACCGCGCCAGCACGTCGTTCATCGCCAAGGTCATGTGCTTGATGCGACCGCCCGCGACGAGCACCACGTCCGGGTCGGCGTGCGTGGCGACGAGCTCGGCGATCTCGTCGAGCGCGTCGAGCGACCGGGGGAGCTGCAGCAGGACGAGCCGAGCGCCGCCGAGCGTCGTCGCGTCGAGGGGGCCGGACGTGTAGGTCCCCGAGAGCCCGCACCGTTCCGCGTTCGCGGCGAGCGCCCGCTCGGCGGAGCGGAGGTCCTGGTGGCTGCGCACGTCCTGCGCGCCGTGCAGGGCGACCGCGCCCAGAGTGAGCGCCCCGTACCGGTCACCGACGGTGACGACCTGGCCGGGGGCCGCCTCGGCGAGCGCGGCCGCGGCCTCGTCGAGCACGAGACGGTCGGTCGCGTCCACGGCCACCAGGTCCGGGCCCTCGACGTCGGGCCAGCGCCGCAGTGCGTCGAGCGTGAACTCCGGCATGGGCTGCGATCTCCGTCGGTTCTCGTCCGTGTCCGCCGAGGCCGGCGGATCGACCGACCGTATCCGACGGCAGCCCCCTCGACGTCAGGGTGCGGAGGCGAGCGCGTCCTGCACGGAGGTCTCCGTCGGGCCTGGGTAGACGGCCGACCGTCGGGTGACCGCATCCCAGGCGGCCCGCCACGACGCGGGCACCTCGCGCAGGCGCCAGAGCACCGCCTGCCTCGGCTGGACGCTGTCCGACGACACCCCGACGCCGACCACGTCGATGCCGGCCAGGTCGCACGAGAAGAGCGCCCTTCGCAGGTGGTAGTCCTGCGTCACGACGACCGCGTCGCGCACCCCGAACACGTCGTGCGCCCGCACGCAGGAGTCGTGCGTGTCGAAGCCGGCGTGGTCGCGGACGATCTTGTCGAGCGGGACGCCGTTGCTCACGAGCCAGTCCTGCATCGCGGTCGGCTCGTCATGGCTCACCGTGCCGTGGTCGCCACTGACCAAGATCACCGCGACGGCGCCCTGCTCGTACAGGCTGCGGGCGGCCTCGAGCCGACGCTCCAGGAACACCGACGGGGTGCCGTCGCGCTTGAGGCCCGCGCCGAGGACGAGCGCGACCGGGGTCGGCGGTATGGCCGCGGCGGAGCGCACCTTCACCTGGCCGAGGCCCTGCACCCACAGCAGGGGCGCGACGAGCACGAGGGCCAGCGCGCCGAGCGAGATCCAGACGACGCGGCGTCGTGTCCACCAGCGCGTCGTCGTCATCCGGGGAGCGTAGGGCGTCGTGACCGTGCCGCGGGCGGGAATCAGCCGATCGTGGCGAGCCACTCCCGGACCACCTGAGCGACGGCTCCGTTGTTCGACGGGGTGTGGGTCCCGGGGACGAACACCGTCGTGACCGGCCCAGCGATGACGGAGAGATGCGTCCGGAGCTCGTCGGGCGTGCCGAAGGGATCGCGCTCGCCCGAGACCGCGAGGACGGGAACCCGGATGTCGGGGAGGTGCTCGATGCGCAGCCGGTCGGGCCGGCCAGGCGGGTGCAGCGGGTAGGACAGCAGGACGAGCCCGGCGGCCGGTTGTCCCTGAGCGACCGCCATCGAGCACATCCGCCCGCCGAACGACCGGCCGCCCAGGACGAGCTGGTCCGCGGCGGCGCCCAGCGCCTCGGCCATCGCGTCCGCCGTCGACCGCACGTGCGCGATCGCGACCGGCGCGCGTTCCGGTGCGCGGCTGCCCGCGGCGCGGTTCGGGAACTCGACGCGCAGCACCGGCAGCGGCGCGACGGCCGCCTCGACGGCCACCAGGGGCGGACTGTCCCGACCCGCGCTCGCGCCCGGGGTCAGGAGCAGGCCGGCGACGGTCACAGGCCCAGGACGGACCGGATCGTGCGCACCACGCCGTTGGCGGTGTTCGCCGGTGCGACGAACCGCGCGTGCGCCCGGACCTCGGGGTGTGCGTTGTCCATCGCGAAGGACCACTCCGACGCGTCGAGCAGGCCGACATCGTTGAAGTAGTCACCGAACGCCATCGTCTGCTCGCGGGTCACGCCGAGCGTGTCCTGCACGTGCCGCAGCGCGAGGCCCTTGTCGGCGACCGGGTTCATCACGTCGACCCAGTGCTCGCCGGACACGACCGCTCCGGGGAACCGTTGCAGCAGCGGCCCGGCACCCTCGGCGACCTGGCCGAAGTCGTGGATCGCGACCTTGAGGATGTCGTCGTCGACGGCGAGCAGGTCGTCGACGACCTCGAACACCGCGTAGTACGGGCGGACCTGCGCGAGGAACGCCTCGTCGGATCGCTCGACGTAGGCGGAGCGCTTGCCGCACAGGACGGTGCCGACGTCCAGGTGGTGCGCGTCCCGCAGGACCTGGATGACGTCGTGGGCGGTGTCGAGCTCGAGCGTCTCCGAGCTCAGCTCCACGTCGTCGCGCATGACGTACGCGCCGTTCTCCGCGATGTACACGAGCTCCGCACGGCCGATCTGGCGGCGCAGCGAGGCGTACTGACGACCGCTCGCGGGGCACAGGACGATCCCGCGGCTGTCCAGCTCGTCGAGCAACGGCCAGAACTCGTCGTGGATCTGCTTGTCGTCGTCGAGCAGCGTCCCGTCCATGTCGACGGCGATCAGCCGGATGTCGGGGACGTGGTCGAAGAGGGGCGGAGCGTCGACGAGGGTTGAGGTCACGGGACGATCCTCTCAGGCGGCCTCACGGGCCAGGTGCTCGACGGTCGCCGTCATGGCCCGCAGGCCGGTCTCGACGTCCGCGAGGCTCACCGACTCGTCGGGGTGGTGGCTGATGCCGTCGGGGTTGCGCAGGAAGAGCATGCCGACGCCCGTGACCGCCCCGATCGCCATGGCGTCGTGGCCGGCGCGGCTGAACATGGTCGGGGCCTCGCCGGCTCCGAGGTCCTCGATCCCGGCGCGGACGACGTCCTGCAGAAGCCCGTCGCACCACACGGCAGGTGCCTCGTGGATCTGGCGCGACGACCACGTCAGGCCGCGGCGCCCGGTGATCTGGTCGATCTCGCGGGCGATGTCGGCCCAGACGCGGTCGCGGTCGTCGTCGTGCTCGCCGCGCAGGTCGACCGTCAGCCTGGCCTCCCCCGGCACCACGTTGACCGCGCCCGGGAAGGTCTCCAGACGGCCGACGGTGCCGACGATGTGGTGCTCCGCCCGGCAGAGCCGCTCGACGGCCAGGGTCGCCTCCGACGCGCCGAGCAGCGCGTCGTGCCGGTCCTCGTAGCGTGTGCCGCCCGCGTGGCGGGCCTCGCCGAGGATCTGGACCGAGAACCGTCGCGCGCTCGCGATCGAGGTCACGACGCCGAGGGGAGCGTTGGCGCGGTCGAGGTCGGGGCCCTGCTCGATGTGCGCCTCCAGGTACCCGGCGAGGCTCTCGGGGCGCCGGGCCGCGGCTCCCACCCGCCCCGGGTCGAGGCCGAACTCCCGGAACGCGCTCTTCAGGGTCGTGCCGTGCTCGTCGGTCAGGTCCCACCACGCGGGGTTCCACTGCCCGGCCATCGCGGAGCTGCCCAGCAGGGCGGTCCCGAAGCGGGCACCCTCCTCGTCCCAGAACGCGACGACGTCGAGCCCGAACCGCAAGGAGGACGCCCGCGGCTTGAGGATCCGCACCACCTCGATCGCCATGAGTACGCCGAGGATCCCGTCGTACCGGCCGGCGTCGCGCACGCTGTCCAGGTGTGACCCGAGCAGCAGCGACGGCGCCTCGGGGTCCTTCCCGTCCAGGTGCCCGTTGAGGTTCCCGGCCTCGTCCTGCCACGTGTCGAGCCCGACCTCACGCATCCAGCGGGACGCGAGACGGTTCACGCGCGCGTGCTCGGGCGACAGGTAGACGCGCTCGATCCCGCCCTCCATCGACGAGTACCGCGCGAGCTCGTCGCACCGGGCCATGATCCGGCGGGCAGCCTCACTGAACAGCGCCTCCTCGACCATCAGCCCCACGCCTCGTACGCCGCGTCGACCCCTCCGCCGACGGGCACGGACGCTCCGTGTCGCCTCAGCACCTGCTCCAGGGCGGCGAGGGTGGTGAGAACCGTGTCGAGGCGCGCGTTGGTGCCCATGGTCCCGATGCGCCACACGCGACCGTGCAGCGGCCCGAACGACGTCCCGATCTCGATGCTGAAGTCGTTCAGCATGTCGGCGCGCACGGCGTCGCCCTCGACGACGTCCGGGATGTAGACGGCGACGACGTTGTTCATCTTGTGCTCGAGAGACCCGAACACCGACAGACCCAGCCCCTGAGCGCCGGCCAGCATCGCGCGGCCCGCGCGCTCGTGCCGGTCGATCACGTCCTGCCGGCCTTCCTCGAGGATCACTCGGGCGCACTCGTAGGCGCCGTAGAGCATCGTCGTCGCCTCGGTGTGGTGGTTGAGCCGCCGCGGTCCCCAGTAGTCGAGGATCATGCCGAGGTCGAAGTAGTTGGAGTGCACGGGTTCGCCCGAGTCCTCGTCGGACTCCTCGCGGATGCCCGCCTCGATCCGTCGGCGGCCGCGGATCACGTCCACCGCCTTCGAGGACAGGCTGATCGGGGCGCTGCCCGACGGGCCTGACAGGCACTTCTGCAGTCCGGCGGTCGCGGCGTCGAGGCCCCAGGCGTCCATCTCGAACGGGTTGCCGCCGAGCGACGCCGTCGCGTCCGTGTAGAACAGGACGCCGTGCTTGGCGCAGATGGCACCCAGCTCGTCGAGCGGCTGGTTCATGGTGGTCGACGTGTCGCCCTGCACGATGGCGAGCAGGTGGGGCTTCACCTTCGTGATGGCCTCCTCGATCGCCGACGGCGTGAACACCTGCCCCCACTCGACCTCGATGGTGTGGACCTCAGCCTGCGCGCGCAGCGCGATCTCGGCGAGCAGGTGCCCGAACCGCCCGAACACCGGGACCAGGACGCGCTCGCCGGGCCGGACGAGCGACACGATCGCCGCCTCGATCCCCGCGCGCGACGTGCCGTCGACGAGCAGCGTCGCCTCGTTGCTCGTCGCGAACACCTGTCGGTACAGGGCCTGCGTCTCGTTCATGTACCCCGTCATCACCGGGTCGTACTGGCCGATCAGCGGCGTGGACATCGCCCGCAGGACGCGGGGGTCGGCGTTGACCGGGCCGGGGCCCATGAGCAGACGGGGCGGCGGGTTCACCGGGCGGGTCATGCGAGTTCTCCAGACGTGAGGCGGCGCGCGTAGCGCACCAGGGACAGGTCGCTCCCGCGGGGTCCGACGAGGCAGACGCCGACCGGCGCGACGCCGAGCGGGCCGTCGACGCGCAGCGCCGGGACGCTCAGCGCGGGCAGCCCGCCGACGCCGGCCAACGACGTCATGCGCAGCGTCGCGGCGCGGACGTCGTCGAGCGGGGCGTTGCGGGCCGGTGCCGGTCCGGGGGTCGTCGGCAGCGCCAGGACGGCGTCGGCGACGAGCGCGCGGACGACGGCGGCGTGGTGAGCGACCTGGGCTCGACCGTCCGCCTCCCGCTCCGGCGTGATCGTCGCGGCCATCGCGAACCGTTCGCGGATGTCCGGGCCCGTCGCGCCGGGGTGCTCGGTGACCCACTGGCCGTGCGCGCGCCACGCCTCGGCCGCCTGCACGACGCGGAACGCCTCGTACCAGTCCGCGAGCGGGCCGACGTCGACCAGCTCCACGCGACGGCCGTCGCACCACGCCTCGAACGCCCTGCGGGTAGCGGGCTCCGTTGCGTCGAGAGCCTCGCGCGGGACGCGGAGGAGGTCGGGGAGCGCCGGTTCGGCGTGCTCGCCGGTGTCCGCGGGCTCGTCGACCGCGGACTCCAGGCACCACGACGCAACTGACTCGAGCGTCGCACCGTCGCGCGTCAGCCAGCCGACCGTGTCGAACGACGGCGCGAGCGCGAGCATGCCCTGCCGGGGCACGAGCCCGTGCGTCGTGCGCAGCCCCCACAGGCCCTGGTAGCTGGCCGGGACCCGGATCGAGCCCGCGGTGTCGCTGGCGAGCCCGACGTCGGCCTGTCCCGTGGCCACGGCCGTCGCCGGCCCGCTGGACGAGCCGCCCGGCAGCGCGCCCGCGACCGCTCCGTTGACCGGGGTGCCGTAGTGGGCGTTCGCACCGGCCACCGAGTAGGCGAGCTCGTCGGTGCGCGCCAGGCCACGGATGGACGCACCCCCTCGCAGCAGGTCGAGCACGACGGGAGCGTGCTGGCGCTCGCGGGGGGCGTCGTGCAGCCAGGTCGGGTTTCCGGCGCCGATCCGGTACCCCTTGATCGCGAACAGGTCCTTGACCGCGACGCGCAGCCCCAGCAGCGGCCCGTCGAACGCACCTTGGTAGAGCGGGTCGCCGACCGTGCGCCAGACCGAGGTGTCGAAGCTCCGGGTCCGGCCGGTCACGTGCGCCGCGGTGATGCGCCAGCGCCCGTCGGCCAGCTGCCAGACCTGGGTCTGCAGCCCGGTTCCCCCGCCGACGTAGCGGGAGGTCGCGACGATCAGCCAGCAGCCGTCGGCGAGCTGTCGCGTCTCGACCCGGTCCAGGGTGCGCGGCGCGACGCCGCCGCGGCCGCTGCGGAACGCGCTGATCGCGTCGTGCCCCACGAGCAGCCCCGCCGCATCGCCGCGCATCGTCGTCGGACCGGGCGCGAACGAGTCGTCGAGCACCGCGACGTCGTCCTCGAGGATCGCCGTCTCGTACGCCTCGAAGGCGGCCCAGAGCTCTGCCGGAACGCTCATCTGCTCACCCTGTGCTCACTGAGTTGAAGTCTGCGACCCGGATCCGGGCGTGCACCCCGCACACCTGGTCGACCACCTGCGAGATGTCGAAGTCCGTCGCCGCGGACAGGTACGCGTACGCGAGGTGCTCGTCCATGCCCCAGCGTGCCCGCAGCAGGGCGATCGCGGCACGGACGCAACGGCGCATGGCCTCGTCGAGGTCGCGGTGCAGGCCGGTCGGGACGAGGTACTCGGAGGTCTGGACCATCGGCCCGTCGAGCTCGCCGAACTGCTTCTTCGCAACGTCCGCCGGCACCACCTCGAACCGCAGCGTGACCCGCAGCGAGGCCTCCAGGGCGGTCAGCGCGACCTCCCCGTCACCCTGCGCGAAGTGAGGGTCGCCCACGTACGCGAGCGCGCCGGGAACCTGCACGGGGAGGTAGAGCGTGGCGCCGACCTGCAGCAGGTTGATGTCGATGTTGCCGCCGTACGTACCGGGCGGGACGGAGTGGGGTCGGACGGTTCCCGCAGCCGCGACGCCCATGATCCCGAGGAACGGCGCCAGCGGGAACGCGACGTCACGCGAGCCGCCCTCGACGACCGGCAGCCGCCCGTGGCCCTCGACCACCGGCGTGAACACGCTCACCTCACCCGCGCCGCGCGGCAGCTCTCCCGCGAGCGCCCCGCGGCCGTGCCGGTTGGAGATGACTCCGTAGGGGACGCGCGGGGTGGTCTCCAGGACGGTGATCGCGAGCAGGTCACCCGGCATCGCTCCGTCGACGAAGATCGGGCCGGTGACGATGTGGGGGCCGTCGTCGGGGCCTCGCGTCAGGGTGGCGACGATCTCGATCGCGTCCGCCAGCACGTCGTCGGCTGCGACCCCGTGGCCCGTGAAGTACGCGAGCGGGTCGCTTCCCTGGTCGGCCAGCAGACCCTCGTGGCTGACGGTGTCGACGGTGACGGTCTCGCCGTCCGCGACGCGCAGCACGGGCCGGTCGGACGCGCAGGGGAGTCGGCCCCACAGGACGGTCTCGGGCGTCGAGCGCAGGTAGGTCGGCGAGCCGATCGGGCCCGTGCCCGGCTGCAACGTTGCACTCATCGCCCCCGCACCCCCACCATGACGCCGTGAAGACATGGGACGACGGACGACGCCACCTGGTGCTGATGCTGGCACTGACGTTCACGACGGGCATCGTCGACGCCGTCGGTTACCTGGGCCTCGACCGCGTCTTCACCGCGAACATGACCGGCAACGTGGTCATCCTCGGGATGGCCGTCGTGGGTGCTGAGGACCTGCCGGTGCTCGGCCCGCTCATCGCGCTCGGCGCGTTCCTCGGCGGTGCCGCAGTCGGTGGTCGCGTGCTGCGCACCGCGCCGGCGGGCTGGTCGCACCGCACGAGCATGACGTTCGCCGCGACCGGTGTGCTGGCCGTCGGTCTGGGGGTCGCCGCAGTCGCCGCACCCCCGAAGCAGGGCCAGGTCTGGGCGCTCGTCGTGACCGGCCTGCTGGCCGTCGCGATGGGTCTGCAGGCCGCGACCGCGCGCCGGCTGGCCGTCAAGGACGTGACCACCGTGGTGGTGACGTCGACGCTGACCGGCCTGGCCGCCGACTCGCGGCTGGCCGGTGGAACCGGGGACGGCTGGGCGCGTCGCTCGCTCGCGGTCGGCCTGATCCTGGTCGGCGCGGCCGTGGGCGCGCTGCTGCTCAAGGCCGGTGGGGAGCGCGGGGTCGGCGTCGGGATGCTGGTGGCCGGGGTGCTCGCGCTGGTCGCTGCGGGTCTGGGGCACCGACACCGCGAGGCGTAGCTCCTCAGGCACGTGCCGCCTCCGGGAGAAGGACCTGTCCGGTGCCGGGCGCGCTGACCGCGCCGTCGACCACGATCGGCGACCCGTGCAGCCAGACCGTCCGCGCGACACCCGCGACGGTCGCGCCGTCGTACGGGGACACGGGGTTCTTGTGCTCGAGCGCGCGCACGTCCACCACCCACCGGTCGTCGGGCGCGAACGCGACCAGGTGCGCCGGGGCGCCCACCGCGATGGCGCCTGCCTCCAGCCCCGCCACGCGTGCCGGCCCCGTCGTGAACAGCGGCAGGATGGCCTCGAGCGGCAGCCCGCGCCGTCGGGCCTCCGTCCACACCACCGCGAACCCGAGCTGGAGGCCGGCGATGCCGCCCCACGACAGGCCGAAGTCGCCGTCGGCCACGCTCTTGATGTCGGGCGTGGCCGGTGAGTGGTCGGACACGACCGCGTCGAACGTCCCGTCCAGCACGGCGTCCCACAGCAGGTCCTGGTTCGCGCCGTCGCGGATGGGCGGGCAGCACTTGAACTGCGTGCCGCCGGCGGGGACGTCCTCGGCCCGCAGCGTCAGGTAGTGCGGGCACGTCTCGACGGTCAGCGGGAGGCCCTCGGCGCGGGCCGCACGGACCAGGTCGAGGGAGTCCGCCGCGGAGACGTGCAGGATGTGCGCCCGGGCACCCGTCCGACGCATGGCGTCGATGACGTGGGCGATGGCCTCGCGCTCGCTGACCGGCGGCCGCGACGCGACGAAGTCCTCGTAGGACCGCCCGTGCGCCTCGTGCAGGTGCGTCGGGTCCTCCGCGTGCACGATCAGCACGCTGCCGATCGACGCGATCTCCGCGAGTGCGGGTTCCAGCAGCGACGCGGGCAGGTACTCGAACTCGTCGACGCCCGAGGGGGCCAGGAACGCCTTGAACCCACGGACGCCGGCGGCGTGCAGGGCGCCCAGCGAGCCGAGGTTGCCGGGAACGGCGCCGCCCCAGAACGCGACGTCCACCGAGAGCTTGCCGGCGGTCGCGTCCTTCTTGGCCTCGAGGGCCTCGACCGTCGTGGTGGGCGGGATCGAGTTCAGGGGCATGTCGACGATCGTCGTGACCCCGCCCGCGGCGGCCGCCCTCGTGGCCGACGCGAACCCTTCCCACGCCGTGCGCCCCGGCTCGTTGACGTGCACGTGCGAGTCGACGAGGCCGGGCAGGAGGACCTGGTCGTCGGGCAGCGTGACGGTGCCGACGTGTTGCTCGTCGAAGGGCAGCACCGCGGTGATCAGGCCGTCAGCGACCCGCACCTGAGCCGCCTGGAACGCGCCGCCGACCCAGACACGTCGAGCGCGTACGACGAGATCAGGCATCCGTGCTCCCGGGGAGGTGTCGGCTGGCGTCAGGCTACGGCCACAATGTGCCGCCTGGTTGTGTCCTGGGTGTTTCCCGCCTCCGACGCCCGCCGCCCGTTCGGCTACCGCCACCCGGGTGATCGTCGCCGACCCTGCTGGTCACTGGCTCGTGTGTCGACCGACCTCTTGTCACGCCCCTGGCGAACATGGGCAGTACGGGTACCACCTCGCCGTTAGCATCGAAACAACGCCGCCCGTAGTCCCCCGGTGCGCCAGCCCGGGGATCGGTGGGCACGCAGCTCGTGAGGAGTGCACATGTTCGAGAGATTCACGGACCGAGCCCGTCGCGTGGTCGTCCTTGCCCAAGAAGAGGCACGGATGCTCAACCACAACTACATCGGCACAGAACACATCCTCCTGGGACTGATCCACGAGGGTGAGGGCGTCGCTGCCAAGGCGCTGGAGTCGCTCGGCATCTCGCTGGAGGCCGTGCGTGCGCAGGTGCAGGAGATCATCGGCGAGGGCCAGCAGGCGCCGTCGGGCCACATCCCCTTCACGCCGCGCGCCAAGAAGGTTCTCGAGCTGTCGCTGCGCGAGGCGCTGCAGCTGGGCCACAACTACATCGGCACCGAGCACATCCTGCTCGGGCTCATCCGCGAGGGCGAGGGCGTCGCCGCCCAGGTCCTCAACAAGCTCGGCGCGGACCTGAACCGCGTGCGCCAGCAGGTCATCCAGCTCGTCTCCGGCTACCAGGGCAAGGAGCCCGTCGCCGCCGGCGGTCCGCAGGAGGGCCAGCCCTCGGGCAGCGCCGTCCTGGACCAGTTCGGTCGCAACCTCACGCAGGCTGCGCGCGATGGCAAGCTCGACCCGGTCATCGGGCGCGAGAAGGAGATCGAGCGGGTCATGCAGGTGCTGTCCCGCCGCACCAAGAACAACCCGGTCCTCATCGGGGAGCCCGGTGTCGGCAAGACCGCCGTCGTCGAGGGTCTCGCGCAGGACATCGTGCGCGGCGACGTGCCCGAGACGCTCAAGGACAAGCAGCTCTACACGCTCGACCTGGGTGCCCTCGTGGCCGGCTCGCGCTACCGCGGTGACTTCGAGGAGCGCCTGAAGAAGGTCCTCAAGGAGATCCGCACGCGCGGCGACATCATCCTGTTCATCGACGAGATCCACACCCTCGTCGGTGCGGGTGCCGCCGAGGGCGCGATCGACGCGGCCAGCATCCTCAAGCCCATGCTGGCGCGTGGCGAGCTGCAGACCATCGGCGCGACGACGCTCGACGAGTACCGCAAGTACGTCGAGAAGGACCCCGCGCTGGAGCGCCGCTTCCAGCCGATCCAGGTGGCCGAGCCGAACCTGGCGCACGCGATCGAGATCCTCAAGGGTCTGCGCGACCGGTACGAGGCACACCACCGCGTGTCCATCACGGACGCCGCGCTGGTCGCCGCCGCCACGCTGGCGGACCGGTACGTCAACGACCGCTACCTGCCGGACAAGGCGATCGACCTGGTCGACGAGGCCGGCGCCCGCCTGCGCATCCGCCGCATGACGGCTCCCCCGGAGCTGCGCGACCTCGACGAGCAGATCGCCGAGACGCGTCGCGACAAGGAGTCGGCGATCGACGAGCAGGACTTCGAGAAGGCAGCCCGTCTCCGCGACGCCGAGAAGCAGCTCGGTCTCAAGCGCGTGGAGAAGGAGAAGGCCTGGAAGTCCGGCGATCTCGACGCGGTCGCGGAGGTGGACGAGGAGCTCATCGCCGAGGTGCTGGCGAACGCCACGGGCATCCCGGTGTTCAAGCTCACCGAGGAGGAGTCCAGCCGCCTGCTCCACATGGAGGAGAACCTGCACAAGCGGGTCGTCGGCCAGGACGCCGCCATCAAGGCGCTCTCGCAGGCCATCCGTCGTACGCGTGCCGGCCTCAAGGACCCGAAGCGTCCGGGTGGGTCGTTCATCTTCGCCGGCCCGACCGGTGTCGGGAAGACGGAGCTCGCCAAGGCGCTCGCGGAGTTCCTGTTCGGCGACGAGAACGCGCTGATCCAGCTCGACATGTCGGAGTTCTCGGAGAAGCACACGGTCTCGCGGCTCTTCGGCTCGCCTCCCGGCTACGTCGGGTACGACGAGGGTGGCCAGCTGACCGAGAAGGTGCGGCGCAAGCCGTTCTCCGTGGTCCTGTTCGACGAGGTCGAGAAGGCCCACGCGGACATCTTCAACTCGCTCCTGCAGATCCTCGAGGACGGTCGCCTGACCGACTCGCAGGGCCGCGTGGTCGACTTCAAGAACACCGTCATCATCATGACCACGAACCTCGGCACCCGGGACATCGCCAAGGGCCTCATGACCGGCTTCCAGGCCGGCGGGGACCTGTCGACGTCGTACGAGCGCATGAAGTCCAAGGTCAACGACGAGCTCAAGCAGCACTTCCGCCCGGAGTTCCTCAACCGCGTCGACGACGTGGTCGTGTTCCCGCAGCTGTCCCAGCCGGAGATCTTCGCGATCGTCGACCTGATGGTCGCCAAGCTGGACAAGCGCCTGCGGGACAAGGACATGGCCATCGAGGTCACGCCAGCGGCCAAGAAGCTCCTGTCGGAGCGCGGCTACGACCCGGTTCTCGGTGCGCGTCCGTTGCGCCGTGCGATCCAGCGGGAGATCGAGGACGTCCTGTCCGAGAAGATCCTGTTCGGCGAAGTCAAGGCCGGCCAGCTGATCATCGTGGACGGCGAGGGCGAGGGTCTGCTCGGAGAGTTCACCTTCCGCGGCGTCCCGCGCGGTGCGCACTCCGACGAGCCGGTCAAGGTCGGCGCCTCGGTGGGCACCCCCGGCTCGGGCACCGACCTGCCCGCGGCCCCGCCCATCTCGGCCATCGGCGACGGAGGCACGGGCACCCTGCCCGCCCTCTGACGCTCATCTCGGTGGCGCCCCGTTCCCCTCGAGGGAGCGGGGCGTCGTCGTACCCGGAGTGGTCCCGCCACGCGCCGGGGCGCGAGATGGCAGGGTGGGGTCATGCCTGGACGTCGACGCCTGCCGCGGAGCTCACCGGAAGAGCAGGGGGTGGATCCGGCAGCCCTCGCGGACGTGATCCGGTCGCTGACCGCGCTGCCCGAGCTGCACTCGATCATGGTGCTGCGGCACGGGTTCGTCGTCGCCGAGGGGTGGGCGGCGCCGTTCGCCCCGGACCGGGTGCACGAGCTCTTCTCGTTGAGCAAGAGTGTGACGTCGACGGCGGTCGGCTTCGCGGTCGCGGAGGGCCTGTTCGACGTCGACGACCTGGTGCTGGACCTCGTCGGCGATCGTCTCCCGGCCGGCAGCGAGCCGGACGCGAACCTGCGCCGGATGCGGGTGCGGCACCTGCTGACCATGACGACGGGCCACGACGAGGACCCGTCTCCGCGGGTCTTCCCGAGCGGCGGCGACTGGGTCCAGGAGTTCCTCCGGCTGCCCGTCGAGCACGAGCCGGGAACGCACTTCGTCTACAACACGGCCGCGACCTACATCCTCTCGGCGCTCGTGCAGCAGGCCACCGGCCAGCGGCTGCTCGACTACCTGCAGCCTCGACTCTTCGAGCCGCTCGGCATCGAGGGCGCGACCTGGGAGCAGTCCCCGACGGGCGTCGACACGGGTGGGTACGGGCTGTCGGCCACCACGGAGGACATCGCTGCGATCGGGTTGCTGTACCTCCAGGGCGGTGTCTGGGAAGGCCGCAAGGTGCTTCCGGACGGTTGGGCCGAGGAGGCGACGCGGGCGCACGTGTCCAACGGCGACGACCCGGACAACGACTGGGCCCAGGGTTACGGGTACCAGTTCTGGCGGTGCCGCCCGCCGAACAGCTGGCGCGGCGACGGGGCGTTCGGGCAGTACATGGTCGGGTTGCCCGACCAGGACCTGGTCGTCGCGACGACGTCCGGACGCCAGGACATGCACGAGTACCTGCAGGTCCTGTGGGACCGGCTGCTGCCGGGCCTGTCCGACGACCCGCTCGCGCCGGCTCCGCACGACGAGCTCGACGCCTCCATCGCCGCGATGCGCCTCGACCCGCCGACCGGCGAGCCGAGCACCCTGCTGGCGACGCGCATCAGCGGCCGCACGATCACGTTCGACGCGAACCCGTGCGGGTTGCGCAGCGCGGTGCTCGACGTCGGGGACGGCGCGGACCGGCTCACGATCGACTTCGGTTCCCACGTGCTCGCGGGGGACGTCGGGCAGGGCAGCGAACCGGTACCTGCGTTCGTGGAGGTCGGACGCGGGTCGCCGTCGCTCGTCCGCGGTGCGTTCCGCCGTCAGGCCCCGGAGGACGTCCTCGTCAGCGGGACGTGGACGGCCCCCGACACCTACGTCCTGACGTGCCGGTTCGTCGAGTCCCCGTTCGTCCTGACGGCGACAGCGACTCTCGTCGGCGACGACGTCTCGGTCGCGCCCGTCTGGAACGCGTCGTTCGGTCCGCGCGAGCTACCGCCGTTCGCGGGCAAGGTCTCCCCGGCGTGAGCCGGGGCTAGGACAGCTCGAGCACCGTCCAGAACGTGTCCGGGTCGCGGACCGCGACGGTGCTGGTCTCCTGCTGTCCGGCCGTGAAGTCCGGGTCGGAGCCGTGGTGCGAGTGCAGGAAGGTGCCCGTCGGCACGTGCACCAGGCGGACGCGTGAGCCGGCGAGCCACGGGCCCGGGCGCTCGAGCTCGACGCGCCACGTGTCCAGCGAACCGTCGTCGACCGCGCTGACCTGCTGCTGGTGCGAGATCGGCGACGGCACCCCGGACCGGCTGTGCAGCCAGCGCCCCGTCGTGTGGTGGCGCAGGCGGACGACGGAGCCGTGGGTCAGCGGCACGCCGGCCGAGGCGCCGACCACGAGCCAGCTGTCGTTGTCGTCGGAACCCCCGAAGCACGTGACCTGCTGCTGGCCGTCGGTCCCGGGGTGCGTGTAGACGATCCGGTGCGAGTGGAGGGTCAGCCCGGTCCAGACGTGCGAGAGCTTGACGGTGTCCCCGGTGGAGACGGGCGCCTTGGGGTCGGGTGCGTGGCGCGTCAGCACGCGCGGCGACTTCGGCGTGTAGTCCTGCACGAAGAACCCGCGCCAGACGTGCCCGTTGGAAGCGACCCACTCGTGCTGGCCCTCCGAGGACGTGAGTGTGACGGGCCTGCCCGGCGTGTTGTTGTCGTACACAGTGATGACGACGCGCCCGTCGGAGCGCTTCTCGTACCCGTAGGCCACGACCTGGTGGTTGTCACCGATGGCGCCGAGGCTGCGGGCGACGACGAGCCCGAGGACGACGGGCCGTCCACGGTCGATCGAGGCGACCAGGCGGGGCACCTCCTCCTCCTTGGTCCACCGCGAGACACCCTTGAACACCCAGGTCGGGTCGTCGGAGTGCAGTGACCACGTGACGAACTTGGCGGCGGACCCCGTGAAGAACGAGTCGCGCAGCCGCGCGGAGAAGTACTGGGAGAGCCAGTGCCCGTCCGGCGGGACGCGGCTGGGTCCGTAGAGCTCGGACCGCCAGCGGGGGACCGGTTGTCCGGGCAGGAAGTAGTCGAGCGCCGCGTACGCCATGCCGCCGCACCGGCCGGCGGTCGTGATCTTGGCACCGTTGGGCAGCTGCAGGACCACGTTGACGAAGGCGTTGGGGAAGGCGAACCCGTGCGTGGCCGGGTCGAACGCTACGGTGCGCTGCGCCAGAAGCATGGAGAACCTCTCGTCTGTGGTGAGCGTGACACAGAGGAGTTCCGGATGCCGCCCGAGATACGTCAGGCGCGCAGAATCGCGATCGACTCCGTCGCCCACTGGATCTGCGCGCGTGCGCCGGCCTCGCCCGCCCCGATGGTGATGAGGAAGTACGCCTGGTCGGGCGAGCCGGTCTCGGCCTCGACCTGTGCCCGGATCTGGGTCAGGGTCTGCAGGCTCTGCTCGGACGACGCACGCGCCTGCTCGAGAAGCTCGATGCAGACGTCCCGCCCGAGCATCCGGCCGAAGAACAGCCGCAGCAGCAGGCCGTTGCGCGCCGGGACGGCCTCGACGGGCTCGGCCAGCAGCGACCGCAGCCGGGCCAGGCCCGCATCGGTGATGACGAAGCGCTTGTCCTCGTCGCGGACCACCAGGCCGTCCGCCGCCAGCCGGTCGAGCGTGGGGTAGATCTGCCCGAAGCTCTCGCTCCAGAAGTGGCCGAGAGTCGTGGTGATCGCGGCGCGCACGGCGTACCCGGTCATGGGTTCCACCGAGAGCGCGCCGAGCACCGCGGTCTCGGTCTGTGGTCGACGGGCCATCGCCCTAGACTATATCTGTCAGATATGTTTCGCTAGTCTCATGACAACCACAGCAGGGCGCGTGGCCGGCTGGACCCTCGTCGGTGTCGCCACGTTCCAGGCCGCCCTGGCGCTCGGGGTGCCCTGGGGTGAGGCCGCGTACGGCGGTGGGAACGCGGGCGTCCTGCCCGCCGAGCAGCGGCTCTCCAGCGCGATCGCGGCGCCGGTCTACCTTGCGCTCGCGGGCGTGGCCCTCGGGATCGTCGGCACGCCGACGGTCCGACGCCGCGTGCTGCGGACCGCTTCCGTCGTAATCGGCGCGGGAGCGCTGCTCAACCTCGCGTCGCCGTCGATCGTCGAGCGGCTCGTGTGGGTGCCCGTCACGGTCGTGGCGTCGGTGGCACTGTGGAAGGCGGCTCCGGCCCGCGTGGCGCTCGAGCCGCGGATGGCCTGAGACGACGGCGGCTCTGGTCCCCCCACAGGACCAGAGCCGACGCTCCACATCCGCGACTCCGCCTGACGGAGCCGTCTCCTGGGGACGGGCACTCGCAGGGGGAGTGCCCGTCAGGGTGCTCGCCTCCCGGGCACCTCGCAGTGCACGATCAGCGCATGAGGCGTTGCGCGGTCGCGGCAGTCGCCGCCGTGATGCTCACGCTCGCCGCATGCAGCGCAGCCCCGTCGTCGCCGGCCACACCGACGCCCACGCCTATCCCCTCCGACACGCTCGCTGGGTTGTCGGTCGAGATCCGGCAGGCACGCTCCGACTGGGCGCTGCGCGTCGTGCAGGTCCGCGTGACCAACGCGGGCCCGGGGGACGTCACGGTCACACAGGCGCGGCTGGTGACGCCCGACGACGACGGGGTGGCGACGAGCGATCGCGAGCGCCCGGTCCGCGCAGGCGTGGACCGGGACGTGTCCGTCGCCCTGGGTGACCCCGACTGCGCGAGCCCGACGGCCGCTCCGGCGAGCGTCGAGCTGGACCTGGTCGACGACGCGGGACGCGCCTCGACCCTCGTCGTGACCCCGCAGGACCCGCAGGGACACCTGGCCAGGATCCACGGCGAGGACTGCGCGGCCGCCGCGGTGGCCGCAGGAGCGACCCTCGCCCTCGACGACGCGCTCACGACCACGCCGGTGGACGGGCGCCTGGCTGCGACGATCACCCTGGACGCGACTCCCGTCGACGGCGGTCCGTCGGTCGCGATCACGCAGGTGGACGGCACGGTACTGCTCGCCCCGGTCGGCGGTGCGACGAGCTGGACGGTCTCCGGGGAGCCCATGAGCATCCCGCTCCAGGTGGTGCCGTCGCGGTGCGACGCGCACGCCGTGGCGGAGGACAAGCGAGGGACGTTCTTCGGCGTGCACGCCACCGTCGACGGCGTGCCCCAACCGGTGTTCTACGTCGCGTCGTCCGACGAGCTGCGCGGCGCCCTCCACGACTTCGTCGGCGAGTCCTGCGGGATGGGTTGAACCAGCGTCGCGACGAACGCGTGCACCTCGGTCATCGCGGTCTGAGCCGCGGTGGTACCCAGGTCGAACTGGAACTGGTGGCCTGCGCCGTCGGCGATGTGGGTCTCGTGCCGGACACCGGCGTCGTCGAGCGCCTGGTCCATCACGAACTGGTGCGCGATCATCGGGTCGGTCGAGCCGCAGGCCAGGAACGTCGGCGGGTAGTCGGCCGTGACGTGGCCGGCGACCGACAGACCGGCGAACCGCGCGTCCTCGAGGTACCCGCGGCTGCCGGTGAACGTCCACATCAGCGAGTCGACGAACCAGCGGGTGACGCCGCGCAGGGGATGGATCAGGGACAGGTCGAACGCGCCGCAGAACAGCACCGTGCCGACGAGCTGCGACGGCCCGACGGTCGGGCGCATGGACATCGAGGCCGAGTAGTCGGGGCTGGTGATCATGCCGGCGACCTGAGCGGCGATCTGGGCGCCGGCCGAGTCGCCCGCGAGGATCAGGCGGTCCGGGTCGATGCCCAAGGACTCGGCGTTGTCGCACAGGTACGTGAGGGCGTCGAGCACCTGGCCGACGGGGGTCGGGTACCGCGCCTCGGGAGCGATGGAGTAGCCGACGCCGACGACGGTGCAGCCCCCGGCCGCCAGGATGCGCAGAAAGTTGGCGATGTGCCCCTTGCCGCCTGACAGCCACGCTCCGCCGTGCACCCAGACGATCGTCGGCCGAGCGCCGGTGGCGCCCGGGGCATGGTGCACGTCGAGCAGCGCGTCGGGGTCGCCGGGCCGGTAGGCCAGGTCGTGCAGGGTCGTCACACCGTCGGGCACCAACGTGGCCGAGTCGCGGGACCTGCGCATGCCGTTGCGGTCGAACCGACGACGGTAGAACAGCGCCACGGGCCACGGAGTCGCCCGCAGGAGCACGACGAGCAGGGCGGCGAGGGCCAGGACCGCCCACCCGAATCGCCTCATGCGGTGATCGTCGCACCTGTCGGACGTCTCGAGGGGCCAAGATGGTCGCTGTGACGGACCAGCCGACCACCCACCCCTTGCACCGTGCGGCCCGCAGGATCGTGCGAGCCGGTCAGGTCGAGGAGTTCTTGTACGGCGCGCTGGTGTCGGGCTCGATCCTCGCGGTCTCGAGCGCGCACGCCGAGGACAGCCGGTCGGTGCTGATCGCGACGGGGCTGGTCAACGTCACCTACTGGCTCGCTCACGTGTACGTGGACGCCGTCGGAGGACGCTTCCGCGACCACGAGCACTCCACCGGTTGGCGGTTGGCGCACGCCCTGCGCAACAACACGGGCGTGATCGTCGGCAGCCTCCCGCCGATGATCGTGTTCGCCGTGTGCCGGCTCCTCGGGTGGGACCTGACGGCGTCAGCCTGGGCGGCGCTGTGGTTCACGGTCGCGCTGCTCGGCGGAGTGGGGTGCTACGCGGCCCATCGGGCGGGCGCCCGCCGGTGGTCGCTGGCCGGGGAGACCGCGGTCGCGGTCGGGTTCGGGTTGGTCATCATCCTGTTGAAGATCATCCTGCACTGAGCGCTCACTTCGCCTGGTCGTAGCTGTCCACGACCGTCACGTTGAGCGCGAAGTCCACCGGCGTGCCCCCGAACAGCAGGTGCCCGGCCTCGAGTGCCGCGTCCCGCACGGCCTGCGCGACGACCGCGGACTGTTCGGCAGGCGAGTGGACCATGACCTCGTCGTGCAGGAAGAACACCAGCTCGGCGTCCGGGCCCAGTGCACGCAGCCGCCGGCGCAACGAGGCCATCCAGCACAGGGCCCACTCGGCGGCGGTGCCCTGGACGACGAAGTTGCGCGTGAAGCGTCCCCAGTCGCGCCCTCGTCGCCGGGCGGCCCGGACGTCGTCGGCGCCCGCTCCTTCCGCCGAGGCGGCGGCCAGCGCCTCCTGCCACGCGGCATCAGGGGCGGGGGAGGTTCGGCCCAGCCACGTCGCGACGACCTCGCCGCGCTCGCCGGCGCGGGCCGCAGCCTCGACCAGCGCGACCGCCCGCGGGAACCCTCGTTCGAGGCGAGGCATGAGCACGGCGCTCGGTCCGGTGGTGGCGCCGTAGATCGCGCCGAGCATCGCGACCTTGGCCTCGGCACGCGTCGCGACGATCCCGGCGTCCACCACGCCCTGGTAGAGGTCGGCCCGACGGCCCGCTCCGGCCATCGCGTCGTCGCCCGACATCGCCGCCAGGACGCGAGGCTCGAGCTGCGCGGCGTCGGCGACGACCAGCTTCCAGCCGTCGTCGGCCCGCACCGCGCCCCGGATGCTCGCCGGGAGCTGGAGCGCACCGCCGCCCTTGGTGGCCCAGCGGCCGGTCACGACGCCACCCGGCACGTAGTCGGGACGGAACCGTCCGTCGTGGATCCACGTGTCCATCCACGTCCAGCCGTTGGCACTGAGCAGGCGGGCAAGCTTCTTGTACGCGAGGAGCGGCTGGGTGGCCGGAAGGTCGACCTGCTCGATCTCCCACTTGCTCGTCGACCCGACGTCGTAGCCCGCCGCGCGCAGCCCCCGGAGCAGGTCCTGCTGGGAGTCGAGGTTGAGGTTCGGCTGCGCGAGGGCCGCGCGGACCTCGTCGGCCAGCGCCTCGAGCTTGGCGGGCCGACCGCTCGTCGGCCGTGGCCCGAGCATCTGCGTCAGCAGCGCGTCGTGGGCCTCGACGCTCCACGGCATGCCCACGTGGTTCATCTCGGCGGCGATCAGGGCGCCGGTCGACTCGGCGGCCAGGAGCAGCCGCAGCCGGCCCGGCTCGGCCGACGACTGCAGCGCGTCGAGCTGACGGCGGAGCTCCTCGGCGCAGTCGAGCACCTCCGGGCGTTCCTCGTCGAACAGGCTCACCTCGACCGGTTCCGGAGCCCCCGGCCGAGGTCCGTCCCACGCCGTGCGGGGTCCGCGGGCGAGCTCGGAGTGCTGCGAGTAGACGCTCCGCCGCAGGATCGCGTGGCAGAGCCGCAGGTCATGGCACCGCTCCACGCGCACACCGGCGTCCAGCAGCGGCGGGTACCGGCGCGACGTGTCGTCCCACACCCAGCGTGGCCGGTCTGCCTCGCGCTCGCGGACGACGTCGACCAGGTGCTCGACAGGGACGTCCTTGCTGCTCACGAGGACGCCCTCGTCGGTCAGCTCCTGCAGGACGACGCGGTCGACGCGTGCGTCGTCGTCGAGCAGGAGCAGGGTCATTGCGTCATTGTCGTCGCCGGCACCCACATGTCCGCGTGTGCGGGAACGTCGTCGCGGCATCCAACGATCGCCCGGTCCGGCGATGTCTCCTCGGACGGGCAGGTGTACGTTCAAATCAGAGGTGCAGAGATTCTGAGAGCCGTAACATATGAGCGCCGAACTATGCCCGAGAGTCCCGACGCGCGCCGTCGCAAGTGGCAGCTCGCGATGAACGTGCGTGTGAACGTGCGGGAGCTGAGCCTCCAGCTGTCGAAGATCGACCAGCAGGTGGGCCGGCGTCTCGAGATGCGCGCCGTCGACATGGAGTGCCTCGACATCATCAGCCGGCACGGACCCATGGGAGCCTCGGCACTGGCGCGCTCCGCGAGCCTGCACCCGGCCACGTTGACGGGCGTCCTGGACCGGCTGGAGAAGTCCGACTGGATCGTCCGCGAGCGCGACTCCAACGATCGCCGCGCGGTCGTCGTACGCGCCGAACGCGAGCGGTCCGGCCGGTTCTACGAGCTGTACCGCGGTATGAACCGCTCGATGGAGGACCTGCTCACCGCGTACGACGAGTCCGAGCTGGCGCTCATCTCCGACTTCCTGGAGCGCGCCCGCGATGCCTGCGTGGTCGCGACCGAGGAGCTGGCGCAGGACTGACGCCACGTCAGCAGAGCTAGCCGGCGGCGTTGACGGCCGGCTGCTCCGAGGCCGGCGCCGTGGGTGCGCCCCAGTGCGCCTGAGCGATCGCGACGCCGACGCCGACCACCCCGAGGATCAGCACGGCGACGAGCACGGCGGCCATGACACGCCGCGAGAGCGGGTGCCGGTACGGCTCGTCGTCGAACGGGTCGGACATCAGCGACCGGAGCGCAGGGCCCGGGTCACCTTCACCGGCGAGCCGTCGCGCGAAAACCCGGCCGCGAGTGCCGCGTACTCCGGCGTCCCGACCGCGTAGACGGCGAGACGACCGTCGGCGTTGGCGTGGATCCCCCAGCCGAACTTCTTACCGAGCTCCGAGGACCGCAGGCAGGCGTGCGGGCCGGAGAAGAACGTCGGCCACACCTCGGGGCGGGTCTCCGACGGCACGTCGTTCCGGTCGGCCCAGACGGTGAAGATCACGTCCGAGCTGCGGTACGTGTACGGCGGCGCCGCCGCGATCATGTCGTACATCGCGGACGCGACCGTCGGCTCGGTCCCACGTGACGCGGGGACGGTTCCTCCGACGGCGGTCGAGTCGGGCGCGACGCAGATGAATGTCGAGACGTAGTCCACGAGCTCCATAGTTGAACCTTAACCAACTGCTGTGACGGGGGAGCGTCGTTTCGGGAAGCCCCAGGGGCCCTCGTCGGAGCTGCCGAGCGTGACGGGCGAGCGCACGGTGTCGTAGCCGAGCGCTCGGTAGTAGGCGACGTTGTCGGGCTCTCGCGCGCGAGGTCAGCGTGCCGACAGTGCGTCCCTCAGCTTGATGCGGCCGCCGCTGCGCAGCACGGCGTGGGAGTAGACGCGTCCGGCGAGCCAGATCAGGACGGGGATGATCGCGAGCGACAGGCCGAGAGAGAGGGCGACCTCCCACGGCGCTACCTCGCCCAGCGCGATCCGGATCGGCATGATCAGCGGCGCGCAGAACGGGATGAACGAGAGGACGACGACCAGCGGGTTGGTCGGGTCCCAGGGCGCGATGCTCACGCCGATGATGTAGGGGATCATCATGATCGTCATCACCGGGGCCGTCACCGAGGCGACGTCCTCCTGCCGCGACACGAGCGCCGCCAGGGCACCGAGCGCGAGTGCGTACGCCGTGAACCCGACGATGAACCAGACCACGACCCACAGGGCGGTCATCCCGACGTCGAGGTTCGACGCGTCGACCAGCCCCAGCGCGGCCGCCGTCCCCGCACCGGCGCCGACGACGAGCACGATCTGCGTGAGCCCGATGAGGCCGATGCCCAGCACCTTGCCGGCCATCAGCTGCCACGGGCGGACGGTCGCCAGGAGGAGCTCGACCACGCGGCTCGACTTCTCCTCGACCACACCCTGCGCGACCAGCTGCCCGGCCGAGAGGAGCGTGATGAACAGCAGGATCCCGGAGACGAACCCCGCGACGACCTGTGGCGCGTCGCGCTCCGGCGGCGGCTCCAGCGAGATGACCTCGGGGACCGCGGACGCGATCTGCGCACTGACCTCGGCGGGATCGCCGCCGAGGTCGGTGATGGCCGACGAGAGCGCGACCTGCTGGGACGCCGAGGCGAGCACGGGCGTCAGGGCCTCGGGAGCGGACTCGTGGACGACGACCGTGAACGGGTCCGTCGACGTCAGCAAGGCGTCGAGATCCCCGTCGCGGAGCTGCTGCTCCCCGGCCGCCTCGTCGGGCACGTCCTGGGTGGTCACCTCGACGCCCGACGCAGCGGCCGTGGCGACGAGCACCTCGCCGGCCCCGGACGCGGCCGGGAGCAGCCCGACCGTGTATCCCTTGTCGCTGCTCGCCGTCGCGAGGTTGAGGAGCACGCCGCCGAGGATCACGCCGGCGACGAGCGCGACGGTCGTCCAGATGAAGGCCTTGGACCTCATGCGGGTGCTGATCTCGCGGCCCGCGATCATGCGGACCGCTGCGCCCGAGCTCACGGGCCGGAACGTCGGGTTCACGCGTTCACCTCCTGCGGGACGAGGGCAGCCTCGGTCGGGGTGCTCACCACGTGCCGGTAGAGCTCGGTGAGCGACGGCCGCATGCGGGAGAACTCGTGCACCGGACCAGCGGCGAGCGCGGCGGCCAGCAGCTCCTGGTCCACGGTCGTCCGTGACGGGTCCAGCACCTCGACCACGGTCCGCGACCCGTCGGTCGACACGACCTCGGCCGACCGGACCGTCGGGAGCCACTCCGTGTGCGGAGGCCCGTCGACGACCCATCTCCGCGTGTCGGTCGCCCGCAGGTCGTCGATCCCGCCGAATGCGACGAGCGACCCGCTCTTGATGATGCCGACGCGGTCGCAGAGCTGCTCGACGAGGTCGAGCTGGTGCGACGAGAACAGCACCGGCACGCCGGCCGCCGCCTGCTCGCGCAGCACGGAGCTCATGACGTCCACCGCGACCGGGTCGAGGCCCGAGAACGGCTCGTCGAGCACCAGGATCTCGGGGGAGTGCACGAGGGCTGCCGCGAGCTGCACGCGCTGCTGGTTGCCCAGCGAGAGCTTGAGCACCTCGTCGGAACGTCGCTCGGCGATGCCCAGCACCTCGGTCCAGTGCTCCATCGCGGTGGTCGCGGACGACGCGTCGAGCCCGTGCAGCCGGGCGAGGTAGACCAGCTGCTCCCCGACGCGCATCTTGGGGTACAGGCCACGTTCCTCGGGCATGTACCCGATGCGGCGGCGTACGTCGAGGTCGATCGGCTTGCCGCCCCAGCGCACCTCGCCCGAGTCGGCCTCGAGCACGCCGAGCGTGATGCGCATGGCCGTGGACTTGCCCGCGCCGTTCGAGCCGACGAATCCGACGATCTCGCCGGCCGGTACCTCCATCGACAGGTCGCGCAGGGCCCGGACCGTTCCGTAGGTCTTGTTGAGGGACGTCATCGTGAGCGCACTCATGGAAACCATGGAATCAGACCGATCGGACACGCGCCTCGGACCTGAGGTGGAGAGCGCCCACAGGCGGAGCGGGCAGGATGCGCCTATGCGAGCGCGATCCCTGTCCGTGGTCCTTGCCCTCGTCGCGACCCTGGCGGCGTGCACGAGCGGCGGGTCGCCCGACCCGACGACCGAGCCTGACCCGACGACGACGACGTCCGAGCCCGACCCGCTCGCAGGCTGGACTCTCGAGGAGAAGATCGGCCAGATCGTCATGGTCGGCGTGGACCTCACGGAACCGCAGCCCGCCAGCATCAGCTCCGTGACCGACGCGCACGTCGGCAACGTGTTCCTCCACGGCCGGTCGTCGTCGGGCACGCAGGCGGTCCTCGACCTCGTGCACCAGCTCACCGACCAGCCGACCGCCCACGACACCCGCCTCTTCGTCGGCGTCGACCAGGAGGGCGGGCAGGTCCAGACGCTCACCGGCCCGGGGTTCAGCACGATGCCGTCGGCACTGGACCAGGGCGCCATGTCACCCGCAGACCTGCAGACGGCCGCGACCTCCTGGGGTGCCGAGCTCGCCGCGGCGGGCGTGAACCTCAACCTCGCCCCCGTGGTCGACATCCCGACCGAGGCGGGCGCGGCGCAGAACATGCCGATCGGGCACTACGACCGCCAGTACGGGTACACGCTCCAGGACGTGGGCCCGCACGCCGACGCCTTCGCGAACGGGATGGCGGCGTCGGGCGTCGAGACCTCGGTGAAGCACTTCCCGGGCCTGGGAGAGGTGACCGGCAACACCGACACCACCGCGAACGTCACCGACACGACGACCGGCCCCGGCTCGGTCCAGATCGACTCGTTCACGCACGCGATCCAGCGAGGGACGTCGATGGTGATGGTCTCGACGGCGATCTACACGCAGATCGACCCGTCCGCGCCGGCCGCCTTCTCGCCCGTCGTGGTCGACCAGCTGCTCCGCAAGACCCTCGGGTTCGCGGGCGTCGTGATCACCGACGACCTCTCGGCCGCCGAGCAGGTTGCGGCCTGGAGCCCCGGGGACCGCGCCGTAGACGCGATCTCGGCCGGCTGCGACATCGTGCTCGCGTCGAAGGACCCCACGGTCCTGCCAGAGATGATCAGCGCTCTCACCGCCAAGGCGCAGGCCGACCCCGCGTTCGCGGACCTCGTCGACGCGGCGGTGCTGCGCGTCCTGGCGGCGAAAAGTTGAACAAGCGGCCACATCAAGGATGAAAACGCTGTCATAAAACGTACTGACTGGTATCAACTCCCCCGACTGGCAGACGAGGGAAGCCGCTCACCCCTAACCTCCGATCATGACTGTGACGCTGAGCGACGTGGCTCGCGAGGCCGGTGTCTCGCTGGCGACCGCGTCCCGGGCGATCAATGGCTCCGCGAGCCGCACTGTCGGCGCCGAGCTGCGCGACCGTGTCCTGGCCGCCGCGGAGCGCCTCCGATACACCCCCGACGCGAACGCGCAGGCGATGGCGCGTGGCCGGACGACGTCGCTCGGCCTCATCGTGCACGACATCGCCAACCCCTACTTCTCGTCGATCGCAGCCGGAGTCTCCGAGGCGTCCGACGCGGCCGGCCTGCAGCTGACCCTCGCCAGCAGCCAGCACGACCCCGCGCGCGAGGTCGACCTGGTCCACCTGCTGCGGCGGCAGCGCAGCCGAGCGATCGTGCTCGCCGGCGGCCGCACCAACGACGTCGAGATCAACGACCGCCTGCGGCTCGCGCTCGCCGACTACCGCGCGACGGGTGGCTCCGCCTCCCTCATCGGCCAACCGATCCTCGGCGTCAACACGATCGTGGTGAACAACGCGCAGGGCGCCACAGAGCTCGCACGGGCCATGCACGACCTCGGCTACCGCTCGTTCGCGATCCTCGCAGGCTCGCCGCGCGACCTCTCCGCCCGTGACCGCCGCGACGCCTTCTCCTTCGCGTTGCGCGAGCGTGGCATCGAGCTCTCCGACGACGCGATCGTCCCCTGCGAGCTCTCGCACGCAGGCGGTGAGGCGGGCATCCGGACCCTGATGGCTCGCGGTCCGCTGCCCGAGATGGTCTTCGCCGTCTCCGACGTGGTGGCACTCGGCGCCATGGAGGTGCTGCGCTCGGCAGGGATCCGCAGCCCCGAGCATGTCGCCATCGCGGGGTTCTGCGACATCCCGACGCTGCGCGACGTCACACCGTCGCTGACCACCGTCCGCATCCCGCTCCGCGAGCTCGGCATCATGGCCACGGAGCTGGCCCTGGCCGAGCCCGGCGAGGAGCCCGAGATCCGTGTGGTCCGCACCGAGGTCGTCCTGCGGAACACCACACCGCGCCTGCGCTGACCCCAGGCGTTGCCGACCGGGGCTCAGCGTCCGACGGCGTAGCCCTGCATCCCGCGGGCGTTGGCGGCGGCGACCAGCAGGCCGTCGGAGCGGATCCCCGCGGCGCTCAGCCGGCCCAGCGCCCAGGGGCCGGCGTCGCTGACGACGTGGCCGCGCCCGGCGAGAGCGGTGAGCACCTGTGCGCCGAGGCGGGACTCGGCGACCACGCCGCGGGGCGTGTGGGTGCGCGGGTAGAACGAGCTGGGCACGTGGCTGGAGTGCCAGGTGGGGGCGTCGATCGCGGCCTGGAGGTCGAGGCCGCCCACCAGGTGCCGCAGAAGGAAGGGCACGGTCCACTGGTCCTGCTGGTCGCCCCCGGGGGTCCCGAACGCGAGGCCCGTGCCGTCGTCGTCGAGGATCATGCCCGGGCTCAGGGTGGTGCGCGGGCGTCGTCCAGGAACCAACGATGCGGCCAGGCCGGGCTCGAGCCAGAACATCTGCGCGCGCGTCGGCAGGGAGAAGCCGAGGCCGGGCACGACGGGACTCGACTGCAGCCAGCCGCCCGACGGAGTCGCGGAGACGCGGTTGCCCCAACGGTCGACGACGTCGACGTGGCAGGTGTCGCCGGAGCGGCGGCCCGTCGTGACCGGTTCACCGACGCCGGCTGCGAGACCGGGTGTGACGGCGTGCCCCCAGAGGTTGGCCGCGAGGTGCGGGGTGCGACCCTCGGGCGAACCGGGCAGCAGACCTTCGCCGGCCGTCGCGCCGACGAGCCGTGCGCGGTCGGCCGCGTACGACGACGAGAGCAGGGTGGCCAGGGGCACGTCGGGCACGTCGCCGTACCAGGCCTCGCGGTCGGCGAACGCGAGCTTGGCCACCTCGACGACCGTGTGCACCAGGTCGACGGGGTCGGCGTCCGGGGGGAGCCCGAGCGCGTCGAGCATGGTCAGCTGCTGCAGGAGCACCGGACCCTGGCCCCATGCGGCGGTCTTGTGCACGGTCCGACCAGCGAACCGCACGGAGACGGTCGGCTCCTCGGTCGCGCGCCAACCGGACAGGTCGTCGCCGCTCAGGAAGCCCGTGTGCTCGCGTCCCGACGAGTCGAGGACCGCGGTGCCCGAGACGAACGTGTCGACCGCCTCGGCGACGAAGCCCTCGTAGAACATCCTCCGCGCGGCCTCGATCTGCTGCTCGCGCGTCCCGGTCTGGTCGGCCAGGCGGGAGAGCGTCTCGGCCAACGCGGGGTTGGTGAACCGCGCGCCCGGCGCCGGAGCAGGGAGGTAGACCTCTGCCGACGAGGGCCAGTGGTCGGCGAACAGATCCGCCACGGAACCGATCGTGTCCGCCGCCTCGGCGACCAGCGGGTACCCGGAGCGCGCGTAGCCGATCGCAGGTTCGAGCACGTCCGCGAGCGGGAGCGTGCCGTATCGCGCGAGCAGATCGAGCCACGCACCGAACGCGCCGGGCACGACGGCGGCGAGGTGGCCGGTCCCCGGGACGAGCTCGAGCCCGAGAGAGCGGTAGGCGTCGATCGTCGCGGTCGCCGGTGCCGTGCCCTGGCCGCAGACGACGAACGTGTGGCCGTCCGAGGCGCGGTGGCCGATGATCGGGGCGTCACCGCCGAGCCCGTTCATGTGCGGCTCGACGACGTTCAGCGTGAACCCGACCGCGACGGCCGCGTCGAACGCGTTCCCTCCGGCCTCGAGCACCCGCATGCCGACGCTCGACGCCAGCCAGTGCGTCGAGGCGACCATGCCCAAGGTCCCCGTCAGGACGGGGCGTGTGGTGAACACTCTCCGATACTGCCGCACCGACGGGGAGCTGCACCCCTCGGAGACGTGATCGTCGGCGTCGGATGGTCACACTGCGACGGCGACCGTCACGCCCCGCCCGGGAACCCGAGCTGACGCCACGCCTCGTAGACCCCGACCGAGGCCGCGTTGGACAGGTTCATCGAACGGCGACCAGGCACCATCGGGATGCGGAGCTGGTCGGTGATCCGCGGGTCGGCGAGGACCTCGTCGGGAAGGCCGGTGGGCTCGGGGCCGAAGAGCAGGACGTCGTCGGGCGTGTACGTCACGTCCGTGTGGAAGCGGGTGGCCTGGGTGGTGAACGCGTAGACGCTGTTCGTCGGCAGCACGGTCCAGAGCGCGGCGAGATCGTCGTGGACGACGACGTGCGCGAGGTCGTGGTAGTCCAGGCCGGCCCGCCGGAGCTTGGCCTCCGACAGGTCGAAGCCGAGGGGTTCGACGAGGTGCAGGGTGGCGCCCGTCCCAGCCGAGAGCCGGATGGCGGCGCCGGTGTTCCCGGGGATCCGCGGCTCGAAGAAGACGATGTGCAGCACGGGCAGATCCTCGCACCGTCTGCGGGGCGCGTTAGCGTGTCCCGTTCGCGCTTCCTCGAGAGGACCTCATGTACCAGGCTGCCGATTCCCGCTACGACGCGATGACCTACCGCAGGACGGGCCGCAGCGGCCTGTCGCTCCCGGGGCTCTCGCTCGGTCTGTGGCACAACTTCGGCGACACGACGCCGCTCGAGCAGCAGCGCGCCGTGCTCCGCCGCGCGTTCGACCTGGGCATCACGCACTTCGACCTGGCCAACAACTACGGCCCGCCGTACGGCTCTGCCGAGGAGAACTTCGGGCGGCTGTTCGCGCAGGACCTCAAGCCGTACCGCGACGAGCTGGTCATCTCCTCCAAGGCGGGCTACGACATGTGGCCCGGCCCGTACGGCGACGGCGGCAGCCGCAAGTACCTGCTCTCGTCGCTGGACCAGTCGCTCGCGCGTCTCGGCCTCGACTACGTCGACATCTTCTACTCGCACCGACCCGACCCCTCCGTGCCGCTCGAGGAGACGATGGGCGCCCTGCACACCGCGGTGACCAGCGGTCGCGCGCTCTACGCGGGCATCTCGAACTACTCACCGTCGGACACGCGCCGTGCCCACCAGATCCTCGCCGAGCTCGGCACGCCGCTGCTCATCCACCAGCCGTCGTACTCGATGTTCAACCGGCACGTGGAGCAGGTTGCCGACGGGCAGAGCGAGACGCTCCTGGACGTCGTCGGCGACCTCGGCATCGGCACGATCGTCTTCTCCCCGCTCGCGCAGGGCCTGCTGACGGACCGCTACCTCTCGGGAGAGGTTCCCGCCGACTCACGCGCGGCGGTCGGGCACTTCCTCAAGCCCGAGCAGCTCTCGGAGACGTACCTGTCGCGCGCCAAGGCCCTCAACGAGATCGCCGCGGGCCGCGGGCAGTCGCTCGCGCAGCTCGCCCTGACCTGGTTGCTGCGCGACGACCGGATCACGTCCGCCCTGATCGGTGCGAGCTCGACGCGTCAGCTCGAGGACAACGTGGCCGCCCTGTCGGCACCGCCGCTGACCGCCGAGGAGATCGCCGCGATCGAGCCGTTCGCGGTCGACGGCACCGCGAAGCGGTAGTCCTCAGGGAACGTTGACCGCGTCGTCGTACCAACCGAGTGAGTCCCTCTCGGTGACCTCGAGGACCTCGAGGTCAGGAGCGGCGAGCAGATCGTCGACGAGCGCACGGCTGCCGCCCACGACCGTCGAGTCGAGGTCGACCTCGGTCGCGACGCACCACGAGCGGTCGTCCGGCCACACGAGGTTCGGCGTGCGCCAGCCCGGTCGGAAGGGCTCTACGTCGGCCACGGCCCGCCCGTCGGCGAGCGCCTCGAGGTCGCCGGTGGTCGCTCGGAACAGCACGTGCGCGCGGTGCGGGAGCTCGAGCTTCGGACCTCTCAGCGCCTCAGGCGCCAGGTCGTCGGGTGCCCGGTGCGGCGGCGGCGGAGTGGCGGGAGGCTCGCCGAACCAGGCGACCCTCTGCCACCCGCCTTCCCAGCCGGACCCCTCCCAGAAGGCGACGACGAGCTCGCCGTCGGCGTGCCTGCCCAGCACGCGCGCGAGCGCACCGAGCTCGGGCCCGGGGAGCGATCCCTCGCCCGGGTCGTCGCCACGCCACTCGCTGGGTGTGCTCTCGCGCCCGCCGAGCTCGACAAGCTCCGGCGTCGGCGCGGGTGCCCCGCTGTGCGGAGCAGGGCGTCTCTCCACCTTCCACGACTGCGCGGTCGGGTGCACGGTACGGCCGGTCGCCGCCGCCACCTCCGACCAGCGGACTGGGGTGCCGTCCGTGTCCGTCATGGGGTGCAGGATCCGCGCGTAGGCAACGAAGCCGCGGGGCACCAGCGAGCCCACCGTGGCACCGAAAGGGCCGAGGCGGGGCCGCAGCCAGTCGCCGACGCTCGGGTCGGCCTCGTAGCGGAACATGCCTCGCATCGTGGCAGGCGGGGTCGAGCGCAATCCTGTCCGGCCGTCGACGACCGGGCCGCGCGACATCGGGTAGAACTACCGCATGAGTCTCGACGACACCGACCGTGCCCTCCTGACCCGCGCCGTCGCTCGTGCGCGGGAGGCGCTGCTCGACGGCAGCGAGCCCTACGGCACGGTGCTCGTGGACGCCGACGGCGTCGTGCGGTTCGAGGACGGCAACCGCACGAAGGACGGCGACGAGACCCGCCACCCGGAGTTCGCGGCCGCCCGCTGGGCCGTCGAGAACCTGACGCCGGAGCAGCGCGCGGCCGCGACCGTCTACACCTCGGGCGAGCACTGCGCGATGTGCTCGGCAGCGCACGCGTGGGTGGGTCTGGGCCGGATCGTCTACGCCGTGTCGTCCGCGCAGATCAGCGCTTGGCGGGCGTCCTGGGGTGCGGCGCCCGGCCCGGTCGCCGTGCTCCCGATCCACGTGGTCGCACCCGGAGTTCCCGTGGACGGGCCAGAGCCGTCGCTCGAGGACGAGGTCAAGGAGCTCCAGCGCCGGTCGTTCGAGCGGGCAACGCCCTGAGCGAACCGCTTGTCAGGCCCGTTCGCTCCGGGGTTATGGTCGAGACATGAGCCCTGCCGACGTTCTTGTGGTCTCCGGTGTGATCGGTGCCGTTCTCGTCGCCGCCGGTGCCGTGCTCACCAAGCCTCGGCGGGTACCCGTCCGAGTACGGCACGACGACGAGGACCAGCGCTAGGCGGTCGCGTCACGCGGGAGCGGCCACCTCGGCCAGCACCGCGAGCAGTCCCGGGCCGTGACGCTCGAGCTTGGCCGCACCGATCCCGCTGATGCCGCCGAGCGCCTCCAGCGACGTGGGTCGCTGAGTGACCACCTCGCGCAGCGTCGCGTCGTGGAACACCACGTACGCAGGAACGCCCTGCTCCTTCGCGACACCCGCACGCCACGCCCGCAGCGCCTCGAACACCTCGGCGCCCTCCTCGGACAGGTCGGCGACCGCGGCCCGGCTCTTGGACCCGCGAGAGCGCACGACCTTCTCGGTCTCGCGTCGCAGGCGCACGGTCCGCTCGCCACGCAGCACCGACGAACTCTCGGGTGAGAGCCGGATGGTGCCGTAGCCGTCGGAGTCGACGCCCAGCAGCTCCATCGCGAGCAGCTGGCGGACGACGCCACGCCAGTCGGCCTCGGACACGTCCGCGCCCAGCCCGAACGTGCTCAGCGACTCGTGCCCCAGCGATGTGATCCGCGGCGTCACCTTGCCCCGCAGGATGTCGACCAGGTGTCCCGCGCCGTACCGCTGCCCGCGCTGCTCGAGACGGACCACCGTCGACAGGAGCTTCTGCGCAGCGACGGTCCCGTCCCACGACTCGGGCGGGGTCAGGCACGTGTCGCAGTTGCCGCACGGCTGCGACGACTGACCGAAGTAGTTGAGCAGCTGCACGCGGCGGCACTCCACGGTCTCGCAGAGCGCGAGCATCGCGTCCAGGTGTGCCGTCAGCCGACGCTTGTGCGTGGCGTCGCCCTCGGAGGTGTCGATCATGCGGCGCTGCTGGACGACGTCCGCCAGCCCGTAGGCGAGCCAGGCGGTGGACGGCAACCCGTCGCGCCCGGCGCGACCGGTCTCCTGGTAGTACCCCTCGACCGACTTGGGCAGGTCGAGGTGGGCGACGAACCGCACGTCGGGCTTGTCGATGCCCATGCCGAACGCGATCGTCGCGACCATCACGACGCCGTCCTCGCGCAGGAACCGGGACTGGTTGCGCGCGCGGACCTGCCGGTCGAGGCCCGCGTGGTACGGCAGGGCTGTGACGCCGCGCTCGACGAGGAACTGCGCGGTCTGCTCGACCGAGTTCCGCGACAGGCAGTAGACGATGCCCGCGTCGCCCTCGTGCTCGGTGCGCAGGAGGTTGAGCAGCTGGTCGCGCGGCTTGTCCTTGGGGGCGATCCGGTACTGGATGTTGGGCCGGTCGAAGCTCGCGACGAAGTGCCGTGCCTCGCCGAGCTGCAGCCGCTGGGCGATCTCTGCGTGCGTCTGGTCGGTCGCCGTGGCGGTCAGGGCGATCCGCGGGACCTCGGGCCAGCGCTCGTGCAGCATCGACAGCTGCAGGTAGTCCGGGCGGAAGTCGTGCCCCCACTGGGACACGCAGTGCGCCTCGTCGATCGCGAACAGGGCGACGGTGCCGCGGTCCAGCAGCTCGACCGTCTCGCGCACGCGGAGCCGCTCGGGCGCCAGGTAGAGCAGGTCGAGCTCGCCCGCGAGGTAGGCGTCCTCCACCGTGCGCCGCTCGAACGACTGCTGCGTCGAGTTCAGGAACCCCGCGCGCACGCCGAGCGCGGACAGGGCGTCCACCTGGTCCTGCATCAGTGCGATCAGCGGCGAGATGACGACTCCGGTGCCCTCGCGGACGAGCGAGGGCACCTGGTAGCAGAGCGACTTGCCGCCGCCTGTGGGCATGAGGACCAGCGCGTCGCCGCCCCGGATGACCGTCTCGACGATGTCGGCCTGCTCGCCGCGGAAGTCGTCGTACCCCCAGACGTCGCGCAGGACGGCCGACGCCGCAGCAACCGCAGCCGCGGGATCGAGGACCTCGGCGACGGCCCGCGGGATGTCCGGTCGCGCAGGCGGCGCCGGCCGGTCGCGCCGGCTGGGAGCGTCCTCCGGCGGCGCGGCGTCGTAGAACGGGTCGAACGGTGGCTCGTCGAACGGGGGCTCGTCGTATGCGGGGTCATACGGCGGGAACTCGTCGTCCGGTCCAGAAGGCACGCGCCAAGAGTACGAGCCAGGTACGACGCTCGACGCCGCCCTGTGGACGGCGGCGTCCGGGCGGCGGTGAGCGCCCGGTCCCGGTGCGCAGGTGTCCGGGCGCGTCCGTAGGGTGTTCACCATGGGAACCGCTCTGATCACCGGCGCGTCCGCGGGGCTCGGCCTCGAGTTCGCCTGGCAGCTCGCCACCGCGAAGCACGACGTCGTCCTGGTGGCGCGCGACGAGGTCCGCCTGACGCGCCTCGCCGGCCAGCTGGAGGCGGCCGCGGGGATCCGCGCTGAGGTGCTCGTCGCGGACCTGTCCGTGCGGTCCGACGTGGAGCGCGTCGCCGAGCGGCTGCGGTCGGACGAGCGGCCCGTCGGCCTGCTGGTCAACAACGCCGGTGTCGGGCTCAACCAGCGGTTCATCGGCGGAGACCTCGCCCGCGAGGAGGCTGCTCTCGAGGTCATGGTCTCCGCGGTACTCGTCCTGTCGCACGCGGCGGCCGGAGCGATGGTGGCGCGTGGTCGCGGGGCGATCCTCAACGTCGCGTCCGTCGCGGCTCTGCTCGCGGGCGGCACGTACTCCGCGCACAAGGCCTGGGTCCGCTCGTTCACCGAGGGGCTGGCCGTCGAGCTCGACGGCACGGGCGTCACGGCGACCGTCCTGTGCCCCGGGTTCGTGCACACCGAGTTCCACGCGCGCGGCGACATCGACGTCTCGGCGTACCCGGAGATCGCCTGGCTGAACGCCGAGGACGTCGTGGCCAAGGGGCTCGCCGACGTCCGCCGTGGGGTCGTGATCTCCACGCCGAGCGTGCGCTACCGGGCCGCGTCGGCCGCGGTGCGGATGAGCCCGCGGTTCGCGATCCGACGGTTGGGCCGCTACCGCAAGGCGCTCGAACAGGGTGCCTGAGCCGATAACCTGACCGCCGTGACCCAGACGCCCCGCGAGCAGCTGCTCGAACTGATCAAGGACCTCGCCGTCGTGCACGGGAAGGTCACGCTCTCGTCGGGCCGCGAGGCCGACTACTACGTGGACCTGCGCCGCGTGACGCTGCACCACGCCGCCGCCCCGCTGATCGGGCACCTGATGCTCGACCTGCTGGAAGAGGCGGGTCTGGGCACCGCGGAGATCGACGCCGTCGGTGGGCTGACGCTCGGCGCGGACCCCGTCGCGACGAGCCTGCTGCACGCGGCCGCCTCGCGCGGGCAGGACCTCGACGCGTTCGTCGTGCGCAAGGAGGCCAAGGCCCACGGCATGCAGCGCCGCATCGAGGGACCGGACATCGTCGGCCGGCGGGTCGTGGTCCTGGAGGACACGTCGACCACAGGCGGCTCGCCGATCGCCGCGGTCGAGGCCGCTCGCGAGATCGGCGCGGACGTGCGCGGCGTCGCCGTGATCGTGGACCGGGCGACCGGGGCGCAGGCCAAGATCGAGGCCCTCGGCGTGCCGTACCACTACCTGTTCAGCCTGTCCGACCTCGGCCTCGCCTGATGCTGGACTGACGCCCATGAGCGGGGGGCTGTTCGACGTCCTGCTCGTCCTCTTCGCCATCGGCATGGTCGCGTTCGCGATCCTCGGCTGGTGGGCCTCGGTCAAGCGTCGCGAACGCCTCAAGGCCTGGGCGACGACGAACGGCTGGACCTACACGCCGAGCGACCGGTCACTCGTCGACTTCTCGCGGATGCAGCCCTTCGGCGTCGGCCACTCCAAGCGCGCGACCGACGTGCTCGCGGGCCGCTACGACGGGCACTCGGCGCTCTCGTTCACGTACCGCTGGACCACCGGGAGCGGGAAGAACCAGACGACCCAGACCGTGCACATCGTCGGCATGGTTCTGCCGACGTACCTGCCGACGGTCGAGCTGACCCCCGAGGGGCTGGGAGCGCGGCTGGCCAAGCTGGTCGGCGCGCAGGACCTCCAGTTCGAGTCCGAGGACTTCAACCGGAGGTTCCGCGTCGCGTCGTCTGACGCCAAGGCGGCACACGCGATCGTGCACCCGCGCCTCATGGAGCGGATGCTGCGCCCGGACACGGTGGGAAGCACGTGGCGGATCGAGGGCAACTGGATCCTGACCTGGGCCACCGGCGCGACCGACCTCGACCGGCTTGCCGGGCGTCTGGGCATGCTGCGCGCCGTCGTGAGGTCGATCCCGCGGCACGTGTGGCTCGACCACGGCTTCGACCCTCTGACCTCGACCGTCTGACCGATACGATCGCCTGACCCACCTCATCCACGGAGGAACCACGTGACTGGTGCAGTCATCGCCCTGATCGTCATCGTCGTGATCGTCGTCATCCTGCTGCTCTGGTTCGTGGGGATGTACAACGGGCTCGTCCGGCTGCGGAACCTCGTGCAGGAGGCGTGGCGCCAGATCGACGTCGAGCTGAACCGCCGCCACGACCTGATCCCGAACCTGGTCGAGTCGGTGAAGGGGTACGCCGCCCACGAGCGCGGCGTCTTCGACGAGGTCGCGCGTGCCCGTGCCGCAGCCGCAGCGCCCGGATCGGGTCCCGCCGAGCAGGCCGCCCAGGAGAACCAGCTGACGCAGGCCCTCGGCCGGCTGTTCGCGGTCGCCGAGGCCTACCCGGTCCTGCGCGCCAGCGAGAACTTCCAGCAGCTGCAGGCCGAGCTGACCAACACCGAGGACCGCATCGCCGCGGGTCGCCGGTTCTACAACGCGAACGTGCGCACCCTGAACACCAAGGTCGAGTCGTTCCCGTCGAACATCGTCGCCGGGATGTTCCACTTCGAGCGCGCCGAGTACTTCGAGGCAGAGGACCCCCAGGTCCGTCAGGCGCCGACGGTCAGTTTCTGAGCCTGCGGACCGCCGCCCCTGGTCCGTCCTGATCCTCGGTACCTCGTCGGCCGAACGTTCAGATCCGGTCGACGAGGTCCTGGATCGAGTCGACGATCTCGCTCGGCCGGAACGGGAACCGCTCGACGTCCGCGCGCTGCGTCGACCCGGACAGGACGAGGAACGTGCGCAGGCCGGCCTCGATCCCGGCCACGACGTCGGTGTCCATGCGGTCGCCGACCATCACGGTGGTCTCGGAGTGGGCGTCGATCCGGTTGAGCGCGCTGCGGATCATCATCGGGTTCGGCTTGCCGACGAAGTACGGCTGCCGCCCGGTTGCCGCGGAGATCATCGCCGCGACGGCCCCGGTGGCCGGCAGGTCGCCCTCGCGGCTCGGCCCCGTGACGTCGGGGTTCGTCGCGATGAACCGTGCGCCGCCCTGGATCAGCCGCACGGCCTGGGTGATGGCCTCGAACGAGTACGTCCGGGTCTCGCCCAGCACCACGAAGTCCGGCTCCGACGCCGTGAGCGTGTAGCCGGCCTCGTACAGCGCGGTGGTCAGCCCGGCCTCGCCGATCACGTACGCGGACCCGCCGGGCATCTGGTCGACCAGGAACTGTGCCGTGGCCAGCGCCGACGTCCAGATGGCGTCCTCGGGCAGGTCGATCCCGGAGGTCGCCAGCCGCGCGCGCAGGTCCCGCGGCGTGAAGATCGAGTTGTTGGTCAGGACCAGGAACGGCCGGCCGCCGTCGCGCAGCGCTCGGACGAACTGCGAGGCACCGGGGATGGCCGTGCCCTCGTGCACGAGCACGCCGTCCATGTCCGAGAGCCAGGAGCGGATCTCGCGCGGACCGTGGTGCGTCATGCGCCGAAGGCCTTCTTCTCGACGGCGTCGCGCTCGGCCTGCTCGTCGTAGCGCTCGTCGCGCCCGTCACCCTCGGCGACGCCGAGACCCTTCTTGGTCCGACGACGCTTGCGCCAGACCTCGACGATGATGGGCAGGACGGAGAAGAAGACGACGAGGACGAGGAGCGCCTCGATGTTGTCCTTGATGAACCCGATGTTGCCCAGCAGGTAGCCGAGGAACGTCACGCCGCCGGCCCAGAGCACCACGCCGATGAGGTTCCAGAGCGCGAACTGGCGGTACTTCATCTTGCCGACGCCGGCCGCGACCGACGCGTACGTGCGCACGAACGGGATGAACTGCGCCACGATCAGCGTCCGGCCGCCGTACTTGTCGAAGTACGCGTACGTCTGGTCGATGTACTTCTGCTTGAAGAACCGGGAGTCCTCCTTGGCGAAGACCTTCGGACCCGCGGTGCGACCGATCAGGTACCCGGTCTGCGTGCCCGCGTAGGCGGCGACGATCAGCAGCCCCATCAGCGCCCAGATGCTGATCTTCACGTCCAGCTGGTCCTGCGCTACCAGCGCACCTGCGGTGAACAGCAGCGAGTCGCCGGGCAGGATCGGGAACAGCAGGCCGACCTCGACGAAGATCACGGCCATGATGCCGAGCAGGACCCACTTGCCGAACGAGTCGATCAGGTGCTGCGCGTCGAGGTAGTCGGTGATGGAGGCGTGCACCGGGCCCAGGGTCGGCAGGGTCGCGGCGAGCGCGTCAGTCAGCATGCGCCCAGCCTACGGGCCCACCCGTGCGCGCCCCGTGGGCCACATGTGCGGACCGTGTGCGCCTGACGTCTACGGTGGCGGGCGTGGACGAGGAGCGAGCTCGCGCAGCTCAGGGAGCAGAGGTCGGCGTCGGCCCGTGGACCGGCCCGTGGCCCGCCGACGAGCGTTACGACCCCGAGCTGCTGGCGCAGGGCGACCGGCGCAACGTGGTCGACCGCTACCGGTACTGGTCGCTCGACGCGATCGTGGCCGACCTCGACACCCGCCGGCACCCGTTCCACGTCGCCATCGAGAACTGGGCGCACGACATGAACATCGGCTCGGTCGTCCGCACCGCCAACGCATTCCTGGCGTCCGAGGTGCACATCGTCGGCAACCGGCGCTGGAACCGGCGTGGGGCGATGGTCACCGACCGGTACCAGCACGTGCGGCACCACGCGTCCGTCGACGACCTGCTGGCCTGGGCCTCGTCGGAGAGCATCCCCGTCCTGGGCGTCGACAACCTGCCGGGGTCCGTCCCCCTGGAGGGCTACGCACTGCCGCGCGAGTGCGTGCTCCTGTTCGGGCAGGAGTCGGTGGGGCTCTCCGACGAGGCCCGCGCGGCGGTCGTCGACGTCCTGCACATCGCGCAGTTCGGGTCGACGCGCTCCATCAACGCCGGAGCGGCCGCGGCCATCGCGATGCACGCCTGGGTCGCGCAGCACGCGAACGTCGGCGACGCGGTGTGAAGAACGCGGTGTCCACGGGACGTTCGGCCCCGGCGGCGATCTGTGCTGCCGTGCCAGAATCAGAGCGATAACCCCCCCTCTAGTGCGCAGGAGATGCTGCAGATGGCCATCGCCACCCCCGAGGTCTACGCCGAGATGATCGACCGGGCGAAGGCAGGCAAGTTCGCCTACCCGGCCGTCAACATCACGTCCTCCCAGTCCGTCACCGCCGCTCTGCAGGGCTTCGCGGAGGCCGGCTCGGACGGGATCATCCAGGTCTCCGTCGGCGGCGCCGAGTACGCAGCCGGCTCGACCGTGAAGGACCGTGTCTCCGGCTCGCTCGCGCTCGCGGCCTACGCGACCGAGGTGGCCAAGGGCTACCCGATCACCGTGGCGCTGCACACCGACCACTGCGCCAAGCAGAACCTGGACTCCTGGGTCCGCCCGCTGCTGGCCCTCGAGATCGAGCAGGTCAAGGCCGGCAAGCTCCCCACGTTCCAGTCGCACATGTGGGACGGCTCGTCCGTGCCGCTCGACGAGAACCTGATCATCGCCGAGGAGCTCCTCGAGCTCTCCGTCGCGGCCCGCACGATCCTCGAGATCGAGGTCGGCGTCGTCGGTGGCGAGGAGGACGGCCACACGGCCGAGATCAACGACAAGCTCTACACGACCGTCGAGGACGGCCTGGCCACGGTCAAGGCGCTCGGCTCGGGCGAGCGGGGCCGGTACCTCACCGCCCTCACGTTCGGCAACGTGCACGGCGTCTACAAGCCGGGCGCGGTCAAGCTCCGCCCGTCGATCCTCGCGGAGATCCAGAAGGCCGTCGGCGACGCGATCGGCGTCGTCAACCCGTTCGACCTCGTGTTCCACGGCGGTTCGGGTTCGACCGAGGCCGAGATCTCCGAGGCCGTCGACAACGGTGTCATCAAGATGAACATCGACACGGACACGCAGTACGCGTTCAGCCGCCCGGTCGCGGACCACTTCTTCCGCAACTACGACGGCGTGCTCAAGGTCGACGGCGAGGTGGGCAACAAGAAGGCCTACGACCCGCGCGCCTGGGGCAAGCTCGCCGAGGCCGGCATGGCCGCGCGTCTCGTCGAGGCTGCCCAGCAGCTCCGCTCTGCCGGGCAGTCGCTCAGCGCCTGATCCTGTTCTGAGAACGGCCCCTCGGTCACCCGGGGGGCCGTTCGTCATTCCCCGACGGGCTGGAAGTCGGCCTCGTCGTCGCTCTCGACGACGTCGACCAGCTCGCCGATCCGTGTGACGTCGAGCAGGAAGCGCACGTGCGCGGGCACGCGGATCATCCGGACGCGGTGCTGGGACCGGATCGACAGTCGGGCGAGGAACGCGATCCCCGACGAGTCCATGAACGTGACGTGATGGGCGTCGACCTCGATCGGCAGGCCGATCTGCTCGGCCTCCGCGGTCGCCTCCTGCAGCTCGGTGCCGAGGTCGGCGTCGACCTCGCCCGAGAGCACGATGCGGGTGGACTCCGCACCGACGATGACGTGCACTGCGCCCGGCTCTCCGCTGATCGGATCGCCCAGGCCGGCGCGTGAAGCCTCCGCGGGCCCGTCGGGGATCGTGCTGTTACCGTCGCGCACGGCGCTCCTTCGGTGTCGTACATCCGGACTTACGCCGCATTCTCGACGGGTTGCCTGTTCGGAACGCTAGACGATCGGAGGTGGTGGTGGTCAATCCCCACGAGCCACCGATACCCGATCGGGCCCTCGCGGACCTGCGAGACCGTGCCCTGCAGGCGACTTCCGTCCCGATGGCGCTCTTGGATGCAGCCGCGCCGGGCATGCCGGTCGTCTGGGTCAACGACGCGTTCGAGCGGGTCACCGGGTACGGCCTCGCCGAGGCCCGCCGACGGCAGGACGCAGTCGTCGAGGACTCGGCGCTGCTCCCGCCGGACATCGGCGAGCTCCAGGAGGCGATCGAGAGCGGTCGAGAGGTCTCGCAGACCCTGACCCTGCGACGGGTCGACGGGTCGCGCCTGACCTGCCGCGCCGTGCTGTCCCCGGTCCGGGGCGCCGACGGCGCCGGCACGCACTGGGTCGTCGCGCTGCAGGACCTCACCGCGCAGCTCACGCACGACGCGGAGCAGGCCGACCTGGTCGAGGCGGAGCGCCGCGAGCGCCGGAGCCTGGGGCTGATCGCGCAGGTCTCGGACCTGCTGATGGATGTCGACGACCCGCGCGCGCTGCGGGAGATCGCTGCCGTGCTGCGGCGCGCGGTCGTGTCCTGGGCGCAGTTCTACCTCGACGACGGTGGGCTGCGGCCGACCGACGGCATCGTCTCGGGCCAGGTGCCCTCCGGCCGTGGTGCGCGGCCCCGCTCCAGGCTCCAGCCTCACGGGCAGGACGCCGTCCAGATGCTGCTCGACGGTCAGAACGACCGCCCGTTCGACCTCGCCGCCCCGGACGCCTACGCGATCGGGAGCCTGTCCGCCTGGCTTGCGCGCAACGTCGACGAGCACCTGGAGGCGTTCGCCGCCGACGACAACCAGCCGCCGTTGCCGGACGGCGCGCAGACCGTGGTCTTTCCGCTCCCGGGTCGTCGGCGCGTGCTCGGCGTCCTGGTCGTGCACGTCGTCGGGGGACTGCGAGGGCTCGAACCGTCGGCGCGCACCGTGCTCGACCTCACGGCGCGCCGGGTGGGCCTGGTCATCGACAACGCCCGGCTCTACGACCGCGAGCACCGGCTGGCCGAGACGCTCCAGCGGGCGATGCTTCCCGAGCAGGCGGAGGTCGACGGGCTGGACGTCTGGACGTACTACGCGCCGAACTCGGAGAACGCCCAGGTGGGCGGCGACTGGTATGACGTCCTGCAGGTGTCGCCCGACGTGGTCGGTGTCGTGATCGGCGACGTCGTGGGCCACGACGTCGAGGCCGCTGCCGCGATGGGCCAGCTCCGTTCGGTGGTGCGCTCGTACATGTTCGACATCACCCAGCCCGGACCCGTCCTCGAACGCGTCGACCAGCTCGTCGCGGGCATGCGTGTGCCCCGCCCGGCGGGACTCGTCCTGTCGACCCTGACCCGGGACGAGGACGCGTGGCGGGTGGAGTACTCACGCGCGGGACACCTGCCCGCCCTGCTGGTCCGCGACGGAGTCGTCACGGCGCTGTCCGACGCCGCGGGCTCGCTCATCGGCTTCGGCGGCAAGCCGCGCACGACCGGCTCGGCACGGCTGCGACCCGGTGACGTGCTGCTCTACTTCACCGACGGCCTCATCGAGCGGCGGGACCGGGGCCTTCGCGAGGGGCTCGACGCGCTGTTCTCGGTGGCTGCCGGCATCACGGCGCTGGACGCCGCAGGCGTCGGCGAGGAGCTCCTTTCCCGGCTGGCCGACCATCCCGAGGACGACGTCGCGGTGGTGGTCGTACGCGTGCCGTCGCCGCACGACAGCTCGTCGCAGGCGCGCAGCCCGCGGCGCCGCCGGTGGTCGCTCCCCAGCGAGGCGGCATCGATCGGGCGGGCCCGGCACGCGGTCGTGCGCACCTGCCGGGCGTGGGACATCCCCGACTCGGCGAACGCCGAGCTGGTCGTGTCCGAGCTCGTCGCCAATGCCGTGCTCCACGGGTACGGCCACGTCTCGTTGCAGCTGTACGACACGGGCGACGGGCTGCGCATCGAGGTCGAGGACGCGAACCCGACACCGCCCGTGACCACCGACGGCCACCCAGGGCGCGTGGGCGGGTTCGGCATGCAGATCGTGGAGCGCCTGGCGGACTGGGGCTGGCGGCAGTCGCACGGCGGCAAGCTGGTGTGGGCCAAGGTGCGTCCGGCACCGCTGCCGACCGTCACGCCGGAGTAGACGCCCCGTCCGGGCGGCGGAAGCCCGAGTCGGCCGTGCCCTTCTCGCAGTGGTGGTCGGCGTCGACCCGGAACAGGTCCAGCGCGCCGCAGATCTCGATGACGAACAGGTCGCGCTGGTCGGCGCCACGCAGGACGGTCGCACCTCCGCGCTTGCGGTTCGAGTCGGCGAGCGAGATGAGGAACGCGGCACCTGTCGAGTCCATGAAGCTGACCTCGCACATGTCGATCACGAGCAGCTGCTGCCGCAGGCCGACGACGCGCGCAGCGATCTCGGGGAAGTGGTCGCGTTCGGCCAGGTCGAGGTCGCCGGCGACGGTGAGTGTCGTCGTCGTCGAAGATGTCGAGATCTCGATCATCAGGGTTCGCCCGTCGTCGGGGGTCGTGTCGAACACCGGTCCAGGTCGGCGGAACGACTGTAATCGCGCTCTCCTGCACCTGCACCCCGAAAGCGTGGAGGACACTGGCGCCATGAGCCACGAGAACCTGCTGGACGGACCCGCGCCCACCCTGCTGCCCGCCGACGGCGCCGACGCAGACGCCCGCGCTGCGCTCTCCGCGGGATCGGGGCCGCGTGAGGCGGTGCCCGCCGCGCCGGCGTCGTCGCTGGTCTGGGCCCTGCTCGCCGAGCACGCGCTCGCCGACGACGGCGACCCGGTCGCCGCCTACGCCTACGCACGCACCGGCTACCACCGAGGCCTGGACGCGCTGCGCCGGGCGGGCTGGAAGGGTCGCGGCCCGGTGCCGGTCGACCACCAGCCCAACCAGGGCTTCCTGCGCGCCCTGCTCGCGCTCTCGGAGGCCGCCGAGGCCATCGACGAGTCCGAGGAGGCGGAGCGCTGCCTGCAGTTCCTGCGCGACTGCGGGACGTCCGACGACGAGGTCGCGGCGCTGCGCTGAGCCGGGGGCCCGCCCGGGATCCAGCGGCTCGCCTGGCGGACCCGGCATGACCATTTCTTGACGGTCCGGTACCCTCTCGGAGGTACTGGGTCCCTGCCGCCCGGTGCCCGGGTCCCGGCAAGCGCCGCGTCAGCATCGACGCGTCCTCCGCCGCTCCGCCCGCTGCACAGGCAGATGGGAGTGGTGATTCAGATGCCGGCCGTCGTGGTGCTCGGGGCCCAGTGGGGCGACGAGGGCAAGGGCAAGGCGACCGACCAGCTCGGTGCGCGCACCGACTACGTGGTCAAGTTCAACGGCGGGAACAACGCCGGGCACACCGTCGTCATCGACGGTGAGAAGTACGCCCTGCACCTCCTGCCGTCGGGCATCCTCTCGCCGGGCGTCGTCCCGGTGATCGGCAACGGCGTGGTCGTCGACATCGAGGTGCTGTTCGAGGAGATCGACGCGCTCGAGGCGCGTGGAGTCGACACCTCCGCCCTCAGGGTCTCGTCGGCCGCGCACGTCATCGCGCCGTACAACCGCACGCTCGACAAGGTCACCGAGCGGTTCCTGGGCAAGCGCCGCATCGGCACCACCGGCCGCGGCATCGGCCCGGCCTACTCGGACAAGATCAACCGCGTCGGCATCCGCATCCAGGACCTGTTCGACGAGAAGATCCTCACCGAGAAGATCGAGGGCGCGCTCGACCAGAAGAACCACCTGCTGGTCAAGGTCTACAACCGTCGCGCGATCACGGTCGAGGAGACCCTCGAGGACCTGCTGCGCCACGCCGACCGACTGCGGCCGCTGGTCGCCGACACTCCTCTGCTGCTCAACACCGCGCTCGACCAGGGCAAGACGCTGGTCTTCGAGGCCGGCCAGGCGACGATGCTCGACGTCGACCACGGCACCTACCCGTTCGTGACGTCGTCGTCGGCCACGGCCGGTGGCGCGTGCACGGGCTCGGGCGTGGGGCCGACGAGGATCGACCGCGTCGTCGCCGTCGCCAAGGCGTACACGACGCGCGTGGGCGAGGGCCCGTTCCCCACCGAGCTGCTCGACGACGACGGTGAGTGGCTGCGCCAGACGGGCGGCGAGTTCGGCACGACCACCGGCCGACCGCGTCGGTGCGGCTGGTACGACGCCGTCGTGGTCCGCTACGCGAGCCGCGTCAACGGTCTGACCGACCTCGTCGTCACCAAGCTGGACGTGCTGACCGGCAAGCCTCGGATCCCCGTCGCCGTGGCCTACGACGTCAAGGGACGCCGTTTCGACGAGATGCCCGACGACCAGTCGGACTTCCACCACGCCACACCGATCTACGAGTACCTCGACGGCTGGACCGAGGACATCAGCGGCGCCCGCGAGTTCGACGACCTGCCCGGCAACGCGCAGAAGTACCTGATGCGCCTCGAGGAGATCTCAGGCGCCCGGATCAGCTCGATCGGCGTCGGACCTGGGCGCGAGGCGACGATCATCCGGCACGACCTCCTCAGCTGAACCCGCGTCCGGCGGGCGGCGCTCAGTCGCCCGCCAGACGCGCATGCTGGTGCATGTCGTGCCAGCCGTCGGCGTGCAGGGCGTCACCGCGCTTGGTGCCCTCGAGCCCGAAGCCTGCCTTCGTCGCGACCGCGCACGACGCCGGGTTGTGGATCGAGTGGTCGACGACGATCCGGTGCAGCCCGAGGACGTCGAACGACCATCGCGCTACGGCGTCGAGGGCCGAGGTGGCCGCGCCACGACCGCGCCCGGCGGGCAGCACCCAGTACGAGACGTCCGTGAGCCCGTCCACGTGGTTGAGCTGGCGCAGGCTGATCTGCCCGACGGCCTCGTCGTCCCGCGTGATCGCCCAGCCCGCCCCGGTCTCGTCGGCCCACCGCTGAGGCCAGTGCGCGATCCACGCCGAAGCCTCGTCGGGGCTCATCGTGCGAGCGTGCCAGTACGTGATGTCCGGGTCGGTGTAGGCGGCCACCACGGCGTCCTGGTCGCCCGAGCGCCAGGGTCGGAGCACGACGGGACCGGCGTCGAGGACCGGCTGGTCGAGCGAGCGGAGCAGCCCGTGCGCGACGGCGTCGGGGGTCGTCCGGGGCACGGCTGCCAGCCTAGACGGGGACGGCGACGGGCAGCTCGCGCTCGGCGACCAGGTGCTGGCGCACCACCGCGAGCGGGTAGGCGGCCGCGAGCAGGCACAGGGCGGTCGCGCCGACGAAGACCGCGGGCAGCCCCCAGTGCTCGGCGACCAGCCCGCCCAGCAGTGCGCCCACGGGCATGAGCCCGTACCCGATCGTGCGGCTGGCGCCGGTGACGCGGCCGAGCATCCCCGGGGCGACCATCCGCTGCCGCATCGCCTGCGAGAGCACGTTGCCGATGGTGTTGGTGAACCCGAGCGCCAGGAACGCGGCCGCGATCGCGGGCGCGGTGGGCACGAGCACGGGGACGATCAGCAGCGCGGCGTTGACCGTCCAGCAGCCGAGCAGCAGCCGGACCTCGCCGACGCGCCGGCAGATGCGCTCGGTGAGCACGGACCCCAGCACCGCGCCGACCGCCAGGAAGGCGATGACCAGCGGGTACTGCGACGGCGTGAGCCCGACGCGCGAGTCCGGTCCGACCATCCAGAGCACGAAGACCGCGAAGTATCCCGCGTTCGCCAGGTTCATCACGGACCCGCACACCAGCAGCGGCCGCAGCACCGGGTGGCGCACGAGGAACCGCACGCCCTCGCGCACCTCGGCCGCGGCTGAGCGTCGCTCGACGGGTGCGTGGAGGTAGCGGCCGGGGACCCGGGTGGCCAGGAGCGCCAGCGCGCCGACCGCGAGCCCGGCGGGCAGCGCGAACACCCAGCCGGCGCCGATCGCCAGGACGGCACCGGCGACCGGGCCGCCGACGAACGCGGCCGCGACCTGCTGCGCCGCCAGGGTGCGCCCGTTGGCGGCCTCCAGGCGCGAGCGCGGGACGAGGTCCGGGACCAGGGCGGTCGCGGCGAGGTCGACGAACACGTCGGTGACGCCGTACGCGAGCACCAGGACGACGAGCGCCGGGACCGACATGTGACCGGCGACGACCAGCCAGGCGGCGGCGGCGAACAGGACCGCGCGGGCACCGAGGGCGGCGATCTCGGTCCGTCGACGATCCGTGCGGTCCACGACGACACCGGCGACGAGGCCGAGCAGGAGCCAGGGCAGCCAGGCGGCGGCGGTCAGGAGCGCGATCTGGCCGGGAGAACGGGTGAGCGTCAGCGCGTAGAGCGGGACACCGACCTGCACGATGCCGTCTCCGAGGTTGGCCAGGCCGGTGGCGGTCAGGTGGGCCGTGAACCGACGGCCGAGAGGCTCGGACATGGCGGTGCTCCCGGTACGATCGAAGAGAAAGTTCTGCAAAGACAACTCTGCAAAGGTATCTCTGCAAATGTCGGAGAGCAAGGGCGACGAGTCGCTGACCCCGCTGCTGCGCGAGCACGAGATCGGCCCGGAGGCGCTCAAGGCGTTCGCGCACCCGCTGCGGATGGCGATGTACAACTACCTCTCCGAGCAGGGCGCGGCCACCGCCAGCCAGCTCGCCCGCCACCTCGGCGAGAGCAGCGGGCAGACGAGCTACCACCTGCGCCAGCTCGAGCGGCACGGGTTCGTCGAAGACGACCCCGCCCACCCGCGCGGACGGGACCGCTGGTGGCGTGCCGTCGGGTTCAGCGTCGAGGGGCGCGACATGCTCGCCGACCCGCGCACGGCCGAGGCCGCCCGGGCGCTGCTGCAGGGCGTCGTCGCCGAGCGCGCGCAGGTGCTCAGCCGGTGGATGGCCGCACCCGAGCCCGACCCGCGGTGGCGTGCGGCGTCGATGAACGACCGCTCGACCGCCGACCTGACGGCCGACGAGCTGCACGACGTCGTGCTCGCGATGCAGACCGTGATGCAGGAGCACCTGGACAGGGCGAAGGCGCGCAAGGACGCGGGCGAGACGACCGGTCGGCGCCGCGCCCGCATCTACCTGGATGCGCTGCCCCTGCCGCCGGACGACCAGTCCCCGAACGGCTGAGCGTGGCCCGCGCCACGGCTCGGTAGGCTCACGGACCGTGAAGATCCTCGTCGTCGGCACCGGTGCCCGTGAGCACGCCCTGGTGCGCTCGCTCTCCCTCGACCCCGCCGTGACGGAGCTGCATGCTGCCCCGGGCAACCCCGGGATCGGCCAGCTGGCGCAGCTGCACCCGGTCGACCAGCTCGACGGCGCCGCGGTCGCAGCGCTCGCCGCCGGTCTGGAGGCGGACCTCGTGGTCGTCGGACCCGAGGCCCCGCTCGTCGCCGGTGTCGCCGACGCCGTACGTGCGGCCGGCATCGCGGTGTTCGGCCCGTCGGCCGCCGCCGCGCAGCTCGAGGGCTCCAAGGCATTCGCCAAGGACGTCATGGCCGCTGCCGGTGTGCCGACCGCCGAGCCGCGCGTCGCCACGACCCTGGACGAGGCGGCTGCCGGCCTGGACGCGTTCGGGCCGCCCTACGTGGTCAAGGACGACGGTCTCGCTGCGGGCAAGGGTGTCGTCGTGACGCACGACCGCGTCGAGGCGCTCGCGCACGCCGCCGACTGCCTGGCCAAGCCCGGCGGCACGATCGTCATCGAGGACTACCTCGACGGTCCCGAGGTCTCGTTGTTCGTCCTCAGCGACGGCGTCGACGTCGTCCCGCTCGTCCCGGCGCAGGACTTCAAGCGCGTGGACGACGGCGACGAGGGCCCGAACACCGGCGGCATGGGTGCGTACTCACCGTTGCCGTGGGCGCCGCACGGCCTCGTCGACGAGGTCGTGGAGCGCGTGGCCAAGCCGACGATCGCCGAGATGGCGCGGCGGGGCACCCCGTTCGCGGGCGTCCTCTACGTCGGCCTCGCGATGACGAGCACGGGCATGAAGGTCGTCGAGTTCAACGCCCGGTTCGGGGACCCCGAGACCCAGGTCGTGCTCTCACGACTCGGCACCCCTCTCGCGGGCGTGCTCCACGCCGCGGCGACCGGCACGCTCGGTGCGCTGCCCCCGCTGGAGTGGCTCGACGCCGCCGCGGTCACGGTCGTGATCGCCTCCGGCGGCTACCCCGGGTCGGTCCGCTCGGGAGACCCGATCACGGGGATCGAGGACGCCGAGGCGCTGGCGGGGGTCCACGTCCTGCACGCCGGGACGGCCCTCCGGCTCAACCCGGCAGCCGACGACGACGACGCGATCGACGGCGCCCACCTGGTCTCGGCGGGCGGTCGCGTGCTGTCGGTGGTCGGCGTCGGTGCGGACCTCGCCGCGGCCCGGGCCGCGGCCTACGCAGGCGTCGAGCAGATCGAGCTGCCGTTCTCGCACCACCGCACCGACATCGCCGCGGCGGCGAGCGACGGGCCGTTGGTCTAGCGCAGGCTTCCGGAGCCGACCCAGCAGTAGAGACGGGCCTTGTCGGCCCGGGTGGCGCGAGCCAGCGCCGCGAGCTCGTGCAGCTTCGCGGCAAGGTCGGCCGCAGGAACGCCCTCGAGCTCGTCGGTGTGCGACCACGACTCGGCGACCTCGGTCAGCGTCGCGTCGTCGCTGGTGGCCAGGGCCTTGACGAACGCATCGGTCGTCGCGATCACCAGGTGACCGGTAGGCCCCTCGGCGACGACATCTCCCCAGTCCAGGTCGTCGACGATGTCGTCGTACTTGCGGCCCGTGAGCATGGCCGTGAGGGTCGCGGCGACGACGTACGGGTCGATCTTCGGGGCGTCGACGACCTTGAACGTCGGCGATGCCGCGCGGTCCTTCTTGCTGACCTTGCGCTTGCCCACGCGCTTGGCCGCCCCGGAGGTCGGTCCGCTCTCGCGATGGGCGACCTCCGACGCCACCTTGACCGACGGGGCGGCGAAGTACTGGTAGTCCACGCTCATGATCCGCAGGATGTCCCTTCCGAACCGTTCTGTCATGTACCCAGGTTGATGACGCTGTGCGCGTCGTACGCAAGGTCGGCCGGAGTGCGGCCGGCCGAGTCCAGCTCAGTGGCGCTCGGCCACGGAGCGAGGACCGCCGCGGACACGGTGGCCCAGGTCGGCTGGACATGTCCGGCGATGTCCGCGACACGGTCCTCGACCCGGCGACGGTGCTCGGCAGGGTCGGAGCAGACGAGCCGGATCTCGACGATCCGTGCGCCCGTCGCTGCCGCGGTCGCGTGCCACCCGGCCTGGCTCTCCGCCACCGGGTTGACGCAGTCGGCGACGACGGACAGCCCGAGGTTCAGGTTGTCACGGGCCACCCCTGCCGCTGCCGTGTAGCCGACCTCGGCGGCCTCGGATACCGCGAGCGACGACTGGACCACCGCCTGCTCGATCGTGTCGATCCGTAGGTGCACGGCACCGAGATCGCGAGCGAGGAGGCGGGCGAGGGTCGTCTTGCCGGTGCCCGGCAACCCGCCGAGCACCAGGAGGAGGGGCGCAGCGGTCATGTGGGGCAGTATCGCCTCATGGGCGGCTACGTGTACGGGGACGGGTCCTGGGGTGGCGACGCGGCGGTCCCACCGAGCCTGCGCATCGAGGTGCAGGACGGCGACATCGCGACCGTCGAGTACGCGCCCGCGCCGCCCGGCCTCGGACGGTTCTACCTGGGCTTCCAGCCGCGGGACTTCTTCGACGACCCTGCCGAGTCAGCGCCCGTCGACCTGGCTGCCGAGTCCGAGGCGTTCGCCGAGTGGGCGCTGCTGGTCGGCGCGGTCGACGTCGAGGCCAAGCACGTCCGGCGCCTCCTGGCCGACGAGCACGTCGAGGAGCCCGAGGACACGTTCGTCGAGGAGACCGTCGAGCGGCTGATCCGGCTGATCGGGCTGCCGATCCCCGAGGGTCTCGAGGGCGGCGCCGACCTGCTCTGACACACTTGGCCCCGTGACTCTCGAGCTCCCCGGCTGGACCCATACCTACTCCGGCAAGGTGCGTGACCTCTACCTGCCGACCGTCCCGTCCGAGGCTCTCGGGGACGTCGTCCTCGTCGTCGCCAGCGACCGCGTCTCCGCGTACGACCACGTGCTGAGCCCCGGGATCCCCGGCAAGGGCATCGTGCTCACCACCCTGAGCCTGTGGTGGTTCGACCAGCTCGCGGACCTGGTGCCCAACCACGTGGTCTCGACGGACGTGCCGGCAGAGGTCGCGGGCCGCGCGATGATCTGCCGGCGGCTCGAGATGTTCCCGGTCGAGTGCGTCGCGCGCGGCTACCTGACCGGTTCCGGGCTGGCCGAGTACGCGGTCTCCGGTTCGGTCACCGGCATCGCCCTGCCGCCCGGTCTGGTCGACGGCTCCCGCCTGCCGGAGCCGATCTTCACGCCGGCCACCAAGGCCGAGCTGGGGGAGCACGACGAGAACGTGCCGTTCTCGGCGGTCGTCGACACGGTCGGACCCGACAACGCTGCGGCTCTTCGCGACCTGACGCTCGCCGTCTACGCGCGTGCCGAGGAGATCGCCCGCGCGAAGGGCGTGATCCTCGCGGACACCAAGCTCGAGTTCGGCACCGACCCCGCGACCGGTGGGATCACGCTCGGTGACGAGGTGCTCACCCCGGACTCGTCGCGGTTCTGGCCCGCGGACGAGTGGGAGCCCGGCCACGCCCAGCCCAGCTTCGACAAGCAGTTCGTGCGTGACTGGCTGACCTCGCCGGAGTCCGGCTGGGACCGCGCCTCGGACAACCCGCCGCCCGAGCTGCCGCACGACGTCGTGTCCCGCACCCGTGACCGGTACCTCGAGGCGTACGAGCGCCTGACGGGCTCGGCGCTGGTCCTCTAGTCGAGGCGCACGTCCTCGGCAGCGGTGAGGAGGACCCACCGGTCCTGCTCGCCCTGGGCGGCGATCGGCGCCAGGACGTCCGCGTCGACGAGCGGTCCCAGATCCAGCCCGGTGAGGGCCTGCACGTCGGAGACCGGCACCTGGTACGTCAGGAACGGCCCCAGCGGCGGAACGTCCGCGGCGAGCGCAGTGATCAGCGGCGTCTGGTCGAGCAGGAACGCCGCGGCGCGCAGGTCCGTGCCGTCCGCGGCCCAGGCGGTGACCTTCCAGAACTGCCGCGGGATGCCGATGCCGCGGTACACGGGATCGTCGTCGGCCAGCACCGGGCCGGTGAACACGGACAACCGGAGCCGGTAGGTGCTGGCATAGGTGAGGACGTGGTCCTCGAGGCCCACCCACAGCTGCTCGCCCTGGTTGAACGTGGACGCCTGCGGGGCGGCGTTCGGGTAGGCGAACGTCTGCCGGTTGGCCTGCGCCGCGGCCGGTCCCCAGACCGGGTCACGACGACGGACCAGGTGCCCACGGTCCAGGTCGTTGTGCGCGTACAGCTCGGGACCCGCCTGCTCGTCGGCCGGGACGCGCGGATCGAGGTGCCAGTCGTCGCCCCGCGGGACGTCCACCAGCTCCGCGCCGTCGATGTTCACCGCCGTCGCGGCTGCCAGCCTGCGCGCCGGGTCGAGCAGCACGGTGAAGTGCACCGACGGCAGCTCGCGCACCTCACGCGCGGTTCCCGGCAGAGGCACCGGCGGGCCGAGGAACGCCGGGTCGTATCCCGGCTCTACGGTGCTCACATGTCGACCGTATCGACCGCTACCGACAACGCGAACCGGGCCGTGCTGCTGCGCAACGCGCGCCTGCTCGGTTCGTCGTCCCCTGTTCATGTCCTCGTCCGCGATGGCCACGTCGCCGCGATCGATGCAGCTCCGGACGGCGTCGAGGTGGTGGACCTCGACGGGCGCTGGCTCATGCCCGGCCTCTGGGACGCGCACGTGCATCTGACGCAGTGGGCGCTCGCCCGGAGCCGGCTCGACGTCTCGGGCGCGACGTCGGCCGCGCACGCGGTCTCGCTCGTCGTCGCCGCGCCGCCGCCCGTCCCCGGGACCGCCCTCGTCGGGGCCGGCTTCCGGGACGGACTCTGGCCGGACGCTCCGACGTCGGCGCTGCTCGACGAGGCCGTCGGGGACCTGCCGGTGGTCCTCGTCTCGGGCGACCTGCACTGTGCGTGGGCGTCGACCGCCGGTCTGAGGTTCCTGGGCGTTCACGGCCACCCGACGGGGCTGCTGCGCGAGTCGGAGTGGCTCCCGATCTCGGGTGCGGTCAACCACGTGCCGGACGCGGTCGCCGACTCGCTCGTGCACGACGCGTGCCTGGCCGCGGCCGCGCGGGGCGTCGTCGGGGTCGTCGACTTCGAGATCGCCGACAACCTCGCGGTCTGGCGTCGTCGTGCCGCCGCGCGACGCGGCGCCGTGCGCGTCCGGGCCGGCGTCTGGGAGGACTACCTCGACCGCGTCGTTCGCGAGGACCTGCACACCGGCGACTCGCTCGGGTTCCCGCTCGTCGAGCAGGGGCCGCTCAAGGTCATCACCGACGGCTCGCTCAACACCCGGACCGCCTACTGCCACGACCCGTACCCCGGCACGTCGTCGCACGGGATCCTCGCGGTCGCGCCCGACCGGCTCGTCCCGCTCATGGCGCACGCGACCCGGCACGGTCTGCGCTCGGCCATCCACGCGATCGGCGACGCCGCGAACGACCTCGCGCTCGACGCGTTCCGGGACTCGGGCGCCTCGGGGTCGATCGAGCACGCGCAGCTGCTGACCACGGCCGCACTGTCGCGGCTCGCCGAGCTCGACCTGGTCGCCAGCGTGCAGCCCGAGCACGCGATGGACGACCGGGACGTCGCCGACCTGCACTGGGCCGGCCGCACGGACCGCTCGTTCGCCCTCGCCGACCTGCACCGCGCGGGCGTACGGCTCGCGCTCGGCTCCGACGCCCCGGTCGCGCCGCTCGACCCGTGGGTCGCGCTCGACGCCGCGGTGACACGGTCCCGCGACGGCCGGCCACCGTGGCACCCCGAGCAGGCGATCGAGCGGTCGGTGGCCCTGGAGTCCTCGGTCGACGGGCGCGGGCTCGTACCGGTGGTCGGTGGTCCGGCCGACCTGGTGGTGCTCGACGCCGACCCGCTGACCGCGCCGCTCCGGGAGATGCCGGTCGCCGGCACGCTGGCCGCGGGTCGCTGGACGCACCGGGCCGGGCTCTGATGCGCGCGGTCGTGATCGACGCGTTCGGCGTCGCCCCCACGGTGCGCGACGTCCCGGAGCCCACCTGCCCCGACGACGGCGTCGTCCTGCACGTCACGGCGACCGGCGTCTGCCGCAGCGACTGGCACGCCTGGCAGGGGCACGACTCCGACGTCACGCTCCCGCACGTCCCCGGTCACGAGCTGGCCGGGGTGGTCGTACGGGTCGGGCCCGGCGTGAGGCGGTGGACGGTCGGCGACGCGGTCACGGTGCCGTTCGTCTGCGCCTGCGGGTCCTGCGCGGCCTGCCTGGCCGGTGAGCAGCAGGTGTGCGAGAACCAGCGCCAGCCCGGGTTCACCGACGACGGCTCCTACGCGCAGTACGTCGCCCTGCACCACGCCGACGTGAACCTGGTGCGGCTGCCCGACGGCATGTCGCCCGTGGTCGCTGCCGGCCTCGGGTGCCGCTTCGCGACCGCCTACCGGGCGCTCACCGTGCACGGCCGGGTCGGTCCCGGCGACTGGGTCGCGGTGCACGGCTGCGGCGGGGTCGGGTTGTCCGCGGTGATGATCGCGGTCGCCGCCGGTGCGCGGGTCGTCGCGACGGACCTCTCGCCGGCCGCCCGGGACGCCGCTCTCGCGCGAGGTGCGTCGGTGGCCCTCGACGCGTCCGACGACACGGTCTCCGCCATCCACGAGGTGACCGGGGGAGGTGCGCACGTCTCGATCGACGCCCTCGGCGGCACCGCGACCGCGACCGCTTCGATCCTGTCCCTGCGGCGTCGCGGGCGGCACGTCCAGGTCGGCCTCCTGCTGGGTGCCGACGAAGCGCCCGCCCTGCCGATGGGCCGGGTGATCGCGTGGGAGCTCGAGCTCTACGGGAGCCACGGGATGGCCGCGCACGAGTACCCGGCGATGCTCGAGCGGATCGCCTCGGGCGCGCTCGACCCGTCGCTCCTGGTCGGCCGGACGATCGGCCTCGACGAGGCTCCGGCGGTTCTGGTCGCGCTCGGCGCGGGCGCCGGTGGCCCCGGCATGACGGTGATCGTGCCGTGAGCGCCCTCAGGCGGTCGCTTCGGCCGTGACCTCCGCCGGCATCGCGGCACGACGACGCCGGGCGGCGCCCCACTGCGTCAACGCGACGCCGCCGAGGACGACCGCGCCTCCGACCAGCTCGTACCAGTGCAGGCCCTCGTGCAGCACGAGCACGCCGAGGGCCGTCGAGACGACCGGGATCACGTACGTGACGCTCGCTGCGACGGTCGCACCAGCGATCGACATGACCCGCCAGAACAGGACGTACGCCAGCCCGGTCCCGCCGAGCCCGAGAGCGAGCAGGGACAGCGCGGGCGCGAGCGCGAGCGGAGCGGGGGTAGGGGTGGTGACCGCGAACGGGAGCACGATCAGCGCCCCGACGACCAGCTGCACCGTAGGCAGTGCGACCGTCGAGAGCCCGGTGCCCGTCAGCCGCCAGCGGGCCCACGAGTTGCCGAGCCCGTAGCAGAACGTCGCGCCCAGGAGCATCAGCCCGCCGACGAGGTCGATGGCGCCAGCGTCCCAGATGCCGAGCAGGACGGCGATGCCGCCGAACCCGACCAGCAGGCCGCCCAGCTGCACGCGGTCGGGCCGCTCGGCCGGGATGAGCAACGCCACGAACAGGGCGGTGAACAGGGGGGTCGTCGCGTTCACGAGCCCGGCCAGCACCGAGCTGACCCGCTGCTCGGCGAGGGCGAAGAGCACGAACGGGATCGCGGTCATGACCGCGCCGACCAGCACCCAGTCACCCACGTTGCGGCGCCGGACCCGGACGCGCTCGCGGCGCGCGAGCAGCACGACGACGAGCAGCGCGAGGCCGATGACGATCCGCCCGAACGCGACCTGCGTCGGCGTGAAGGACTGCAGCGCCGTGGCGATGAACAGGAAGCTGCATCCCCAGAGCACCGCGAGCAGAAGGTACGGCCCGACCCATCCGCGCGTGGCAGAACCTGAGGACCCCGTGGAAGGCATGGCAGACATCCTCACCCGAGCCACCGACACGGACCGCCGCCCGGCGCACCCCACCCTCCGATCTGGCGGGAAGTCCACGGTGGCTGGCGCTGTCTCGTGGACAGGGCGCTGAGCCCCGGTAGCGACTCGCTAGAATCGCCGCAACCCCCACCGCCGCGCGAACACCTGGAGCCCTTTCGTGGGACGAGTCGTCGTCGATGTCATGCCGAAGCCCGAGATCCTCGACCCGCAGGGCAAGGCCGTCGCCGGCGCCCTGCCGCGGCTCGGGTTCGGCCAGTTCGCCTCCGTCCGTCAGGGCAAGCGCTTCGAGCTCGAGGTCGACGGGCCGGTGACCGAGGAGGTCCTCGCGGCGGCCCGCGCGGCCGGCGAGCAGGTCCTGTCCAACCCGGTCATCGAGGACGTCGTCGCGGTGTACGAGGACACGCAGGACGCAGACGGGCAGGGCCGCGCGCTGTGACTCGAATCGGCGTCGTCACCTTCCCCGGCACGCTGGACGACCGCGACGCCTCGCGCGCGGTCCGCCTGGCCGGTGCCGAGCCGGTCTCCCTGTGGCACGCGGACGCCGACCTGCACGGTGTCGACGCGGTCGTCCTGCCCGGCGGCTTCTCGTACGGCGACTACCTGCGCGCCGGCGCGATCAGCCGGTTCGCGCCGGTCATGGGCTCGATCATCGACGCAGCGAACAAGGGTCTGCCGGTGCTCGGCATCTGCAACGGCTTCCAGGTCCTCACCGAGGCGCACCTGCTGCCGGGCTCGATGATCAAGAACGACCACCTGCACTTCGTCTGCCGCGAGCAGGTGCTCTCCGTGGAGAACGTCGACACGGCCTGGACGCGCGACTACGCGCAGGGCGAGCAGATCACGATCCCGCTGAAGAACCAGGACGGCCAGTACGTCGCCGACGAGCACACGCTCGACGAGCTCGAGGGCGAGGGCCGTGTGGTCTTCCGCTACCAGGGCTGGAACCCCAACGGGTCGCGACGAGGCATCGCCGGCATCTCGAACGCCGCGGGCAACGTGGTCGGCCTCATGCCGCACCCCGAGCACGCCGTCGAGTCGGGCTTCGGCCCGGACGGCGCCAAGGGCCCCCGTACGGGTGTCGACGGGCTGCGCTTCTTCACGTCTGTCCTGAAGACCCTCGTCGGCTGACTCGGGCTCGCGCGTGACGATCCACCTCGTCGGCTGGGACGACCCCGCGGCGAAGCAGCTCCGCGACGCCCAGCAGGCCGAGCTGAAGGACCTCTACGGCGAGGACGACATCGGCCACGAGATGACCGGCGACGAGATCGCCGTCATGGTGCTCGTGCGCATCGACGACGAGCCCGTGGCGTGCGGCGCGATCCGGGACCTCGGCGACGGCGTCGGCGAGCTGAAGCGGATGTTCGTGACCCCCGCAGCCCGGGGGCGCGGCCTGTCCCGGGTGGTCGTCGCCGAGCTCGAGCGGCTCGCGCTGGAGCGGGGCTTCCACCGGCTCGTGCTGGAGACCGGTGTCCTTCAGGTCGCCGCGATCGGCCTCTACCTGGCGGCGGGCTACCGCTCGATCCCGAACTTCGGCGAGTACGCCGCCGAGACGGCGTCACGCTGCTTCGCCAAGGACCTCGTTGACGAGGCGCGCGTCCGAGGGCCGAAGCACCCGGGCAGGCTCACGCTGCGACGGGTCGCCTGGGACCACGCGGACGCGGTCGCGCTGCGGTACCGGATGTGGCTCGACATCGAGGTCCGCTACCCGGAGATCGTCGAGGTGACCCCGGGCGGCTTCGCGGTCGACGACCCCGCCCAGGGCGTCGGCACGATCAGCTCGGTGATCGCCGACCTCGACGGCGTGCCGGTGGGTTGCGCGTCCCTACGGGCGGCCAAGGACGGCTACCCCGAGGGCTCCGGTGAGCTGAAGAAGGTCTGGGTCGACGACAGGGCCCGCGGGGCCGGCGCGGCCCGCGCGCTGCTCACGGCGATCGAGGACGACGCCCGCGCGGCGGGCCTGACGTCCGTGGTGCTGCAGACCGGCATCCGGCAGCCCGAGGCGGTCACGCTGTACCTCTCGGCGGGCTACCGCCCGATCGCCCCGTTCGGGCCGTACAGGGACGACTTCCTCTCGCTCCTCTTCGGCAAGGACCTCTGACCAGGCGTCTCGCATCGCGGGACTTTCCGACCAACCCCTGGTCAAGCGGCGTCCCAGCCCTACGGTCTGCGCCCATGAACCAGTTCCATCTTGCCGTCGAGCTCACCCCCGCCGGTCGTCATCCCGCCGCCTGGCGCCTGGCCCCCACCGACGCCGCCGGCGCGTTCACCGCCCGCCACTGGGTGCGCAACGCGCAGGCCGCGCACGACGCGGGCGCGGCTCTCGTCCTCGTCGACGACTCCTCGGCCCCCCCGGTCGAGCGCGCCGGCCGGTTCGTCGGAAGCCTCGACGCGGTCGGTGTCGCCGCGCTCCTCGGGCCCGTGACGGGCGGGATCGGCCTGGCTCCGGTGGTCCCCGTGACCTACCGCGAGCCGTTCCACGTGGGCAAGGAGATCCAGACGCTCGACCACGTGAGCCTCGGCCGCGGCGCGGTCCAGGTCGACGTGGCCGCGGCGGCCCTCGACCCGCGCTCGGGTGCCGAGGCCCTGCGCTACGACGAGCGGGTCCCGCGTGAGCTGCCCGCGCTCTGGAGGGAGGCCGAGGACACCATCGAGGTGATCCAGCGGCTCTGGGACAGCTGGGAGGACGACGCGATCATCCTCGACGAGGTCGGGGACCGGTACATCGACCGCGACAAGGTGCACGCGATCGAGTTCACCGGAGAGTTCTTCTCGGTGCACGGCGCGTCGATCACGCCGCGTTCCCCTCAGGGGCGTCCGGTCGTGGTGGTCCGCGGCGACGAGCCGGTCGAGCTCGCCGTCGCGGCGCGTCGGGCCGACGTGATCCGGGTCGCCACCGCGGAGGCCGCGCAGACAGCCCGCGACGCGGCCCCGGAAGCGACGATCCTGCTCGACGTCGACGTGCTCCTCGGAGCGTCCGACGCCGAGGCGAGAGCGACCTTGGCGACGCTGGACGGGTACGAGCACTGGCCGTCCCCCGCGGTCGTCGGAGGCGCCCGCACGGTCGCGGACGCGCTCGTGGAGCTCGTCGCGACGACCGGCGTCGACGGCGTGACGGTCCGCCCGCTCGCCGACGCCACGGCTCTGACCCACCTCTCCGGCCACCTGCCGCTGCACCCGCGCGGCACCACGCTGCGCGCCACGCTCGGCCTGCCCCGCCCGGTGAGCCGTTACGCGGCCCCGGCCACCACCCGCTGAAGGACGCCACGATGACCGCCAAGAAGCAGATCCACCTGGGCGCCCACTTCCCGGGCGTCAACCACCACACCGTCTGGACGGACCCGAGCCACCGGCCCGAGACGCAGTCGGCGTTCGCGTCGTTCCAGCACCTGGCCGCCACGGCCGAGCGCGGATTCTTCGACTTCGTGTTCCTGGCCGAGGGGCTGCGCCTGCGCGAGCACCGCGGGCAGCTCGTCGACCAGGACGTCGTCGGCCGTCCCGACACGTACGCGGTGCTCGCGGCACTGGCCGGCGTCACGACGCACGTGGGCCTCGCCGGCACGATCAACGCGACGTTCAACGACCCGTACGAGCTCGCGCGTCAGTTCGCGACGCTCGACCACCTGTCCGCGGGACGCGCCGCCTGGAACGTCGTGACGTCGTCGGACGCCTTCCACGGTGCGAACTTCCGCCGCGGCGGGTACCTGGAATACCCGGACCGGTACGAGCGCGCGCGTGAGGTCGTCGAGGCCGCCCGCGCGCTGTGGGACGCGTGGGCGCCCGACGCGATCGTCGACGAGGCAGAGCACTTCGTGCGGCCCGGGTCGCTCGGGACGGTGCGTACCGCCGGCCGACTGGTCGACATCGAGGCCACGCCGACGCTGCCGCGGCCGCCGCAGGGGCACCCGGTGATCATCCAGGCCGGCGACTCCGACGGCGGCCGCGAGCTCGCGGCGCAGGTGGCGGACGCGGTCTTCTCGCGGCACTCGGCGATCGAGGACGGGAAGACGTTCTACGCCGACGTCAAGGGTCGGCTCGCCCGGTACGGTCGTCGGCCCGAGGACCTGCTGATCCTTCCGGGGTCGTCGTTCGTGCTGGGCGACACCACGGCGGAGGCCGAGGAGCGGCTGCGTGAGCTCCAGCTCCAGACGGTGCGTCCGTCGGTCGCGCGTGCGTTCGTCGAGCAGCTGTGGAACCGCGACCTGTCCGACTACGACGTGGACGGCCCGCTGCCGACGATCGACCCCCTGGTGGACGCGCCGTCGATCACGAACGGTCGGGCCAGCTTCTTCAAGGACCCGGTGGCGATCGCACGCCAGTGGCGTGAGCTCTCGGAGGCCAAGGGGCTGTCGATCCGGGAGCTCGTCATCGCGGTCCTCGGCCGGACGAACTTCGTCGGCACCCCCGAGCACGTCGCCTCCGAGATCGACCGCTACGTGCAGGAGGACGCGTCCGACGGCTTCATCCTCGTCCCGCACCTGACCCCGCACGGGCTCGACGAGTTCGTCGAGAAGGTCGTCCCGCTGCTGCAGGAGCGCGGCTCGTTCCGCACGTCGTACGAGGGTTCCACGCTGCGGGAGAACCTCGGACTGCCCGTCGCCGAGGCGTTCGGCCACACCCTCGATCCCGTCTCCTTGGAGAGGACCGCCCGATGACCGTCGACACCGATACTGCAACCGACACTTTCGTCTCCGACTGGGAGACGTGGCACGCCTCCCGCGAGGCCTACTACGCGGAGCCGCACGGCTGGGTCGCCATCACGGCGCTGCACTGGCTCACCTCGGAAGCCTCGGTGTTCGACGAGTTCCCGGGCCGCTGGACCGCGGCGCCCGGCGACCCGCTCACCGTCGAGGCGGCCGCTACCGACGGGCTCGTGCTGCCGGGCGGTGACGTCGTCGACGGCGTGGCCACGCTCGACCCGGTCGAGGGCGGGCCGGGCCTGCGGGTGCGCTCCGGCAACCTGATCCTCGAGGTGGCTCGTCGGACCGCGCACGTGATCGTCCGCGTGCACGACCCCCGCGCGCCGCAGCTCGCCGCGTTCACGGGCATCCCGGCGTACGCGCCGGACGAGAAATGGTCGCTCAGCGGCACGTTCGAGGCGTTCGACGCGCCCCGCAGGGTCATGACGGGCGCGGTCGTGGAGGGCCTCGAGCACCACCACGCAGCCGTCGGCACGGTGCGTTTCGAGGTCTCCGGGGTTCCGCAGCAGCTCGTCGTCTTCGACGGCGGCGAACGCGGTCTCAGCGTCCTGTTCCGCGACGCGACCAGCGGCGTCACCACCTACCCGGCGTCGCGCATCCTCACGCTCGGCGAGCTGGTCGACGGCACGGTCAGGCTCGACTTCAACCGCGCGAGCAACCTGCCGTGCGGCCTCACCGAGTTCGCCACCTGCCCGGTCCCGCCCGCCGAGAACGTGCTGACGGTCGCGGTCGAGGCCGGTGAGCAGTGGGTCCGCTGATCAGCTGACGAGCAGGCGGGCCGCCTCGGCGAACCGCATCCAGTGGTCCTCCTGCTCGGGCGGCAGCGACACCCAGTCGTAGAACAGGCGACCGCTACCGCCCGGCGACCACACGGCCGCGCCGGGCAGCTCGAGCGCCTCGGCGTGCTCCGCGGTCTTCCGTCCCAGCTTCACCGCGAGGTGCCCGTCGCCCGTGTGTGCGGCAAACATCGACGACCCGACCTTGAGCATCGGGTGGCCCATCATCTGGCCGAGCGTCGCGCCGCGCGCGACGAGGTCCACGGCGATCGCGTCGAACTCGTTCATGTGCTGAGGATCCCTCAGCCGCGGCCGGTCGTTCCGGTGGTGAGCCCGGGCAATCGTGCCTAGCGTGGCGCCGCCGCCACGGTGAGAACACCCCGCAGCGGACCACAGGCAGGGAGCTCTCATGACGCACGACGACGACGTCGCCACGGTCGCCCGTCTCATCAAGGACGCGCGGATCGCGATGCTCACCACGGTGGGCGAGAACGGTGCACTGGTCAGCCGTCCGATGGGTGTGCAGGACGTCGACTTCGACGGTGACCTCTGGTTCTTCGCGGACGACGACAGCCACAAGGTGCACGAGATCGAGTCGGGTAGCCCGGCGAACGCCGCGTTCGCGGACTCGACCGCCTGGGTCTCGGTCTCCGGGTCGGCCGAGGTCGTGCGCGACCTCACCAAGATCAAGGAGCTCTGGGGTCCGACGGCCGACGCGTGGTTCCCCGACGGCCCCGAGACGTCGGGAGTGGTGCTCATCGCGCTGCGCGGCGAGACGGCCGAGTACTGGCACGCCCCCGGCGGCAGGCTGACCACGGCATTCAGCCTGGTCAAGGCGAAGCTCACCGGTGAGCGCTACGACGGCGGCGAGAACGAGACGGTCGCGTTCTGAGACGTCACACCGAGGCGACGAGGTTCACCAGGAGCGCGATGATGACGGTGCCGAACAGGTAGCTGAGCATCGCGTGGACGAGGGCGACCCGGCGCATGAGCGAGGACGCGAGGTCGGTGTCCGAGATGGCGAAGCTCATGCCCACGGTCACGGCCACGTAGGCGAAGTCGGTGTAGCGCGGCGCCTCCGCCATGTGGAAGTCGATGCCGCCGCCGGACGTGTGGAAGAGCCGCGCGTACCGCAGCGCGTACACGGTGTGCACCGCCGCCCACGACCCCACGACGCTGGCGAGCACCGCGATGGTCGGGAGTGCCTGGCCGATCTCGTGCCGGAAGAGCACGACGGCCACGCCGGCGAGGGCGACGAGCGCCGCCCCGATCACGACGAGGTGCGTCACGAGGCCGTTCGCCGGGATCTCGCGGGTGGCGTGCGACGCCGTCGCGTCGGGACCCATCGGCGCGCACTCCACCCAGGTCCACCCGACGAACACGATCGCGGCGCACGCCCAGGCCGCCAGGAGCGCTGCCGGCACGGACGTCCGGCCCACGACGATCCCCACCGGGATGGCGACCAGCACGCCCACCAGCAGGCGAGCACCCGAGGTGGTCGCCAGCTGTCGGGTGTCCATGCCGCCAGTGTTCACCGGCGGCACGGACACCCATCGGCAGGCGCGCCCAGGCGTCAGTGCCCGAGCGTGCCCAGCGCCTGCGTCAGGTCGTCGATCAGGTCGTCCGGGTCCTCGAGCCCCACGGACAGCCGGACGGTCGACTCGCCGATACCCACGGCTGCGCGCCCCTCGGCACCGAGCTTGCGGTGGGTCGTCGTCGCGGGGTGCGTGATGATCGACTTCGCGTCGCCCAGGTTGTTCGAGATGTCGATGATCCGCAGCGCGTCGACCACCCCGAACGTCGCCTTCTTGGCCACGTCGGGCGTCGCTCCCTCGGGAACCGCCAGGTTGAACGTCACGACCGTGCCGCCGCCCGACTGCTGCGCGAGCGCGAGCGCGTGCTGCGGGTGCGAGGGCAGGTACGGGTAGCGGACCATCGAGACGCCCGGCTGCTCCTCGAGCCACGTCGCCAGGCGCAGGGCCGACGCGGTCTGGTGCCTGACGCGCAGCGAGAGGGTCTCGAGGCCCTTGAGCAGGACCCAGGCGTTGAACGCGGACATCGACGGGCCGGTGTTCCGGATGAGCGTCTGCACCGGGCCGTGGATGTACTCGTCGGTGCCCAGGATCGCGCCGCCGAGCACTCGCCCCTGACCGTCGATGTGCTTCGTGGCGGAGTAGACGATCACGTCGGCGCCGAAGTCGAGCGGGCGCGAGAGCACGGGCGTGGCGAAGACGTTGTCGACGATGACCAGGGCGCCCGCCGCGTGCGCGAGCTTGGTGACCGCCGCGATGTCGACCAGGTCCTGCATCGGGTTCGACGGCGTCTCGAAGAAGACGACGTCGGCGGGCGTCGAGAGCGCCTCCTCCCACTGCGACAGCACGTGCCCGTCGACGTAGTCCGTCGTCACGCCCCACTGGGCGAAGACCTCCTCGAAGAGCACGACGGTCGACCCGAAGAGCGCACGGGCCGCGACGACGCGGGAGCCCGCCTTGGCGACCGCCGCGATGGCGGTGAACACGGCGGACATGCCGCTCGCCGTCGCGAAGGCGGCCTCGGCGCCGTCGAGCAGGCGCAGGCGCTCCTCGAAGGTCGAGACCGTCGGGTTGTTGTAGCGCGAGTACAGGAACCGGTCGTACTCGCCGGCGAACGCGGACTCGGCCTGTGCGGCGTCGTCGTAGACGTATCCCTGCGTCAGGAACAGCGCCTCGGACATCTCCTGGAACTGGGACCGCACCAGCCCGCCGCGCACGGCGAGCGTGTCGGGGCGCAGCGTGCTTCGTTCGACCCGCTTCTCGTCCCAGTCGCCGGGACCCGGCACGCGGGGGCTCACCGCTGCCGCCACGGCAGGCCGGCAGCGCGCCAGCCCGAGTGCCCACGGTGCCCGTCGGCGCCCACGTCGCCCTCGAAGCCCTCGAGCACGTTGTACGCCGGACCGAGCCCGGCTGCGGTGGCCGCGTTTGCGGCGGCGATCGAGCGCACGCCCGAGCGGCACAGGAAGACGATCGGACGCCCGTCGCCGGGCGCGAGCCCGACCTCGCTGAGCTGCTTGAGGAACTGCGGGTTCGGGCGCCCGGACGGGTAGGTGACCCACTCGACGAGCGCGGCCCGGCCGTCGATCGAGGACCCGTCGGGGATGCCGACGTACGCCCACTCGGCGTCGGTGCGGACGTCCACGAGCAGCGCGCTCGAGTCGGACGTCAGGAGGTCCCAGGCCTGCTGGGGGGTCAGGTCGCCGGCGTAGCTCATGCGGGCCTCGTCTCGTGGGTGGGGCGGGGAAGGACGACGGCCTGCGCGACGACCACGCGCGTCCCGTCGAAGGTGGCGGCCGGGCCGCCGTGCAGGACGTAGCCGTTAGCCAAGGCTTCTGAGACGCGCTCGCAGAATGCAAGGTCGTCCGGGCCGCTGAGCAGCCGGTAGAGAAGTCGTTCGGTCACGTGCGGGAACCTCCATCGGTCCTGGCGGTAGCACCCTCGACCAGGCACCTGTCGGTGCATGCGGGTTGCTGCGGCGTCGTCGAGCCAGATCTCTCAGCCGCTCTGGATGGTGTCGGTGATGCTAGTGCGACGCCTCGACGTTTCCAACTGGTGGTATCGAAGTCTTGCCATCCGAGATGAATCGGATCACGCGTTGACAGTCCTGCGGGGCTGCGGGGACCCTCTTCTCAGGTCATGAGCGCCAGCGTCAAGCCCCGGCTCGCTGGCCGGCAACCCTCCTCCGCGGTGGGGTGCCCCGGGTGACGACCTGGCTGTGCTCCGTCCGGAGCACGGCAAGCGCGGGGTCCACCGGCTGTTGGTCGGCTGAAGAGTGGCCCTCGAGACCTGTCGGAGGACCATCATGACCGCAACCGTCGAGCGCCTCTCGTGTGTGGACGTCGATGCGGTGGGCGCCCTGCTCCCCGTCGTCGGCGGCAACACCACCGTTCCTCTCGTCGACGGCACGCAGCGCGTCTACGCCAACCTCGACTACGCGGCGAGCGCCCCGGCTCTCGACGCCGTCGCCGCGCGCGTGACCGAGGTCCTGCCGCTGTACGCGTCCGTGCACCGCGGTGCCGGCTACCTGTCCCAGGTGTCCACGGCCCTGTACGAGTCCGCACGCCAGACGATCGCGCGCTTCGTGGACGCCCGTCCCGACGACGTCGCGATCATCACCCGCAACACCACCGACTCGCTCAACCTGCTCGCGCGGGTCGTCCCGCAGGGCTCCCGGGTTCTCGTCCTCGACATCGAGCACCACGCCAACCTGCTGCCCTGGGTGCACTCGGGCGACGGTCACGGCCACTCGACGACGATCCTGCCGATCGCGCGCACCGTGGCGGAGACGCTCTCCAAGCTTCGCGACGAGCTCGCCCGCCAGCACTACGCGCTCCTGACCGTCACGGGCGCCTCCAACGTCACCGGTGAGTCGCTGCCGCTCGACGAGGTCATCTCCCTCGCGCACGCCGAGGGCACGCGCGTCGCTGTCGACGGTGCCCAGCTGGTGCCCCACCGCGGCTTCTCGCTCGCGGCCACCGATGCGGACTACATCGCGTTCTCGGGGCACAAGACCTACGCGCCGTTCGGGGCCGGTGCCCTGGTCGGCCGTCGCGACTGGCTCGACACCGGCTCGCCGTACCTCGCAGGGGGAGGTGCGGTGCGCGACGTCCGGACCGACCGCACGGTCTGGCAGCCCGCGCCGGCGCGCCACGAGGCCGGCTCGCCCAACGTGATCGGTGCGATCGCGCTCGCGGAGGCCTGCGACCAGCTCGCCGCACTGCCCGCCGGTGCGCTCGGCGCGCACGAGGATGCCCTCCGGTCCCGGCTCGTCGCGGGTCTGGCCGCGATCGACGGCGTCGATATCGCGCGCATCTGGCCCGACTCGGCGGCACCCGTCGGCGTGCTCACCTTCACGGTGCCCGGCCACAACCCCGGCCTCGTCGCCGCGTACCTGTCGGCCGAGCACGGCATCGGTGTCCGCGACGGCCGCTTCTGCGCCCACCCGCTCCTCGCGCACCTCGACGCGTCCGACGGTGCGATCCGCGCGTCCGTCGGCGTCGGCACCACCAGTGAGGCTGTCGACCGTCTGATCTCCGCGCTGACCACCTACCTGACGGACGGCCCGAGCTCCGGCTACGAGGTCGTCGACGGCTGCTGGGCGGTCGTCGAGGACACCCGCCCGCTCGTCGCCGTGCACGGCCTGGACCACCTGGCAGCCACGGCCGCGGCAGCCTGCGGCCCGGCCCTGGACGACTAGCCGCCGGCCCCAGGCGGCAGCCCTGGCTGCCGACCGCTGGTCGGCCAGCTGCCCACCCGCAGCCACGAGACCGTCAGTCCCACACGAGCCCGGCAGTTCCACGTGCCGGTCTCGTGTCGGAGTGACGGTCTCGACGGCGACGCGACGCCATCGGGTGCGACATCGGCCGCGTTGTGACCGCGTGCATCCGTCGCGCGGGGTGGCCGGGAAGTGGGTGCAGGGCGTCCGACCGGGTGCCCGCGCGGTGCGGCGCTGGGGCGTCGGCCGTGAACCCTCGTCCGTAGGAGCCCATCATGAGGATCCGCCGCACTCTGTCCGCCCTGGTCGTCGCCGGTCTCGCCGCGGGAGGTGGACTCGCGCTCGCGCCGGCCGCGTCGGCCGCCCCAGGAACGTCGAGCCTTGCGGCACTGCTGGCGTCGGACGGCGACACGTTCGACCGCAGCTGGTACGACTTCGACATCCTCGACCAGGCCGTCGCCGCGGTGCTGGCTGCCAAGCCCGCCAGCCCGGTGGCGGTGCTCGCGGACGGCACGGTGCCGCTGACCGCGTTCGTGCCGAACGACCGTGCGTTCCAGCTGCTGGCGTGGGACCTCACGCACCACTGGTACGGCAGCGAGCAGAAGGTGCTGACGGCGCTGGCCGGCGCCGTAGGCATCGACGCGATCGAGCAGGTGCTGCTGTACCACGTCGTCCCGGGCGTGACGATCGACTCGTCGGCCGCGCTGGCGTCGGACAACGCGGTGCTGACGACGGCGCAGGGTGGCACGTTCCAGGTGGACGTCCTGAGCAAGCGGCTCGCCCTGGTGCAGCTCAAGGACCAGGACCGCAACGACCTGAACCCGTTCCTGATCCGCCGCCAGCTCGACCTCAACGCGGGCAACGTCCAGATCGCCCACGCGATCACCTTCGTGCTGCGCCCGGCCGACCTCTGACCGAGGATGGATGCAGGTGAGCAGTCGTCGGGCTCCGAGACCCGGCGGCTGCCGCCGCGTCAGGCCAGGGGTGTGACGGTCCCCGTCAGGTGCGGCACCGCGGTCCAGGCCGCGATCTCGAAGCCCCGCTCGAGCGCACCGACATGCACCGACACCGTCGACGGCAGCAGGACCGGCTTCGAGAACTCGACGGACCAGTCGAACGCGTCGCCTCGTGCTGCGCCGACGGCCGCGAGTGCGAGCGACGCCGTGTACATGCCGTGGGCGATCGCACGAGGGAAGCCGAACGCCTTGGCGGCCAAGGACGACATGTGGATCGGGTTGCGGTCGCCGGAGACCGCCGCGTACCGGCGCCCGGTGTCTGCGGCGAGCACCCACTGAGCGGTCGGCACGGGCGCCTGGAACGGCGGGCGCTCGTCGGACGCACCCTCGCCCTGCAGGAACACGCCCTTCGCCAGGTACGTCGACACGCCTCGCCAGGTGACGTCGTCGCCGACCGAGACCGTGGTCACGAGGTCGACCTGCGTGCCGGTGCGGTGTGCACGCAGGTTCGCCGCGGTGGCCCGGACGTCGAACGTGTCCGCGAGCGAGAGCGGGCGGTGCTGCGTGACCTGGTTGGACAGGTGGACGAGGCCGGCCAACGGCAGCGGGAAGTCCGAGCGTGCCATGACGGCCGTCGCGACGGGGAACGCGAGCACGTGCACGAACCCTGCGGGCAGCAGGTCGCTCGCGGACTCCCCGAGCAGGTGCTGGTACTCGGTCAGGTGGGCGGCCTGGGCCCGGACCGATCGGACGACGTACTCGACGTCGGGCAGCTCGCGCTCCCTGCGTCGTCGCAAGGTCGACGCGGCACCGCGCGCGTACAACCCGCCGAGCCCGGGCACGCCAGGCAGGACGACGACGGTCACTGACCCACCAGGTTCTGCCCGCACACCCGCAGCACGCGGCCCACGATGCCACCGGCGGCGGGTGAGGCCAGGAACGCGACGGTCTCGGCCACGTCGACGGGCTGACCGCCCTGCTGCAAGGAGTTGAGCCGCCGGGCGACCTGCCGCGTGACCGCGGGGATGCGTGCGGTCATCTCGGTCTCGATGAACCCGGGCGCCACGGCGTTCGCGGTCCCCCCGAAGGTCTCGAGCAGAGGTGCGGTCGCGCGGACCATGCCGATCACGCCGCCCTTGGACGCCGCGTAGTTCGACTGGCCGCGGTTGCCCGCGATGCCCGAGGTCGAGGCGAGCGAGACGATCCGCGGTGCGTCGGTGAAGTCTCCCGAGGTCAGCAGCGCCTCGTTGATCGCCAGCTGCGACGCGATGTTCACGGCGAGCACCGACTCCCACTTGTCCGGGGTCATGTTGGCCAGCAGCTTGTCGCGCGTGATCCCGGCGTTGTGCACGACGATGTCGATCCGCCCGTGCCGCTGCAACGTGTGCTCGAGGATCCGCGCGCCGGCGTCGGGTGCCGTCACGTCGAGCTGCAGGGCTGTCCCGCGCACGCGGTTCGCGACGGCGACGAGCTGCTCCCCGGCCGCGGGAACGTCGACCGCGACGACGGTCGCACCGTCCCGCGCGAGCGTGTCCGCGATCGACTCGCCGATGCCGCGTGCGGCGCCGGTGACGACCGCGACCCGACCGGCCAGCGGCAGGTCCCAGTCGGCGGGGAGCGTCCCGGCGGACGAGTCCACCGCGAGCAGCTGTCCGTCGACGAACGCCGACCGGCTGGACAGGAAGAACCGCAGCGCGCCGACGACGGATGGCGCGGTCACCGGGACGGCGTCGCCGAGGACGAGCCCGTTGGCGGTCGCCCCGCCGCGCAGCTCCTTGGCGACCGACCGCAGGAGGCCGTCGACACCCTGCCGTGCGGCCGCGACCGCCGGTGCGTCGTCGGCTCGTGCTGCTCGGGACAGGGTGACCACGCGGCCGCAGCGGGCGAGCTTCTTCAGGACGCCGGCCAGCTCGAGCACGGGAGCGCTCAGCTCCGACGGGTGTGTCAGCCCGGTGAGCCCGAGGATGACGGCCGAGTAGCGCGTCTCGGGGGTCGCGTGCCGGTGCACGTCGAGGTCCCAGTCGGCCGACAGCAGTCGTGCGAGGTCGTCGTCGTCGCCGAGCACGAGCACGGGGCCGTCGAGCAAGGGCTGACCCGGAGCGTGGCGCTTCAGCGTCGTCGGCTGGGGGAGGCCGAGCTGCTTGGCGACCTTCCCGACGAAGCCGCCGTTGACCAGGTTGAGGTACGTGTCGGTGGACATCAGGCCGCCTCGAGGATCGCGGTCACGCCGAGCCCGCCGGCGGCGCAGATGGAGACGAGCGCCCGGGTGCCCGGGCCGCGTCGGTGGAGCTCTTTGCTGACGGTCGCGACGATGCGCCCGCCGGTCGCCGCGAACGGGTGGCCGGCTGCGAGCGAGGACCCGTGGACGTTGAGCTTCGCGCGATCGACGGTCCCGAACGCCCCGTCGAGACCGAGGCGCGTCCGTCCGAACTCCTCGGACTCCCACGCCGCCAGGATCGTCAGCACGGTCGACGCGAACGCCTCGTGGATCTCGATCAGGTCGAAGTCGTCGAGCGTCAGCCCGTTGCGGGCGAGCAGGCGCGGCACCGCGAACACCGGCGCCATGAGCAGACCGTCGACGCCGTGCACGAAGTCGACCGCAGCAGCCTCGGAGTCGACCACCGCGGCCAGCGGGACCAGGTCGTGGGCAGCCGCCCACTCGGCCGAGCCCAGCAGCACGGTGGAGGCGCCGTCGGACAGCGGCGTCGAGTTGCCCGCCGTCATCGTCGCGGGGGTGTCCAGCCCGAGCCCGAACGTCGGCTTGAGGGACGCCAGCTTCTCGAGGGAAGAGTCGGCGCGCAGGTTCGCGTCGCGCGTGAGCCCGCGGAACGGCGTGACGAGGTCGTCGAAGAAGCCCTGGTCGTACGCCGCGGCGAGGTTCTGGTGGCTCGCGAGGGCGACCTCGTCCTGCGCCTCCTGAGAGATGCCCCACTGTGCCGTGGTCAACGCCTGGTGCTCGCCCATCGACAGGTGCGTACGCGGCTCGCTGGTCCGGGGTGCCGACGGTGCGAGGTCCTTCGGGCGGATGCGGGCGACCGCGGCCAGCTTCTGCGCGGCGCTCTTCGCGCGGGACAGGTCGAGCAGCTGGCGACGGAGGCGGTCGCTCACGGCGATCGGGGCGTCGGACGTGGTGTCCACGCCGCCCGCGATCGCGGACTCGAGCTGCCCGAGGCGGATCTTGTTGCTGAGCGAGACGACGGTCTCGAGCCCGGTCGCGCAGGCCATCTGCACGTCGTACGCGGGCGTCTCGGGGGAGAGGGCCGAGCCGAGCACGGACTCTCGCGTGAGGTTGAAGTCGCGGCTGTGCTTGAGGACCGCACCTGCAGCGACCTCGCCGATGCGCTCACCCTGCAGCCCGTACCGGGCGACGAGCCCGTCGAGCGCGGCGGTGAGCATGTCCTGGTTGCTGGCGTGCGCGTACGGTCCGCCGGCGCGGGCGAAGGGGATGCGGTTGCCGCCGAGGACGTAGGCGGAGCGGGGGCCGGCGGACTCGGCGGGGACGGGGGTGGTGCGACGGGCCATGAGGGCTCGTTCCTCTCGCATTCGTCGATGAAGCGAACTGGCACATGAAAGTCTGGCTCGGGAGATCCGGGCTCGCGAAGCGGGTGCGGGATCGGGCGATCGAGATGACACGGTGTCCGAAACCCACAGTACCTGATACCTTCGGTCTCGTGAGCCCGAGCCCCCCGGGTACGTCGACGACGACGACCCTCACCGCCATGTCTCTCGAGCAGCCCGAGCCCGACGGCCGCTCGACCCGTTGGGCTGACCATCGCGAGGCCCGTCGCGCCGAGCTGGTCCGAGCGGCCCGGAAGACCGTCCACCACAACGGTCCGGACGTCTCGATGGAGGAGATCGCGGCCGCCGCGGGAACCTCCAAGTCGATCGTCTACCGTTACTTCTCGGACAAGACCGGCCTGCAGATCGCCGTCGCCGAGCTGGTGGTCTCCCAGATCCAGGGCGCCCTCGAGGGTGTCCTGCGCGTCGCGCCCACCCCCCGCGAGGGGCTGCGCGCCATGGTCGCCGTCTACCTCGAGATGATCGAGTCGTCGCCCAACGTGTACGCGTTCGTGACGCGGAACGGGTCGGTCGAGTCCGGCGGCCCGCTCGGCCACTTCCTCGACTCCGTCACCGCCCTCGTCGCGGCACCGTTCGCTCGCGGTCTGACCGAGGAGGCGACCGGACGCGCCCGCCGACCCGAGGACGGCCCCGACGCCCGCGTCGCGCTCGCCGAGGCGTGGGCCGCAGGCGCCGTCGGCTTCGTGCGCGGCTCCGGGGAGTGGTGGATGGCCCACCGTGACGAGCCCGGCACGCCGGACCGTGAAGAGATCACCGCCCAGGTCGCCGCCTGGTTGTGGGCAGGACCCGTGGGCCTCCTGGCCCGAGACCGCAAGCACGTAACGGAGGAAGCATGAGCACCACCACGCAGCGTCCCGTGTCCACGGTGGACGACGCGGGCGACCCTCGCCTCGACGCCGAGGTCTCGGTCGACACCGCCCACCTGAGCAAGGTCCTGCTCGGGCACTACCCCGAGCTCCGGCTGGCGGCACGGAACCTGATGTCCGACCCGCGGTTCCACCGGATCGAGGGGCAGGACCTGCCGGCGCACCGCGAGCGCGTCCTCGAGCAGCTGCGGCTGCTGGCCGTCGAGGGTGACGTGCACCGCTCGTTCCCGGAGCGCTTCGGCGGTGCCGAGGACCACGGCGGCTTCCTCGCCCGGTTCGAGGAGCTCACGCACGCCGACCCTTCGCTGCAGATCAAGTCCGGCGTGCAGTGGGGCCTGTTCGCGTCGGCGATCTACCACCTGGGTACCGAGCGCAACCACGAGGAGTTCCTGGCCGACGCGCTGTCGATCAAGGTTCCCGGCGCGTTCGCGATGACCGAGACCGGTCACGGCTCGGACGTCGCCGCCATCGGCACCACCGCCACCTATGACGCGGAGACCGAGGAGTTCGTGATCCACACCCCGTTCCGTGCGGCGTGGAAGGACTACCTCGGCAACGCCGGCGTTCACGGCACCGCCGCGGTCGTGTTCGCGCGGCTGGTCACGCAGGGCGTGGACCACGGGGTGCACGCGTTCTACGTGCCGATCCGCGACGAGGACTCGATGGCCTTCGTCGAGGGCGTCGGCGGCGAGGACGACGGGCTCAAGGGCGGTCTGAACGGCATCGACAACGGTCGACTCTGGTTCGACCACGTGCGCGTCCCGCGCACCAACCTGCTCAACCGCTACGGCGACGTCACGCCCGAGGGTGTGTACGAGTCGCCGATCGACAGCCCCGGACGTCGGTTCTTCACGATGCTCGGCACGCTGGTCCAGGGGCGCGTGTCCCTCGACGGCGCGGCCGTCGTCGCCTCCCGGCTCGGGCTGACCATCGCGATCACCTACGGCAACCAGCGGCGCCAGTTCGCGTCCTCGTCGCCCACGGAGGAGGTCGTGATCCTCGACTACGCCGAGCACCAGCGCCGCCTGCTCCCGCTGCTCGCCGAGACGTACGCGGCCGGTTTCGCGCACGAGGACCTGCTCGCCGCCTTCGACGACGTGTTCTCGGGCCGCAACGACACCCCGGAGACCCGCGAGGACCTCGAGACGCTCGCCGCCGCGCTCAAGCCGACCTCCACGTGGCACGCGCTGAACACGCTGCAGGTGTCGCGCGAGGCGTGCGGTGGTGCCGGCTTCCTGGCCGAGAACCGTCTGACAGGGCTGCGTGCCGACATGGACGTGTACGCGACGTTCGAGGGCGACAACACCGTGCTCCTGCAGCTCGTCGGCAAGCGACTGCTGGCGGACTACGGCAAGACGATGAAGCACCTCGACGCGGTGAAGGTGGCCCGGCTGGTGGCCGAGCGTGCCGCCGACGCCGCCCGGTACCGCACGCCGTTGCGTCGGGCCGTCCAGACGATCGCCGACGTCGGTGACCCCCGTCGTTCGGCCGGCCAGCTGCGTGAGACGACGACGCAGCGCGAGCTGCTCGTGGACCGCGTCGAGACGATGGTCGCCGACGTCGCACAGGCCCTTCGCCCCGCCCAGAAGGCCTCGCCCCAGGAGGCCGCAGCCCTGTTCAACGCCCACCAGCACGAGCTCGTCGAGGCGGCCCGTGCGCACGCCGAGCTGGTGCAGTGGGAGTCGTTCACCGCGGCGCTCGAGCGGGTCACCGACCCGAGCACGCGGCAGATCCTCACGTGGGTGCGGGACCTGTTCGGGCTCACGCTCATCGAGCGGCACCTGACCTGGTACCTGATGAACGGCCGGCTCTCGACCGGGCGTGCCCGCACGGTCACGTCGTACATCGACCGGCTCCTGGCCCGTCTGCGGCCGCACGCCCAGAGCCTGGTCGACGCGTTCGGCTACGAGCAGGCACACCTGCGTGCCCCGATCGCCTCAGGCGCCGAGGCGGCACGCCAGGACGAGGCCCGCGCGTACTACCGGACGCAGCGCGCCTCGGGCGACGCCCCGGTCCCGGAGAAGCACCACCGCTGATCTCGGCGCAGAGCCGGCAACGTCCGCACTCGTGGGTGCGGACGTTGCCGGCTCAGCCCTTGCGGGACGCGCGGCGGGTCTTGGCGATCCAGCCGACGATGCCGCCGAGCAGGAAAGCGCCCAGGATGATGACCCACTCGGGCGTCTCGAACGTGGTGAAGATCAGGTCGAGCTCCACCGGCTGCCCGTTGGCGAGGATCAGCGCGACCACGACCACCAGGATCAGCAGCGCGAGCCACCGGCGCTTCAGGAACGCGACGACCGGGCTCTCCGACTTCGGCGTGCTGTTCTGCGACATCGGGCGACCCCCGGGATTCGGAACGGACTGCGCTGTCGTCCCGATTGTTCCGCCTCAGTGGCCCTGACGTGGGGAGATGCGCTACTCGGGGTTGCAGCGCGCCGAGATCATCTCGAGCGTGCTGACGTCGGGCCGCCACGGCTCGAGGTTCCAGGTGGCCTTGTCCGGAGCGCCGAGCTCGTGGCACTCCAGCTGCGCCCTCATGCTCGGGGTGTCGGCGTCGGGCTCGCGGACGACCAGCTGCGACCAGAGCCCCGTGCTCGCGGCCGAGCCCCCGGCTCGCGCCCACGCGCTCGGCGTCACCGCGAGCGACTGCCCTCCCTCGTTCTGTCCCCAGACGGCGTCCTGGACGGCGACGCTCGACACCCAGATCCCGAGCGGCGCCACGCCCGTGAGTCGCACAGAGCCCGGAGTCTCCTGCACCATCCGGATCCCGGGCCCGTCGACGCTGAGTCCGGTGACAAAGGTTCCTGCGCCGTCTTCGACGACGGCCGTCCCGTCGTCGAGTGCCCGGAATGCAGTCTCCGGGGGGCCGGTCAGGATCGCGTCGCCCGCGGAGACGCTGAGGCGCACGGTCCCATCCTCGACGGGGGTGGCGGTCGCGACCGCAGCGCTGTCGAGCGGCTGCACGGTGATCGTCGTCGAGCCCGCGGTGACCGAGACGGGCGGGGGAGGTGAGGTGGTCGGCGTCGCGGTGACCGGCGTCGGGGCCGGGGTGGGGTGCGTTGCCGGCTCGGTGCACGCGGCCAGCGCGAGCGCCATGGTGAGGAGTGCGACGAGCCGACCCGACGATCGCACACGGTCGCTGTCGGGTCGGCGTGACGTCGGCATGCGCCGACCGTAGCAACGTCGGCCGGAACCCGATCGGCGCATGTGCCCAGACGAGACGCGGCTCCGGGTGTCCCACAGGCCCCGGTAGGCTGTGCGTCGTCTGCCGACCCCCTGCCGCTGCCGTTGCGCGCGGCCCCCGATCGAGGGATCAGATGGCCTCCAGCACGACCCACGCCCACGTGTCCGACACCGTCGAGAACGCCGCTGCGACCCCGGACCTGGCGCAGCCGTTCGCCGAGCTCGGCCTCAAGCCCGACGAGTACCAGCGCATCCGCGACCTGCTGGGCCGTCGGCCCACCGCCGCCGAGCTCGCCATGTACTCGGTCATGTGGTCGGAGCACTGCTCCTACAAGTCGAGCAAGAACCACCTGCGCCAGTTCGGTGACAAGACCACCGACGCCATGAAGGAGCACCTGCTCGTCGGCATCGGCGAGAACGCGGGCGTCGTCGACATCGGTGACGGCTGGGCGGTCACCTTCAAGGTCGAGTCGCACAACCACCCGTCCTACGTCGAGCCGTACCAGGGTGCGGCGACCGGCGTCGGCGGCATCGTGCGCGACATCATCTCGATGGGCGCGCGGCCGGTCGCGGTCATGGACCAGCTGCGGTTCGGCGCCGTGGACCACCCCGACACGGCCCGCGTCGTGCACGGCGTCGTGGCCGGCGTCGGTGGGTACGGCAACTCGCTCGGTCTGCCGAACATCGGCGGCGAACTCGTGTTCGACGCGTCGTACCAGGGCAACCCGCTGGTCAACGCGCTGTGCCTCGGGGTGCTGCGGCACGAGGACATCCACCTGGCCAACGCCTCGGGCGCGGGCAACAAGGTCGTCCTGTTCGGCGCGCGCACGGGTGGCGACGGCATCGGCGGTGCCTCGATCCTCGCGAGCGAGACGTTCGACGACACCAAGCCCTCCAAGCGACCGTCCGTCCAGGTGGGCGACCCGTTCATGGAGAAGGTGCTCATCGAGTGCTGCCTCGAGCTCTACGCCGCCCGCGTCGTCGAGGGCATCCAGGACCTGGGCGCGGCCGGCATCTCCTGCGCGACGAGCGAGCTGGCCTCCAACGGTGACGGCGGCATGCATGTCGACCTGGAGAACGTGCTGCTGCGCGACCCCACGCTGACCGCCGGCGAGATCCTCATGTCGGAGTCGCAGGAGCGGATGATGGCCGTCGTCCGGCCCGACCAGCTCGACGAGTTCCTGGCCATCACGAGCAAGTGGGACGTCGAGACCGCCGTGATCGGCGAGGTCACCGGCACCGGCCGCCTGACGATCGACCACCACGGCGAGCGCATCGTCGACGTCGAGCCGCGGTCCGTGGCCCACGACGGCCCGGTCTACGACCGCCCGTACGCGCGCCCCTCGTGGCAGGACGGGCTGAACGCGGACACGTCGTCGTCGCTCGAGCGCCCGTCCACCAACGCCGAGCTCCGCGAGACCGTCCTGCGTCTGCTGGCGTCGCCCAACCTCGCGTCCAAGGCCTGGGTGACCAGCCAGTACGACCGGTTCGTGCAGGGCAACACCGCGCTCGCGCAGCCCGACGACTCGGGCGTCATCCGCGTGGACGAGACCACCGGTCTCGGTGTCGCGCTGGCCACCGACGCCAACGGCCGGTACGCCAAGCTCGACCCGTACACGGGCGCTCAGCTCGCCCTCGCGGAGGCGTACCGCAACGTCGCGACCACCGGCGCCCGCCCGCTGGCCGTGACGGACTGCCTCAACTTCGGCTCGCCGGAGCACCCCGACTCCATGTGGCAGCTGGTCGAGGCCATCCGCGGCCTGGCGGACGCGTGCCAGACGCTCGAGGTGCCCGTGACCGGCGGCAACGTGTCGCTCTACAACGGCACGGGCGAGCCCGGCCTCATCGACTCGGCGATCCACCCGACGCCGGTCGTCGGCGTTCTGGGCGTTCTCGACGACGTCGCCGACGCCACCCCGTCGGGCTGGACCACCCCCGGCCAGGCCGTCTACCTGCTGGGCACAACGAGCGCCGAGCTCGACGGGTCCGCCTGGGCCGACGTCGTGCACGACCACCTGGGCGGCCTGCCGCCCGCGGTCGACCTGGCCGCCGAGCGCCGCCTGGCGTGGGTCCTCACGCACGCCAGCCGCGACGACCTGGTCGACGCGGCGCACGACCTGTCCGAGGGCGGCCTCGCGCAGGCCCTCGTCGAGTCGAGCCTGCGCTACGGCGTCGGCGTGCAGGTCTCGCTCGACGGGCTGTGCGCGCGCGACGGCATCACCCCGTTCGAGGCGCTGTTCTCCGAGTCGACGGCTCGCGCCCTCGTCGCGGTCCCGCGCTCGGAGGAGGTCCGCCTCGTCGACCTCTGCACCGCGCGCGGGGTCCCGGCGCTGCGGCTCGGAGAGACGGCGGAGTCCTGCTCCCCGGGCGCCGGCACCCCGGTCGACGAGGCCGACCACGTGCACGGTCCAGCGGTCGAGGTGCAGGGCCTGTTCACGCTGCCGCTCTCGGAGGCCCGCGAGGCCCACGAGGCGACGCTGCCCCGCTACTTCGGCTGAGGTTCGGACCTCGCACGGTTAATCGGTCGCTTGTCGACGAGGTCGGCTTCTAGCGTCGTGCCGTGGTCACGTCCGAGGCAGCTCGTGTGGTGCGCGCCGACAAGGGCGCGGTCCTCGTGCTGCCCGCTTCCGAGGACGAGCCCGTGCGCGTCGTCCTCGACCGGGACGGGCTCGTCGCGACGAGCGAGGGGCACCGGCTCGCGCCGACGGTCGGCGACTGGCTCGACGTCGACGACGGTCGCGCGGTGCTTCTGCACGAGCGCCGCACGGCCCTGGTCCGCGACACCGCCGGCGGCACGAGCCGTGTGCAGGCGCTCGCCGCGAACATCGACGTCGTCCTGATCGTCGAGCACCTCGATCCCGACCCGGACCTCGGCCGCATCGAACGCCTGCTCACGCTCGCGTGGCGCTCGGGTGCGCAGCCGGTCGTCGTCCTCACCAAGGCGGACCTGGTCCCGGACCCCGGCGGCATGGCCGGCGACGTCGCGGCCGTCGCGCTCGCGGTCGACGTGCACGCGGTGAGCGTGCAGGACGACCGTGGTCTGGAGCCGCTGCGGGACCTGCTGCGGCCCGACGTCACGCTGGTCGTCGTCGGACCGTCCGGGGCCGGAAAGTCCACGCTGGTCAACGCGCTCGCGGGCCGCGAGGTCATGGACACCGGCGGGCAGCGCAACGACGGCCGCGGACGGCACACCACCACGCACCGCGAGCTCGTCCCGCTGACCGGCGGCGCGATGCTGATCGACACCCCGGGCATCCGCGGTGTCGGTCTGGTGGCCGACGCCGACGCACTCGACACCGCGTTCGCCGACGTGGCCACCCTGGCCCAAGCCTGCCGCTTCGCGGACTGCCACCACGCGGGCGACGCCGGGTGCGCGATCGAGGCCGCGCTGGCGAGCGGAGAGCTGAGCGAGCGGCGGTTCGACAGCTGGCGCCGGTTGGCCAAGGAGGCCGCGTACCAGGCCCGCCGGTCCGACGCGCGCCTGGCCGCCGAGGAGCGGGCCCGGTGGAAGCGGGTCACCCGGGACTATCAGCGCGGCCTGCGCGGGGCGGGTCGCGCCCGCTAGCCGTCCTGCCGAGCCAATGCCTCCAGGTCGAGGCTCGACGAGACGTCGGACGCCGCGTCGACCTGTCGGGCCGGCGCGACGCAGTCGCGGTGCGCGGCGGGGCACAGCAGGCTTCCGATCACGCCGACGAACGCGTGCGGCGACGCCGTCCTGGAACGCACGAACCCGACGCTGCAGGTCGGCGCGTCGGCGGTCAGCACGGCGCTCGCGCACGAGGGAACGGCGCTCGTCGCGCACACGTCGGACATCGCGACCCAGGTGTCCGGGACGACGACGGCGTGGTCGACCCGGAAGGAGAGCCCGTCGGCCAGAGCGGGGAGCGCGTCTGAGCCCCAGGTCCACAGGGAGCAGACGATGCCCGGCGCGACCGGACGCCCGGTGCCCGTGCCGCCGACCGTGGCCGTGAGCACGGGCACCGCCCTGCCCCGCGGCAGGTGCACCGAGGCGGTCTCCGTGCTCGGAGACGCCATCGGCAGCACCGGGGGGCCGGAGCAGGCGGCGAGCAGAGCGACGAAGCCGACGACGGCGGCCCGCAGAGCGCGCGTCAGAAGCAGTGGCATCGGGTCCCCCCACCCCTGGCCTCTCGGCCGGTAACACTCGAAGGAGCCGCTCCTGGGACTGCCTGATACCGAGAGAGGATGGAGACATGCCTCCTCGTCGTCGTACCGACCCCGCCGACGGGCGTGCCGCGCTCGCCGCGTGGCGTGAGGACCCGTCGCTGGTGCCGGCCCGGCGGACCGCGGTCCGGTTCACGCTCGAGGAGCTGGCCGACGTCGCGCCCGGCAACGCGGTCGAGGTCCGGGTGCCGCCCGACGGTGCGGTGCAGGCCGTCGAGGGTCCTCGTCACACCCGCGGTACTCCGCCCAACGTCGTCGAGACGGATCCGCAGACCTGGCTCGAGCTGGCGACGGGTGTGCTGACCTGGGACGACGCGACAGAGGGTGGCCGGATTCGTGCCTCTGGTGAACGGGCCGACCTGCGTGACTGGCTCCCGCTGCAGGCCGCCCGAGCACGGCCCTGAGCCCCGTCTGACCTAGGATCACGGCGTGTCCGACGACCCGCAGCCGACCGAGCCCGCGAACACCCCGGGCCAGGAAGCGCTGCCCACACCCGACGAGCTCGCGGCCGCGCCCGATGCCACCATCCGGCACGCCCCGAAGTTCGGCGCCTTCATCACGGCCGGCGCGATCGTCGGGTTCGTCGTCGGCCTGGTCGCGACCGCTCTGGTCAACCCCGAGATTCCACTGGCCACGGACGGCTCGGGGTTTCTGCCGTTCCTGGACGGCGAGAACGCGGTGCGGACCGTCATGGCTGTCTCGGGCGCGGTGCTCGGCGGCTTCGTCGGTGGGCTGCTCGCGGTGCTCGCTGATCGACGCAGCGTGCGCCGGACGGCCGCGACGACGTCTGACTGATGGTCGGGCCGTCGTCGGACCGCCGTCGTGTGAGACGATGAGGCAGTGGCCCCCCGCGCAGACGGACGTCTGAACCACGACCTCCTCCCCAACGAAAAAGGCCCCCAGGACGCTTGTGGCGTCTTCGGTGTCTGGGCTCCTGGCGAGGAAGTCGCCAAGCTCACGTACTTCGGGCTCTACGCCCTGCAGCACCGCGGCCAGGAGTCGGCGGGCATCGCCACCTCCAACGGCCAGCAGCTGCTCGTCTACAAGGACATGGGCCTCGTCTCCCAGGTGTTCGACGAGACCGCGCTGAACGCCCTCCAGGGGCACATCGCGATCGGGCACGCCCGGTACTCGACGACCGGCGGCAGCACGTGGGAGAACGCGCAGCCGACGCTCGGACCCACGTCCGCCGGCACCGTCGCCCTCGGCCACAACGGCAACCTGACCAACACCGCCGAGCTGGTGGACCTCGTCGCCGAGCGCTACGGCAGCCAGCGCCGCGGCGAGCTCGCCCGCGGCAACACCACCGACACGGCACTGATCACGGCGCTGCTGGCGGGGGACCCCGACCACACGCTCGAGGCGACCGCGCTCGAGGTGCTCCCGCGTCTGCGCGGCGCGTTCAGCCTGGTCTTCATGGACGAGCACACGCTCTACGCCGCGCGCGACCCGCAGGGTGTCCGCCCTCTGGTGCTCGGCCGCCTGGAGCGCGGCTGGGTCGTGGCCAGCGAGACGCCTGCGCTCGACATCGTCGGCGCCTCGTTCGTCCGTGAGATCGACCCCGGCGAGTTCATCGCGATCGACTCCGACGGCCTGCGCAGCACCAAGTTCGCGACGCCGGACCGCGCCGGCTGCGTCTTCGAGTACGTCTACCTCGCACGCCCCGACACGACGATCGCCGGCCGTTCCGTGCACGCCGCGCGCGTGGCCATGGGCCGCCGCCTGGCGGTCGAGCACCCGGTCGAGGCCGACCTCGTCATCCCCGTCCCCGAGTCGGGCACGCCCGCGGCCGTCGGTTACGCCGCCGCGTCGGGCATCCCGTTCGGGCAGGGCCTGACCAAGAACGCCTACGTGGGCCGCACGTTCATCCAGCCGTCGCAGACGCTGCGCCAGCTGGGCATCCGGCTCAAGCTCAACCCGCTGCGCGAGGTCATCCGCGGCAAGCGCCTGGTGGTCGTCGACGACTCGATCGTCCGTGGCAACACCCAGCGCGCCCTCATCCGCATGCTGCGCGAGGCCGGTGCTGCCGAGGTGCACGTGCGGATCAGCTCCCCGCCCGTCAAGTGGCCGTGCTTCTACGGCATCGACTTCGCCTCCCGTGCGGAGCTCATCGCCAACGGCCTGTCTCCCGACGAGATCGCGGCCTCCCTCGGCGCGGACTCCCTCGGCTACATCTCCCCGGAGGGCATGATCGCCGCCACCGAGCAGCCCGCGTCGCAGCTGTGCGCCGCCTGCTTCACGGGTCAGTACCCGATCGAGCTGCCCGCGGCCGACCGCATGGGCAAGTACCTGCTCGAGCAGAGCGAGCTCCCGCTCGGTGCTCCCGAGGACGGTCTGCTGTCCATCGTCCCTGGCGCGGGCGGCGGCACCGCCCTGGACCACCCGTGAGCGGCGCGCAGGTCACCTACGCCGGTGCCGGGGTCGACACCGAGGCGGGTGACAAGGCCGTCGAGCTCATGAAGGACGCGGTTCGCGCGACGCACGGACCGCAGGTGCTCGGTGGGGTCGGCGGCTTCGCCGGGCTCTTCGACGCCAGCGCGCTGCTGACCTACCGCAAGCCGCTGCTGGCCACCTCGACCGACGGCGTCGGCACCAAGGTCGCGATCGCGCAGGCCCTCGACATCCACGACACCATCGGGTTCGACCTGGTCGGCATGGTCGTCGACGACATCGTCGTGGTCGGTGCCAAGCCGCTGTTCATGACCGACTACATCGCGTGCGGCCGCGTGGTGCCCGAGCGCATCGCCGGCATCGTGCGCGGCATCGCCGCAGCGTGCTCGGTGGCCGGGACGGCTCTCGTCGGAGGCGAGACCGCCGAGCACCCGGGCCTGCTCGGTCCCGACGAGTACGACGTGGCCGGCGCCGCGACCGGCGTGGTCGAGGCCGACCAGCTGCTCGGCCCGGAGCGCGTGCGGTCCGGAGACGTCCTCGTGGCGCTGGGGTCCAGCGGCCTGCACTCGAACGGCTACTCGCTCGTCCGCAAGGTCGTCCACGTGGCCGGCTGGCAGCTCGACCGGCACGTCGACGAGCTTGGACGCACCCTGGGCGAGGAGCTCCTGGAGCCCACCCGCGTCTACGCGAGCGACTGCCTGGCCCTCGTCGAGCGGGCCGGCGCGGACCAGCTGCACGCGTACAGCCATGTCACCGGCGGTGGGCTCGCGTCGAACGTCGCGCGTGTCCTGCCCCAGGGGCTCGTCGCGGACATCGACCGCGGCGGCTGGCAGCTGCCGCCCGTCTTCTCGCTCGTGCAGCGACTCGGTCAGGTCCCCTGGACGGATCTCGAGGGCACGCTGAACCTCGGCGTGGGCATGGTGGCGATCGTCGCGCCGGACGCGGTCGATGCCGTCCTGGCGCACGCGCGCGAGCTCGGGATGACCGCCTGGACGCTGGGTGCCGTGCGCGACGCGGATGCGTCGAAGGACGTCGTGGGCGCCCCAGGCTTCGTCGCCGGCACCAAGGGTGTGCACGGCGGTGCAGTCCAGCTCACGGGCTCCTACCGCGCCTGACGTCGCGGCGAAGCGCGCGAGCGTGCTGCCAGGGTTCCGGACGCGCCCGGTCGACGACCGGATGGTCGCGGCCGGCACGTGAACGCGAGCACGGCGCGCGAGACGCAGCGGCGCCGGGCGGGGTCGCCTGATCGCGCCCAACCGCAGCTAGACGCGATGGCTCACGCCCGCGACTAAGGGCGGAACGCCGCCCCGAGCGTGCCCGAGCATGCCAACGACGACGGCGTGCACCGATGCCTGATCACGGCACCGACCTCGTGACGGGACGCCTGATCAGGTCCGGACCGACGTCCCGCACCGTCGTCGCACGACGACGGACGCCGCGAAGTACCCAACGAGAGACGCCCTCGACGCGCTCTGATCGAGCGAGTCGAGGACGGTCGTCTGCGCTACCGCGACGTCAAGCCCCTACCGCGTTCAACGATCGTCGTCCGACCAACGGCGGTAGTCGTCGTTGTCGTCGTCAGAGTCGGTTTCCACAACCGCGCGAGGGCGGTTGTCGGTCACGACATCGTTGTGGCCGTGCGACGTGAGCTCTTGTTCGAGAGCTCGGTAGTTGGTCTCCGGGCTGAAGTACTTCAGCTCCCGGGCCACCTTCGTCTGCTTAGCCTTCTGACGGCCGCGCCCCATGGCATCGACCCCCTCTTACGTGGATGCGGGGCGGCTCCGTGCAAGACACGTGCGGCCCCGGGGTGCTGAATTTCGTCTCTTCGTGGGGCAACCGTACATGCTCCTCGCGTATTCCGACCACTTGCACCCGGGCGATAAGCATCACGTGCCCGGGTCGTCCTGATTGCCGTCCCTCGTCCGACAGAGGGCCGAGGGGGCGTCGATCCCGGACGCGCGTCCATGTAGCGCGGCGATGTTCGAGCGTGTCGGGTGGTTTGCCCCTTTGGTCGGGTTTATTCTTGCCTGACGGCCTGGGGGGAGGTCGTACGCAGGGTGCATGAGGGTGCTGTGAAGATCCGTTGCGGGGTCACTACCCAGCGGTGCGGTATCTGTGGCTTTGATGCATGCTGGGGGAGATGTCCTGCTATGCGCACCCGTGGGTGCGTGGAGCTGATGAAGCTGGACCACAACATCACGTCGCACCGAACAGGCCCGGCACCCGACGCCGTCGGGGCCGAGGACGCACGCTCGCCAGGAGGCAGCTGATGAACGCACACGCAGCAGAGTCCGAGACCCTGCTCACCCCGTCCGAGGTCGCCACGCTCTTCCGTGTGGACCCGAAGACCGTGACCCGTTGGGCAAAGGCCGGGAAGCTGTCGTCCATCCGCACCCTGGGTGGGCACCGCCGGTACCGCGAGTCCGAGGTCCGCGACCTGCTCAACGGCATCCCGCAGCAGCGTCCCGCGGACGGCTGAGGCACGACGCCTGAGGCACCCGTCCCGTCGTGCCGGGCGGGTGGTCGGAGTGTGCGCGTACAGCAACGAGGCTGAGCGCGAACGAGGTTGAGCGCGCCGGGCCACGAGCCCGGTCACCGAAGCGGCTCAGCCTGAAGCCCATGCTCATCCACGCAGGGGCGTCGGATCAGTCCTCGCCTCGACGAGCGGCCACCACGACGACGAGCCCGACGAACGCCAGAGCTCCTGCGACGACGCTCCCGAGCACCGTCAGTGCCCTCTTGCGGGCCGCGGGCTCCCCGTCCTGCCCCATCGCGTCGGACCAGAGCTGACGGGCGCTCTCGAGCGCGCGTCCGGCCTGTGCGCGCGGGTCCAGCCTGGCCGCGAGCTCGTCGACGGTAGCTGCCAGCTGCGCCCGGGTCGCGGTGATGTCGGCCTCGATGGCCACCATCTGCGGTGTGCTGAACGGGACTACCGGCTTGGCCGGCTGGTCGGTCGTCTCTTCGCTCATGAGCGGATCCCCGTCTTGATCGCGTCGATGTCTTCCTGCACGGTCTCGATGGCTCGGATGGTCGACGGCGGTGTGCCCTTCTTGATGCTCCGGATGCCGATCAGCGCGAGCACCGCGACGATGAGCAGCAGGAGCACGGTGACGATCAGGGCCGCGAGCCAGAGGTCGACGACGAGGGCCAGCGCGATGATGGCCGTCGCGATCGCCGCCGCCAGGAAGTAGAGCGCCAGCAACCCAGCGGCCGCGAGCAGCCCGGCGCCGATGCCGATCTTCTGCGCACGACCGGCGAGCTCAGCCTTGAACAGCTCGATCTCGGCGCGGACGAGCCTGGCGCCCGTCTCGCTGATCTCGCTGACGAGCTGGCCCAGGGTTCGCTCGTCACCTGGGGGTCCCGACTGGGTGGTCATGGCGCAACCTCTCGCTCTGGTGACTCCTGGAGGTACAAGTGTGCTGGTCGCGGCACCGCCACGCGAGAGGTGCGGTCGTCAGTCTTCCCAGGGGTGGACCTGCTCCTCGGCCGGATGGGTCGGTTCGTGCACCCGGACGACCGAGATGGGCGGCCCGCTCGGCAGGTGCCGGCGACCCCATGCGGCTGCCCCGGCACCGACCAGCACGAGCGCCACGCCGATGATCAGGGCGGCCAGCCATGGGTCGACGGCGTGCGACAGACCGAGCACGGCAGCAGTCACGAAGAGCGCGAGCCCGAAGAACGTCACCAGAGCGGCGATCCCGAACGCGATCGCCGACGGGCGGACCTCGACGGCGCGAGCGCGGACGCTGATGGTGACCGCGTTGATCTCGGCCTGGACCGCTTCGCGGACGTGGTCCTCCACCTGCTCGAACTTCTCGCGCGCCTTGTCCGCGAACGGTTCGGTGAGACGGTCGAAGAACCGACGGGGCCGGTCAGGCCGGTCGGTCTCGGGTGTGCTGGTCATGTGGGGCTCCTTCAGCTGGGTCGGCTGCTGCCCAGCGTAGGACGCGCGGGGTATATCTCCTGGTCACGCCTCGGCGATACAACGAGGTTGGGTCCAACGCGTCATCGCGGGCACGGCCACGGCGGTGGCGGGCAGCGTCTCGCAGAAGCAGGCCGCAGGCCAGCAGCAGGCCGCCGACGCACAGGCTGCGCAGCAGCAACAGGCGGCGGAGCAGGCAGCCGCTCAAGCGGCCGCCCAGCAGGCGCAGTACGCCCCGCCTCCCGTCGCCGCAGCTCCTGAGGGGGACGTCATCGCCCAGCTCACCAAGCTCGGTGAGCTCAAGGCTGCCGGCATCCTGACGGAGGCGGAGTTCACGATCGCGAAGGCCAAGCTGCTCGGCTGACGGGGTGTGCGCGACCTCAGCACGACGAAGCCCCACTCTGGTCAGACCGGGTGGGGCTTTCGTGCGTCGCCCAGCTCCTCTGGGCAAGAGAAACGCCGCAGGCCTGTGGCCTGCGGCGTCTACCGGTGATTGAGCTGTGGTGGCTCCGACGGGCGTCGATCCCGTGACCTCACGATTTTCAGTCGTGCGCTCTACCAACTGAGCTACAGAGCCTTGAAACGACAACGCCGGTCCGTGGACCGGCGAATCGAGCGACCCCGACGGGACTTGAACCCGCGACCTCCGCCGTGACAGGGCGGCGCGCTAACCAACTGCGCTACGGGGCCTTGGTGAGGCAAGGCCTTACTGCTGAACTGCTCCTGCTGCACTGCTTGTACTGCACGTACCCCCAACGGGATTCGAACCCGTGCTACCGCCGTGAAAGGGCGGGGTCCTAGGCCGCTAGACGATGGGGGCATGTCCAACCCCTGACGTCGAGGCGTCGGAAGACCGGTGATGAGCATACGGGGTCATCGGCCCGAACTCCAAAGCGGCCCTCGGCGACGGTCGCCGGACCGCTCCTGCCTGCGCAGATGCCTGCGGCGATGCCTGCGAAGATGGAGCCATGGTCGAGATGACGCGCGCCGAGTTCGAGGATGCGGTGCGTGACGCGCTCGACGAGATCCCGGACGAGCTCGCCGCGATGATGGACAACGTCGTGGTGCTCGTGGAGGACTCGCCACCGGCCGACGAGCCCGATCTGCTCGGCCTCTACGAGGGCACGCCGTTGACCGAGCGCGGAGACTTCTGGGCGACGGGGTCGCTGCCCGACCGCATCACGATCTTCCGCCTGCCGACGCTGAGCTTCTGCGACGACCGGGACGACGTGGTCGAAGAGGTCGCCGTCACCGTCGTGCACGAGATCGCGCACCACTTCGGCATCGACGACGACCGTCTGCACGCCCTCGGTTGGGGCTGAGCTCGGTGGGCCACGGGCACGGCCACGACCACTCGACCGCCGCGCAGGCTCACCGGGGCCGACTCGTGGTCGTGCTCGTCCTGACGCTCGTCGTTCTCGTGGTCGAGGTGGTCGGCGGGATCGTCTCGGGGTCGTTCGCGCTGGTCGCGGACGCGGGGCACATGCTCACCGACGCCGCGGGGGTCGGGCTGGCGCTCGGAGCGACCGCGCTGGCCGCACGTCCCGCGACCGCCGCCCGGACGTTCGGGTGGCAGCGCGCCGAGATCTTGGCCGCCCTGGTGAACGGGCTGGTCATCGGGGTCGTCGGGGTGCTCGTGATCGTCGGCGGTGTGCGTCGGCTCCTGGACCCTGCCCCTGTCGAGGCGGGTCTGATGCTCGCCGTGGCGTGCGTCGGCCTCGTCGCCAATGCCGTGGGCCTCGCCCTGCTGCAGCGGGGGCAGGGGGAGTCGCTGACCGTCCGCGGCGCCTACCTCGAGGTGCTCGGGGACCTGCTCGGATCCGTGGCGGTGGTCGCGGCCGCCGTCGTGGTGATGGCGACGGGCTACCTGCGTGCCGACGGGATCGCGTCGGTGCTGATCGGGCTGATGATCGTGCCGCGGGCCGTCGGACTGCTGCGCGACGTCGGCGCTGTGCTGCTGGAGGCGACCCCGCGGGGCGTCGACCTGGACGCGATCCGGTCGCACATCTGCGGCGTGCCCGGCGTGCTCGGCGTCCACGACCTGCACGCGTGGACCATCACGTCCGGGGTCCTCGTCCTCTCGGCGCACGTCGAGGTGCCCGACGAGCTGCTGGCCCGCGGGGAGGCCGGCCGCGTGCTCGACGACCTGCGGCACTGCCTGTCCGGCCACTTCGACGTCGCGCACTGCACGTTCCAGCTGGAGCCTCCCTCGACCAGCCTCGAGGAGCGCCACTCCCACGCGTGACCAGCCCTCTGGCACGTCTAGGGTCGGGGCATGGTTGCTGTGGGGATCGCGATCCTGCCCGAGGAGCGGTGGGCCACCGGACAGGCGAAGTGGCGCCAGGCCGAGGAGTGGGGGTTCGACCACGCGTGGACGTACGACCACCTCGCGTGGCGCACGCTCGTCGACGGTCCGTGGTTCGCGACCGTCCCGCTGCTCGCCGCGGCCGCAGCGGTCACGTCGCGGATCGGGCTGGGGACGTTCGTCGCGTCTCCGAACTTCCGGCACCCGGTGCCGTTCGCCAAGGACGTGCTCGGTCTCGACGACATCAGCGGCGGGCGGTTCCTGCTCGGGGTCGGAGCCGGCGGGGAGGGGCTCGACTCGTGGGTGGCGGGCGACCCGATCAGCCGCGGTGAGCGGACGCGGCGGTTCGAGGAGTTCGTCAGACTGCTCGACACCTTGCTGACCAGACCCGTCACGCAGCACCAGGGGGAGTTCTACCGGGCGGACGGTGCTCGCATGATCCCCGGGACGCTGGCCCGACCTCGTACGCCCTTCGTCGTCGCCGCGAACGGTCCGCGGACCATGGCGCTCGCCGCGCGCTACGGGCAGGGGTGGGTCACGTACGGGCAGACGTTCCTGTCGTCGGGGGAGGTCGACCTCGACACCGAGCAGGCGCAGTGGTGGGAGGGCTTGGCGACGATGCAGGAACGCGTCGACGAGGCCGTCGAGGCGCACCGGCCGGAGGGTCTGCCGCCGCTGCGCCGCTACCTGAGCCTGGACGGGGCGCCGATCTTCTCGATGCAGTCGGCCGAGCGGGTCGTCGAAGGCGTCGAACGTGCGGCCGCCCTCGGGTTCACCGACGTGATCGTCCACTGGCCCCGCGACCACGGCGTCTACGCGGGCTCGCCCAAGGTCCTCGAGGCTCTCGTCGCGAAGCTGCCCGCGCTCCAGGCGCTGGAGGTCCCCGCGCGGCTGTGAAGGAAGGTCAGTGGGCCTGGCGGGCCGACCAGGCGCTCGTGACCATGTCGAGCAGCGAGTGGCGCATCTGCCAGTCGAGGTCCCGGGCGGCGAGCTCGCCGGAGGCGACGATGCGGGCCGGGTCGCCCGGACGGCGTGCGGCGAGCTCCGGTTCGAACGCGATGCCCGTGGCCTGCGCCACGGCCGTCATGATCTCGCGCACCGAGACCCCGTCGCCAGAGCCGAGGTTGTACACCGGCTCGAGCGAGGTGCCCGCGGCGAGCGCCTGGGCAGCCGTGACGTGCGACGCCGCGAGGTCGGCGACGTGCAGGTAGTCCCGGACGCACGTGCCGTCCGGCGTCGGGTAGTCGGTGCCGTTGATGCGCGGCGTGCGGCCGGCGGACAGGGCGTCGAGGACCAGTGGGAAGAGGTTGTGCGGGCTCGTGTCGTAGAGGTCGTCCGTCGCCGAGCCGACGACGTTGAAGTACCGCAGCGACGTGTGCCGCAGGCTCGTGGCGCGGGCCTGGTCGGCGAGCAGCCACTCGCCGATGAGCTTGGACTCGCCGTACGGGGACTCCGGGTGCGTCGCGGTGCCCTCAGTGACGAGGTCCACGTCGGGCGTGCCGTAGACGGCGGCCGACGAGGAGAACACGATCGCGTCGACGCCCTGCGAGGCCATGGCCTCGAGCAGGTGCACGGTGCCGGTGACGTTCTGCTCGTACGTGTGCAGCGGTCGGGTGACCGAGACGCCGGCGTACTTGAACCCGGCCAGGTGCACGACACCGACGATCCCGTGCTGGCTCAGCGTGTCCGCGACCAGGTCCGTGTCGAGGATCGAGCCGACGACGAGCGGCACGTCGTCGGGGACGAACTCCTTGTGCCCGCTCGACAGGTCGTCGAGGACGACGGTGCTGAGCCCGACCTGCCCGAACGCGCGAACCACGTGGGACCCGATGTACCCGGCACCGCCGGTGACCAGCCATGTCATGGGAACGAGCGTACCGAGGTGACGCGAAAAGCCGCAGAGATGACCACGGATCGAGATGGAATTTGTTCGTTCATGTGTATCGCTGTGCGTTTCAGCTGTCCAGAGAGCTTCGATGCACGTGGCTGCATCCAGGCAGGCAGCTCGTCCGGAAGTGCGGGTGACACCCGTTGCACTGGCGAGCCTGTGAATGCTCAGTAGCCTGAGCATCTCAAGTGCGGGCGCCCGGCACAGGCACCACGGCCGAGAGGACGAGATGCACGGCAAGACCACTGCCCTGCGCGACACCGCCACCGCAGTCGCAGCCGCCCCCGACCCGGCCGGCCCGCTCGCTCTCCTCGCGGGCGACGTCGAGAGCGTGATGGCGCGGACCGCGAACGTGCTGGCCGCCTTCGTCGACGAGCGCGCCCGGCTGGCCGCCGGGCGTGGCGACGTCGCGATGCGCCTGTGGATCGACCTCGCGGGGGTCGTCGGCGGCAAGCTCATGCGTCCGAGGCTCGCGGTCGCGGCGTACCTGGGTCTCGGCGGTGACGACCCCGCTGCCGTCGCTCCCGTCGCGGCTGCTGTCGAGGTGCTCCACACGGCGATGCTCGTGCACGACGACCTGCTCGATCACGACGAGCTTCGCCGCGGGCGACCGAACGTCGCCGGGGCGATGCGGGCACGCCTGGCCGGGCGGGGCCTGGACGCTCGGACCGTCGAGGACCAGGTGCTGGCGGCGGGGCTGCTCGCGGGCGACCTCGCGATCGCGGCGGCGTTCTCCCTCGTCGCGAGCGCTCCGACCGACCCACAGGCCCGGCTGCAGATCATCGAGCGGCTCGCGGACGGCATCGAGACGACCGTCGTCGGCGAGCTCCTGGACGTCACCGCGGCGCTCGCTGCCCCGCGGGACGTGGACGCGCTCGCGGTCGCGGAGCTCAAGACCGCCGCCTACTCGGGCAGTCTCCCGCTCGTGGTGGGCGGGATCCTGGCGGGTGCCGACGACGACGTCCTCGCTGCTCTGAGCGCCGTCGGGTCCGCGCTCGGCATCGCGTTCCAGCTGGCCGACGACGATCTCGGCGTGTTCGGTGACCCCGAGGTCACGGGCAAGTCGGTCCTGTCGGACCTGCGCGAGGGCAAGCGCACAGAGCTCTTGCGGCGCACGTACGCGCTCGCGTCCGACGAGGGCCGCGCGGTCCTCGACCGGTTCGTCGGCGACGCGGACCTGGACGAGGACGCAGCGGCCCGAGTTCGGGCGGTGATGCGGGAGAGTGGGGCGGTCGACGCCGTCCGGGACCTCACGCGGCAGACCGGGTTGCGGGCGCGCGGGCTCGCGGTGGCGACGCTGCCCGAACCGCTGGGAGGCTACCTGGTGGGCGTCGTGGACGATCTCGTCGGACGGGGCCACTGAGTGACGGAGGACAGCGTGGGGCAGCAGCGGGACCGGGCACTGCGGCTCTACGACGTGACCGCCGCGCGCACGAGCGCCGGGGTGCTGGCGGCGTACTCGACGAGCTTCGGGCTGGGCACGCGGCTGCTCGGCCGACGCTCGCAGCAGGACATCCGAGCCGTGTACGCCCTCGTCCGGCTCGCCGACGAGGTCGTCGACACGTATCGCGGCGCGGACGCAGGTGCCGAGCTCGACGAGCTCGAGGCGCAGACGCACCGCGCGCTGCGCACGGGGTACTCGACGAACCTCGTCGTGCACGCGTTCGCCCGGACCGCCCGTCGTGTGGGCATCACGGAGGCGGAGACGGTGCCGTTCTTCGCGTCGATGCGTGCCGACCTGACCGTGCACACCCACGACCGCGCGAGCTACGAGGCGTACGTCTACGGCTCGGCCGAGGTGGTCGGGCTGATGTGCGTGCGCGCGTTCCTCAACGAGTCCCGCGTCACGGGGGACCCCGTGGTCGAGCCGTCACCGACGCAGGTGGCGGGCGCTCGGGCGCTCGGGGCGGCCTTCCAGAAGATCAACTTCCTGCGGGACCTGGCCGAAGACAACGGCGAGCTCGACCGCACGTACTTCCCGGGCACGACACCCGGGAACGTGACCCCGGAGCAGCTCGGCGAGATCCTCGACGAGATCAACGCCGACGTGGCCGTGGCGCGCGCCGCACTGCCCGAGCTGCCGTCGCGCGCACGGTACGCGGTCGCCGCGACGCTCGCGCTCTACCAGCGGCTCCTCGACGACATCGCGCAGTGCACCCCCGCGGAGATCCTCGAACGCCGTATCCGGCTGTCGGCCCCGACGAAGCTCCGGGTCGTCGGCGAGGCCGTCGTCGTGCAGGCGCGGGCGGCCCGGCTCGCGCAGGACCGGGCGGCCGGGCTCGCGCAGGACCGGGCGGACCGGTGAGCGGACGAGTCGTCGTGGTCGGCGGGGGGATCGCCGGCCTCATGACCGCGGCCCTGCTGGCGCGCGGAGGTGCCGATGTGACCCTGCTCGAGCAGCACCACCGCGTCGGTGGGCGGATGGGGACGTGGGAGGTCGACGGGTTCCGGTTCGACACCGGACCGTCGTGGTACTTCATGCCCGAGGTGTTCGAGCACGCGTTCGCACTGCTCGGCGAGCGGATCGAGGACCACGTCGAGCTCGAACGGCTCGATCCTGCCTACCGGCTGTTCCCGGAGCCGGGTTCGATCGACGAGCGGTCGTTCGACGTCGTGCAGGACGCGTCCGCGAACTGGAAGACGTTCGACGCGTTCGAGGCGGGCGCGGGCGACGCGATCCGGCAGTACACCGAGGCGTCGACGCAGGCATACCGAGACGCGCTGGACCAGTTCCTGTACACGACGTTCGCCCGACCCGCCCGGGTGCTGAACGCCGACACGGTTCGCCGCTCCCGCACGCTGGTCGATCTGCTCTCCCACACGCTCGCCGAGCGGATCGAACGGACGGTCGACCACCCGGTCCTGCGGCAGGTGCTCGGCTACCACGCGGTCTTCCTCGGGAGCTCCCCGTACCGGGTGCCCGCGCTCTACTCGCTCATGAGCCACCTGGACCTGGTCGACGGCGTACGTTTCCCGAGCGGTGGGATGTACACGATCATCGAGGCTCTCGAACATCTGGCGATCCGCGAGGGCGTGCGCATCCGCACCGGCGTCGTGGTGGAGTCGATCGACGTCGTCGACAAACCCTCCGTCCTACGTCCCCGCAGGTCAGGAACTGCCCAGGGTGTCCGGCTCGCCGACGGCACGTTCGTACCCGCGGACGTCGTCGTCTCCGCCGCCGACCGTCACCACACCGAGACGGCCCTGCTCGACCCGGCTCACAGCGACCTGCCCGAGAAGTCCTGGGACCGCAAGGGCCCCGGCATCTCCGCGTTGCTGATCATGGCGGGCGTCCGCGGGGAGCTGCCCGAGCTCGCGCACCACTCGCTGTTCTTCACGCGCGACTGGCCGAGGAACTTCGAGGACATCCTCGGCACGGACAGGTCGTCCTCGCGGACGAGCGTCCCCGAGGTCGCCTCCCTGTACGTCTCGCGCACCACGGCCACCGACAAGACCGCGGCGCCCGAGGGTCACGAGAACCTCTTCGTGCTCGTTCCGTTCCCCGCCGACACGTCGATCACGGACCTGGACGTGCACGCCGACCGGTACCTCGACCAGATCGGCAGCTGGGCGGGCATCCCGGACCTGCGTGAGCGCGTGGTCACACGACGGGTCGTCGGCCCCGCGGACTTCGCGACCGACCTCCACGCGTGGCGCGGGACGGCGCTCGGCATGGAGCACACGCTGCGGCAGAGCGCGATGTTCCGGCCCGGCGACGTGTCCACGCGCGTCCCCAACCTGTTGCACGCGGGCGGTGGGACGATCCCCGGTGTGGGACTGCCGATGTGCCTGATCAGCGCCGAGCTCGTCGTCAAGCGGATTCTCGGTGAGACGTCCACGCGTCCGCTGCCCGCCCCGTTGCGGCCGGGGTTCCTCGCCTCCGCGCGGCCGCGTGGTGTGTGGAGCGCCGTCAACCGATGAGCTTCGCGTACCTGGGTGCCCTGATCCTCTCGCTGGGTGGCCTCGCCGTCCTCGACCGCCGCTTCCGGCTGGCCTTCTGGGCGGACCCTCGACGCGCTGGGCTGTCCGTCGGCATCGGAGTCGCCGGGTTCCTGCTGTGGGACCTCGCCGGACTCGGGCTGGGCATCTTCGCGCGCGGGGACTCCCCGCACATGACCGGGCTCCTGCTCGCGCCGGAGCTGCCGGTGGAAGAGGCCTTCTTCCTGGCGCTGCTCTGCTACACGGCACTCCTCGCGTGGCGGTGGTTCGACAGGAGCGCCGCGCTGCGGGACGAGGGCCGACGGGCGGTCCGGGACCGCCGCGACGAGGCAGGTGAGCCGTGACCAACATCGCCCTCAACGTGGTCGTCCTGGCCGTTCTCGGTGCAGTCTCGTGGCCGGTGCTGCGGCATGGGCGGACGATGCCGGTCGTGTGGACCGTGGTGCACCTGTGCGTGCTCACCGCCGTGTTCGACACGATCATGATCGACGCCGGCCTGTACGTCTTCGACCCGGACAAGATCTTGGGCTGGTACATCTGGGGCGCCCCGCTCGAGGACTTCGCCTACGCGATCGCCGCCGGTGTCGGCATGCCGGTGCTCTGGACCGTCCTCGGACGACGGAAGCGGGGCGACGAGTGAGGGAGGTCCTCGCCGCGTCGCGACCGTTCTCCTGGATCAACACGGCGTACCCGTTCGCGGCGGGCTACCTGCTGGCCACGGGTGGGCGGGTGGATGCCCTGTTGGTCGTCGGGACCCTGTTCTTCCTGATCCCGTACAACCTGCTGATGTACGGCATCAACGACGTCTTCGACTACGCCTCGGACCTCCGCAACCCGCGCAAGGGCGGGATCGAGGGCGGCCTCGTGCCGCCGGAGCGCGCCCGGTCGGTGCACCGGCGGATCCTGTGGTCGTGCGTGCTGCTCAACGCTCCGTTCGTGGCCTACCTGGCGGTGAACGGGTCGCTCAGCGCGAACGTCGTGCTCGCACTGGTCCTCTTCCTCGTCGTCGCGTACTCGGCCCCGGTGCTGCGGTTCAAGGAGCGGCCGGTGCTGGACTCGTTCACGTCCGCGATGCATTTCGTCGGTCCCCTGCTCTACGCGTTGGTGCTGGTCGGAGCGTCCCTGACGACGAGGACGACGTGGCCGGTGCTCGTCGCGTTCGTGCTGTGGGGCATGGCGTCCCACGCGTTCGGGGCGGTGCAGGACGTGCGCGCGGACCGCGAAGGGGGCATCGCGTCCGTCGCCACGGCGCTCGGCGCGCACGCGACCGTCGTGGCCGCGACGGTCCTCTACCTGCTCGCCGCGGTGGTGCTCCTCCTGGTTCCGTGGCCCGGCGTGCTCGCGGCCGTCCTGCCGATCCCGTACGCGGTCAGCACCGCGCAGTTCTGGTCCGTGCGCGACGACGACTGCGAGCGTGCGAACGCCGGCTGGCGTCGGTTCCTGTGGCTCAACCTGGTCACCGGGTTCCTCGTGACCATGCTGCTGATCGTGATCGCCCGCGTGCCGTGACATTCCTGAGCCGCTGACCTGCCGCTCTGGCTAGAGTGCGCGCCATGGCGAACCTCTCCGCGCACGACTGGTCGATCTTTCTGGTGATCGTCGGGCTGCGGCTGGTGGTCCCGCTGTTCATCCCGCGGTTCCCGCTTCCGGCGCTCCTGGCCTGCCTCGTGATCGACGGCATCGACCAGACGCTCTTCGCGACGTTCACCGACCTGCCGCTGGACAACTACCAGTCCTACGACAAGGCGCTCGACATCTACTACCTGACGGTCGCGTACCTGTCGGTGATGCGGAACTGGCGCAACCCGTTCGCGCTCGGGGTCGCCGCCGCACTCTGGTACTACCGGCTGGTCGGCGTGCTCGCCTTCGAGATCACCGGCGAGCGGTGGCTGCTGATGCTGTTCCCGAACACCTTCGAGTACTTCGTCATCGCGATCGAGGTGGTGCGCACGCGCTGGGACGCGGGGCGCCTGTCGAACAAGGCGTTCGTCTGGACGGCTGCCCTCATCTGGGTGTTCGTGAAGCTTCCGCAGGAGTGGTGGATCCACGTCGCGCAGCTCGACTTCACCGACGAGTTCAAGACGAAGATCCTCGGGATCCCCGCCGACGCTCCCTGGTCGCAGGCCTGGACCGACAGCCCCGGCGTCGTGATCGGGCTCGCCGTCCTGATCGTGGCGCTCGTGGTCCTCGGCTGGCGCCTGGCCAAGCGGCTGCCGTCGGCCGACTGGCCCTTCACGGTCGACGCCGACGTCATCGCGCAGCGGGTCGGCTGGGCCCCTCGCGGGCCGGTCGCGGTGGCTCCCCGTGGCACCGGCCACGTGCTCGAGAAGATCGCACTGGCCGGCCTCGTGACGCTCATCCTGTTCGAGTCCTGGCCCCTGCTCGACGCCCGCCTCTCGCAGGTCCTGCTCGTCGTCACCGCGACGGTGCTCGCGTTCGCCGGACTGGCCGTGTGGCGCTCCCGCACCGGTCGGACGGGCGCGGCGCACCTGGGCGTCCAGGTCGCGATCAACACCGTGGTCAGCGTCGCGGCGATGCTGCTCTTCGCGGCGCTCGCCAGCCGCGGGGCGTCGGACCTGTCCGTCGGTGACGTCCTGCTGTTCGCCTACGTCGTCGCCCTGATCGTCACGCTGTACGACCGCTACTCCGCCCGCCGCGAGGCCAGCCTCCCCGCACCGGAGCCCGAGCTCGTCACGGCCTGACGACGCACGGCGAAGCGGCTCGCACCGCTCCGCCGCGCGACGGCTGGGTCGATCAGTCGGCTGCCCGAAGGCTCCGCCACGCCTCACGCCGGGCTGCCTGCTCGACCGGGTCAGGGACCGGGAGGGACGCCAGCAGCCGCTGCGTGTAGGCGTGCCGCGGCGCACCCAGCACCTCGTCGCCGGTGCCCTCCTCGACCAGGACCCCGTTGTGCAGGACGGCGATCCGGTGGGCGAGCAGGTCGACGACCGCGAGGTCGTGGCTGATGAACAGGCACGCGAACCCGAGCTCGGCCTGCAAGCGCGCGAACAGGTCGAGCACCCGAGCCTGGACCGAGACGTCCAGGGCCGAGGTCGGCTCGTCGGCGATCAGCAGCTCCGGGTCCAGGGCGAGCGCACGGGCCAGGCTGGCGCGCTGGCGCTGACCACCCGAGAGCTCGTGCGGGAAGCGGTCCCCGAACGCCTTCGGGAGCTGCACCGCCTCCATCAGGTCGTCCACCCGGCCGCGAGCCTCGTGCGGGTTCGGCGCGAGCCCGTGCACGACCAGCGGCTCGGCGACGCACTGCGCGATGGTGAGCAGCGGGTTGAAGCTGGTGGCAGGGTCCTGGAACACGAACCCGATCCGCCGCCTGATCGGCCGGAACGTCCGCTCCTTGACGCCCAGCATCTCGACGCCGAGCACCTTCAACGAGCCGTCGCTGACCGGCGTGAGACCGGCGATCGCGCGGCCGATCGTCGTCTTGCCGCTCCCGGACTCGCCCACGAGACCGAGTACCTCGCCGGGCCGGATCTCGAACGAGACCCCGTCGACGGCCGTGAAGTCGGGCTGCCGGAAGCGACCGCGGTAGACGATCCGCAGGTCCTGCGCCGCCACGACGGGCGTGGCCGACGGGTCGACCTCGATCGTCTCGAAGGCCGCGTCCTCGTCCGAGACGATGATCCGGTCCCGGAAGCGCCGCCCGCCGAGGCGCGGCACGGCGTCGAGCAGCGCGCGCGTGTACTCGTGCTGCGGCGACGCGAAGAGCGTGTGCACGTCGGCCTGCTCGACGATCTCGCCCTTGTACATGACCGCGACGGTGTCGGCGAGGTCCGCGACGACGCCCATGTTGTGCGTGATCAGGACGACGGCCGCGCCGAACTCCTGCGGGATCAGGCGCAGGAGCTCGAGGATCTCGGCCTGCACTGTGACGTCGAGGGCGGTGGTGGGCTCGTCGGCGATGATCAGGCCCGGGTCGAGCGAGATCGCCTGGGCGATGACGATGCGTTGCTTCTGCCCGCCCGAGAACTGGTGCGGGTAGTGGTCGACGCGGTGCTCGGGGTCGGGGATGCCGACCCGCCGCAGGATGTCGATCGCCTTCTCGCGGGCGTCGGCCTTGGACATCTGCGTGTGGGCCCGCAGGCCCTCGGCGATCTGCCAGCCGACCGTGTAGACGGGGTTCAGGACCGTGGACGGCTCCTGGAACACCATCGCCGCGTCGCGCCCACGGATGTCGCGCAGGTCCTTGCCGCGCAAGGTCGTGACGTCGTGCGTGTCCGACCCGTCCTTGCGGTTCAGCAGCACGGCGCCGCTGGTCAGTGCGGTCTCCGGCAGCAGGCCGAGGATCGAGCGCGCCGTGACGGTCTTGCCCGAACCGGACTCGCCGACGATCGCGAGCACCTCGCCTGACCTGACCTGGAGCGACGCTCCCGAGACCGCGCGGACGGTGCCCGCATCGGTCGCGAACGAGATGTGCAGGTTCTGGATGTCGACGACGACGTTCCGGTCGTCCTGGGTCGCGGCGGTCACGAGCGGCCCCCTTCCTCGTCGTCGTGCGGTCGGGAGAGGAGCTCGTCGTCGGTCGGCCCGGCGAACAGCTCGTCGGCCGTGCCCTCCAGCAGGTCCAGACCGTCGATGCCCTCGGCGCCGGCGCTCAGCACGCCGCCCGGCACCACGGTCACGGCACCCACGGCGCCGGCGGCCTGCGCAGCCGCGCGCCGGGTGCGAAGACGGGGGTCGGCGAGGTCGTTCAGGGACTCACCGACGAGCGTCACGCCGAGGACGGAGAGCGCGATCGCGAGCCCCGGGTACAGCGCGGTCCACCAGATCCCGCTCGTCACGTCGGACAGCGACTTGTTGAGGTCGTACCCCCAGTCGGCCGCGACCGTCGGCTCGATGCCGAACCCGAGGAACCCGAGCGCCGCGAGCGTCAGCACGGCCTCGGAGCAGTTGAGCGTCAGGATCAGCGGCAGGGTCCGGGTCGAGTTGCGCAGCACGTGGCGCGTCATGATCCGCGGGTGGCTGGCACCGATGACGCGCGCCGACTCGACGAACGCCTCGGACTTGATCCGCACGGTCTCGGCCCGGATGACCCGGAAGTACTGCGGGATGAACACGACGGTGATCGAGAGGGCCGCCGCGAGGATGCCGCCCCGCAGGGAGGACTGGCCGCCGCTGATCACGATGGCCGCGACGATGGCGAGCAGAAGGGACGGGAAGGCGTAGATGGCGTCCGCGACGACGACGAGCGTGCGGTCCACCCACCCGCCGAAGTAGCCGGACAGCAGGCCGGCGGTGACGCCGATGAGGATCGAGAGCACGACGGCGGCGACCATGACGAGCAGGGCCGGTCGGGCGCCCCAGAGGCACCGGGACAGCACGTCGTAGCCCGCCACGGTGGTCCCGAACCAGTGCTCGGAGGACGGGGGCTGCTGCGAGCCGAACAGGGTGTCGCCCACGCGGATCTGCGCGAAACCGTACGGGGCGAGCCAGGGCGCGAAGATCGCCGTGATCACGTAGATGCCGACGAGCACGAGCCCGCCGACGAGCATGGTGCGCTGGAGCCCGACGCTGCTGCGCACCTGGTGGACGACGGGCAGGCGCTTCCACAGGGAGGGACGCGTGGGGGCGAGGTTGGTAGTCATGTCAGAACCTGATCCGGGGGTCGACGAGCGCCGCGATGATGTCGACGAGGAAGTTGGTCAGGGCCACGATCACTGCGAGCAGGACGACCATGCCCTGCACCGCCACGAAGTCGCGCGCCAGCACGTACTGGATCAGCTGGAAGCCGAGGCCCTTCCACTCGAAGGTCGTCTCGGTCAGGACGGCGCCGCTGAGCAGGAGGGCGACCTGCAGCCCGATGACCGTGATGATCGGCACGAGGGCCGGACGCCAGGCGTGCTTGCGCAGCAGGCGCCTCTCGTTGACGCCGCGTGACCGCGCGGCCTCGACGTACCCGGTGTTCAGGGTGCCGATGACGTTCGTGCGGACGAGCCGCAGGAAGATCCCGCCGGTGAGCAGGCCGAGCGCGATCGCCGGGAGGACCGCGTGCTCGAGCACGTCGCGCAGGATCTGCGGGTCGCCGGTGCTGATGGCGTCGATCGTGTAGAAGCCGGTCTGCAGGCCTTCGTGCTGCATCGCGATCTCGGACCCGGTGGAGGCGCGTCCCGCCACAGGCAGCCAGTCCAGCCAGACGGAGAAGACGAGCTTGAGCAGGATGCCGATGAAGAACACGGGCGTCGCGTAGGCGAGGACCGCGCCGATGCGCAGGCCCGCGTCGGGTGCCTTGTCCCGGCGTGACGCGGCGTACCGGCCGAGCGGGATGCCGATGAGGAAAGCGACGATCAGCGCGTAGAACGCGAGCTCGAATGTCGCCGGGCCGTAGGTGGTGAGCACCTCGGTCACAGGCCGGTTGTCCGAGATGGTGTTGCCGAAGTCGCCCCGCACGATGTGGCTCATGTACTCGATGTACTGGGTGAACAGCGGGCGGTCGTAGCCGGCCGCATGCACCCGCTCAGCCAGCTGGTCGGCCGGCAGTCGCCCTCCGAGCGCGGCGGTGATCGGGTCGCCCGTGGTCCGCATCAGCAGGAAGACCGTCGTCACGAGGATGAAGATCGTGGGGAAGATCAGCAGGAAGCGCACGAGCAGGTAACGGCCGAGGCCACCACCGCCCTGCCTCTTGCGTTGCGCGTCCGGCGCGGGGGAGGGCTGGCCGGGCGCGACGCCCGTGGGGGCTCCCGTGATGGTCGAGGTCATGTTTCCTGCCTTGCTCTGGTGCGCTCGTGTGCCAGGTGTGCGGCGGTGCACGACCGACCGGGCGCCCGGCGCGCATGCGCCAGACACCCGGTCGGTCGTTGCGGGTCAGCCCTTCGAGAGAGCCGCGTACCGGAACTTGAACGAGGCGTCGAGCGTGTCCTGCGCGCCGTCGACATCCTTGCCCACCACGGCGACCTGCGCGCCCTGGAGGAGCGGGACCGTCGAGAGGTCCTTGGCGACCGCGGTCTGGATGTCCTCGATGAGCGCGGTGCGGGCATCGGGGTCGACCGTCGTCGCCTGCTCCAGGATCATGTCGTTCACGGCCGGGTTGTCGTAGTGGTTGCTCAGGAAGTTCTCCGTGAGGAAGAACGGCGTGAGGTAGTTGTCCGCGTCCGAGTAGTCGGGGAACCAGCCGAGCTGGTACTCGGGGTAGACGTCAGCCGTGCGGTCCTTGGAGTACTGCACCCACTCGGTGGTCTGCAGGTTGACGGTGAACAGACCGTCCTTCTCCAGCTGGTCCTTGATCTGCGCGTACTCGTCGGCGGACGACGGGCCGTAGTGCTCGCTGGAGTACTGCAGGTTGAGCACGACCGGAGTTTCGACGCCGGCGTCCTCGAGCGCGGCCTTGGCCTTGTCGGCGTCGGGGCCGCCGTCGCCGTCGCCGTACATGTCCTTGAGCGGCTCGATCGCGCCGGTCAGGCCGGCGGGGACGTAGGAGTACAGGGGCGTGTAGGTGCCCTTGTAGACCTGGTCCGCGATGGCGGCACGGTCGACGAGGTCGGCGACGGCCGAGCGGACGGCGAGCGCCTTGTCGGCGTCGGCCTCGGGCGTCGTCGCGCCGAACGGCATCGTGTTGAAGTTGAACGTGATGTACCGGATCTCACCGCCGGGACCGTCGACGACCTTGACGTTGTCGTCCGTCTTGAGGTCGGCGATGTCCGTGGACGTGAGGCTGCGGAAGGCCACGTCGATGTTGCCCTGCTGCACGTCGAGCTTCAGGTTCGACGAGTCCGCGTAGTACTTGGCGTTGACCACGTCGGTCTTCGGTGCGCCGAGGATGCCCTGGTAATCCGGGTTCGCCTTGTACGAGATCAGGTTGTTGAAGTCGTAGTCGGTGATCGTGTACTGACCGGCGAACGCGTTCCCGGCGACGATGTCGTCGTCCGGCGTCAGCGCGTCGGCCGCGAAGACCTCTTCGTCGACGATCGGGCCGGCGGGGCTCGACAGGATCTGCGGGAAGACCTGGTCGTTGGCGGACTTCAGGTGGAAGACCACCGTGGTGTCGTCGACCGCCTCGGTGGTGTCGAGGTTGTAGAGCAGCGACGACGGGCCGTTGTCGTCCTTGATCGCGACCTGGCGGTCGAACGTGAACTTCACGTCGGACGCGGTGAGGTCGTGGCCGTTGGCGAACTTCAGGCCGGGCTTGAGCTTGACGGTGTACTCCGTCGGCGCCGTGAACTCGGCGGACTCCGCGATGTCCGGCTCCACGTCGGGGCTGCCGTACGGCGTGTTCATGAGGAACGGGAAGACCTGGTTCTGCACGGCGAACGAGCCGTTGTCGTACGAACCGGCCGGGTCGAGCGTCGTGACCTTGTCCGTGGTGCCGACGACCAGCGAGCCCGATGCGCCGCTGTCTGAGGTGCTGCCGCCGTCTCCGCCGTCGTCGTCGTTGCTTCCGCAGGCGGTCAGGACGAGGGCGACCGCCGCAAGTCCGGCTGTCGCCACAATCATGCGGCGGTGGGGTGCCAAGGAGGTCATGCGCTACTACCTCTTCTGTCGGAGTCGCGGGCATGGTTCAACCGCTACTGGTTCTCGGTGGGCTATGGGTAGCACACCGATGTTGCCAATATGAAGAGGTTCCTACTGCTAAGTAACGTCTGGGTGTCGATGGAGTCTCAATCGTTATCGGCGGTAGCGAGCGGGAGCCCGTCGGCGTCGAGCGCCTCTGGGTTGTCGGACCGCACGCCGAGCCGTGCCGCCACGAACGGCCCGGTGAGCCCGTAGATGACCGCCGTGGCCAGCACCACCCCGAACACGACCGGCACCAGCTGGGGGAACGGCTTGCGTGCATCCTCGAACTGCAGAGCGAACAGGCTCGCGGTCGACGCCGCCACGATGCCGCGTGGCGCCATCCACCCGACCATGCCGCGTTCTCGTCGGGACAGCACGGTGCCTGACGTGGCGAGCCAGGCGACCGCAGGTCGCACGACGAGGACCAGCAGGGCGACGAGCACGAGCGTCGCGGGCGCGTACCGGAGGAGCGCATCGAGGTCGACGCGGGCAGCCAGGAGGATGAACAGCGAGCCGATGATCAGGACGCCGACATGGCTGCCGAACTCGTGCAGCGCACCGAGCGCGACGAACCGTTGGTTGGCCAGTGCGACGCCGAGGGTCGTCGTCGCCCAGAGGCCGGACTCCTCGAACATCGCCTCGGCGGACGCGAACGCCGTGAGCGCGAGCGCGAGCGCGAGCGCGACCTGCATCGACGCGGGCACCCGGGCGAACCGGACGAGGACCAGGTAGAGCACGGCGGTGAGCAGGCCGACGACGATCCCGGTCAGGCCCGTCTGGAAGAGGCCGGGCGGGTGCTCGTGCAGGGCGACGTGAGTGATGGCGAGCGCGACCGTCGCGCCGATCGGGTCGATGAAGATGCCCTCGAACGCGAGCACCGACTCGAGTGGTTGCTTGGGCCTGATCACCGCGAGCAGGGGGCCGACGACGGTCGGTCCGGAGACGATCAGGATCGCGCCGATCACTGCGGCACGCGCGACCGAGAGGTCGAAGATGACGTACGTCAGCACCGACGCCCCGAGCCCCGTCAACGCGGCGCCGACCGTCACGAGACCGAGCACCGGCCGTCGCGCGCCACCGCTCAGCCGCCGGAAGTCGAGCTTGAGCGCCTCCTCGAACAGGAGCACCGAGACCGCCATCGAGACCAGCGGGAAGAGGTCGTCGCCGAGCAGCTCGTCCGGGTCGACCCATCCCAGGACCGGGCCGACCAGCAGGCCCAGGAGCAGCAGAAGGATGATCGACGGGATGTGCGTCGCCCTGCCGAGCAGCTGACCGAGAACGCCGAAGAGGACGATCGCGGCGATGCCGCCGGTGAACGCGAGCTCCATGAAGCCATCATGGAGGTGATCCGTCGTCGAGACCCGGAGCGTGGCCATGCTGTTGGACCGTCGCACGGCCGACGGCATCGCCGACGGCTCGGTCGCCCTCGCGTTCCGGCGGTGGGCGACGCCCCGCGTCCGGGCGGGCGGCTCGTTCCTGTCGGTCGTCGGCGTGGTGCGGGTCGGGACGGTGTCGCAGGTCGACCCGGCCGCCGTGAGTCTCGACGAAGCACGCGCGGCCGGTGCGTCGTCGGTCGACGAGGTGGTCGGTGGCCGGACCGAGCTGCCTCTGTTCCGGGTCGAGGTGTCGTGGGGCGGACCGGACCCTCGCGACGCGCTCTCGTCGGACGCGTCGTTCACCGCGGAGGCGCTCGCGGAGGTTACCGCGACACTCGCCCGCTGGGACGCCCGCACCCCGTGGACGCGCGAGACGCTCGAGCTGATCCGGGACAGGCCGGCGACGCGTGCACCCGACCTGGCGGCCTCGGTCGGCCGCGAGACGGCCCCCTTCAAGCGTGACGTCCGCAGGCTCAAGGAGCTCGGCCTGACCCACAGCCTCGAGGTCGGCTACCGGCTGTCGCCGCGCGGGCAGGCCTACCTCGAACGTCGGGAGGCATCCGCGAGCTGAGGCCGACCGGTGCTCAGCGGAGCTCCCGGCGCATCACCACCCGTTCCCTGCCGCCGCTGTGCGCGGTCGTCTCGGACGCGACACGGAAGCCCCCGGCCTCGAACAGGCGACTCGTGCCGACGTAGCCCGAGATGACGTCGACCCGGCCGAGCTCGTCGACGACCACCGGGTACCCCTCGACGACCGTCGCGCCGTTCCTGGTCGCGTGAGCCACCGCGCCGGCCAGCAGCTCGTGCATGAGCCCTTGCCGTCGGAAACCGGCCCGCACCACGAAGCAGACGATGCTCCACGCGTCGCGGTCGTCGACGAAGGGGATCGTCCGCGAGTTCATCAGGCGCCGGTACGTGCTGCGCGGCGCCACCGAGCACCAGCCGGCGACGACACCGTCGACGTACGCGAGCACCCCAGGCCCGGGCTCGGTCGCGCACTCGTCGCGCATGTACTGCGCGCGCTCGTCGGCAGGCACCGAGGAGTCCCGGTACGCCATGCACCAGCAGCCCCGGCCGCCGGGCTTCTTCACACCCACGACCTCGAAGAAGTCGTCGTATCGCCCGGTTGCGGGCAGCACCTCCACGGCCACCCGGCCCACGCTACGGTCCGCTACCGACATCGGCCCGGCGCAGTTCCCCGCTCAGCGAACACCGGAATCCTTCAGTTCGACCCGTCGTTCGGTCGATCAGTAGCGCAAGACGTGACGCGCAAGAAGTCCGCCCGAAGGATGAGGTAACCGCTGATGACCGCAGCCACCGTGCTCGAGACAACCCCCACCGCGACCCTGACCCGCCAGGACCGCTGCGACCGCTGCGGTGCGCAGGCCTACGTCAAGGCGATGCTGGGCGACGACCTCGAGCTGCTCTTCTGCGGCCACCACTACCGCGACCACGAGGTCAAGCTCGCGGCAGCCGGCGCGGTCATCGTGGACGAGCGCCACCGGATCGACGAGCAGCGCGCGGACGCCTGAGCGGCGGCGCGCGTCGCGGCTAGCCGTGCCCGGTGCCCGTCCCGATGAGCCGGAGGACGGCCGCGAGTCCCTCTGGTGAGCCCGGCCAGTGCCTGCTCACAGCCTCGGGGCCGGCGCGTCGAGCGACGCTGCGCAGCACGAACGCGACGATGATCGCGTCGTCCGCGTAGCCGAGGACCGGGATGAAGTCCGGCACGAGGTCGATCGGCAGCGCCAGGTAGACGAGGAGCAGCCACAGCCGGGTCCGGACGCCGCGGGGCAAGGACGGGTCGCCCGCCAACCGCTTCAGGAGCCGCACGACGTCGGGGAGCAGCCGGAGCAGCTCGCGCAGAGACGCGTTCTCCGGGGCCAGGCGCCAGAGCGCCACGAGCAGAGCGACCCACAGCAGCACGACCCCGAGCAGCGCCGACGCGGCGACCCGCCACCACATCAGCTGCTGACCCTCACGGCTCGACAGTAGACACGCGTCGAGGTCAGGCGCGCGCCCTTCTCCGCAGCGCGTGCAGGGCGCCGGTCGACCACAGGGCCCACGCGACGAGGGCGGGCTGGAAGAACAGGCGGGCCAGCCGGCGCCCGTCGGTGTCCAGCCCGAAGCCGTCCTTGCGCTCGAGCCACTGACCGACGTTGCCCGGGAAGATCACGACGAAGAACGCGGCTGTGAGGAGCCCGACCGCCGTCCGACGGCGCGACAGGACGAGGCTCGCGCCTAGCCCCACCTCGACCGCACCCGACGCGAGGACGGTGACGTCGTCGTCGAGCGGGAACCAGCCAGGGACCTGCGCACGGAACTCGTCGCGCGCGAAGGTCAGGTGGCTGATGCCCGCGAACAGCAGGCTGAGGCCGAGCAGGACGCGGGCGATGCGTCGGGACGTCGGGTCGTCGGTCTGGATGCGTCGGGTCATCCCTGAGGTTCTCGCACCTGCGGCCCGCTCGCCCAAGATGCGGCGCTCGCGCGCCGTGGGGGTCACGCACGAGCTCGGGCCGCAGAAGGACAACAGCGCGATCAGCCAGCTCTCGATGCGGCTCAAGGCCCAGCAGGGCGCGCAGCACCAGCTCGTCGTCCTCAACGATCAGAGCGCCGAGCTGACGATCTCCCTCGCCGCGGTGTGGGCGTCTGCGACCTGGGTCGAGGGCGACGAACCTCCTGCCCCGGTCGGTCTGCGTCGCCGCTGACCGCAGCCGCGCTGACCTGGACGGTCGCATCCACTCAGGACCTGGACCACACCGGTCGATGTATACGACGTGACTAGCTGGCGTCTTCGACCTGTGCCCGGGTGGCTGCTCGGCTGCGCCGTGGCTGTCGTCGTCCTGGCGGCAGCGCTCGTCGGCGCGCAGCTGGCGTCCCATGTCGAGCAGCGTGCTGTCCGGCAGGCAGGTCTGACGGCGCAGACGGTCGTCGCCATGGCGGTCGAGCAGAACGTCACCTCCAGCGACCTGGAGGGTTCCGACCCGCTCACGCCGTCGGTGGCGGCGACGATGAACACCAACGTGAACGTCCTGAGCGGTCGAGGTCTGCTGTACGGCCTGGAGGTGTGGCGGCTCGACGGGACGCTGCTCTTCGCCGACGCCGGGCACCCCGTGGACGAGATCCGCATGCCGCTGGACGAGCGACAGCGCGCGGCCAGGGAGCCCATGTTCACCCAGCCTGGTGACCGCTCGGTCGACGGCCAGGACACGATCGAGGTCTTCGTCGCCTACGACGCCGACGAGGACGGGACTGCCGATGCGACTGTCGAGGCCGTTCTGCCCTCCGTGCGCGCGGAGGTCACGCAGGACATCCTGCGGCTCTACGCGGCGCTAGGCCTGGCTGCGCTGCTCGTCGGCACCGGCCTCGTCCAGACGAACCGCCGTGCGCGGAGCCGCCAGAAGGAAGCGCTGCGGGACCCCCTGACCGGGCTGGGCAACCGGCTTGCGCTGGCGCAGGCGGAGTCGTCGCTGCGTGGCCACGAGGTGTCGGGCCTGCTGCTGCTCGACCTGGACCGGTTCAAGGCCGTCAACGACACCTTGGGCCACCAGGCCGGCGACGCGCTTCTCGTGCAGGTGGCCCACGTGCTGACCCGCCTCGCGCGCCAGACGGACCTGGTGGTCCGGCTCGGCGGCGACGAGTTCGCGGTCCTGATCCGCGACATCGCCACCCCCGGGGCCGCCATGGCGGTGGCGCGCCGACTCGTCGACGGGCTCGACGGAAGTGCCTTCACCGTCGAGGGCGTGCTCCTGGACGTCCAGGCCAGCGCGGGGCTGGCAATCCTTCCCGACGACGCTCCCGACGTCGCCGGCCTGCTGCAGCGCGCCGACATCGCCATGTACGCCGCCAAGCGCTCGGGCTCCCGCGTGGTGCCCTACAGCTCCGAGGTGGACCCGCACGACGTCGTCCAGCTGCAGCTGCTCGCCGAGCTGCGACAGGCGATCGACCACGACGAGCTGGTGCTGCACTACCAGCCGAAGGCCGAGCTCGACTCGAGCGAGGTGCTCTCGGTCGAGGCGCTGGTGCGGTGGGCTCATCCGCGGCACGGACTGCTGCAGCCCGTCTCCTTCATCCCCATGGCCGAGCCGACCGGTCTGATCCACCCGCTGACCGAGTGGGTGCTCGACCGTGCGTGCCGTCAGGCGGTGCAGTGGCGGTCCGCCGGCCGTCCGTTGGCGGTCGCGGTGAACATCAGCCCTCGATCCCTGGTCGGCGGGGACCTGCCCGCGATGGTGATGGAGACGCTCGTGCGGACCGGCCTGCCGGCGCACCTGCTCGAGCTGGAGATCACCGAGACGGCCGTGATGGCCGACCCCGCGGCCGCCACCGCGGTGCTGCACCAGCTCGCCGCCATGGGCATCCGCGTCTCGCTGGACGACTTCGGCTCCGGGTACACGTCCATGGCGCTGCTGTCGACCCTCCCGGTGCACGCCCTCAAGATCGACCGCACCTTCATCACCGGCATGCTCGGTGAGCAGCAGGACGCCTACGTGGCGGAGTCGCTGCTCACGCTGGCGCACCGCTTCGGCCTCCGGGTCGTCGCTGAGGGCGTCGAGACGCCCGACGTCTGGGACCGCCTGCGCGAGCTCGGGTGCGAGCAGGCCCAGGGCTACCACCTGGCCCGCCCCATGCCCGCCACGCAGCTCGATGCCTGGCTCCTGCAGCGCACGTCGCCCAGCAGTGCGTCGGTCGGGGCGTCCTGACCGGTCACGGTGGGCCCCGTGGGGATCGAACCCACAACCCGCGGATTAAAAGTCCGCTGCTCTGCCAATTGAGCTAGAGGCCCGGGAGATCAGGGTTTCAATCCGTAGAACCCTCCGTACAACTCCGGTGTGGTTCGCCTGCTCCCGCTCGCCGATGGTAGTCGGCCTGCGGGCATCGCAGCGTGCCCCAGTCCCCAACAGTGCGTGGGTCGCGGGGCTCGTACTCTGTTCAGTTGTTGTCGTCGAAGCGGGCCTGCTCCGACAGCGTTCAACGGTGCGTGCCGAAGAGATCGGCGCAATCGACTCCTGTGACGCCAACGCGACCTGCCGGAACCGTGGTTCTGCCTGATCGGAGGCGCACCCCAAGAGGACTTTGACTTCTCTGCAGGAGTTGACCCAGGGATCGTCCCGTCGAGCATCGGGCCCTCGAGCCACTCAGCTGCAGGTGGATACGCTGCAAACTCGAGCGTTTTCTACCGATGGGGAGTCCTCCATGGCGATTGCGGTGACCGAAGACAACTTCGTGCGGGCCGAGACCAACCGCATGCTCGTGGGCCTACAGGCCGAGTCCGGCGGGTTGAACCGCTGGAAGCACCACCGAGAGCCGGTGCCGGTGGACGAACAGACGGTGATCCGTACGAACCGCGACACCCTGTACAGCTTCGCCGTCGTGAACATCTCCGCCGGGGCCGCGGTCTCCATCCCAGACGCCTCCGGCAGGTACCTGACGGTGATGGTCGTCAACCAGGACCACTACATCAACCGGGTCTTCACGGAGCCCGGCGAGTACGTGCTGACCATGGACGAGTTCGACACGCCGTACGTGCTGCTGGCCGCCCGCATTCTGGTCGACCCCACCGACCCGGACGACATCTCCCAGGTCCACGGCCTCCAGGACGGCTTAGCCCTCAGCGCCGATTCCGACGAGCCTCTCGACCTCCCGGACTACGACGACGAGTCGTTCACGGCGGTCCGGTCAGCTGTGCTCGCCGAAGCATCGAAGGGCCTCCACGGCACCCACGGCATGTTTGGTACGCGCAACGAGGTCGACGTTCACGCCCATCTGCTCGGCACCGCCGCAGGCTGGGGCGGGCTGCCCGAGCGCGAGGCTTACTACGAGAGCCGCGAGCCGAACCTGCCGGTTGGCCGATACACGATCACAGCCGCGGCCGTTCCCGTAGAGGCGTTCTGGTCCATCACCGTCTACGGCGCCGACGGATTTCTCCATGCGAACGAGCTGGACGCCTACAGCGTCAACAGTGTCTCTGGCTCGAAGAACCCGGACGGCTCGATAACAGTGACCTTCGGGGGTGACGCCATCGACCTGAACCCGCTCCCCGTCCAGGACGGGTGGAACTACACCGTTCGGATGTACCGGCCACGGCCGGAGATCCTGGACGGGACGTGGAGATTCCCCGAGATCGACGCCGCCAGCTGAACCTGGACGTGAGGTAACAGAAGCATCGTCGGGAGCTTCCCGGACGAGGGACAGGGTGGCCACCGGGGGAAGCGCGTCGCGGTGTACGCGAGCGTCCACCTGTGGTGCTCGCCGGCGCGCGATACCACTGGTGGCGAGTGGGGACGCCCTCCGCACTCGGAGCCATTCCGGGAGTGCGGAGAACCCGTTCTGGTACCGACGACTGGCGCGATCCAGCCGCCCGCGGTGCAGCAGGTACGGATTGGAAGACTGATCCCCCAGAGGCCCGGGGGATGCGTGGTTTGATCCGTGGAACCTTCGGGGGTAGTTCCCCGGGCGACCATCTGCGACGCAATATCATCGCCGGATGGCACGCGGGGGCGGCATGGAGGACATCGAGCTCGTCGACGCCGTGAGCGAGGGCGCCGCGGTGGACGACGAGGGGGGTGTCCCGGGACCGCCTCGTCGACACCGCCGATGGTGGCTGATACCTGCCGCAGCGGCGACCGTCGTGCTCGCGCTCGTCGCCTACCAGGGCATCACCGACGCACGTCAGCGGTCGCTGCTCGCCGGCCTGACCGACGTGCCCGGGGTGCTCGACCCGATCGAGCCCGACCTGCCGATCCGCTGGGACATCGCCGGCGCGTCGACCCAGGCGGCCGCGGGCGGGATCGTGGCCGACGGGGCGGCGATGAACATCGTGGTCGACCCGGACGGCGCGCAAAGGGTCGCTGCCATCGACCTCGCGACGGGTGCAGAACGCTGGTCGACCGTCGTGTACGGCCCGAACGCGGGTCTGGCGAAGGCGCGCGAGGGCGAGGGTGATGCGTCGTCGGGGCACTGCCTGCCGGTCGGACCCCGGGCGGTGGACCCGACCTTGCTCGCGTGCATGGTCAGTGACGGGTTCGAGACGAACGGCCTGTACGAAAGGGTCCCCGCGACCGAGACGCTCGTGCGGGTCCTCGACACTCACGACGGGCACGAGATCGCGCAGTGGCCAACGAGCGAGGCCGGGATGGCCATCGCAGGCGGCCATGTCGTCCTGGCCCTCTGGGCCGACAACGGGATCGACGTCGCCGCGTACGAACCCAGCTCGGGCGAGACGGTGTGGTCCCGGCACCTCGACGTCCCCCCGATTGCGATCCGCCCCAGCTACGTGCCGTCGGTCCAGAGCGCCGCCGGCCTCATCGAGGTCAGCTCAGGCAGCTGGGCGATGCGGCTCGACGAGGACGGCGTGCCGCTGGCGGTGCAGCCCGAGCGGGACGCGTCCATGGATGGCAGCTCGATCGTCGAGGCTCCCGTCGCCGACCGCTTCCTCGCGGTCACCCACAGCAGCAGCGGGACGAGCACGCAGCTGCTCGGCGCCGACGGCACGGTGGAGCACGACCTCTCGGGCGACCTGGTCTACCCGGCCGTCGACGACGGCAGCCTGCCCGACCTGATCCTCACGCTGCCCACGCCCTCGGCAGCCACGGACGGTGGCGAGGAGGCGGTCCGGGTCGGCTCGCTGCGCGGTTCCGACGCGACCACGGGCCGGACCCTCTGGACGGCCGACATCTCGACGAGCGGGTACGGCGCACTCGTCCTGCTGGGGCGTGTCTACGTGCTCGCAGGTCAGGGGATCGACGTTCTCGACGGGCGCTCGGGCAGGCTGCTCTGGACCGTCGAGCCGTCCGACGGCGTCACCTACGGCAGCATCATGACCGACGGTCGTGCCCTCCTCGCCGTGCGGAGTCCGGGCCAGGCGGGCGGCGACCGGATCGACGCGTACTCGCTGACCGGCCCGGACCAGGTCTGGAGCGCGCCGATCCCTGCGGGTCTCATCGAGGTTCGTGGTGTCGGCACCATGCTGGTCGGCCTGGCCTACGCCGGGGCGCAGCACTACACCGACGTCGTGCGGGTCGCTCGACTCGGCTGACGCGCGCGGTCAGGATTCGGGACCGCCCGCCCTTCTTCAGACGTTCGTCCGGTGCGCACCGAACGCCTGCGTCTCCTACTCGTCCTGTCCCAGCTCTGTGTCGCTGCGATCGCCGCGTCGTAGCCGCCGACGAACACGTCGACCGGGCCCTCGTCGGCGTAGGTCGTCCCGTTGGCGTTCAGGGTCAGACCAAGCACGGCCAGGTACACCCCGGCCGGCAGGTCGCCGCCCCCGCCCAGGCAGGGCAGGTCGACAGTCAAAGAACGTGCGGACGGTCGGGTTGGTTGGTCCCGGGGCGTGACAACACCCGATCGGGTCACCCTGAAGCCCGGCGGGGAGCTGCGGCTGTCGGCGGGACGTGACGAATCAGATGTTGGTCCGGGTGACGACGGCCCCGTCCTGGTAGGTGTTGCCGCGCAGGTCGAGAGCGTAGGCAGTCGGGATGCGCACCGCGCAGCCCGCGTACTGCATGCCGCGACCGAACACGTTGTTCAGCACGGCCATCCCGGTCGGCGCGCCGTACGTCGAGGCGGCCTCGTTGATCGTGCACGCACCGTCGTCGAGGTAGTTGCCCGAGATCGACAAGTTGGTGACGGGCCCGGTGCCCTGGGTCACCATGAAGGCCGCGTTGTGCGAGCCGGTGATCGTCGAGTGCCGGACGGTGATGTTGGAGCCCGACTGGATCTGCACCGAGTCGCTGTGGCTCGGGCCGCCGTTCCAGTTCGGGTCGCTGTAGTAGTGCGCGTTGTCGTGCATCCAGGAGTCCTCGACGAGGACGTTCGATCCATGGATGTGGACGGTGTCGATCACGTTGGCGATCTCGACGCGGCGCAGCGTGAAGTTCCAGCCCTTGACCCCGTCGACGTTCGGGCTCATCGTCTGGGCGACCAGCGTGGAGTCCTCGATGGTCACCGAGTAGGCGTCGCCCTGGACCCGGACCAGGTCGTTCCTCTCGGGGACGGCCGCGCCGCGGATGTAGGAGTTGCGGATGACGACGTTCTTGGCCCTGACCGACACGTAACCGCGGATGTCCCAGCCGTCGATGACGGTGCCGTCCGTGGTGACCGCGACGTTGCCCAGGACGACCTTGGTGATGGTCTTGCCGGCCGGAACGCCGGTGTTGTCGGCGCTGGGCATGGCCGCGAGCTGCGGCGTGACGGTCTTGGTCGTCGAGTGCTTGGCACCGGAGTTGTCGGTGACCGTGAGTGTCACCGACTTCTGCCCGGCGGTCAGGTACTTGTGCGACGTCCGCTGACCGGTGCCTGTGGTGCCGTCGCCAAAAGCCCAGGCCCACGAGGCGATCGTGCCGTCGACGTCGCTGGAGGCGGTCCCGTCGAGCGTTGCACTCGCGCCGGTGACCGTTGCACTGAACTGTGCCGTGGGCACGTAGTTGGCCACAGACACGGGCTTGGTCGTCCGGGCCGCGAAGTTGTCGAACGTGAAGGTGATCGGCGCGTTGGTGACCGAACCCGCCAGGTACGCGGAGACGCCGACCGTTCCGGGCTCCGTCCTGGCCACGGCACTGACGCCCTTGACGGTCCACGCGGTCGGCTCGCTCGTGCCGGCGAACCAGACCTTCGTGCGCAGGGTCGTCGGGGCCGTTCCGATGACCTGGGTGCGCACCATGAGCTTGGTGCCGACGCCGAGCTTTCGAGGCAACGACACCAGGCCGATGGTCGCGGAACCGTCCAGAAGCGACACGGCGACCGTCGAGTCCGACCTCAGCCGAAGCCTCGTGCCGAGGTTCACCGTGCCGACGCGTCGGCCGACGACCGAGACGTAGCTACCGGTGCCGGTCTGCAACCGGTTGGTGCTGAGCGAGACCGTGACGTCGGTGTCGGTCGAGGAGACCCCGCCGAGGTAGGAGGAGAGCGTCGACCCCGCTCGCTGAACGGCGATCGTGCCGGCCGAGCCGTTGACCCGGTAGCTCGACGTCACCCCTGCATGCGTCCACTTCCCCCCGGCCCGGGCCGTGCCCCAACCCTCGGTCGACGTTCGTGTGAACGCGTCGGCCGCGAGCGTCGGCCACTCGTCGTGGTAGACCACCGGCGGCTGCGTGTCCGCGACCGAAGGGGGTGCCGCCAGGAGAAAGGTTCCGACCGCGACCGCGGAGACGAGGGTGCTCGTCAGCGATCGGCGGAAGATGCGAGGCATGAGTGGTGCTCCGTGACTGGACGACGATGGAGATCGGACTCGTTGCCCCCTTTTGGGAGGCTCTGTCACTCCATCGGCAGCGCAGACCGCCCTATTGATGTCGTCACGACGTGGTTCGCCCGTCTGGCGGGCAAGCTCTCACGCGAGACCCGGCCGCTGCGGGCGCTGGCCTGCGAGCGCGATGGGGGGTCGACGCGCGCGTTGTCCGGGCGTGTCGCGCAGGGTTCTCCTGCCGAGCGCTTCCTCAGGCCGTTGCCTGGACCAGCCAGACGCTGGCTTCCAGGCGGACCCCGTCGGACTCGGTGTGCCGAGCAAGGGCTGCTCTCACTTCGGCCAGTGCGCGGGCTTCGGCGATCTCGTCTGCGCCGTCCAGGAGCCGCCGACCGAGCGAACCGCTGCGCAGGAACGTCACGGCGTCCTCGGTGGAGCCCCCGCCTCCGACAAGGATCTTCGTGGTGACCGGTTCCAGCGCCACTGCTCTCCATCCCGCGGTGTCGAGCAGGTTCCTCACACGGTGCTCGTCGGAGAGGGAGAACATTCCGAGCCCGTCACGGTTCGTCAGGTCAGGAACCCCGACGAAGCGCGCGGCGGCTGCTCCGGGGACACGGAGCCAGGGCTGGTGCGCCAGGGGCCGCCACGAGATGAACGCCAGGCGCCCGCCGGGTCGGGCGGCGCGACGGAGATTCGTGAGAGCGGACACCGGGTCGGTGAAGAACATGAGCCCGAACCGGGACAGCACGGCGTCGAACGTGGATGGCAGGAACGCATGGACCTGCGCGTCGTCCTCGATGAACTCGATGTCGTCCCGACCGACGGCCCTCGTTCGCGCCAGACCGAGCATGGTCGGTGAGAGGTCGATGCCCGTGACCTTCCCTGGTCGAGCGAGGTCGGCCGCGGCGAGCGTGGTCGTGCCGTAGCCGCAGCCCACGTCGAGCACGTGCTCCCCGGGCCGGATGTCGATGGCCGACAGCAGGGCGGCCTGGAACGGCTCGTACATGCGGTCGTAGCGCTCGCGGTTGACGACCCAGTGTCGGGCGCCGGTCTCGTCCATGGTGGTCTCGCTTCTCGAGCGTGCCGTCGGGCGTGGCGGCCACAACGACGCGGACCCGACAAGTGTGCGCGCCACCTGAGGCGACGCGGCGTGTTCGTTGATCGGCGCGATCGTGCAGGCCGAGCTGGACGAGGTGATCTGACGCCGATCGACGTCGACGTCGACGTCGACGTCGATAAGGCAGGAGGCCGCTCGAGTTGCTCTCGCACCGTGCGCCGCGCACGGTGGACGGCGAGGGAGAGGAGAGAGGCGATGGCAGAGCTGCTGGTGGACTTCATCACGTCGCTCGACGGCTACGCGTCCGCGGAGGGCTGGCCGGGCTTCTGGGGCATGGAAGGTCCCGAGTACCTGGGGTGGTTGGACAGGGCACCCGAAGGTGACTACACGGTTCTGATGGGCGCGACGACGTACCGGGTGATGTCGGGCTTCGCGGCGTCGGACGAGCCCGGCGTCTCGCCGCTCACCGACGCCGACAAGGTCGTGTTCTCGTCGACCCTGACCGAACCGCTCGAGTGGGCCAACACGCGTCTGGTCTCGCAGGACGCGGTAGACGTCGTCCGGTCGATGAAGCAGGACGGCGCCCAGCTGCGCACGCTCGGCAGCCTGTCCCTGTGCCGCTCGCTGCTGGAGGCCGACCTCGTCGACCGCTTCCGGGTGGTCGTCTTCCCGGTCATCACCGGGGCGACGGGGCAGGAGCGGATCTACGACGGCTATCCCGACGTCCGGTTGGACATGGTCGCGAGCCAGACGTTCGACGGTCGGCTGCAGCTCCTCGAGTACGTGCCCACCGTCCTGAGCGGACCGCCGGTAGCCTGATTGCGCCCTTCGAGGCGCGCCTCGAAGGCCCGAGGCGGCGCCGTCACCTCGTGGACCGGCGCTCTGGGGACGGAGGACGGCTGGTGGAAGAGACCGGCGGTTCGAACCCGAAGGCACCGCGACTTCCGCCACGGTGGGTCGTCCGCACCTTCTGGGCCGTGCACCGCGCGTACTTCCGCCTGACCCGAGGGCGAGGCGTGTGGCGTCCGAAGCCGGGCAAGTGGGGGACCCTGGCCCTGACGACGGTCGGGCGGCGGACCGGTGAGCGGCGCACCGCGATCCTCGGGTACTTCGAGGACGGACCGAACCTGGTCACGCTCGCGATGAACGGGTGGGCGGCGCCGGAGCCCGCGTGGTGGCTCAACCTGCAGGCGCAGCCGGACGTGACCGTCGAGCTTCACGGGGGTCGTCGGGAGGTGCACGGTCGGGCGGCCGTGGGTGAGGAACGCGACCGGCTGTGGGTCCGGTGGCAGGAGATCGACGTCGGCCTCGACCAGCTCGCGGCCAGGCGGCCGTCGCCGACCGCGGTCGTCGTCCTCGAGCCACGGCACGAAGGCACTGCCGGCTGGTGACCTCGCGAGGGGTCGAGCGTTTCAGGTCAAGCCGGCAGAGCCGAGGAGTGGACGAACGCTTCCGGGCCTGCCTCGCCGCCGAGCGACGCGGCGAGCAGCTCACGGGCGCGCGCCAGGTGCTCGTCGAGCATGCGGGCCGCGCCGTCCGCGTCGCCGGCGCCGATGAGCTCGAGCAGACGGGCATGCTCGGCGACGATGATCTCCGGGCTCAACCGCTGCCGTCCCTGGAGCTGGCCCATGCAGAGCTTCACCTCGAACGCGAGCGAGTGGTACATCGCGCTGGTCCGGGTGCTGCCGAGCGCGTCGATCAGGCTCGTGTGGAAGCGCATGTCCGGCTCCACCACCGCGTACGAACCCTGGGCCCAGAGCGCGGCGATCTCGGCGTTGGCCTCCCGAGCGGACTCCGGCACCCGGCGCTCGTCGGCGAGCCGGCGCAGCACCTCGGACTCGAGGTAGGTGCGGGTCCGGTAGATGTCCCGCACGTCGTCCGGGCCCAGCTCGACGACCCTGGCCGTCTTGTGGTTGTTGCGGACCAGGACCTTCTCGGCGGTGAGTCGCTCGATCGCGGCACGGGCGCTTGCCCGGGCCACGTCGTACCGCGTGGCCACGTCCAGCTCGGTGAGCGGGGTGCCGGGCGCGAGGGCGCCGGTCACGACGAGGGTCCGCAGGTCGTCGACGACGGCGTCGACGAGGCTCGTCACCACGATCCCTCGCGCCATCTGCGTCCCTTCGCTGCGCCTCTTCGCTGAGTCACTGAAGAGTAAGGGGTGCTGACCTCTTGTCAGGTGAGTCTACTTGTCCGACAATCTGACGACACGTCAGATGGAGCTTCCATGATCTCGACGGCACCGACGCCGGACACGCTCGCCGCCCTGCTCGCGGGGTGCGTCGGCGACTCCGGACAGGTGCGCACGGACGAGCTGCTGCGCCGGGCCGTCGCCCACGATGCGTCGCACATGCTGCTCGTCCCACGGGCCGTCGTCGCCCCGCGGGACGCCGACGAGGTCGGGCGCCTGCTCCGCGCGACGGCCGTCGCCGGCGTGCCGCTGACGTTCCGTTCGGGCGGGACCAGCCTGTCCGGGCAGGCCGGGGGAGACGGCGTGCTCGTCGACGTGCGGCGCTACTTCCAGCAGATCGACGTGCTCGACGGCGGCGAGCGCGTGCGCGTGCAACCGGGAGTCACGGTCAGGCACCTGAACGCTCGGCTGGCCCGGTACGGCCGCAAGCTGGGGCCTGACCCGGCGAGCGAGGTCGCCTGCACGATCGGGGGCGTCGTCGCCAACAACTCCTCGGGGATGGCGTGCGGCACCGTCGAGAACAGCTACCGCACCCTGGAGTCGCTGGTCGCGGTGCTCCCGTCGGGGACGGTCGTCGACACGGGCGCACCCGACGCGGACGAGCGGCTGCGCACCCTTGAGCCCGACCTGTACGGGGGGCTGCACGCGCTGCGACGGCGCGTGCTCGCCGACCCCGCGTCCGTCGCGACGATCGCGCGACAGTTCTCGATGAAGAACACGATGGGCTACGGGATCAACGCCCTGGTCGACTTCGACACGGTGCCGCAGATGCTCGCGCACCTCGTCGTCGGCAGCGAGGGGACTCTGGCCTTCGTCGCCTCCGCGACGTTCCGCACCGTCCCGTTGCGTCCGCACGCCGCCGCCACCCTGCTGGTCTTCGACGACCTCACCTCGGCCAACCGGGCGCTGCCGGGCCTCGTGGCCACCGGCGCCGCGACGCTCGAGCTCATGGACGCGACCTCGTTGCGGGTCGGGCAGGGGTTGGCGGACTGCCCTGCCGCAGTCGCCGCGCTGACCGTCGACCGGCAGGCCGCGCTGCTCGTCGAGTACCAGGCGACCTCCGCCGACGAGCTCGCGCGCCTCGTCGAGGGAGCGCGCTCGGCGCTCGGACCCGCGCAGCCGACCACCGACGTCGTCGTGCGTCGCGACCTCTGGCGCCTGCGCAAGGGGCTCTACACGTCGGTCGCGGGGGCGCGCCGCAGCGGCACGACCGCCCTGCTCGAGGACGTCGTCGTCCCGGTCGAACGGCTGGCGGACACGTGCACGTCGCTGACCGGGCTGTTCGACCGGTACGCCTACGAGGACTCGGTGATCTTCGGGCACGCCAAGGACGGCAACATCCACTTCATGCTCACCGACCGGTTCGAGACGCGCGAGCAGCTGGCCCGGTACGCGGGATTTACCGAGGACCTGGTCTCGCTCGTGCTCGACAACGGGGGCTCCCTCAAGGCCGAGCACGGTACCGGCAGGGTCATGGCGCCCTTCGTCCGACGGCAGTACGGCGACGAGCTCTACGACGTCATGCGCGAGGTCAAGGCCCTGTTCGATCCGCGCGGGCTGCTCAACCCCGGCGTCCTGCTCTCCGACGACCCGCAGGCGCACCTGCGGCACATCAAGCTGGCGCCGCAGATCGAGCCGGAGGTCGACCGCTGCGTCGAGTGCGGGTACTGCGAACCCGTCTGCCCGTCGCGCGACCTGACGCTCACGCCGCGGCAGCGCATCGTGCTCCGTCGGGACATCCGCGCCGCCGAGCTGGCCGGTGACGCGACGACGGCCGAGCGGCTCGAGAAGGCGTACGAGTACCCCGCGGTGGACACGTGCGCGGTCGACGGCATGTGCGGCACCGCGTGCCCGGTCGGTATCAACACGGGCCTGCTGGTCAAGACCCTGCGCCGCGAGAACCTCCCCGCGCCGACCGCCGCCGTTTGGACCGTCGCGGCGAAGCACTGGGGGAGCACGACGGCACTGGCCTCGGCGGCGCTCACGGCGGCCCCGGCCCTGCCCTTCGTGTCGGCGGTCACCGCGGCCGGTCGTGTCCTGCTGGGCGCCGACACCGTGCCGCAGTGGTCCGCCGACCTCCCGCGCGGTGGCGCGTCCCGACGCCGTTCCCGGCCGTGGTCGCCACCCGATGCCGTCTACCTGCCCGCCTGCGTGAACGTCATGTTCGGCCCGGCCGAGGGCCCTGGGGTCCAGGTCGCGTTCGAGGATCTGTGCGCGGCGGCCGGTATCTCCTTGCTGGTTCCCGACGCCATCGAGTCGGTCTGCTGCGGCACCCCCTGGTCGTCCAAGGGGATCGCGGCGGGGCACGAGGCGATGCGAGCGCGCGTGCTGCCGCTCGTTCGCGAGGCCACCGACGGCGCCCGGCTGCCCATCGTCTGCGACGCGTCGTCGTGCACCGAGGGCTTCCGGCACCTGCTGGGCGACGAGTTCCGGGTGATCGACGTCGTGGCGTTCGTCGCCGAGCGCGTCCTGCCCGTGCTCGGGCCGTTCGAGCGGCTGTCCTCGGTGACGCTGCACCCGACCTGCTCGTCGACCCAGCTGGGCCTCGACCCGGCTCTGACGACCGTCGCGTCGGCGGTCGCCGAGACGGTCAACGTCCCCCTCGACTGGGGCTGCTGCGCGTTCGCGGGCGACCGCGGCATGCTGCACCCGGAGCTGACGGCGTCCGCCACCCGGCGTGAGGCCGCCGAGGTTGTCCGGCTCGACGCGCAGGCGCACGCTAGCTGCAACCGCACCTGCGAGCTCGGGATGTCGCGAGCCACCGGCGCCACCTACCGACACGTCGTCGAGCTGCTGGCCGAGCAGGCCCTCCCCTGATCCGCACCACCCGTTCCGCCCGTCCGCATTTCCAGCAAAGGAGCCAGAGATGAACCCGGAGACGACCGCACTCGTCCTGATCGAGTTCCAGAACGACTTCACCACCGAGGGCGGTGTGCTGCACGGCGCGGTCGAGGCCGTGATGCAGAGCACCGACATGCTCGCGCACGCCAAGACCGCCCTGGAGGCCACCCGCGCTGCGGGCGCCACGGTGATCCACAGCCCCATCTCCTTCCAGGAGGGCTACGGCGAGATCACGGCGCACCCCTACGGGATCCTCAAGGGCGTCGTCGACTCCCACGCCTTCGTCAAGGGATCGTGGGGCGCGGCGATCGTCGAGGACGTCGCACCCGTCGAGGGCGACATCGTCATCGAGGGCAAGCGCGGTCTGGATGCCTTCGGCTCGACGAACCTCGACTTCATCCTGCGGTCCAAGGGCATCACGACCGTGGTGCTCGCGGGCTTCCTCACCAACTGCTGCGTCGAGTCGACCATGCGCTCGGCCTACGAGAAGGGCTTCGAGGTCATCACCCTCACCGACTCCGTCGGCGCGACCTCGCAGGCCGAGCACGACAACGCCATCACGTTCGACTACCCGATGTTCTCGAAGCCGATGACGGCCGGCGAGTACGTCGCGACCCTGCGCGGCGCACCGGTGGCCGCCAACAGCTCGCGAGGCTACTGAGCGCCTCCGGGCGGCGGTGCGGTCACGCCACCGCACCGTCGCTCGGGAACACGCCGAACGGCGGCCACGTGCGTTGATCGGCCGGCCTCGTAGGCTCGGCAGGTCGGCACTCGTGCCGGCTTCGTGGGCCACCGGTCCGCGTCCTGCGCACGAGGTGGAACGCCATGGCCGTGAGACCGAGCTCGCCGGGTCGTCCGCGGCGCCCGTTCGTCGCCGGCTCCCACGGGCTGCGGCAGGGGTCGTCGCGGCCGCTGCAGGTGATCGTGGTCGCGTTCGCTGCCGGGATCCTGGTCGGCACGCTGCTGCTGATGCTGCCGATCGCCAGAGCCGGCCCGGGAGGTGCGCCGCCGCTCGTCGCCCTGTTCACGGCGACGTCGGCACTCTGTGTGACGGGCCTGACGGTCGTCGACACCGCGACGTACTGGTCGCCGTTCGGTCAGGTGGCGATCCTCGTGCTCATCCAGGTCGGCGGGTTCGGGGTCATGACCCTGGCGTCCCTGCTCGGCCTGCTGATCTCGCGGCGACTCCGGCTCGGCTCCCGCGTGCTGGCGGCCCGGGAGACGAAGAGCAGCGGACTGGGCGACGTGCGCGCCGTGCTGGTCGGCGTCGCCCTCATCAGTGTCACGGTCGAGGCCGTCACCGCGCTGGTCCTGACGCTGCGCTTCGCGACCGCCTACGACGAGCCGTGGACCACGAGCCTGTGGTGGGGCGTCTTCCACTCCGTCTCTGCGTTCAACAACGCGGGCTTCGCGCTGTTCAGCGACAACCTGATCGGCTTCGCCACCGACCCGTGGATCTGCCTGCCCATCGCGCTCGCCGTGATCATCGGCGGTATCGGGTTCCCCGTCATCCTCGAGGTCCTGCGCCAGCACCGTCGGCCGAGCCGGTGGAGCGTGCACACCCGGCTCACCCTCCTGATGACCGTCATCCTGCTCGTGGGCGGGACGCTGTTCGTGACGATCGCCGAGTGGGGCAACCCCGCGACGCTCGGCCCGCTGGATCCCGCGGGTCGGATGCTGGTCGGCTTCTTCCAGGCCGTGATGCCCCGGACCGCGGGGTTCAACAGCGTGAACCCCGCCGACATGAACACCGGCACGCTGCTCGGTGTCGACGTCCTGATGTTCATCGGCGGCGGGAGCGCGGGTACCGCCGGCGGCATCAAGGTCGGGACGTTCGCGGTCCTCCTGCTCGTGATCATCGCCGAGCTGCGCGGCGACCCCGATGCCGAGCTGTTCGACCGGCGGCTCTCGCCGGCGGTGATCCGCCAGGCCATCTCGGTCGCGCTCCTCAGCGTCGCTGCGGTCGTCGCCTCGACGCTCGCCATCGCGATGACCAGCCCGTTCACGCTCGACCAGATCCTGTACGAGAACGTCTCCGCGTTCGCGACCGTCGGCCTGTCCACCGGCATCACCCCGGACCTGGGTTCCGGTCAGCAGCTCATCCTCATCCTCCTCATGTTCGCCGGCCGGCTCGGCCCCGTGACCTTCGCGTCGGCGCTCGTCCTGCGCGAGCGGCGACGGCTCATCCGGCGCCCCGAAGGACGCCCGCTGATCGGCTGATGCCATCGCCCTGCTCTTCTTGCCGCGCGAGCGTGCCTGCTGCGACGGACGCGGCGAGGTCCACGTTCGTCGAGAGACGAAACACCCCGACGGGCAGCAGGACGAGTCCCACGACCGCCATCAGGATGCCGACCACGAGGGGGATCGCCGCGCGGTTCGAGATGGGGGAGTGCTCGGGCCTTCCTGCAGGGCGGACCTGGGCGCAGGAGATGTAGCGCCCTGCAGGTCACGACCGGGGAAGGACGGTCAGTACCCGCACGAGGTGCTCGCGGAACTCGGCCATGAATCTGCGCAGGACCGCCTCGGTAGCCTCCAGGAGCACGTCGCCGTCGTCGGAGAACATGTCCGGCGACCAGCGCAGGTACGCCTCGGGCGCCGTCATCTGACGCGCGTTGACGAAGCTGAGCACCCCGCGCAGGCTCTGCTGGGCCAGGGCCGTGCCGATGGGCCCGGTCGACATCCCGATCACGGCCGCCGGGATGTGGTCGAAGGAGTTCTGGCCGTACGGTCGCGACGCCCAGTCGATGGCGTTCTTGAGCCCGCCCGGGATGGACCGGTTGTACTCCGGGGTGACGAACAGGACGGCCTGGACGGAGTGGATCGCCGCCTTGAACGCGAGGGCCTCGGCAGGGAAGTCCTCGTCGTAGTCCGGGCTGTAGAGGGGCAGGTCCTTGATCGGGATCTCGCTGAGCTCGAGGTCGTCCGGGGCGAGGCGGACCCGCGCCTTCGCCAGCGTCCGGTTGATCGACGTCGACGACAGGCTCCCCACGAAGTACCCGACCTGATACGTCGTCACGGACTCACCCACCTCTCTGCTGGCACGCCGGGCGGGGTCGCCGGGCGTTGCGACGATGACGAGCGGCTCAGGCCACCGTATCGGCGCGCGCCTGGCTCCCGCGCGCTACGGCAGCACGACGAGCGGCACGGTGCGCGGGCTGACGACGGGAGGACTCGGGCGCACCCGACGGAGACGTCAGGCGAGCAGGTGCGGCCCGATCTCGTCGATCGACCGCACCCCGGTCAGCGCCATGGTGAGGTCGAGCTCGGCCCACACGTGCTCCATGACCGCGCGCACGCCGTCGGCCCCCGCGAGCGCGAGCCCGTAGACCCAGGGGCGACCGACGAGCACAGCCTGCGCACCCAGGGCGAGCGCCTTGACGACGTCGGCACCGCCGCGGATGCCGCTGTCGAACAGCACGGGGATGCGTCCGTCGATCGTCTCGACGACTCCGGGCAGCGCGTCGAGCGACGCGATCGCACCGTCGACCTGTCGGCCGCCGTGGTTGGACACGATCAGGCCGTCGACGCCGTGGTCCAGGGCGAGCGCGGCGTCGGCCGGGTGCTGGATCCCCTTGAGGACGATCGGGAGCGACGTCCGCTCGCGCAGTCGCGCGAGGTCGGTCCAGGTGAGCGACGACCGGGAGAACACGTCGAGGAACGTGTCGACCGCGGCGCGGGGTAGCGGCGAGCGGAGGGTCTCGCGCAGGGGTCCCGGGTAGTGGCGAGCCATCGACAGGAGCGCTCGGACCGCGGACAGGGTCGGTCGCGGAGTCGGATCGGCGCCCGCCGGCGAGGCGGCCCGGGCCTCGACGAGGCGTCGGAACGCGGGGTCGCTCGTGTACTGCGCGATCCCTTCCGCGCGGGCGAAGGGGAGGTACGCGACGTCCAGGTCCTGCGTGCGCCAGCCCAGGACGTGCGTGTCCAGCGTGACGACGAGCGCCTCGCTGCCCACGGCCTCGGCTCGGGCGACGAACGAGTCGACGACGTCGTCGTCCTTGCTCCAGTAGAGCTGGAACCAGCGCGGCGCGTCTTCGAGGGTGCGAGCGACGTCCTCCATCGGCACCGACGCCTGGGAGGAGAGGACCATCGGGAGGCCGAGCTCGCGGGCCGCCTGGGCGACGGCCCTGTCGGCGTCCCGGTGGGCGAGCTCGAGCACCCCGATGGGCGCGAACAGCAGGGGAGCGGGGATCCGGCGGCCGAAGAGCTCGACGGAGGCGTCGCGTCGCTCGACATCCACGAGCATGCGCGGCACCAGCCGGTGGCGGTCGAACGCCTCGAGGTTCGCCCGGGCGGTCCGCTGCTGCCCGGCGCTGCCTGCGACGTACCGCCAGGCGGTGTTGCTCATCCGCCGCCGAGCCGTGGCGGCGAGCGCCTCCGGGGCGACCGGGACGACCGGCCTGTGGCCGAAGACCCCGGCGCGGAAGATGCGTGACTGGACGGTCCGGCCGACGGACGGGGCCGGGTTGGTACTCGCGTCGTCGCTCACCTCGGCAGTGTGGCAGCAGCAGAGGATGCGGGCTGGGGATCGCGTGTCAGTGCCGGCTCGTAGGGTGCGCCCACCCGGGCCGGCCGCGCCCACCGTGAGGAGCTCCGATGTCCTGCGAGCACGTCGAGATCGAGATCACCTCAGGTGTGATCGAGCTGCACCACGACGAGACCGACTCGTTGATCCACTGGTTCACGTGCACGGAGTGCGGCCTCAAGGCCTGCTACATCGAGTACGCGCGGCCGGTGACCCGGATCCCGCCCAGGAAGCAGAAGCGCTGAGCGACTAGCTCGCCGGTGCGTCGGCGGAGCGCCGACGGCGGGTCCACACCTCGTCGACGACGACGGCCAGCGCGACCAGCCCGACCATGAACCAGAACGAGCGACGCTGGTTCGTGAACAGGTCGACGACGAACCACCCGAGGACGGTCCCGGCGATCGCGACGGCTGCCACCGTCACCAGCGTCGAGGCGCCGAGCTCGGCCCGGAGGCGGAACGCCGCGATCGCGACCAGCACGAACACGGCCAGCGACACGGCACTGCCGACGGACGCGAGCGCGCCGATGCTGAGCACGGTCACGAAGGCGATCGTCAGGGCCGCCGTGATGACCAGCCCGCCGTGCCTTCCGAGCCGGCCGGTCGGCCCGAACGCGGGCGGGAACGTCCCCGAGCTCGCCAGAGCCCTGGTCAGCCCCGCCGAGCCGTAGAGCGTCGCGGTCACGCTCGACGAGGTGGCGAGCAGCGCGGCGCCCGTCATCATGACGTAGCCGGCGTGACCGAGCGTGGGCTCCGCGGCCACGGCGAGCGCGCGAGGCCCGGCGGCCACGACCTCGTCGACGGGGAGCGTGCCGAACACGCCCAGCGACACGAGCACGTACAGCACCGTGGTGATCGCGAGCGCGGTGTACATCGCGACAGGCAAGGAGCGGCGTGGCTCGGCGAGGTCGTCGCCCGCGAAGGAGATGACAGCGAACCCGAGGTACGCGAAGAACGTCAGCGCCACGCTGGCGACGATGTCCGAGGCGCCGGGGTAGGTGCTCGGCGCGAGGAGCGCGAGGTCGACCTGCGAGAGGGTGCCGACGATGAACACGGCGAACACCACGAGCAGCACGCCGACGATGGCCGACTGCACCCGGTCGACCAGACGCGGCCCCGCGACCGTCAGCCACGCCCCGAACGCCACGAGCGCACACGCGCACAGCTTGGACAGCCAGCCGCCGGCCGGCCCGTCGGCGATCACGTCCGCTGCATAGTCGCCGAACGACGCCGCGACCATCGCGCAGACGACGACGATGGCGGTCAGGTACCCGAGCCAGGCGGCGACCCCGACCAGGCGGCGGCTGCGGTACCCGTGCTGCAGGTAGACGATCAGTCCGCCGGACGACGGCCAGCGCATCGCGAACTTGACGAGCGTGTACCCGAGCGCGGCGGACATCGTCCCGGCCAGCAGGAACGAGATCCACACCGCCGAGCCCGCGACCTCGCCGGCCTGCCCGAGCAGCGCGAAGATCCCGGCGCCGACCATCGCCCCGACGCCGAGCGTGATGGCGCCGCGAACCGTCAGGTGCGACTGCGGAGCGGGCTCGGACATGTGCTGACCCCTAGGTGCGACCGCCGGTGCCGTGGACAGCGCCGACGATAGCGCGGCGCAGGGCGCCGACCTCTGCAGACTCGCAGGTCAGCGCCCCGAACCAGGGCGAGCTCAGCTGCGCATGTCCATGACGACCCGACCGTCGATCTCGCCGCGCAGCATCTCCGCGAAGATCGCGTTGATGTCGTCGAGGGGCCGGACGGTGAAGGTCGGCGTGACCAGTCCGCGGGCGAAGAAGTCGAGCGCCTCCGTCATGTCCTTGCGGGTTCCCACGATCGACCCTCGCACCGTGAGCCCGAACAGCACGGTCGTGAAGATGTCGAGCGGGAACTGGTCCGGCGGCAGCCCGACCAGCGCGACCGTGCCGCCGCGACGCAGGGCACCGACGGCCTGGGGGAACGCGTGGGCGTTGACGGCCGTCACCAGGGCGCCGTGCACCCCGCCGGTGAGCTCCTGGAGCCGGGCGGCCGGGTCGGTCTCGTTCGCCGCGTTCACGACGACCTCGGCACCGTGCTTCGTCGCCAGCGCGAGCTTCGCGTCGTCGACGTCGATGGCGGCGACCCGGCGACCCATCGCGACCGCGTACTGGACCGCGAGGTGGCCGAGGCCGCCGATGCCGGAGATCAGCACCCACTCGCCGGGCTGGGTGTCGGTCATCTTGAGGCCCTTGTAGACCGTGACGCCGGCGCACAGGACGGGCGCCGCCGCTGCTGGGTCGACGCCGTCGGGGAGGACCGGGCAGTAGCGCGAGTCGACGAGCATGTACTGCCCGAACGACCCGTCGACCGAGTACCCGCTGTTCTGCTGGTTCGGGCACAGGGTCTCCCAGCCCGTCTCGCAGTACTCGCACTCGCCGCACGCCGAGGCCAGCCAGGCGTTGCCGACCAGGTCGCCGACAGCGACGCGCGTGACCGAGTCGCCGACGGCGACGACGTGGCCGACGCCCTCGTGGCCCGGGATGAACGGCGGTGTGGGCTTGACGGGCCAGTCGCCGTGCGCGGCGTGCAGGTCTGTGTGACACACGCCGGAGTAGTCGACCTTCACCAGAGCCTGGTGCGGGCCGACTGTGGGGATGGGTACCTCGGCGATGTCGAGGTCTGCGGTGAACGACCGGACGACGCCGGCCCGCATGCTGTCCATGACGCGTACTCCTTGCCTGTTCGACCCCGCGTGGGGCTTCTCGCGACGTTGCGAGAAGTCGAGCGTCGAACGGGTTCGGCAGTGAGCAGTAGTGCCAGTAGTCCCGAGTCTGCGAACGCTTTCCGTCGTGCTCTCCGCGCAGCAGGTCGACGTGCCGTTGTGCCAGGGAGGACGACGCGATCAGAACGACAGGTCGGCCACCCGGACCGGGTCTCCGGGCAGCGGCGGGTGGTCGGCGGCGCGCAGCCCGGCGAGGACGAGCGCGTGGGCGCGGACGTACGCGTTCTCGGCGCGGTCGCTCGCCGCCGGCAGTGCGCGGCTCACGGCGGACATGAGCAGCAGCACGTCTCCGGTCGTCACGTCGAGCCGCAGGGTGCCCTCCTGCTGTGCGGCGTGGACCAGGGCGTCGATCGTCGCGAAGAGCCCGTCCCGTACCTCGGCGACGTGCGGGTCGTTCCGCAGGGCGGCGCTCTCCGCCAGGGACGGGAGCTCCACGAGGCGCAGGATCAGCCGCACGTCGGGGGACCATCCGAGCGCCTGGACGAGCGCGTCCCACGCGGTGCCCGAGCGCTCGCGGGCGCGGCTCACGTCCGCGAGGACGGCGTCGAGCGCGTCGCTGACGACGGCGTGCATGAGTGCGTCGCGGTCGGGGAACCGTCGGTAGAGGGTGCCGATCCCGACGCCCGCGGCCCGGGCGACGGTGTCGAGCGGCACGTCCGGCCCGACCTCGACGAACAGCGCGGTCGCCGCCGCGACCACCCGGGCCCGGTTCCGCTGCGCGTCCGCCCGCAGCACTGCGTCCCCCGTCGTCGTCACAGCGGTCAGTCTGGCGCCTCCCGCGTCGCTGGAGGAAGAGGTACCCTGGATAAGCGGAGGGTGTTCCTCCGCTTCAAGCTTCCGAAGGAGGCCGCAATGGCGCGGTCATGGGATGACGACGTCGATGTCCTGGTCGCAGGGACGGGTGGCGCGGGCCTTGCTGCGGCGATCGCCGCGGCGGACGCAGGTGCGTCGGTGCTGGTCGTGGAAGCCTCCGATCGCTGGGGTGGCACCACGATGCGCAGCGGCGGCGGGCTGTGGATGCCGGCGAACCCGCTGATGCTGCGGGACGGCGTGCAGGACTCGGCGCAGGATGCGCTCACCTACCTGGACGAGGTCGTCGCCGACGTCGGGCCGGCGAGCTCGCCGGAACGTCGTCGTGCGTTCGTGGAGGCGGTGCCGGAGGTCGTCGATCGTCTGGGCGAGCTCGGCGTGCGCTGGGCGCGGGCCAAGGACTACCCCGACTACTACCCCGAACGTCCGGGCGGCCGGATCGGCCGGAGCATCGAGGCGGAGCCGTTCAACACCAAGCGGCTCGGGTCGTGGATGCAGCAGTCCCGGATGTCCGACGGCGGGATGCCGCTGCCGCTCAAGACCGACGACGTCTGGCTCCTCGCTCGCGCCTGGTCGACGACCGGTGGCTTCGTGCGGGGCGCCAGGTTCGTGGGTCGCACGCTGTCGAAGCTCGTCACGGGTCAGCGCCCCGCGGGCATCGGTGCCGCACTCGTGTGCTCGCTCATGGCGATCGTGCGCGAGCAGGGCACGCCGGTGCTGCTGAGCACGCCGCTGACGGAGCTCGTCGTCGAGGACGGCGTCGTCGTGGGCGCGATCGTGGGATCGCCGGGCCGTACCCGTGCCGTACGGACACGCGGTGGCGTCGTGCTCGGCGCAGGCGGGTTTGCGCACCGTACGGAGTGGCGCGAGCGGTACCACGGGGTGAGCGGCTGGAGCTCGGCCGCCGAGACCGACATGGGCAGCGGGATCGAGGCCGGCGTGGTCGCGGGCGGAGCGCTCGCGCTCATGGACGACGCGTGGTGGGGTGCCGGCGTCGCCATGGACGAGGGCATGAACGGCTTCGTGCTCAGCGAGCGGTCGATGCCCTACAGCATGGTGGTCGACCAAGGCGGTGCGCGGTTCACGAACGAGTCCGCCAGCTACATCGACTTCGGGCACGCCATGCTCGAGCGCGACGAGGTCTCCCCGGCGGTGCCGTCCTGGCTGGTCATGGACGCACGTGCCCGCCGCCGCTACCTCTTCAGCATCGCGCCCAGCGGCACCAAGGCCCTGCGCAAGAACGGCACGATCGTCGTCGCCGACACCCTCCTCGACCTCGCCCGGCTGCTGCACATGGACCCGGACCGGCTGGGCGCGACCGTCGCGCGGTTCAACGGGTTCGCGGCGTCGGGGCTCGACGAGGACTTCCACCGTGGCGACTCCGCCTACGACCGCTACTACGGCGACCCCACCGTGAGGCCGAACCCCAACCTCGGCCCGATCGAGCGCGGACCCTTCACCGCGGTGCGCCTCGTCCCGGGTGACCTCGGCACCAAGGGCGGGCTCCTCACCGACGAGCACGCGCGCGTCCTGGACGAGTCCGGCGACGTGATCGAGGGGCTCTACGCCGCGGGCAACACGACGGCCTCGGTCATGGGACGGACGTACCCCGGCCCGGGCGCGACCATCGGCCCCGCGGTCGTCTTCGGCTACCTGGGCGCGCAGCACGCCGCCGCACGAGTCGCAGCCGCGATCGTCGGTTGACGCCGACGCCCACCGGAAGGAGAGGTTCGACATGGCACGCAAGGACAAGGCACTGACCGCGAGCTCGTCGGTCGGCGAGTGGCTCAAGCACCCCGTCGGCGGACCGCTGCTGCGGGACATGCTCGCGCAAGGGGGGCAGGACGCGAGCGTGCTCCGGCCTGTGCGGCTGTTCTCGCTGCAGCGCCTCGTGGCGATGAGCCAGGGCATGCTCACGCAGGAGACGGTCGACGACCTCGTCGCGCGGGCGAACAGCGGCGAGCTGCCGGTCGGTGTCGCCGCAGACGAGCCCGACGAGACCGACACGGACGACCAGGACGAGGACGTCGAGCCCGAGCCCTGGGTCGAGCGCGTGGTCGGCGGCCGGTTCGAGGGCAGGACCGTCATCGTCACCGGGGCGGGTTCGGGCATCGGCCGCGCGACCGCGTCCCGGATCGCGCGCGAGGGCGGACGCGTCGTCGCGGTCGACATCGCCGAGGACCGGCTGCAGGCTCTCGTCGCCGAGCACGCCGGAGCGGCGATCGTGGCCGTGACGGCTGACATCACGAACGAGGACGACGTCGCGCGCATCGTGGCGGCGGCGGGGGACCGGATCGACGGGCTCGCGAACATCGCCGGGATCGCCGACGACATGACCCCGCTGCACGAGGTGTCCGACGCCGTCTGGGAGCGCATCTTCGCGGTCAACGTGGACGGCACGTTCCGCCTGACACGTGCCGTCCTGCCCACCATGCTCGCGGCCGGGCGCGGCTCGATCGTGAACATCGCGTCCGAGGCCGGGCTCCGAGGGTCGGCTGCAGGCCTGGCCTACACCGCGTCGAAGCACGCGATCGTCGGGATCACCAAGAGCTCGGCATTCATGTACGGACCGAAGGGGATCCGCGTGAACGCCGTGGCACCGGGCCCGGTGGCCACCGGCATCGAGGCGAGCTTCGCCTCCGCGCACGGCCAACGACGGATCAGCGCGGCGATGACGGTCATGCCCGACATCGCCGAGGCGGCGCAGCTCGCGGCGTCGATCACGTTCCTGCTGAGCGACGACGGAACCAACGTGTCCGGAGCGATCCTGCCGTCCGACGGAGGCTGGTCGGCGGCCTGAGCCGCGGGCTGTCCCGGTAGCCGCATCGAGCCCGACATCGAGCCGGGCTCGATGTGGGACTGCCGCGAGCCCGCTCGTTGACGACAATGGCTGTCAATGCCCGACTCCTTCGGCACAGGAGCAGCCATGGCCACCACCTTCGACCGGTCCGACGACCTGCGCGGCGCGCAGTTCACCGGCGCGGACCTGGAGGGCGCCCGCTTCACCAGGTCGAGCCTCGCCGGCGCGGTGATGCGCGGCGTCGACGTGGAGGGTGCGGACATCGACGCGCCGTGGCTGCTGGAGGGTGAAGGCTCCCTGCTCGTCAACGGTGTGGACGTGGCGCCGTTCGTCGACGCCGAGCTCAACCGGCGCTTCCCGGGCCGCGAGGGCCGGCGCGCGGCGGACCCGGACGGCCTGCGCGCGGCGTGGGCGGCGGTCGAACGCACCTGGGCGGCGACGCTGGAGCGGGTCGCGGGCATGCCGGCGGGCGCGGTCGACGTCTGCGTGGACGGCGAGTGGTCGTTCGCCCAGACACTGCGGCACCTCGTCATGGCGACGGACACCTGGCTGGGCCGGGCGATCCAGGGGGTCGAGCAGCCCTTCCACCCCATCGGCCAGCCGGACGCCTCGTACGCGTCCCACGGCAACGACCTGTCGGTGTTCTCGTCGCAGCTGCCGTCCTACTCCGACGTGCTGGCGGTTCGGGCGGAGCACGTCGCGCGGGTGCGTGACTTCCTCGCCGACGTCACACCGGAGCAGCTGGCCGAGACGCGCAAGAACCCATGGTGCCCCGAGTACGACGAGACCGTCCTGTCGTGCCTGCGCACCATCCTCGAGGAGGAGTGGGAGCACCACCGGTACGCCGTGCGCGACCTCGCCGCGATCGAGGCGACGCCCGGCGGCTAGCGGGACCCTTCAGTGCAGGTCGAGCTCGAGCAGCAGGCAGGAGAAGTCGGCGAAGTCGCGCCGCCCGACGACCGTCAGGCCGTAGCCCTCGTAGTAGGTGCGCAGCACCGGGTTGGTGGTCCTGCAGTCGAGCCGGAGCTTCTGCACGCCAGCGTCGAGCCCGCGCCGGCGCGCCCAGTCCAGCAGGGCCGTGCCGACGCCCTGGCCGGTACGCGTGCGGTCGACCATCAACCCGTGCACGTAGACCGACGGGGTCTCGTCGGCACCCCAGAAGTCGGGGTCCGACCACAGGACCCGGATGGTGCCGACGAGGCCGGCGTCGTCGTCGAGGACGTGCCACTCGCCGGCCGCGACCTGCGAGGCGATGCGCTCACGCGGCAGCGAGCCCACGGGCCACTGGACCGTTCCACGCGCGGCCATCCACTCCTCGAGCGAGCGGCGCAGGGAGTGGATCGCGTCGATGTCGTCGGGTGTGGCGGGGCGCGGAGCGGTCATGCGCCGACCGTACGCAGGACGATCGCCGTGCCGCGATCGCGGGAGCGCCCGCCCGGGCACATCCTGACGCCACCCGCCTGCGTCGCTCGTGGTCAGGGCACCGTGACCGTCACCGGTGTCACCGTCGTCGCGGACCGGCCCGGGATGCCGGCGTACCTCGCCGAGACCCCCGGAGTCACTCGAACGCGTGCTCAGCGTCCGCGCGCGCCGTGATGCTCGAGCGACGCGCGGTACTCGGTCGTCGTGCCGTCCGGGCGCACCTCCTGCAGCACGTGCTCCTCGACCCCCAGCGACGCGAGCAGGTCGGTCAGCTCGGCGACGTCGTCGTCCGTCTGCACGGTCGGGTCGACCGTGGTCCTGACCTGCATCGCGACGCCCGCCCGCTGCACGATGCCCAGCGACGCGAGCGCCTTGCCCCAGGCGTCGACACCGGTCTGCGCCGCGTACAGGCGCGGCACGGACTTGATGTCGAGCCCGACCCAGTCGACGAGGCCGATGATCTCCTCGAGCCGTGCGGGGTAGGTGCCCGCGGTGTGCAGGCCGACGGCGAACCCGAGCGCGCGGACGTCGCGGACCGCGCCGACCAGCGAGTGCTGCATCGTCGGCTCGCCCCCGGAGAACACGACGCCGTCGAGCAGGCCGCGTCGTCGGGACAGCAATTCCAGCACCTGGGCCCACGGCACGGTGCCGGGCCGACGAGGATCGATCAGGTCCGGGTTGTGGCAGTAGGTGCAGGCCAGCGGGCAGCCCTGCAGGAACACGGTGGCGACCAGCTGGCCGGGCCAGTCGCACGTCGAGAGCGGCGTGAGACCGGCCACGACCAGCGGTCGCGACGTCATGCGAGGGGCTCAGAGAAGTGGAGACGCTCCTCGTGCTCGCCGAACTTGCCGACGTTGAACGACGACACCGGCCGGTGGTAGCCCATGACACGGGTCCACACCTCGGTCGTCGCGCCGCAGGTCGGGCACGCCGGGACCTCGCCCGCCAGGTAGCCGTGCGACGCGCAGATCGAGAACGTCGGCGTGACCGTGATGTACGGGAGGCGGTGGTTCTCGAGGGCGCGCTGCACCAGCTTGCGGCAGGCCTCAGGGGTCGAGAGGCGCTCCGACATGTACAGGTGCAGGACGGTCCCGCCCGTGTACTTCGTCTGCAGCTCGTCCTGCCGGTCGAGGGCCTCGAACGGGTCGTCGGTGAACCCGACCGGCAGCTGCGAGGAGTTCGTGTAGTAGGGGTTGCGGTCGGTGCCCGCCTGGAGGATGTCGGCGAAGCGTGCGCGGTCCTCCTTGGCGAACCGGTACGTCGTGCCCTCCGCGGGGGTGGCCTCGAGGTTGTACAGGTGGCCGGTCGCCTCCTGGAACTCGACCATCCGCGCCCGCACGTGGTCGAGCAGCGCGACCGCGTACGCGTGTCCCGCCCGCGTCGTGATGTTCTCCTCGTCGCCGGTCAGGTTGCGGACCATCTCGTTGATCCCGTTGACGCCGATCGTCGAGAAGTGGTTGACCAGCCCGCCCGCGAGGTAGCGGCGCGTGTACGGGAAGAGCCCGTCGGCGATGTAGCGGTCGACGACCTCACGCTTGATCTCGAGCGAGTCGCGCGACAGGTCGAGCAGCTCGTCGAGCGCCCCCAGCAGCCCGTCCCAGTCGCCCTTGTGGACGTACCCGAGCCGCGCGCAGTTGATCGTGACGACGCCCAGCGAGCCGGTCTGCTCGGCCGACCCGAAGAGCCCGTTGCCCCGCTTCAGCAGCTCACGCAGGTCGAGCTGCAGGCGGCAGCACATCGACCGGATCTGGCCAGGCTCCAGCTCGGAGTTCAGGAAGTTCTGAAAGTACGGCAGCCCGTACTTGGCGGTCATCGCGAACAGCCGGTCGGCGTTGTCGGAGTCCCAGTCGAAGTCCGGGGTGATGTTGTAGGTCGGGATCGGGAACGTGAAGACCCGGCCCGACGCGTCACCTTCGGTCATGACCTCGATGTAGGCGCGGTTGATCATCGCCATCTCGACGGCCAGGTCGCCGTAGGTGAAGTCCACTGGCTCCCCACCGACGAGCGGAACCTCGTCGCGCAGGTCGTCGGGGCAGGTCCAGTCGAACGTCAGGTTGGTGAATGGCGTCTGCGTGCCCCACCGGGACGGCACGTTGAGGTTGTGCACGAGCTCCTGCACGAGCTGGTGCACCTCGTCGTACTCCAGGCCGTCGGTGCGCACGAAGGGCGCCATGTAGGTGTCGAACGAGCTGAACGCCTGCGCGCCCGCCCACTCGTTCTGCAGCGTGCCCAGGAAGTTCACGATCTGGCCGACGGCCGACGAGAAGTGCTTGGGCGGCCGCGACTCGATCGTTCCCGGCACGCCGTTGAAGCCCTCGCTGAGCAGCATGCGCAACGACCAGCCGGCGCAGTAGCCGGAGAGCAGGTCGAGGTCGTGGATGTGCAGGTCACCAGCACGGTGGGCTTCCCCGACCGCCGGCGGGTAGACCTGCGAGAGCCAGTAGTTGGCCGTGACCTTTCCTGCGGTCTGCAGGATCAGCCCGCCCAGGGAGTACCCCTGGTTGGCGTTGGCGTTGACCCGCCAGTCGGTGCGGTCCAGGTACTCGTCCATCGTGGCGGCGACGTCGATCGTGTTGTAGGCGCTCTTCGGGCGCGCGGAAGCGGAGGTCATGACGGGTCCTCGTCTTTGTCGTTCTGGGGTGACTGGACCGGCACCGCCCGCGCGGGGTGGAGCACGACTCGTGGAACAGAGGCTAGACCCGTCAGAGGCCTCGGCACGCACGCGCACCCGGCGTGTTTTTTCCCCGGAGCGGGTGATCCTCGACAGCCGCTAGAGCGTCGCGTCGTCGCCGATGTGCGCGAGGCTGTCGACGACGACGACGGGCCCGCCGACGTACACGGCGACCGCCAGCGCCAACCCGAGTCCGGCCACGATCCACATCGTCCGGGTCAGCTCCGGCGCGCCCCGGAACGTCGCGTTCTGGTAGTCCCGCCATGCCCGGGCGAGCAGCGTGAAGGCGGCCGCACCGCCGATCCACCAGAGCAGGTCGATCCCGCCCATCCCGAGACCCACGCAGCCCGTCACGACGAGGATCGCGAGCGCGCCGTAGTACATGCCGAAGCCCCGGCGGCGCAGCCTCAGCGCGTCGTCCCTGCGGTTGCGCTGGTAGTCGGCGCCGTCCGCGACGTGGTCGGCGAGGTTCAGCGACTGCCCGACCCGCACCGGGACGACGCTGCCGAACGCCGGGGCGCTGCCCGACACCGGGGCTGTGCTGAACCCCTGCGCTGTGCCGGACGCCGGCGCTGTGCCGAACGCCGGCGCTTTGCCGAACGCCTGCGCTGTGCCGAACGCCTGCGCTGTCCCGAACGCCTGCGCGGGCGAGCCGACGTGGCCGGCCGCGGGCGCTCCCTGGTGCACCGGCGCGGTCGGCTTCGCGGACCATGCCTGCGGCACCAGGACCGGCTGCTGAGCCGGAGCCGGCACGGCCGCGGCCGCTGGGTCCGGCGCGGTGTGCTCGGTCCAGCCGGAACCGTCGAACCAGCGCACCACGCCGGGCGTCGATCCGTCGGGGTACCAACCAGCGGGCGCGAACGCGTTCATCGCACGATGGTGCCAGCGCGCTCGCGGGCACCGGACGGCTGGCCGGACCATTCACCCGGATGCGGCATCTGCGGTCGGACGGGGGCATGTCGGCGGATCGCCGTACGATGGGTCGGTGACGGTGTGGGAGCGATCCCACGACGAAGCCCACGACGGACGCGACCGCTCGACGAGGAGCCGACGCATGCCCGACCCGATCGACCGCCGAACGTTCCTCGCCGGTGGCGCAGCCGTGCTGCTCGCGGCCTGCACGCCGACCGGCACGCCTGCACCGTCGCGGTCGCCGGCTCCGTCGTCGAGCATCCCCGGCTTCCCGGCAGCGTTCACGTGGGGCGTCGCCACCTCGGCGTTCCAGGTCGAGGGGTCGACGACGATCGACGGTCGTGGGCCCTCGATCTGGGACACGTTCGCCGCGAAGCCCGGCCACATCGACGGCGGCGCGACGGGTGATCCGGCCGCCGACCACTACCGCCTCTGGGAGTCCGACCTCGACCTGCTCGTCGAGCTCGGCATCCCCGCCTACCGGCTCTCCCTGGCGTGGCCGCGCATCCAGCCGACAGGGTCGGGTGCCACGAACCAGAAGGGCGTCGACTTCTACCGGCGGCTCGTCGACGGGCTGCTCGACCGCGGCATCCACCCGGCGATCACCCTTTACCACTGGGACCTGCCGCAGCCGTTGCAGGACGTCGGCGGCTGGGCGGCGCGCGACACGGCGCAGCGGTTCGCGGACTACGCAGGCATCGTCTTCGACGCGCTGTCAGACGTCGACGCGACCTGGCTGACGATCAACGAGCCGAAGACCACGGCCTACGTCGGCTACGCAGGCACGGAGCACGCGCCAGGTCTGGGTGACCCGGAGGCGGGCGTCGCGGCGGTGCACCACCAGCTGCTCGCGCACGGCCTGGCGACCCAGGCGTTCCGCGCGTCGGGCGCCGACGGTCAGATCGGCATCGCGCTCAACCTCCTGCCGGTCTACCACGTCGGCTCGTCGGACAAGCCGGCCGTGCGCGTCGACGCCGTCGAGAACCGCATGTTCCTCGACCCGCTGCTCACCGGGGCGTACCCGACCGACGCGATCGGCGACCTGAACGGCCAGCTCCACGTCGACCCGGACCGGTTCGCGGCTCTCGTGCACGAAGGCGACCTCGGCGTGATCGGCGCTCCCTGCGACGTGCTGGGCGTCAACTACTACGGCGTCGCCATGATCGACGAGCGAGGGAACTACGGGAACGCGTACCCGACGTCGGCCGCGGGCTGGCAGCAGATCCACGCCGAGGGTCTGTACGACCTCCTGACCCGGCTCCGCGACGACTACCCGAACCTGCCGCCGATGGCCATCACGGAGAACGGCATCCCCGACGACGAGACGTACCCCGGGCTGCACGACGACGCTCGGATCGAGTTCCTCCGCACCCACCTCGAGCAGGCGGCTCGGGCGATCGACGACGGCGTCGACCTGCGCGGCTACTACGCGTGGTCGTTCCTCGACAACTTCGAGTGGGCGCGTGGCCTGCGTCAGCGCTGGGGCCTGGTCAACGTCGACTTCGACACCCAGGAGCGCACGTCCAAGGACAGTGCTCACTGGTACTCGCAGGTGATCGCGGGGACCTGACCGTGCGCTTCGTCAGGGCCCCGCGACCACGGCCTCACTCGACCGCGCGCGGCCTCGTCAGCGTGCACGCCGGGCCCGACGTGGAGGACGCGAGGGGCCGGTAGCCACCCCCGGGTCCACAGGGGTACTCGGGGAACGGGACCCCGAGCGTCTTGCCTCCGCAGGCGGCGACCTCTGCCGAGGGTGAGCACAGGACGCCGGGTGCGCAGGGCTGCGCGGTGCGTGTCGAGACCGGCGCGGGGGACGGGTAGGCCGCCAGCGCCTCACCGGAGGGCGTGCGGGCGGCGAACGTGGCGGCGATCGCGAGTGCCGCCACGACGACAGCGACTCCGATGCCCCGGTGCGGGCGGACGCGGTCCGCCGGCTCGGGTTCGGGCTCGGGTTCTCCGTCGAAGGTGATCAGGGTTCTGACGTGCGGGTGTCTGTTCATGCGCCGACCGTGCGCGTCAGCGGTATGCGGCCCGCATCGGGGCGGTATGCACCGGGTATGCGGGTGATTGACCTCGGTACCCGACGGTCGAACAATCGCAGTGTGGGCGTCCGCGTGCTGGGCCCGGTCGAGCTCGACGATGGTTCGTCACCGTTGAGTCCTCGGGCGCGCACCGCGCTGTGCGCCCTCGTGCTGCGCCGTCCGGTGTCCGTGAGCGTCGACGAGCTGGCCGATGCGAGCTGGGGGCCGACGCCGCCGTCGACCTGGCCGAAGCAGCTGCAGGCGACGATCGGGCACCTGCGCAAGGCGCTCCCCGCCGGGGCCGTCGTGACGTGCGCCGGCGGCTACCGTCTGGACCTGCCGAGCGACGACATCGACGTCGAACGGTTCGTCGATGGGGTGTCACGTGGCCGGGCGCTCATGGCGTCGGGGGAGCCCGACCGGGCCGCCAGCACGCTGAGCCGGACGCTGGCGCTCTGGCGCGGGCACCCGTTCGCGGACCTGAACGGCTGGGCGGGTGCGACGAGCGAGGTCGCCCGACTGACCGACCTGCGGTCGGCGTGCCAGGAGGACCTGCTCGACGCCCAGCTCGCCGCGGGCGAGCACCGGCTCGTCGTGAGCGAGGCGCAGACGCTGGTGGCGGACGAGCCGCTCCGAGAGCGTCGGTGGGGGATCCTCGCGCTGGCGCAGTACCGGTGCGGGCGGCAGGGCGATGCGCTCCGCACCCTGCGGGACGCGCGGCGCTTCCTCGCCGACGAGCTGGGAGTCGACCCCGGCGCCGAGCTGGAACGGCTGGAGCAGCAGGTGCTCCACCACGCCCCGGCGATCGCGGCTCCGACCAGGCTGCCGATGGCTTCTGGTGACTGCCCGTACCGCGGGCTCCCTGCCTACGGGATCGAGGACGGTGAGCGGTTCTTCGGCCGGTCCGCCGAGGTCGCAGCGTGCCTGGACCGGCTGCGGTCGACCCCGCTCCTGGTGATCGCCGGACCGTCCGGGGCCGGCAAGAGCTCGCTGGCCCGCGCCGGTGTCGCGGCCGCGCTCCTGCGGGAGGGGGTCGAGCCGGTCGTCGTCATGCCGGGACCCCACCCGATCGCCACGCTCGTCGACGCCCTCGGCGGCGAACCGGCGGCACTCGTCGTCGACCAGCTCGAGGACCTCTTCCTGCGCGGCTACCCCGACGAGGTGGTCGGCGAGTTCTGCCGGCTGCTCGCCGAGGCCACCGAGACCCGGCGCGTCGTCCTCACGGTCCGGGCCGACCAGATCGCCGGGCTGAGCCAGGACCCCCGCCTCGCCCAGCTGACCGAGAAGGGGCTGCACCTCGTCCGTGCCCTGAGCGACGAGCAGCTGCGCGAGGTGATCGAGGAGCCGGCGGTCCGTGCCGGCCTGCGTCTCGAGCCCGGCCTGGTCGAGCTCCTGGTCAAGGACGCCGACGACGGGTCCGGGTCGCTGCCGCTCCTCTCGCACGCGCTCGTGGAGACCTGGGCTCGGCGCGACGGCTCCGTGCTGACGGTGGACGGGTACCGGGCGTCCGGCGGCATCTCGGCGGCAGTCGCAAACACGGCAGAGCGCCTCTACGAGGCGTACCCGGAGGCGGACCGGTCCGCGTGCCGGGCGGTCCTGCTGCGCCTGGTCACGCCGTCGGTCGAGGGCGGCGCGATCCATCGCCGCCAGCCCGTGCAGGCGCTGGGTCTCGACGCGGCTCGGGAGCGGGTCATGAACGACCTGGTGCGCGCGCGGCTGCTGACGATGAACGAGGGCACCGTCGAGATCGCCCACGAGTCGCTGGTGCGGGCGTGGCCGCGGTTGCGTGCCTGGCTCGACGACGACGCCGCGGGGGTCCGGATCCTGCGGCACCTGACCGCGGCCGCCGCCGGGTGGGACTCGCTGGGCCGTCCGGACGGCGAGCTGTACCGCGGCGCGAGGCTGGACGTGGCACTGGAGTGGCGGGCCGGCGCGACGCCGGACCTGACGGAGCTCGAGCGGCAGTTCCTCGACGCGTCCGAGGCGCTGCGCCTCTCGGACGCGGACCAGCTGGCACGACGGGCCGCGAGGGACGCCCGGCAGAACCGCCGGCTGCGCGTGTCGCTGTCGGCCGCGGTCGCGGTGCTCGTCGTGGCCGTCGTCGCGGGGAGCCTCGCGGGCGTGAGCCGGGCGGACGCGGCTCGGGCCCGCACGACGGCCGAGCTGGAGTCCCTGGTCAACCAGTCGATCGCGCTGCAGAGCACCAACCGGGACGCGGGTGCGCTGCTCGCGGTCGAAGCGTTCCGGCGAGCGCCGCACGACGCGCGGGCGCGATCGGCCCTGCTGGCGACCTTCACGGCCGCGCCGGGGTTCGTCGGCTATCGCCGCGTGCCGGGCGCCACCCGCATCGCAGGCGCCGCGGTTCCCGGGACCTCGACCTCCGTGATCGTCGTCAATGCGATGACGGTCGAGATCGTGAGCACCGAGACGGGCGCCGTGGTCCGAACGCTCGAGCCGGTGGCGCAGAGCGAGGAGGGACCTCGTCCGCTCGTGCGGGTCAGCGCGGACGGGACCAGGGTCGCGATCCAGGTCGGGGCATCGCTGACCGTCGACGATCTCGCCAGCGGCGAGCGGCTTCTCGGCCCGGTGTCGACCGGCCCGGCGGGCGACCTCGCCCTCGCCCCGGACGGGTCGACGGTGGTGACGGTCGCGGGCGACACCGGCGCGGTGACCGCCCGGCGCGTCGCCGACGGGGTGGTGACGGGGACGGCCGCGGGGTCCGGGATGGCAGGGGCCGCGTTCGACGACTCCGGCGAGCTCGTCGTCGGAGCCCAGGACGGGGCGATCCGCGTGCTCGACCCGCGGGCGCTCCGACTTGTGCGGACGGTCGAGGCGACGACCGGTGCCTCGGAGCTTCACGCCGTCGCGGCCGGCGACGACATGGTCGTCCTGGTCGGTGCGTCGGCGTTGGTCGCCGTCGAGCCGTCGACCGGGTCGGTGCGCTGGACGGCGCCCATGCGCGCGGACCAGCCGTGCGAGTGGCTTGCGGCCGCCCCCGAACCCGGCCTCGTGTTCTGCGGCGACGCCTTCGGAGTCGTCCGGGAGTGGTCCCTGGTCGACGGCAACCCGACCGGTGTCCAGCGTGACGTCCAGCTCGGCGATGTCGGCGAGCTCACGGTCGCACAGGGGGAGCTCGTCGCGTTCGGCGCGTCGGCGCCGGTGGTCGCACGGTGGCGGGTGGACGGTTCCGGGCCGGTGACCCGTGTCATCGCGCACGGTCAGGTCGCTGTGTCCGGCTACGCGCCGGACGGGCGCTCGTTCATCACAGGTCGGCGTGCGACCGGTTCCGACCCGAGCGCGGACCTGACGCACTACGCGGTCTGGGACGCCCGCGAGGACGCCCCGAAGGCGCTCCTGCCGCCGACGCTCGAGGCCGTCGGATGGATGTTCGAGGACACCGTCCTCACCTACGACCCGGCGACCAACACGATGCACTCCGTCGACGCGCGCACCGGCCGAGAGGTCCTGGATGGTCTCGACGTCCCCGTCCTGGCAAGGTCGGTGTGGCCGTCGCGCCGCGGGGACCGCGCCTATGTGTCGATGAACGACGTGCAGGTCTGGGTCGGCGACGCCGCTACCGGTGCGTGGCTCTCGCCGCCACTGGGGGGCAACCTCTTCGTCCTGGACGTGTCAGTGACGGCCGAGGGCTCGTTGGTCGCGGTCGCGTCCGTGGATGGCTCGGACTGGTCCGCGGCCAGGAGTGGCGACCGCTCCGTCGAGACGTTCCTGCAGATGTTCGACGGCGCGACCGGTCAGGTCATCGGGTCGCCGCGGCCGAACGCCGACGCCGTGGCACTGTCCGACGACGGCGTCCTGGCGATTGCCGACCGTGGTGCGGTCGCACTGGTCAACAGCTCCACGATGCGCACCATTCGCGACCTGCCGGGTGCGCGGGGCGCGATCAACAACCTCGAGTTCTCTGACGACGGCGCGGTCCTCGTCGCGACCGCGAATGACCAGACGGTCAGCATCTACGACGCGGCGGCGGGGATCCGGCTCGGCGACCCGCTGCCAGGCTCGGTGCCGTTCTCGGTGGTGAACCACTCGATCGAGGAGACCCGGTACGACGACGCCGAGCCGGTCGTCTACCCGGGGTACCTGCGACCGGACGGGCAGGCGGTCCTGGTCTCGGTCGCGGAAGGCGTCGCCGAGTGGGACCTGGACCCGGCCCACCTCAGTGCCGCGGCGTGCAGCCTGGCGGGCCGCAACCTGACGCGCAGCGAGTGGTCGACCTACGCCTCCACGCTCGGCGACTACCGCCAAACCTGCCCTGAGCAGCCCTGAGCAGCCCTGAGCAGGCCTGAGCAGCCCCGAGCAGCCCCGAGCCTGTCCTAGCAGCCCCGAGCCTGTCCTAGCCCTGAGTCACGGCCCGCAGCTCGTCGAGCGCGGCGCGGATGCAGCCGGCGAGGTCCGTCGACGACGCGTCCGCGACCCACGCCTCGAAGCCGGCGCTGAACGCGGCGACGCCGGCGGCCGCGGCCAGCGACGCCGAGGCCGCCGGAACCCCGCGCGAGCGCAGGGCGCTCGCGGCAGCCGAGCTCAGCGTCGCCATCTTGTACAGCTCGCGCTCCTGCAGGCTCGGGTTGGCGGCGATGACTCCGGCGCGCGTCCGGGCATGGTCGCCGCGCTCTTCCAGCAGTGCTGCCGCGCTCTCGAACGCGTCTCCGACAACCTCGATGGGCGGGCGCCCGGGCGCCGCGTCGCGGATCGCGTCGACCAGCAGCGTCTGCAGCGTCGCCGAACCGTCGAACAGCACTTCGCGCTTGTCGGCGAAGTGCCGGAAGTACGTGCGCTCGGTGACGCCGGCGCGCTCGGCGATGTCCTCGACGGTCGTCTGCTCGAAGCCGCGTTCGGCGTAGAGCTCCAGCGCGACCCGCGCGAGGCGTCCGCGTGCATCCGGCTCCCATCGACCCATGGCGACGAGTGTAGTGATGACAGACACTGACATCGGACGTACAGTAGTGATGACAGTTGCTGACATCACTTCTGAAGGAGCGCATCATGCGCGTGTTCGTGACCGGAGCGTCCGGGTGGATCGGGTCTGCCACCGTCTCAGAGCTGCTGGCCGCAGACCACGAGGTGGTCGGCCTCGCTCGATCGGCGGCCAGCGCCGCACGCATCGAGGCCGCGGGCGCGACCCCGCTGAGCGGGTCCCTCGACGATCTCGGCGCCCTGCGTGCCGGCGCGGAGGCGGCCGATGCCGTGATCCACCTCGGCTTCAACCACGACTTCGGCGACATGGCCGGCGCCTGGCGCACCGAGCGGGCCGCGGTCGAGACCTTCGTCGAGGCGCTCGCGGGCTCCGACCGCGCCCTGCTGCTGGCGTCGGGTGTCGCGGGCCTGACGCCGGGCCGCACCGCGACCGAGCGTGACGCGTCGCCGAACCACGGCCCCGAGTCGATGCGCGGCGGCGCCGAGAACCTCGCCCTCTCGGCCGCGGACCGCGGCATCCGGTCGGTCGGCCTGCGCTTCGCCCCGACCGTCCACGGACAGGGAGACCACGGCTTCGTCGCGCACCTGGCCGGCATCGCCCGCGCGACGGGCGTCTCCGGCTACGTCGGCGACGGAGCCAACCGCTGGCCGGCGGTCCACGTCCGCGACGCTGCGCACCTGATCCGCCTCGCGCTGGACGCGGCGCCCGCCGGGTCGGTCGTCCACGCCGTCGGCGAGGAGGGAGTCGCCACGCGGGACATCGCGGAGGCGATCGGCAAGGGTCTGAGTCTCCCCACGGCGTCCGTCGCTCCCGACGACGCCGCCGAGCACTTCGGCTGGATCGGTCGCTTCTTCGCGCTCGACACCCCGGCGTCCAGCGCGCTCACCCGCGGGCTCCTCGGCTGGCAGCCGACCCAACCGGGACTCCTGGACGACCTGGCGGCTGGCTACTACACCTCGTAGGCGAGGTCGAGCTCGAGCCACCGCGCGAGGTCCTCGACCTGCTCGTCGACGGCGTCCCGCTCGTCGGCCGACAGGGGCTCGTCGAGGTGCAGGGCGTGCACCTGCAGGACCTCGCGGCCGGCGGTGGCGTCGAGCTTGCCGACGAGCCGGTCGCCGACCAGCACGGGCAGCGCGTAGTAGCCCCAGCGGCGGGCGGCGACCGGCTTGAACATCTCCAGGACGTACTCGAACTCGAAGATCTCGGTCATCCGCTTGCGGTCGTGCAGCAGCCGGTCCATCGGCGACAGCAGGGCGGCGCGGCCCTCGAACGGCAGGTCGAGGAGCGACGGGTCCACGCGCCACTCGCCGCGTACCCCGTCGACGACCGCGGGCTCCCCGGCCAGGCCGACGTCCAGAGGCTCGACCGGGCACGCCGGACCCTTCGACCGGGCGATCCCGAGCGCACCGAGCCGCTTCCGGTTGCGCAGCTCCCGGGCCTCGTCGAGCGGGATCTGCGGGCCGGGCGGGTAGACGCGCTCGGCCAGGTCCCAGAGCCGGTCCCGGCCCGTCCCGCCTGCGGCCGCGACGTCGCCCATGAGCACGAGCTGGTCGAGCATCATCGTGAGGTTGCGGTTGTTGTTCCAGCCCGAGGAGCGCCACGGCCGCACGCACGTGTCCGGCAGCTCGCTCGCGGGCAGCGGGCCGTCGGTGCGCAGGAGCTCGAGGATGTCCTGCCTGCACGCCTCGTTGTCGTCGACCCACTGGCGGTTGGCGACCTTCCAGAGGGGAACGTGGTCGCCCGTGCCGGGGAAGTCCGCCATCTCCGCGCGGTAGAGCGCCATGTCCTGCGCAACCCGCAGCGTCATCCGGTAGTCGAGGATCGTCTGCTGGTCGAGCGCCTCGCGCAGCTCGTCCGGGTCGTACGACGAACCGATCCGGCTCCACAGGACGAGGTCGGCGCTGGGAGCCACAGCGGCGGTCGGGTTGAGCTGGAGGAAGGTCAGCGCGTGCACCGTCTCGTGCACGTCGGTCGGTCGCTGCGCCGTCAGCAGCTGGGCGCGCAGGGCCACACGACGGGCGTCGGCGCGGGACAGCTGGTGCACGTCTGGGAGCCTAGGGCGGGCGTCCCACACGCGCTCGTGCGTGCCTAGACGGACGCGGTCTCGCCGGTCGAGGATGCTGCTGTCGCGAGCACTCGGCAGCGTGCGGGATGCAGCGGCTCGGGCATGACGTGCTCGGTCCAGGCGGCACCGTCGAACCAGCGCACTACTCCGACGGTCGTGCCGTCGGGGTACCAGCCAGCGGGTGGGTAGCCGTTCATGAGGCTGATAGTGGCAGAGCGCCAGCACCCCGGCGTGGGCGGTTTGTCCGATTCACCCCTTTGCCGCGGGTGACTCCGGCGGCGTGTCGAGCGTCAGGCGGAGGTGTCGCGGCGTGCGACTCGGCCGCCGACCTGCTGGCCGACCCACAGGGCGACGACGATCCCGGCGAGCGCGACGAAGAGCCCGGGGACGATCGCGTAGTCGAAGATCGCCTTCGTCAGTACGCCGCGGAGGTCCTCGATGCTCCGCAGGGCCGCGTCGGCAGCCCGCTCGCCGCCGGCACGCAGCATCCGGGTGGTCGCGGGGTCCACGACGCAGGACATCGTGTAGAGCACCCCGAGGGTGACGACGATGTTCCGCGTGCGCCGCATCGCGACCCGTGCGGGTCGGCTCGGCGTGAGGCGCAGGACGGTCTCCATATGACCCACTCATCGTCATCCGACGGCCGTTCATGAAGGTGTGCGCTGGGGGAGTCGGGTGCGCGGCGGGTGAAAACCTGACCGATCGGTCGGCGACTGACCGATCGGTCAGGCTATGCTGGCCAGATGACCACCACCGTCCCCCTGCGCGAGCGCACCCGTCGAGAGATCCTCGACCGTGCGCTCGAGCTGTTCATGGAGCACGGGTACCACGACACCTCGCTCGCGGACATCGCGGCGGCGGTCGGCTGCTCGAAGGCGACGGTTCTCTACCACTTCGCCAACAAGGGCGCGATCATCTCCGAGGTGCTCGAGCCCGCCGCGCTGCGGCTCGACGCGCTGGTCAAGGGGCTGCTGGCCAACCCCGCGATGCCGAACGCGCAGGAGCGGGCGATCGACGAGTTCGTCGACGTCGTCGTGGAGTACCGCAGCTTGTCGGTCGTGCTCGACGGCGCCGAGCTCCTGGCCGAGGTCCCGTCGTTCATCGCCGTCGCCGACTCGTGCTTCGAGCTGCCGCGGCTGCTCGCGGGCGGGACGGAACCCGACCGCCTGCGCATCGCGACGTTCGCGCTGAACGGCGCCATCGCGGAGTGCCACGACCACACGCACACGGACGAGAGCCTGCGCGCCCTTCTCCTGACCTGCATGAAGAGGCTCCTCCTCCCGACCTGATCCTGCGGACCAGATCCTCTGGACCAGCACAGCACCACCGACGTGCCCCGAGGATGCGGCGCGGACCTCCACCCCGTCACACCGATCGAAACGGAAGACCTCGACATGGCACAGCTCCTCTACCGACTGGGGCGGTTCTCGTTCCGCCGCCGCGGCCGGGTCGTCGCGATCTGGGGCGTGGTCCTCGTCCTGCTCGGCGTCGGCGTCGCCACGATCGCCGGCTCGACGGACGACGCGCTGTCGATCCCGGGCACCGAGGCGCAGCAGGCGCTCGACGACCTGCGCACGGACCTGCCCGCCGCATCCGGTGCGACCGCCACGCTCATCGTGCAGGTGCCCGAGGGCGAGACCCTCGACGCCGACGCGCTGGCGCCGGTCCTCGCCGACGCCGCGACGCTGCCCGAGGTCGTCGGCGTGGTCGACCCGACCGTCTCGCAGGCGGTCAGCCCCGACGGGCGCACCGGGCTGGTCACCGTCGCCTACGGCACGCCCCTGGACGGCATCTCGCAGGAGGCCAAGGACGCGTTCGACGAGTTCGGCGACTCCGCCACCACCGAGGCGTTGAAGGTCGTCTCCGGCGGTGAGCTGTCGCAGGCCCCGCCCGAGGTCGGCCCCACCGAGGGCATCGGCGTGCTTGTCGCGGCGGTCGTCCTGATCGTCACGTTCGGCTCACTGGTCGCCGCCGGCATGACCCTGCTCACCGCGATCGTCGGTCTCGCCGCCGGCATGAGCGGGCTGCTGATCCTCACCGCGTTCGTCGACATCACCTCGACCGCACCGGTCCTCGCGCTCATGCTCGGCCTCGCGGTCGGCATCGACTACGCGCTGTTCATCAGCTCGCGGCACCGCAACAACCTGGCCGACGGGCTCGACTACGAGGAGTCGGTCGCCCGCGCGGTCGCCACGGCCGGTTCCGCCGTGACGTTCGCCGGGGCCACCGTCGTCATCGCCCTCGCGGGTCTGGCCATCGCCGGGATCCCGTTCCTCACGACGATGGGACTGGCCGCCGCCGGCACCGTCCTGACCGCCGTGATCGTCGCGCTGACGCTCCTGCCCGCGCTGCTCGGATTCGTCGGCAAGCGGATCCTGCCGCGCAAGCAGCGCGTCACCATCACGCCGAACGCCGAGGACGGCGTCGGTTTCCGCTGGGCCCGTCGCGTCATCCGCTTCCGTACCCCGATCGTGATCCTCGGTGTCCTGGGACTGGGCGCGCTCGCGATCCCGATGCTGAACATGCACCTCGCGCTCCCGGACGGCGGCACCGCTCCCGCGGGCAGCCACCAGCGCGTCGCGTACGACATGACCGCCGAGGCGTTCGGCCCGGGCGTCAACGGCCCGCTGATCGTCGTCGTCAAGGGCGACACCGCGGAGTCCACGGCCGCCCTGGCAGCGAACGTGACCGAGACCGTCCAGGGTCTCGACGACGTCGTCGCCGTGCAGCCCGGCGCCACGAGCGAGTCGGGCCAGACCCAGCTCATCACGGTCATCCCGCAGAGCGGCCCGAGCACCGAGGAGACCGCGCAGCTCGTCCGGGACATCCGCGACGCCGTCCAGCCGCAGACCGAGGGCACGTCGGAGAGCATCGCGATCACGGGCACCACCGCCATCGGCGTCGACGTCTCCGCCAAGCTCGCAGCCGCCCTGCCGGTCTACCTCGGCGTCGTGATCGGCCTGTCGTTCCTGCTGCTGCTCATCGCGTTCCGCTCCTGGATGGTGCCGCTCAAGGCCGCCTTCGGGTTCCTGCTCACGGTCGGTGCGACGTTCGGCCTCGTCGTCGGCGTGTTCCAGTGGGGCTGGGCGGGCGCGCTCTTCGGCGTCGACAACCCCGGCCCGCTGGTCAGCTTCCTCCCGATCATCATGATCGGGATCCTGTTCGGGCTCGCCATGGACTACGAGGTGTTCATCGTGTCCCGGGTCCGCGAGGAGTTCGTGCACGGCAGCCACGCGACCGAGGCGACGATCGCCGGAGTCGGGCACGGCGCGCGCGTGGTCACGGCTGCGGCGCTCATCATGTCCTCGGTGTTCGCCGGGTTCATGCTGGTCGACGACCCGACCATCAAGGCGATCGGGTTCGGCCTCGCGGTCGGCGTGCTCATCGACGCCTTCCTCGTCCGCATGACGATCGTCCCGGCGGTGCTGGCCATCCTGGGCGACCGCGCCTGGAGCATGCCCCGCTGGCTCGACAAGATCACGCCGAACGTCGACATCGAGGGTGCGCACCTGCGGCTGGCCGGCACGGCCGCGCCGGACGAGCCGGAGCCCGTCGCGACGCGCTGAGGCACGGGGATCGACCGGTCCGGCTCGCCCTCAGCGGTGGAGCTCGGGCGGGTCGATCCCGCGTTCGCCGCGTGCGCGTGCGCGATGGTCGGCGGTGACCACGCGCGACGAGACGAGCGCTAGCAGCAGACCGATGCCGAGCGCGGTCGCATGGCCCGCATCGGTGAACGTCCGCAGGAACGCGCCTGGCAGCAGCCAGAGCAGGGCTGTGCCGGCGAGGTACCACCAGCGCCAGGGCGGCGGAACGGCCAGCACGAGGAAGCCCATCGCGCAGGCCATCACGTAGCTCACGCCGACGTCGGTCACCTCCGCGACCGAGTCGTCGACGAAGCCGTGGAAGATACCGGTCGTGAGTGCTGCGGCCACGACCAGGCCGGCCCCGACGTGTCCCGCGAGCCCGACGACGAGCGAGGCGACGCGCCCGACGAACCGCTGCAGGTATGCGAGCACGACGAGCAGCGGCACCACGAGCGTGAGCCCCACCAGGCTCTCGACGACGAACGCGCTGCCGAGCATCGACACGAGCGGCTCGGCCCGGAGGTTGTCGAGGTTGCTGCTCACGCGGTCGTAGATCTCGGCCTGCCGCTCGGGGGTCTGCAGGTGGACCCAGACGGTCACGGCCGTCACCACCGCGCAGTAGGCGATCGCGAGGTCCGCGCGTCGGATGGTCCGCCCGACGTCGACCAGGACCTCCCGCACCAGCTCGCCCGCCGACCGGTCGGTCATCCCGACACCGTAGCGGTGCCTGCACGATGGCTCCGGCAGCCTGGGACGGTGTCCGGGACGTCTTCCGGCCGACGACGCCGAGCGCTACGGTTTCGGTGGCCGAGACGGCCGGCGACGAGTGAGATCTGCTCCATCCGCACCACACCGCAACGAATCCGCCAGGTCCATCCGCCCGGGGCGACGATGCCGCGGGCCGCGCCACTGCGAGGTTTCGTGTCTGCCTCCACCACCGACGCCGCTCCTCTGGGGTTCCCGGAGACCGGCAAGGGACTCAAGGGCGGTGCGCTCGGGCTCGTCTCGAGCGTCGTCGTCGGCACGGCGTCCACCGCACCCGCGTACAGCCTGGCGGCCAGCCTCGGGTTCGTCGTCGCCGGAGGCGGCGCGATCCTCGCGGGCGTCAAGGCGCCGGCGATCATCCTGCTGGCGTTCGTCCCGATGTACCTGATCGCCGTCACGTACCAGGAGCTGAACCGCGCCGAGCCGGACTGCGGCACCACGTTCACCTGGGCCACCCGGGCGTTCGGGCCGATCACCGGATGGCTCGGCGGCTGGGGCATCATCGCCGCGGACGTGATCGTCATGGCCAACCTGGCGCAGATCGCCGGGACCTACACGTTCACGTTCCTCGGCGAGCTCGGCTGGACCGCGGCCGGGGACCTGGACTCCAGCGTCGCGTGGACGACTGCGGTCGGGCTGCTGTGGATCGCCGTCATGACCTACCTCTGCTACCGCGGCATCGAGGTCTCCGCGCGCATCCAGTACGCGCTGCTGTCCATCGAGGTGGTCGTCCTGATCATGTTCGCGGTCGTCGCGCTGACCAAGGTCTACACCGGGAACGGGGAGCCGTACTCGCTCACGCCGCAGTGGAGCTGGTTCTGGCCCGGCGGCCTGGACGTGTCCACCGTCATCGCGCCGGCCCTGCTCACCGCGGTGTTCATCTACTGGGGCTGGGACACCGCTGTGTCGGTCAACGAGGAGTCCGACGACCCGGCGACGACCCCGGGCCGTGCGGCGATCCTCTCGACGGTCCTGCTGCTGGTCACCTACGTCCTCGTCTCGACGGCGGCTGTCGCGTTCGCCGGCGTCGGCACCACCGGCATCGGCCTGGGCAACCCGGACAACGCCGACGACGTGTTCGCCGCGATCGGGCCGGCCCTGTTCGGCGACTCGGGACTCGGCAAGATCGCGCTGCTCCTGCTCTCGGCGTCGATCCTGACCTCGGCGTCGGCCTCCACCCAGACGACGATCCTGCCGACGGCCCGCACCACGCTGTCCATGGCCGCGTACAAGGCGGTGCCCAAGGCGTTCGCGCAGATCCACCCGAAGTACCTGACGCCGGGCGTCTCGACGATCGCGATGGGCGTCGTCTCGATGGCGTTCTACCTGCTCTTCACGCTGATCAGCCCGAACCTGCTGACCGCGCTCATCGGCTCGGTCGGCCTGATGATCGCCTTCTACTACGGCCTGACCGGGTTCGCATGCAGCTGGTTCTACCGCCGGACCTTGCACCACAAGCCTCGCGACTTCTTCATGCAGGGCGTCCTGCCGTCGCTCGGCGGGCTGATCCTGCTGGCCGCGTTCGTCTACGCGCTGATCCAGTTCGCGGCGCCGGACTGGCTGACCGACGACAACGACGAGAACGTGACGATCCTCGGGATCGGCGCGGTCGCGGTGGTCGGGGTCGTCGCGATCCTCATCGGCCTGGTGCTGATGGTCGTGTGGTGGATCCGGCAGCCGGCCTTCTTCCGAGGCGAGACGCTCCCCATGCGTGGCGCGCACGACCTCGTGCTCGTGGGCGCGGCGACCGAGGCATCCACCATCCGGCTGCCCGACTCCGGTCTGCCTGGCCTCGTCATCGCCCCTGATCTGTCGAACCTTCCGCCCGGCGCGACGGCGGTCACGACCACAGGTGAACAGCCGCCGGAGCCCACCGGAGCGTGGGACGAGCCCGACGAGCCGCGCGAGCCCTAGGTCGCCAGGCTGCAGGTCAGCGGTCGAGGAGGGCCGTCAGGCGCTCGATCAGCTTGCCCTGCCCGGCGACCACGAGGGCGGCCGCCTCGGCGGGGGAGAACCACCCGACGCGGTCGATCTCCGGCACCTCGACGCGGCGCCCGGAGCGCGGCGGCCACTCGATCTCGACGGTGTTGCTCACGGCGCTCGCCGCGTCGAAATCGCCCTCGCGCGCCCACGCGGTGACGACCTTGCCGGACTTCTGCCGGATCGACCCGAGGTCGAGGTCGGGCGCGTCACCGGCCGGCGGTGGGGACCCGAGCTCCTCCTCGAACTCGCGCAGGGCGGCGGCGTAGGGGTCTTCACCTGGTGACGGCTCGCCCTTCGGGATCGTCCAGGCACCCGCGTCCTTGCGCGCCCAGAACGGTCCGCCCATGTGGCCGACGAGGACCTCGATGCCTCCGTCCACGGTTCGTCGGAACAGCAGCAGACCTGCGCTTGTCGGGGCCACCGGACAAGGATGGCAGCCGTCACGCGTGCCTGTGGAGACGCTCTCCCTCTGCGTCGAGCATCAGCTCCAGCACGTGCAGCCGCCCGCGGGCACGGTCCGTCGCCTCCTGGTCGTGCTGCCGGCGGACCGTGTCGTACTCGTGGTGGGCCTTCGCCGTAGCGCTGGCGAGCTCGAACCAGGACGCGCCCGCGTAGGCCACGCGAACCTGCGCCTCGAGCGCGGGGTCCACCTGGAGCTGCTCGTCGGTGACGCTCATGTCGGCTCCTTCGCCTCGAACCTCTCCCTCCATCTTTCGACTGTTTCGGCGCGGTGCAGCACCGACACGCGCAATTTCGCCCGGTTGGCCCGCGGGGCGCCTGTGCGGATGCCGAGGCGATGACGGACATCAGGGGGTGCCAGGACGCTGCTGCGCGCCGTCGGAGGCGTCCCGTCGGTCGGATCACCCCTCCTCGGCGGGCCCCGGGTCCGGGTGCCGGGTTAGCCTCCGAGGATGGGGCACCGCAGCCACATGCAGCCGGTCGAGCTCCTCGACGACGTCCGCGCGCCGGACGAGCCGCCGCAGCGCGCCGCGGACCCGGTCCGCCGGCGTCGTCGGCTCCTGCTGTGGCTCGGTGTCGCCGTCGTCGCGCTGGCCCTCGTCGGGACGCAGGCCGCGTTCCTCGCCCGGGACCGCGCCGCCGTGGCCAGGGTCCAGGCGCTTCCCGGGGTGGTCCACGGGATCGACGCCCACGTCGCCGAGCTCTGGCGCGTCGACGAGAGGGACCTCGCCTACCTCGAGCGCGCGGTGACGGTGGGTGGCGCGGTGATCGGCGTGCGGACCGCCCTCGACGGCTCGCAGCGCGTCGAGGCGCGCGACGCGGCGACGGGCGACCGCGGCTGGTCCGCCCCCCTGCGCGGACCCGACACCGAGCTGGCGCTGCGCGGCGGCGAGGCGTCCCCCAGCGAGTGCCGGAGCATCCCGGTCGCAGGGGACGGCGCCGTGCTGGTCGCGTGCCTCGGGTCGGACGCCGTGGTCAGCGTCGGCGAACGGGGGCGGGCCACCTACGTGCGTGAGCCGGTCCGGTCGCACGTCGTCGTGGTCGACACGGCGGACGGGCACGTCGTCGCCGACCAGCCTGCGCCCCCCGCGATCGAGCTCACGACGCTGGCCGGACTGGTCGTGCTCGGTCTGCCGGGTGCGGACGGCCACGCCGAGGTGACGGCACAGGACGCCGTGACCGGGGAGCGCGTGTGGCAGTTCCGTTCGCCGACGCCCGGCATCGCGCCGGCCGGTGACGTCGCCGGGTTCCGGCTGTTCCCTCTCGGTGACCGGGTCGGTGTGCAGGAGGCGCGTCGGCAGGTGACGCTGCTGTCGGCCGACGGCCAGGTCGTCCGTGAGCGCAGCCGGGTGCTCGACGGGTCGCCCGTCATCGTCGGGACCGACCGGCTCGAGCTGCTCTCGGGGTTTGCCGAGGGGCGTCCGGCCACCACCGTCGTCCGCCCCGGCCGTCCCGACGCCACGGTGCCTGGCTACCTCCTGGCGCGGTCCGTCGACGACGGCTCCCTGGACGACGTCGAGATCACGTACGGCTCGATGGTCCGCGCCTGGGACGCGGGCTCGGGCGAGCTGCTCTGGGAGAACGACGGGCCGATCGGAGGCCCGGCGGTGATCCTGAACGGTTCGGTGTACTGCATGAGCGGCGCGAGCGCGGGCGCGGTGCTCGCGTTCGACGGCCGGACGGGCGCCCTCGTCTGGAGCGCGAACACCGGTTCCTACGACCAGGTGCAGACGCTCCTGACCAACGGCACCTCGCTCCTCGTCGCCAACTCTCCGGCCACCGGCGAGCAGTCCGGGACCCTCGACGCCTTCACGCTCGACACCGGCACCCACCTCTGGCGTGCGGTCCTTCCCGAGCGGCTCGGCACGGCGTCGGTCCAGGGCAAGCTCCTGCTCGTGGGCTCCGACGTCGGGGCGGCCGTGCTGGGCAGCGCTCGCGACACCGGGTCGTAGGTGGAGGCATGAGCCGGCACGGCATGCAGGAGGTCGACCTCGAGGACGCTCACGTCGTCGAGGCGCCCGCGGCCGACCCGTCGCACCGGCGCCGATGGCGCTGGTGGTGGGTCGGGGGCGTCGCGGTGCTGGCCGCCGCAGTCCTCGTCGTCACGCAGACCGTGCTCGACGCGCGGGAGCGGGCGGAGCTCGCCCGGTTCGCGGCCGTGCCCGGGGTCGTTGCGCCCGTCGACTCGTCGGTGCAGGTGCTCTGGCGCCCGTCGGAGGCGTTGTCAGGCCTCGTGCTCGGCGGGGTCCCCTCCGACGGCGCCTTCGTCGGGCTCAGCATCACCGACGACGGGGGGCAGGAGATCGTCTCGGTCGACCAGCGGACCGGCGACGTCCGCTGGTCGACGCCGATGTTCGGTCCCGACGCCTCGCTGGCCCTCTCCCTGGACCGGCGGTCGGCCGGCCGGTGCGCACCCTCGGCGGCCCATCAGATCGCCTGCCTGGTCAGCAACGGCTTCCAGCACTTCGACAAGGCGGGCAGCCCGACCGTCGTCCCCGCGACGATCACCCGCGTCGTCGTGGTGGACACGCGGGATGGCAGCGTCGTCGCCGACAACCGGACGCCCGCCGCGACCTCGATGGCCGTGCTCCGTGGGCTGGTCGTGCTCAGCGCGCCGGGCGCCGAGGTGACCGCCCGCGACCTGCTCACCGGCGAGGTGCGATGGCGGTACACGCCACGCAGCGCGGGCGAGGACCTCAGCCAGGCGGCGTTCACGTCCGCGGTGCAGGTGTTCTCCGCGGGCGACCTGGTCGGCGTGACGAACCCTGGCTGGTCGGTCGCTCTCCTCAACGCCTCGGGTGACCTCGTGCGCGAGCCGGTCCCGGCGCTCGCGGGCTACCGGTACGGCGCGACCGCCGGGATCCTCGCCCTGCTGAGCACCACCGAGTCCGGGCAGGTCCGCTCGACGCTGGTCCGCACCGGACGCGAGGACGTCGACCTCCCGGGCACGTACCTCGACGTCACCGTGGACGACGGCAGCGTTCCCGACCTGGTGCTCACCTCAGACGCGGCGCTGCGCGGCTGGGACGCCCGGACCGGTGCCCGGCGGTGGTCGTCCGACGAGGTCGCCATGGGTTCGGCGCTCGTGCTGCAGGGCCGCGTCTACGTGCCGACGAGGACCGGGACCGTCGCGCTCGACGGCCGGACCGGCGACATCGTCTGGCGGTCCACCCTCACGCCGCTCCATGTGCCTGGCACGCTCGTGACGGACGGCTCCGCGCTCCTCGTCGCCGACGATCCGGTCGCGGGCCAGCAGCGCAGCCAGCTCGTCGCGTACGACCTCGGTGACGGGCACGCGCTGTGGAGCGCTCCGCTGCCTGACGGCATCCGGTCGAGCACCTCGGTGGGCCGCCCGCTTCTCGGCCTCACGACGGCCGGGGTGGTCGTCCTCGGGTGAGACGTTCACCCTCGGGGCGTCAGGGCCGCTCGGTATCATCGCGAGATGGCGCGCGGGGGCGGTATGCAGGACGTCGAGCTCGTCGACGTCGTGACCGATGGCGCCGCGACGGACGGCGGGGACGGCGGGCCACCTCCTTCAGGACAGCCCCATCGACGTCGATGGTGGCTCGTGCCGGCCGCCGCTGCGGCGGTCGTGCTCGCGCTCGTCGGGTACCAGAGCATCACGGACGCGCGTCAGCGGTCGTTGCTCGCCGGGCTGGCGCACGTCCCCGGGGTGCTCGCCCCGATCGACCCCGACCTGCCGATCCGCTGGGACATGTCCGGCACGTCGACCCAGGCGGCCGCGTACGGGATCGTGGCGGACGGGGCGACGATGAACCTCGTCGTCGAGGCGGACGGCTCGCAACGGGTCGTCGCGATCGACCTCGCCACGGGTGCCGAACGCTGGTCGACGGTCGTGTACGGCCCGAGCCCCGCTCTGGCGGCGGCGCGCGAGGGCGAGGGTGGGACCTCGTCGGGGTACTGCCTGCCGGTAGGGCCGCACGCGGCGGAGCCGACCTCGATCGCCTGCATGGTCAGCGACGGGTTCCAGACCTACGGCGAGGAGTACGTGGAGGTCCCCGCGACCGAGACGCTCGTCCGCGTCCTCGACACCCACGACGGGCACGAGATCGTGCGGTGGCCGGCGGGTGAGAGCGGCATCGCCGTCTCGGGCGGCCGTGTCGTCCTGGCACGCTGGGCCGACGACGGGATCGAGGTCACCGGGTACGAACCCACCACGGGAGACACGGTGTGGTCCCGGCGGCTGGACGTCCCGCACATGGCGATCCGCCGCGACTATCCGCCGTCGGTCCAGGGCGTGGGCGGACTCATCGAGGTCGGCTCGAGCAGCTGGTCGATGCGGCTCGACGAGGACGGCGTGCCGCTCGCGGTGCAGCCCGAGGGGGACGACGCCTCAGGCGGCAGCTGGCTCGTCGAGGCGCCGAGCGACGACCGCTACATCGCGGTCACGTACAGCAGCACCGGGACGACCAGGACCGAGCTGCTCGGCTCGGACGGGGCTGTGGAGGCCACCCTCTCGGGCGACCTGGTCTACCCACCGGTCGACGACCGGAGCGTGCCGAACCTGATCCTCACGGTGCCGTCACCCTCGGGAGCCACGGACGGGAGCGAGGAGGACGTCCCTCCCGGAGCGCTGCGCGGCTCCGACGTGAGGACCGGCCGGACCCTCTGGACGGCCGACATCTCGACGAGCGGGTACGGCGCGCTCGTCATGCTCGGCCGCGTCTACGTGCTCGGGGCGAAGGGGATCGTCGTCCTCGACGGGGAGTCGGGCAAGGTGCTCTGGACCATCGCACCCTCGGACGGCGTCACCTACACCACCCTCCTCACGGACGGTCGGAACCTTCTCGCGGTGCGGACTCCTGGCATGACCGGTGGCGACTGGATCGACGCGTACTCGCTGACGGGCGCGGACCAGGTCTGGAGCGCGCCGATCCCGGCCGGTCTCTACGAGGTCCACCCCGTCGGCAGCACGCTGGTCGGCGTCGCGTACGCCGAGACGCAGTACTTCAGCAGCGTCGTGCGGGTCGCGCGGCTCGGCTGACGCACGCCTCGCTCAACGCCCGGCCGTGTGCTCCGCTGCCGCGAACCGTGCCTGGCCCGGCTGGACCAGACCGAGCTGCGCGGGCACGGGTCGACTGACCAGGTTGAGCGCCCAGTCGGCCGCGATGCGGGCTCGGTTGGCCATCGAGGGCACCGCATACAGGTGATAGGCCTTCGCGACGACCTTCGCGGGCAGACCGGTCAGGGAGACCCCCAGCGGGCGCGCCACGGCGCTGCGTCTGCCGAGGTCGGCCACGAGGCCCAGGTCGTGGTGCCGGTAGTCGCGGGGCTCGCCGTGGCCGAGGCTCGCGGCGATGTTGTGCCCGAGGACGACGCCCATGCGTTGCGCGTGCTGGGCGGTCGGCGGGTACGCGCGGTGCTGCGCGTCGTACGGGTCGGGGGCGGAGGCCGCGTCGCCCGCGGCCCAGACGTGCGTCTCTCCCGGTACCTCCAGCCGGGAGTCGACGACGAGCCGCCCGCGCTCGACGGCGTCCCCGAGCGCGCCCACGAGCGGAGGTGGCGTGACGCCCGCCGTCCAGAGCACCGTGTGGCAGGGGATCGTCTCTCCGTCGGAGAGCGTCACGCGGTCCGGGGCGATCGCGGTGACCGACGTGCTCAGCCGAACCTGCATGCCCCGCGCCCGGATCTGGTCGAGCGCGAACTCGCCGAGGCGTGGCCCCAGCTCGGGCAGCACGGCAGGGGCGACGTCGACCAGCAGCCACGTGACGTCCTCGGTGCGCAGTCGGGGGAACCGGTCCAGCTGCGCGTGCGTCATGACCTGCAGCTGTGCAGCCGTCTCCGTGCCTGCGTACCCGGCTCCGACCACCACGAACGTCAGGCGGGCGCGGCGGTCCGCGAGGTCGTCCGTGGCGTCGGCGATCTCCATCTGCCGCAGCACGTGGTCGCGGATGTAGACGGCCTGCACCAGCGTCTTGAGTCCGAGCGCGTGGTCCTCCATGCCGGGCGTCGGCAGCCGCCGGGTCACCGACCCCACCGTCATCGCCAGCCGGTCCCAGCGGATCACGAGCGGGTCCGCCAGGTCGCAGGCCACGTCGATCGTCCGTGCGTCGGTGTCGACCGACTCGACCAGCCCCTGCACGATCCGTGCGCGCCGCAGTGCCGAGTGCAGGGGGATCGCGATGCGGCGTGCGTCCAGGCGTCCGGCGGCGACCTCGGGCAGCAGCGGCGAGTAGCACAGGTGGTCGGTCGCACTCACGATCGTCAGGTCGGCGGCGCCGGGTGGCACCAGCTTCTCGAACGTGCGGGCCGCGAAGAACCCGGCGAAGCCGCTGCCGACCACCACCACGTGCGGGCGTGCGCTCATCTCCACCTCCTGCTCGGAGTCCTCCTGGCGACGCTATCCGCTATGTCCTGATCCCGCGCCCGTCGCTACGCTCCCTGTGTGGTCGCCCCTGTGGTCGCCTCGAACCCCGGCCGGCGTCCCGTTGCGCCACCTCCCGTCGCCTGGCCGTGGGTGCTCGCCTCCGCGGGTCTGCTGCTCGCGGTCCTCGTCGCGTTCTCGGGCCGGTACGGGCCGCACCGCGACGAGCTCTACTTCCTGGCTGCCGGCCGGCATCTGGCGTGGGGCTACCCGGACCAGCCCTCGCTGACGCCGCTGCTCGCGCACCTCGCCGACGTCGCCGCCCCGGGCTCGCTCGTGGCGCTGCACGTCGTTCCGGCCCTGGCCATGGCCGCAGTCGTCGTGCTGGCCGCACTGACCGCGCGCGAGCTCGGCGGGACGACCGCCGCGCAGGTGCTGACGATGGTCGCCACGGGCTGCGGTGTGGTCGTCGCGATCCTCGGGCACATGCTGTCGACGACGTCGATCGACACCCTGTTCTGGGTCGCGATCGTCTACGCGGCGGTCTGGACCTTGTCCCGGGACCGACCGCGCGGCTGGCTGGTCGTCGGCGGGCTCACCGGGCTCGCTCTCGAGGACAAGCACCTGATCGCGTTCCTGGCCGTCGGGATCGTCGTCGGTGTCGCCCTGACGCCCGCCGTGCGGCACCACCTGCGCTCGCCGTGGGCGTGGGGCGGAGTCGCGATCGCGCTGGCCCTGTGGCTGCCGAACCTCGTCTGGCAGGCGCTCAACGGATGGCCGCAGCTGACCCTCGCGGCGGACATCCGCTCCGAGTACGGCGGGTTGGGGGAGCGGTTCTCGTTCCTCGGCCTGCTGCTCGTGCAGTTCAGCCCGGTCACCGCGGTCCTGTGGATCTACGGGCTCGTGCGGCTGTTCCGGGTTCCTGCTCTCGTGCGCGCCAAGCCGCTGGCATGGGCCTTCGTGCTCCTCGTCGTGGTGTTCTTCCTGACCGGCGGCAAGGCGTACTACGTCGTCGGGGCCGTGCCCGTGCTGATCGCGGCCGGCGCGTGCGGGCTCGTCGAGCGGTGGAGCACGCGCGGCGTCGTCCTGGCGGGAGTGGCGATCGGGCTCAGTGGTCTGATCGTGTGGCCCGCGGGGCTGCCCATCCTGTCCGAGCGGCCGTTCGGGCAGTCGTTCTTCGCCGAGATCAACGACGACCAGGTCGAGATGATCGGCTGGCCCGCCTTCGTCGCCACGGTCGATTCGGCGGTGTCCTCGTCGGGAGCCACGCACGTGGTCACCGGCAACTACGGGGAGGCCGGTGCGCTCGAGTGGTACGGGATCGACGTGCCGGTCTACAGCGGGCACAACGGCTACGCGGCCTGGGGTCAGCCGGTCGGGTCCGACGGTCCGTTCGTCGTCGTCGGGTACGACGCCGCGCCCGACTGGGCGGTCGGGTGCGAGGTGGTCGACCGGATCGACAACGGGTTCGACGTGGACAACGAGGAGCAGGACGGCATCGTGCAGGTGTGCGCCGCCCCTGCCGGGACCTGGGAGTCCGTCTGGCCGCGGGTGACGCACCTGTCCGCGTAGCGGGCCTGCCGGCCACGGTCTCCGCTGATCCCACGTGCGTTCACCGGCTGTATACGCATCTACTTGCGTCATAAGCGTAAGTTTTTGCAATTCACGATTCGGTCTTGTCTCACATATCGTCCAGTACCTACGGTGTGTCCCGTCATGCGGCGCGGCTCCCCCTGCCCGACGCCGTCCCGGCTGCGCAAGGAGGCGCTCCCGTGCGGAACACCGTTCGTCGTTCTCGGCTCCCCGTCCTGCTCACCACCCTCGCCCTCGCCCTCGTCGTCCCCGCGACGAGCGCCTCGGCGCACCCGGCCTCACCGACGCCCGTCCCCACCCCCGTCACACGTGCCGCGCTCGACCCGTCGCTCGTCGCCGGCCGGGGCGCCGACGTCGGCTTCGTCGAGCAGGAGGCCGAGAACGCGGTCACCAACGGCACCAGGATCGGCCCCGACCGCACCCCGTACACGCTCGCCGCGGAGGCGTCGGGCCGCACCGCGGTCAAGCTCACACCCGGGCAGTACGTCGAGTTCACGCTGCCCCAGGCCGCGAACGCGCTGACCGTCCGCTACGCGCTGCCCGACGCTCCGAACGGTGGCGGGCTGACCGCATCGATGCCGATCACCGTGAACGGCGCCCGTGCCGCGAACGCCCCGCTGACCTCGCAGTACTCGTACCTGTACAACCAGTACCCGTTCTCCAACGACCCGAACGCGGGCCTGCTGCACCCCGACTGGTGGATCACGGAGTGCGGCTGCGTGCCGGCCGCCACCACCCCGACGCCCGTCATCACGACGCCGTTCCGCCCCATGCACTTCTACGACGAGCAGCGCGTCCTGCTCGGTGCCACGTACAAGGCCGGCTCCGTGGTCCGGCTGACCGCTCCCGCGGGCGTCGCCTGGACCGTCGTCGACCTGCTCGACTCCGAGAAGGTCGGCCTGCCGGTCGTCAAGCTCAAGGCCGCGAACGTACTGCTCTTCGGCGCCGACCCGCTCGGTCGACGCGACTCGGCGGCCGCGTTCGACAAGGCGATCGCGTTCGCCAAGAAGGCGCACCTGCCGGTCTACGTGCCGCCGGGCGTCTTCCAGGTGAATCGGCACATCATCGTCGACGACGTCACGATCATCGGCGCGGGCAGCTGGTACACGGTCATCCGCGGCAAGGAGGTCGCGCTCGCGACGCCCGCCCCCGACGGCTCCGTGCACACCGGTGTCGGCTTCTACGGCAAGGACGCGTCCGTCGGCGGCAGCCACAACGTGCACCTGTCGGGGTTCACCATCCGCGGTGACGTGCGCGAACGCATCGACACCGACCAGGTCAACGGCATCGGCGGAGCACTGAGCGACTCGACCGTCGACGGCCTGTACATCCAGCACACCAAGGTCGGCATCTGGCTCGACGGGCCGATGGACGACGTGGCGATCAGCAACTCGATCATCGTCGACCAGATCGCCGACGGCGTGAACTTCCACACCGGCGTCACCGGCTCGTCCGTGCGCAACACCTTCGTCCGGAACACCGGCGACGACGGCCTGGCCATGTGGTCCGAGCACACGACGAACGCCGGCAACACGTTCGACCACAACACGATCCAGACGCCGACGCTGGCCAACGGCGTCGCGATCTACGGCGGCACCGACAACACGGTGTCCGGCAACCTGATCGCCGACCCGCTGCGCGAGGGCTCGGCGATCCAGGTCGGCTCCCGCTTCGGCGCCGAGGCGTTCGCCGGGCACCTGTGGATCACCGACAACACCACGGTCCGGTCGGGGACCTTCGAGCTCAACTGGAACATCGGGCTCGGGGCGATCTGGTTCTACGCGCTCGAGAAGAACATCGACGCGGACATCCAGGTGGTCGGCGACCACTTCCTCGACAACACCTACAACGCGATCATGCTGGTGGCGGACTGGCCCGTGAAGGACCTGTACTCGATCACCAACGTGCACTTCAAGGACATCCGCGTCGACGGCACCGGTACCTCGGTGCTCAGCGCGCGGGTCGCCGGTTCCGCGACGTTCGAGAACGTGGACGCTCGCAACGTCGGTGCCGTCGGCATCAACAACTGCGGCACGTTCCACTTCACGCCCGCAGGGTCCGAGTGGTCGTCGATCGACCTCGGCGGCAACGACGGAGGCGGCACCACGGGTCCGTGGTTCGCTGCCTGGGAGCTGCCGAACACCATCACGTGCGACGACCGTCCGCCGGTCGTCGTGCCGCCGGCCCCCTCCGGCTGGTGACTGCCCGGGTGGCGCACCGCAGCTGCGTCGGTGCGCCACCCGCGCTTTGCTTCGCCACGCCTCGTGGGCGTGGCCGTTCCTGGAGCGCGACGATCGGCCACCCGTTCGTGCGCTACCTCGTGGTTCATCCCCTACGGGGCGACGATCGCCCACCCGTGCGGCCCGACCGTGCCGTCGTGGCTCGCCAGCAGCACGTCGCCCGACGGCAGCGCGTATCCGTCGTCGGCCAGGTTGAGGGCAACGACGAGGGCGTCGTCACCGTTGCGGACCTCGTAAGCGAACCGTTCGTTCGCCAGCTCGACCTGCGTCGTCCGGGCCTCGTGGAGCCACGGGTGCCGGCGTCGGAGCCCGATCAGGTCCTGGTGCAGACGAAGGATCGACGCGGCCCGCTCGTCGTTCTCCTCGGGGCCGTCCGCGGCGAACTCCGGCCGCACCGCGTCGTCGCCCCCCAGCCGCTCCTCCTTCACGCCGAGGTAGCCGAGCTCGTCGCCCGCGTAGATCGAAGGTGTCCCGCCGACCGTGAGCAGGACCACCAGCGCGTGCGGCAGGTGACGGTCGTCCTCGATCTTGCTCGCGATGCGCGTGACGTCGTGGTTGCCGACGAAGGTCATCGGGACGAAGGCGTCGAGGAACTCGTCGTGCCGCGTGAGCGACCAGGCCAGCTCCCAGAGGTTGACCTCGTTCACGGAGCTCCAGATCGCCTTCCAGAGCTCGTACTGCGTCACCGAGTCGACGCCCGACTCCCGCACGAACTCGGCGTAGTCGCCGTGGATCACCTCGGCGACGATCCACGCATCCGGGTGCTCAGCGCGCACGCGCGGCAGCACCTGGGCCCAGAAGCTCGTCGGCACCGCGTACGCCGCGTCGAGCCGCCACCCGTCCGCGCCACGGTCGAGCCAGTGGTTCATGACGCGGACGACGTAGTCGACGACCGACGGGTGCTCGTGGTCGAGCGTCGCGAGCGCGTCGTGCCCTTCGAAGCTGACGAAGTCCGTCGGGCCGCCGCCCTCGACCCGCCGCAGCCAGACCTCGTCGTCGGACCTGCCCTCAGCCGCCTCGACCGACCGCCGCGCGATCTGCGAGCCGCGCCCGACGTGGTTGAACACGCCGTCGAGCAGCACCTTGAGCCCGCGCGCGTGCGCCTCCTCGACGAGCGCGTCGAAGTCGTCGTCCGTGCCGAGCCGCGGGTCGATCCGCAGGTGGTCGACGGTGTCGTACCCGTGCGTCTCCGACGCGAACACCGGTCCCAGCGCGACGCCCGACACCCCGGTCGCGATCGCGTGGTCGAACCAGCGGGTCATCCGCAGCAGGCGGTGCTCGTCGGGCGACGCGCCCACCGGACCCGTCTGGGGATGGGCCCCCACGAAGCCCAGCGGGTACGTGTGCCACCAGATCGCGTGCCGCACCCAGTCCGGCTCGCCTGTCGAAACCGCACCGCTCGCCATGTCGCTCACCTGCCCAACCTAGGGCCGTCGTCACCAACATGGGCACGGCGGGCACCTCTCGCCGCCGTGACCCGCGAGGGCTGGACCTCCGCAGGCATCCGAGCCGTGAGACGCCGCCACCACGCGCTTGTCCCGCCGCGGCCTCGGGGCGAGCATGCTCCTCCCGACGAGATCCCGGACAGGCGACATGAGCTCCTTCCACTGGTTCCTCCCCACCAACGGCGACGGCCGGCACGTGGCCAACGTGGTCGCCGCGGCCGGCGTCGCGCGGCGGGTGCTGACGCGCCCGGCGTCGCTCGCCTACCTCGGGCAGATCGCCCGGGCCGCGGAGCAGTCGGGGTTCGATGCGGTCCTGACGCCTACCGGTTCGGCGTGCGAGGACGCCTGGATCACGACGGCCGCGCTCCTGCCGCTGACCGAGCGACTCCGGTTCCTCGTCGCGTTCCGCCCGGGCTTTCTGCTCCCCACGCTCGCCGCGCAGCAGGCCGCGAGCTTCCAGCGGCTCTCGGGTGGGCGGCTCGCGGTCAACATCGTGACCGGTGGAGACCCGGCCGAGCAGCGGGCGTACGGCGACACCCTGAGCCACGACGAGCGGTACGCGCGGACCGCGGAGTTCCTCGAGGTGTTCGAGGGCCTATGGGGTCCGACCCGGCTCTCGCACGACGGCGCGCACTACACCGTCGACGGCGGCGGCTTCCCGTCGCTGCAGGCTCAGCGGCCCGACATCTACTTCGGGGGTGCGTCACCGGCCGCGGAGGTTGTCGCGGCCCAGCATGCTGACGTCTACCTCGCGTGGGGCGAGCCGCTCCCGGCACTGGTGGAGCGCCTGACCCGGGTGCGCGCAGCCGCCGCCGTGCTCGGCCGCGCTCCCCGGTTCGGTGTCCGGCTCCACGTCATCTCGCGCGACACCGCCGACGAGGCCTGGGCCGAGGCGGACCGCCTCCTCGCCGGCATGGACCCCGAGGCCCTCGCCCAGGCTCAGGCGCGGTTCGCCACCCTGGAGTCCGTCGGCCAGGCGCGCATGAACAGCCTCTCTCGCGGACTCGGACCGTCCGCCTACGACCAGCAGGTCGGGCCGAACCTCTGGGCGGGCATCGGCCTCCTGCGCGAGGGTGCCGGCACCGCCCTGGTAGGGAGCCACGACGAGGTCGCCGACCGTCTTGCCGAGCTCGCCGCCGCGGGCTTCGACGAGTTCATCCTGTCCGGCTGGCCCCACGTCGAGGAGGCCTACCGGGTCGGCGAGGAAGTCCTCCCGAGAGCAGCCCAACGCATCGCTGCGCTGCCTCAGCCATAGGCAACGCACCCGCCCGACCCGGGCCCCGGCGCCGGAACTGGCTCCGGCCCGACCCTGCACAGCCCCAGCCCGACCCTGCACAGCCCCAGCCCGACCCTGCACAGCCCCAGCCCCAGCCCTAGCCCCAGCCCCAGCCCCAGCCTCGGCCTTGGCCCGCGACCCAAGCCCCGACCCCGGCCGCCGCTGGCGGCAGCCCTGGCACTGGCGCAGGCCGGGCGGAGGCACCGCCGTTGCCGCGGACCGGCGATCGCGACGCGATCAGGCCCCGTCCGTCGGGCCGAGGTGCGGGTAGCGCTTGCGCAGGACGGGTGGGGCGGCCCACCACCACGACTCGGCGAGGTGCGCCTCGAGCGTCTCCGCGTCGACCGTGGCGAGCGAGATCAGCACCAGGTTCGTGCCGGCGTGATGGTCGGTCGTCGAGTACAGCGCGGGCACCTGCTCCACGAGCGCCAACCGCTCCCCGTCGTCCTCCACCCGCACCGTCAGCCGCTCGTCGTCCCACATCCGACCGACAAGGTTGCGATGGAACCAGGCGGGCTGCCCCCAGCTCTGCCGCTCCGACACCTCGGGCAGAGCCAGCGCGAGCCGCCGCGCATCGTCCTCGTCCATCCACCCATCCAAGCGCGCGCCACCCACACACGTCGGCCGCGGCGGGAGCGACGACACCGAGTCGCGTTCGGAGACACGCCTCGTCGGGAGACCCATCTAGAAGGGTGGTGGGTGGTCGAACGTGGCACCGCCGCCGTGCGGGTTGGCGCCAGGGTGAGCGGTCAGCGCTGAGGGCGCGAGAAGGATCGGCACGGGGTCTCGGTAGTAGGTGATGCCGTGTTCGCTCGTCCAGGACGTCACCCCGGTGGTCGGGTCGCGGTGCACCTTCCACCGCTTCTTCGTCTTCGCCTGATGGTGATGGCGGCACAGGGCGTGAAGGTTCGCCTCGCAGGTCTGCTCATGGGCGGGTCGGTCCGAGGTGAACGGGACGATGTGGTCCAGGTCGCAGCGGATCGCCGGTGCGCGACACCCCGGAAAGGTGCAGGTCACGTCCCGGGCGATGACCGTGCGAGTCAGGTCCGCTCCAGGCTTGTAGACCACCGTGCCCGTTTCGCGCACCAGCCCGGTGGCCGGGTCGGTGAGCAGGCGTCGCCAGCTCCCGTCCTGGGCGAGCTCGCGGGCGAGCTGGGCGGGGATCGGGCCGTGGGAGTCCAAGAACCCGGGGTTCTCGTCCACGCCGGCCAGGGTGGTGGCGGCGACGGTGACCCCGACGGTGACGGCTTGTCCGTGACGGCGCGGCAACGGCTCTCCGTCTGGGGTTGCCTGCCGGTGCAGGATCCCGGTGAACACGTCGCTGAGTGCGTCCGCACGCCGTTGGTCCACCGACCGGTCGTCACCGTCGACCTTTGTGGTTCCTGCCAACGCGTCGATCACCGTGAACGCCATCACGGCGTCGGGGGCGGGCAGGTACGCCGACAGCCATGCCATCCCGTCCACGGCAGGGGTCAGCGACACCGACCGGTCCTCCCGAGCGACCAGGTGGCGTTCGTCCGCCGCGGCGGGATTGATGGCCAGAACCGCAGCTCGCACGTGCCGGGCGAGCTGGGGCCCGGTCATCCGCGACGCCGCCTCGATCCCTACCTCAATCACGGCGGCCTGATCTGCTGGAGCGGCAGCGAGGGCTTCGTTGAGCAGCAGATCGACCTTGCGCGCATCCAGCAGGCCGCCGGCCCACGCCGCGAGTACCGCTGGGCGTGAGGTGGCCAGGGACGCGCGCACGAACAGCATCTCCGCGGACCGACGGGTGGTGACGAGTGCGCACGCGAGCTCGTCAGGTACCGGGCTCGGGTGCTCGGGCCGACGCCGCTCCAGGTCCGCGACGGCGACCGCTTGAGCCGCTTGTGCGGCACGGATGAGCTGCTCGAGCCTCTGCACGACCTCGATGACCTCAGCGCCCGACAACGCCGCAAGATCAACGCGCGCGAGCAACCCGGCCAGATCGACACCGTTGAGCAGCCCTGCCAGCTCGACCCACGACGCACCGGACGCGGGGGATGACGGCAACGACGCCGACACCGCGACGGACAATGGCGAAGCGTTGACGCCATCCATGGGCACCTCCTGTGTCTCGCCGAACGGATCGGTCGACCGACTGGCCGAACTCCGTCATTCGAACAAGTGTACGATTGACCTCTGACACGCGACCGCCCGCCGGAACATCTGTGGACAAGTGCGCGCGAACGCGAGAACGGACTGGCGCGATGGTCCGGGAGATCGACTGGTCGAAGTGGCAACGGACGTCACGAGGGTGGGTGCGGGTGCCGCCCGCGGGGTGCCCGGCCGGGCACCGGTGGACCACGAGCGGGCCAGGCAGGCCGTCGGAACGGTTCGTCACCTGTGGCTGCACGGTGGATCGTCATCACACCCTGTGGGTGTGCCCGACGTGCGGCATGCACTGCGCGGAAGGGTGCACGGACACGGGGCTGTGGGCGGGAACGACCGTGTCGTCGGGAATCGTGGACGACCGCCGGGGGACGGTCTAGGAGACGGAGGGTGCACGGACACGGGGCTGTGGGCGGGAACGACCGTGTCGTCGGGAATCGTGGACGACCGCCGGGGGTCGGTCTGAGGTTGCGGTGAGTGGGCTCCCAGCACGCATCAAGCCGCAAGGCCACGGGCCACGCGCCACGCGCTTCGAAGCCGCTACGCCACGCCACGCTCAACGTGGCGCTACGGCACGCGCATCGCTACGTCACGCGCATCGCCCAGTCGCGCATCGCCGCGACATGCGCTTCGAGGCGCGACGCGACACGCAACAGGCGTCGACGCACGTCGCCGGCACTACGCCGGCGGGGTCACTGCCCGGACGACGGCGCGGCCCACGCGTCGGGCGTCGCGGGTCAGCGCCGTCCCGACGATGACGCCGAGCGCGATGGAGAAGAGCGCGAGCACGGTGTCGATGACGTCGGTGACCCCGGCGTCGACGCCGGTCGCCAGCTCGGACACGCCGCGGAACCCGAGGGCTCCGGGCAGGAGGAGCCAGAACGCGGGCAGCATCGTCACGATCGCGGGCGGACCGGTGCGCGCACGCTGGATGGCCTGCGAGACAGGCACGAGGACGAGCCCGCCGACGAACCCCGAGAGCTGCGGCGAGAGCAGGAGCAGGCCGATGGTCTGGGCGGCGAAGGCGGCGTAGAGGGCGAGCAGAAGCCACCAGAACGACCCGCGGGGCGGCGACGAGAAGTACCGGTGCCCGACCGCGACGAACAGGACCCCGACCCATGCGGCCCAGGACCCGAGCAGGGGAGAGGTGCTCTCGGTGGAGAACGGTCCCGCGACGGTGACGGCGGCGACCACCCCGAACGCGAGCAGCATCAGCTGGGCGATCCCGTAGACGAGTCGCGACGCGCCCGCGATGACCTGGTTGCTGGTGAGCTCCATGGCGGCCACGGTCAGCACGGCACCGGGCAGGAAGCTGACCAGGGGCGGAGCGAGCAGGCGGATGGGGTCGGTGTCGAGGGCCGGCGCGACGATCGTGATCGTCGCGAGGCTGACCAGGAAGGCCGCGACGACGGGGAGGGCGGTGGACAAGGTCGGCCACCGGTCGGCGAGCAGGCGCAGGACGCCGACGAGCGCGCCCATCACGGCGTAGACCGGCAGAGCGTTGATCGCGGGGTAGAGGATCAGCCCGAAGCCGACGGTCAGCAACGCGTGCCCGAGCACCACGGCGAGCGGCCCGTAGTGGGGTGGCGTCGCGAGGATCTGCCGTAGCCGGACGCGCGACTCGGCGAGGTCCGCCGAACCGGTCGACAGCTCGCGGACCAGCCGGTCGACGGCGCCGATCTGGTGCAGGGGAAGGGTCTGCTCGGTGTCGGGACCGGTGAAGTCGCTCTCAGGCCCGTGCGCCGTCTCGATGTGGATGAACACACCGGTCGGCAGGACGAGGGTGCGCACCTGGTCGGCGCCGTACGCCTGCGCGATGTCGCCGATCTGCTGCTCGGTGTCCATGACCGACTGGCCCGACGAGAGCAGCGCACCTCCGAGCTCGCGGAGCAGCGGGACGAGGTCGGCGGGGACGGTCGGCAGCTCGCCGGGCTCCTCGATGACGCCGGGCGGTGGCGGCTCGGTGAGTGCTCGCATGGCTCGGCGCCACCGCCCGCCCATGTGCACGCCGTGCGGCGCGGAGGAGGTGGCGGGTACGGAGGGCCGGGGAACGGAGGCGATGGGCACGAAGGGTGCAGGTGGGGACGTCGCGGGCACGGACGCCTCCGGGACGGCCGACGACGGCGGAGGTGCCGGCGACGACGGGCTCTCTGTCATCGAGCGTCGAGTCGCGCGTCGACCTCGGCCATCCGCAGGAGGGCGATCCGCCGGACCGTCTCCTCGCCGAGCGGCGCGTCGGCCGGGAAGTGCAGGGTGGCGCCCGACAGCCGCCCCTCGGGCAGCGTCCCGGCGAGCGAGCGCGCCAGCGGTGGGCTCATGAGATGCAGGCTGCAGTGCGACGCGGCGACCGACAGCGCCATCAAGGGCTTGCCGCGGTAAGTGACCGTCGGCACCTGGTAGGAGATGGTCTGCCCGGCCTCGGGCACGACCGCGACGAGCCGGTCCAGCACCACGCGGAGTGCGGCGCCCGCGGGCGCGGGGACGGCGGTGAGGTACTCCTCGACGGTCGTCGCCGGATAGCCCGTGCGCGGCATCTCGCCACCTCCTAGCGCCGATGGTACGGATCGTCGGCCTGCAGCGACACGAACTCGTCGGTGCCCAGCGCGCGCAGCGCGAGACGTGTCCAGCGCGGTACCGACCGGGCGCCCTCGGCGCCGTGCAGACGCACGGGATCGGACAGGGCGAGCACCCGGCGACGGCGCACGAGCCGGGCGGGTCGACCGGCCTCGATGTTGCGCAGCCACTGCACCTGCGGGCCGTAGGTGAGGGCGATGGTGATCCGACGGTGGTCCGGCGACGGGAACGCCATGATCGGCGTGCGGAACCGGCGGCCGCTCGTTCGGCCCACGTGGTGCAGCGTCGCGAGGGGCGGCAGGTCGTCCGAGAGCATGCCGATCACGGGGTTCGCCACCCGCAGGTTCACTCGCGTCACCCACATCGGCAGGGGCATGGTGCGGAGGGTAGAGCCGTTCAGGCGGGCTCGCGACCGTTGGACCGGTGAGGTCTCGCCCAGCGGACCCCGGGTTGCGGTCGTCGGCCGGTCGTGGGGACGGTGGAGGTGCCAGAAGTCGTCCATGGAAGGAGAGCCACGTGCTCACCCTGACCGACAGCGCACGCACGACAGTCCACACCCTGACGAGCAAGGCGGGTCTTCCCGACGAGACCGGGGGCCTGCGCATCGCCCAGCAGGAGGCGGGGGGCTTCGAGCTTGCGCTCGTGCCCGAGCCGCTCCCGGGTGATGATGTGGTGACGGACGGTACGAGTCGCGTGTACGTGGACCCGGAGGCGTCCGTGACGCTGGCTGACCAGCGCCTCGACGTCGAGCCGGGAGCGACCGGCACGGCGTTCACGCTCGGGCCGCAGTAGCCGGACACGCACAGAGAGATCGAGTCCCCCGAAGTCGCCTGTGCACGGCCGGGGCACGACCGGCCCGGGTGCACGGGCAGCCAAACGACGAGGGCGGGAAGCCACGGCTCCCCGCCCTCGTTGTGCGCTGGCGCTCGACCGGCCCGCCGAGCGAGCTACGACGTCCCGCCGAACATCTGCTCGAAGGACGGCACCGCGTCGTACAGCCCGACGGCCGCGGACGGCTCGCGGTCGGCGACCATCTCGGCCAGCTCGCGGCCGGCCCGGCGGATGCGGGCGGGGAGCGGGTTCACGTCGTCGCCGCCACCGTCCGCCCAGTCGTCGGTGGCCGCGAACACGGCCGTGCCGGCGACATCGGCGCGCAGGTAGGCAAACAGTGGCCGCAGCGCGTACTCGAGGGCGAGCGAGTGTCGCCCGGTACCGCCGGTCGCACCGACGAGCACGGGACGTCCGACGAGAGCGTCCTTGTCGAGGATGTCGACGAACGACTTGAACAGCCCGGAGTAGGAGGCCGAGAAGATCGGCGTGACGGCGATGACGCCGTCGGCCGCGGTGACCTTCTCGATCACGTCGGTGAGCGGGCCGGACGCGAAGCTCGTGAGGGTCATGTTGACGACCTCGTGGGCGATGTCGCGGAGCTCGACGTACTCGACGTGCGCCGTGACCCCTCGGGCGGCGAGCTCGGTGACGGTGGCGTCGGCGAGGCGGTCGGCCAGCAGACGCGTCGACGAGGGCTGGGAGAGCCCCGCCGAGATGACGACGATCGAGCGGTCGTTCATTGTGCGTGCCTTCCCGGAACGGTCTGTGAGATAAGCAGAGTTCATGACTGCAGCGAGTCCTCGGCCCGGAGGCCCGTGAAGGTGTCCTCGGCAACGACCTGCTCGTGCACGGTACCCGCAGCACGCGCCGCGGCCACCCGTGCGGCGTGCGACGGCGGATCGGCCGGCACGTGGGCGGGACGGGCCGACTCGGCCTCGGCGCGGAGCACCGGGACGACCTCGGTCGCGAGGATGTCGATCTGCTCCAGCACGGTCTTCAGCGGGAGACCCGCGTGGTCCATGAGGAACATCTGACGCTGGTAGTGGCCCACCTGGTCACGGAACTTCCCGTACCGGTCGATGACCTCCTGCGGGCTGCCCACGGTCAGCGGGGTGTCGCGCACGAAGTCCTCCATCGACGGACCGTGCCCGTAGACGGGCGCGTTGTCGAAGTAGGGCCGGAACTCACGGACGGCGTCCTGCGAGTTCTTGCGCATGAACACCTGCCCGCCGAGGCCGACGATCGCCTGGTCGGCCTGCCCGTGCCCGTAGTGCTCGTAGCGCTGACGGTAGAAGTTGACCATCTGCGCGGCGTGCTCCAGCGGCCAGAAGATCGCGTTGTGCAGGAACCCGTCACCGTAGTAGGCGGCCTGCTCGGCGATCTCGGGGGACCGGATCGAGCCGTGCCAGACGAACGGTGCGACGCCGTCGAGCGGGCGAGGGGTGGACGTGAAGCCCTGCAGCGGACCGCGGAACTTGCCCTGCCAGTCGACCACGTCCTCTTCCCAGAGGCGGCGCAGCAGCGCGTAGTTCTCGATGGCCAGCGGGATGCCCTGGCGGATGTCCTGGCCGAACCACGGGTACACGGGGCCGGTGTTGCCGCGGCCCATCATGAGGTCCATCCGACCGTTCGAGATGACCTGGAGCATCGCGTACTCCTCGGCCAGACGGACGGGGTCGTTCGTGGTGATCAGGGTGGTCGCCGTGGACAGGATGATGTTCTTCGTCGTACCCGCGAGGTAGCCGAGCATCGTGGTGGGTGACGACGGGACGAACGGGGGGTTGTGGTGCTCGCCGGTCGCGAACACGTCGAGGCCTGCGGCGTCGGCGTGCTGGGCGACGGTGAGCATGTTGCGCACCCGCTCCGTGTCGTCCGGCGTACGGCCGGTCGTCGGATCGGTGGTGACGTCGCCGACGGTGAAGATCCCGAACTGCATCTGAACTCGCCTCACAGGTGGACCACATGTTCATGCGTTTGCATGTACATGCCGCTCCAACAGGAGACCCGCCGCGCCTATTCCCCGGCAGGTGGCTCGTGGTGCGTGCCTATAGCGTGTGAGCAATCGACCGGCGACGGAGGGCGACGGAGCGTGGCGGACGATCAGTACAAGATCCTCGTCGTCGAGGACGACGTGGACACCGCGCAGTACGTGCGCACGGTCCTCGAGCGTCGCGGCGGGATGGCCGTCACCGTCGTGCACGAGCCGATGTCGGCACTGGCGGAGGTCGCCCGGACGCAGTTCGACGTGGTGCTCACGGACATCCAGATGCCCGGCATGAGCGGCCTCGAGCTTCTCGACGAGCTGCGCTCGCGCTCGTCGGGCACGCCCGTCGCGGTCATGACCGCGTTCGCGAGCGTGGACTACGCGGTCGACGCACTGCGCCGCGACGCGGACGAGTTCCTGGTCAAGCCCGTCGCGGCTGCGACGCTCCTGGAGCGCATCGGCGCGCTCGCGGCACAGGGCCGCCAACGCCGCGCGGCGCAAGGCCCGCAAGACGTCGTCCTCGCCGTCGGAGCCCATCCCGACGACGTCGAGATCGGCATCGGTGCCACGCTCGCGTCGCACCGGGCGGCGGGCGACTCGGTCGTGATCCTGACGCTGTCGAGCGGCTCCATGGGTGGCGACATCCAGGCTCGCCGGCACGAGGCGCTCGCGTCGGCCGCGATCATCGGTGCGCGTCTCTACCTGCACGACTTCGAGGACACCCGCCTCGACCCGGCCGACGGACTCATCACCACGATCGAGGAGACGATCCGCGAGGTGCAGCCGAGCATCGTCTACACGCACACGGAGCACGACCGGCACCAGGACCATCGCGCCGTCCGGCAGGCCGTCGAGGTGGCCGCTCGCCGTGTCCCGTCGCTCGCGTGCTTCCAGAGCCCGTCCTCGACGATCGACTTCCGGCCGACGCGCTTCGTGCCGGTCGACGGCTTCGTCGAGACCAAGCTGCGGATGCTGGAGGCGTTCACCTCGCAGTCGGGCCGCGACTACATGGACCCCGAGCTGGTTCGCGCCACCGCACGCTACTGGTCGCGGTTCGGGGCCGGGGCGTTCGCGGAGCCGCTGGAGACGATCCGGGCCGCCGCCATGCTGCGCGGGCGCGTGGGCCTCGTCGTCGCCGAGGAGCACCTGCGCGACGAGCTCTCCGCCGACGAGCACGGAGCGCACTCGTGAGGGTGCTCGTGACGGGCGCCGGCGGACCCGCGGGAGTCGCTGTCATCCGCTCCTTGCTGCGCCGTGGCGACGTCGAGGTGTTCGCGGCGGACATGGACCGCTGGGCGAGCGCGATCTACCTCGTCGATGCGCCCTACCGACGTCTTGTCCCGGCCGGGCGCGCACCGGACTTCGTCGACGTGGTCCGCGCGATCATCCGCGACGACCGCATCGACGTGGTGTTCCCGACCGTCGACGTCGAGCTCCCGCGCCTGGCCGCGGTCCGCGACGACCTCGGCGCCGCCCTCGCGTCGCCGTCCCTGCGCACCCTCGAGACGTGCCTCGACAAGCTCGCCCTGGCCCGGGCCTGCGAACGGACCGTCCGGGTGCCCCGCACCGAGCTGCTCGGGACCCCGCAGGCCACGAGCGGCTGGGACTTCCCGGTGATCGTCAAGCCGCGTCGCGGTGCGGGCTCGCGTGGCGTGCGGACCGTGCACTCGCAGGCCGAGCTCGACGCGGTGCACGACGAGGAGGACCTGATCGTCCAGGAGATGCTCCCGGGCGACGAGTTCTCGGTGGACGTGCTGGCCGATCTGGACGGGAACGTGGTGGCCGCCGTCCCGCGTGCGCGCCTGCGCGTCGACTCGGGCGTGGCCGTGGCCGGGGTGACGGTGCACGACGACGCCCTCATCGACACCGCGTCGGCCGTCGCCCGAGCAGTGGGGCTCAGCACCGTGGCCAACGTCCAGCTCAAGTACGACGCGGCGGGTGTCCCCGGGCTGCTCGAGGTCAACCCACGCTTCCCGGGCGCCATGCCCCTGACGATCGCGGCGGGCGTCGACATGCCGTCGCTCACGCTCGACGCGGTGCTCGGACGCCCGCTGCCGGCGCACGTCGACTTCCAGGAGATCGCGAACGTGCGCTACCTCGAGGACGTGTTCCTGCCGGTCGCCGAGATCCTGGCGCCGCGATGAGGGCGCTGCCGCGATGAGAGTGCCGCCGCCGGACGAGGACCACCACGTCCACTCCACGTTCTCCGACGACGGCTTCAGCACGCCCGCCGAGAACCTCGCGGCCGCGGACCGTGCCCGCCTGCGCGTGATCCGGATGGTCGACCACGTCCGCGTCACGACGACGTACGTGCCGGAGTTCCTCGCTGCAGTGCGAGCGCTGCCGCGGATCGAGGGGCTCACGGTGCTGACGGGTGTCGAGGCCAAGATCCTCGACGTCGACGGCTCGGTCGACGCCCCGCCCGAGCTGCTCGCATCGGTCGGCGAGCCGGGCGGCCCCGACCGGATCCTGCTCGCCGACCACCAGTTACCCGGCCCGGACGGCCCGTGGAGCCCGCGCGCGACCCTCGAGCGCATCGTCGACGGCCTCGCCCCGGCGGACGTGATCGAGATGCTGGTCACGGCGACGATCCGCGCGATCCAGAACGTCGGGCCCGCGCAGCTCGCGCACCCGTTCTCGGTGCTGCCGAAGATCGGGCTCACCGAGGACGACGTGCCTGACCAGCTCCTCGATGCGCTCGGGGACGTCACGATCGCCACGGGCACGCTGGTCGAGGTCAACGAGAAGTGGCAGTGCCCGGGCTCGCGCGTCGCCGACCGGTGGCGCGCCGCGGGAGTCCTGCTGGTGGCGTCGACCGACGCGCACACCTCGGCGGACGTCGGCGCCTACGAGTGGGTCCGCTCGCCGTGACGGGCCCGTTCCGGGACGTGCTCGTGGCCGTCCTCGTGGCCTTCGTCGGCATCGGCGCCATCCCCGTGCTCGCCGGGCTCTACCAGTACCTCCTGATCCCGGTCCACGCGTTCCGCAACCACCTGCCCCGAGCGGCGCCGTACCTGCCCCGGGTCGTCGTGATCGTCCCGGCGTGGAACGAGGGTGCGGTCCTGGGTGCGTCGCTCGACCGTCTGATGGGGCTGGAGTACCCGCCCGACCGGCTCCGGGTGTTCGTCGTCGACGATGCCAGCACCGACGACACCCCGGACGTCGTGCGGGCCAAGGCGGCCCAGTACGACGGTCGGATCGTGCACCTGCGACGCGAGCAGGGTGGGCAGGGCAAGGCGCACACCCTCAACCACGGCATCCGCGTGGCGCTCGACGACGACTGGATGGAGGCGCTGCTGATCATGGACGCCGACGTCATCTACCGCCCGGACTCGCTGCGACGGATGACCCGCCACCTCGCCGACGAGCAGGTGGGTGCCGTCACCGCGTTCATCCGCGAGGGCAGCGGGCACCCGGGCACCGTCGCGCGCTTCATCGGCTACGAGTACGTGACCGCGCAGGCGGCCGCACGTCGCGCGCAGAACGTCATGGGCGCCATGGCGTGCCTGGCCGGCGGCGCGCAGCTGCACTCGCGCGCCAACCTGGAGGCCGTCGGCGGTCACGTCGACACCAGCACCCTCGCCGAGGACACGTACACCACCTTCCTGACGCAGCTCGCGGGCCGCCGGGTGGTCTTCGAGCCCGCGGCGGTCGTGCTCGCGGAGGAGCCGGACACCGTCACGGCGCTCTGGAAGCAGCGCGTGCGCTGGGCGCGTGGCAACGTCCAGATCACGCGGACCTTCCGTCGGATCTGGTTCCGTCCGCGACGCGCGCACGGCCTGGGCCGGTTCGACTTCGGCATCATCTGGTTCGCCATCTACCTGCTGCCCGTGGCGATGGTGCTGGCTGCCGTCGGGCTCGTCGGCCTCTACTTCGTCGCCGAGGTCACCGCGACGGCCGCGTTCGAGAGCCTCTGGTGGGTGGCGGTCGTCGCGTACGTGTTCATCACGGTCACGACGATGCTGCTGGACCGCGACACCGCGAGGCGTTCGTGGCTCCAGGGAGTCCTGTTCCCGGGCCTCGGCGCGATCGTCGTCATGGTCGCCGCCTGGTTCCCGAACCTGCTCGAGGTGCGGCTGCCGGCGCTGTTCGGCTGGGAGATGACGCCCGTGGGTCGCGAGGTCTGGACCCTGACGCTCTACTCGTGGTCGGTGCTCGCGATGCTCCTCGCGTGGCTGGTCAAGCAGCTCGAGCGCACCAGGCTGCTCCGACCCCTCGCGCTGCCCCTGCTCTACCTGGCGGGCTTCGGCCCGGTGCTGTGCGCGATCACCCTCGACGCGTACGTGAAGCAGTGGAGGGGCGCGGCGGCGGTGTGGGACAAGACGGTGAAGACAGGGCGGGTGGTGGGGTGAGTACAGCGGGTGGTGGGGTGAGTACAGCGGGTGGTGGGATGAATGCAGCGGGTGGTGGGATGAGTGGGATGAGTGGGATGAACAGCAAGGAGCAGGAGAACTGGGCGACGCTCACCGACGAGGCGCTGCGGGACGAGATCCGCAGCAACCGCCGGACCGAGCGGCGGCTCCTGGTCACCGTGACCCTCGTGGCCGCCGCGTGCACCGTCGTGATGCTGATCCTGCACGGGCTGCTCTCATGACGCGTGCTCCCACCGACCCGACGGTGCCGGGAGGGTCGCGCCGGTGACGGAGACCCCTGACCCGGACCATCAGGTCGCGGAGCTGCCGTGGAACGGCATCGAACGACGGTTCACGAGGGACCGCCGCCTCGGTACCGCGCGGGCAGGGACGGGCCGCCGCTCCACCGACCGCGTGAACCAGACCCCCTGGACCGCGACCGTGCACAGGCTCGTGGGTCCGGAGGCGTCGGTCCTCGAACGGCAGCTGCCGTTCCTGTGCCTGTACGCCGTCGCGATGCTCCTGCTGCTGACGCCGTGGATCCCCGTGGTCCGCGTCGGCTACGTCGCGATCGCCGGGCTCGTGGTCGTCGGGCAGGTCCTCGCCGCGCGGCTGCTGCCCTGGAGCCGCTGGAACGAGAGCGCGCAGGACTGGCTCCCGGTCATGCAGATCGTCGCAATCGGCGTGCTGCGCGCCGGGACCGGCGGGACCGGTTCGCTCTTCACGACGATGGTGTTCCTCCCCGTCGCCGCACTGGCGTCGCAGCGTGGACGGCGCGGCGTCGTGATCGGCGCGGTCGGGGTGGCCGCGGCGATCTTCGCTCCGGCTCTCCTCGACCCGGACGTGCCGGTCACGGGGAACGTCGCGGTCCGCAGCATCTTCGTCGCGCTCGTCGCGCTCGTCATCGGGCTGTCGGTCCACGAGATCACCGACCGTCTCCGAGCCCGGACGGCGATGCTGGAGCGACTGCAGAGGGAGCAGGGGGAGCTCCTCGCGCGGGCTCGCGCGGACGCGGTCGAGCTGGCCCGGGTGGCCGATGCACGCCGCGCGGCACGTGACCAGCTCATCTCGGTCATCGACTCCGCGACGGAGCAGGCGATCATCGCGACCGACGCCAACGGGATCATCGAGGTGTTCAACCCGGGTGCCGAGCGGCTGCTCGGGTACTCGCAGGGCGAGATGGTCGGGCACGTGCGGCTCACGGCGTTCCACCTGCAGTCCGAGATCGACGCGCGCCGCCGGTCGCTCTTCGACGACACCGAGGGCATCGACAACCCGCAGGTCATGTTCGACACGCTGGTCGCCGCGGCGCTCGCGGGTCGGCCCGAGGTGCGCGACTGGACGTACGTGCGCCGTGACGGGGAGACCCTCACGGTGCGGCTCGCGGTGACGCGTCGCGACGAGGCCGACGGCTCGGTGGCCGGGTACGTCGTGGTCGCCACCGACGTGACCGCCGAACGCGAGGCCGCGCGCCTGCAGGACGAGTTCGTCAGCCTGGTCAGCCACGAGCTGCGCACCCCGCTCACGTCGGTGCTGGGCTACCTGGACCTGCTCACGGACGGCACCGACCCGCTCACGGACGAGCAGCGTGAGTACCTCACCGTGATCGACCGCAACGCCCGCCGTCAGCTGCGGCTCGTCGGTGACCTGCTGCTGTCCGCGCAGGTGGACGCCGGGCGGTTCGCGATCACGCCGCAGCCGGCCGACCTCGCTGACGTGGCGCGCGCGTCGATCGAGTCCGCGACGCCCGCGGCGGAGGGCGCCCACGTGACGCTCGAGGCCTCGATCGAGCCGACCCCGGTCGTCGCCGACGCCGTGCGGCTCGCGCAGGCCCTCGACAACCTCGTGTCCAACGCGATCAAGTTCACGCCCCCGGGCGGCTCCATCCGGGTGTCGGTCGCGCCGGAGGGATCCGGTGCGCGGATCGCCGTGGCCGACACCGGGATCGGGATCCCCCCCGACGAGCTGGAGTCGCTGACCACCCGGTTCTTCCGGGCCTCCACCGCGACGCGACGCGCGATCCCCGGCGTCGGTCTGGGCCTGTCGATCACGAAGGCCGTGGTCGACGCGCACGGCGGGACGCTGTCGATCTCGAGCCTGGTGGGCGAGGGCACGACCTTCACCATCGAGCTGCCGGCCGTGCCGACCCGCTAGGCGTCGCCGACAGCATCGGACATCTCGGGATGTATCAGGCGCGCTGCCGCGCGCCCTTCCTGCCCGTGCGCCGAGATCGGCGCGGACACGAAGCAGCGCGGGAACCCGCGCCAGGACACTCCGAAGGAACTCGAACGATGACCATCCTCAGCTCGCCCGTCGGCTCGGACTACCGCCCCTCCCCGACCGCCGCCCTGACGGCCCTGACCGACGCCGGTGTGCCGGTGCACCTGCCCGGGTCCGACGAGTACGCCGCCCTGACCGCGACCAGCAACCTCGTCAAGGCGATCTCGCCCGCCGGTGTCGTGGCCGTGCGGGACGCGCACGACGTCAGCCGTGCGCTGCGGCTCGCCGCAAGTGCCGGCGTGCGGGTCGGCGTGCAGGGCACGGGGCACGGCGCGACCGAGGCGATGCACGACGCGATCCTGGTCAGCACGGTCGCGCTCGACGAGGTCACCGTGCACGCCGACGAGCGGTGGGCCCGGGTCGGCGCGGGCGTGAAGTGGCGGGCCGTCCTGGACGCCTGCGCGCCCCACGGCCTGGCGGGTCTGGCCGGCTCGTCGCCCGACGTCGGGGTGGTCGGGTACGTCACGGGCGGCGGGCTCGGACCGGTCGCCCGCACCCACGGACTCGCGTCCGACACCGTCCGCGCGTTCGACGTGGTCACGGGTGACGGCGTGATCCGCCGCGCCAGCGCCACCGAGAACGCCGACCTCTTCTGGGGCCTGCGCGGCGGCAAGGGCACCCTCGGCATCGTCACCGCGGTCGAGCTCGACCTCGTCGAGCAGGCGTCGCTCTACGCCGGTGCGCTCTGGTTCGACGCTGCGGCGGCCCCCGCGGTGATCCGCACCTGGAGCCTGTGGTCGTCGCTGCTGCCCGAGGAGGGCACGACGTCGTTCGCCCTCATGCGTCTTCCCGACCTGCCGGTCTTCCCCGAGCCCCTGCGTGGCCGGACGTCGCTGGCCGTGCGGTTCGCCTGGACCGGTGACCCCGCCGTGGGCGCCGAGATGATCCAGGCGCTGCGTGTGGTGGCGGCACCGCTCATCGACACCGTCCGCGTCATGCCGTACGCGGACCTCGGCGACGTGCACACCGACCCGGTCGACCCGATGCCGCTGCACGAGCAGCACAGCCTGCTCGCCGACTTCGGCCCGGAGGCCGCCGAGCGGCTCATCGAGCTGGTCGGTCCCGACGCCGCGACCTCGCAGGCGATGGTGGAGGTGCGTCAGCTGGGCGGCAAGGTGCGCGACGACCGCGGCGTGCCGAGCGCGTTCGCGTGGCGCGACGCCGAGTTCTCGCTCTTCACGCTCGGTGTGATGATCCCCGAGGTCGCGCACTCCGTCGTCAGCGACAGCGCGCGCGTGCACAGCGGGATGGCGCCGTGGACGGCCGAGGGAGCACTGCCCAACTTCACCGACACGTCGGGTCCGGTGTGGGCGGCACGGGTCTTCCCGGCCGACGTGGCCCGACGGCTCCAGACGCTCTCGCTCGTCTACGACCCCGACGCGGTGCTCCTCGCGGCCCGCGGGGTCCGTTCCTGATCAGAGAACGCCTTCAGGGGACGGCTCAGGGAACGGGATCGGGGACGGGGTCAGGGTCCGGGGCGACCGGCGGGAGCGGCGGGAGCGGCGGGAGCGGCGGGACCTCGGCGGGGACCGAGAAGGTCACGCCGAGCTCGGTCGAGTCGGTGAAGCGCGCGGACGTCGTGCCGAGGAACGGTCCGACGAACGCCGCGGCCGCGAACGCCAGGACGACGGCGAGACGGGTGAGCGAGCCGCGGTCCACCGAGAGGAACCGAGGCGGCTGCCCGTCGCGACCGGCATCAGTCCAGGAGGAGCTCATCGACCCTCCTGTCGCCGGCGTCCGCCGCGGTGCGACCGCGCCCGGACTGGCGACGGTCGTGGGCGGACAGCAGCTCGAGAGTAGCGAGCGCGAGCAGCGGAGGCACGAGCATCACGGCGCGTCCGATGTTGGATCCCGCCCAGTTCAGGATCCAGCCCCAGCCGGGGTGGTAGGCGAGGACCACGCCGCGCACGCGCTCGACGGGGGTCGCGTTCACGTCCGGGTGCGAGTTCGCGTCCCCCTTCGTGATGACGTACGACCGCATCTTCGGCTGGCCGTCGGCGTCGAGCTTGGGCACCGGGCGACCCGTGACCTTGTCGGGAGTGGTCTCGGGGATCCGCTGGAGCGCGACGATCCGGTGCGTGACCAGCTCGTCGGAGCCCGTGGGCCAGAACGAGATGACCTGGTTCACCTTGAGGTCGGACTCGTCGGTGATGGCGCGCAGCACGACCGCGTCGCCCGCGTCGAACACCGGAGACATCGACCCCGAGGTGACGACGAGGAGACGCTGGTCGTGCGCCTCGAACCAGAGGGGGACCGCCAGCGTCACCGCGTACGCCAGGCCGCACACGGCGACGACGGACCACAGGACCACGGACAGAGCGCGCCGCCACAGGGGTAGCGGTCGACGACGGGTCGACCTGCTTGCCGCCCGGCCGCCCGGCTGGCCCTCCAGACGGGGGGCCCGGCGGTCGACGAGCGGAGCGTTGCGGCTCCCGCCGGTCACGGACATGTGCGGATCAGGGGTTGTTGAGCGTCTGCTCGGCGTTGAACACCAGGGTCAGCGTGGCGGTGGTGTCCTGGTACTCGTTCCCCGAGTCCAGCGGGAAGTCCACGCGCGCGCACAGGTTCTGGGTGGCATTGGTGCCGCCCGCGATCGCCCGGTCACCCGTCTGCTGCCCGACTGCCGGGTTGCCGACCAGAGCCGACGCGGTGGTCGGCCAGTTGTTGACCGGCTGGCCGGAGTTGTTGATCGTGCTCGCTGCGTCGGTACCCGCCTCGGTGCAGTCCGAGACCGCGTACAGCCGCAGCTCGAGGACGTCGGTCAGATCGCCGCCACCGCCACCCGCACCGGCAGTGCCGAAGTAGGAGATGGCGTACCGGAGCTCGAGCGAGCCTGCGTTCGAGACCGTCATCGGCACGAACGTCGACGAGCCGGGAGCCAGGTCGTTCGGGGTGAACTCGAACGGCACGGGGCCGCCGAGGACGAGGTCCACGTTGCCCGTGTGGATCGCAGCGGACGTCTGGTCGTCGTCCGTGAAGAGCGCCGACGTGGTCAGCGTCGTCGCGCCGATCGCGGCCAGCCCGACGATGAGGATCGTCGTCCACAGTCGCCGGCGACGGGGCGCGTCGCGCGGGGCCGGAGCCGGGTTGATCATCTCTTGGAGCAGGTCGTCCATCATCGTTGCACCCTCCAGAGGGCGTAGACCGAAACAGCCCTATCGGCATCGAGTGGCCGAACTTGAGCGCAATGCCGAATTATCACCCGATCGGGTTCTCGGGACGGGGTGGTCGCGGTGGACGGGCGTGTCGCAGGGGTCGCTCGTCGGTCACGATCGTGGACGACGCACGCGCGCGAACGCTGCGGCCGCGACGTGGACGGGGGACCGCGCTGACCAGTGGCAGGTCGCCCGCGGGGACGGCCTTCGAGTAGAGGAACCCCTGCGCCTGGTCGACGCCGAGTCGACGCAGGATCGTCGCCGTGCTCTCGTCCTCGACGCCCTCGGCGACCACCTGAAGATCGAACGAGTGGGCCAGGTCGACCATGGCCTGCACGAGCACGTCCGAACCCTCGCGACCACCCGCCCCGAGGTCGGAGACGAACAGGCGGTCGATCTTCAGCTCGTCGACCGGCAGGTCACGCAGCTGTGAGATCGACGTGTTGCCGATGCCGAAGTCGTCGATCGCGACGCGGATGCCCAGCGCGCTCAGCCGCTCGAGGACCGGGACGACCCGCGACGGGTCCGACACCAGCGCCGTCTCGGTGATCTCGACCTCCAGGAGGTCGGCCGGCACGCCGTGCTCCTCGAGCAGCTGCTCGATGAGGTCGACGACCGCCGACGTCGTGACGTCGTGCGCCGAGAGGTTCACCGCGACGGGCGTCGCCCGTCCCTCGGACCTCCACTCGGCCAGCTGGGCGATGCACTCGATGAGCACGTAGCGCGTGACGTCGTGGATGAGCCCCGACTGCTCGGCGAGCGGGATGAAGAGGTTGGGCGGCAGGAGCCCGCGCGTGGGGTGCTCCCAGCGGACGAGCGCCTCGAGGCCGATCGTCCGTCCCGAGACCAGCTCGATCTTCGGCTGGTAGTGCATCCGCAGCTCGCGCGGCGCGCCCTCGGCCGGCGTCAGCGCACGGTGCAGGTCGCCCAGCAGCACCAGCCGGGCCGGCGAGGAGTCGTCCTCGTCGGCGGAGTACACCGAGACGCCCGTGCGATGGTGCTTGGCCGAGTACATCGCGACGTCCGCGGTGCGCATGAGCGACGACGCATCGACAGCGTGGTCCGGAAGGCACGCGACGCCGACGGACGTGTCCACGTGCAGCGGCAGCTCGCCCAGCATGAACGGCGGGACGAACAGGCCACGCACCCGGCGGGCCAGGCGCTCGGCGTTGGCCACCGAACGGACGTCGGGCAGGAGGATCGCGAACTCGTCGCCGCCCAGGCGGGCGACGATGTCGTCGTCACGCAGCGCGCCGCGCAGCCGCTCGGCAACCTGCTCGAGCAGCTCGTCGCCGCGGTCGTGGCCGAGCGAGTCGTTGATGTCCTTGAACCGGTCGATGTCCAGGAGCATGAGCCCGACCCGGCTGCCGGTCTCCTCGGCGTCGAGGATCGTGCGTCGCATCCGCTCGGCGAGCATGCGCCGGTTGGGGAGGCCCGTCAGGGAGTCGAGCAGTGCTAGGCGCGCGTTCTCCAGTGCGGTGGCCTGCAGGCGTCGCGACGTCGTGAACACCGTCCGGAAGAGCAGGATCCACAGCAGGAGGAGGCCGAGCGTGACCACGACGGACACGGTCCGGACCGCCTGCGCGAGTGCGGTGGTGGACGCAGTGTGGTCCAGCATGACCTCGGCCGCGCCGACGATCTCGTCGCTGGCGGGCATGGGGTCGAGCGTCGAGCCGCGCTCCAACGTGTCGTCGACGGCGACGGGGACGTAGACGTCGAGTACGTCGCGCTGGGTGCTCTGGTCCGACTCGAGGTCGACGCTGCGCACGTCCGTGATGATCTGCGCGTCGGGGCCGCCGCCCGTCAGGACGCGGTCGAGCCGCTCGCCCGCGGGGAACGCCGTGGTCGTGCGGGTCTCCGAGCTGTACATGAGCGACCCGTCCTGCGCCCAGAGCCGCAGCTCGATCAGGTTCTCCGCGAACCCGGCCGTGGCGACGCCGACGGCGGCCGCCTGCTGGGGTGTCAGGACGTCGGGCAGCACGAACGAGTCCGTCGGGACCGTGGCCGTCGCGTAGGTCTGGACGGACTCGGCTGCGTCGATGCCGTCGCGGACCGCCTGGTCGCTCATGACGGTCCACGTGACCCACACCAGGGCCACACCGAGCACAGCCATCGCCACGATGCTGACGACGGCGAAGTAGCGCGTCAGCGACCAGCGTCGGCGAGCGGCTCGTGGCACGGGATGTCCTCCAGGGGCGAGCGCATAGGGCGCCCGCTGGGCAGAGCGTATTCGGAAGTGTGGTGCGAATCACGACAACGCAGGTCAGAGCGCCGTGCAGGCGCGTCGGGAACTCTCGTGACGGTGGCGTGGTTGAGCAGGACGTCGGGCGGTCCAGGGGACCGGTCCGACGACGATCCTGGAAGGAGTCTCATGACGTACGAGGTCACGAAGACCGACGAGCAGTGGGCCCTGGAGCTCGAGCCGAAGGAGTTCGCCGTGCTCCGCAAGGCGGGCACCGAGCGGCCGTGGACGGGTGAGCTGCTGGACGAGAAGCGCGAGGGCGTCTACCGGTGCCGGGCGTGCAGCAACGAGCTGTTCCGCTCCGACACCAAGTTCGACTCGCACTGCGGCTGGCCCAGCTTCTTCTCGCCGCTGGCGGGCGACCGGGTCGAGCTGATCACCGACCGCACGCTGGGGATGGTGCGCACCGAGGTGCGTTGCGCGCGCTGCGGGTCGCACCTGGGGCACGTCTTCGACGACGCCCCGCAGACGCCCACGGGGGACCGGTTCTGCATGAACTCGGTCAGCCTGACGTTCGAGGCAGACAGCTGACGAGCCCGCATCGGGACACACGGACGGGGAACGTCGCGGCGCGTCGCCGCAACACCCCGTCCGTGTGACGTCCGGATGGTCGACACCGCTGAAGTCTGGAGGGTCTCGTGCCGATAATGCAGGCGTGGAAGATGTCCTGACAGTGCGGAGATGGCGGCGCTACGGCGCCGACCGTCTGTTCGTCACGCAGGAGACCGGCCGCAGGGTCGGTTCGGTCGATCTGCAGTCCGGTGAGGTCGTCGCGGACGACCCTGTCCTGGAGCTCGGGCTGCGCAGGGCGGCGCAGGCCTACCTGCGCGCCGACGTCACCGAGCTCGCCCTTCCCGTGGCTACGCCCGGGGTCGGTGCGCTCGACGCTGCGGACGATGCCGCGCTGCAGGCGTGGCTGGGCGGCGACGACTGGGACGCCATCGACCTGGACACGGTCCGGGCCGAGCGCGGAAGCTCCGTGCGCACCCGGCTCGAGCGCCTCGGCGACGAGGGCTGGCAGGTCATCCACGACGTCCCGCTGGGTCGTCAGGGCACCCTGGTCGAGCACCTGCTCATCGGACCGGGCGGCGTCTTCACCGTCGCCGAGCGTCGGCACCCCGGTCAGCGCGTCGTCGTCGAGGGACGAAGCCTCAAGGTCGACGGCCGCTCGATGGCCTACCTGCGCGACGCTTCTCTCGAGGCAGGCCTGGTCCGGGGGATGCTCCTGTCGGCCGGCTGTGCCAACGTCAACGTCCGCGGCGTGGTCGTCGTGCACGGTGAGCTCGAGATCCTGCCGGGCACCGCGCGGTGCGAGACGACCGTGATGGCGCGACAGGACCTGCAGGCAGAGTTCCGGCGGATGCCCGAGCGGCTCGACGTGCATCGCGTCGCCGCGATCGCCCATGTCGCCCGCAAGCGCGCGACCTGGTCCCGCTGAGCCAGTCTCACCACGTGGTCTGGGTGCTGACACCCATGTCTCGTCGCTGATCTGGAGCAACGCCGAGTTTCTAACCCGGTGCCGCTAGGGGCTTTACGCCGCCAGGTCCGCCAAGATGGGGCGGTGGTCGACGAACAGTTCCGGCAGCTCGAACGCGAGATGGGCCTGCTCCTGCGCCGGGCCCAGGCGTCGTCTGCCGCCATCTCGCGGCACGTCCACCCGGACCTGGAGCCCGCCGCCTACTCGCTCCTCGCGATGATCGCCGCGACCCCCGGTGTGCGAGCCAGCGACCTGGCCGCCAACATCGGCGTCGGTCGCGGCACCATGTCTCGTCAGCTCGCCCGGCTCGGCGAGCTCGGCCTGGTGTCCCGCCGTCCGGATCCCGACGACTACCGCGGTCAGCTGCTCGACCTCACCGACGAGGGTCGACACCGGTACGAGACCGCGCAGAACGCCCGCCGCCTGTTCTTCCGCAAGGCCCTCGGCGGGTGGACGGACGACGACATCAGCTCGTTCGCGGTCCAGGTGGCCCGGTTGAACTCCGACCTCGCGGCCGCGCGGGAACCCAAGGACTGACACGCGCGGCCCCCGGTCGGAGGGGACCGAGGGCCGCGCGTGCCGAATCTTCGCTCAGGTCACGCGCGGGCGCGACGCGAGTCGTCCACGAGCTCCTCGAGCTCGTCCTCGACGGTGACCGCGTCGTGCGACGACGCGGGGAGCACCGACCGACCCTCGACTGCACCCTCGACGGCACCGTTGTCCAGGAGCTGCTCGATGCCCGAGCGGTTGCCGAGCGGCACCTCCTTGAGGAACAGGACGGCGATCAGCGAGACGAGCGCGATCGGCGCAGCGACGAGGAACAGCTCGGCGATCGCCGTGCCGAACGACTGCTCGACGATGACCCGGATGTTGTCCGGGAGGGTCGAGAGATCGGGCAGTGCGTCGCTGCCACCCATGAGCGACGGGTCGATGCCGGCCGACGCGAGGCCGCTGACCAGCAGGCTCGTCACCTTGTTCGCCAGGACGGCGCCGAGAACGGAGACGCCGAGCGCGCCGCCGAGCGTCCGGAAGAACGCGACGGTCGCGGTGCCGGAGCCGACCTCCTTGATGTCGAGCGTGTTCTGCACGGCCAGCACGAGGTTCTGCATCAGCATGCCGACGCCGAGGCCGATGACCACCAGGTAGAGGCCGACCAGCGTGAAGCTGGTGTCGTACTCGATGGTGCCCATGAGCGCCATGCCGCCGGTGAGCAGGATCGCGCCGGCGACCATGAAGCCCTTGTAGCGGCCCGTGCGGCTGATGATCTGGCCCGAGATCGTCGACGAGACGAGCAGCCCGGCGATCATCGGGATGGTCAGCAGGCCGGACTGGGTCGGGGTCTTGTCGCGCGCCAGCTGCATGTACTGGCTGAGGAACACCGAGGTGCCGAACAGGGCGACGCCGACCGAGATGCTCGCGATCACGGCCATCACCAGCGTGCGGTTCTTGAAGAGGTGCAGCGGGATGATCGGCTCGTCGGCCCGGGTCTCGGTCCAGATGGCCAGCCCGAGCGCGAGGACCGAGCCCCCGACCATCGCGGCGGTCTGCCACGACGCCCACGCGAACGAGCTGTCGGCGAACGTGATCCACAGGAGCAGCAGGGCGATGCCGATCGAGAGCAACGCGGCGCCGAGGTAGTCGATCTTCACGACGCGCTTCGGGCGCTTGGGCAGGTGCAGGGTCCGCTGCAGGACGACGATCGCCGCGATCGCGACCGGAAGGCCGACGAAGAAGTTCCAGCGCCAGCCGGGTCCGTCGGTGATGACGCCACCGAGCAGCGGGCCGCCGACCATGCCGAGCCCCATCACCGCGCCCATGAGGCCCATGTACTTGCCACGCTCGCGCGGGCTGATGATGTCGGCGATCAGGACCGTGCCGAGTGCCGTCAGGCCACCCGCGCCGATGCCCTGCAGGGCGCGCATGCCGATGAGCATCCCGACGCCGTGCGACAGACCGGCGAGCGCCGACGAGATCACCGAGATGGCGAGTGCGAGCTGGATGAGGAGCTTGCGGTCGACGAGGTCGGCGAGCTTGCCCCAGATCGGGGTCGAGATCGTCGTGGTGAGCAAGGTGGCGGTGACCACCCAGGTGAACGCGGACTGGGACCCTTCGAGGTCCGAGATGATCCGAGGGAGCGACGAGGAGACGACGCTCGTCGCAAGGATCGAGACGAACATCCCCAGCAGGATGCCGGAGAGCGACTCGAGGACCTCGCGGCGGGTCATGGTGGGCGGGGCGGCCTTGGCGTGCGCGAGCTCGCTCTCGGCCGTCGACGTGGGCTCTGTGCTGGATGCTGCCTGTGCGGACATGTGCTTCGTTCTTTCTTTCCGACGGGGACCCGGCGACGTCGGCAGGTCGTGATCTTCTTCGGGTCAGGCGGGCGTGGGTGCGTGCTGGGGCGCCGTGATCGTCGATGCGAGGCGGTCGAGGAGCTCGGTCGCCGACCTGACGTCCGCCTCCGTCCAGTCGCCGAACATCAGCGCGCCGCGGCTCTCGAGCTGGACGTGCAGGTCGAGTGCGAGCCGACGACCTGCAGGGGAGAGCTGGACCGTGCGCACGCGCCGGTCGTCGTCGTCGACCGCGCGCTCGACGAGTCCCTCGTCGACGAGCTGGCTGACCTGGCGGCTCGCGACCGAGAGGTCGACGCGCATCAGGTGGGCGATCTCCCCGACCTGGACCGTGCCGCGCACCTCGAGGATCCGGATGATCGACAGGGTGCCGCGCGAGCAGCCGAGGTCCCGGCTCAGCTCGAGCGCGGACTCACGCAGCGCGCGGCTGAACGACGAGATCGACTGCAGCAGCGTCTCCTGCGGGGTGCATTCTCGTGTCTCGGGTGCGCGGTGGAGGCCGTCGACCTGGGTCTCGGTCCGGCTCTCGGACGCGGTGGTGGGCATGGTGGGTTCCTCGGTTGATTTGGTTGCTCAGCACAACTGTACATCTATATGTGCTCCAAGCAACTAAGCCGCGAGTTTGTTCCCGTCCCGTCGAGCAGAACCTGGACGCACGACGGCGCGGTGGCTGCAGGAGCCCACCGCGCCGCCTTCGCCCGCCCCGACGGCGGATCGCGTCCTCGTCAGGGGGACGCGGCCGTGCCCCGCCGGGAGCGGTCGACCTTGACGCCCTCCATGTCCTCGAGCTCGATGCCCTTGGTCTCGGGCACCTTCCAGAGGGTGAACAGGAACGAGAGCATCGCGAATATCGCGTACATCAGGTACGGGATCGCGGCTCCGAAGCGGTCCAGCAGGGGCGGGAACGAGATCGTGATGAGGAAGTTCGCGATCCACTGGGCGGCCGCGGCCACACCGAGCGCCGCCGCGCGGATGCGGTTGGGGAACATCTCGCCCAGCAGCACCCAGACGAGCGGGCCCCAGGTGGCGCCGAAGAACACCACGAACAGGTTGGCGGCGATCAGCGCGGTGATGCCCCAGGCCTGGGGTAGGTCCGTCTGCGTCATCATCTGGCCGACGTTGTCCGGGTCGGGGACCTCGGTGTAGGTGGCCTGCGTGAACGCGATCGCCATGAGCCCGAGGGTCGTCGCCATGCCGATCGACCCGGTCAGGAGCAGTGGGCGGCGACCGACCTTGTCGATGAGGGCGATCGCGATGAACGTGACGGCGACGTTGGTCACCGACGTGATCGTGGAGACCATGAACGACTGGCTCTCGTCGAAGCCCACGGCCTGCCAGAGCGTCGTCGAGTAGTAGAAGATCACGTTGATGCCGACGAACTGCTGGAACACCGACAGCAGGATGCCGATCCACACCACCGGCAGCAGGCCGAACCGGTTGCCGCGCAGGCTGGACTGGGACTCGAGCTTCTTGTCCGTCGCGATCGTGTGCTCGATCTGGACCACGTGCGACTCGACGTCGACGCCCTCGCCGAGCGTCGTCGCGAGCACGGCCTTGGCCTCCTCGCGCCTCCCGGTGGCGATCAGGTAGCGGGGCGACTCGGGGATGCGCAGCGAGAGGTAGCCGTACACGGCCGCGGGGATCACGGCGACGATGAACATCCAGCGCCAGGCCTCGAGGCCCAACCACAGCGTCTCCGAGGCGCCGCCCGCGACGCCCTGGAGGAGCTGGTCGGACAGCAGCGCGGCGAAGATACCGAGCGTGATGGCGAGCTGCTGGAGGGACCCGAGCCGGCCACGCATGGCCGCCGGGGCGATCTCCGCGATGTAGGCCGGCGCGATCACGGAGGCGATACCGATGCCGACGCCCGCGAGCACGCGCCACAGGACCAGGTCCCACACGCCGAACGCGAGCCCGGACAGGATCGACGAGACGAAGAACAAGACCGCGCCGACGAACATCACGCGGGTCCGCCCGAACCTGTCGGCCAGCTTCCCGCCGAGCCACGCGCCGAACGCACAACCCAGCAGGGCGACCGCGACGACGAAGCCGGTGAGCGTGGACCCGATGTCGAACTCGTCGCTGATGGCGTCGACCGCTCCGTTGATCACCGAGCTGTCGAACCCGAACAGGAACCCGCCGACCGCGGCCGCGACGGCCAGGCCGATCGCCTTGTTCTTGTACGGGTTCTCGGCCGCCTGCCCCGGCGGCTGCACTGACGCGTCCGACATGCCCCTGACCCCTCTGTCGGCTCCCGAGCAGTTCCCCGGAGCTTCGTCCACCTTGGCCCCGGACCGGTGATTGCGCACGCGGTCGGTGTGGCCGGCGGCGAGATGCTGGCCGACGGTGCGGCCACGGTGCAAGATCGTGCGATGGACGCGACGACCGGTGGAAGCGCGCGGCGGCCCCGCAGGCCCGCGATGCTCGACCCTGCCGCCGCCGACGAGCTGCCCGGCGGGTACGACCCGGCCGTGCGCAACGAGGCGGCGCACGCGTCCGCGGCCGCCTTGGTGCACCAGGGGCGCGCCAACGCGGAGCCCGAGGTCGTCGCCCGGCTGGTGTCGCTGGTCGAGACCGAGGGTCTCGACGTCGTCGCGGCCCTGTGGTCGGACAGCTCCCCGGACACGCTGCCGGGTGCGCTGTGGCGTCTGTACGTGCTGCGCGAGTGGGTCCGCCGTGACCCGGAGACGATCGCCGACCGGTACCGGATGGGCGTCGCCGCGGCCCCGGTGCACGATGCCGTCGCGGGCGTCGCCGACGCGCCAGGACCGGCAGACGTGCGCGCCGTCGCCGACGCCGTCCTCTCGGGCGTCTATGCGGGTGATCTCGCGGTAGCCCTGGAACGCGCAGCCGCCTTCTGCCAGGTGCTCGCTACGGGCGCTGCGTTCGACGCCGACCACCTCGACGACCTCGACCCGTCAGGCGCCGCCAGGCTGACCCGCGCAGCGGCGTCGCTGGTCCGCACGGCCGAAGAGCTCGCTCGCGCAGCGTCGCTGTGGCGGGCGGGCATGCTCGACTAGCAGGCGCCTCTGTCCCGGTTGGGGCGGGTATGCGGCCTCCGATTTCGCTTCGCGCGCAGCGGGTCCATGCCGGGGAGCATGCACAGCGGACTAGAATGGGGACCGACGCCGGGTCGCGGTAGCCCCGGGCTCCATCTCAAGCCGCTTCGAGCGGCCCCGCGCCGAGAGGCGCTCCCGGCCCGGCGTCATCACACCGGCAGTCGCGCCAGAAGGTGCCGCCGAAGTGGATCCGCGGACGTCGCCCGCCTGTCACCATGTGTCCATGCGCAGGCCGCCGTGCGTTAGGCATTCGACCGGGCGTGACCTAGCCTGATCCCGCCTCCCCGCCCCCAGTCCACTCTTCCCGGAGCCTGCTGTGCGCCTGCGCCTCACACCGCGCGACACGACGTTCTTCGATCTCTTCGCTGACCAGGCGATCCATCTCGTGACCGGAGCGAACCTGCTCGGCGAGATGCTCGGCGCCGACCGTTCGTCCCGCAAGGAGATCGGCAAGCGGATCGCCGACGCGGAGCACGAGGCGGACGACGCGACGCACCTGATCATGCGGCGGCTGAACTCCACGTTCGTCACACCGTTCGACCGCGACGACATCTACATGCTCGCGTCGAGCCTCGACGACTGCATGGACTTCATGGAGGAAGCGGCCGACCTCATCGTCCTCTACAAGGTGGACGACCTGCCGGCCCGCGTGTCCGACCAGGTGCAGGTGCTCCAGCGCGCCGCCGAGCTGACCGCCGAGGCCATGCCCCGGCTGCGCTCGATGGACTCGCTGTCGGAGTACTGGGTCGAGGTGAACCGCCTCGAGAACCAGGCCGACAAGATCCACCGCAAGCTGCTCGCCCAGATGTTCGACGAGATCACCGACCCGATCCAGCTGATGAAGATCAAGGAGATCGTCGAGCGGCTCGAGGACGCCGCTGACGCGTTCGAGAAGGTGGCGAACACCGTCGAGACCATCGCGCTCAAGGAGTCCTGAACGCGGTGGAACTCGCGCTCGTCATCATCGTCGTGGTGTTCGCGCTCGGCTTTGACTACACCAACGGTTTCCACGACGCCGCGAACGCGATCGCGACCTCGGTCTCCACCCGGGCGCTGACCCCGCGTGTCGCGCTGCTGATGGCCGCGTTCTTCAACCTCCTCGGCGCTCTCCTGGGCACCAACGTGGCGACGACCATCGCCGAGGACATCATCAGCATCACGGACGTCAGCCCCGAAGAGGGCCTGATCATCGTGCTCTCCGCGCTCGTCGGCGCCATCACGTGGAACCTGATCACGTGGCGCCTGGGCCTGCCCTCGTCGTCGACGCACGCGATCATCGGCGCGCTGACCGGCGTCGGCATCGCGGCGAGCGTGACGGTGCACTGGGACCAGATCTGGGACAAGGTCGTCCTGCCGATGGTGTTCTCCCCGGTCATCGGGTTCCTCGGCGCGTTCACCCTCATGGTCCTCGTGCTGTGGCTCGTGCGGAACCGCGCCCCCGCTCGCACCCAGCGGCGATTCCGGCTCGCGCAGACGGCCTCCGCGGCGGCCATGTCGCTCGGCCACGGTCTGCAGGACGCCCAGAAGACGATGGGCATCATCGTCCTGGCGCTCGTCGCGGGTGGGTTCCACACCGGCACGTCGATCCCGCTGTGGGTCAAGCTCTCCGCCGCCACCGCGATCTCGCTGGGCACCTACGCGGGCGGCTGGCGCATCATGCGCACGCTCGGCCGCAAGATCATCGAGCTCGACCCGGCCCGTGGCTTCGTGGCCGAGTCGGTCGCGTCCTTCGTGCTCTACGGCAGCGCGTACTGGTTCCACGCACCCGTCTCGACGACGCACACGATCACCTCGGCGATCATGGGCGTCGGCGCCACGAAGCGGCTCTCGGCCGTCCGCTGGGGAGTCGCCAAGAACATCGCGTTCGCGTGGGTGCTGACCATCCCCGCGGCGGCCCTCGTCGCGGCGGTCGTCTACTGGATCCTCAACCCGATCCTGCTGGGGCTCGGGGCCCGCTAGGCCTCGTGCGGCCGGTGCGTCTCGGTCGCGACCACGCGCGGCCCCTTGGGCGTCTGCGCGACGTGTGCGACGAGCACCTGGGCCGGGTGCAGGAACGGGTCTTCGAAGGGCATGGCGTCCGCCACGGGGCGGCGCGCGTGCTGTGCGAGGACGTCGACCACGGTCGGCAGCACCGGCCGGTGGGTGCACAGCACGGCGTCCGAGTGCGCCGCGAGCAGCGCCAGGACCTCCGCGGCCACCCGGGCGGGCGAGCTGTTGTGCTGGTCCTCGGTGAGGATCGACGACACCTCGGGCACCACCTGCGCGGCGGAGGCGTACGGCGCGATCGTGCTGACGCAGCGCGCCCAGGCGCTGGTGACCACGCGGCCCACCCCGAACGTCGACAGGATCGGGACCAGCGCCTTGGCCTGCCGCAGGCCCTCGGGCGTGAGCGGGCGGTCCAGCTCGGTGCCCTTCCAGTCCGACCGTCGACGGGCCGTGCCGTGGCGGGCGACCACCAGGGCGCGCGTGTCCAGCCGGTCCTTGGCGTAGGCCTCGACGAGCTCGTCCAGCGGCTCCTGGTCGTCGGGGCGGGTCAGTCGCTTGAATGCGACGTCGGCGTCGAACCAGCGCAGCTGGTCGATCTCCTTGGGAGACACCGGCGGGACCGGTGCGCGCGCGCGCAGCGCTGCCGCGTCGGGCCGGCCGGCCACCTGCGCGGCCCAGTAGTGCACGCGCTTGCGGCGCCCGTCGGACAGGTCGTACTCGAGACCGGGCAGCGGGATGCCCAGCACCACGTCGTGACCGGTCTCCTCGGCGACCTCGCGCGTCGCCGCGCCCAGGATCGTCTCTCCCGGGTCGACCTTGCCCTTGGGCCACGACCAGTCGCCGTACCGCGGCCTGTGCACGAGGGCGACCTGCAGCTTCCCCAGACGAACGCGCCAGACGAGCGCGCCGGCCGCCTCGACGACGGCCGGTGCTTGCGTCGGGCTCACCGCCCGGCGCCAGGCTTGCGGCGCTGGCGGTTGATCAGCGCGGTCTGGAGGTCGACGAGCGGCCCGTCCGGTCCGGTGTGGTGGCGGTCCCAGCTGCCGTCGGAGGCGAGGTGCCAGGATGCCGTGCCGTCGTCCATCGACTCGTCGAGCAGCTCTATCAGCTCGCTGACCTGGTCGATGTCGGCGATCCGGACGAGCGCCTCGACGCGACGGTCCAGGTTGCGGTGCATGAGGTCGGCGGAGCCGATGTAGACCTCCGGACCGTCGAACGTGGCGTCCTCGGGCTTGATGGACGATGCGAACGCGAAGATGCGCGCGTGCTCGAGGAAGCGGCCGAGGATCGAGCGGACGCGGATCGTCTCCGAGAGACCCGGCACGCCGGGGCGCAGCGCGCAGATGCCGCGCACGATCAGGTCGACCGGCACGCCGGCCTGCGACGCCCGGTAGAGCGCGTCGATCGTGGCCTCGTCGACCATCGAGTTGACCTTGATCTTGATCCACGCGGGCTTGCCCTCGCGTGCTGCGGTCGCCTCCCGGTCGATGCGCTCGACCAGGCCGTTGCGCACCGAGCGGGGCGCGACGAGCAGCCGGTGGAACCGCGACTTCGGTGCGTACCCCGAGAGCTGGTTGAACAGCCGGGTGAGGTCCTGACCGACCTCCGGGTCGCTGGTGAGCAGCCCGAGGTCCGTGTACAGCCGCGCGGTCTTCGGGTTGTAGTTGCCGGTGCCGATGTGGCAGTAGCGACGCAGGCCGTCGGACTCCTGGCGGACCACGAGCGAGAGCTTGCAGTGCGTCTTGAGGCCGACGATCCCGTAGACCACGTGGACGCCCGCCTGCTCGAGCTTGCGGGCCCAGGAGATGTTGTTCTGCTCGTCGAAGCGCGCCTTGATCTCGACCAGCGCGAGGACCTGCTTGCCCGCCTCCGCGGCGTCGATCAGGGCGTCGACGATGGGGCTGTCGCCCGACGTGCGGTAGAGCGTCTGCTTGATCGCGAGCACCTGGGGGTCGGCCGCGGCCTGCTGCAGGAACGTCTGCACGCTCGTCGAGAACGAGTCGTACGGGTGGTGCAGGAGGATGTCGCGCTCGCGGATCTTGGCGAACATGTCCGCCGGCGTCGCGCTCTCGACCTCGGCCAGCTGGCGTGGGGTGGAGGCGACGAACCGCGGGAACTGCAGCGCCGCGCGGTCGAGGTCCGCGATGAGGTTCAGACCGGTCTGGTCCAGCGGCGCGGGCAGCTGGTAGACCTCGTCCTCGTCGATCCCGAGCTCGCGGATGAGCAGGCTGCGGATGCGGGGGCTGATGCCGTCGGCGATCTCGAGGCGGACCGGCGGGCCGAACCGCCGACGCAGCAGCTCCTTCTCCATGGCCTTGAGAAGGTTCTCGGCGTCGTCCTCCTCGACCTCCACGTCCTCGTTGCGCGTGACGCGGAACGTGTGGTGCTCCTGCACCACCATGCCCGGGAACAGCTGCTCGAGGTGCTCGGAGATGACGTCCTCGACGGGCACGAACGACATCGGTCCGCGCTCGAGGGAGGCTGCCTGCACGTCCGGGGCGCTCGGGCGGCCGGACGCGTCGACCGCGATGAACCGGGGGAGCAGCGGCGGGACCTTGACGCGCGCGAAGTGCTCCTTGCCCGTGGCCGGGTTCGCCACCACGACCGCCAGGTTGAGCGACAGGCCCGAGATGTACGGGAAGGGGTGCGCAGGATCGACGGCCAGCGGGGTCAGGACGGGGAAGATCTGCCGGCGGAAGAACTTGCGGAGCCGGTCCTGCTCGGACTCGCCCAGCTCGTCCCAGCGCACCAGCGTGATGCCCTCGGCGGCCAGCTCGGGCTGCACCTGGTCCGCGAAGACCGCGGCGTGCCGGTCCATGAGCCTGTGCGCCTCCTCGCTGATGGCCTCGAGGACCTGCCGCGGGGAGAGACCGGACGCGGCCGTGACCGCGATGCCGGTGGCGATCCGGCGCTTGAGGCCGGCGACGCGCACCATGAAGAACTCGTCGAGGTTCGAGGCGAAGATCGCCAGGAAGCGGACCCGCTCCAGCAGCGGCTTGGTGGGGTCCTCCGCCAGCTCGAGCACGCGCTCGTTGAACGCCAGCCAGGACAGCTCGCGGTCCAGGAAGCGGTCGTCCGGCAGCGGTTCGAGCTCGAGCTCCGCCTCGGCCAGCTCCAGGGTGTCCGCGGGTCGCACGTGCTCGGCGATGTGGGCGGCAAGCGAGGGCTCGAGGGCGGTGAGGTCCGTCATGCGCCCATCGTGACACCCCGGGGTGAACTCTTGGTATCCGATCCGAACATCACGTCGGCACCGGCGCGGACGAAGCCCGCACGCTCGTAGGTGTGGACGGCGACCGTGTTGTCCGCCTCGGTGTAGAGGATCGCCGCCGACAGGCCGCGGGATGCCAGGTGGTCGAGGCCCAGCGCCGTCAGAGCGCGACCGAGGCCGAGGCCCTGGGCGTCCGGGTCCACACCGACCACGTAGATCTCGCCGACGGGCTCGGGTCCGTGCTCGCCCGCCGGGTGCACCTTGGTCCACACCGAGCCGAGCAGCTGGCCGTCCCGCTCGGCCAGGAGGAAGCCCGAGGGGTCGAACCACTCCTCGGCCTCGCGTGCCAGCAGGTCTGCCGACGTCATGCGCCCCTGCTCGGGGTGGTGCGCGAACGCGCGCGAGTTGACCCGGCGCCACGCGTCCTCGTCGGAACCCGGCACGAACGGGCGGACGGCGACGCCGCTCGGCAGCGCCGGTGCGGCGCCGTGCCGGGTGGTGAGGTCGACGCGCATCTGGAGCAGCTCGCGGACGACGTCCCAGCCGACCGACCCGGCGAACGCCCGTGCGGCGGGCAGGTCGCCGTGCGCCCAGACCCGCACGACCCGGTCCGTGACGACGCCAGCCTCGGCCCGTGCCCGCGCGAGCAGCGCTCGGCCGACGCCACGCCTGCGGTGCGCCGGGTCGACGACCAGCTCGGCCCGCAGGCTCGTCTGCGAGCCGACGTCGAGCTGTGCGTAGCCGACGAGCTCGCCGTCCACGACGGCCTGCAGGTGCACGGCCGGGGCCTCGGGCTCGACGAGCCGGAGCAGCGGCTGCTCGGAGAGGGGCGCGACGCCGTCGGTGGCGGCGGCCCGCTGGGCCAGTGCCCGGACGGACTCCGCGACCGAGGGGGAGAGCGGACCCGCCGTCGCCGTGACGACGACCTTCGTGGACACCTGGTCGGCCATGACCCCATCCCACCACGCGACCAACCGGACGGGTGTCCAGCAGGCGGAGCGCGTTCCGGTGAACCACTCCGGTCGTCCGGGCCCGCCCGGCGTGAGCGGGTAGGTTGGGCGGGCCATGGACCCGTCCCAGAGCCCCCCGGAGACACGTCGGTCCCGGCGCGCCCGGACGCCCGCGCAGCCCGTCCCGGTCGACGTGACCGTCGTGGTGATCGGCGCGGGACAGGCAGGGCTCTCGACCGCGTACCACCTGCGCTCGCAGGGCATGGTCGCCGTGGGCGAGGCCGGCTGGGAGTCGGCCGGCGAGACGTTCGTGATCCTCGACGACGCACCGCAGGCCGGCGGCGCGTGGCAGCACCGGTGGCCGGGCCTGACCATGGCCGACGCGCACGGCGTGCACGACCTGCCGGGGATGCCTCTGGTCGCGCCCGACCCTGCCGAGCCCGCTGCGTTCGCGGTGCCGTACTACTTCGCCCAGTACGAGGAAGCGTTCGACCTGCGCGTGCAGCGACCCGTGCGCGTCACGCGCGTGACAGACTCCGACGGCTCCCTGCTCGTCTCGTCACAGAGCGTCACGCGTCCCGACGAGGTCGTCGTGTGGCGCGCCCGAGGGTTGGTCAACGCGTCCGGCACGTGGCAGAAGCCGTTCTGGCCGACGTACCCCGGACGCGAGTCGTTCGAGGGTCGCCAGCTGCACTCGCACGACTTCCGACTCCCCGAGGACCTGTCCGACGGGCACGTGGTCGTGATCGGCGGCGGCACGTCCGCGGTCCAGCTGACGCTCGCGATCGCCCGCGTCACGACGACCACCTGGGTCACCCGCCGGCCGCCCGCGTGGAGCGACGTGCTGTTCACGCCCGAGGTCGGCCGTGACGCCGTCGCGCAGGTGGACGCCCGCACCCGGGCGGGGCTGCCGCCCCAGAGCATCGTGTCGGTGACCGGCCTGCCGCTCACCCCCGAGTACCGCCTCGGCATCACCGCCGGGATCCTCGCGGCACGCCCGATGTTCTCCCGGATCACGCCGGACGGCGCCGCGTGGTCCTCCGACGACGAGGTGGCCGACGGCTGGGTGGGCGGTCCGGAGTTCGTCGAGGCGCGGACGCTGCTCTGGTGCACCGGGTTCCGCGCCTCGCTCGACCACCTGGCCCCTCTGGGCCTGCGGGCGCCCGGCGGCGGGATCGTCATGGACGGCACGCAGGTGGTCGCCGACCCGCGTATCCAGCTCGTGGGCTACGGGCCTAGTGCGTCGACCATCGGCGCGAACCGCGCGGGCCGCGAGGCGGCTCACAACCTGCGCACGCTCTGGTCGCTGAGATGAGTGCGAACCGCGCGGGCCGCGAGGCGGTTCACAACCTGCGGACGCTCTGGTCGCTGAGATGAGTGCGAACCGCGCGGGCCGCGAGGCGGTTCACCACCTGCGGACCCTGTGGTCGCGCTGAGGTGATCTGGGCGATCCTCGCTGCGGTCGTGTCGTCGGCCGCCTACGGCGTCAGCACGATCATGCAGGCGGTGGCCACGCGCAGGACTGCCGGACTCGCGGTGGTCAAGCAGCCGCTGGTCATCGCAGCCTTCGCGGTCGACGGGCTGGCCGCGGTGCTCTCGCTCCTGGCGCTGGACAAGCTGCCGCTGTTCGTCGTGCAGGCGATCATCGCTGCGTCGCTCGTGGTCGTCGTGGTCCTCGCGCGGTTCGTGCTCGGCACCCGGATGCGCCCGCTCGATGTCGTCGCGGTGATCACGGTCGTCGTCGCCCTCGTGCTCGTGTCGCTCGCCGGCGGCGAACAGCCGAAGGTCCCAGCTCCGCCCGGCTTCGTCACGATCATGCTCGTCGCGTCCGTCGGGCTCACGGTCCTCATGGTCCTGGCCTACAGGTCAGGGCCGCCGATCGTCCTGGCGGTGATCGGCGGGCTCGGCTACTCCGGCGCAGCCATCGGGGCCCGTGCCGCGACCTGGTCGGACGGCTTCTGGGCGACGATCTTCCAGCCGCTCGCCCTGGCGATCGTCCTGTGCGTGGTTGCCGGGGCTCTCGCCTACCTGCGCGCTCTCGAACGCGGGTCGGTGGGCACCACGGCCGCGGTCGTCTCCGTCCTGGAGGTCGTGGTCCCGGGCGTCGTGGGCATCTGGGTGCTGGGGGACCGCATCCGCGACGGCTGGGACCCCGCAGCCGCGATCGGCATCGCGCTCGCGCTTGGCGGATGCGTGGCGCTGGCCCTGAGCCCGGCGAACGCCTCGGCCGAGGCGTCCGCCAGCAACAGGGCGGCGCTCAGTCCTCCTGCCTGATGTCGGCCCGAGCCTGCGCTGCGCTCCGGCTCAGTCCTTTTGCCTGATGTCGGCCCGAGTCTGCGCTCCGCTACGGGCGCGTGCCGCTGCGCGGCCCACACCCTCCGCTTCGCTCCGGCTCAGTCCTCCTGCTTCGCGCCCGGAGCCGACAGCCCCTGCGCGATCAGGTCCATGACCGACGAGTCGGCCAGGGTCGTCGCGTCGCCCACCTGGCGGTGCTCGGCGACGTCGCGCAGCAGCCGCCGCATGATCTTGCCGGACCGCGTCTTGGGTAGCTCCGCCACGACGAGGATCTGGCGAGGCTTGGCGATCGGGCCGATGGCCTTGGCGACGTGGTTGCGCAGCTCGGTCTGCACGGCGTCCGCGTCCTTGTCGCCGCCGCTCGCGTCGCCGCGCAGGATCACGAACGCGACGACCGCCTGCCCCGTCGTCTCGTCGTTGGCGCCGACGACGGCCGCCTCGGCGACCCACGGGTGGCTCACCAGTGCGGACTCGATCTCCGTGGTCGACAGCCGGTGGCCCGAGACGTTCATGACGTCGTCGACGCGACCCAGCAGCCAGATGTCGCCGTCGTCGTCCTTCTTGGCGCCGTCGCCTGCGAAGTACAGGTTCCGGAACCGCGACCAGTAGGTGTCCTTGTAGCGCTCCGGGTCGCCCCAGATGCCGCGCAGCATGGACGGCCACGGCTCGGTGATCACGAGGTAGCCGCCGGCCCCGTCGGGCACGGAGTGTGCCTCGTCGTCGACGACGTCCGCTGCGATGCCCGGCAACGCGACCTGGGCCGAGCCCGGCTTGGTCTCCGTGACGCCCGGGAGCGGGCTGATCATGATCGCGCCGGTCTCGGTCTGCCACCACGTGTCGACGATCGGCGCGCGGTCCCCGCCGATCACGCGTCGGTACCAGATCCAGGCCTCGGGGTTGATGGGCTCGCCCACCGACCCGAGCACCCGCAGGCTCGACAGGTCGAACTGGTTCGGGATCTCCTCGCCCCACTTCATGCACGTACGGATCGCCGTGGGGGCGGTGTACAAGATGGTGACCTTGTATTTCTGGATGATCTCCCACCAGCGGCCGCGGTGCGGGGTGTCCGGCGTGCCCTCGTAGATGACCTGGGTCGCGCCGTTGATCAGAGGGCCGTAGACGACGTAGGTGTGACCGGTGATCCAGCCGACGTCGGCCGTGCACCAGTAGACGTCCGTCTCGGGCTTGAGGTCGAACACGTTGCGGTGCGTGTAGGCCGCCTGCGTCAGGTAGCCGCCCGTGGTGTGGAAGATGCCCTTGGGCTTCCCGGTGGTGCCCGAGGTGTACAGGATGAACAGCGGGTGCTCGGCCTCGACGGCGACCGGCGTGTGCTGGTCGGAGACGTTCTCGAGGGCGTCGGACCACCAGACGTCGCGGTCGTTCCAGGTGACGTCCTGGCCCGTGCGCTTCACGACGAGGACGTGCTCGACCGACGGCGTGCCCTTGGCGATCGCGTCGTCCACCGCAGGCTTCAGCGCGCTGGCCGCGCCCCGGCGGTACCCGCCGTCCGCGGTGACGACGAGCTTGGCCTCGGCGTCGTTGATCCGGCTGCTCAGCGCCTCCGCCGAGAAGCCGCCGAACACGACCGAGTGCGGTGCGCCGATGCGCGCGCACGCGAGCATCGTGACGACGGCCTCGGGGATCAGCGGGAGGTAGATGGCGACCCGGTCACCCAGGCCGATGCCGAGCGCGGTGAACGCGTTCGCGGCCTTGCAGACCTCGCGCTGCAGGTCGGCGTAGGTGATCGTGCGGGTGTCGCCGGCCTCACCCTCGAAGTGCAGCGCGACCCGGTCGCCGTTGCCTGCCTCGACGTGCCGGTCGACCGCGTTGTAGGCCGCGTTCAGCGTCCCGTCGGCGAACCAGCGTGCGAACGGGGCGTTCGACCAGTCGAGGACCTCCTCGAACGGCTTCTCCCAGCTCAACAGCTCTCGGGCCTGGTCCGCCCAGAAGCTCGGGCGGTCCGCGTTGGCCCAGGCGTACAGGTCGTGCTGGGCGTTGGCCTGCGCGGCGAACTCGATGCTCGGGGGGAAGCGGCGCTCCTCGGTGAGCAGGTTCTCGAGGCTGGTTGTTCCCGGGGTCGCCGCCGGGTTCGGGGTGGTCTCGGGCTCGTTCGCGGTCACGTGGACCACCTCCTGTGCAGCTACGTCGGTGCAGGTGGGACCGAGGTCCGGGAGGACTCTAGCCGGAGTACGGACCACCTGCCGATCAGGCCTTGTGGCGCTCGCGGAACTCCCCGAGGTGGACACCGCGCCGGCGCGCCGACGCGATGACGAGGCCGGCCAGGAGGAGCAGGAACCCGACGGCGATCACCATGCCCGACGTCGCGGCGACCGTGACATGGGTGATCGTCGGTCGCCAGCCCGTCGACGACAGGATCGTCAGCGTCTGCTCGCGCGCGAACGAGGGCGAGTACAGGAACACCGCCCCGACAGCGGTGAGCACGGCACCGCCTGTGATCGGGACTGCGGCCGTCCACACGCCCAGCAGCATGACGCAGCCGAGCAGCAGCAGACCGAGCGTGACCAGCACGATGCCGAAGACCGACGTCGTCGCGTCCCAGCCGTCGACCTGCGCCTCGAGGACCTCCGACTCGCCCAGGAGCAGGACGCCGGCGGCGATCGGCGTCAGGATCAGACCGACCAGCACACCGAGGATGTGCGAGCCCACGCTCGGACGGCTCGGGGCGTTCGGGTCGGGGAACAGACGGCCGTCAGACTCGGGCTCCGGGGTGATGGGGGCGGGCTGGGTCGGCGGGGGGCTCGCGACGGAGGCCGCGGCGACAGCGGCGAGCGTCGGGTCGGCGACCGGCGTCTGGGCGACGGCCGGGGTCGGAGTCGTCGCCGCAGTCACGGGCGCCGTCGCCAGGACAGGGTCCGGGGTCACGTCGGCGGGTGGGACGGGGGTCGGACGCACCACCGCGTGGCGGCCCGTGTCGAGGCTCACCGGCTCGGTCTTGGCGACGACCGGCGCCTCGGCGGGGCTCTCCTCGACCGGCGTCTTGGCAGGCGTCGTCTCCGCGACCGGCGCCGTCTTCGCGACCGGCGTCGTGACTGGTGTCGTCTCCGCTGCCGGTGTCGCGGTCGGCGTGGTGACCGGCGGCGTCTTGGCGACAGGTGCCGTCGCTGCGGGCGTCTCGGCGGCGGCGTGCGCCCCGGCCTCGGGTTGTTCGGTGACGACGCGTTCCACGGCGGCCGGCGACTCGACGGCGGGCTCGGTGGGGGGCGCGTCCGGGCTCGTCGGAACCGTCTCGGGAGAGGTGGTGTCGTCGGCCGGACGATCCGGGTCGGAGGTGCTCATGCGTGCTCCTCGGTGCAGGGCGCTGGGCGCAGGGCGCGGCGTGCAGGTTGCGGCGTCGGACGACGCGGCTGTCCCGATCACCGTATTGCCGGGACGCGTCGCCCGCCGTGCGGCGCGCGGCTCGCCGGCGGTGGCGGCCTCTGACATCCCACCCGGGGAATGGTCCCGGCGGTCCGTCGGTTGCCACGCGGTGTGAGCCTCCTCTTCACCCCGCTGACCCTGCGCGGCACCACGTTCGCCAACCGAGCCTGGCTGGCGCCCATGTGCCAGTACTCCGCGGTCGACGGGAGCCCGAACGACTGGCACCTGGTCCACCTGGGATCGCGCGCGTCCGGCGGGTTCGGCCTGCTGATCGCCGAGGCCACGGCCGTCGTCCCCGAGGGACGCATCTCGCCGCAGGACACCGGCCTGTGGCACGACCTCCACATCGCGGACTGGCGCAGGATCACCGACTTCGTGCACGAGCGCGGGACCCTGATCGGCGTGCAGCTCGCGCACGCCGGCCGCAAGGCGTCGACCTTCTCCCCGTTCGCCGCCGAACGCGGCTCGGTGCCGCTCGACCAGGGCGGCTGGACCACCGTCGGGCCCTCCGCGACGGCCTTCCCGGGCTACGCGGCGCCCGTCGCGATGACGCTCGACGCGATCGCGGCCATCCCGGCGGCGTTCGCTGCCGCCGCGCGCCGGGCCGACGACGCAGGCTTCGACGTCGTCGAGCTGCACGCCGCCCACGGCTACCTGCTGCACCAGTTCCTCTCACCGCTGTCCAACGAGCGCGACGACGAGTACGGAGGCCCGCTCGAGAACCGCGCGCGGCTGCTCGTCGAGACCGCGGATGCTGTCCGTGCCGTGTGGCCGGACGACAAGCCCCTGTTCGTGCGGCTCTCGGCGACCGACTGGGTCGAGGGCGGACTGACGGTCGACGAGGTGGCCCAGGTGGCCAAGGAGCTCGGCGGGCACGGCGTCGACCTGGTCGACGTCTCGACGGGCGGGAACGCACCCGCGTCCATCCCCGTCGGGCCGGGCTACCAGGTGCCCGCGGCGCGCGAGGTGCGGGCGACGTCCGGGCTGCCGGTCGCCGCGGTCGGTCTGCTGACCGACCCGGAGCAGGCCGAGGCCGTGCTGGAGGACGGGTCGGCGGATGCGGTGCTGCTGGGTCGCGAGGCCCTGCGCGACCCGTTCTGGCCGCTGCGCGCGGCGCACGAGCTGGCGGCCGACGACGTCTCGGCGTGGCAGCCGCAGTACCGCCGCGCCACCTGGGCCTAGAAGGTCAGGCTGCGAGCCAGAGGCACGCCCGGCCGGTAGGCCAGGTGCTGGTGGCTCGGGGCGTCCAGCACGGCGAGGTCCGCGCGAGCTCCGAGCCGCAGGTGGCCGACGTCGTCGCGACGCAGGGCGTGAGCCCCTCCGAGGGTGGCCGCCCGCACGGCCTCGGCGACCGTCATCCGCATCTCGCGGACGGCGAGCGCGATCATCAGCGGCATCGACGTCGAGAAGCACGTGCCGGGGTTGCAGTCGGTGGCTAGCGCGACCTCGACGCCGGCGCCGAGCAGTCGCCGGGCATCCGGGTATGGCGAACGCGTGGAGAACTCGACGCCCGGCAGCAGGGTGGCGACCGTGCTGCCCTCGGCCAGGGCCGCGACGTCCGCGTCGCTCAGGTACGTGCAGTGGTCGACGCTCGCCGCATCGAGCTCGACGGCCAGCCGCACACCCGGCCCGTGACCCAGCTGGTTGCCGTGCACGCGTAGCCCGAGGCCCGCGGACCGGGCGGCGAGCAGGACCTCGCGGGCCTCGTCGCCGTCGAACGCGACCGGGCTCGCCGGCTCGCAGAACACGTCGGCCCAGCGAGCGAGCGGCGCGCACGCCGCGAGCATGGGGCCGGTGACCAGCGAGACGTAGTCGGCCCGGTCGACGTCCGGCGGGACCACGTGCGCGCCGAGGAACGTGGTCTCGGTCGTGACCTCGCGGGCCAGGCCGAGCAGGCGTTCCTCCGTCGCGACGTCCAGCCCGTAGCCGCTCTTGATCTCGAGGGTCGTGGTGCCCTGGTGGCGCGCCTCGGCGACCAGGGCGGCCAGGCGTGCGCGCAGCTCGTCGTCGGTCGCCGCCCGCGTCGCCGCGACCGTCGTCGCGATCCCGCCGCCGGTGTACGCGGTGCCGGCCATGCGGGCCTCGAACTCGGCGGCCCGGTCGCCCGCGAAGACGAGGTGCGTGTGCGAGTCGACGAAGCCGGGGAGCACCGCGGCGCCGCCGAGGTCGGTGGCCCGGTCGGCGGCGGGCGCCTCCCGCGCGGGACCGACCCACGCCACGACCCCGTCCTCCGCGACGAGTGCCGCGTCGAGCAGCGGTCCGTCGAACCGGGGGTCGTGCGTGATCAGCTCGCCGATCCCCGTGACCAGGTGCGACGTCATCGGGTCCCCTCCCAGGCTGCTGCGACGGCAGCCCCCAGCATCGCCCCGACGTCACCGAGGACGTGCCGCCCGCCCGCGACCCGCACGACGCCACTGCTGACCACCGTGTCGACGTCGGCCGCGCCGGCGACGAGGACCAGCTGAGCCGCGTCGGAACCCGCGGTGCGCAGGGTGTCGGTGCGGACGGCGACGAGGTCGGCCCGGGCGCCGGGCTCCAGCCGCCCACCCGTCGGGTCGCCGAGGCTCGTGTGGCCTCCCGCCGTGAGCATCTCGGCGAGCTCGGCGGGCGTGAAGACCCCGCGCGACTCGGCGGCGAGGCGTTCGTGCATCTCGACCGACCGGACCTCGGCCAGCAGGTCGGTGCGGACGTGCTGGTCGCTGCCGACGCTCAGGCGCGCGCCGGCTGCCGAGAGCGCCGAGCCGGGGGCGATCCCGTCGCCGAGGTCCTGCTCCGTCGACGGGCACAGGCAGATGCCGGTCCGGGTCGAGCCGAGGATCGCGACGTCCTCCGCGGTCAGGTGCACGGCGTGGATCGCGGTGGTCGCCGGACCGAGCGCGCCGGCGTCCTCCAGGACGCGGGTCGGGGTCACGCCGAACGTCGCCAGCGACTGCTCGTTCTCCAGGCGCTGCTCCGACAGGTGCACGTGCAACGGACGCCCGGTGGCGTGCGCGGCGATCGCCGGGATCGCGTCGAGCGGGACGGCGCGGACCGAGTGGATCGCGGCGCCGACCTTGAGGGTGTCGTCGGGCCGGATCGCAGCGACCCGGGCGGCCCATGCGTCGGCGTCGTGGTCGCCGAACCGCAGCTGGGCGCCCTCGAGAGGCGCGTCGATCCCACCGGTCAGGTAGGCCGTGTCCAGCAGGGTGATCCGCAGCCCGGCGTCGTGCGCGGCGGTGCGCAGAGCCTCGGCCATGACGTTCGGGTCGTCGTACGGGGTGCCGCCCGGGGTGTGGTGCAGGTAGTGGAACTCGCCGACCGCGGTGACCCCGGCGAGGACCATCTCGGCATAGGTCGCGCGGGCGAGATCGAGGTAGGTGTCGGGCGTGAGGGTCGCGGCCAGCGCGTACATCCGTTCGCGCCAGGTCCAGAACGTGCCGCCCTCGTCGTGCGTGCGGCCTCGCAGCGCGCGGTGGAAGGCGTGCGAGTGGGCGTTGGCGAAGCCGGGCAGGACGACGCCGGGGAGCCGGTGGTCGGTGGGCTGTGGTCGCCCGTGCGTGACGGTGGTGATCCGGCCGTCGGCCGTCTCCAGGCGGACGTCCGTCGCGAGGCCGTCGGGGAGGAGCGCCTGCGCGGCCCAGTAGGTCGTCATGACAGGAGGCGTTCGAGCGTCGCGGCGAGCGCCTCGACGCCCGCCAGGCAGTCGGCCTCGTCGGCGTCCTCGGCGGGCGCGTGCGAGATGCCGGACGGGTTGCGGACGAAGAGCATCGCCGTCGGGATGCCCGCCGCGGCGAGGATGCCGGCGTCGTGGCCCGCGCCCGTGCCGAGCCGCGGCGGGTCGCCCAGGGCACCGGCGACGACGTCCGCGAGGTCCGCGTCAAGGACGGTGACCGGGGTCCAGGACTCCTCGGCCGGTTCGTAGGACGCCAGGGCGGCGAGGACCGCGCGGACCGCCGCCTCGTCCTCCGCGCGCACGTCCAGCCAGGCCGTGACCTGCGACGGGATCGCGTTGACCCCGTTGGGATCGACCCGCAGCTTGCCGACGGTGGCCAGCGCGCCCGCACGCTGCGCCGCGTCACGCACGTGCGTGACGAACGCGGCGAGCGCGAGCATCGGGTCGCGGCGGTCGGCCAACGGCGTCGTCCCGGCGTGGTTGGCCTCGCCGCGGAGCTCGACCCGCCAGCGGCCGTGCGGCCAGATCATCCGGCCGACGCCCACCGGGTCCCCGCTGTGCACGAGACCGCGGCCCTGCTCGACGTGCAGCTCGACGAACGACGCGATCCGGCGCAGCGCCTCCGGGTCCGGGCCGAGCGACGACGGGTCGCGCCCCGCCGTGCTCCACGCCTCCGCCATCGTGACCCCGTCGACGTCGCGAAGCCCGCGGGCACGGTCGGCATCGAGGACCCCCGTGATCAGGCGGGAGCCCGCGCACGCGACGCCGAACCGGGCACCTTCCTCGTCGACGAAGTTCGCGATGCCCAGCGGCCGGGAGGGCGCGAACCCGCGTTCCCGCAACGCATCGAGCGCCGCGAAGCCGCTGACGACCCCGAGCGGCCCGTCGAAGGCGCCGCCGCCGGGCACGGAGTCGAGGTGGCTTCCGGTCACGATCCCCGGCGCCGCGTCGGGGTCGCCCCACCACGCCCACTGGTTGCCTGCGCGGTCGGTGACGAGGTCGAGCCCGCGCGCCGCGGCCTCGCCGGCGAACCACTCGCGCAGCTGGTGGTCCTCGGAGGTCCAGGCGAACCGGCGGTAGCCGCCGTCGTCGGCGCGACCGACCGGCTGCAGGTCCGCCCACATCCGCGCGAAGGTCACGACCCGCCCTCCCGCATGGGTATGCGCAGCCCGTTGGCCGCCGCGACCTCGTCGGCCCGCGGGTAGCCCGCGTCGACGTGCCGCAGCACGCCCATGCCTGGGTCGTTGGACAGCACCCGGGCGAGCTTGCGTGCGGCCAGGTCGGTGCCGTCGGCGACGGACACCTGCCCGGCGTGGATCGAGCGACCCATGCCGACGCCGCCGCCGTGGTGGATCGACACCCACGTGGCGCCCGACGACGCCGCGACCAGCGCGTTGAGCAGCGGCCAGTCGGCGATCGCGTCCGAGCCGTCGGCCATCCCCTCGGTCTCCCGGTACGGGGACGCGACCGACCCGGCGTCGAGGTGGTCGCGGCCGATGACGAGCGGCGCGGCCACGTCCCCGGAGGCGACGAGCTCGTTGAACCGCAGCCCGGCGCGGTCGCGCTCGCCGTGCCCGAGCCAGCAGATCCGCGCCGGCAGGCCCTGGAACGCCACCCGGTCCTGGGCGGCGCGGATCCAGCGGTGCAGGTGGTCGTTCTCCGGGAACAGGTCGAGGACGGCCTGGTCGGTGACGGCGATGTCCCTCGGGTCGCCCGAGAGTGCGGCCCACCGGAACGGCCCCTTGCCCTCCGCGAACAGCGGCCGGATGTACGCCGGCACGAAGCCGGGGAACTCGAACGCGCGGTCGTAGCCGCCCTGACGGGCCTCGTCGCGGATCGAGTTGCCGTAGTCGAACACCTCGGCGCCGGCGTCCATGAACCCGACCATCGCCTCGACGTGCCGGGCCATCGACTCGCGGGCGCGCTCGGTGAACTCGTCGGGCTTGGCCGCGGCGTACGCGGCCCAGTCGGCGACGTCGACGCCGACCGGCAGGTAGCTCAGCGGGTCGTGCGCGGACGTCTGGTCGGTCACGACGTCGACCTCGACGCCGCGGCGCAGCAGCTCGGGCAGCACGGACGCGCAGTTGCCGACGACGCCGACGGAAAGTGCCGTCTTCGTGCTCTTCGCCTCCGTGACCAGCGCGATCGCCTCGTCGAGGCTCGTCGCGACCCGGTCCAGGTACCGGTCGCGGACGCGTCGGTGCAGGCGCTCGCCGTCGACGTCGACGATGAGGCACGCGCCGCCGTTGAGCGTCACCGCGAGCGGCTGCGCGCCGCCCATCCCGCCGCAGCCGCCGGTCACCGTCAGGGTTCCCGCGAGGGTGCCGCCGAACCTGCTCTCGGCGACCGCTGCGAGCGTCTCGTAGGTGCCCTGGAGGATCCCCTGCGTGCCGATGTAGATCCACGAGCCTGCGGTCATCTGCCCGTACATCGTCAGGCCGAGCTGCTCGAGCCGTCGGAACTCGGGCCAGGTCGCCCAGTCGCCGACGAGGTTCGAGTTCGCGATCAGCACGCGCGGCGCCCACTCGTGCGTCCGCAGCACGCCGACCGGCTTGCCCGACTGGACGAGCAGCGTCTCGTCGTCGTCGATCGTCGTGAGTGTCCGGATGATGGCGTCGTACGCGTCCCACGACCGCGCGGCCTTGCCGGTGCCGCCGTAGACCACCAGGTCGTCCGGGCGCTCGGCGACCGCGGGGTCCAGGTTGTTCATGAGCATGCGCAGCGGGGCTTCGGTCTGCCAGCTGCGGGCGGTCAGCGTGGTTCCGCGAGGCGCGCGGACGGGGCGAGGACCGGAGGTCATGGGCGTGCTCCTTCGTGCAGGGCTGCAGCGACGACAGCTCCCGATCCGACGGCCTCGGCCGCCGTCTCGAGGTCGGGGGACAGGAACGTGTCCGGGCCGGGGCCCGAGATCCCGCGCTCGCGGAGCAGGTCACGGACGGCGCCGGACGCGGGCGACGGCGTGAGCGGGGAGCGCAGGTCGATCGCGCGGGCCGCCGTGAGGACCTCGATGCCGAGCACCCGGGTCAGGGCGTCGATCGCGCGACGGAGCTTGCGAGCCGCGTGCCAGCCCATCGACACGTGGTCCTCCTGCATGGCCGACGACGGGATCGAGTCGACGCTGGCCGGAGCCGCGAGCCGCTTGAGCTCCGAGACCAGACCGGCTGCCGTGTACTGCGCGATCATCAGGCCCGAGTCGACCCCGGGGTCGTGCGCCAGGAACGCGGGGAGACCGTGGTTGCGGGCGACGTCGAGGAATCGGTCCGTGCGGCGCTCGGACATGCTCGCGACGTCGGCCACGGCGATCGCGAGGAAGTCGAGCACGTAGCCGACGGGCGCGCCGTGGAAGTTCCCGTTGGACTCGACGCGACCGTCGTCGGTGATCACCGGGTTGTCGATCGCCGCGGCGAGCTCGCGCTCGGCGACGGCCCGCGCGTGGGCGACCGTGTCGCGGGCTGCGCCGTGCACCTGCGGCGCGCAGCGCAGCGAGTACGCGTCCTGCACGCGGGTGCACTCCGGGGTCTTGTGGCTGGCCATGATCTCGGAGCCGTGCAGCACGGCCCGGATGTTCGCGGCCGAGACTGCCTGGCCCGGGTGCGGCCGGAGGGCCTGGAGGTCCGCGGCGAACACGGCGTCCGTGCCGAGCAAGGCCTCGACGCTCATCGCCGCGGCGACGTCGGCTGTGGTCAGGAGCAGGTCGAGGTCGTGCAGGGCGAGCGCGAGCATGCCGAGCATGCCGTCGGTGCCGTTGATGAGGGCCAGGCCCTCCTTCTCGGTGAGCGTGACGGGTCTCAGTCCCGCCTCCGCTGCCGGCATGAGCGTGCCTGCGGCGTCGCGGACGTCGCCCTCACCCATCAGCGCCAGCGCGCAGTGGGCCAGCGGTGCCAGGTCGCCCGAGCAGCCGAGCGAGCCGTACTCGCGCACCACGGGCGTGACGCCCGCGTCGAGCATCGCGGCGTAGGCGCTCGCGGTCTCCGGCCGGACGCCGGTGTGGCCGGTGGCGAGGGTCGAGAGGCGGAGCAGCATGAGGGCCCGGACGACCTCGCGCTCCACCTCCGGACCGGTGCTCGCGGCGTGCGAGCGGACCAGGCTGCGCTGCAGGTCGCGACGCTTCTCGGTCGGGATGGCCAGGGTGGCCAGCGCGCCGAAACCGGTCGAGATGCCGTAGTGCGGCTGGGTGTCCCGGGCCAGGTCGTCGACGACCGCACGACCGCGGGCGATCGCGGCGAGGGCCTCGTCGGACAGGCGCACCCCGGCGCCGTGCCGGGCGACGGCGACGATCTCGGTAACGGAGACGGGGCCGGTGCCGACGACGACGGTGTCGATGGTGCTCATGGTTCATGACACCGCGCACCGGCGCCCGGGCCCAGATGCTCCCTGGAGATAGTGTCTGGGATACCAGACAGGAGACCCGATGAGCGCTGTGCCCGCCGCGGACGCCACCCTCCGGCTGCTGCAGCACCTGTCGCGGACCGGCCCGCTGCCCGCCGCCTCGCTCGCGGCCGCGCTCGACCTGCCGCGGTCGACCACCTACCACCTGCTCACCGTCCTCACCGAGCACGGCTTCGTCGTCCACCTTCCCGAGGAGCGCCGCTACGGCCTGGGCCTCGCCGCGTTCGAGCTCGGCTCGGCGTACTCCCGCCAGGCGCCCCTGGCGCGCGCCGCGAGACCGGTACTCGCTCGGCTCGTCGACCAGGTCGGCGAGAGCGCGCACCTGGCCGTCCTGCACGGGCGGGACGTCCTGTACATCGTCGAGGAGCGCGCCGCCGGCCGGCCCGCGCTGGTCACCGACGTCGGCGTGCGGCTCCCGGCCCACCTCACGGCGAGCGGCCGCGCGATCCTCGCGGCGCTGCCCGCGGCCCAGGTGCGTGCGCTGTTCCCGGGGCGGGAGGCATTCGTCGATCGCACCGGGATCGGCCCGCGACGGCTGTCTGAGCTACGCACGGTCCTCACCGAGGTGCGCCGGGTCGGCTGGGCGCAGGAGCGCGGCGACGTGACCGCCGGGTTCGCGTCCGTCGCCTGCGCAGTCCGCGACCGCACCGGGCACCCGATCGCCGGGCTGGCCGTGACGTTCGCGGACGGTGACGTCCCCGAGGGGCTCGCGCGCGCGACCGAGCGGGCCGCGGCCGAGCTGGCCCGACGGGTCTAGATCGCGTAGCTCACGGGCGTCGCCGAGCTGGCGTGCGCGGCGTGCGTCACCGCAGCAGCGACCCTCGTCGTGACCTCGGGGTTAAAGACGCTCGGCACGATGTACGTGGGGTTCAGCTCGTCGTCGGTGACGACCGACGCGAGGGCGTACGCGGCGGCCAGGAGCATCTCGTCGGTGATCCGGTGCGACTGCGCGTCGAGCAGGCCGCGGAACACCCCCGGGAACGCGAGCACGTTGTTGATCTGGTTGGCGAAGTCCGAGCGGCCCGTCCCGACGACCGCCGCGTGCAGTGCCGCGTCGTCCGGGTCGACCTCGGGTCGGGGGTTGGCCAGGGCGAACACGATCGAGTCCGGGGCCATCGTCGCGACGTCGTCGCCCGTGATCACGTCGGGCGCTGAGACGCCGATGAACACGTCGGCGTCCCGCAGGGCATCGGGGATCGAACCGGTGATGCCGCGCGGGTTGGTGACCGCCGCGGTCCACTTCAGCGACTCGGCCAGGTTCGGGCGGTCGTGCCGGATGACGCCCTCGATGTCGGCGACGACGACGTCGCGCGCACCCGCGGCGAGCAGGAGCTTCAGCACGGCCGTGCCAGCGGCGCCGGCGCCCGAGAGCACGATGCGCACGGCCCCGAGCTTCTTGCCGACGACCTTCAGCGCATTGGTCAGTGCCGCGACCACGACGATCGCGGTGCCGTGCTGGTCGTCGTGGAACACCGGGATGTCGAGGCGTTCGCGCAGGCGTCGCTCGATCTCGAAGCACCGCGGCGCCGAGAAGTCCTCGAGGTTGATGCCCGCGAACACGGGTGCGATCGCGCAGATCGTCTCCACGATCTGGTCGACGTCCTGGGTGTCGAGCGCAATCGGGAAGGCGTCGATGCCCGCGAACCGCTTGAACAGGACGGCCTTGCCCTCCATCACGGGCAGCGACGCGAGCGGGCCGATGTTGCCCAGCCCGAGGACCGCGGTGCCGTCGGTGACCACCGCGATCGTGTTGCGCTTGATGGTGAGGCGGCGGGCGTCCTCGGGGTGGGCCGCGATCTGCTCGCACACGCGGGCGACGCCGGGCGTGTAGGCCATCGACAGGTCGTCGCGGTTGCGCAGCGGCACCTTGGACTCGATCGACAGCTTGCCGCCGAGGTGCATGAGGAACGTGCGGTCGCTGACACGGTCGACGACGACGCCCGCCAGGTCCCTCAGGGCCTCGACGATGTCCGCCGCGTGCTGCTCGCCACGCGTCGCGCAGGTGACGTCGACCGTCATCTGCTCGTGGCCCGACGCCGTGACGTCGAGGGCGGTGACGATGCCGCCTGCCTTCTCGATGGCAGTGGTGAGCTCGCTGACCGCCGTCGGACGAGCCTGCACCTCCAGCCGTGCCGTGATGGACGAGGAGACGCTCGGTGACACCATCCGGTCATTGTGTCGCTTTCGGGGTGTCATCCGCTCGTAGGGTGTCGCCGTGACCCTCGACCCGCTGCTCCAGCTGCCCGGAGTCACCGATGCCGTCGAGCGGGCGCGGGTCGCGTGCGAGGAGCTGCGCTGGCACGAGGCCTACCGCCGGCGTTGGCGCGAGGTGCGTGCCGAGGCAGGTCTGAGGGCGACGCGGGTGTCCGCCGAGCTCGAGGGAGCCCGGGTCCCGCTGTCCGTCGTACGGTCGCTGGCGACGGCCCCGACCTCCGACGACGAACCCGTCGTGGCCGGGGCCCTGCGCGCGACCGTCGTCGTCGAGGAGCTGATGCCCGACCTCGGTGCCCGCGGTGCCCCGTCGCTCCCGCCGTTCGGTCAGGTCCTCGCGCGCGTGCACGCCGCAGCGACCGGGGCGTGGTTGCCCGACGAGCACGTCGGACGCCTCCGCGTGGACCTGGCACCCGCCGACCTGACCGGCCTCGGGCCGGCCCTGGCGGGCAGCGAGCTGGCGGCCCGCGTCGACCTGCTGGCCTCGACGGCGGCCTCGTCGCAGGCACCCGCGCTCGTCGTCGCGGCGGTCGTGCACGGCGAGCTGCTGACGCTGCGTCCGTTCCGGGCGGGCAACGGCGTCGTCGCGCGGGCGATGGCTCGGCTGATGGTGTCGTCGCGGGGTCTGGACCCGACGGGTTCCGTCATCGAGTCGTGGTCGCTGAACCCGTACCTTGGGGCCGCGGCGGGTTTCGCGACCGGGACTTCCACGGGTGTCGCACAGTGGATCGAGGCGTGCTCGTCGGCGGTCGTCCAGGGTGCTGCGAGGGCGCGAGCGGTCGCTGACGGGGTGCTCGCCGGGACCGTTCCGGCCGACTGACCGACGTCCCACGCCCCGGACGGTTGTCCCACCATGTGGCGGCCCAACCCCTCTGACCTGCGGTCGGCCGCGCGGGGGTTCCCTTTCAAGCCCCACGGGAGTACCAAGGAGTCACAACTGCATGACCCGCGAGGGCACCCACGCGCAGGAGAGTCCACCTATGGACGGGTCGACCGGGCTTGCCCCGTAGCGACCATCGAGAGTGCACGCATGATCACCCTCCGGTCATCGTTGGCGACGGCGCCCCCTCGGGGGCGCTGTCGTTCGTCACGACCGTTTCTTGCGGCGGATCAGCACCCACGTCACGACGACGGCCGCGACGACCAGGACGATCGCGCCCGAGGTCACCACGCGTGCGGGCGGTCGGGCGAACGAGAACAAGGGCACCGGCCGGTTGAACGTGAGCGCTCCCCAGCCCTTCTCGGCAGCGAGGCGGCGCAGCGGGCGGTCGGGGTTGACCGCGAACGCATGGCCGACCACGCCGAGCATGGGGGCGTCGGTGATCGAGTCCGAGTACCCGTAGCTCGCCGACAGGTCGTACCCCTGCTCGGCCGCGAGTGCCGTGATGGCCTCCGCCTTGTTCTCGCCGTACGCGTAGAAGTCGATGCCACCGGTGTAGCGGCCGTCGAGGACCGTCATCCGCGTCGCGATCACGTGGTCGGCGCCCAGGGCCGCGGCGATCGGCTCGACGACCTCCGCGCCCGACGCTGACACGACGACGACGTCCCGGCCCGCCGCGTGGTGCTCGTCGATGAGCGCAACCGCCTCCAGGTAGACCGACGGGTCGATCGACTCGTGCAGGGTCTCCGCGACGATCGACGACACCTGGGCGACATCCCAGCCGGTCACCATCCGGCTGAGCTGGGCACGGAGGCGTTCGGTCTGGTCCTCGTCGGCGCCACCGACCAGGTAGAGAAGCTGCGCGTACGCGGAACGCATGACGGCGCGCCGGGTCAGCAGGCCCTCGGCGAGGAACGGGCGCGAGAACGCGGTCGCCGACGACGTCGCGATGATCGTCTTGTCGAGGTCGAAGAACGCCGCGGCCCGGGGTGCAGACGCGGGCGCCTGAGGCGTCTGCTCCTGGTCCATGGTGCTCCGGGTGTGCGGTGTCGGCTGCGTGCTCCGCGAGCCTAACGGCACTCACCGACACGTGACGGATGTCGTGACCCGACCACAGCCCCGCGTATTTGCGAGAGCTCCCGGCAAGGCCTTCCTCCAGCCGGTCGGCCGCCGAGACTGGCGACGCGCCGGCGACCGACCGGCCGGGACGAGGGTTCTCCGTGGGGGCGTCGGTGATCGGTGTCGTGTCGGCGCGCGGTGGTGCGGGGGCGTCGACGCTCGCAGCCGCGCTCGCGGGACAGCTGGCCAGGCGCACGGCGACCGTGCTGGTCGACCTCGACCGCGGGTCGGGCGGGATCGACGTGCTGCTCGGGACAGAAGGTTCCGACGGGGTGCGCTGGCCCGACCTGAGCGGCGCGCGTGGCGACGTCCCCGGCGCCGACGTGGTCGCGCTGCTGCCGCGGTGGGGAGCGTGCGCGGTGCTGAGCGCCGACCGGTTCCGGGCCGGTGCGCCCGAGCCTGCCGTCGTCGCGGACGTGCTGCACGGGCTCTGCGCGGCGGTCGGAGCCGTGGTGCTCGACCTCGACCGTGGCTCCGTCGTGGCGGGGGAGTCGATGGTCGCGGCGTGCGACGCGGTCCTCGTCGTCGTGCCCCGGGACCTCGGGTCGGTCGCGGGCGTCCTGGCGATGCGGCCGTTCCTCGACGGACCGGGCGTCGGCCTCGTCGTGCGAGGCCCGGCCGTGCTGGGCGCTGCTGAGGTGGCGGACGCGGTCGACCTGCCCGTGCTGGGCACGCTCCGTCGGGATCGCGGGCTCTCGTCTGCGCGGGGCGGTCTGCCCGCGCGCGGGCGGACGTCCCGCCTGGCCGCTCGTCTCGCGCGGGGGCTGCCGTGAGCATCGATGCGGCGTTCCTCGACCGGGTCCGCGCGCGGGTCGGCCGAGGGGATGGTGTCGACGCCGCAGTGGAGTCGGCTGCGCGGTCGTCGGGCGTCGTGCTCGGGTCCACCGCGCTCCTCGCAGCCTCGCGGACCGCGCGCGACGAGCTGTTCGGTGCAGGTCCGCTGCAGGCGTTGCTGGACGACCCCGACGTCACGGACGTGCTCGTCAACGGGCCGCGGGACGTGTGGGTCGAGCGGGCCGGACGGCTCACGGCCGTGGCCCTCGACCTCGGCTCCGAGGCAGAGGTGCGCGCGCTCGCGGTGCGGCTCGCGGCGGCCGGGGGCCAACGGCTCGACGACGCGTCACCGGCGGTCGATGCGCGCCTTCCCGACGGCACGCGTCTGCACGCGGTGCTCCCGCCGGTCTCAGGTGCGGGAGCCGTGCTCAGCCTGCGGGTCGTCAGGTCGCGAGCGCTGACGCTCGACGAGCTGGTGCGGTCCGGCACGCTCGCCCCGGGCCTGGTGCCGATCGTCCGGGCACTGGTCGCGACGAAGGCGAACGTGCTGGTCTCGGGCGCGACGGGATCCGGCAAGACCACCCTGCTCGCGGCGATGCTCTCACTGGTGCCGCACGACGAGCGGATCGTGGTCATCGAGGAGGCCGGCGAGCTGCAGCCGGACCACCCGCACGTGGTCCGACTGCTCGCCCGGAGGGCCAACGTGGATGGGGCCGGGTCCGTCGGCCTGAGCGAGCTGGTCCGGCAGGCGCTGCGGATGCGGCCCGACCGGATCGTGCTCGGCGAGTGCCGCGGAGCCGAGGTGCGCGAGGTCCTGACCGCGCTGAACACGGGCCACGACGGCGGGTGCGCGACGGTCCACGCGAACGCGGCGGCCGACGTCCCCGCGCGGCTGGAGGCGTTGGCCGCTCTCGCCGGGATGTCGACGCACGCGGTCGCCGCGCAGGCCTCGAGCGCCGTCGACGCCGTGCTGCACCTGCGGCGGGCGGGCGCCGACCGCGCTCTGCGGTACGTCGCGGAGGTGGGCGTCGTGCGGCGCTCCGGGAGCGGTGCGCTCGAGGTCGTCGATGCCGTGCGGGCCGATCCCGGGGGCGCGTGCGTGAGCGGACCGGCCTGGCCCGCGCTCGCCGACCGGCTCGGGCTGGGCGGACGCCCGTGACGGTCCTCGTCGGGCTGGCTGTGGGGATGGCCGTGCTCGCGATGGGGGTCCGTGTGCCGCGCCACGTCGTCGTGCACGCCGGCCGGCGGCCCCATGGCCGGCCGGTGGGTGCGGCCGCGATGGAGCTCTCCGGAGTGCTCGGCTCGGCGGCGGCCCAGCTGCGTGCCGGAGCGTCGGCGGGTGAGGCCTGGTCGCGCGCGCTGGGGGAGCCGGTGGGGAGGGTGCCGTCGGTCGCGCAGATGGTCGGTCGGACGACGACACGGCGGCGCTCCCGGGCGGCGCACGGGCAGCGGGCCGCGGCGGTCGTCGCGGCTTCCCGGCTGTCCGACGACCTCGGTGCGCCGCTGGCCGGCGTCCTCGACCGGATGGCTCTCGGGATGGCGGCCGACGAGGAGTGCGAGGGCGAACGGCTCGCAGCGCTCGCCGGACCGCGGGCGACGGCCCAGGTCCTCGCGTGGCTGCCGCTGCTCGGGCTGGTGCTCGGCGTCGAGCTTGGGGCGAACCCGGTCGCGGTCGTGCTCGGCGGGGGCGTCGGGACGGCCGCGGCAGGGGCCGGTCTCGTGCTCGTGGCGCTCGGCCGGTGGTGGACGAGTGCTCTGCTCGTCCGCGCGGCACGCGACGACGACGTGTCTGCTCGGCGCCGGGCGACGGGTGACGGGTCTCGGCTGGGGAGGCTGATCGGTGACCGCTCGAGGAGCAGCCCGCTTCTCGGGGAAGGTTCAGGGTGGGCCGGGTGATCGGCGTCGTGGTCGCCCTTGCTCTGCTCGGCGCGACGAGTGCCTGGTGGGTCCGGCCTCGGCGCCCGGTGCGGCGGCCGGGGCGCGATCGGGCGGCGGCCCCGACGACGTCGGACCCTGTCCTGCTGCTCGACCTCGTCGAGGTGGCCCTGACGACCGGCGTCTCCGTGCCGCGCGCGCTCGCCGCCGTGGGGGAGTCCGTCGGTGGACCGCCGGGCGAGTACCTGTCGCGCGCATCAGCGTCGCTCCTGCTCGGGGCCTCCTGGCGGTCGGCGTGGGCGGGCTGCCCGTCGAGCGTGCTGGACGTCGCCGACGTGCTCGAGGCCAGCTGGACGACCGGCTCCGCACCGGGCCCGGCGCTGCGCGCTCGTGCGGACCAACGCCGTCGCCGACGCCGCGCACGAGCGCGCGCGGCGGCCGGAGCGCTGGGGGTGCGGCTCGTCCTGCCGCTCGGCCTGTGCTTCCTGCCGGCGTTCGTCCTGCTCGGTCTCGTGCCGATGCTGCTGAGCCTCGCGTCCGGCCTGTTCGGCACGGGCTGATGCACCCACAGCCCCGAGCCGCTGGTGATCCAGAAGGCGGTCGGTGTGGGGCGGCCGGGTCCACGCACGCTGGTCGGGACGCCGGACGGTCGGTGTCCCGACGAAGGGAGAAGGACATGACGGGCAACGAGGAACCGACGAACGGCGCCGACGACCGGGCCGCTCCGCCATGGCTGGAGCCGATCTCGGCCGACCGGGCGCGGCACTTCCTGGAGCCGTGGTTGGCGGCTCGACGTCGGGCCGTGCGCCCGTTGGTCACCGGCGCGCAGGACCGCGGCCGCCATGTGCGCGACGAGCTGGCGGAGGCAGGGATGGCAACGGCGGAGTATGCGATCGCCACCCTCGCGGCGGTGGGGTTCGCCGGGCTCCTCGTGGCGATCATGCGCGGCAACGAGGTCAAGGGCTTCCTGCTCGCGATCATCCGGCAGGCGCTGGGCCAGTGACCGGGCGCGACCGGGGGAGCGTCACCGCCGAGCTCGCCGTCGGGCTGCCCGCCGTGGTGCTCGTCCTGGTCGCGCTGCTCGTCGTGTCGTCGGCGGCGGTCGCCCAGACGCGGTGTGCGGACGGCGCGCGGGCCGGGGCGCGGTCGGCCGCGCTCGGTGAGGACGACGCGACGGTGGTCGCGACGGCGCGACGCGTGGCCGGTGGGGACGCGGCGGTGAGCGTCTCGCGCTCGGGCGGCTGGGTGAGCGTCACGGTGAGCGACGACGTGGGCCCGTGGCAAGGCGTTCCTCTGCGGGCATCGACGACCTCGGTGGCCCGGGAGGAGCCGTGAGAAGGCCGTCCGGTGACGAGGGATCGGGGACCGTCCTGCTGCTCGGGTTGGTGTGCGTCGTGGTCCTGATGGCGGCTCTGCTGGGCGTCGTGGCCTCGGCGCAGGCGGCCCGAGGGCGTGCGCAGGCGGCGGCGGACCTGGCGGCGCTCGCGGGCGCGTCGCGGCTGCTGCCGCTGGGCGGGGGTGATCCGTGCGGCATCGCCGCCCAGACGGTTTCCCACAACGGGGGACGGTTGGTCGGGTGCGACGACGAGGGGAGCGGCGTCCTGCACGTCCGCGTCGTGGTGCCGACGCGCATCGGCGTCGCGACGGCGCAGGCGCGAGCGGGTCCGGCGTCCGCGCGTGGGTGAGGCATCCGGTCCAGCTGCACGAACACGGCGTCGAGCAGCTGGAGCGCGAACGCCGACTCAGGCGGGTGCGTGCGCGAGCACCGCGTCGAGCAGCCGGACGGCGGCGGCCTTCTCCAACGGGTTGTTGGCGTTGCCGCACTTGGGGGACTGGACGCACGCGGGGCAGCCCGAGATACAGCGGCAGGCGGCGATCGCGTCGCGGGTGGCGCGCAGCCACGTCGCGCCCAGGGTGAACCCACGTTCCGCGAAGCCGGCGCCACCCGGGTAGCCGTCGTGCACGAAGACCGTGGCCATGCCGGTGTCGGCGTGCAGCGCGGTCGACAGGCCGCCGAGGTCCCAGCGGTCGCAGGTCGCCAGGAGGGGAAGGAGCCCGATCGAGGCGTGCTCGGCGGCGTGCAGGGCGCCCGGCGCGGTCTCGGCGTCGACACCCGCGGCCTCCAGGATCGACGGAGGGGCGGTCCACCAGACGGCGGTCGTGCGGAGCGTGCGCGCAGGCAGGTCGAGGGTCTCGTTGCCCAGGACCTGCAGGTCGGGGATGCGTTTGCGCTGGTAGCCGGTGACCTGGGTGGTGACGTCGACCGCGCCGAACCCCCACGTGATGGGTCCCCAGGGCACCTGCGCATCGACCGAGCGGATCTCGGTGCTCGTGGCGTGCCGGGACCAGGTGCCGTAGTCGACGTCCCGTCGGGTGACCAGCGCGACGCCGTCCTCCAGGCGCAGCTCGTCGACGACGAACGTCGCGCCCTGATGCACGTAGACCGCGCCGGTGTGCACGGTCGAGTCGGCGGACCCGGCGTCGACGGTGCCGAGCAGGCGGCCCGTCACGGACTCGACGACGCGGACCGGCTCGCCGCCCGAGCCGCGCAGGTCGGTCAGGCGGCTCGCGATCTCGTTGCGGGTCCAGTACCAGCCGGACGGCCGTCGTCGCAGGGCACCGCGCTCGACCAGCTCGCCCAGCAGCTCGAACGTCCGAGGTCCGAATCGGTCGAGCTCCTCGAACCGCAGCGGGAGCTCGGCGGCGGCGGCGCACAGGTGTGGCGCCAGGACGTACGGGTTGGTGGTGTCGAACACCGTCGCCTCGACGGGGGTGTCGAAGATCGCCTCGGGGTGGTGCACCAGGAACGTGTCGAGCGGGTCCTCGCGCGCGACGAGCGCGACCAGACCGTCCGCGCCTGCCCGGCCGGCGCGGCCCGCCTGCTGCCACAGCGAGACTCGCGTGCCGGGCCAACCGGCGATCAGCACCGCGTCGAGCCCCGAGATGTCGACGCCCAGCTCGAGCGCGTTCGTGGTCGCGAGCGACAGCAGCGAACCGGTCCGGATCGCGTGCTCCAGCGCCCGACGTTCCTCGGGCAGATAGCCGCCTCGGTAGGCCGACACCCTGCGGCCGAGTGCGGGGTCGACCTCCTCCAGGTGCCCGCGGGTCGAGGCGGCGACGGACTCGGCGCCCCGGCGCGAGCGTGTGAACGCGAGCGTGCGCGCGCCGGCGATCGTCAGGTCGGCCAGCAGGTCGGCGATCTCGGCCGTCGCGGTGCGGCGGGGCCGGTCGGCGGGCTCGCTGACCACTCGCTCACCTGTCCCGAGCGGCCCTGAGCCCTCGCGACGGAGGGCGACCGACGACAACGCGGTGGTCGCGGAGGCGGTGGGGTCCACAGGTCGGACAGGGAGGGGGAGACCCCACACGTCGTCCGGCTCCGGCGGCCCGAGGTCGTCGGGCGCGCGGGCGAGATCCGGCAGTGGCAGGTCGGTGGCCCACGGGTCGTCCTCGGACACCGGGTACGCGATGCCCGGCAGCTCGGGTGGCTGCCAGAGGACGAACGTCTTGCGGCCTGCGGGGGAGGCGTCCGTGGTGACGGCGGTGACCTCGGACGGGTCGACGCCGATCAGCCGGGCCGCGCTGACAGCAGGGTCGGAGGTGGTCGCCGAGGCCAGCAGGAACGTCGGTGAGGCGCCGTACGACTCGGCCAGGCGCCGCAGCCGTCTCAGCACGAGCCCGACGTGGGCACCGAAGACCCCCCGGAACGCATGGCACTCGTCGACCACCACGAACTGCAGCGACCCGAGCATCCGTGCCCAGCGGCGGTGCTGCGGCAGGAGCGCGAAGTGCAGGAAGTCGGGGTTGGTGAGGACGACGTCGCCGTACTCCTGCACCCAGCGGCGCTCCTCGAGCGACGTGTCGCCGTCGCACGTGGCCACGCGCGTGTCGCGGGTGCCGCTCGCCGTCAGCAGGCGGTCGAGGGCCACGAGCTGGTCGGCGGCGAGTGCCTTGGTCGGGCACAGGTAGAGCGTCGTGGCACGACGCGCGAGCGACTCGATCCGCCCGGGGTCCAGCGTCGAGCCCGCGGCCGCCGCGCGGACGCGCGAGAGCGCCGGCAGCCAGAACGCGAGGGACTTGCCCGAGCCGGTGGAGGTGGCCAGCACGGTGTGCCGACCGGACCAGGCGGCGTCGGCCGCGGCCGCCTGGTGCGTCCACGGGCGCTCCACGCCCAGCGACCGGTAACCCCGCACCAGGTCCCCGTCGGCCCACTGCGGCCAGTCGGCGTGCGTCCCAGGCCGGGCGGGCAGGTACTGCACGTGGGTCATCCGGTCCGCTCGCCGGCCCCCCGCGAGCAAGACGTCGAGCAGCTCGCCGGTTCCCACCACCTGGTCATCCTCGCACCGGGCCGAGCACGAGCCGACGGCACGCTGGCAGGATCAGGTGCATGGCGTCGAACATCGACCTGAACTGCGACCTCGGCGAGGACGTCGACCCGTGGGTGCCGGGGGTCGAAGGTCTGGACACCCAGCTGCTCGACGTCGTGACCAGCGCGAACGTGGCCTGTGGGTTCCACGCCGGAGGCGCGCGCGTGATGGCGGCGGTCTGCCGCGCTGCCGCGTTCCGCAGGGTGTCCATCGGCGCCCACGTCTCGTACCTGGACCGCGAGCACTTCGGTCGACGAGCCCTCGCGGTCCCGCACGACGAGCTGCGGGCGCAGGTCGCCTACCAGCTGGGTGCGCTCCAGGCGGTGGCCAGCAGCGTCGGCGCGACGGTCGCGTACGTGAAGCCGCACGGCGCCCTCTACAACGTCGTCGTGCACGACGAGGTCCACGCCCGGGCGGTCGTCGAGGCCGTGGACCTGCCGCTGGTCGGGCTGCCCGGGTCGGCTCTGCTCGCGCTCGCCGCGTCGAAGGGGCTGCGTACCGTCGCGGAGGCGTTCGCCGACCGTGGCTACCGCGCGGACGGGACTCTGGTGCCGCGCAGCGAGGAGGGCGCGCTCGTCACGGACCCGGAGCAGGTGGCGGCTCGTGTCGTGCGGATCGCCGACGAGGGCCGGGTGACCACGGTCGACGGCACCGACGTCGAGCTGCGCGCGGAGTCGGTCTGCGTGCATTCCGACACGCCAGGTGCGGTCTCCCTTGCACGCTCCGTCCGGCGGGCGCTGGAGGAGTCGGGCGTCGTCGTGCGGGCCTTCGCGACGGCGTGAAGGTGAGCAGGAGATGAGCGGGACCGACGAGCCGAGGACGCTGCCGTTCGGGGACGGCGCGGTCCTCGTCCAGCTGCCCGACCTGGCCGCCGTGCACGCCCTGGACGCTGCGATCCGGGAGCTGGACGACCCGCGGGTCGTCGACCGGGTCCCCGGCGCGCGCACGCTCCTGCTGCGCGGCCCGGACCCCGACGCGCTCGCGGAGCTCGTCCCGCAGGCGTGGGCGCACCGGACGGCCGACGACGCCGCCGCGGGCAAGCTCGTCGTCCTCGAGGTCACCTACGACGGCGAGGATCTCGCCGGGGTCGCCGAGCTGACGGGGCTGTCGGTGCACGACGTGGTTGCGCGTCACACCGGCGCCGAGTACACCGTGGCCTTCGGCGGCTTCATGCCCGGCTTCGCGTACCTGACGGGTCTCGACCCGCTGCTGCGGGTGCCGCGGCTCGGCTCCCCGCGCACGAAGGTGCCGGCCGGATCGGTCGCGATCGCCGACGAGTTCAGCGCGGTGTACCCGGCCGCCACCCCGGGCGGCTGGCGGTTGCTCGGGCGGTGCGACGTACGGCTCTTCGATGTCGACCGCGACCCGCCGGCCCTGCTGGTGCCCGGCACCCGCGTGCAGTTCGTGGTGGCGCCGTGATCGAGGTCCTCGACCCTGGTGTTCTCACGCTCGTGCAGGACCTCGGCCGGCCGGGCTGGGCGCACGTCGGGGTCGGTCGCTCGGGTGCGGCCGACGTCGGGTCGCTGCGGCTCGCCAACCGACTCGTCGCGAACGACGAGGGCGCAGCGGGACTGGAGGTGCTGCTCGGCGGCCTCCGGATCCGTGCGGGGAGCCCGCTGACCGTCGCCGTGTCCGGTGCGCCGGGACCCGTCTGGGTCGACGGGACACCGGTCGCGCACAACGCGGTCCTCGAGCTGGCGGCGGGCACCGAGCTGCGCGTCGGGACGTCGACCGTGGGGCTGCGGTCCTACCTGGCGGTGCGCGGCGGGATCGCGGTGCCAGCGGTCCTCGGCTCGCGGTCCACCGACCAGCTCGGGGGCATCGGTCCCGCGCCCCTGTCGGCCGGTGACGTCCTGCCGGTCGGACCGGCACCGGACGACTGGCCGGTCGTCGACCTCGCACCCGCGGGACGCTGGCCCACGGACGTGGTGCTCGCGGTCCGGCCCGGCCCGCAGGTCGACTGGTACGCCGACGGTCTGGCCACGCTCGTGTCCGGCGACTACACGGTGACCCCCGCGACCAACCGCGTCGCTCTGCGCCTGGAAGGACGGGCGATCGAGCGCAGCGTGGAGGGCGAGCTGCCTCCTGCCGGCCTGGTCCCCGGCGCGGTGCAGGTTCCACCCGACCGCCGGCCGGTCGTCTTCGGCGTCGACCACCCCGTCACCGGCGGCTACCCGGTCCTGGCCGTGGTCCGCGCCCGTTCGCTCGACCTGCTCGGCCAGGTGCGCCCCGGCGAGCGGGTGCGGTTCGTCGTCGACTGACCACAGACTCACCCCGGAGGCTGGTGGCGACCGGGGCCTGGCCTGCTTGAATGCCCCTAGGAGGGGTGAACCGTGGACATACGCGTGACCAGCCGGGACATCGGTCCCCACACCGTCATCGAGGTGGACGGCGAGATCGACGTGTCCACAGCCGACGCCCTGCGCGACGAGCTGTCCGTCCTGCTCGAGCGGGAGCGCGTCGACCTCATCATCGACCTGCGTGCGGTGCGTTTCATGGACTCGACCGGGCTCGGCCTCCTCGTCGGCACCCTGAAGAAGGTGCGCCTGCAGGGCGGCACCCTCCAGCTGGTCATCGACTCCGAGAAGCTGCTCAAGGTCTTCCGGATCACCGCGCTGCTGCAGGTGTTCACGGTCCACGAGACGCTCGAGTCGGCGCTCGGCGCCTAGACCGACCACCGGACGTCGTTCCGGGAGACCTCGGCGTTCCGCAGTGGTCACATGCTGGACGCGTCGTGGTGCGATCCACGTCACATCTCATGGCTAGACTCGCCCGGTCACGCAGCAACGGGGCTGTTGGACAGGGCGCGGTCCGGGGGGTCCGCGCGGTGTCGAGGAGGATGCATGGTCGAGCTCGGGTCCACGAGCCTCACGATCGTCGGCGTCATCGCGGCGATCGCCGTCGTGTCACTGGTCATCGCTGTCGTACTTCGTCGGCAGGTGCTCGCGGCGAGCGAGGGCACGGAGAAGATGCAGGACATCGCCAAGGCCGTGCAGGAGGGGGCGTCGGCGTACCTGAGCCGGCAGTTCCGCACCCTGGCGGTCTTCGCGGTCGTCGTCTGCGCACTCCTGTTCCTGCTGCCGGGCGACAGCGGCGTCAAGGTCGGGCGTTCGGTCTTCTTCCTGATCGGAGCCGTGTTCTCGGCGACGATCGGGTACCTGGGCATGTGGCTCGCGACGCGGGCGAACGTCCGGGTCGCCGCGGCCGCGTCCCAGGAGGGCGGGCGGGCCGAAGGGGCGCGCATCGCGTTCCGGACAGGCGGCTTCGTCGGCATGAGCGTCGTCGGTCTCGGCCTGCTCGGCGCGTCGTCGGTCGTCCTCATCTACAAGGGTGAGGCGCCCGCGGTGCTCGAGGGCTTCGGCTTCGGCGCCGCGCTGCTCGCCATGTTCATGCGGGTCGGCGGCGGCATCTTCACCAAGGCTGCCGACGTCGGCGCCGACCTCGTCGGCAAGGTGGAGAAGCACATCCCCGAGGACGACCCGCGCAACGCAGCCACGATCGCCGACAACGTGGGCGACAACGTCGGTGACTGCGCCGGCATGGCGGCGGACCTGTTCGAGTCCTACGCGGTCACGCTCGTCGCGGCGCTCATCCTGGGCAAGGCCGCGTTCGGCGAGCAAGGTCTCGTCTTCCCCCTGATCGTCACCGCGATCGGCGCGATCGTCGCCGTGCTGGGCGTCGCCATCACGCGCGTCCGCGGTGCCGAGTCCGGACTGACCGCGATCAACCGCGGCTTCTACATCGCGGCGCTCGTCGGGGTCCTGCTCTCCGCGGTCGCTGCCTTCACCTACCTCCCGTCGACGTTCGGGGCCATCGACGGGGTCGCCGCAGCACTGGCCGACCACGGGGGTGACCCGCGGCTCATCGCGTCCGTCGCGGTCGCCATCGGTGTCGTCCTGGCGGGCATCATCTTGTGGGTCACCGGGTACTTCACCGGCACGACGAGCAAGCCCACGCTGCACGTCGCGCGCACGACGCTCACCGGTGCGGCCACGGTCGTCCTGTCCGGCATCGGCGTCGGCTTCGAGTCCGCCGTCTACACCGCGGGCATCATCGCGGCGGCGATCTGCGGGGTCTTCCTGCTGGCCGGCGGCTCGATCGGCCTGGCCCTGTTCCTCATCGCGCTCGCCGGCTGCGGCCTGCTCACCACCGTCGGCGTCATCGTCGCGATGGACACGTTCGGCCCCGTGAGCGACAACGCTCAGGGCATCGCCGAGATGTCCGGCGACGTGACGCCCGAGGGCGCGCAGATCCTCACGGACCTGGACGCCGTCGGCAACACCACCAAGGCGGTCACCAAGGGCATCGCGATCGCCACGGCCGTGCTCGCCGCGACCGCGCTCTTCGGCTCGTACGCGGAGGCAGTCGTGTCGTCGATCCGGGAGGCCCTGCCCACGTGGGAGCGCGGCGACGCAGTTCCCGGCTCGGACATCGTTCAGGCCATGGTCAACTACGAGATCATCAGCCCGGTCACCCTCGTGGGAGTCATCCTCGGCGGCGCGACGGTGTTCCTGTTCTCGGGCCTGGCCATCGACGCGGTGACCCGCGCCGCCGGCGCCATCGTGTTCGAGGTGCGCCGCCAGTTCCGTGAGAACCCCGGGATCATGACCTACGAGGTCCGTCCCGAGTACGGCCGCGTGGTCGACATCTGCACGCGCGACTCGCTGCGCGAGCTGGCCACCCCCGGCCTCCTGGCGGCGTTCGCACCGATCGCGGTCGGGTTCGGCCTCGGCGTCGGCCCGCTCGCCGGGTTCCTCGGCGGGGCCATCGCGACCGGTGTCCTCATGGCCGTCTTCCTGGCCAACTCCGGTGGCGCCTGGGACAACGCGAAGAAGATCGTCGAGGACGGCAACTTCGGCGGCAAGGGGTCTGACGCCCACGCGGCGGCGGTCATCGGCGACACGGTCGGCGACCCGTTCAAGGACACCGCCGGCCCGGCCATCAACCCGCTGATCAAGGTCATGAACCTGGTCGCGCTGCTCATCGCCCCGGCCGTCGTGGCCGTGTCGGTGGGCGACGACGCCAACCCGGCTCTGCGGCTGGGGATCGCGGCGGCCGCCGCCCTGATCGCGTTCGGTGCGGTCGTCGCGTCCCGTCTGCGGGCCGCGCGCGACGACAAGGACGACCTGACGCGCGAGGCTGAGAAGCTGCTCGCAAGCTGACGAAGGACGACCAGCGACGCCCCCGGGTCACCACGACCGGGGGCGTCGCTATGGTGTCGTAGGTGCAACCCGACCGTGACCCTGCTCCGCGCATGAGGCTCATGACCTACAACCTCAAGGGTCTGCACCTGTCGGCGACCGCCGCCGCGACGGTGGTGCGCGACGCCGCGCCTCACGTTCTGGCCGTCCAGGAGCCGCCGCGCGGGCTGTTCGGTCGGCTCCGGATGCGCAAGTTCGGGTCCGCGGTCGGCATGGTCCCGGTGGTGAACGGGTTCGGTGCGCGGACGACGGCGCTGCTGGTCCGAGGCCTGCCCGTGCACTCCGCGCACGCCGTCCGGCTGCCCTGGCGCCCGGGGCGGACCCGGCGCGGCGCCTCGGTCGCCGTGGTCGACGGCGTGACGATCGTCGTCGTCCACCTCTCGCTCGTCCGGACCGAGCGGGCGGCGCACCTGCAGCTGCTCCTGGACGAGGTCGTCCCGACCAAAACGACGGTGGTGCTCGGCGACATCAACGAGCGGCCCGACGGTCCGGCGTGGGCGCGGCTGGTGGCCCATCTCGGCTCCGCGGCGGTGCCGACCGGTCCCACGTTCCCCGCGGTCGAGCCTCGGCAGCGGATCGACGCCGTGATCCCGACCGCCGACCTCGTCCTGACCGGCGCGTTCGTGCCCGCCGGCGCGGCGGTCGAGGCGGGCAGCGACCACCGGCCGATCGTCGTCGACCTGCGCTGACACACTGGGGCGCGTGGAACACGACCTCACCCTGATCGACCGGCTCCGCGACGACCTGACGGCCGCGGGCTACGGCGTCGCGGGGGTCGAGGAGGTGCTCGGGCCGGTCGCGTCCGACGCCCTGCACCGCGAGGAGCCCGTCCCCGCGCTGCGGGCCACCGCGGGTTCCGACGAGCCGGTCGCGGTGCTCGTCCGGGCGTTCCTGCTGGGTGGCGTCGTCTCCGCCCGGGCTGTCGGACGCGCCCTGCCTCGGCTGGGCGTCGACGGTGCCGCTCGCCTCGGCCTGCTCCGGGCCGACGGCGACGACGTGCGCGCACTGGTCGACCTGCGCCCGTACACCGCGGTCGACGGCCGCGGGGAGGTCGACTGGTGGATCGCGTCCGACCTGGGCGAGCTGGCGACCGGGCACGCCCTGCGCACCGACCACGTGCTCGGCGTCGGCGGTGCGTCGACCACGCTCGCTCAGGTCACGGTCCGCGACGAGCGCTCCCTCGTGCTCGACCTAGGCACCGGCTGCGGCATCCAGGCGCTGCACGCGTCCCGGCACTCGTCGCACGTCATCGGCACCGACATCTCCGGCCGCGCGCTCGAGTTCTCCCGGTTCAACGCGCTGCTGGCCGGTGTCTCGCTCGAGCTGCGATCCGGCTCGATGCTCGAACCCGTCGCCGACGAGCGCTTCGACCTCGTCGTCAGCAACCCGCCGTTCGTCATCACGCCCCGCACCCCGGGCATGCCCGCGTACGAGTACCGAGACGGTGGTCGGGCGGGCGACGCGATCGTGAGCGAGCTCGTCGAGGGAGTCGCCGAGGTGCTGGCCCCGGGCGGGGTCGCACAGCTGCTCGGCAACTGGGAGGTCCGCCGCGGCGAGCAGTGGCAGGACCGCGTGGGCTCGTGGCTGGACGCGTCGGGCCTCGACGGCTGGGTGGTCCAGCGCGAGCTGCAGGACCCCGCCCAGTACGCCGAGACGTGGATCCGCGACGGCGGGACGACTCCCGACCGCGACCGCGGCGCCTGGGCCGACCGGTACGGCCAGTGGCTCGACGACTTCGACTCGCGGGACGTCGAGGCCATCGGCTTCGGCTTCCTGACGCTGCGCAAGCCGCTGGCGGGTGCTCCGTCGTTGCGCCGGCTCGAAGAGGTCACCGGAACCGTGCGTCAGCCGCTCGGCACCGCGATCGCGGCGTCGCTCGCCGCGCACGACTGGCTCGAGCTCCACGACGACGAGGGGCTGCTGGACTCCTACCTGGTCGTGTCGTCGGACGTCACGGACGAGCGCTACCTGACCCCTGGCGACCCCGACCCGCAGGTGGTCCTGCTACGTCAGGGCGGCGGGTTCGGCCGGGCCGTCCAGGCGGGCACCGCGCTCGCGGGGTTCGTCGGCGCGTGCGACGGCGAGCTCTCGGTCGGGCAGATCGTCAACGCGCTGGGCGCGCTCCTGGAGGTGGGCGCCGACGCGGTCGCCGCGGACATCCTCCCGTCGGCCCGCGGCCTGGTCCGCGACGGCCTCCTGCTCCCGTCGTCGTAAGACCCCGCGACGTCCGTACACGCGGGCCCTACGAGCGCGTTCTCACAGGTCAGCCACAGGTCCGTGCTACGAGCGGTCCAGGGCGCCTCCCTACGTTCGGCCAGGTTGATCAACCTGGTCCTAGACGTGAGGGAAGAACATGCAGCGCGTATGGACGCGGACGGGTCCGCTGACGCGGACGCTCGGCGCGGTGGTGATCGTGGCTGTCGTCGCGACCGCCATCTGGTGGTTCGGGATCCGGGACGCCTCTGCGGCGACGGAGGACCAGGTCACCCGGACGGTCGCGGCGAGCCTGACGACGATGGAGAAGTCGGTCGCCGCCTCCGGGACGCTCACGCCGAGCGTGCAGCAGGACGTCAGCTTCGAGGTCAGCGGGACGGTCACCTCGGTGCCGGTCGCTGTCGGGCAGACGGTCACGGTCGGGCAGACGCTGGCGACCGTCGACACCCTCCAGCTCGAGGCTGACCTGCTGCAGGCGAAGTCGACGCTGGCCAGCGCGCGGGCCCGGCTCTCCGACGCGGAGGACGCCGACACCGGCTCGACGACGAGCGACGCTCAGATCGCGGCCGCGCAGGCCCAGGTCGACGTCGCGCAGGCGGGCGTGGACACCGCCCAGACCGCGCTGAGCGGCGCGATCCTGGTCGCGCCCGTCGCCGGCCTGCTGACGGCGGTCACCCTCGAGGTCGGGGACGCCGTGGGGTCGAGCCAGAGCCCGAGCGGTGCCTCCGACTCCTCGACCGCGCAATTCACGATCGTCGCGACCGACACCTGGGAGGTCGACGTCACGGTCTCCGACGCGGACGTCGCGCTCGTCGCGGTCGGCGACCAGGCGGAGGTCACGCTCGACGGTGCGACGACGCCGGTCTTCGGCACGATCAGCGAGATCGGCCTGCTGTCGACGAGCGACACGGGTGTCGCTGCCTACCCGGTCACGGTCGCGGTCACGGGCGACCAGGAGGGCCTGCACGACGGCGTCAGCGCGGACGTGAAGCTCATCTACGAGCGCCGCACGGACGTGCTCACCGTCCCGAGCCTGGCGGTCACCACGACCGACGGGAAGTCGACGGTCGACGTGCAGGCCGCGGACGGCACGACCAGCACGGTCGACGTGACGGTCGGGGAGACGTCGGGGAACCTCACCGAGATCACCGAGGGCCTGGCCGAGGGCGACGAGGTCGTGCTGGCCGTGTTCACCCCCGGGTCCGGCGGGACGGGACGGGACACCCAGCAGCAGGGGGAGCTTCCCGGCGGCGGGCAGTTCTTCCAGGGCGGCCCCGGTGGCGGCACCGACACGGGTCCCCAGGTCCAGCAGGGCGGTCCGACCAATGGCTGAGCTGACCCTTCCGTTCTACGACGAGGCGCCGGCCACCGACGTCCACCCGGTCATCGACCTCGCCGGCGTCGGCAAGACCTACACGTCGGGCAGCATCGAGTTCGAGGCCCTCCGCGGTGTCGACCTGCGCATCGAGCAGGGCGAGTACGTCGCCGTGATGGGCCCCTCGGGGTCGGGCAAGTCGACGCTCATGAATATCCTCGGCTGCCTGGACATGCTGAGCCGCGGCACGTACCACCTGGCCGGTGAGGACGTGAGCGAGCTCGACGAGATCGACCTCGCGGACATCCGCAACCGTCGCATCGGCTTCGTGTTCCAGCAGTTCAACCTGCTGCCGTCGCTGTCGGCGCTGCGCAACGTGGAGCTGCCGCTGGTCTACGGCCGGGTGCACGGCACCGAACGCAAGCGACGGGCGACCGCCGCGCTCGAGCGGGTCGGTCTCGGCGACCGGCTGGCGAACCGTCCCGGCGAGCTGTCGGGCGGCCAGCAGCAGCGTGTCGCGGTGGCCCGCGCCCTCGTCGGCGAACCGGCGCTCCTCCTCGCCGACGAACCGACGGGCAACCTCGACTCGTCGTCGACCCACGAGATCCTCGGCCTCTTCGACGAGCTGCACGCCCAGGGCCGGACCATCGTGCTCATCACGCACGAGGCCGACGTGGCCGAGCGTGCCGAGCGGGTGGTGCGCGTCATGGACGGCGTCGTCACGTCGGACGGCGGTGCGCGATGACCTGGACGGAGACCTTCCGCACCGGGTGGGCCGCCGTGCACACGCACGCGCTCCGCTCGATCCTCACCGTGCTCGGCATCCTCATCGGCATCGCCGCGGTGATCCTCACGGTCGGCCTCGGGCTCGGCACGCAGAAGGACGTCAGCGCGCAGATCAGCGAGCTGGGCAGCAACCTGCTGATCGTCCGGCCCGGCAGCAGCACGACCGCCGAGGGCGTGCGCGGCGGCTTCGGCTCACGCACCACCCTGACAACGGCCGACGCCGAGGCGCTCGCGTCGTCGGTGAACGCACCGGACATCGGGGCCGTCGCGGCCGAGAAGACGACGAACGCGTCGCTCGAGGCCAACGACACCAACTGGACCACCACGGTCACCGGCACGACGACCGAGTGGTTGGACGTGCGGGGCCGCACGGTCGCGAGCGGCGCGTTCTTCACGGCCGAGGACGAGGCGAACCGCGCGGCGGTCGTCGTGCTAGGGCCCGAGACCGCGCAGGAGCTGTTCGGCACCACCCGCGTGGTCGGGCAGACGGTCACGGTGAACGGGACCGAGCTGCAGGTCGTCGGCGTGCTGGAGGCCGAAGGAGCGTCCGGCGACAGCGACCTCGACGACGTCGCGGTCCTGCCGATGTCGACGGCGGCGGACACCGTCACGGGCGGACTGAGCCGGAACGCGGTCTCGACGATCTACGTCCAGGCCGCCTCGACCGACCAGCTCAACGCCGCCTACCAGGAGGCCGAGACGCTCCTGCTGAACCTGCACGGCATCACCGACTCGGCGAGCGCCGACTTCACGATCAACAGCCAGGACGCGCTCGTGTCCACGGCGACGGCCGTCTACAAGACGCTCACCGTCCTGCTCACCGGGATCGCGGCCCTGTCGCTGCTCGTCGGCGGCATCGGCGTCATGAACATCATGCTCGTCTCGGTCACCGAGCGGACCCGCGAGATCGGTCTGCGCAAGGCGCTCGGCGCCCCGCCGTGGGCCATCCGTCGGCAGTTCCTGGTCGAGGCCACCGTGCTCGGCCTGTCCGGTGGGCTGCTCGGTGCCGCCCTTGGCATCGTCGCGGCCCAGGTCCTGCCCAACCTGCTCGACACCTCGGTCGTCGTGTCCGGTGCCGCCGTCGTCGGTGCCGTGGTGGTCGCCATGGGCATCGGACTCGTCTTCGGCGTCTACCCCGCCACGCGCGCCGCGCGACTGGCCCCCATCGACGCGCTGCGCGCGGAATGACCCACCCAAGGAGCCCCCTGATGTCCACCCGACTCCGCAATGCACTGCTGCTACCCACCCTCGCGGCGGCGAGCGTCCTGCTGCTCGGTGCCTGCACCGGCGGCACCGAGCCGGCGGCCGCTGCCCCCTCGGCGGCCAGCACCGCCGACGCCGGTTCCGGCGACGACAGCGGCCCGCAGCGTTCCCAGCAGGACGGCCCCGGTGGCGGTGGCGCGTCCGGTGAGATCGCCTCCGTCAACGGCACGGTCATGCAGCTGCGCAGCACGGACTCGCAGACGGCCGTGACCTGGACCGACAGCACCACCTTCACCGCTCAGGTGGCCGCATCGCTGTCCGACGTGACCGTCGGAACCTGCGTGGTGGCCGTCGCGGCGCCGACCACGGACTCGTCCGGCGATGCGTCGACCGACGACTCGACGCCCGTCGCCGCGACGACCATCCGGATCACGGAGCCGGCTGACGATGGCACGTGCACGCCGTCGCTCGGCGGCGGGTTCGGCGGCGGTCCCGGCGGCGGCGGAGGTGACCTCCCGGACGGGGCACCCACCGATGCCCCGTCGATGCCCGCCGACGGCACCCGCCCGTCCGGTGCGCCGGACGGGGGGTCCGACGGCCGGCTGCGCATGTTCGGCGGAGGCGCGAGCGGCAAGGTCACCGCGGTCGACGGCAGCACCCTGACGGTCGAGACGACAGGTTCCGACGCGACCACGACCGGCCGGACGGTCACCGTCTCGGCCGACACCACCTACACGCGCACGCAGGCCGCGGACGCGACCGCGGTCGTCGTCGGCCAGTGTGCGACCGCACGCGGAGAGGCCGACGACAGCGGCAAGGTCACCGCGACGACCGTGAGCATCTCCGCCCCGACCGACGGCTCGTGCACCAGCGGGTTCGTGTTCAACGGCGGTCCCGGCGGCACCGGTCCCGGCGGTTCGGGGCAGGACGACCAGCAGGAAGGCACGACCCATGCCTGAGTCGGTGAGGCCCTCCCTGGCGGCCCGGCGTCGCGCCCGTCGTCGTCGGATCGTCGTGCTCGGCACCGTCGGTGCGGTCGTGCTCGTCGCGGCCGGCGGCGGGGTCGCCCTCGCCGTGACCGGCGGCGAGGACTCCCGCTACCGGACCGTCGCCGCCGAGAAGTCCAGCGTCGAGCAGCTCATCGACTCGGTCGGCACGATCGCGTCCGCGACGCGTCGGGACGCGTCGTTCTCGGTGGGCGGCACCGTCGCGACCGTGAACGTGACCGTCGGTCAGGTGGTCGTCGCCGGCGACACGCTGGCGACGCTCGACACCGAGTCGCTGCAGGATGCGGTGGAGGCGGCGCAGGCAGACCTGGCCACGGCGCAGCAGCAGCTCAGCGACGACCTCGACTCGCAGACGTCGTCGAGCTCCGACTCGTCGAGCTCCGACTCGACGAGCTCTGACTCCCCTAGCTCCGACTCCTCGTCGACTCCGTCGCCCGAGCCCAGCGCGTCCACCCCGTCGACGCCGTCGACCGACGAGCCCGGCGGCGACACCACGGACCCGGCGGTCGCCCAGGCGGTCGCGGACGTGCAGCACGCGCAGCAGGCGCTCCTGGACCAGTACCAGGTCGCGGCCGACGCGCTCGCGGCCAGCGGCGAGAGCGTCACGGCGTCGCAGGCGTCGTGCGCGGCGTTCCTCGCGGTCGTCCCGGCGGACGTCACGGGTTCCGACGACGACACGACCGACCCGGCGGACTCGTCGGACCCCGCGGAATCGTCGGACCCCGCAGACCCTGCGGACCCGACCGACCCGGCGGATCCCGCGGACCCGACCGACCCGGCTGACCCGGCGGACCCGATCGATCCGGTGGTGACGGACACGACCGCCGTCACGCAGGCGCTCGCCGACTGCCAGTCGGCGTTGTCCGGCGCGCTCGACGCCCAGACCGCGACCGACACCCAGCAGCAGGCGTTGCTCACGCTGGCCAAGGCGCTCGACGACTCCGTCGCTGCGCTGCAGACCGCGATCGAGAACGCGGCGGGCACGTCGGAGCAGCCCAGCGGCTCGACCACGCCGACCGGCTCGTCGACCCCGTCGTCCCAGGAGACGACGACGCCGACCTCGAGCACGAGCACCCCGTCCTCGTCGAGCCCCTCGGGGGGCAACGCCACGACGACGGCAGCATCCGCGGCGACGATCCTGGCGGACCAGGCGGCGATCGACCTCGCCGAGGCGAACGTCGCGCTCGCGCAGAGCAAGCTGCCGTTCGCGACACTGACCAGCCCGATCGCGGGCACGGTCGCGGCCGTGTCGTTGGCCGTGGGTGACTCCGTGGAGGCGTCGTCGACAACCGCCGTCGTGACGGTCATCGGGACGAACGGCTACACGGTCACCACGACCGTCCCCCTGAACAAGATCGACATCGTGCAGGTCGGGCAGTCCGCAAAGCTCACCACGCCGAGCACCGACGCCCAGCTGACCGGGACGGTCTCCAGCATCGGGGTCCTCGACGCGTCGACCACCAGCGAGCCCGCCTACACGGTCGTGCTGGCGCTCGACCCGACGGACGTCCAGCTCTACGACGGTGCCTCGGCGACCGTGCGGATCGCGGTGGCAGGTGCCGACGAGGTGCTCACCGTCCCGACGTCCGCGGTGCACGTGGACGGCACCACGGCGACGGTCCAGGTGCTCCAGGACGGAACGCCGACCGACGTCACCGTCACGCTCGGCGCCGTCGGCGCGGAGCGCACGGAGATCACCGACGGCCTGTCCGTCGGGCAGGAGGTCGTGCTGGCCGACCTCGACCAGGCGATCGACACCGGGACGTCGTCGACGAGCAACGGGCTCTCGGGTCTCGGCGACGACGACCAGGCACCGCAGGGCTTTGTGGTCGACGGTGGGCCCCCGCCCGGGTTCACGGGCACGATGCCGGGCGGCACCTCGCAGGGCGGCTGAGCCTCCGTCCGCCGCGTCCTGCCCGAGCACCCCGGCAGCTGGTCTGCCGGGGTGCTCCGGTCTCACGCCTCGGTAGGCTCGCGGCGTCGCGGACGCGGCACGGACGGAGGACGACGATGACGGAGCAGGGCGAGACGCCGCAGGTCGCGGTGCTGGGCGGCGGCGTGATGGGGGAGACGCTGCTCAGCGCGCTCCTGACCGCCGGCTGGACGCCCGAGCGGGTCGAGATCACCGAGCGCTCGACGCAGCGCGCCGGCGAGCTGGCCGGTCGCTACGCGGTGCGCACCGGTTCGTCCAACGCACAGGCGGCGTCGCGTGCGGACGTGATCCTGCTGGCCGTGAAGCCGAACGTCGTCGCGTCGGTGCTCGACGAGATCCGTCCCGTGCTGCTCGGCGGCGCGCTCATCGTGAGCGTCGCAGCCGGCCTGCCGATCTCCAGCTACGAGGAGCGCCTCGCGCAGGGCACGCCGGTGGTCCGCGTCATGCCGAACACCCCCGCGGTCGTCGGCAAGGGCGCCAGCGCGATCGCCCCCGGGACGAACGCGACCGTCGGGCACCTGGTGCTCGTCGAGAGGATGCTCGCCGCGACCGGTCTCGTGATCCGGGTCGAGGAGAAGGACATGGACGCGGTCACCGCCATCTCCGGGTCCGGCCCGGCGTACGCGTTCTACGTGATCGACGCGATGGCGGAGGCCGGCGTGCTGCTCGGGCTGAGCCGGGACGTCGCGACGAAGCTCGCGGTGGCCACCGTCGAGGGCTCCGCGGCCCTCGCCGCGCAGTCCGGCGACCACCCGGCGGTGCTGCGCGAGCGCGTGTCCTCTCCCGGGGGCACCACCGTCGCCGCGGTCCAGGTGCTCGACGCGCACGGCGTCCGCGCGGGCATCGTCGCCGCCGCGGAGGCGGCCCGGAACCGGTCTCGCGAGCTCGGCGCGCAGTATTCGTAGGCGCTCCTAGGCTGGACTCATGTCCACGTCCGCCGCCGGATCGACCGACTCGGGTCGCCCGCGCGGTCGGCGCCCAGCAGGCGGAGACACCCGCGGGGACATCCTGGCTGCTGCGCGCGACGAGTTCGCGGAGCGGGGGTACGACGGCGCGAGCATCCGATCGGTCGCACGTCGCGCCGAGGTCGATCCCGCGCTCGTCCGGCACTACTTCCGTGACAAGCCGGAGCTCTTCGCGACCGCCATGGTCCCGGACGACGTGGATCCCGCGACGCTCGTCGCGACCGTGACGGCCGGTGGTGCCGACGAGCTCGGTGAGCGGCTGCTGACGTCCCTGCTCGACCTGTGGGAGGCGGACGGCGGGGCTGCCTACCGGGTCCTCTTCGCAGGGCTGAGCTCGACCGAGATGCAGGCCGAGGCGCTGCTGGGGGCCGTCGGCCGGGAGGTGTTCGACGAGATCGCAGGCCTGCTGCCCGGGCCCGAACCGGGACTGCGCGTCTCCCTCGTCGTCTCGCAGGTCGCGGGGGTGCTGCTCGCGCGCAACCTCATCCATCTCGAGCCGATCGCGTCGCTGTCCGTCCCCGAGGTGGTCAGGATCGTGGCGCCGACGCTCCAGCACTACCTGACGGGCGACCTCTAGCGAGCAGCGCGCGCGACGCTCCAGGCCCACGCGACGAGCGGAACCTGCAGCGGGAGCCGTGCCCATGCCACGACGGCGAGCCCGGTCCGCCCGCGCGAACGCACGGCCATCGTGATGTTCCCCGGGAACACCCCGACGAGCAGCGCGGCCGAGGCCAGCCCTCCCGCGCGTCGCGTCGCAGGGACGGCGAGCGCGGCGGCGCAGGCGAGCTCGGCTACGCCGCTGCCGAGCACCCACGGGCCGGGATCGCCGAGCACCTTCGGGATGAGGCCCCGGTACACCCGCGGCCGCCACAGGTGAAGCACGCCCGAGCCGCCCAGGAGCGCGGCGAGTGCGAGCGCTGGACCGTGGCGTCGGAGCACGTCGGAGAGCACGCGCCACGGTACGCACGGTCTCCCGTGGGTGCATGTCGGTGGCCGCGGCTAGCGTGCGGCACGTGGAGCAGACCCCCGATGCACCGGCGTTCGTGCCAGCCGACTACGGCGTCGTGATCGCACGCGAGTCCGCCCGCGCCGCCGACGCGCTCGCGGCCGCTCCGCTCGGCCGTTCCGTGCCGTCGTGTGCGGGCTGGAGTGCCGCGGACCTGGCCTACCACCTCGGCGAGGTGCAGGACTTCTGGTCGAACCTGGTCGACGGGGCACCGACGGGCCCTGACGACCTCGAGGAGACCGCGCGGCGCCCCGACGACGAGCTGGTCCCCTTCCTGCGCACCCGGACCGCCGCCCTGCTCGCGGCTCTCGCCGCACGTGATCCAGCGGACCCGTGCTGGTCATGGTCGCCGACTGGGGGCACCGTCGGCTGGGTGTACAGGAGGCAGGCGCACGAGGCCCTGGTGCACCGGGTCGACGCCGAGCAGACCGCGGACCTGCCCGTGACCGATCCCGGCGTCGAGCTCGCGGCAGACGGGGTCGACGAGATGCTCGGCGTCATGGTCAGCGGACTGCCGCCCTGGGCCGCGTTCACCCCGGACGGCTCGCGCGTCCGCGTCCTGGCCACGGATGCGCGGCGCGACTGGGTCCTGGCGTCGGGACGCTTCGCGGGCACGTCACCCAGGACGGGCACGTCGTACGACGAGGAGTGCGCCGAGCTCGTCCGCGGCACGCAGGCCGACGGAGCCGACCAGGACGTCGACGCGACGATCAGCGGGACCGCGTGGGAGCTCGACCTGTGGCTGTGGGGCCGTTCCGCCGGGAAGACCCTGGAGCGCGACGGGGACCAGCGCGTCCTGGAGCGGCTGCGCGCGCTGATCGTCGAGTCGACGCAGTAGCCCACCTCGGAGCGCGCGGGTCGCTACGGCCGGGCCGCGAACCGCTCCAGCAGGTCGGCGTGGCCCGAGACGATGATCAGGTCGTTCGACGAGAGACGCGTCTCCGGCGTCGCGTAGACGAAGTCGATGCCGGGGCTCTTCACGCCGACGACCGTCACGCCGTACCGCTCGCGCACCTTCGACTGCGCGAGCGTGAAGCCCTGGGTCTCCTTGGGCGGCCGCATCTTGACGATGGTGAACCCGTCCTCGACCTCGATGTAGTCGAGCAGCTTGCCGGACACCAGGTGCGCCACGCGTGCACCGGCGTCGGCCTCGGGCAGCACCACGTGGTGCGCGCCGATCCGCTGCAGGATGCGCGCGTGCTCGTTGCTGACGGCCTTCGCCCAGATCTGGGGCACGCCGATGTCGACCAGGTTCCCGGTGATGAGAACCGAGGCCTCGAGGTAGGACCCGACGCCGACGACGGCGACAGGGAACTCGCGTGCGCCGAGCTGCTCGAGGGCGTCGGGGTTGGCGGCGTCCGCCTCCACGAGCGCGATCCGGCCGGCCCACTGCGCGACGAGCTCAGGGCTGCGCTCGACGGCGAGCACGTCCTGACCGAGCCGGTCGAGGGTCGCGGCGATGGCGGACCCGAACCGACCGAGCCCGATGACCAGCACGCCTGAGTCCTTCTTGGGCGAGCGCGGTGCGTTCTGCGACCCCTTGGACAGGTCGCCGAATCTGTCAGCCAATGATCGGCCTCTCTTCCGGTAGCCGGATCACACGACGACGGTTGCGCAGCGCGAGCGCTGCCGCAAGGGTCATCGTGCCGGTCCGGCCGATGAACATGAGTACAGCAAGGACGTACTTCGCCGGATCAGGGAGCTCCGGTGTGATGCCGGTGGACAACCCGCAGGTGGCGAACGCGGAGATGACCTCGAACAGCACCACGTCGAGCGTGCGGTCCGTCATCGCGAGCAGGAGGAGCGACGCGACGAGCACGAACGTGGCCGAGACCATCGTGACCGCGATCGCGACCTGCAGCGCCTCGCGCGGGATCCGGCGACCGTACGCCTCGACGTCCTTGTCGCCGCGGCCCTCCGCGAGGATCGCCAGGAGCATGACGGCGAGCGTCGTCACCTTGATGCCGCCGGCCGTCGATGCGGAGCCGCCACCGACGAACATGAGGGCGTCGTTGACCAGCCAGGTGGTCTCGTGCATGTAGTGGACGTCGACCGTCGAGAAGCCGCCCGAGCGCGGCATGACCCCGGCGAACAGGGCCGCGAGGGTCGTCCCGCTGAAGTCGAGCGGCTGGAACGTGTCGGGGTTGGTCCACTCGAACGCCGCGATGAGCACGGCCCCGACGATCACGAGGGCGAGGCTGGTCGTGATCGTCAGCTTGGAGTGCAGGCTCCAGCGACGCGGCTCGCGCAGGTGCCTGGCCACGTTGAGGATCACCGGGAACCCGAGGGAGCCGATGAACACGCCGATGATGATGGGCATCAGGACCCACCAGTCGGACACGAAGGGTTCCAGGCCGTACGTCGTGGGCACGAAACCCGCGTTGTTGAACGCCGAGATCGCGTAGAAGACGGAGTGCCACGCGGCTCGTCCCGGGCTCTCGGCGTACATGAGGAACCGGGGGAACAGGAAGATGGCGATGAACGCCTCGAGCGTCAGTGACGTGATGACGACGGTCCGGATCAGAGACCCGACCTCGCCGAGGCGGGTCTCCTTGGTCTCCGAGGACACCAGCAGCCGCTGCGTCAGGCCGATGCGCCGGGAGACGGCCATGCCGAGCAGCGACGCGAGCGTCATGACGCCCAGGCCGCCGACCTGGATCGCGATGAGGATCACGACGAGACCGGCGGTCGACCAGTACGAGCCGGTCGGCACGACGACCAGGCCGGTGACGGTGCTCGCCGAGGTCGCGGTGAAGAACGCGTCGACGAACGGCGCGCGATGCCCGCTCGCCGTCGCCCACGGCGTCGAGAGCAGGACCGTGAAGACCGAGATGACGAGCCCGAAGACGCCGAGCGCGAGCCGTGCCGGGGAATGACGTGCCGAGCGGTCGACGTACTCGCGTGCCCGCCATGCCACGCCGGGGCCACCCCGCGCCATCACACCTCCCGCTCACCTGTCGGACGGGCTCACTCTGGCATGAGCGCGCGCCGAGAACGACCGACGCCGCCGCATGCCCGGCGCAGTTGCGATCGACACCGGCCCGAACGGATGCGACGGTGGGCGCATGACCGCGTCAGGTGAAGGGCCTCTCGCGGGACCGGTGCGCGTCGTGTGGTCGCAGGAGATGCTCGCCTACGACTTCGGCCAGGGGCACCCCATGACGTCCGAGCGCCTCGACCTGACGATCCGGCTCGCACAGGACCTCGGCCTGTTCGACGCGGCCGACATCGAGCTGGCCGACGCGGGCATCGCGAGCGACGAGCTGCTGGCCACGGTGCACGACCCGGCCTACATCGCCGCGGTGCACCTGGCCTCGACGGACGGCGTGATCGACCTCGAGCACGGCCTCGGCACGACCGACGACCCGATCTTCCCGGACATGCACGCGGCGACCGCGCGCGTCGTGCAGGGGACGGTCGACTCGGTGCTGGCCGTCTGGGAGGGGCGAGCTGTGCACGCCGTCAACGTCACGGGCGGACTGCACCACGCGATGCCCGGTGCCGCGTCGGGCTTCTGCGTCTACAACGACGCCGCCGTCGGCATCCGCGCGCTGCTGGACGCGGGGGCGCAACGCGTCGCCTACGTCGACATCGACGCTCACCACGGTGACGGCGTCCAGGAGGTGTTCTGGGACGACCCGCGGGTGCTGACCGTGTCGATCCACGAGACCGGCCACGCGCGCTTCCCAGGCACCGGCTACCCGCGCGACACCGGCGGCCCCGGTGCCGAGGGGACCTCTGTGAACATCGCCCTGCCGTCCGGCACGGGAGATGCGGGCTGGCTGCGCGCGATCGACGCGGTGGTCCCGGCGGTCGTGCGCGCGTTCGCCCCGGACGTCCTGGTCACGCAGCACGGCTGCGACACCCACATGCTCGACCCGCTGACGCACCTGCGCGTGAGCGTCGACGGCCAGCGGACGGCCGCCGAGATGCTGCACGGCCTGGCGCACGAGGTCGCTGGCGGCCGCTGGATCGCCCTCGGCGGCGGAGGGTATGCGTTCGTCGACGTCGTGCCGCGGTCGTGGACGCACCTGCTGGGCATCGCCGTGCACCGACCGGTCGACCCGTCCACGGTGGTCCCCGAGACCTGGCGCGCCCTGGTCCAGGAGAGGCACGGCCGCCACGGACCCGATCTGATGACCGACGGACGCGACGCCCGCTTCAGCCCGTGGGCGTCCGGCTACGACCCGGGCGACGAGGTCGACCGTGCCGTCCGCGCGACCAGGGCGGCCGTCTTCCCGCAGCTCGGCCTCGATCCGGAGCTGGACTGAGAGCGACTCGGCGGGTCGCGCCGGCGTGAGCCGTTGGGCCGCACGGGCGAGTCCCACCAGCCACCCCTTTCACTCCAGTCCCACCGGCCACTACGCTGACCAGGCATCCTCCGGTGGGTGTGCGGACCCCGCACGTCACCGGGGGCCGAACTGAGGAGCGACCACGCATGAGCGAGCAGCCTGCCCGCCCCAGGTACCTGACTGTGGTCGAGGTCGCCGAGATCATGCGCGTCTCCAAGATGACCGTCTACCGCCTGCTGCACTCGGGCGAGATGCCCGGCGTTCGCGTCGGCCGGTCGTTCCGTGTCCCGCAGGACGCCCTCGACCACTACCTCTCCACGTCCCTCCCGATCGAGCCGACGGTGGCCGACGAGGGTCGCAAGAGCTCCTAGGTCCCGCTCGATCCGGTCGCGCGTCGCTGAGGGCCCTGTTGATCGCGTAAGGTAGAGCCTCGGACTTTCTCCGTGCGTGGGCGATCGACTGAACAGCATCGACTGAACGCGCATCGATCGACCACCAAGCAGGCCAGGCCCGCCGCCGGGCCTCCACTCGGAAGTGAAGTGAGGACCCATGGGTTCCGTCATCAAGAAGCGTCGCAAGCGGATGGCCAAGAAGAAGCACCGCAAGCTTCTTCGCAAGACGCGCCACCAGCGTCGCAACAAGAAGTGACCCCGCGCCGAGTCCGCTCGGCGTAGGTCGCTCCGCAGGAGTCAGCACGACGGGCTCGGCAGACGCCGGGCCCGTTTTGTTGTGCCCGCTGCCGGGTGGCGGTCAGAGGGGGCGCTCGAGGACGTAGTCGTCCTCGATGCGGGTGCCGACGGTGAAGTGCTTGGTCCCGACGACGGTGAAGCCCGAGCGCTCGTAGAACGCGCGCGCCCGGGCGTTCTCCTGGTTCACGCCCAGCCACATGCCGACCGCACCGCGATCGCGGGCCACCTCGAGCGACGCGGCCATCAGTGCGTGGGCGACGCCGGCGCCGTGGTGGTCGGGGTGCACGTAGCACTTCGACAGCTCGGCCGAGGGCGCGAGCGTCAGCGATGTCTGGACGTCCGGGTCGGTGGGAGGCGTGAACACGAGCATCGTGTAGCCCAGGAGCGGGGCGAACCCCACCGTCGCGTCCACGGCGACGAGCACGGCACGGTCTGGGTCGGCGAGGTACGACGTGAACCGTTCCGGCGAGAGCACGTTCGCGATGAACGCCTGCTGGTCGGCGACGGTCGAGCTGGGCGGGCACGCGAGCGGGAACGTCAGCGCGGCGAGCTCGGCGAGCGTCGGGACCTCGGAGGTGACCGCGGGGCGGACGATCACAGCTCGCGCGACCCGCGCCAGGACCGCAGGACGGTGCGGGCGACGAGACCGAACGCCCACGCCAGGCCGGCGAGGCTGACGACGGCGGTGCCGCGGCGCGTGTTGCGCCGACGGTTGCGGAACTCACGGACGGGCCAACCGACCTCGGCGGCGTGCCTGCGCAGGCGACGGTCGGGGTTGATGGCACAGGGGAACCCGACCTCGGACAGGATCGGCACGTCGTTCGTCGAGTCGCCGTAGGCGTAGGACTGGGCGAGGTCGATCCCGTGGCTCTCCGCGAGGGCGCGGACCGCCTCGGCCTTGGCGCGGCCGTGCAGCATGTCCCCGACGAGCCGCCCGGTGTAGTAGCCGTCCTTGTGCTCGGCGATCGTGCCGAGCGCGCCGGTGGCACCGAGACGGCGGGCGATGATCTCGCTGATCTCGTGCGGCGTCGCGGTGACCAGCCAGACCGAGTGGCCGGCCGCGACGTGCTCGTCCAGCAGGCGCTGGGTGCCCGGGTAGATGCGCAGCAGCAAGACCTCGTCGTACACGTCCTCGGCGATCGCGGTCACCTCCGCCACGGAGTGTCCGGTCATGATCTCGAGCGCGCGCTGCCGGACCTCGTCGATCTGGTTCTTGTTCTCGCCGAAGGTCAGGTACCGGAGCTGGTGGAAGCCGAACCGGAACAGGTCGCGCTTGCGGAAGAACCCGCGCAGGTACAGGCCCTTGGCCAGGTGGAACGCACTCGCGCCGCGGATGATCGTGTTGTCGACGTCGAAGAAGGCGCCGGTGCCGGGGCCGTCCGGGCTGGCCCCTGGCTCCCGGGGGACGGGGGCGGGGGCGACGGAGCTCGCGGGGGCCGATCGCACTCTTCCACTCTAACGACGGACGCTGTGAGGTCGCGCAGGTACCTAGGTCGCTACCGTGGACGCATGGTGAACAGCACGGGCACGGGGGAGACGAGGGTGCTCCTCTACGGCCGCTCCGGGTGCCACCTCTGCGACGAGGCACGAGAGGTCGTCCGCAGCGTGTGCGCCGAGACGGGCACGGGCTGGGCCGAGGTCGACATCGAGGCAGGCCCGTACGAGGGTCGGGACCTCGTCGACGAGCTCGGAGAGCTGATCCCGGTGGTCGAGGTGGACGGGGTCCAGCAGGGGTATTGGCGGATCGATCCCGCGCGTCTGCGGCGAACCCTTACCCGGGCCGTCCCTCGACCCCTAACCTGACGACACGATCCGGCGTCACCGGTCGGTAGGGCTGTCGCGGGAGTCGATGTGGACACGCAGCGGACGGGAGCCCGGGCGCGCAGCTCGGGTGCGACGGGCCACGGGGCTGCCCGGGAGGTCCCTCCGTCGACGGTCGCGCGGCTGCCCGGCTACCTGTGGGCGCTGCAGGCGCTCGACGGGGTGGTGACGACGTCGTCGGACGAGCTCGCCAGGGCGGCCGGTGTCACGCCCGCGCAGCTGCGCAAGGACCTGTCGTTCCTCGGCTCGTACGGTCGGCGCGGGGTCGGCTACGACGTGCGGCACCTCTCGGAGCAGATCGGTGTCGTCCTCGGCCTCTCGATCCAGCGGCGCGTCGTGATCGTCGGCATCGGCAACCTCGGGCACGCGTTGGCCAGCTACTCCGTGTTCGCGGAGCGCGGCTTCGCGGTGGTGGGCCTGGTCGACACGGACCCGGGCGTCGTCGGAACCTCCGTCGGTGGCCTCGTCGTGCACCCGGCCGAGGATCTGGCCGAGCTGGTCCGGACCGCGGGAGCGACCATCGGCATCATCGCCACTCCGGCGGCCAGCGCCCAGGCGGTGTGCGACGCCCTCGTCGATGCGGGCGTGGTCGGCATCCTGACGTTCGCGCCGCGGCCGCTGCGCGTTCCCGAGCACGTGGACCTGCGGGCCGTGGACGTGGCGTCCGAGCTGCAGATCCTCGCCTTCCACGACCGGCGGCGGGCCGGTACGGGTGACTCGGCATGACGACGGCCGGCGCGCCCCTGAAGGAGGAGCAGCCGGCCGTCGTCGTGCCCAGCAGTGGGTCAGCCCTTGATGGCCGACACGTCGAGCGAGATGGTGACCTTGTCGCCGACCAGGACGCCGCCGGCCTCGAGGGCCGCGTTCCAGGTCAGGCCGAAGTCCTTGCGCGAGATCGCGACGGTGGCCTCGAAGCCGGCACGCGTGTTGCCGAACGGGTCGACCGCGGTGCCGTTGAACTCGGTGTCGAGCTCGACGGACTGCGTGACGCCGTGGATCGTCAGGTCGCCGACGATGACGTGCTTCTTGCCGGCCTCGCGCACGGCGGTGGAGACGAAGGTCCACTGGCCGAACTTCTCGACGTCGAAGAAGTCGCCGCTCTTGAGGTGGCCGTCGCGGTTCGCGTCGCCAGTCGAGACGGTGGAGGGGTCGAGCGTGACGGAGACCGAGGTGTTCTCCAGGTCGTCGCCGACCGTGATGACGCCCTCGCTGAGCGCGACCGTGCCCCGGACCTTGGAGATGCCGGCGTGGCGCACCGTGAAGCTCGCCTCGGTGTGCGAGGCGTCGACGGCCCAGGTGCCGGTGGTCAGACCCGTGGGGAGAGCGGTCGAGGTGGTGGTGCTCATGGGAAGTCCTCCGTGTTGTTGAAGCGTCAACCAAACTGTTAGTTCAAAGTTGTACTACACTGGGGATCCCCCCGCAACCCCAAGACGAGGAAGAGACGTTGTGAGTACGAGCACAGAGACGGGTCACGCTCTCCAAGAGATCCGCGAGGTCGTGTGGCTGACCGCCGAGCAGCAGCAGCAGTGGCGCTCGTTCCGTCAGGGCGTCGCACGCCTCCTCGGAGTGCTCGAGCACGAGCTCGAGGCGCAGTCCGGCCTGTCCACGCACGAGTACGAGGTGCTCGTGCGGCTGTCCGAGGCGCCCGCGCGGACCTTGCGCATGGCGCAGCTCGCCGACAACGTCGCGCACTCCCGCAGCCGGCTCACCCACACGATCCGTCGGATGGAGGAGTCGGGCCTCGTCGCACGGGTGCCGTGCGAGTCCGACGCCCGCGGCGTGAACGCCACGATGACCGACAAGGGCTGGCAGACGCTCGTGGCGGCCGCCCCCGGGCACGTGCAGTCGGTGCGCGACCACCTGGTCGACGTGCTGACGCCGGAGCAGTTCGCCGCGCTCGGTGACGCCATGGAGACGGTGCGGCTGCACCTCACGGGTGGTGCGTGTCACGTCGAGGGGGAGCCCGACGCGTGCTGAGCGCACAGGAGTGTTTGCGAGACTGACCCCATGGTCGCCACAACGATCCACCTGATGCGGCACGGCGAGGTGCACAACCCCGAGGGTGTGCTCTACGGCCGCCTGCCCGGATACCGCCTGTCCGAGCGCGGTGTCGCGATGGCCGAGACGGTTGCCGCCCACCTCGGCGGCACCTCTACGGGCCTGCCCGGCGGTGAACGGCGCCTCAACGGTGCGCCCGCTGCCGTGCCACCGCCGCGTCGCGACGTCGTCGCCGTGATCGCCTCGCCGCTGCAGCGCGCGCAGGAGACGGCCACGCCCATCGCTGCCGCGTTCGGGCTCGAGATCGGCACGGAGCCGCGCATCATCGAGGCGGGCAACCACTTCGAGGGCATGACGTTCGGCGTGGGCGACGGTTCGCTGCGCCACCCCGAGCACTGGCCGTACCTGCGCAACCCGTTCCGTCCGTCCTGGGGCGAGCCGTACGCCGAGCAGGTCGAGCGCATGCTCGCCGCGGTCGCCGACGCCCTCGTGCTCGCGCGCGGCCACGAGGCCATCCTCGTGAGCCACCAGCTGCCCGTCTGGGTCACGCGTCTCGCGCTCGAGAACCGCCGCCTGTGGCACGACCCGCGCAAGCGTCAGTGCTCCGTCGCGTCCCTCACGAGCCTGCGCTACGACGGCGACACCCTGGTCGGCATCGGCTACAGCGAGCCCGCGGCCGCGCTGCTGCCGGGGACCCCGACCGTCGCGGGAGCCTGACGTGCGCGTACGGCTCGCGGCGGCCCTCGCGGCGGCAGCCCTCCTCCTGGCCGGGTGCGCCCCGAGCAGCAACGACGACACTGACGTCGCCCAGCAGGGCTACCAGTCCGGCGACGGCAGCACCCGCACCTGGGCGGTCGACGACCGCGAGGGGCCGCTCGAGCTGAGCGGAACCGACTACGAGGGCGGGATGCAGGACGTCAGCGACTGGCTGGGCGACGTCGTCGTGCTCAACACCTGGTACGCCAACTGCCCGCCGTGCCGCGCCGAGGCCCCGGACCTGGCCGCCGTGTCCACCGACTACGCGGACCAGGGCGTGCACGTCCTGGGTATCAACCACACCGACGCCGCAGGTACCGCGCAGGCCTTCCAGACGACGTTCGGGGTCCCCTACCCGAGCATCGACGACGCCGAGAGCACGGCCACCGCGGCCCTCGAGGGCGTCGTGCCGATCAACGCGGTGCCGACGACCATCCTGCTGGACCGCAACGGCATGGTCGCCGGCCGGATCCTCGGCGTCGTCGACCCGACGACCCTGCGCTCGATGCTCGACGAGCTCGTCGCGGAGCCGGTGCAGGCCGAGCCCGTCTCGACCACGGCGCCGTGATCGTCGCGAGCGCCGGTGACGCCTTCGGCGAGGCGATCTTCTCCGGTTCGCTGCTGCTGGCCATCCCGGTCGCGGTGCTCGCCGGGCTGGTCTCGTTCGCCTCGCCGTGCGTCCTGCCGCTCGTGCCCGCCTACCTCGGCTACCTCGGCGGCATGACCGGCGCCGCCGGGACGCGGCCGATCGGCACGCCCGTCCCGAAGCCCCAGCGGAGCCGGCTGCTGCTCGGGGTCTCGCTGTTCATCGCCGGGTTCACGGCCGTGTACCTGGCGCTCGGGGTGCTCGCGGGTTCGCTCGGCGGGGTGCTCCTGGAGTACCAGGACACGATCATGCGGGTGCTCGGCGTCGTCGTCATCGTCATGGGACTGGCGTTCCTCGGGTTCATCCCGTTCCTGCAGAACGAGCGCCGGCTGCACCTCGCCCCGCGCGCAGGCCTGTGGGGAGCGCCGCTGCTCGGCATCACGTTCGGCCTCGGCTGGGCGCCCTGCATCGGCCCGACGCTCGCCGCGATCATCGCCCTGTCGCTCGACGGCGGGACCGCGAGCCGTGGCGGCCTGCTCGCGGTGGCGTTCTGCCTGGGACTGGGCCTGCCGTTCCTGATCGTCGCGTTCAGCGTCGAGCGCAGCGCGCGGGCGCTGGCGTTCCTGCGTCGGCACCGGCTCGCGATCATGCGCCTGGGCGGTGGCCTGCTCATCGTGCTCGGGCTCGCGCTGGTCACCGGCGTCTGGGGCCAGTGGGCTGCGTGGCTGCAGGGTCTCGTGACCGGCAACGACCCGTTCGTGCCGGTGGTGTGACATGAGCCAGTACCGCCCCGAGGGCATCTCCGACGTGTTCACCGAGCCCACCGAGGCCCCGGAGAGCCCGAAGCCCGTGGTCCAGGGCATCGGGCTGACCGGCTGGTTGCGCTGGGCCTGGCGGCAGCTCACCAGCATGCGGGTCGCGCTCCTGCTGCTCATGCTGCTCGCGGTCGCCGCGGTACCCGGCACGGTGTGGCCGCAGCGGGCGCAGAGCCCCGAGAAGGTCGTCGCCTATCTCACGGACCACCCGACGCTCGGACCGGTGCTCGACCGCATCGGCGCCTTCAACGTCTACTCGTCGGTCTGGTTCAGCGCGGTGTACCTGCTGCTGTTCGTCTCGCTGGTCGGCTGCATCCTGCCGCGCACCAAGGTGCACCTGGCGGGTGTGCGCGGACGGCCGCCGCGCGCGCCACGCCGGTTCGGCCGGTTCCCCGCGCAGGGCGAGGGGACGTCCGACGAGACGCCCGAGCACCTCTCCCAGCGGGCCGTCACCGTGCTGCGCCGGGGCTGGCGGCTGCTGCCGTTCGTGCCGACCTACCGGGTCGAGGCCCGCGACGAGGGCGACGGCACGTGGTCGGTCGCGGGGGAGCGCGGCTACCTGCGGGAGACCGGCAACCTCGTGTTCCACCTGGCCCTCGTCGGCCTGCTGATCTCGGTGGCGACCGGCCAGGTGCTGCACTACCGCGGGCAGATGATCGTGGTGCAGGGCACCGGGTTCGCCAACTCGCAGGGCGCGTACGACACGTTCGAGCGTGGAACCGCGTACTCGCCGACGAGCCTGGTCCCCTTCACGCTCACGCTCGACGACTTCGAGTCCCGGTTCGACCCCGAGACGCTCGCGTCGCGCGACTTCACGGCGCACGTCACGCTGACGGAGCCCGGCGAGGAGCCCGCGGCCGAGACGATCAAGGTGAACCACCCGCTCGACGCGGGCGGCGCGAAGGTCTACCTGCAGGGCAACGGCTACGCGCCCGACATCTCGATCCACGACGCGTCGGGCGCCCTGGTCAGCGACGGTCCGACGCCGTTCCTGCCGCAGGACCAGGTGTACACGTCGAAGGGCGTGATCAAGGTCCCCGACGTCACCGGCGACCAGGACCAGATCGGGCTGGTCGGCTTCCTGCTGCCGACGAAGCAGACCATCCAGACCGCCAACGGCCCGGCCTACGTGTCGCAGTTCCCCGAGCCGAACGACCCCGTCCTCGTGCTGAACGTCTGGAAGGGCAACCTCGGCCTCGACACCGGCGTCCCGCAGAACGTGTACGAGCTCGACGAGGCGCGCATGACCCAGGTCAAGGACGCCGACGGTGACCCCGTGATCCTCGTCGTCAAGCCCGGCGAGACGGTTGAGCTGCCCGACGGCCTGGGCACGCTCACGTTCAACGGGATCGAGCGGTTCGTGGCGCTCGACCTGCGGCACGACCCCGCCCTGGTGTTCGTGCTGGTGTTCGCGCTGCTCGCGTTCGCCGGCCTCGCGACGTCGCTGTTCGCGCCTCGTCGGCGCGTCTGGCTGCGCTTCGCGCCTGCCGCGCCGGAGGGCGACGCCGCTGGCGCCGGCCGTACAGTGGTGACCGCCGCGGCACTGGCGCGCGGCGACGACGTCGGGCTCCAGCCCGAGCTGGACAGGGTGCTCGCGGCGACGCTGGCAGACGCACCGGGCAACGCACCCGATACGGAGGGCACACCATGAACACCGGCGACCTGAGCACGCTGCTGGTATGGGCCGCCGCGACCGCGTTCACCATCGCGCTCGTCGCGTACTCGGTGGACCTCGCGCGCATCGCCGAGCGCTCGCAGCGCGTCAAGCAGGAACCCGCCCTCGTCGGTGCGGGCGCGCCCGTCTCGGCGACCGCCGGGTCGACCGACCAGCGCGCCGCCAGCCGCTCGGTGCGGGCCGAGGGGATCGCGCGCTCGACGCACGTCGTCGGGATCGCGCTGCTGCTCGCGGGCATCGTGCTGCGCGGTGTCGCGGCGGGACGCTGGCCGACCGCGAACATGTACGAGTTCACGCTCGTCGCGGTGTTCTGGGCGACGCTGATCCTGGCCGTCGTCCAACGCCGCCGGATCATCGCGTTCTTGTCCGTCGTCGTCATGGGCCTGTCCGTCGTCGCTCTCGTCGTGGCGCTGAACTGGTTCTACATCCAGGCCGACGAGGTCCAGCCCGCCCTGCAGAGCTACTGGCTGGTCCTGCACGTCGGCGTCGCCATCGCCGCGACCGGCATTTTCACGGTGGCGTTCGGCACGTCGGTCCTCCAGGTGCTCAAGAGCTTCAGGGAGGAAGGGTCTCTCGCGGGTGCCGTCGAGAACCCGAACGCCGTGCGTCGCGCGCTCACCGGCCGGCGGTTCACCTGGCTCGAGCAGGTCCCCACCGGGCGCGACCTCGAGGCGATGTCCTTCCGGCTCAACTCGGTCGCGTTCATCCTGTGGACCTTCACGCTCATCGGCGGCGCCGTCTGGGCGGAGCACGCGTGGGGCCGGTACTGGGGCTGGGACCCCAAGGAGGTCGGCACGTTCGTCGCCTGGGTCGTCTACGCGGCCTACCTGCACGCGCGCACGACGCGTGGCTGGAGCGGGCGCCGGGCGTCGTACTTCGTGTTCGTCGGCTACGCCGTGGTGCTCATGAACTTCACCGTGGTGAACCTCGTGGTCACCGGCAAGCACTCCTACTCGGGGCTCTGACCCGAGCTGCTGCCGCCGTTCTTGTCGCGGCGCCTCTGCTCGTCCAGCCGCCGCAGGAACTCCGGGTCGTCGTCGGGTGCCGACGAGCGCAGCCGCTCGGGGCGGCTCGTCGGCTGTGTGCCCGAGAGGTCGGCGTAGGTGGTCCGGCGTGACCAGCGGACCGCGAGCCAGGCGAGCGGCCCGAACAGGGGCACGAAGAGCACGACCAGGATCCAGAGCAGCGGGTGCACGCCGAGCCGCTCGTCGCGCGTGCTGCGCAGGATGTCGAAGAGGCAGTAGATCGCCAGGCCGATGATCGCCAGGACGACGAGGTTGCGCATCCCGTCAGCCTAGACGCCCGGGCGCGCGGTCGCGGGGGCTGGTCAGTCGGCGCAGCGGCCTACCCTGGTACCCGTGCCTGTCGTCGTCTTCTCGCTCCTGCGCCTCGCGCTGTTCGCGGTCTGCTTCGCCCTGCTCTGGTGGGTCGGGATGCGGTCGTGGCTCACGCCCGTGGTCGCGGCTTTCCTGGCCTGGGGCATCTCGTACGCGCTGCTGTCCGGGCCTCGTGACGCCGCCGCGACTTACCTCGCGGACCGGGCGCAGCGCACCCGGCGCTCGGAGGACGACGCGTCGATCGAGGACGCCGCCGACGACGCCGCTCGTCGCGAGCCCTAGAGGGCGAGCCCGATCCCGAGCAGCACGCCGAAGGCCAGCTCGAGCATGCCGGTGAACATGAGCACGGGGACCAGTGCGCGTCCGCGAGCGCCCAGGAGGACCGTCACGGCCAGCGCGACGGACGGGAACAGCAGGAGCAGGACGATCAGGGTCCACGGGTTGGCGAACGCGCACACGATGCCGCCCAGCAGGATCGGCAGCACGACGAGCGCGGCATAGACGCGGCGGGACCGGGACTCGCCCAGTCGCACCGCGAGGGTCCGCTTGCCGACGAGCGCGTCGGTGGGCACGTCGCGCAGGTTGTTGGCCATGAGCAGGGCGCACGCGAGCATCCCGACCGCGACCGCACCGACCCAGGCCGGCCACGACAGCTCGCCCGCCTGCGTATAGGTGGTACCGAGCACGGCGACCAGCCCGAAGAACGTGAACACTCCCACCTCGCCGAGCCCGCGGTACCCGTAGGGCTTGCGCCCGCCGGTGTAGCCCCAGGCTGCAAGGATCGCGGCGGCGCCGACCGCGAGCAGCCACCACTGGCCGGTGAGCCAGACGAGCCACGTGCCGAGGACGGCCGCGACGCCGAACGCGGTGAACGCCGCGGCCTTCACCGAGCCTGGGCTCGCGGTGCCGGACGCCGTCAGGCGCATCGGACCGACGCGGTCGACGTCCGTGCCGCGGATCCCGTCGGAGTAGTCGTTGGCGTAGTTGACGCCCACCTGCAGGGTCAGTGCGACGCCGAGCGCCAGTGCCGCCCGGCCGAGGTCGAACGCACCGAGCTGTGCGGCGGCGCCGCTGCCGACGAAGACCGGCGCGGCGGCGGCGGGCAGCGTGCGCGGTCGAGCGCCCTGCACCCAGTCGCTGGCAGTGGTCACGTGTCGTTCCTCTCGGTCAGGGTCCCTCGAGCAGGGAGCGGGCGAGCTCCGTGGCTGCCCGACGGTCGATCTTGCCTGGCCCGCGCACCGGGAGCGAACTCGTGACCACGAGGTGGCGGGGCGCGTGGGAGGGGCCCAGCCGGTCGGTCACCGCGGCTCGGGCCTGTGCGAGCGTCGGGGCGGCGCCCGGGCGCGGGACGAGGAGAGCGACGACGACCTGCCCCCACTCCTCGTCGGGAAGCCCGACGACGACGACCTCGCCGAACGCTCCCAGCACAGCCTCGACCGCCTGCGGGGAGACCTTGGTGCCGCCCGTGACCAGCACGTCGTCGGCCCGGCCGAGCACCGTCAGCCGGCCGTCGGCCCAGGCACCGAGGTCGGAGGTGCGCATCCAGCGGCGGCCGTCGAGGTGCACGAACGGCTCCTCGATCCCGTCGGCGTAGCCGAGCGCGAGCACCGGGCCGGCCAGCATGATGCGGCCGTCGTCGTCGATCCGGACCTCGACCCCGTCCAGCGGGACGCCGTCGTACACGCAGCCACCGCACGTCTCGGACATGCCGTAGGTGGTGACGACCGCGACGCCTGCCGACCGTGCCCGGTCCAGGACGTCGGGGCCGGTCGCGGCACCACCGACCAGGACCGCGTCGAACGTGCGCAGAGCCTCCGTCCCCGCGCGGTCGTCGAGGAGGCGGACCAGCTGGGTGGGCACCAGCGACGTGTACCGCGGGCCGGTGCCCAGCAGGCTCGTCGTCTCCACGAACGCCGGAGCGCGGAAGGGCCCGTCCGGCACGGCGACCGGCGTCGTGCCGGCCAGCACCGACCGGATCAGCACCTGGAGCCCCGCGACGTGCTGCAGGGGCAGAGCGAGGAGCCACCTCCCTGGACCGGCGAGCCGGTGGGCCGTCGCCGTGGCCGAGGCGCGCAGCGCGGCCGCGGACAGGAGCACGGCGCGGGCGTCGCCGGTCGAGCCCGACGTGCGGACGACGACGGCGACCTCGTCCGCGACGGTGTCGGGTCCGTCGCCCACCGCGGGCCCGGTGCCGTCCAGGGCCGCCGTCAACGCCGGGAGAAGAGCATCGGCGCGCGCGGGGACGTCGCGCAGGGGCCGGCTCACGGGACCAGGGTAGGCCGCGCCCCCGGGGTCCCCGACCGACCCAGGATCCGCCCGTAGAGTGACCGGCGGTCCGACCCGAAGGAGCTCACGTGCGCACTGCCACCACCCGCGTCCGCCGTCTGCCGGTGCTGTTCGTCGCCAGCGCAGCCGTGGCGTCGCTGCTGGCCGCGTGCAGCGGTGGCTCGTCCGACACGCCGTCCCCTCTGCCGGACGTGACGCAACCGGCCGTGATCGAGCCCGCCAAGGCCACCCCGCCGGCGCCCGTCGTGCCCCCGCGCTGGCCCCTGCTCGGCACCGTCCGCGCCGCCGACGCACCCGAGCGCCCCGCTCTCGCGATCAAGATCGAGAACTCCGTCGACGCGCGTCCGCAGACGGGCCTCGACCAGGCCGACAACGTCTGGGAGCAGGTGGTCGAGGGCGGGATCACCCGGTTCGTGGCCGTCTACAACTCCCAGGTGCCCGGCGAGGTCGGCCCGATCCGCTCGGTCCGCCCGATGGACCCGGCGATCACCGCTCCTCTGCACGGTCTCATCGCGTTCTCCGGCGGGCAGGCGGCCTTCGTGCAGGCCCTGAAGGACGCCGGTCTGCAGACGATCAGCATGGACGCCGGTGCCGACGGGTTCTACCGCAAGAAGGGCGTCGGACCCGCGCCGCACAACGTGTACGGGACGCCGCAGACGTTCTGGGACCAGGCCGACGCGAGCCACAGCGCCCCACCGCAGGCCCAGTTCGTGCCTGCCCGGACGGCTGCGGCGGCCACCGCGGTCGTCTCCGGTGCCCCGGCCTCGACCGTCGCGGTGAAGCTCTCGGGCGGCTCGCACCCGACCTGGACGTGGGACGCCGCGACGTCGACCTTCCTGCGCTCCGAGGGCGCCAAGCCCGCGGTCGTGCGCTCGGGCGCCCGCCTGTCTGCGACGAACATCGTGACGCTCAGCGTGCAGCTCATCGACTCCGGCACCATCGACCCGGCCGGAAACCCCGTCCCCGAGACCGTGCTGGACGGGGCCGGCGAGGGGACGCTGTCGACGGGTGGCAAGTTCGTCCCGGTGACGTGGACCAAGACGGCGAAGGACGCGGTGCTGACGATCACGACGGCGGACGGCGCGGTCGCGAAGCTCGCCCCGGGGAACACCTGGATCGAGCTGGTCCCGCGCGGGACCGGTTCGGTCACCATCAGCTGACACGGCAGGCGCTACCCGGCTCGCGGTGCCAACCGTGCGAGTCTGGAGCATGGACACGCGGGGGACGACGATGACGACACGGATGCGCGGGACGGTCGCGCTGCTGGCAGGGGCGATGCTCGCCCTGGCGGCGTGCAGCTCACCGGCGGAACCGGAGCCGACTCCCACGACGGTGACGGCCAGGCCGACGATCACTGCGGACAAGGCTGCTGCGCCCGCACCCGTCGTCGTGGCCACGTGGCCCCTGACCGGCGTGCCCGGGGAGCCGGTGACCCGGCCGGCGCTCGCGGTCAAGATCGAGAACACCGCAGCAGCCCGCCCGCAGACGGGGCTCGAGCAGGCCGACGTGGTCTGGGAGACGATCGTCGAGTTCGAGGTGGCGCGCTTCATGGCCGTGTACCACTCGCAGGTCCCGGCCGAGGTGGGACCGATCCGCTCGGTGCGCCCGATGGACCCCCTGATCGCCACGCCCTTGCACGGCCTCATCGCGTTCTCGGGCGGCCAGCGGGGCATCCTCGACCTCGTCGCTGCCAGTGGCTTGCAGATGCTCAGCCACGACGCCGGCACGCCGGGCTTCTACCGGTCCAACGACCGTCCCGCGCCGCACAACGTCTACGGCACACCGAGCACGTTCTGGAGCCTCGCCGACGCCCAGCACCAGGCGTCGCCCGGTGAGCAGTTCACCTTCGCACGTTCGGCGGACCGTGCTGCTGCGATCGTCGCCGGGACGCCGGCGACGAAGCTGAGCTTCAACCTCTCGGGCGCGTCCCACCCCACCTGGGTCTGGGACGGCAGCACCGGCCGCTGGCTGAGGTTCGAGGGATCGGCCGCCGCGATGGCGCGCAGCGGTTCGCAGCTCTCGGCGGTCAACGTCGTCTCCATCACCGCGGCGCACCCCAACTCCAAGTTCTCTGCCCAGGGCGGTGCGCCCGTGCCGACGTACGAGCTGGTCGGCACGGGTCAGGGCGTGATCGCGACCGGCGGCAAGACGATGCCGATCACGTGGAAGAAGGACGCTCAGGACCAGCCCCTGCGCCTGTTCACGGCGGACGGCGCACCAGCGGACCTCGCACCGGGGAACACCTGGGTCGAGCTCGTCCCGGCCGGGACGGGCTCCCTGACGATCAGCTGACCTCCGCCTCAGGGATGACGCCGCGCCGCACACGCGCGACCCTCGGCCGATGCGCCGGGCCGCCGCGGTGGACGACCGTGGAGGTATGGCAGCTCTCACGGAACAGCAAGCGGAAGCCCGCGAGCACGACACCCGCTCGATCGTTGCGGTCGTCGTCTCCGGGGTCGTCGTCGTCGCGCTCCTGGTGGCCGCGGCCGGCGTGATCGGCGCGCTAGTCGACGTCGCCGGCTGGGCCGCGGGGGCTCAGTAGACGGCGCTCAGTAGGCGTACGGGAAGCCCGACCAGTCCGGCTCGCGGCGCTGCAGGAAGGCGTCGCGGCCCTCGACGGCCTCGTCGGTCATGTACGCGAGCCTGGTCGCCTCGCCCGCGAACACCTGCTGACCTGCCAGCCCGTCGTCGGCGAGGTTGAAGGCGAACTTCAGCATCCGGACGGCCTGCGGCGACTTGGTCGCGATGATCCGCGCGTACTCGATCCCCGCCTCCTCCAGGTCGGCGTGGTCGACGACGTCGTTGACCGCCCCCCACGCCAGCGCCTGCTCGGCGGAGTACTCCCGCGCCAGGAAGAAGATCTCCCGTGCCCGCTTCTGCCCGACCTGACGGGCCAGCAGAGCGGAGCCGTACCCACCGTCGAACGAGCCGACGTTCGCGTCGGTCTGCATGAACCGCGCGTGCTCCCGGCTCGCGATCGACAGGTCCGCGACGACGTGCAGCGAGTGCCCACCGCCGGCCGCCCAGCCGTTCACCAGGGCGACGACGACCTTGGGCATGGTCCGGATGAGGCGCTGCACCTCGAGGATGTGCAGCCTGCCCGCCCGTGCCGGGTCGATCTCGGCAGCCGTGTCGCCCTCGGCGTACCGGTAGCCGTCGCGGCCACGGATGCGCTGGTCGCCGCCGGAGCAGAACGACCAGACGCCGTCCTTGGGCGCGGGGCCGTTACCGGTCAGCAGGACGGTTCCCACGGACGACGTGGTGCGGGCGTGGTCGAGGACCCGGTACAGCTCGTCGACGGTGTGCGGTCGGAACGCGTTGCGCACCTCGGGCCGGTGGAACGCGACGCGCACCACCGGGAGGTCGCGCTGCTCCGCGCCGTCCGCAGCCTGTTCCGGGGTGGGCCGGGCGACGCCGCGGTGGTACGTGAGGTCAGTGAGGTCCTCGAACCCGTCGACGGTCCGCCAACGGGTGGGGTCGAAGGTGTCGCTGACGGATGCGGGAAGAGTCACGACGCCCACCCTAACTGTTTGGTACACTCGTACCAGAACGTGCGCGGGACGGCGGGGACTGCCACCCGGCGCGCACGATTCCAGCCGCCGTCGGATGCTCGGTTCGTCCGTCCTGGCGGCACGAAGGTGGATCACCATGGCGTGGATCGTTCTCATCGTGTCCGGCATGCTCGAGGCGGGCTGGGCCCTGAGCCTCAAGGCCTCCGACGGCTTCACCAAGCTGTGGCCGAGCGTCGCGTTCGTCCTGCTGCTCGTCGGCTCCATGGGAGGGCTCGCCTGGGCCTTGAAGACCTTGCCCGTCGGCGTTGCGTACGGGGTCTGGGTCGGGATCGGCGCAGCACTGACGGCCGTGCTGGCGATCGTGTTCTTCGGGGAGTCGGTCTCGGTCCTGAAGATCGTCTCGCTCGTCCTCATCGTCGCCGGGGTGGTCGGGCTCAACCTGTCCGGCGGCGGGCACTGATGCCGGGCGCGACGGGCAAGGGGGCACGCCGTCGCGCAGAGCTGGCCCGCGCCGCTGCGGCGCTCCTGCTGCGCGAGGGGCCGGGCGCGCTGACCCACCGACGCGTCGCGCTCGAGGCGGGGGCGTCGGTCTCCGCCACGACGTACTACTTCGGGACGCTCGAGGACCTCGCGGTCGCTGCGGGCGGAGCCATGGTGCAGGCATGGGCCGCGCACGCCCGTGCGGCCGTGCACGACGGTCAACGCGTCGCCGACGACCCGCGTGCCGCAGCGGTCCTCGTCGCCGACGCGATCCTGCCGCCGGGTGAGGACGCCGAGATCCGGAGCCACTACGAGCACCTGCTCGCCGCGGGCCGGCAAGCGGCTCTCGCCGAGGCGTTCGCGGCAGGGCGGGCGGAGGTCGACGCGGCGGTGGAGCAGCTCGTGCAGCTCGTGGGTGCCCCGACGAGCGCCGCCCTGACCGTCGCGCTCGTCGACGGTGCCGTCGTCAGCGCGCTGACCGAGCGTCGGTCGGTGCGCCGCACGGCCTACGCCGTGCTCGTGGCGGCCTGGCGCCGGCCCTAGGGTTGAGGCATGCCCGCTGACCTGCACGTCTGGGCCGTCCCGCTGCGGACCAGGTTCCGCGGGCTGACGGTGCGCGACGGCGTGCTGGTGCGCGGAGACGCGGGCTGGGGTGAGTTCAGCCCGTTCTGGGACTACGACGAGCAGGAGTCGCTCGCCTGGTGGCGGGCGGCCCGCGAGGCCGCCGACCAGGGCTGGCCGGAGCCCGTGCGGGACCAGGTCCCCGTCAACGTCACCATCCCGGCCGTGGACGCCGAGACGGCTCACCGACTCGTGCTCGCGTCCGGCGGGTGCAGGACGGCGAAGGTCAAGGTCGCCGAGCCCGGGCAGTCGTTGTCCGACGAGATGGCGCGGCTCGAGGCCGTGCGCGACGCGCTCGGACCGAGCGGAGCGATCCGTGTCGACGCCAACGCCGCCTGGGACGTCGACACAGCCGTGGCGCGCCTGTTCGTGCTCGATCGCGCGGCGGGCGGCCTGGAGTACGCGGAGCAGCCGGTGCCGTCGGTCGACGACCTCGCGGTGCTGCGCCGGCGCACGCACGTGCCGATCGCGGCCGACGAGTCGATCCGTCGGGCGCAGGACCCGCTCGCGGTGGCGCGGGCCGGTGCCGCGGACGTCGTCGTGCTGAAGGTCCAGCCGCTGGGTGGGGTGCGCGCCTGCCTCGACCTCGCCGAGGCGATCGGGCTGCCGGTCGTCGTGTCGAGCGCCCTGGAGTCGTCGGTCGGGCTCGCGGCGGGGATCGCGCTAGCCGCCGCCCTGCCGGAGCTCCCATACGCGTGCGGGCTCGCCACGGCCCAGCTGTTCACAGCCGACCTGGTCGCCGAGCCGCTCCTGCCCGTCGGCGGCGCCATCGCCGTCCGTCGACCCGTGCCCGACGCCGCGCTGCTCGAGGCCGCCGCCGCGCCCCCGGACCTTGTCGACAGGTGGCACCGTCGGATCGCCGCCGTCCAGGCTCAGGCATGATGGCGGACGTGACGACGACGTACCCGGCCACCGAGTCCGCCCGGGTCCTGGTCCAGGCGCTCGCCGCCCTCGGGGTCGAGGACGTCGTGCTCGCCCCGGGCTCCCGGAGCGCGCCGCTGGCCTACGCGCTGGCGGACGCGGCCCGCCCCGACCGACCCGACGGCGCCCCCGCCCTGCGCCTGCACGTCCGCGTCGACGAGCGCTCGGCGGCGTTCGTGGCCCTCGGTCTGGCGCGGGCCTCGGGGTTCGGGCCGGACGGAGCGCCGGTGCCGCCGCGGCCGGTCGCGGTCGTCACCACGTCGGGCACCGCCGTCGCGAACCTGCACCCCGCCGTCCTCGAGGCGCACCACAGCGGTCTGCCGCTCCTGCTGATCACGGCCGACCGCCCGCACGAGCTGCGCGGGACGGGCGCCAACCAGACGACCGAGCAGGTCGGCCTGTTCGGCTCGGCCGTCCGGCTCGGCCTGGACGTCCCGGCCCCCGTCGGGCTCGCATCTGAGGCGCGCGACGTGCGCAGGACCGTCGCTCGCGCGATCGCGGCCGCGACGGGTGCGCGCACGGGCGACCCCGGCCCGGTGCATCTCAACCTGGCGTTCCGCGAGCCGCTCGTTCCGGGAGCTGCAGGCTGGCCCGCGCGGTCGACCGAGGGCCTGGCCCACGTCCAGTCGCGACCGGTCCCGGCGCTCCCACCTGCAGCCGAGCAGTCGGCCGGTGCGCGGCGCGGCGGTGCGCCGACCGTCGTGGTGGCCGGCGACGGCGCGGGACCGCTCGCACGACGCCTCGCCGAGGCCAACGGCTGGCCGCTCCTCGCGGAGCCGTCGTCGGGTGCCCGTGGCGGCTCGAACGCGGTGGCCGCGTACGTGCACCTGCTCGCACACCCGATGCTCGGCGGCTCCGTGCGCCGGGTCGTCCTGCTGGGCCGGCCGACGCTGGCCCGTCCCGTGCAGGCGCTGCTCGGGCGCTCGGACGTCGAGGTGCTGGTCATCTCGCCTCGCGGTGTCGACTGGCCCGACGCGCCGCGCACCGCGAGCGAGGTGCTGCAGGACGCCCCTGCGCGCATGCGCAACGGCCGGATGCGCGCGCCGGAGGGGTGGCTCCAGGCCTGGCTGGCCGCGGACAAGGCCGCCGAGGCGGCTGTGGACACGGTCCTCGAGGGGGACGACGTGGGGCGCCGCTCGCGCAGCGGGACGCGGGTCACGGGTCCCGCCCTGGCGCGTGCCGTCGCCCAGGTCAGCGCGCCTGACGACGTGCTCGTGCTCGGGTCGTCGAACCCGGTGCGGGACCTCGACCTCGTGGCCCGCTGGTCGGCGCCGCCGCTCGTCGTGGCCAACCGCGGGCTCGCCGGGATCGACGGCACGGTGTCGACCGCTGTCGGCGTCGCGCTCGGCCTGCCGGACCGCCGCGTCCGAGCACTGCTGGGCGACCTGACGTTCTTGCACGACGTCGGCGGGCTGTTGCGCGGGCCGCTCGAGCAGACGCCGCACCTGCAGCTGATCGTCGCGAACGACGACGGCGGCTCGATCTTCGCGACGCTCGAACCGGGCGCGCCCGAGCGTGCGGACGTGTTCGAGCGCGTCTTCGCCACGCCGCACGGCGCCGACATCGCCGCCCTGTGCGCCGGCTACGGCGTCCGGCACACGCGCGTCGGGGACGTCGACGGGCTGCTGCCGGCGCTCGCCGCGCCGGGACCGGGGCTCAGCGTCGTGGAGGTCCGGGTGGACCGGACCGGCCGCCGGGCGCTCGGCGAGCGGCTCGCCGCCGAGGTGGCGAGCGCCGTGGACGGAGCCCTCTAGGACCGAGGTCCTAGATGCATGCGAAACTCGCAGGCAATTCCCAGGTTCTGCGAAGGGAGCCTTCAGCGCGGCCCGGTGTAGTGGTACTCGACCAAGGAGGCCACAGACATGACCAGCACCCCGGACCAGGGCGCCAACGCAGGCGACCAGCACCCGCAGGACCAGCAGACCGAGCCGATCGCTCCGGTCGCGCCGACCCAGCCGCTTCCGCCTGTCCAGGCGACGCAGCCGCTGCCGGTCGCTCCCGCGGCCCACCCGACGAACCCCTTCACGCCGCCGCACCCCGCGGCGCCCGCCGACCAGCGCGCTGCGTACGAGGCGGCCCAGGCAGCAGCAGCCGCCGCCGCGCAGGCCGAGGCCGTCCGCCGTGCCCAGTGGGACGCCGCCCAGCGTGCCGCGGTGCAGGACCCGGCACTCATGCAGCAGCAGCCGGTCGTGCACCAGTCGGCGCCGTACCAGGTCGCGCCGCAGGCTGCACCGGGGCAGTACGCGCAGCAGCCGTACGCGCCTCAGGGTCAGATCCCGACGCAGTCCCCGCAGGTCCCGACGCAGCGCAAGCGCCGCACGTGGATCCCGGTGACGTCCGCCGCCGCAGCCGCCGCGATCATCGCCGCGATCGCCACCGCGGGCGTCTCGCACACGCTCTCCTCCGACGACGCGAGCGGGAGCGGTCGCCCCGCGTCGCTCGCCACGGTCGGCCAGGACAGCAACGACACCGTCCCGGTCTCGGGCTCCTCGTCGGAGAACCCCGACTGGCAGGCCGTCTCCAAGGCCGTGCAGGCCTCGGTCGTCGCCATCCAGGTGACCATCGGCGGCGGCAGCAGCGGCGCCGAGGGGTCCGGCGTGATCATCGACGACGCCGGGCACATCGTGACGAACAACCACGTCGTGGCGGACGCCGACGCGGACAGCATCGAGGTCTCGCTCAACGACGGTCGCATCTTCAAGGCCACCGTCGTCGGTACGGACGCGACCACGGACCTCGCGGTCATCAAGCTCACCGACCCGCCGAAGGACCTCAAGGCCGCGGCCCTGGGCGACTCCTCGAAGGTCGTCGTCGGGCAGCCGGTCATGGCCGTGGGCAACCCGCTCGGCCTGGCCAGCACCGTGACCACCGGCATCGTCTCGGCCGTCGACCGCCCGGTCTCGACCTCGGGCGAGAACAGCAGCGAGGCCGCCGTCACGAGCGCCATCCAGATCGACGCCGCGGTGAACCCCGGGAACTCGGGCGGGCCGCTGTTCGACGCGTCCGGCCGCGTGATCGGCATCAACTCCTCGATCGCGACGCTGTCGCAGGAGTCCGGCTCGATCGGCCTCGGCTTCGCCATCCCGGTCGACCTGGTCAAGAACATCGCAGCCCAGCTCATCGACGACGGCACCGCCGAGCACGCCTTCCTGGGCGTCTCCCTCTCGGACGGCACCGCCACCGCCGACGGCGTGACCCGCCGTGGCGCGCTCGTCCAGTCGGTCAGCGACGGCTCGCCGGCCGCCAAGGCGAGCATCAAGGAGCAGGACACGATCGTCGCGATCGACGGCAAGGCCGTGGCCGGCTCCGAGTCGCTCACCGCAGCCGTCCGGGCGCTCCCGGCCGACACGAAGGTCACCCTGACGGTCGTCCGTGACGGCAAGACGTCGGAGATCGACGTGACGCTCGCGGTCCGTCCCGAGGCCGCTGCCTCGAACGACAACGGCAGCCAGCAGGCGCCCGACGAGCAGGCTCCTGACGAGCAGGCTCCCGACCAGCAGGCGCCCGACCAGGGCCAGCAGGGCGACGGCAGCGACCAGGGCGGCGCCAACAGCCTCCCGAACGGCATGAGCCCCGAGGACCTGTGGAAGTGGTTCCAGAGCCAGCAGGACGGCGCAGGCTGACCGACCGCACTGCCCGGCAGTCTTCCTGACGGCCGGCGGCCGCCGGTCCTCGTACCCCCCATCGAGGATCCGGCCGCCGGCTCTGGGCAGGTCATCGTCCTGCCCGGACGGCTGCGGCTCACACCCCTTGAGCCGCGCCCCCGTGGTCCGTCCCCGGACCGCAGCCAGTCCCGGACCGCGCACCCGCGGTTCGGGACTTCGGCATTCCTGCTGGGGCGTCGCGCCGGGCTCTTGCCGACGAGAGGTCAGGCGGGCAGTGCGTCCCGGCCCAGCGCGTGGCGCATCGGCTCGAGCTTGGCCTCGGACTCGGCCAGCTCGGCCGCCGGGTCGGACGCCGCGACGATCCCGCACCCCGCGAACAGCCGGACGCGTCGGGGGTCGTCGGCGTCGACGTGCGCCGAGCGCAGCGCGATGCCCCACTCGCCGTCGCCGTCGGCACCGAACCAGCCGACGGGGCCGGCGTAGCGTGCGCGGTCCATCCCCTCGATGCTGCGGATCAGCTCGCGTGCAGCGACGGTCGGCGTCCCGCAGACGGCGGCCGTCGGGTGCAGTGCCGCGGCGAGGGCGAGCGACGACGGGTGTGCGCCCTCGGTGGGCGCGAGCACGCCGGTGACGTCGGAGGCCAGGTGCAGGACGTTGGGCAGGTGCAGCACGAAGGGCACGTCGGGCACGTTGGTCGACGAGCAGAACGGCCCGAGCGCGTCCGCGACCGACTGCACCGCGTACTCGTGCTCCTCGAGGTCCTTCGACGAGTGCGCGAGGATCGCGGCGCGGGCCACGTCGGCGTCGTCGTCGCCGGTGCGCCGGATGGTGCCCGCGAGCACGCGCGACGTGACGAGGCCCTTCTCGGAGCGGACCAGCAGCTCGGGCGTCGCCCCGACCAGCCCGTCGACGCTGAACGTCCAGCACGACTCGTACTCGTCGGCGAGCCTGTCGAGCGCCCACCGCACGTCGACGGGGTGCTCGGCCTGGGCGTGGACGTCGCGGGCGAGCACGACCTTCTCCACCTCGCCCGCGCGGATGGCGGCGATGCCGCGCGCGACCACGTCACGCCAGGCGCCCGCCTCGTCCTCCGCGTAGGTCACCGTGCCGGGGTCGGTCGGCGGGACGCGCGCCCCCATGACGTCGCTGAGCCTGGGTACCCGCCCGAGGCGAGCGCCCGAGGTGATCGTGGTCAACCACGTCGTCCCGCCGCGTCGGCCGACGACGACGCTCGGCACGACGACGACACCGCCCGCCGGTGAGTCGTCGTCGAAGGCGAACGAGCCGAACGCGACCGGGCCGGAGCCGGGCACCTGCACCTCGTCGCGCACGATCGCGTGCGTCAGCAGCTCCTGCCAGGCGCGCTCGGCGTCGGCGAACCGGGACGCTCCGCCCACCTCGACCCGCAGCGTCTCGCCCCACGCGACCAGGCCGTCCCCGCGACGGACCCAGGCCAGGGGTGCGCCGGTCGAGGGGAGCAGGTCCAGGAGGTCGCGCGCGGAGTGCCGGTCGGCGAGGTTCTCGAGAGCGACGGAGCGCACCACGAGCGGGTGGGGGACCGGGCTCCCCGTCGGCGCAGGGGCGGTGGGCAGCTGGCTCATCGGCTCCAGCGTAAGCCTCGGGGCGGGTGGCGCCCGTCAAGCCCTCAGGCCCTCCTCAGAACGCCCTCGATCCGTCCGCCGTCTGCGGTCGGTTCGTTCCCTGCGCAGCCGACCTGCGACGATAGGAGCATGCCGCGCGCCAGCCTCGAGAAGGACCCGCACGACGTCGCCGAGATGTTCGACGCCGTGGCCGCCCGCTACGACCGCACCAACGACGTGCTGTCGCTCGGGCAGGACCGGGCCTGGCGGCGCGCCACGATCAAGGCCGTCGACGCCCAGCCCGGCCAGACGGTGCTCGACCTGGCGGCGGGCACGGGGACCTCGTCGGAACCCATGGCGGACGCCGGGGTGCGCGTGGTCGCGTGCGACCTGTCGGTCGGCATGCTCGAGGTGGGCAAGCGCCGCCGGCCCGACCTCGCGTTCGTGGCCGGGGACGCGCTGCACCTGCCCTTCGCCGACGAGTCCTTCGACGCGGTCACCATGTCGTTCGGGCTGCGGAACGTGAACGACGTCGAGAGCGCCCTGGACGAGCTGTACCGCGTGACCAAGCCCGGCGGCCGGCTCGTGGTCTGCGAGTTCTCACGGCCCACGTTCGCGCCGTTCCGCACGATCTACACCAACTACCTCATGCGGGCGCTGCCGCCCGTCGCGCGGGCCGTCTCCAAGGAGCCCGACGCCTACGTCTACCTCGCCGAGTCGATCCGCGAGTGGCCCGACCAGGCGGCCCTCGGCCAGCTCATCAAGGGCACGGGCTGGAGCCAGGTCGCCTACCGCAACCTGACCGGCGGCGTCGTCGCGCTGCACCGCGCCACCCGCCCGGCCTGACGAACCGGGCCACGCCGGACGCGCGCGCGGCCTGTCTCCCGCTCCCGGCCGGTGCCGCGAGGAACGACGAATGCTGGGTGCTGTCGCCCGTCGGGGTGAACAATGGGGTCGCGACGCCACTCCGCGAGGCCGTTCTCGGCCGACGAGGGCGTCGCGCGCCGGGTGTTCACCAGGGTGTCTCCCAGCAGATCAGGCACCGTTCCACACCTGCTCGGCGCACGTGGACCGCAAGTAAGTCATGCCTTCGCAGACAGTGTTTCTGGCCGTGGTTACACTCGCCGAGTCAGTACGTGAACAGCGTCACAAGTGGGGTCACTGGTGGTGGATGCAACGAACGATGACGCCGACGTCATCGTCGTGGGCGCGGGCCCGGCCGGGTCCGCAGCCGCATTCCACTGTGCCTCCGCGGGCCTGGACGTCCTCCTCCTGGAGAAGTCCGAGTTCCCCCGCGACAAGATCTGCGGCGACGGCCTGACACCCCGCGCGGTCGCCGAGCTCGTGCGCATGGGACTGCCCATCCGCGAGCAGGACGGCTGGATCCGGAACCGAGGCCTGCGCGTCATCGGCGGTGGTCACCGGCTGGAGCTCGAGTGGCCCGAGCTGTCGAGCTACCCGTCGTACGGGCTGGCAAGGTCGCGGATGTCGTTCGACCAGACGCTGGCCGACCACGCGCGTGCCGCAGGCGCGAAGCTGCAGGAGCGCACGAACGTCACGGGTGCGCTGCGCGACGAGCGCACAGGCAGGGTCGTCGGGGTCACCGCCAAGACCGAGGACGGCGCCGCCACGTACCGCGCGCCGGTCGTCATCGCCGCCGACGGTGTCTCCGCCCGGCTGGCGACAGGCCTGGGCCTGGAGAAGCGCATGGACCGCCCGATGGGTGTCGCGGTCCGCACCTACTTCCGCACCCCACGGCACGACGACGCGTGGATGGAGAGCCACCTCGAGCTCTGGGACGGCGAGCCACGCCGGTCGAACCTGATGCCGGGCTACGGCTGGATCTTCGCGCTCGGCGACGGCACGGCGAACGTGGGGCTCGGGTCGGTCTCCTCGACGGCTGCCGCGACGAAGGTCGACTACAAGTCGCTCTTCGCCAAGTGGATGGCGAACGCGCCGGCCGAGTGGGAGTTCACCCCGGACAACCAGGTGGGCCCGGTGCGCGGTGCCGCGCTGCCGATGGGCTTCAACCGTGGTCCGCTGTACGGCAACGGCCTGGTCCTCGTCGGCGACGCCGCCGGGATGATCAGCCCGTTCAACGGCGAGGGGATCGCGTACGGCCTGCAGGCCGGACGGGTCGCCGCCGACGCGATCGCGCAAGGTCTGGCGCGGGGGACCGCCGCCGGCCGGGAGCGCGCGTTCGCCACCTACGAGCGCCGGATGAAGGACGATCTCGGCGGCTACTACACGCTCGGCCGGGTGTTCGTCCGGCTCATCGAGCACCCGGAGATCATGCGGGTGTGCACGCGGTACGGCCTACCCCGGCCGCTCGTCATGAAGTTCGTCCTGAAGCTCTTGTCCGACTGCTACGAACCCCGCGGTGGTGACCTGGTCGACCGGGTCATCTCTGGACTCAGCCGGCTCGCACCGGCAGCCTGAAACCCTCAAGCCGCCCCCGGCTACCGAAGCAAGACCTCGCCGTTGAGGAGTGACGCACGATGAGCAACCCCTACGTGCCTCTGTTGTTCCTGATGGGCATCGCCGCCCTGATGGCACTCGGTGGCGTCGGCTCGAGCGTCGCCCTCGGACCCAAGCGGTACAACCGCGCCAAGCTCGAGGCGTACGAGTGCGGCATCGAGCCCACGCCGCACGCCATCGGCGGCGGACGCTTCCCGATCAAGTACTACCTCGTGGCCATGACGTTCATCGTCTTCGACATCGAGGTGGTCTTCCTCTACCCGTGGGCCGTGAGCTTCACGATGCTCGCCTGGTTCGGGGTCGTCGCGATGATCGGGTTCCTGCTGATCATCACCGTGCCGTTCGTCTACGAGTGGCGTCGCGGGGGCTTCGAGTGGGACTGAGCACCATGAGCAGCACAGCTCGGGCCCGCACCAATCGCACAGCTCGTCCGGAGGTTTGAGATGGGGATCGAAGAGGCACCGTCGGGGTTCCTGCTGACGACGGTCGAGGATCTCGTCGGCTACTTCCGCAAGTCGTCGCTGTGGCCGGTCACGTTCGGCCTGGCATGTTGTGCCATCGAGATGATGGCCGCAGGGGCCAGCCGGTTCGACATCTCCCGCTTCGGCATGGAGGTGTTCCGCGCGTCGCCGCGCCAGGCGGACCTGATGATCGTCGCCGGCCGGGTGAGCCAGAAGATGGCCCCGGTGGTGCGCCAGGTCTACGACCAGATGTCGGAGCCCAAGTGGGTGCTCTCGATGGGTGTGTGCGCCAGCAGCGGCGGCATGTTCAACAACTACGCGATCGTGCAGGGCGTCGACCACATCATCCCCGTCGACATCTACCTGCCGGGCTGCCCGCCGCGGCCCGAGATGCTCATCAACGCGATCCTCACGCTGCACGAGCAGATCGAGAACGAGCCGCTCGGCGTGAACCGTCAGCAGGCCGTCGCCGCCGCCGAGGCCGCCGCCCTGGCAGCGACGCCGACGTCGCACATGACGGGCCTTCTGCGGTGAACGACTCCAGCGCGAAGAAGGATGCCGCGGAGGCCGTCAAGCCGGGTGTCGCCGGGCTCGGTGCGCAGTCGCACACGGAGGCCGCGCTCGAGGCCGGTGCCCAGAACACCACGCGGACCCCGATCGACATCGTCGACGTCCGCACCGGCATGTTCGGCGTGACCGGGTCGGGCGACACCTCCGGCTACGGCGGGCTGGTCTCGCCGATCGCGCTGCCCGGGCCGAGCGAGCGACCGTACGGCGGCTGGTTCGACGAGGCGGTCGACATCCTGACCGAGGTGCTGGACGAGTCCGGCACCGGCTTCGCCGCCGCGATCGAGTCCGTGGTGATCGACCGCGAGGAGATCACCCTGCACGTCCGGCGTGAGCACGTCGTGGAGGTGGCGCAGGTGCTGCGCGACGACCAGGACCTGCGGTTCGAGCTCAGCCTCGGCGTCTCCGGCGTGCACTACCCGCACGACGCCGGCCGCGAGCTGCACGCGGTCTACCACGTCGTCTCGGTGACCCACTCGCGCCGACTGCGCTTCGAGGTCGCGGTTCCCGACGAGGACGCGCACATCCCCTCGACGGTCGCGGTCTACCCGGCCAACGACTGGCACGAGCGCGAGACCTACGACTTCTTCGGGATCATCTTCGACGGTCATCCCGCCCTCGCCCGCATCGAGATGCCCGACGACTGGCCGGGCCACCCGCAGCGCAAGGACTACCCCCTCGGGGGCATCCCGGTCGAGTACAAGGGCGCCACCGTGCCGCCCCCGGACCAGCGGAGGTCGTACCGATGACCACACAGACACCAAGGTCCACCGCACGCGTGGTGGACAGCGACACCGAGGACGTCCCCTCGTTCGAGGCGTCCGGCGGCGACTGGTCCGACATCGCCGAGGAGGCCGCTCGCCTCGGCGAGGAGCGGATCGTCGTCAACATGGGCCCGCAGCACCCGTCGACGCACGGCGTGCTCCGGCTCATGCTCGAGATCGACGGCGAGACGGTCACCGAGGCCCGCGCGGGAATCGGCTACCTGCACACCGGCATCGAGAAGAACATGGAGTTCCGCACCTGGACCCAGGGCGTGACCTTCTGCACGCGCATGGACTACGTGGCTCCGCTCTTCCAGGAGGCCGCGTACTGCCTGGCCGTCGAGAAGCTGCTCGGCATCACCGACGACGTGCCCGAGCGCGCGACCGTCATCCGCGTGCTGCTGATGGAGCTCAACCGCATCACGTCGCACCTGGTGTGCCTGGCCACCGGCGGCAACGAGCTGGGCGCCACGACGATCATGACCGTGGGCTTCACGGCGCGCGAGGAGATCCTGAAGGTCTTCGAGCTGATCACCGGCCTGCGCATGAACCACGCGTTCATCCGCCCCGGCGGCGTCGCGCAGGACATCCCCCCGGGCGCGATCGACACGATCCGCGAGACCCTCGTGACGGTCCGCAAGTTCTTCAAGCAGCTCGAAGACCTGATGATGGCCAACCCGATCCTGCACCTGCGTCTCAAGGACGTCGGCTACCTGGGCCTGTCGGGCTGCATGGCGCTCGGGATGACGGGGCCGGTGCTGCGCAGCGCGGGCCTGCCGTACGACGTGCGCAAGGCCAACCCCTACTGCGGGTACGAGACCTACGACTTCGACGTGCCGGTCGAGCACACCGCTGACTCGTGGGGGCGCCTCGTCGTCCGCGTCGAGGAGTGCTACCAGTCGATGAAGATCGTCGAGCAGACCCTGGACCGCCTGCAGAAGCTGGGCCCGGGCCCGGTGATGGTCGAGGACAAGAAGGTCGCCTGGCCTGCGCAGATGGCCATCGGCGCCGACGGCATGGGCAACTCGCTCGATCACATCCGCGAGATCATGGGCACCTCGATGGAGGCCCTGATCCACCACTTCAAGCTGGTCACCGAGGGCTTCCGGGTTCCGGCCGGTCAGGTGTTCCAAACCGTCGAGCACCCCCGTGGCGAGCTCGGAGTCCACCTGGTGTCCGACGGTGGGACGCGCCCGTACCGCGCGCACTTCCGGGACCCGTCGTTCAACAACCTGCAGGCGACGTCGATCATGTGCGAGGGCGGGCAGATCGCCGACGTCGTCGTCGCCGTCGCGTCGCTCGACCCTGTGCTCGGAGGGGTGGACCGCTGATGTCCGTCGAAGCTGGCCGGACTCCCGGACAGACGCATCGCACGTCCTACGACGCCGAGACGCACGCGCGCCTCACGTCCGACTCGGACGCGATCGTCGCCCGCTACCCGCAGGCGCGCTCGGCGCTGCTGCCGATGCTGCACCTGGTGCAGTCCGAGGACGGCTACGTGAGCCCGCGGGGGATCGCGTTCTGCGCGTCCCACCTGGGTCTGACGACGGCCGAGGTCTCGGCGGTGGCGACGTTCTACACGCAGTACAAGCGCCACCCCAACGGCGAGTACACCGTGGGCGTCTGCATCAACACGCTGTGCGCGGTCATGGGTGGCGACGCCATCTGGGAGGAGCTGTCGGACTCCCTCGGCATCGGGCACGACGAGACCACCGACGACGGGTTGATCACGCTCGAGCGCGTCGAGTGCAACGCGGCCTGCGACTACGCGCCGGTCGTGATGGTCAACTGGGAGTTCTTCGACAACCAGACGCCGGACAGCGCCCGCGAGATCGTCGACACGATCGCCGCCGGGCAGCCTGTGGTCCCCACCCGCGGTGCCGACACGGTCGTGACCTTCAAGGACATGTCGCGCGTGCTCGCGGGGTTCGACGACGGACGCGCCGGCGAGGGTGTGGGCGGAGGCGTCCCGACCCTGCGCGGCATCGAGCTCGCCCGCGCCGAGGGCTGGACGTCACCGCCGCTCGAGACCGACGGTTCCGCCGCGGGTGCCGCACCGAGCACGCCCGAGGTCGGCGGCGAGCAGTCGAGTGCCGAACGGCCCGCGACGACGGCCGGTGACGTGTCGCCCGAGGGCGAGCAGAAGAAGCAGACCTCCGACGACGCGAAGGAGTCCTGATGGCGACCACGCTGACCCCGGTCCTCACGGACACGTGGGACGCCGACCGCTCGTGGACGCTCGCGACCTACGAGGGTGCGGGGGGCTACAAGGGGCTGCGGCGCGCGCTCGGCATGCAGGCCGCCGACGTCGTCACGATGGTCAAGGACTCCGGCCTGCGCGGCCGCGGCGGCGCCGGGTTCCCGACGGGCATGAAGTGGGGCTTCCTGCCCGCGCCCGACGGTGGACCGCGGTACCTCGTCGTCAACGCCGACGAGTCCGAGCCGGGGACCTGCAAGGACATCCCGCTCATGATGGCCAGCCCGCAGCACCTCATCGAGGGCATGATCATCACGAGCTACGCGATCGGCTGCCACCACGCGTTCCTGTACGTGCGCGGCGAGGTCCTGCACGTGTACCGCCGGCTCCTCCTGGCGATCCAGGAGGCGCGCGCCGCGGGCTACCTGGGCAGCGACATCCTCGGCTCGGGCTACGACCTGGAGATCACGCTGCACTCCGGTGCGGGCGCCTACATCTGCGGTGAGGAGACGGCGCTGCTCGACTCCCTCGAGGGTCTGCGCGGCCAGCCTCGGCTCAAGCCCCCGTTCCCGGCCGTCGCGGGCCTGTACGCCCGCCCGACGGTGGTCAACAACGTCGAGTCGATCGCGTCGGTGCCGGGCATCGTCGTCGGCGGCTCGGACTGGTTCAAGTCGATGGGCACCGAGCGCTCCACGGGCCACGGCCTCTTCTCGCTGTCCGGCCACGTCACGCGCCCGGGGCAGTACGAGGCGCCGCTCGGCATCACGCTGCGGGAGCTGCTCGAGATGGCCGGCGGCATCCGCGAGGGCCACGAGCTGAAGTTCTGGACGCCGGGCGGTTCGTCGACGCCGATCTTCACGGCCGAGCACCTCGACGTGCCGCTCGACTATGAGTCGGTCGGCGCGGCGGGCTCGATGCTCGGCACGCGCGCGCTGCAGATCTTCGACGAGACCACGTCGGTGGTGCGTGCGGTCACGCGCTGGACCGAGTTCTACAAGCACGAGTCCTGCGGCAAGTGCACCCCGTGCCGTGAGGGCACGTACTGGCTGACGCAGGTGCTCCAGAGGATCGAGGCCGGGCAGGGCACGTCGGCCGACATCGACCTGCTGCTCGACCTGTGCGACAACATCTTGGGCCGCGCGTTCTGCGCGCTGGGCGACGGCGCGACGAGCCCGATCACGTCCGCGGTGCAGTACTTCCGCGAGGAGTTCGAGGCCGGCACGCACACACCGGCCGACGCGCTCTTCCCGCCCGAGAACAGCTCGCTGTTCGCCTACACGCCGCGCCAGACCGGCGCCCTCGCGGGGGTCCACGCATGACCATCCTGTCCTCCGGGTCGAACACCAAGCTCGTCCCGACAGCTCCGTCCGAGCCGGTCGAGGAGCCGACGGCCACCGTGACGTTCGTCGTCGACGGCATCGAGACGACCGTGCCCAAGGGCACCCTGGTCATCCGTGCCGCCGAGGAGCTGGGCATCCAGATCCCGCGGTTCTGCGACCACCCGCTCCTCGCACCGGCCGGCGCGTGCCGCCAGTGCCTGGTCGAGGTGTGGGCACCCGGGCGTGACGGCAACCTCGCCAAGATGCCCAAGCCGCAGGCCAGCTGCACGCTCGAGGCGTCGCCCGGGATGCAGGTCAAGACGCAGCACACCTCCGAGGAAGCGGACAAGGCGCAGCACGGTGTGATGGAGCTGCTGCTCATCAACCACCCGCTGGACTGCCCGGTCTGCGACAAGGGCGGCGAGTGCCCGCTGCAGAACCAGGCGATGAGCAACGGGCGCGCGAGCACCCGGTTCGTCGACATCAAGCGCACGTTCCCGAAGCCGATCGCCATCTCGACGCAGATCCTCCTGGACCGGGAGCGCTGCATCCTGTGCCAGCGCTGCACGCGGTTCTCCGAGGAGATCGCCGGGGACGTGTTCATCGACCTGCAGAAGCGCGGTGCGAACCAGCAGATCGGCCGCTTCGACACCCAGATCCTCGGGTTCGAGGGCGAGACGCCGCTGGGAGCCGCGACCGAGGACACCTCGGGCCGCCCGTTCGCCAGCTACTTCTCCGGCAACACCGTGCAGATCTGCCCGGTCGGCGCGCTGACCAGCGCGGCATACCGGTTCCGGTCCCGTCCGTTCGACCTGGTCTCGACGCCCGGGGTCGGGGAGCACGACGCGCAGGGCTCGGCCATCCGTGTCGACCACCGCCGCGGCGTGGTCCTGCGCCGGCTCGCCGGCGAGGACCCGACCGTCAACCAGGAGTGGATCACCGACAAGGACCGGTTCGCGTTCACGTGGCAGGCCGCATCGGACCGCATCACCACCCCGCTCGTGCGCAACGGGGACGGTGAGCTGGAGCCGGCGAGCTGGGTCGAGGCGCTCGACACCGCGGCTGCCGGGCTGCGGGCAGCCGCGTTCCCCGCGGACGAGCGCGAGACGGCGGTCGGCTGGGCCGTCCTGCCCGGCGGTCGCCTGACGCTCGAGGACGCGTACGCGTACGGCAAGTTCGCGCGCGTCGCCCTCGGCACCAACGACGTCGACGGTCGTGCCCGTCCGCACTCCGCCGAGGAGGAGGCCTTCCTCGGGCACCACGTCGCCGGACGCACGCTCGAGGTCACGTTCGCGGACCTGGACCGTGCGACCGCCGTCCTCCTGGTCGGGCTCGAGCTCGAGGAGGAGGCCGGGATCGCGTTCCTGCGCCTGCGCTCCGCGGTGCTCGACCACAAGACCCGGGTCCTGTCGGTCGCCGCGCTCGAGAGCCGTGGCCTGCAGCGCCTGAACGGCACGCTGGTCCCGTCGGCACCGGGGACGGAGGCCGAGGTCCTCGACGGTCTCGACGCCGAGGTGACCGACCTGCTCGGTGGGGACGGCGCGCTGATCCTCGTCGGAGAGCGGCTGGCGGGCGTGCCCGGCGGCTACTCGGCAGCCCTGCGGCTGGCGGAGCGCACGGGTGCCCGCCTGGCGTGGATCCCGCGCCGGGTCGGCGAGCGCTCCGCGGTCGAGGCGGGCCTGCTCCCGACGCTGCTGCCGGGCGGTCGCCCGGTCGCGGACTCCGCTGCACGCGTCGACCTCGCTGCCGTGTGGGGTGTCGACACGCTTCCCGCCGACACAGGGCGCTCGACGGGAGAGCTCATCGAGGCGGCGCGCTCCGGCCGGCTCGGCGCGCTCGTCGTCGGTGGCCTCGAGCCGGCCGACCTGCCCGATCCGGCGGCCGCCCGCGAGGCGCTCGACGTGGTGCCGTTCCTGGTCTCACTCGAGGTGCGCAGGTCCGAGGTCACGGACCGGGCGGACGTCGTCCTCCCGGTCGCGCCGCCCTCGGAGAAGTCCGGCACGTTCGTCACCTGGGAGGGGCGTCCGCGTCCGTTCCCGGTCGCGCTCGAGACGCACGCGCTGGCCGACTACCGCATCCTGGACCGGCTGGCCGACGCGCTCGGCGTCGAGCTGGGCCTGCCGTCGCTCGAAGCGGTGCACGCCGAGCTCGACCAGCTGGGCGGCTGGGACGGCGCACGCGTCGATGCCCCGTCCGTCGCCGCAGCGGAACCCCCGGCCGTCGCCGAGGGCACCGCGATCCTGGCCACCTGGCACCAGCTGCTCGACACGGGTCGCCTGCAGTCGGGCGAGCCGTACCTGGCCGGCACCGCGAAGCGCGCGGTCGCCCGCATCTCGCTCGGCACCGCGAACGGCGTCGGTGTCGTCGACGGCGGCTCGATCGCGGTGAGCACGGACGCGGGCACGATCACGGTGCCCGTCGTCGTCACCGACATGCCGGACCACGTGGTCTGGTTGCCGACGAACTCCGTGGCGAGCACGGTCCGCGAGACACTGCACGCCGACGCGGGAGACCTGGTCCACCTGGCGCCCGGCCCGCGATCCACCGAGGAGGTCGGCGCGTGATCTTCCTGCCCGCAGACGCACTCCCGCCGGTCACGGCGGACTTCAGCGACGACACGTGGTGGATCGTCCTGATCAAGGCCGTCGCCATCGTCGTGTTCCTGCTGGTGAGCGTGCTGTTCGCGATCTGGTTCGAGCGCAAGGTCGTCGGTCGCATGCAGCAGCGGCCCGGCCCCAACGTGCACGGCCCGTTCGGCCTGCTCCAGTCGCTCGCCGACGCCATGAAGCTCCTGGTCAAGGAGGACATGACGGTCAAGGCGGCCGACAAGCTGGTCTACATCGCGGCGCCGATGATCGCGGTGTTCTGCTCGTTGCTCGTGTTCGCGGTCATCCCGTTCGGGCCGATGGTGAGCATGTTCGGCATCGACACCCCGCTCCAGCTGACCGACTTCCCGGTGGCCGTGCTCTACATCCTGGCGTGCGCGTCGGTCGGCGTGTACGGCATCGTGCTCGGCGGCTGGTCGTCGGGCTCGACCTACCCGCTGCTCGGCTCGGTCCGTTCGACCGCGCAGGTCATCTCCTACGAGCTGGCCATGGGCCTGTCGCTGGTGACCGTGTTCATCGCCGCGGGCTCGATGTCGACCTCGCAGATCGTGTCCTCGCAGGAGGGCATCTGGTGGATCATCCCGCTGATCCCGGCGTTCGTGATCTACATCGTGTCGATGGTCGGCGAGACCAACCGCCTCCCGTTCGACCTCCCCGAGGCCGAGGGCGAGCTCGTCTCGGGCTACATGACCGAGTACTCGTCGATGAAGTTCGCCTGGTTCTTCCTCGCGGAGTACATCAACATGCTGAACGTCTCGGCGATCGCGACGACCCTGTTCCTGGGCGGCTGGCGCGCACCGTGGCCGATCTCGTGGGTCGGCGACGGGGTGCTCAACACCGGCTGGTGGCCGATCCTGTGGTTCGTCGCCAAGATCTGGATCTTCATGTTCTTCTTCGTCTGGGTCCGCGGCTCGGTGCTGCGGTTCCGGTACGACCAGTTCATGAAGATCGGTTGGAAGGTCCTCATCCCGGCGGCCCTCGCGTTCGTCGTCGTCGTGGCGCTCGTGCAGGGCATGCTGAAGTTCAGCGACCTGCCGGTGCAGCGGATCTTCCTCATCGCCGGTGGCGTGCTCGCGGTGCTGGTCATCGCCTCCCTGTTCATCCCGGAGAAGCAGGCGCCACCACCGCCACCACCGGCGGCCCCGAAGGTCTACGACCCCTACGCGGGCGGCTACCCGGTTCCGCCCCTGCCCGGCCAGGTCCTGCCGCCGTCCTCCCGCAAGGTGCGGATGGCCGCGGCCAAGGCGTCCGTGACGGCTGGTTCGTCCGGGGCCGACGAGTCCGACGGACGCGACGAAGGAGATGTGGTGCACGGTGGCTGACAAGCCCAAGCCCCCTGCCGGGTCCGGCAAGCAGCCGGCCCGCAAGCCGGCGTCCGGCAAGCCGGCACCCGCCAAGCCCGCGACCGGCAAGAGCGTCGCGCCGCGTCGGCCGTCGGGCGAGATCGTCAAGCCCGAGGGCTACCAGTCGATGATCGAGCCGCGCAACGCGGTCTCGGACTTCTTCGCGCCCGTCGGAGGGTTCGGGGTCACGCTCTCGAACATGTTCCGTCCGACGGTCACCGAGCAGTACCCGTCGGAGAAGGTGCCGACCAAGCCGCGCTACCACGGTCGGCACCAGCTGAACCGGTATGCGGACGGCCTCGAGAAGTGCATCGGCTGCGAGCTGTGCGCCTGGGCGTGCCCCGCGGACGCGATCTACGTCGAGGGCGCCGACAACACCCCCGAGGCCCAGCACTCGCCGGGCGAGCGGTACGGCTCCGTCTACCAGATCAACTATCTGCGCTGCATCTTCTGCGGCCTGTGCATCGAGGCGTGCCCGACCCGGGCGCTGACCATGACCAACGAGTACGAGCTCGCAGGTCCGACCCGCGCGGGCATGATCTGGGAGAAGCAGGACCTCCTGGCTCCGCTGCGCAGCGGCATGCTGCAGGCGCCGCACCCCATGGTCGAGGGCACGACCGACACCGAGTACTACCGCGGCGAGGTCACCGGCTCCACCCCGGCGCAGGTCGCCTGGGTCTCGGAGCACCGTCCCGACGACCCGACGCTGCCGGGTGGCGCGGGCCTCGACGCCGCGAACGTGCCGGGTGAGACCGCGGCCGTGATGGCCTCGACCGTCGCGGCGGCGAACCGGCAGGGCACCCGATGAGCGCGGCGATGCTCCATGCACTGAGCGAGACGGGCCAGACGTCCACGGCCGAGGCGATCCTGTTCTGGTGCCTCGCACCGATCATGGTGCTGGCGGGCATCGGGCTCCTCGTCGTCAAGAAGGCCGTGCACGCCGCGCTGCTCGTGATCACGATCATGATCTCGCTGGCCATCCTGTACATCGCGCAGGGCGCGGTGTTCCTCGGCATGGTGCAGGTGGTCGTCTACACCGGCGCCGTCATGATGCTGTTCCTCTTCGTGCTCATGCTCGTGGGCGTCGACGGGTCGGACTCGCTCGTCGAGACGATCCGCGGACAGCGCTGGATCGCCCTGCTCGCGGGTGCCGGCCTGGCGTGCGTGCTCGTCGGTGTCGTCGCGACCGCGGTGTACGAGGCCAAGGGCTTCACGCCCGAAGCGGTGAACAACAACCCCACGGGCATCGCCGCGATCCTGTTCGGGCAGTACGTGTTCGCGTTCGAGGTGGTCGGGGCCCTGCTGGTCACCGCCGCGCTCGGCGCCCTCGTGCTCACGCACCGGCAGCGGCTCGTCCCGCGCGTCGGCCAGAAGGAGCGGGCCGACGCCCGCGTGGCCGCCGGTGCGACCCTCACACCGCTGCCCGCTCCTGGCGTGTACGCCCGGCACAACGCCATGGACGTCCCGGCGCTCGGGCCGGACGGGCGCCCGCTCGAGAGCTCGGTCCCGCGCGTGCTTCGCATCCGTGGGCAGGAGGCCGACGCCGACGCGTTCGCCGCCCGCATCGGCAAGGTGCTCGCCGGCGGGTCCGAGGTGGCCGGTAGGCCGCTCGGCGGCTCGGACAACCCGGGGAACGCGGCGACGGAGGAGATCCAGTGAGCCTGACCCACTACCTCGTGCTGGCGGCGATCCTGTTCTCGCTGGGCGCGACGACCGTCCTGCTGCGGCGCAACGCGATCATCGTGTTCATGGGGATCGAGCTCATGCTCAATGCCACCAACCTCACGCTCGTCACGTTCTCGCGCATCCACGGTGACCTGACGGGGCAGGTGATGGCCTTCTTCGTGATGGTCGTCGCGGCCGCCGAGGTCGTCGTGGGGCTGTCCATCATCGTGGCCATCTTCCGAACCCGACGCTCGGCCTCGGTCGACGACGTGAACCTGTTGAAGAACTGAGGGGCGGGGACGTGCACACCCTGACATCCCTGGTGGCGAGCCTGCCATCAGACACGATCGGACCGCAGACCGAGATCATCAGCGCGGGCGTCCTGCTCGTCGCGCCGTTGCTCGTCGGCATCCCGCTGCTGAGCGCTGCCCTGCTGCTGGTGCTCGGACGTCGGACGGACCGCTGGGGCCACTGGCTCGGCGTTCTGGCCTCGTCGGCCGCGTTCGTCATCGGAGCCATCGTCTTCGTCAAGATGCTCCAGCGTTCCGAGGGCAGCCGGGTGCTCGACGTGAACCTGGGGAACTGGATCGACGCGGGCGCGTTCCACCTCGATGCCGGGGTGCGGCTCGACCCGCTGTCGCTGACGTTCGTGCTCCTGGTGACCTTCGTCGGCACGCTGATCCACATCTACGCGGTCGCCTACATGGAGCACGACGCGGACCGGCGCCGGTTCTTCGCGTACCTCAACCTGTTCATCGCCGCGATGCTCACGCTCGTGCTGGCCAACAGCTACCTGCTGCTGTTCTTCGGCTGGGAGGGCGTCGGCCTGGCGTCGTACCTGCTGATCGGCTTCTGGAACCACCGGCTCGACTACGCCGTAGCGGCGAAGAAGGCGTTCGTCGCCAACCGCATCGGTGACCTCGGGCTCATCATCGCGATGGGCCTGATGTTTGCGACGTTCGGCAGCGTCAGCTTCGACGCGGTGCTGAACGGCGTGACGGACTCGACCAGCCAGGCGACGCTGAACGGCATCGCGATCATGCTGCTGCTCGCCGCCTGCGGTAAGTCCGCGCAGTTCCCGCTGCAGTCCTGGCTCGGCGACGCGATGGCCGGCCCGACGCCCGTGTCGGCCCTGATCCACGCCGCCACCATGGTGACCGCCGGTGTCTACCTGATCGTGCGGTCGGCCCCGCTGTTCAACGCGGCGCCCGACGCCCAGCTGGTCGTCGTCTGCGTGGGCGCGGTCACGCTGGTGTTCGGGGCGATCGTCGGCTGCGCCAAGGACGACATCAAGAAGGCGCTCGCCGCCTCGACGATGTCCCAGATCGGCTACATGGTCCTGGCCGCGGGCCTCGGCCCGGTCGGGTACGCGTTCGCGATCTTCCACCTGGTGACGCACGGCTTCTTCAAGGCCGGCATGTTCCTCGGTGCCGGGTCCGTGATGCACGGCATGGACGACCAGGTGAACATGCGCCGGTTCGGTGGGCTCGGCCGGTACATGAAGATCACGTACATCACGTTCGGCGCGGGGTGGCTCGCCATCATGGGCGTCCCGCCGTTCTCCGGCTTCTACAGCAAGGACCACATCATCGAGGCGGCGTTCGTGCCGGTCGAGGGTGCGCCGTGGCGGGCCTGGTTCTTCGGCACGGTCGCGATGCTGGCCGCGGGGCTCACCGCCTTCTACATGTCGCGGCTGTTCTTCATGACGTTCGAGGGCGAGAAGCGCTGGTCCGACAAGGCCGACGGGACCCACCAGCACCCGCACGAGTCCCCGAGGCTCATGACCTGGCCGATGATCGTCCTGGCCGTCGGCTCGGTGGGCCTCGGCTACTACCTGAACGCGGGAAGCAAGTTCGTCGACTGGCTCTCACCCGTGCTCGGCCATCCCGAGCACGACGAGCCGGTGCTGCCCGTTCCCGTCCTGATGGCGGCGACGCTCGCCCTCGTCGCCCTGGGCATCTTCGTCGCCTGGCGTCGGTACGTCACCTCGCAGGTCCCTGTCCTTCCGCCCGTCGGCACCTCGCTGACCCGCGCCGCCCGCGTCGACCTCTACCAGGACGCCGTCAACGACGTCCTGCTGGTCGAGCCGGGCCAGGCCCTCACCCGCTCGCTCGTCTACGTCGACCGCACCGCGATCGACGGGACCGTCACGAGCGTCGGCCGTCTCACGGTCGGCCTGGGTGCGGTCGCCCGACTCGTCCAGACCGGCTACGTGCGGTCCTACGCCGCGACGATGCTGCTCGGCCTGGTCGCCCTCGTCGTCGTCGTCCTGGTCATCCAGAACTGATGGAGCTCACACCGATGTCGTCCTCCTTCCCCTGGCTGACCGCCCTCATCGTGGTGCCCGTGCTCGGCGCGGTGCTGCTCTGGGCGCTCCCTGCCGGTCTCCGCAAGCACACGCGGTCCGTCGCGCTCGGCGCGTCGCTGGTCGTCGTGGCCCTCGCCGTCGGCGCGCTCCTCGCGTTCGACACGAGCGCCGCCCAGACGGTGCAGCTCTACGAGCAGCAGCCCTGGATCCCGGCGCTCGGCGTCTCGTACGCGGTCGGCGTCGACGGCGTCGGCCTGTCGCTGCTGCTCATGTCGGTCGTGCTGGTGCCGCTGGTCGTGCTCGCCGCCTGGCGCGAGCAGGGGTCGCTGACCCTCCCGACGGACCGCCTGCGCCGCTACCTCGCGCTCGTGCTCCTGCTCGAGGCGTTCATCGTCGCGGTCTTCTCGGCGCGGGACGTGTTCCTGTTCTACGTCCTGTTCGAGGCGATGCTCATCCCGGTCTACTTCATGATCGGCATGTTCGGCGGCGCGCAGCGGCGGTACGCGGCAGTGAAGTTCCTGCTCTACTCGCTGGCCGGCGGCCTGATCATGCTCGTCGCGGTCATCGCCGTGTACCTGCAGGGCCCCGGTGGTCCGGAGGGCTTCCTGACGGCGAACCTCACGGGCCTCGAGATCGCGCCGACGACCGAGAAGCTGCTGTTCCTGGCGTTCTTCCTGGCGTTCGCCATCAAGGCGCCGATGTTCCCGGTGCACACCTGGCTGCCCGACGCGGCGCAGCAGGCGCCCGCCGGCACGTCCACGCTGCTGGTCGGGGTGCTGGACAAGGTCGGCACCTTCGGGATGCTCACGCTGTGCCTGCCGCTGTTCCCGGACGCCTCCCGCTGGGCGGCACCGGCGATCATCGTGCTGGCGCTCCTCTCGATCCTCTACGGCGCAGCCCTGGCCATCGGCCAGAAGGACATCATGCGGCTGATCGCGTACACCTCGGTGTCGCACTTCGGCTTCATCGTCCTGGGCATCTTCGCCTTCACGACCACGTCGATCGCCGGCTCGTCGTTCTACATGGTCAACCACGGCCTCTCGACGGGCGCGATGTTCCTGCTGGCCGGGTTCCTGGTCGCCCGCCGTGGCTCCCAGGAGATCTCGGCGTTCGGCGGGCTCCAGAAGATCGTGCCGGTGTTCGCCGGCTTCTTCATGGTCGCCGGGCTGAGCGTCCTGTCGCTGCCGGGCCTGTCGACGTTCATCAGCGAGTTCCTGGTCATCGTGGGCACCTTCGCCCGCCACCCGGTCGCGGCGATCGTCTCGACGCTCGGCGTCGTGCTGGCCGCGATCTACATCCTCTGGCTCTACCAGCGGGTGTTCACCGGCCCGACGCCGGCCTACCTCGAGGGCACCGCGGACCTGCGGACCCGTGAGCGGTGGGCGATCGCGCCGCTCCTTCTTCTCATGCTGGTCTTCGGCTTCGTGCCGCGACCGGCCCTCGACCTGGTCAGCCCGCCGGCGACCGTCACCCTGGAGCAGGTCGGCGTGACCGATCTACCCGCCGACGAGGGGAGCAACTGATGTTCACCGCACCCACGATCGACTGGGCGGCCCTCAGCCCGGTCGTCATCGTCCTGGGAGCCGCGATCATCGGCGTCCTCGTCGAGGCGTTCGCTCCCGCCAAGGCGCGCCGCACGGTCCAGCTCGCGCTGTCCCTGCTGGCGCTCGTCGGCGCGCTCGTCGCGGTCGTGCTCCTGTGGCCCGGCGTCGAGGACACCGGCGGCACCACGGTGCTGGGCGGGTCGCTGCTGGTGGACGGGCCGACCCTCGTCCTGTGGGCGACGATCGCGGTGCTCGCGCTGATCGCTCTGCTGATCATCGCCGACCGCACCGAGACGGGGGAGGACGCCTTCGCGCCCAACGCCGCGGCGGTCCCCGGCTCGGACTACGAAGAGGTGGCCCGCCGCAAGGGCGTGCGCCAGACCGAGATCTACCCTCTGGTCCTGTTCGCGACGGGCGGCATGCTGGTCTTCCCGGCCGCCGGTGACCTGCTGACGCTCTTCGTGGCGCTCGAGGTGCTGTCGCTGCCGCTGTACCTGCTCACGGGCATGGCCCGACGTCGTCGGCTGCTCTCGCAGGAGGCGTCGATGAAGTACTTCCTGCTCGGCGCCTTCGCGTCCGCGACGTTCGTGTTCGGGATCGCCCTGATCTACGGGTACAGCGGCTCCCTGCGGTACTCGGACATCGCGACCGCGATCGGCACCCCGTCGGGCATGGAGAGCCTGCTGCTCGTCGGCGGCGTCCTGATCCTGTCGGGCCTGCTGTTCAAGGTCGGCGCCGTCCCGTTCCACACCTGGACCCCCGACGTCTACCAGGGTGCGCCCACGCCGATCACCGGGTTCATGGCCGCGTGCACCAAGGTCGCCGCGTTCGGCGCACTGCTGCGGATCGTCTACACGGTGTTCGCGGACCTGGCCTGGGACCTCGGAGTCGTGCTCTGGACGGTCGCCATCCTGACGATGGTCATCGGCACCGTCGGAGCCCTGGTGCAGAGCGACATGAAGCGCATCCTCGGCTACTCCTCGGTCGCGCACGCCGGCTTCATCCTGACCGGCATCATCGCGCTCGACCAGGCCGGCATCACCGCGGTGCTGTTCTACCTGCTGGTCTACGGGGCCGCGACGATCGGGGCGTTCGGCATCGTCTGGCTGGTGCGTGAGCGCACGAGCCAGGCAGCCGACGGATCGCCTGGTCCGATCCTCGGCGAGGCGACTCACCTGTCGCAGTGGGCCGGCCTGGGTCGCACGAACCCGCCGCTCGCCGTCACGTTCTCGCTGTTCATGCTCTCGTTCGCGGGCATCCCGCTGACCGCGGGCTTCATCGGGAAGTTCGGGGTGTTCTCCGCCGCGGTCGAGGGCGGGGCCTGGCCGCTGGCACTCATCGGCGTGCTCGCGTCGTCGGCGGCGGCGTTCTTCTACGTGCGGATCATCGTCCTGATGTTCTTCACGAACGCACCGGGTTCCGGCGGCGACGCGGCCTCCGCCGTCGCGGGTGCCACCGACGTCGCGGCGCTCGCGTACGTCGGGTCGGACCCCGCGGGTGACTCCGCCGCGGCGACCGCCGTCGAGACGCTGCTCGATGCCGAGCCCGAGGCGCGGTCCGCGATCACGACCACGGTGGTCCGGACCGAGGGCCTGGCCACGGCGGCGATCGCGATCTGTGCCCTGGTCACGATCGTGCTCGGCATCGCGCCCTCGCCGGTCATCGAGACGATCCAGAGCGTGGCGTCGTTCCTGCCGTGATCCGGGCCGTGAGGAAGGCCGTCGGCGAGGCCCCGATCCGGGAGACGTGTCCTGGAAGGCGTCGCTGGGAAGATAGGTTCTTGCCGTGACCTCGATGACGGCCTTCCCGCTGGCCGATGCCGCCCTGGGCGATCGCCTGTCCGCACGACTCGAGATCGTCGAGGAGCGCCTGCGCGACGCCGTGACCAACGTGGACCCGCTGGCCGACGACGCGTCGCGCCACCTGGTCAACGCCGGCGGCAAGCGTCTGCGGCCGTTGCTCACCCTGCTCGCGGCCGAGCTCGGGGACGGGTCCCGGCTCGAGGTGATCGACGCGGCGGTCGTCGTCGAGCTGACGCACCTGGCCACGCTGTACCACGACGACGTCATGGACTCGGCCCCGCTGCGCCGCGGCGCCCCGGCTGCGCACGAGGTCTGGGGCAACTCGGTGGCGATCCTCACGGGTGACCTGCTGTTCGCCCGCGCGTCCGCCACGGTCGCCGGACTGGGCCCGGAGGCGGTGCGCATCCAGGCGGCGACGTTCGAGCGCCTCTGCCTGGGCCAACTGCACGAGACCGTCGGTCCGCGTCCCGACGACGACCACGTCGCGCACTACCTGCAGGTGCTGGCCGACAAGACCGCCTCCCTGATCGCGACGTCGGCGCGCTTCGGCGCCATGTTCTCGGGCTGCCGCCCGGAGGTCGTGGCCGTCGTCTCGGCGTTCGGCGAGAAGATCGGTGTGGCCTTCCAGCTCGCCGACGACGTGATCGACCTGACCTCGGACGGCGAGACCACCGGCAAGACCCCCGGCACGGACCTGCGGGAGCGGGTCCCCACGATGCCCGCGCTCCTGCTGCGCGCCCGCGCCGCGTCGCCCGGTGCGACGGCCCAGGACCGGGAGGTCCTCGCGCTGCTCGACGCCGACCTGAGCGATGACGACGCGTTGGCGGTCGCGGTCGCTGCACTGCGTGAGCACCCGGTGGTCCACGAGACGCGTGAGCGCGCCGTGACCCTGGCCCGGGCTGCGGTCCTCGAGCTCGACTCCCTCGACGAGGGACCGGTCAAGGACGCGCTGGTGTCGTTCGCGGACGCGCTGGTCGACCGCGCATCCTGATCCGGCACCGGCCGGGGTCGGTCTGTCACCATGGCAGCGGACCGCATGGTGGCCATCTCCGGGAGGGCTGACGTGAGCACTACGTGCGCCGCCTGTGGCGCCGCGCTCGTGCCCGGCGCCAAGCGGTGTGCCGCGTGCGGGGCCCCACCGGTGCCTCCTGCTGCGATCGCACGCCGGGCGTCTCCCAGGCCCGTCCTCGACGCGGTCGCGGAGCTCACCCCGCAGTCGGTCGCTCCGGTCCCTCTGCGCGTCCTGGCGTTCACGATCGACGTCGTCGTCCTCGTCCTCGCGGCGGGCGTCGGCTATCTGGTGGCGAGCGTCTCCGGCGGTCTGCAGTACGACGACGGGTCGTGGGCTCCGATGTCCCTCGCCGTCCCGGGGCTGCTCGTCGTCGCGGCCCTGACGCAGTGGCTCGTGGAGGCTGGAACGGGCGCCACGGTCGGCAACGGGACGACCGGCATCCGCACCATGGGGTCGGGGACCCACCGGCCGGCGGGGATGCTCGCGATCGGGGTGCGTGCCCTCGTCGAGCTCGCCGGCGCCGTTCTCGCCCTCGTCGGGGCCTGGGTCGTCGCGTCGTCTGGCGCCTGGGACCGGTCGCCTGCGCGACGCGGCTGGCACGACAAGGCAGCCCGGACGCTGGTCCTTCGAGCCCGTTCTGTCCGCGACGCGGGCGTCGACGGGCCGGGCACCGCCCCCGCGGTGGCGCGCGCCCTGCGCGCGGCCGAGCCCGCTCCGGGACTGGTCCGGCCCGCGCCTGGCGTGGTCGCTGCACCACGGCCCGCGCCGCTGAGCGTCGGACCGATCATCGAGGCCGCGCCGGGGTTGGTCCGGCCGGCACCCGCACCCGGCACGGCTGCGGAGACCGCCGTCGTGCCTCCTGAGCTCATCACGGGCCCGCCGGGACCTCGGGTCGTGCACCCCGAGGTACGACCGGACGTTCCGCTGATCGACGTCCCCAACCGCCTGCTGTCCGAGCTGTCGGAGCCGGGCGCGCCCGGACCGGTCATCGGCGCTCCTCCCACCGAGGCGATCTCGGTCGTCCGACCTCGCCGCCGCGTGCCCCGCCTGCCGCGCATCGGCGGGAGGTCGAAGGTCCGCCCCGACGGGCTCGTGGAGCCGGAGATCCGCCCCGCAGATCCCGGTCTGCCCGAGCTCGAGCACGCGCGCCTGCGCCCGGAGGAGCCGCCGGCCCGCGTGACGCCGCCGGGCCTGGTGCTCCTGTTCGACACGGGCGAGCGCGTCGTGGTCGAGGGGGACGGTCTGGTCGGCCGCGCGCCGGACGCCGAGCCGGGTCTGACGCACCTCGTGGCCGTCGACGACCCCGACAGCTCGATCTCGCGCGTCCACCTGGCGTTCGGGCAGGAGCGACGTGGCAACCGGCTCTGGTTCGTCGACCGGGGCTCCACGAACGGCACCGTCCTGGTCCGGCCCGACGGGACCGAGCTCGCCCTCGCCCCTGGGAAGCGGGCGAGGGTCGAGGCCGGTTGGATCGTCCGGTTCGGGCGCCGCAGCATCGAGGTCCGCAGCACGTCGGAGCACGACTGAAGCCCTCCGGAAGGGCGGAGGCCCTCAGGCGGGCACCAGCACCTTGGGCTCGGGCAGGTGCTCCTCGACGTCGACCTCGACCTTCGGGAGCACCCGGTCCAGCCAGCCGGGCAGCCACCAGTTCGCGCGACCGAGCAGCTTCATGGTCGCCGGCACGAGCACCATCCGGACGAGGGTCGCGTCGACGAGGATCGCGGTCGCCAGCCCGACGCCGAACATCTTCGTCGCCGCGTCCTCGCCGAGCACGAAGGCCAGGAAGACGCTGACCATGATGAGCGCGGCGGACGTGATGACGCGCCCGGTCTTGGCGACTCCGTTGACGACGGCCTGCTCGTTCGACCCCGTCAGCTGGTACTCCTCGCGCACCCGGCTCAGCAGGAACACCTCGTAGTCCATGGAGAGCCCGAACAGGATCGCGAACATGAACATCGGGATGAACGACACGATCGGCACCGTGGACTCGAGCCCGATGAGGTCCGCACCCCAGCCCCACTGGAACACCATGACCATGACGCCGTAGGACGCCCCGATGCTCAGCAGGTTCAGCACGACGGCCTTGAGCGGCACGAGCACCGACCGGAACACGAGCATCAGCAGCACGAACGACATCGCCAGCACCGCCAGGATGAACACCGGCAGCCGGTCGTTGACGCGGACCCCGACGTCGGCGAAGTTCGCGGTCTGCCCGCCCACGTGCGCCTGCGCGGGGCTGTCGGCGAGCGCGGCAGGGAACACCTCGGAGCGCAGCCGCTCGACGGTGTCGTGCGTCGTCTCCTCCTGCGGGCCGGTGGTGGCGAAGGCGACGATGGTGCCGATGTCGCCGCGGACGACGGGAGCCTCGACCCCCGCGATTCCCGGGTCGTCCGCGATCGCGGTCTCCAGAGTCGTGAGCACCGCGGCGTCGCCGTTGAGCTGCACGGCCACGACGAGGGGGCCGTTGCTGCCGGGGCCGAAGCCCTGGGCGACGAGGTCGTAGGCCTGCCGCTGCGTGAAGCTCGGCGGCAGTGCGCCGTCGTCGGGGATCCCGACCCGCAGCGCGAGCACCGGGGCGGCGAGCGCGAGGAGCAGGGCGGTGACCCCGACCAGGTAGACGCGCGGGTGCCGGGTGACGTGCCGGGTCCAGCGCGCCCAGCCGGGGCTCGTCGCGTGCACGGGCCGGCGCCCGACGACGTGCCGCTGGGACACGGCCAGCAGTGCAGGGAGCAGGGTCGTCGAGGCGACGACCATGACCAGGACGACGAGCGAGATGGCGATGCCGCCCGCGGTCATGAACGGCACCTGGGCCACCGCCAGGCCCAGGATAGAGACGACGACGATCCCGCCGGCGAACACCACCGGCCGGCCCGCGGTCGCGATCGAGCGAGCGATCGAGTCCTCGACCACCAGCCCGCGCGCGAGGTACTCCCGGTGCCGGGTCACGACGAACAACGCGTAGTCGATGCCGACGCCGAGCCCGACCATCGCGCCGAGGACCGGTGCGTAGCTGGGGACCACCGTGAGGTTCGCGAGCAGGGACATCGCACTGACGCCGACCGCGAGGCCGAGGACCGCCATGCCGATGGGCAGGGCCGCCGCGATCACCGACCCGAAGGCGAGGAAGAGGATGACGAGCGCGGCGAGGATGCCGACGAGCTCCCCGGCGTTCCCGGTCGACTCCTCGTAGGCGAAGTACAGGTCCCCGCCCTTCTCGACGCGTAGCGCCGGGCCGCCGTCGAGCGCCTTGAGGTTGTCCAGGTCCGCCGCGGAGAGCTGGTCGAGCGTCGGGTACTGGACGCGCACGAGGGCGACCCGGCCGTCGGGGGAGACGGCTCCGGCGGTGTCGGTCGACCCGGCGAGCTCTCCGGCGGGGTCGGTCGTCCCCAGAACGTGCGGCATCGCGGCAGCCGCGGTCTGCAGCTGCGCGAGCTGGGCCAGGGCGTCGGGGTCGTCGACGAACGAGCCCCCGTCGGCCGGCGTGACGGCTATGAGCGCGGTGACACCGGCCTGCCCGGAGCCGGCCTCCTCGAGCAGGTCGTTCGCTTGCTGGGAGTCGAGGCCGGGCACACGGAAGGAGTCCTCGAGCTTCTCGCCGAAGGCGCTGGACGCCCCGACGACGAGCACGGCCAGGACGAGCCATGACGCGATCACGGCCCAGGGACGGCGAGCCGCGAGACGGCCCAGGCGGAACAAGGTCTGCGACAACATCGGAAGCCTCCAAGGTGGGTGGCTTCGATCGTCTCGGGGTGCCGTGCGCCGTCACATCGGCCGCCGGGTACGGGCGTGCAGGGCCGATCGGGCGGCGGACGGCTGGTCCTTTCGGCCGATGCACCGAGCCGGGGTGCTCGGCATCGCACAGCGCCGTCGTTATGCTGGCCGTCGATCGGGCGCACGGGTGCTGAGCATCCGCAGCGCGGGCCTGCGAGCGGGACGAGGACGCGATGACGGCTGCGACCACGTCGCGCGTCGACACCCCATGAACGACGACCGGGTGCGCCTGCAGGTCGGCGTCGCCACGGACAAGGCACAGCGGGCGCGCAACGAGGACTCCGTCTGGACGCAGGACGGCGTGTTCCTCGTCGCCGACGGCATGGGTGGTCACGATCGTGGCGAGGTGGCCAGCCAGGTCGCGATCGAGGTCCTGCGCGGCCTCGGCGACGGTGTCCCGACCCTCGACGACGCCCGCACGATGGTCCGCGAGGCGCACGCGGCGGTGCGCGCGCTCCCGAAGGGCACCGGGCGACACCCCGGCACGACCGCGACCGGCGTCGTGCTCACCCAGCACGACGACCTGCCCTGCTGGCTGGTGCTCAACGTCGGGGACTCCCGCACCTACCGGATGGCCGGAGCGGTGCTCGAGCAGGTCACGCACGACCACTCCGAGGTCGCCGAGCTCGTGGCCGCGGGCGCGGTGCCGGCGGAGGAGGCTGGCCGGCACCCACGCCGCAACGTCGTCACGCGGGTGCTCGGGGGCGGGGCACGGCAGGTCGAGCCCGACGTGTGGCTCCTGCCAGTCAGCCCGGGGGACCGCATGCTCGTGTGCTCGGACGGGCTGACCGACTCTCTGGCGGACGCCAGGATCGAGGCCGAGCTCCGGGCGAGCGACGACGCTCAGGAGGCGGCGGACAAGCTGGTCGCGGCGGCGCTCGCGGCCGGCGGCAAGGACAACGTGACGGTGATCGTCGTGGACGCCGCGCTCACACGGAGACCTCGGTAGCCCGACGCTCGAGCCGGCTCGCCCTGCTCGCGCGCAGCCCGTCGACCGTGAGGATCGCGATCGCGACCCAGACGAGCGCGAAACCCCACCAGCGGGCGGGCGGCATCTGCTCGTGCAGGATCGCGACACCGATGATGAACTGCAGGATCGGCGCGATGTACTGGAGCAGCCCGATCATGCTCAGCGGCAGGCGGCGCGCGGCCGAGCCGAAGAGCAGGAGCGGCACCGAGGTGACGATGCCGGCCGCGGCGACCACGAGCGCGTGGCCGACGCCCTGTGCGGCGAACGTCCCGTCCCCCGTGCCGCCGAGCCAGAGCAGGTAGCCGAGCGACAGGGGAGCGAGCAGCAGCGTCTCGACGGCCAGACCGGGGATCGCCTCGACGGTGCGGCCGACGCGGTTCTTCAGAAAGCCGTAGAAGCCGAACGACAGCGCGAGCACGAGCGCGATCCACGGCAGCTGCCCGTAGCCGAGGGTGATGACGACGACGGCGAGCGCCCCGAAGCCGAGCGCGACCCACTGGGCGACCCGGAGACGCTCGCGCAGGATGACGACCGCGAGCGTCACCGTGACGAGCGGGTTGATGAAGTAGCCGAGCGACGCGTCGACCACCCGGTCGGTCAGGACCCCGAAGACGAACGTGACCCAGTTGATCGCCAGCAGCACCGCGGCGATCGACAGGAGCCCGAGGATCCGGCGCGTCCGCAACGCCTGCCAGAACCCGGCCCAGCCGCGCGTGGCGAACAACAGGATCGCGCAGAACAGCAGCGACCAGACGACGCGGTGGGCGATGATCTCGACCGGCGTGGCCGGGGAGAGCAGCGGGAAGTAGAGGGGCAGGATGCCCCAGAGCGCGTACGCGCCGACGCCGGCAGCGAGGCCGATCCCGTCGAGCGCGGCGCTGGGCTGGCGGGTCTCGGACACGCGGTCAGCCTAGGTCGTGGGCGCGACACGCCGTCTCACGCGTGTCCGCATTCTGGCAGCGGCCTGAGGGCGACGTCGCTCTGCGCCCTACACTGGCCCCTGCACAGCCCTGCAGATGCCGATGTACGCGCACCCTGGGCTGGACACAAGCTCCCCAAGATCGGAAGGCAAGCGCGCCAGTGAGCACCCTGCGAGTGGCCATCGTCGGCGCAGGACCGGCCGGTATCTACGCCGCCGACATCCTGTCCAAGACCGACCTCGACGTCAGCATCGACCTGTTCGAGCGCCTCCCGGCACCCTTCGGCCTGGTCCGCTACGGCGTCGCGCCCGACCACCCCCGCATCAAGCAGATCATCGTGGCGCTGCAGAACGTGCTCTCGCGCGGCGACATCCGCCTGCTGGCCAACGTCGACTACGGCACGGACCTCAAGCTGGACGACCTGCGCCAGTTCTACGACGCCGTCATCTTCTCCACCGGATCGATCCGCGACGCCGAGCTGCCGGTCCCGGGCATCGGCCTCGAGGGCTCCTACGGTGCCGCCGACTTCGTGTCCTGGTACGACGGCCACCCCGACGTCCCGCGCACCTGGCCGCTCGAGGCGCAGCACGTCGCCGTCCTCGGCGCGGGCAACGTCGCGCTCGACGTCGCCCGGATCCTGGCCAAGCACGCCGACGACCTGCTGCCCACCGAGCTGCCGGGCAACGTCTACGACATCCTCAAGGCCTCGCCGGTCACCGACGTGCACGTCTTCGCGCGCCGCGGCCCGGCCCAGGTCAAGTTCTCCCCGCTGGAGCTGCGCGAGCTCGGCCACGTGCCGGACGTCGACGTCATCGTCTACCCCGAGGACTTCGACTTCGACGAGGGCTCGATGGCGGCGATCCACTCCTCGAACCAGACCAAGCAGGTCGTCAAGACGCTCACGGACTGGACGCTGAAGGAGCCGGAGGAGAACACCGCGAGCCGGCGCATCCACCTGCACTTCCTGCACAAGCCCGTCGAGGTCCTGGGCGAGGACGGCCACGTGGTCGGCCTCCGCACCGAGCGCACCGCGCTGAACGGGGACGGCAACGTCACAGGCACGGGCCAGACGCACGACTGGGCCGTGGGCGCCGTGTACCGCGCGGTCGGCTACTTCGGCTCCCCGCTCGTGGACATCCCGTTCGACGACGTCGCGGGCGTCATCCCCAACCGCGAGGGCCGCGTGGTCGACGTCGACGGCGAGCACCTGCAGGGCGTGTACGCGACCGGCTGGATCAAGCGCGGGCCCGTCGGCCTCATCGGCCACACGAAGTCGGACGCGTCGGAGACCATCCGGCACCTCGGCGAGGACGTGGCCGAGGGTGGCGACGCCTTCTACACGGCCACCGACCGCGACCCGGCAGCCGTCGTGGAGTTCCTGACCAGCCGCAGCGTCGACGTGATCCAGTGGACCGGCTGGGAGCTCCTGGACGCGTACGAGCGCGGGCTGGGCGAGCCGCACGGCCGCGAGCGCATCAAGCTCGTCCCGCGCGATCACATGGTCGCCGTCGCGCTCGGGCAGGAAGTCCCGGAGTCCTGAGGGCTGGCCTGACCGTCAGCCGGTGATCCGCCGGAGGAACTCGCGCGTGCGGTCCTCCTGCGGGTCGCCGAGCACCTGCGCGGGCGTACCCCGCTCGTGCACGCGGCCCTCGTGCAGGAAGCAGACCTCGTCGGCGACCTCGCGCGCGAAGCCCATCTCGTGCGTGGCGATCACCATGGTCAGGCCGGTCTGCTTCAGCTCGGCGAGCAGCGAGAGCACCTCGCCCACCAGCTCGGGGTCGAGCGCGCTCGTGACCTCGTCGAGGAGCATCACGGCGGGCTTCCCGACGAGGGCGCGGGCGATCGCGACGCGCTGCTGCTGCCCGCCCGACAGCTCGTCGGGGTAGGCCTTCGCCTTGCTCGCCAGGCCGACGCGCTCGAGCACGGCCAGCGCCTCGGCCTCGGCGTCCTTGCGTGCGGTCTTGTGCACGAGCCGCGGGGCGAGCGTCACGTTGTCGAGCACCCTCAGGTGCGGGAACAGGTTGTAGGCCTGGAACACCATCCCGATCCGCGCGCGGACGGAGTTGGCGTCGAGCCGCGGGTCGGTGATGTCCTGGCCCTCGAGCTCGATGACGCCGTCGTCGATGTCCTCGAGCAGGTCGATGCACCGCAGCAGCGTGGACTTGCCCGACCCGGAGGCGCCGATCAGCACGACGACCTTGTGCGGGTCGACGTCCAGCGACAGGTCGTCCAGCACGAGATGGTCACCGAACGACTTGCGGACGTCGCGGACGGAGAGCAGCGGGCTCATCGCAGCGCCCCGCTCCCGGCGATCGTGCTCTGCGCGCCGATCCACCCGGACCGCTTGGCCAGCGCGTCCGTGAAGCGCGCCAGCGGGAACGTGAGCAGCACGAACAGGACCCCGGCGACGACGTACGGCGTGAAGTTGGCGTAGTGCGCGGTCTCGATCTGCGCGGCCCGGACGGCGTCGATCGCGCCGAGGATCGAGATGAGGCCCGAGTCCTTGGACAGCGACACCAGGTCGTTGAGCAGCGGCGGCACGACGTTGCGCACGGCCTGCGGCAGGACGACGTGCCGCAACGACTGCCCGTGCGTCAGGCCGAGCGACCGCGCGGCAGCGACCTGGGAGGGGTGCACGGACTCGATCCCGGCCCGGAACACCTCCGCCACGTACGCCGAGTAGGTCAGCACGAGCGCCAGGCCGCCCAGCCAGACCGCCGACGTCGGGATGCCCTGCAGGCGCAGACCCGGGAGCCCGAAGCCGACGAGCAGCATCACGAGGATCAGGGGCAGCCCCCGGAAGATGTCGACGTAGCCGGCCGAGAGCGCCCGCAGCGGGAAGAACGCGGGTCCGCGCAGCGTGCGCATGAGCGCGAGCGCCATGGCGACGACCACGATGACGACCGCGCTGCACGCCATGACGCGGACGTTCAGCCAGAGTCCTTCCAGGATCGCCGGGAAGGACGCCTTGGCGACCTCCCAGTCGAAGAACGACGCCTTGACCCGCGGCCACCCGGGCGAGGAGACGAGCGCGAGCCACGCGACGGCCGCCAGCAGGACCGTCGAGACGATCGCCACCGCCGTCGAGCGGCGCGCTCGTCCTCGTCGGAACCTGTCCCGCTCCTGCTGGCGCGCGGACGGCACCCAGGCCGCGGTCACGCTCACTTCAGGACCGGGGCACCCGCGGCGTCGGTGAGCCACTCCGCCTCGAGGTCGGCGAGCGTGCCGTCCTCGCGGAGAGCGTCCACGGCGTCGGTCACGGCGACCGTGAGGACACTGCCCTTGTCCAGCACGAGGCCGAACGCGTCACCGCCGGCGCTGTCGGGCAGCTGCCCGAGCACCTTGCCGCCGTCCAGCTCCGCCGCCGTGATGTACAGCGCGGTCGGCAGGTCCACGACGATCGCGTCGACCAGGCCCGAGGTCAGGGCCTGCTTGACCTGGTCGTTGTCGTTGAAGACCTGCACGGGCGTGCTCGGGTCGATCGACTCCTGCGCCGCCGTCAGGCTCGTCGTGCCCACCATGGCGCCGATGCGCAGCGGCTTGAGGTCCGCGAGCGACGCGGCGTCCGCGGCGGCCGACGTCTCCAGGGTCACGACGGCCTGCGCGGTCGTGTAGTACGGCGACGAGAAGTCGAGGCTCGCCTCGCGCTCGTCGCTGATGGAGACCTGGTTGACCGCGAAGTCGAAGTTCTTGGCCCCCGGCGCGATGATCTGGTCGAAGCTCGCGGTGACCCAGGTGACGTGGTCCTTGTCGAAGCCGAGCTGCTCGGCGACCGCGTACGCGACGGCGGACTCGAAGCCCTTGCCGCTCGTCGGGTCGTTGTCGACGACCCACGGCTCGTACGCGGGGTCGGAGGTCGCGATCGTCAGGACGCCGCTCTTGAGGGTCTCCAGGGCGCCCGTGGACTCGCTCGGCGCGTCGCCCGTCGAGTCGTCGGTGGGAGCGCACGCCGCGAGCGCGAGGGCGACGACGGCGGCAAGGGTGGTCCAACGGGCAAGTCGCACGGCGTACTCCGGTGTCTTCAGTGGGGACGTGGGCCCAGGATACGAGGGAACCTGCGCAGACCCGTGCGCGTTTCACGGGTGCAGACGAGAGACGGGGAGACGATGGGCCACCAGCACTTCAACGGGCTGAAGACGGCGGCGCTGTTCGGCGTGATGTGGGCGATCCTGCTGGGGATCGGCTGGCTGCTGGGCGGCGGGACACCGAAGTTCCTGGTGCTCTTCACCGCGCTCGGCCTGATCATGACGGCGTACAGCTACTGGAACTCCGACAAGATCGCCATCCGTGCCATGAGGGCACGTCCGGTCAGTGAGCTCGAGGCGCCGGCCATGTACCGCATCGTGCGCGAGCTCTCCACGCAGGCCCGCCAGCCGATGCCCCGGCTGTACATCTCGCCGACGGCCGCGCCGAACGCGTTCGCGACCGGCCGCAACCCGTCCCACGCCGCCGTCTGCTGCACCGAGGGCATCCTCGGGCTGCTCGACGAGCGCGAGCTGCGCGGCGTCCTCGGGCACGAGCTCATGCACGTCTACAACCGCGACATCCTCACGTCGTCGGTGGCCGCGGCCGTGGCGGGCGTCATCACGTCCCTCGCGCAGTTCGCGCTCTTCTTCGGTGGGGGCGGCAACGACCGCGACCGCGGCAACCCGATCGCCGGACTGCTGCTCGCACTCCTCGCGCCCATCGCCGCGATGCTCGTCCAGCTGGCGATCAGCCGCACCCGCGAGTACGACGCCGACGAGGACGGTGCCACGCTCACGGGCGACCCGCTCGCGCTCGCGTCAGCGCTCCGCAAGCTCGAGCAGGGCACCCGGGCCCGCCCGCTGCCCCAGGACCGTGAGCTCGTCGACGTCTCGCACCTGATGATCGCGAACCCGTTCTCCGGTGCGGGCATGGGCAAGCTCTTCGCCACGCACCCTCCCATGGCCGACCGGATCGCTCGCCTCGAGAAGCAGGCCAACCAGCAGGGCGGCATCACCCGCTACTGATCGATCAGCGGTAGTTGGTGAACTGCAGGTCGGCGTCGACGTCGGCGCCCTTGAGCAGGGCGATGACGGCCTGCAGGTCGTCGCGGCTCTTGCCGGTCACGCGCAGCTCGTCGCCCTGGATCTGCGTCTTGATGCCCTTGGGACCCTCGTCGCGGATGATCTTGGCCACCTTCTTGGCGGTCTCGCTGGAGAGGCCTTCCTTGATGAGCGCCTCGAGCCGGTACTCCTTGCCGGACGGCTTGGGCTCGGGGCCGTCGTCGCCACCGGTGTCCAGCGACTTCAGCGAGATGCCGCGGCGGATGAGCTTCGTCTCGAAGACGTCGAGGACAGCGAGGACCCGCTCGGAGGAGTTGGCGATCATCAGGATCTTCTCGCCGCTCCACGCGATCGAGGCGCCGACGCCCTTGAAGTCGTACCGCTGGGCGATCTCCTTCGACGCCTGGTTCAGCGCGTTGTCCACCTCCTGGCGGTCGACCTTGCTGACGACGTCGAACGACGCTTCGCTCGCCATGACTCTCCTCCTGCTGGCTGGGTCCCTTACCCCGGTGGCCGTATCGGTCTCGCCAGCGTTTCGCTAGCACTGCCCGGGTGTTGCTATCCTTCCACCCGCACGCTGCTCGCGCGGCCGGCCAGTCAAGGCTGGACGGTCGTGGGACGGTGGGCACAACCCTGGCGGGTTACCCGAGTGGCCAAAGGGGGCTGACTGTAAATCAGCTGGCAACGCCTACGGGGGTTCGAATCCCTCACCCGCCACGGACGCAGCCCGGACCTTCATCGGTCCGGGCTGCTGCGGTGCAAGGGCTGGGCCACCAGCATGCACGGCCCTGGGGTGGGACCGATTTCGCGACCACGCCAGAGCCCGTGTAACCTTGCTCGCGCTGCCCCGATAGCTCAGTCGGCAGAGCGTCTCCATGGTAAGGAGAAGGTCAAGGGTTCGATTCCCTTTCGGGGCTCTGTGGTGTGTACCAACGGATTCGCTGCGCAAGCGGCGGGTCCCGGTCGCACCGACAGTGGCGGGGTAGCTCAGGTGGTTAGAGCACACGGCTCATAATCGTGGTGTCGCGGGTTCGAGTCCCGCTCCCGCTACCGCCAGTGACACAACAGCGCGTCGGCCGGCGCGCAAGACGAGAATCGCAGTGCCCGTGAGGGCGCGAGAGGTGGCAAGACCATGGCCAGCAAGAGCTCGGACGTCCGTCCGAAGATCACGCTCGCGTGCACGGAGTGCAAGGAGCGGAACTACATCACGAAGAAGAACCGTCGGAACGACCCCGACCGTCTCGAGATGAAGAAGTTCTGCCCGCGCGACAACCGTCACACCGTGCACCGCGAGACCCGCTGATCTCGGTTCATCGAACCAGGATGCAGGTCGACACGAGCTATGCGGGACGTGAGTACCCGCCGAACGCCGTCTACGAGGTAGGCCGCGAGAAGCTCCGGGAGTTCGCCGACGCGGTCGGCGCTTCCCACCCCGCCCACACGGATCCGTCGGTGGCGCGTTCGCTCGGGTACCCCGACGTCATCGCGCCGCCGACGTTCGCCGTCGTCGTGGCGCAGCGTGCCGAGGCGCAGCTGTTCGAGGACCCCGCAGCGGGCATCGACTTCAGCCGGGTGGTGCACGCCGACGAGCGGTTCACGCACCACCGGCCGATCCATGCGGGCGACCGCCTGGTCACCGTGCTGCACGTCGACTCGATCACCGTGCGCGCCGGTCTGGCCATGATCACGACGCGCGCCGAGATCGCCGACGATGCGGGCGACGCCGTCGCGACCGTCGTCTCCACCCTGGCCGTCCGCCCGGAGGACTCGTGAGCATCACCGTCGCCGAGCTGGCCGTCGGCACCGAGGTCGCCCGCCGCGAGGTCACCGTCGACCGCGCGCGCCTGGTCCGGTACGCGGGCGCCAGCGGCGACTTCAACCCGATCCACTGGAACGCCCGCATCGCGACGTCCGTCGGTCTGCCCGACGTGATCGCGCACGGCATGTGGACCATGGGTGCCGCCGTGAGCGTCGTGGCCGACTGGGTGGGCGACCCCGGCAAGGTCGTCGACTACCAGGTGCGTTTCACGCGTCCCGTGCCCGTTCCCGACCCTGGCGCCGCGACGATCGAGGTCGTCGCCGTCGTCGGAGCGCTCGACGCCGAGGCCGGGACCGCGCGGATCGACCTGACGGTGAGCGTCGAGGGCGCGCGCGTGCTGGGCAAGGCCCAGGCGGTCGTCCGCCTCTAGGCCGTCCTTCGAGAGCGGCGCGACGAGGCCGCTCTCAGGCGACCGAAGGTGCCGGTCCGGTCGTCGTGCCGATGCGGAGCTCGACCGGCAGCTCGCGCGACGAGGCCGGTTCGCCGGCCAGCAGCTCCTCGACGGCGTGCCCGATCGCTGCGCCCTTCTCGGCGAGCGGCTGGCTGACCGTCGTCAGGACGTCGGGCGCGAGCCACGGCAGGTCGAGCCCGTCGAAGCCGCTGATCGAGACGTCCTCGGGGATGCGCAGCCCCAGCTCGCGGGCGGCGAGCACGACGCCGGACGCCAGCAGGTCCGACTGGCACGCGACCGCGGTCGGGCGATCCGCCATCGCGAGCAGCGTGAGCCCCGCCGACCGACCGTGCTCCACGAGGGAGGCCGGCGTCTCGTAGGTGGCGACCGGGGTGACTCCTGCGTCGGTCACGCCCGCCATCCGCCGCTTGGTGATCTCCCACTCGAGGTGGGACAGGCGCTCCTCGTCGACGAGTCCCTCGTTGCGCAGACGGTTGAACGGCAGCGTGACCGTAGCGATCCGGGTGTGGCCGAGGGAGAGCAGGTGCTCGGTCGCCTGGCGGATGCCGCTGCGGTCGTCGATGCCCACCGAGGACACGTCGTCGGCCTTCTTGCCCTCGACGATGACCGCGGGGATCCCGCGCCGGCGCAGGGCGCTGAGCATCGGGTCGTCCGTGGTGCCGCCCCACATGAGCACGGCGACGTCCATCGCGGCGGTCTCGATGAGCGGGTCGACCGCCGGTCCTGTCGGCTCGCTCGAGCCGGGGATCAGCAGGACGCCGAGGTCGAGCGGTCCCAGCGTGCTGACCAGGCCGTCGAGCACCTGGATCGACACGGGGTCGCGGAACGAGCGGCCGAGGGAGTCGCCGACGACGACGCCGACGATTCCTGAGCGACCGCGGCGCAGCTGCTGACCGAGGGGGTTCGGCCCGGAGTAGTCGAGCCGGGCGGCCGCGTCGAGGACCTTCTGGCGTGTCGTCGCGGCGATCGGCCCGGCTCCTGAGAACGCCAGGGATGCCGTCGACACGGAGACGCCCGCCGCTGCGGCGACGTCGGCCAACGTGGGGCGGGTCGGGGACAGGGCACATCCTCCAGATCGGGCGAATCAGCAGGCCGGGCTCGGAAACTGTTTGACGCAGCGGCAAGCGTACCCGCAGAATGATCGTGTCCCTCAAATCGATTCGACCGCCTGATCGTCAGCGAGTCGAATCGATTCGATTTTGAGTGGGACCGATCGACCACCACGCCAATCACCACCGTCTCGGAGCTTCCGTGAGTCACCCCGCCCACCCCGGGCTGCCCCCTGCCGTGAGTCGAGCCCGTTGGCTCCTCATGGGTCTGTTCGCCCTCACCGGCATCATCTTCTCGAGCTGGCTCGCCCGGATCCCGTCGGTCCGCGACCTGCTCGACCTGTCGACCAGCGAGCTCGGCCTGATGCTCCTGATCGGCTCGCTCGGCGCCCTGCTGACCGTGACCTTCGCGGGCATCGTCGTGCAGCGGTTCGGCAGCCGGACCTCGCTGCTCCTGTCGACCGCCGTGCTCGCGGTCGGGTACGTGCTCATGGGCGTCGGGCCGACGGTCGGCTCGCTCTGGCTGCTCGGCGTCGGCATCTTCCTCAACGGCGTGGCCATCGCGCTCGGCAACGTCCCGCTGAACGTCGAGTCGGCGCGCATCGAGCGCGCGATGGGCCGCACCGTGATCCCGCAGTTCCACGCGGCGTTCTCCATCGGTGCGGTGGTGGGTTCCGTCATCGGTGCGCTGGCCTCCCACTTCGACATCTCCGTCGCGCTCCAGTTCTCGGTGATCGCCGCGGTCGCCGTCGCGTGGCGGCTCGGGTCGCTGCGAGGCGTCGTGCTCGCGCAGGCGCCGGGCGACCGCCCGCGGACAGCGGCCATCCCGGTCGTCGTGGGCGGGGAGCCGCAGGTCACGACGGGCCGCACGCGGAAGATCGCCAGCGCGCTCGACTCGTGGCGTGAGCCCCGCACGCTCCTGATCGGTGTCGTCGTCATGGCGGCGGCGCTGTCCGAGGGGTCGGCCAACGACTGGCTCTCGCTCGCCGTCGTCGACGGGTTCGAGAAGCCCGAGGCGGTCGGCGCCGCGATGCTCGGCGTGTTCGTCGGCGCCATGACCCTCGTCCGGCTGCTCGGCACGCGCCTGATCGACCGGTACGGGCGCGTGGTCGTCCTGCGCGCCTCGGGGTCCGTCGCGATCGTCGGTCTCCTGCTGTTCGGCTTCGCCCCCACGCTGGCGCTCGCTGGTGTCGGTGTCGTGCTCTGGGGCTTCGGTGCCGCGCTCGCCGTGCCCATCGGTATCGCCGCCGCGTCCGACGACCCGATGCGCGCGGCCGGCCGGGTCGCGGTCGTCTCGTCCTTCGCGTCGGTCGCGTCGATCGCCGCTCCGCCGCTGCTCGGCATCGCCGCGGCCGCGACCGGTGCCCGGCACGCGCTGGTCCTCATCACGGTCGCGATGGTCGCCAGCGTCGTGCTCGCGGCCCGGGTGGCGCCGGAGAAGCCCGAGCAGTCGGTCGACGAGCTCGCGCTGGTCGCTCACGGGGCAACGGATCCCGTGGCTCCCTCCCGCCACCTCGTCCCGACGCAGCGCACCCGCCGCCGTCGTCCGGTGCGCGTGCCGTGACGGATCGCGTGCAGGACGATCAGGGAGTGACGCTGTCCCACGCCCGGCTCGTCGAGCGTGCCTCCGTCGTCGTCTTCCTCGTCTTCTTCCTCAACGGCTTCAACTTCGCGACGTGGGCGGCACGCCTGCCGGCGATCCGCGACGGCCTCGACTTCTCCCCGGCCCAGATGGGTGCCCTGCTGCTCGTCGGTGCGGCCGGCTCGCTCATCGCGCTCCCGCTGTCCGGCATCGTCGTCGAGCGACTGGGGGCCGCACGCACGGTGCTCGCGTTCGCGATCCTCAACGCATCCGGGCTGGTCGTCGCCTCGTTCGGCGTCGCGGCCGGGCAGGTGCTCGTCGTCGGGTTCGGGCTCATCATGTTCGGCATCGGCACGGCCATCTGGGACACGGCCATGAACCTCGAGGGTGCCGCCGTCGAGCAGCACCTCGGCCGCACGATCATGCCGAGGTTCCACGCCGGCTTCTCCTTCGGCACGGTCGCCGCGGCCGGCCTGGCCGCCCTCATGGCCTTCCTGAGCGTCCCTGTGGTCGTCCACGTCCCGATCGCCGTGATCGCCTCGGTGGTCGTCGTCGCCTTCGCGGTCCGGCGGTTCCTGCCCGCTGCCGACGAGCACGAGGTCGCGCACGCGGAGGCGCCGCCGAAGGGTCGTCGCGCCGCGATGCAGGCCTGGCTCGAGCCGCGCACGTTGCTCATCGGCGTCGTGGTGCTCGCCGCGGCACTGACCGAAGGATCCGCCAACGACTGGGTCAGCCTCGCGGTCGTCGACGGGTTCAGCACCGGGGAGGCGCTCGGCGCGCTGGCGTTCGGCGTGTTCGTCGCGGCCATGACGTCCATGCGCTGGTTCGGTGGCGTGCTGCTCGACCGGCGCGGCCGTGTCGTCGTGCTGCGCCTGTCCGCGATCCTGTCGCTCGTCGGGCTGGTCGTGTTCGCGCTCGCCGGGCCGCTGTGGCTCGCCCTGGTCGGGGTCGTCGCCTGGGGTATGGGCGCCGCGTTCGGGTTCCCGGTCGGGCTCAGCGCCGCGGCCGACGACCCGCTACGGGCCCCGGCCCGCGTGAGCGTCGTCGCGACGATCGGCTACAGCGCCTTCCTCGCCGGCCCGCCGCTCATCGGTCTGCTCGCGCAGCACGTCGGCTACCGGCACGCGCTGCTCGTCGTCATCGTCCCCATCGCGCTCGGGCTCTGCGTGGTCGGAGCAGCCGCGCCGCTGCGGCCCGCCTCGGTCCCTCCTGCGGCGCAGGACTAACCTGAGCACGTGCAGACCGAGCTGAGCACGGCCGACTGTTCGCCGGCGACCGTCCCCCCGACCATCGTCTGGCCCGCCGTCAGCACTCCCGCCAGGACCCTCGCCGACCTGACCACGCTGCGTGTCGGGGGCCCGGCGAGCAGGTACGTCGAGACGAGCACCGAGGCCGAGCTGATCGACGCCGTCCGTTCCGCCGATGCCGACGGGGAGCCGCTGCTCGTCGTCGGCGGCGGGTCCAACCTGCTCGTCGCGGACGCAGGTTTCGACGGGGTCGTGGTGCGGGACGTGCGCTCCGGGGTCGAGGTGCCGGACGCCTCCGCGTGCGCCGGAGCGACCCTCACCGTCCCGGCGGGCACCCCGTGGGACGACGTCGTGCGGTACGCGGTCGAGCAGGAGCTCACGGGCGTCGAGGCGCTGTCGGGGATCCCCGGCTCGACGGGCGCGACACCCGTGCAGAACGTCGGGGCGTACGGCCAGGAGGTGTCGCAGAGCATCTCGATCGTCCGGGTCTGGGACCGCGCTCGCGGCCGCGTCCGGACGCTGCCCCTGGTCACGCTGGCCTTCGCGTACCGGACGTCGCTGCTCAAGCGCTCGATGCACGGCTCCTCCGACGACCCGCACGCGCCCTGGGGACCGACGCCGCGCTACGTGGTGCTCGACGTGACGTTCCAGCTCCGGCCCGGCGACCTGTCCCGTCCCATCGCGTACCCCGAGCTCGCCCGGACCCTCGGGGTCGCGGTGGGCGAGCGGGCCCCGCTGGGGGAGGTCCGGTCCGCGGTCCTCGGGCTCCGCGCGGGCAAGGGCATGGTGCTCGACGCGGACGACCACGACACGTGGAGCGCCGGCTCGTTCTTCACCAACCCGCTGCTGAGCCCGGCCGACGCGGCGGAGCTGCCGGACGATGCCCCTCGGTTCCCCGCGCAGGACGGCCTGGTCAAGACGAGCGCCGCCTGGTTGATCGACCGGGCCGGCTTCGCGCGTGGCTTCGGGTCGCCGGGTCCGGCGACGCTGTCCACCAAGCACACGCTCGCGCTCACGAACCGTGGGAGCGCGACGGCCGAGGACCTGCTCACGGTCGCCCGCGAGGTGCGAGCCGGGGTCGCGTCGACGTTCGGCGTCACGCTCGAGCCCGAGCCGGTCCTGGTGGGCGTCAGCCTCTGACGTCCGGCGGCGTGCCGATCAGCGCGCCGTGCACCAGGACGAGCGCCTCGTCGTCGCTGAGCCCGACCGCACGGACCGCTGCCACATAGGTCTGGGCGGCCCGCCGGGCGACGTCGGTCGGGACCGAGGCTCCGGCGGCGATCACGGTCCCGGCGCGGCGACGCGTCTCGACGACCCCCTCGGCCTCCAGCTCGTGGAACGCGCGTGCCACGGTCCCCGCGGCGAGCCCGAGGTCGGTGGCCAGCGCGCGGATGGTCGGCAGCCGGTCACCGGCCACCAACCGCCCCGCGGCGACGTGCGCGACGACCTGGGACCGGATCTGCTCGAACGCGGGGACGCCCGACGTGACGTCGACCTCCAGCTGCGCGCTCATGCGGCGACCGACGTCCGGGTGGCCGCCCCTGCCTTCGAGACCGAGCCGCGCACGGCCACGACGGCGGCCGCGATCGGGATCCCCACCGCGGCGAACGCGAGGATCGCCGCGATCGTCGTGGACGTGCCGGGGCCGAGCGCGTCCGCCCAGCGGGGCTGGACGCTGTGGACGGCGGTGGAGGCGATGTACAGGCAGCCGGCGAGCGTCCACGCGACGACCAGCTGCACGCCGGCGAGGACGCGGCGCGACGAGGTCCGGCGCAGCGCGAGGTCGGCCTCGGGCGACGTGTCGCTGACCGCGGGCCGGCGCGCGACGAGAACCAGCACGAGGACGGTCAGGAGCACGAGGACCAGGAGCGTGATCCCGATGGGGCGCCCGTAGTACCAGCCGGGGAAGGGGCCGGCGGTGTTCAGCGTGCCCGGTGCGCGCGAGTACGACAGCGACCGTCCGTCCGTGCCGGCGGCGGCTCCGCACACCAGCAGCAGGATCGTCAGCAGGCCGACCCAGGCGGCGGTCAGGATCGACAGTGCGCGCGGCACGACGTCGAGGACCCGCCGTCGCACGAGCGGCGCGCGGCGCAGGGCACCGGCGGGCCGTGGCCAGGTCAGCTCGCCGAAGCCGCTGACGAGCAGGAAGGCGATCCCGGCGACGCACGGCAGGATCCCCAGCACCGCACCTCGCTGGACCCCGCCGGGCATCATCGGGCCGACGGCCACGAGCACCGGGACCAGCAGGAGGACGATCCAGGCGACCGCGACCACGCGGCGCGCGTGCTGCTCGGCCGCGAGCCAGGCGGCCGACGGGCTCTGAGGTCCGTCGGTGCGGACCGGGCGCAGCGCCCATCCCACGCCGAGGCCGAGGAGCAGGACGAGAAGCAACGGCAGGACGGCGGACATCGGACCCCCTGTATCAATGGATCAATCGATTGATACAATCCTCCATCGTGCGCAGCTCGTCAAGTGGCCCGTCAGGGCGCCAGCCAGGCGTCGACGCCCGCGAGCAGCCGGGTCTTGACCTGCTCCGCCGCGCGGCTGGCCCGGATCGACGACCGCGCGAGCTCGGCCAGCTCGTCGTCGGTGAAGCCGTGCACGTCGCGCGCGATCTCGTACTGGTCGACCAGACGCGACCGGAACAGCAAGGGGTCGTCGGCGCCGAGCGCGACGGTCGCACCGGCGGACACCAGGGCCCGCAGGGGGACCTCCTGCGCCGAGGGGTACACCCCGAGCGACACGTTCGACGCGGGGCAGACCTCGAGCGCGATCCCCGACGAGACCACGCGGTCGAGCACCCGAGGGTCCTCGCCGGAGCGGACGCCGTGACCCAGCCGATCGGGCCGCAGGTGGTCGACGACGGACTCGACGTGCGCCGGTCCGAGCAGCTCGCCGCCGTGCGGCACGGAGGCCAGCCCGGCCTCGCGGGCGATGTCGAACGCGTTCGCGAACTCGGAGGTCTCGCCGCGCCGCTCGTCGTTGGACAGCCCGAACCCGACGACGGGGCCGGCATGGTGTGCGGCCAGGCGCGCGAGCGTGCGGGCCTCGAACGGATGGCGCATCCGGGACGCCGCGACGATCACGCCGATGTCGACGCCGGTCGCGAGCGACGCCGCGCGTGCCTCGTCCAGCACGATCTCGAGAGCCGGGGTGATGCCGCCGACGAAGGGGGCGTACGACGTCGGGTCCACCTGGATCTCGAGCCGGCCCGAGCCCTCCGCGGCGTCGTCGGCGGCCGCCTCCGAGACGATCCGGCGCATGTCGGCCTCGCTGCGGACGCACTGGCGCGCGGCGTCGTAGAGCCGCTGGAACCGGAACCAGCCGCGCTCGTCGGCGGGCACGTGCAGAGGGCTGTCGTCGAGGAGCGCGTCGGGGAGTCGCAGCCCGTGGGCCGTGGCGAGCTCCTCGAGCGTCGAGAGGCGCATCGACCCCGTGAAGTGCAGGTGCAGGTGGGCCTTCGGGAGGACGGCCAGATCGCGCACCCGGTCAGTCTGCCAGTGTGCTCGGTGCTGCACCGACGCGTCCGCCAGCCGGTAGCCGACGCCGCGCACGGTGTCGAAGTGCTCGGCGCCGACCTCGCCCCTCGCCAGCTGTCGGCCTCGGGAGCGCCGGGTGTCGCCGGTGCGGACCGTGAGGTGCGCGAGCGTCCGGCGACGCAGCAGGATCGAGCCGGTCGCCGTCGTCGGCACCTCCCGCGAAGTGCGAACGTGCGTGCGGAGGGCGTGCATGGGCACGACCGCCGACGCCGGCACTGCGGGACATGTCGGACGGTATGTCCGCGCAGGCAGGGCCGTATGCCCGGAACTCAGATCAGGAAGCTCGCGCGCTACTGCGCGAGCAGCGCCTGGATCCGGCTGACCCCCTCGATCAGGTCGTCGTCACCCAACGCGTAGGACAGACGCAGGTAGCCACTGGGCCCGAACGCCTCGCCGGGCACCACGGCGACCTCCGCCTGCTCGAGGATCAGCGTCGCCAGCTCGGCCGACGTGGTGGGGGTGACGCCGCGGATCGTGCGGCCGAGCACACCCCGCACCGACGGGTAGACGTAGAACGCCCCCTGCGGCACCGGCACCTCGAAGCCGTCGATCGTGCTGAGCATCTCGACGATGAGGCGCCGACGACGGTCGAACGCGTACCGCATCTCCTCGACCGCGGCCAGGTCGTCGGTCAGCGCGGCGATCGCCGCGCGCTGCGACACGTTGGCCACGTTCGACGTGAGGTGCGACTGCAGGTTCGTCGCGGCCGTGATCACGTCGGCCGGCCCGATCATCCAGCCGACCCGCCAGCCGGTCATGGCGTAGGTCTTGGCGACGCCGTTCAGGACGATCGTCCTGTCCGCCAGCTCCGGCACCACGCGCACGATGGGCGTGAACACGGCGTGGTCGTAGGTCAGGTGCTCGTAGATCTCGTCGGTGATGACCCAGATCCCGTGCTCGAGCGCCCAGCGTCCGATGGCGGCGGTCTCCTCGGGCGAGTAGACCGCGCCGGTGGGGTTCGACGGCGAGCAGAACAGCAGCGCCTTCGTCTTCGGGGTGCGCGCGGCCTCGAGCTGCTCGACGGTGACGAGGTAGCCCTGGTCCGCCCCGGCGAACACCTCGACCGGGACGCCGCCCGCGAGCCGGATCGCCTCGGGGTAGGTGGTCCAGTACGGCGCGGGCAGCAGGACCTCGTCGCCCGGGTCCACGATCGCCGCGAACGCCTGGTAGACGGCCTGCTTGCCGCCGTTGGTCACGAGCACCTGCGACGGCTTGACCTCGTAACCGGAGTCCCGCAGCGTCTTGGCCGCCACGGCCTCGCGCATGGCGGGCAGGCCGGCCGCGGGCGAGTACCGGTGGTTCACCGGGTCCTTCGCGGCGGCGATGGCTGCGTCGACGATGTACGAGGGCGTCGGGAAGTCGGGCTCACCGGCGCCGAACCCGATCACCGGGCGCCCGGCGGCCTTGAGCGCCTTGGCCTTGGCGTCGACCGCGAGCGTCGCCGACTCGGCGATCGCGGCCAGTCGGGCGGACACGCGGGGACGGGGAGAGGGCGTCTGCTCGGTCACGGCCCCCATAGTGGCAGAGGTCACGTGGGGGAGCGTCCGGCATTTCACGGACCAGACATCGCGAGCCCGATCCACGGACCGATGGTCGACGACGAGCGGTTCGACCCAGCCGCAACCGTCGCGTACAGTGGATCCCCGGCGGTTGACTTCCGCCATGATGAGCCGTGCCCCGGAGTGCGTGATCGCATCACGAGATCGCTGCATCGGGTGACGTGCACGGACCCCCTGCGGGTGGTGTCCGTCGGCGCGCGCGGAACGTCATGGCGGCTCGAAGCCTCCGAAGGGTAGTGGCGCAATTGGTAGCGCAGCGGTCTCCAAAACCGCAGGTTGCAGGTTCGAGTCCTGTCTACCCTGCGCATTCGCTCGGCCCTCCTGGGGCAGAGCGGTGAGCAGGACCGCCGGTCGGTCCGGCGCGACGCGTCGGCCCGTCCGATCGTCGGGTTCCGTACGGAGCCCGACCACCACGAGACGTAGGGGCCTGACGTGAGCGAAACAGCACCGGCTGCGGCGTCCGACGCCGAGGGTTCGGCTGCGCGTCCCTCCAAGCCCGCAAAGGGCAAGGAGCGTCCCGGACTGTTCGCCCGGATCGCGTTGTTCTTCCGTCAGGTCAAGGGCGAGCTCAAGAAGGTCGTCCGCCCGACGCGATCTGACCTGCTGACCTACACCAGCGTCGTGCTGGTGTTCGTCGCCGTGATCATGGCGTTCGTCACCGTGGTGGACCTGCTCGTCGGAAAGCTCACGTTCTGGGTCTTCGGAGGCTGACGGCGCTCGCGCCGGTCGCCCTCGATCATCCCTACCAAGTCGCCCCGAGGGGCGCTCACCGCCCCGGCATGCCGGGGCGCACACGCTAGAGAAGGCAGGTTCGCACGTGTCGCAGGAGTCGCAGGAGCCCACGACGGGCGCCGAGATTGAGCTCGACGACGTTCTCGCGTCGGTCGAGGCTGTCGAGGCAACGGCCGGGGACGCCGAGGGTGTCGACGTCGACGCCACCGAGAGCGACGCCGCCGACGACGTCGAGTCCGACGAGGTCGAGTCCGACGAGGCTGCGTCCGACGAGGGGGCCGAGCCCGAGGACGAGGCCGACGAGGTCGAGCCCGACGTCGAGGAGGACCCGGTCGCCGCGTTCAAGGCGCAGCTCCGCAGCCAGCTGGGTGACTGGTACGTCATCCACTCCTACGCCGGCTACGAGAACCGCGTGAAGGCGAACCTCGAGAACCGCCGCCAGAGCCTGAACATGGAGGACTTCATCTACGCGGTGGAGGTCCCCATGGAAGAGGTCGTGGAGATCAAGAACGCGCAGCGCAAGGTCGTCAAGCGCGTGCGCATCCCCGGCTACGTCCTGGTGCGCATGGACCTGACCGACGAGTCGTGGGGCGCCGTCCGGCACACGCCGGGCGTCACCGGCTTCGTGGGGCACACCCACCAGCCCGTCCCGCTGACGCTCGACGAGGTCTTCTCGATGCTCGCGCCGTCGCTCGAGCCCAAGACGCCGACCACCGCCGCGAGCGCCGCCAAGGCCGCTTCGCAGATCAAGGTCGACTTCACCATCGGCGAGTCGGTCACCGTGACCGACGGCCCGTTCGACACCTTGCCGGCGACGATCTCCGAGATCAGCGCCGAGAACCAGAAGCTCAAGGTGCTCGTCTCCATCTTCGGCCGGGAGACCCCGGTCGAGCTGTCCTTCAGCCAGGTCGCCAAGATCTGACTGAGAGCCCGTCCAGCGGACGGGTCCTGCAACCGGGTCATCGCCCATGGCGTCGGCCTACGACACGGAACGGAAGTTGAGCATGCCCCCGAAGAAGAAGGTCACCGGCCTGATCAAGCTCCAGATCAAGGCTGGCGCCGCCACCCCCGCGCCGCCGATCGGTCCGGCGCTGGGTCAGCACGGCGTCAACATCATGGAGTTCTGCAAGGCGTACAACGCGGCCACCGAGGCGCAGCGCGGCAACGTCATCCCCGTCGAGATCACGGTGTACGAGGACCGCTCGTTCACCTTCATCACGAAGACGCCGCCGGCCGCCGAGCTGATCAAGAAGGCCGCCGGTGTGGCCAAGGGTTCGCCCACGCCCCACACCGTCAAGGTCGCCTCGCTGACCAAGGCGCAGGTCACCGAGATCGCGACCACGAAGCTCGAGGACCTCAACGCGAACGACCTCGCCGCCGCTGAGAAGATCATCGCCGGCACCGCGCGTTCGATGGGCATCACCGTCCAGGGCTGACCTGGAAGACCGAGAAACACCCCCAGTGGCAGGGCCATGTGCGGCCCGACAGACCACGACTGCTACCAAGGAGAACGAAGCAGATGGCCAAGCACAGCAAGGCGTACCGCAACGCCGCCGAGAAGATCGAGGACGGCGTCCTGTACGCCCCCCTCGCCGCTGTCCGGCTCGCGCAGGAGACGTCCACCACCAAGTACGACGCGACCGTCGAGGTCGCCTTCCGCCTCGGCGTCGACCCGCGCAAGGCGGACCAGATGGTCCGTGGCACGGTCAACCTGCCCCACGGCACGGGCAAGACCGCCCGCGTCATCGTCTTCGCGACGGGCGAGCGTGCCGAGCAGGCTCGCGCGGCCGGTGCCGACGAGGTCGGCGGCGACGAGCTGATCGACAAGGTCGCGGCCGGCTGGACCGACTTCGACTCCGCCGTCGCGACGCCGGACCTCATGGGCAAGGTCGGTCGACTGGGCAAGGTCCTGGGTCCGCGTGGCCTGATGCCGAACCCGAAGACCGGCACCGTGACGATGGACGTGGCCAAGGCCGTGTCCGACATCAAGGGCGGCAAGATCGAGTTCCGCGTGGACCGTCACGCGAACCTGCACTTCATCATCGGCAAGACGTCGTTCAGCGACGTCCAGCTGGTGGAGAACTACGCCGCGGCGCTCGACGAGGTCCTGCGTCTCAAGCCGTCGTCGTCGAAGGGTCGCTACATCGCCAAGGCGACGTTCTCGACCACGAACGGCCCCGGCATCCTGGTCGACCAGAACAAGACGCGGAACCTCACCTCCGAGGACGACGCAGCCTGACGCTGGCAGCACAGGCACGAAAGGCCCGGTCCGCGAGGACCGGGCCTTTCGTCGTCCACAGGCTCAGTGCGAGCTCAGGACGCCATCAGTACGGCAGCCACTGCGTGACGCAGGTGCCGTCGCCGTTGCTGCACTCCAGCCGGAGCGGCCCGTCGGGGCGGATGTCGAACCGGAAGTAGCCGACGTCGTCGGTGTCGACCGATGCGACCTCCTCGGACGGCGTCCGCAAGGTCACGTGCCCGGCCCGCGGCGGGATCAGCTGTCCCTCGATCGACGCCGTCTCGACCTCGAGCTCGACGCCGAGAGCGTCGCCCTGGAAGACGAGCGTGCGCGACGTGCCGCCGGAGCGGTCCCGGACGCCCGCGGGGGCGTCGGCGGCTCCGGAGTCGTAGACGAGCTCGAGCAGGAGCAGGTCCATCTCGAGGCCCGCACGGGCGTCGACCATCCCGCGGTGGGCGCGGAACGCCAGGTCGGCGCTCGCGAGCACGTGGTCGTACAGGTCGGCTCCGGCGACGGCGGTCACGAGGTCTCCGCCCAGTGCCTCGTCGTCCGCCCAGGGCGACTGGGCGTGGGCGCGGTCATCCGAGTGCCAGGACATCGCGTCCCCCCTCTCCTGTTGTCGTGGCGGTCCAGGCCGCCACATAGCTCTTGATCGCTGTCGTCTGGCGGAGCCGCGCCAGACCTCGGCCCCGAGTGGGACCGATCGAGCCGATGGGAACGCCGAGCCTCTCGGCGATCTCGGCATAGCTCAGCGGTGGGTCCACCGAGAGCATGAGCAGCACCTCTCGCTGGTGCTCGGGCAGCTCGGCGAGCCCCTCCCGCAGCGCCCGCTCCCGTTCGACGAGCAGCATGCGCTCGTCGAGGTCGGTCTCGGTCGCACCGTCGAGGCGGCCGGCCTGCGGGTCCACCGGGACCGTTCGCCGGTTCGCGTTGGTGACGCGGATGCACTCGTGCCGCGCCGTCGTCGCGATCCATCCCGGCAGGGCGTGCGGATCGCGCAGCTTCTCGAGGTTCTCCAGCAGGTTGAGCCAGACGGTCTGTGCGACGTCCTCGGCCTGGTGCGGAGTCAGTCGGAACTGGCGCACGCGCGCGATCACGGCGGGTGCGTGACGTCGCACGATCTCGGTCCAGGCCCCCTGGTCGCCGTTGAGCGCGCCTGTGACCAGCGCCGGCGCGTCCCACGCGCGGTACGGGTCGTCGTTGTCCACGCGTCCATCCTTTCGTCTCTCGACGTGGATGCCATCATGGCGCGCCCGCCACAGTGTGCCCAGCATGATTAGAGGCCCGGCAAGATCGTGAAGGTCTGCCCGAAGTCCGGCACCGGCTCGCCCGTGGCCAGCAGCTGGACGTAGGCGTCGCGCGGGCCGATGCCTCGCTCGTGCATGAGTCGGGCGATGGCACCCGCGACCTGGGGTGCGGCGAACGAGGTGCCGCTCCATCGTGCGAAGGCGTCCTCGGGGAAGGTCTCCGGGTCGCTGGTGAAGTCCGGCGACTGGTCTCCGGCGACGAACGTCGACAGGATCCCCTCGCCGACGACGGAGCAGTCGACCCACCAGCCGCGGCTCGTGAACATGCTGGGCTGCAGGTCGGCGGTGAGCGCGGCCACCGAGACGACCCGTCGGAACGCAGCGGGCCAGACCGGCGTCGAGTCCCCGAAGTTCCCGGCCGCCGCGACGATCAGCACCTCCTCGCCGCGCTCTGCCTCGATCTCCCGGACGACGTCGAGCGCCGCGCCGATCGCGATCGAGGGCTGGTCGTACTGCGTCTGCGTCCCCAGCGAGAGGTTGACGACCTGCGCGCCCTCGCGGACCGCGCGGATCAGCGCGCAGGCGACCTCGATCTCGCTGCCGGACCCGGCGGTGGTGAGCGCCCGGTACACGCGGACGTCCGCGGTGGGCGCCACCTGCGCCACGATCCCGCCGACGAACGTGCCGTGCCCGGCCGCGAAGTCGAGGTACCCGTCAGCGGGCTGGTTGTCGAGCGGGTCGACGTTGTCCTCGTTGCCGTGCGTCGCAGGGTCGTCGGTGCGCCGGTCGATGCCGGTCAGCCAGCCGTCGCTGCGCAGGTGCCCGTCGATGCCGGTGTCGATCACGGCCACCCGCGCACCGACGCCCTCGCCGGTGGGGTGCACGCCGTAGTCCTCGAAGGTCCCGATGCTCGGGACGGCGACCCCGCACAGGGGCTTCATCACCGGTGCCAGGGGAGTGATGTGCGTCAGCGACGCCGAGACGCCGCGTGTGCGCAGCTCGGCCACGATGTCCTCGAGCCGCTCCGGCGTGGCCGGGCGGTCGCTGACCACGCGCACGATGCGGTCCTCGAGGTCGGGACAGCCGACCGGCTGGCGGGTCATCCCCCGGCGGGTCAGGTAGGTCTCCACGTTCGGCATGAGCCACGATGCGGCCGTGAGCAGGATCTCGCCGTTCACCACGATCGTCTCGAGGCCGTTCTCGGCGGTCCGGACGTCGAGCGCGACGTCGCGGCGCTGGGACCACCGGTCGACCACGGCGTTGTTCAGGCGGCGGCGCAAGCTCGGGTCGAGGCGTCGCTGGGTCAGGTCGTTGACCTGGCGCTGGACGCGTGCGCGTACTCGCGGCTCGACCGCGTCGCCCTCGGCCGGGCTGCGGTAGTCGTCGCCGAAAGGGCGCCCGGGCGAACCGGGTCCGTCTGAAAACACGCTCACTGCTGCTCCCTGTGTTCCGCCTAGAATCCGGAAGATGTGCCCGCCCGCGCTCGGGACCGAGCCGCCGACGTCGAAAGACGAGTCTTACGCCCTAACAGAGGGCCGGGACGAGCTCTTGATACACGTTCGTCAGATTCTTACCGCTGCCGAGCTGGATCCACAGGGTGCAGAGCAGGATGCGCGAGCAGCGGTCGCTCTCGCGCGCCGCAGGAGAGACCCCGAGCTGCTGGGACTCAGCCTGCGGGCGCTCGCGTTCAGCTTCGTGTCCCGCCAGGACGACTCGACCGCGCGCCGCCTGCTGAACGAGGCGGTGCGCGTCGCGCGTCAGCACGCGCTGCACTCGATCGAGGCGGGGGCGCTGGCCAGCCGGGCGTCGGTCCACCAGGAGCTCGGTCGGGCGTCTGCGTCCGCGAGAGACCTCGACGGGGCGCTCGTGGCGATCAGCCGCGCGGTCGGGGTCGACCCCGACGAGCGAGGGGCGTTCCTCGTCCGGGTCCGGCTGTCCAGGGCCGTCGTGGCGCACAACGCGGGCCGGCTCGCAGACGCTGAGGCCCGCTACTGGGCGTTGCTCGACGACCCCTTCCTCACCAGCCGACGCACGGCGTTGGTCGTCCACAACAACCTCGCGCTCGTGCTGGCTGAACGGGGTGCGTACGACCTCGCGCTCGAGAAGGCCGACCGCGCGGTCGCCCTCGCGGCGGACGCTCCTGGTGGTCTGGGCCCGGTCGTGCAGACGCGGGCGTGGATCGCGGTGCGCGCCGGGCGGCTGTCCGAGGGGCTGCAGGACTTCGACCGGTCGGCCAGCGCCTACACGGCTGCGGGCATGCCGCTCGGTGAGTACTACACCGAGTACGCGGACGCGATGATGGACCTCCGGCTGCTGCCGGAGGCCACGGCGGCCGCGGAGCGTGCGGTCGAGGAGCTCGTCGCTGCGGGCGTCTCGATGATGGCCACGGACGCGCAGCTGCGGCTGGCCCGGATCTCGCTGCTCACCGGCGACCTCGACGCCGCCCGGGACCTGGCCGCCGCAGCGGCCGACTCGGCCCGCAGGCAGCACCGCGCAGGCTGGCGGGACAAGGCCGTGCTCGTCGGCGTCGAAGCCCGGCAGCGCGCAGGCTCTGCCGGCGTCGCCGAGCTGGTCGCCGCACGCCGGGCGGCCGTCCGGCTGGAGCAGACCGGTCACCTGCACAGCGCGGTCGAGGCCTACCTCGTCGCCGGTCGTGTCGCGCTCGACATGGACCGGCCGCGCGACGCGATCCCGGCGCTCGACCGCGCACACGAGCTCGGGCGCAGCGGGCAGGTGCTCGTGCGGGTCCGCGGCCGGCTCGCCGGCGCGCTGGCGGCTCGCGCCTCGTCCCGCCCGACGACCGCGTTGGCCGAGTGCCGGGCGGGTCTGCGTGACCTCGCGGTGCACCGTTCGAGCCTGCCCACGATCGAGCTGCGCGCCCTGGCGTCGGGGCACGGCGCCGAGCTGGGCGAGATCGGCCTCGGCATCGTGCTGGACGGCGGCTCTCCTGCGAAGACTCTCGCCTGGATGGAGCGCACGAGGGCAGCGGCACTCATGAGTCGGCTTCCGGGCTCGGACGACGTGCTCGCCGAGCGGGTCGGAACGGCGCCCGAGCGCGGCGCGGTGGGTGCCGTCCGGTCGGTGGCGACGCACGAGACCGAGGACGTGCGACGCCGTCGGACCTCGGACTGGACCCGGATGGTCGAGACGCCCGCGGAGACGGAGCCCGCCCAGGCCGAGCGCCTCGGCCTCGCCGCCCTGCGCACGGAGCTCGCGGGGCGCACCCTCGTCGAGTTCGGGCGGCACGCGGGGCGGCTCGTCGCCGTCGTCGTCGATCCGCGGCGCGCCCGCGTGGTCGAGCTCGGTCCGGAGTCGGCCGTCGAGAGCGAGCTGCGGCCGCTGCTCTTCGCACTGAGGCGGCTCGCCAACCCGCGCGGTCCCGAGGCCGCCGAGGCCGCCCGCGCGAGCGCCGACCTGCGCATCGCGCGGTTGCGTGCCCTGCTGGTCGCGCCCCTCGGCGTCGGGGCGGACGACGAGCTCGTCGTGGTGCCCGTGGCCCTGCTGCACGGTGTGCCCTGGTCGTGCCTGCACGACGCCCCGCTCGCACAGGCGCCCTCGGCGACCTTCTGGGTGCGGACCCACAGGTCGGCGCAGACGCACGCACCCTCGAACGGCACGCTCCTCGTGGCCGGCCCGGACCTGGAGGGTGCCCGGGAGGAGGTCGACGCGCTCGCGGACGTCCACCCCGGTTCCTTGGTGCTGGCGCCGGAGCGGAGCACCGCGCACGAGGTCGTCACCGCCATGGCAGACGCCGACCTGGCGCACCTCGCGTGCCACGGCTCACCCCGCGCGGACAACCCGATGTTCTCGTCGCTACTTCTCGCGGACGGCCCGGTGACCGTCCAGGAGCTGCACGGGGCGGGCGTCGCGCCCCACCGGCTGATCCTCGCGTCGTGCCACTCGGGTGCGGACGTCGCCTACCTCGGCGACGAGGTCCTCGGCTTCGTCAGCGCGATGCTGGCGCAGGGCACCGCGGGCGTCGTCGCGAGCATCGCGGCCGTGCCCGACGTCGCGGCGGTGGACCTCATGCTCGAGCTGCACCGCGGGCTGCGCGAGGGGCAGACGCTGGCCCGCGCCCTGCACGCGGCCCGCGGGCGCATCGACCGCGACAGCCCCGAGGGCTTCGTCAACTGGTGCACCTTCAGCGCCCACGGCGCCGCCTGAGTCGAGTCAGCCGTGCCCTTCGTGCATCGAGCTCATGCCGGGCATGTGCGCGTGGTCGCCCGCGTCGGTCGCTGCGAGCCCCGGAACGGTGAGTGCGGCGAACAGGAGTGAGCCGAGAGCAAGCGCGGCGAGCCGTGCGCCGGGCCCGGCTGACCTCTCGTCGCCCGGCTCCGGATCGGCCTCGACGGCCGACGGACGCGACCCGACCGCCACCAGGACTGCGCCGGCGATCTGCAGAGCACCGGCTGCAGCGTCGGCACCCGACAGGACCCCGTCGACGAGCACGGCAGCGACGAGCCAGCCGACGCCTCCGGCCAGGAGGACCGTGAACGCCGCCCTGGGCCATGGCGTCGGGCCGCGCAGGGCGAGGACCGCCCAGAGCGCCTCGGCCACGCCGAGCGCCGCGAGCGCGACGCCCAGCGTGAGGTGCTGGTCGAGGTGCTCGGAGGCGAGTGCGAGGAGCACGGCCCGGCCCCGAGCGCCGCGTAGGCCGACCAGGTCCGCCCGACGAACTGTCGGGTGCCCTCCGTCGCGAGGGGTACCGCGGTCATCACGGTGTCCGGGTCGCGGCCGCGTGAGCCGGTGCGGGGGAGCGGTCGGCAGCCAGGCCGACGCCGAGCAGCAGGATCGCGCTCGCGAAGTGCAGCACGTTGTCGGCGTCGTTGAGCGCCAGGATGTTCGCCGCGGAGCCGACCAGGAACAGACCGACGATGCCGACCAGCAGGTAGACCCCACCGACGGTCGCGTTCACGGCCTTGGCGGACCGGACCGTCCGTGAGCCCAGCAGCAGTGCGGCGCCGACGAGCAGGTGGACGATGTTGTGCAGCGGGTTCACGTCGAACACGACGAGCGCCCGACCGTCCGTCGCGGCGAACGCGACATCCGTGGTGACGAAGAAGCCGGCGAGGCCGACGAGCAGGTAGACGATGCCGAAGACGGCGCCGACGAGGCGGTTGGTGGACATGAGGTGGCCTCCTGGGACGGGTGGTGCAGACGTCCCTGGTTCGGAGCAGACCCGGAGGCGGATGGGGAGCCTGGTCGGATTTGGTTGTCACGCAGGCGTCACGTACCCTGGGGACATCCAAAGACCGCCGGTCGTCGATCGGTGTGCGCCCACGCAGTGGGAACATGCCATCGCCCGAAGTCCCGCAGCACGCGGGGGCCAGCGCAGGTGAGTGTTCACGGATGGATCGGCTCGCGCCGGTCCTGACGCCGAGCCCCGCGCCTGCGCGGGGCTCTTTCGTTTGTGGGGCGTGACGACCGGTGGCAACACCATCGGAAGGATTGCCATGGCGAGGCCGGACAAGGCAGCCGCAGTCGCTGAGCTCACGGAGCTTTTCCGCGAGTCCAACGCGGCCGTGCTGACCGAGTACCGCGGGCTCACCGTTGCGCAGCTCAAGAACCTGCGCAAGGCGCTCAGCGGCAACGCAACGTACTCCGTGGTGAAGAACACGCTGACCGCGATCGCGGCCAAGGATGCTGGGCTCGAGGGCCTCGACGACGTGCTTGCGGGCCCGTCGGCGATCGCCTTCATCTCCGGTGACCCGGTCGAGGCGGCCAAGGGACTGCGTGACTTTGCCAAGGCGAACCCCGCACTGATCATCAAGGGCGGTGTCCTCGACGGACGCGCCCTGTCGGCTGCGGATGTCACCAAGCTCGCGGACCTCGAGTCCCGTGAGGTTCTGCTGGCCAAGGCTGCCGGCGTGTTCAAGGCGTCGCTGTACCAGGCGGCCTACCTGTTCACTGCCCCCGCCGCTCAGGCTGCACGCACCGTCGACGCACTCCGGCTCAAGCTGGAAGAGTCGGCCGAGGTCGCTGCCTGAGCCATCCGGCACAGGCAAATCATTGCCCCCAGACAGATCTAAGTCCTGGTTGGCCAACCACGGCCCCGGGCATCGAACGGAAGGAACCGCCATCATGGCGAAGCTCACCACCACCGAGCTCATCGACGCGTTCAAGGAGCTCTCCCTCATCGAGCTCTCCGAGTTCGTGAAGGCGTTCGAGGAGACCTTCGAGGTCACCGCTGCTGCTCCCGTCGCCGTTGCGGCCCCCGCCGGCGCCGGTGGCGCTGCCGAGGCCGTCGTCGAGGAGGAGAAGGACTCGTTCGACGTCGTCCTCGAGGCCGCCGGCGAGAAGAAGATCCAGGTCATCAAGGAGGTGCGTGCCCTCACGAGCCTCGGCCTGAAGGAGGCCAAGGACCTCGTTGACGCCGCCCCCAAGGCTGTTCTGGAGGGTGTCAACAAGGAGGCCGCCGAGAAGGCCAAGGAGACGCTCGAGGGCGCCGGCGCCACCGTCACGCTCAAGTGATCTGACCTCCGCGCTCTCCACGGAGAGCCCGGAGTTCCAACGAGGCCCGCATCCGTACGGATGCGGGCCTCGTTGCTGCATTCGCGGGTATCCAGAGGTCTGGCACCGGCGCGGCCGGGCGAACCTTCCCCAGGCAGACTTTCGTCGGCGCGGTCGGGTGTGCCACCATGTGCGCGGCGCCAACGTCGTCGCCACGTGCCGCAGAGCTGCTGGCACGGACCGGACGCCCTCAGGGTCCGCTCGAATCAGAGCCGGATCAGGGGGTGTCGATGCAAGTGTGAGTGCAGCGGGAAGGGTTGGACTTTCCCTGAGCGCACGAGTATGCTAGCGCTTTGCGCTGGCCTGTGCCCGCGATCCCGTATAACCCGAGTCCACCGACGTCGTTCGTACACGACGTCCGGAGGCTCGCCGGCCGGGGGATCGCGCCTAGCCAGGACCAGTGCAGCGTGCACTCGATCCGCTGGGAAGGACCCCTCTTTTGGCTGCCTCGCGCACCCCTTCTGCTCCGACCGCCGACGCCATCGCGAACCGCACCGCATCCCGTCGTATCTCTTTCGCCAAGATTCACGAGCCACTTGAGGTCCCTGACCTCCTGGGTCTCCAGACCGAGAGCTTCGACTGGCTCCTCGGAAACGAGAAGTGGCAGGGCCGGGTGGCCAAGGCCCTCGAGAACGGCCGGCAGGACGTTCCCGAGACCGCCGGTCTGGAAGAGATCTTCGAGGAGATCTCGCCGATCGAGGACTTCGGCGGCTCCATGTCCCTCTCCTTCCGCGAGCACCGCTTCGAGCCGCCGAAGTACACGGCCGAGGAGTGCAAGGAGAAGGACTTCACCTTCGCCGCGCCGCTGTTCGTCACGGCAGAGTTCGTCAACTACACCACCGGTGAGATCAAGAGCCAGACGGTCTTCATGGGCGACTTCCCGCTCATGACCGAGCGCGGCACCTTCATCATCAACGGCACCGAGCGCGTGGTCGTCTCGCAGCTCGTCCGTTCGCCCGGCGTGTACTTCGAGCGCACCGCCGACAAGACGTCCGACAAGGACGTCCTCACGGCCAAGGTCATCCCGAGCCGTGGTGCCTGGCTCGAGTTCGAGATCGACAAGCGCGACAACGTCGGCGTGCGCGTCGACCGCAAGCGCAAGCAGAACGCCACCGTGCTGCTCAAGGCCCTCGGCATGTCGGACGCCGAGATCCGCGAGGAGTTCGCCGCGTACCCGGCCGTCATCGACACGCTGGACAAGGACCACGTCCAGACGCAGGACGAGGCGCTGCTCGACCTCTACCGCAAGATCCGCCCGGGCGAGCCGCCCACGGTCGAGGCCGGTCGCGCGCTCATCGAGAACTTCTACTTCAACCCGAAGCGCTACGACCTCGCCAAGGTCGGCCGCTACAAGCTGAACAAGAAGCTCGGCGAGGACGTCCCGCTGGCCGACTCGGTGCTCTCGCGTGACGACATCGTCGCGACGATCAAGTACCTCGCGTCGCTGCACATCGACCTCCCGACCCTGCCCGGCCGCCGCGCCGGCGAGGCCGTCGAGATCCGCGTCGAGACCGACGACATCGACCACTTCGGCAACCGTCGCATCCGCGCGGTCGGCGAGCTCATCCAGAACCAGGTCCGCACGGGCCTGTCGCGGATGGAGCGCGTCGTGCGCGAGCGCATGACGACGCAGGACGTCGAGGCGATCACGCCGCAGACCCTGATCAACATCCGCCCCGTGGTGGCGTCGATCAAGGAGTTCTTCGGCACGTCGCAGCTGTCGCAGTTCATGGACCAGAACAACCCGCTCGCCGGCCTGACGCACAAGCGTCGTCTGTCCGCGCTGGGCCCGGGTGGTCTGTCCCGTGACCGCGCCGGCATGGAGGTCCGTGACGTCCACCCGTCGCACTACGGCCGCATGTGCCCGATCGAGACCCCGGAAGGCCCGAACATCGGCCTCATCGGCTCGCTCGCCACGTACGGGCGCATCAACCCGTTCGGCTTCGTCGAGACCCCGTACCGCAAGGTCATCAAGGGCAAGGTCTCCGACGAGGTCCACTACCTGACCGCCGACGACGAGGACCGCCACGTCATCGCCCAGGCCAACGCCCCGCTCAAGGCCAACGGTGCCTTCGAGGAGGACCGCGTCCTGGTCCGCGTCAAGGGTGGCGAGATCGAGTACGTCGCCGGCGAGGCCGTCGACTACATGGACGTCTCCCCGCGCCAGATGGTGTCGGTGGCAACGGCCCTGATCCCGTTCCTCGAGCACGACGACGCCAACCGCGCCCTCATGGGTGCCAACATGCAGCGCCAGGCCGTCCCGCTGGTCCGTTCCGAGGCCCCGCTCGTGGGCACCGGCATGGAGCGGCGTGCGGCCATCGACGCGGGCGACGTCATCGTCGCGACGAAGCCGGGCGTGGTCACCGAGGTGTCCGCCGACCTGATCGTCATCGCGAACGACGACGCGACCACGTCGACGCACCGCGTCGCGAAGTTCCGCCGCTCCAACCAGGGCACGAGCTACAACCAGCGCGTGCTGGTCGACACCGGCGCGCGCGTCGAGGTCAACTCGGTGCTCGCTGACGGACCCGCCACGGACGAGGGCGAGCTCGCGCTCGGCCGCAACCTGCTGGTGGCGTTCATGTCCTGGGAGGGTCACAACTACGAGGACGCGATCATCCTGTCGCAGCGTCTCGTGCAGGACGACGTCCTGTCCTCGATCCACATCGAGGAGCACGAGGTCGACGCTCGCGACACGAAGCTCGGCCCGGAGGAGATCACGCGGGACATCCCCAACGTCTCCGAGGAGGTCCTCGCGGACCTCGACGAGCGCGGGATCATCCGCATCGGTGCCGAGGTCGCGGCCGGCGACATCCTCGTCGGAAAGGTCACGCCCAAGGGCGAGACCGAGCTGACCCCTGAGGAGCGCCTGCTCCGCGCGATCTTCGGTGAGAAGGCGCGCGAGGTCCGCGACACGTCGCTCAAGGTGCCCCACGGCGAGTCCGGCACGGTCATCGAGGTCCGCACGTTCAGCCGTGAGGACGGCGACGAGCTGCCCGCCGGTGTCAACGAGCTGGTCCGCGTCTACATCGCGCAGCGCCGCAAGATCACGGACGGCGACAAGCTCGCCGGCCGTCACGGCAACAAGGGCGTCATCTCCAAGATCCTGCCCGTCGAGGACATGCCGTTCCTCGCGGACGGGACCGCGGTCGACGTCGTCCTGAACCCGCTCGGTGTCCCCGGCCGCATGAACGTCGGCCAGGTGCTCGAGACGCACCTCGGCTGGGTGGCCAAGCAGGGCTGGGACATCAAGCTCGCCGAGGGTGACGTGTCGTGGCGCGACGAGGTCCCGGCGATCGCCGCGAGCTCGCCGGCCGGCAACCCGGTCGCGACGCCGGTGTTCGACGGTGTTCCGGAGGCGACCCTCACCGGTCTGCTCTCCGCCACGCTGCCGAACCGGGACGGTGTCCGCACCGTCGGTGGCGACGGCAAGGCGCGGCTGTTCGACGGCCGCTCCGGCGAGCCGTTCCCGGAGCCGGTGGCCGTCGGCTACATGTACATCCTCAAGCTGCACCACCTTGTCGACGACAAGATCCACGCTCGCTCCACGGGCCCGTACTCGATGATCACGCAGCAGCCGCTGGGTGGTAAGGCGCAGTTCGGTGGCCAGCGGTTCGGCGAGATGGAGGTGTGGGCCCTGGAGGCGTACGGCGCTGCCTACACGCTGCAGGAGCTCCTCACCATCAAGTCGGACGACGTCCCCGGACGCGTCAAGGTGTACGAGGCGATCGTCAAGGGGGAGAACATCCCCGACTCGGGCATCCCGGAGTCCTTCAAGGTGCTCCTCAAGGAGATGCAGTCGCTCTGCCTGAACGTGGAGGTGCTCTCCTCGGACGGCGTCTCCATCGACATGAAGGAGAACGACGACGAGGTCTACCGCGCAGCGGAGGAGCTCGGCATCGACCTGTCCCGGCGTCCGAACGCCAGCAGCATCGAAGAGATCTGACGTCGAGCCCCGCCGCCCTTTCCGTGAGGGCGGGCGGCGGGCGCCCGCACCCTTAGCAACATTTCCGTCAGCCGGCTGACAAAAGCCGGCAAGCGAAGGAAGTAGGACCCCCCTTGCTCGACGTCAACGTCTTCGACGAGCTGCGTATCGGCCTTGCCACTGCCGACGACATCCGTGCCTGGTCGCACGGCGAGGTCAAGAAGCCCGAGACCATCAACTACCGGACCCTGAAGCCGGAGAAGGATGGCCTGTTCTGCGAGAAGATCTTCGGTCCCACCCGGGACTGGGAGTGCTACTGCGGCAAGTACAAGCGCGTGCGCTTCAAGGGCATCATCTGCGAGCGCTGCGGCGTCGAGGTGACCCGCTCGAAGGTCCGTCGTGAGCGCATGGGCCACATCGAGCTCGCCGCGCCCGTCACGCACATCTGGTTCTTCAAGGGTGTGCCGTCGCGTCTCGGCTACCTGCTCGACCTCGCCCCGAAGGACCTCGAGAAGGTCATCTACTTCGCGGCGTACATGATCACCTGGGTCGACGTCGACGGTCGTCACGAGGACCTCCCCAACCTCCAGAACGGGATCGACCTGGAGAAGAAGGAGATCTCGGACCGCCGGGACAACGACATCAACACCCGCGCCACCAAGCTCGAGGCCGACCTGGCCGAGCTCGAGGCCGAGGGTGCCAAGGCCGACGCCCGCCGCAAGGTGCGCGACTCGGCCGAGCGCGAGATGGCTCAGCTGCGCAAGCGTGCCGACCTCGAGCTCGAGCGCCTGGACACCGTGTGGGACCGCTTCAAGAACCTCAAGGTCGCTGACCTCGAGGGCGACGAGATGCTGTACCGCCAGCTCCAGGACCGCTTCGGCAACTACTTCGAGGGCTCGATGGGCGCCGCGGCGATCCAGAAGCGCCTCGAGGCCTTCGACCTGGAGGCCGAGTCCGACTCGCTGCGCGAGATCATCAAGACGGGCAAGGGCCAGCGCAAGACGCGTGCCCTCAAGCGTCTGAAGGTCGTCAACGCGTTCCTCACGACGAGCAACTCGCCTACCGGCATGGTGCTCGACGCCGTCCCGGTCATCCCGCCGGACCTGCGTCCGATGGTCCAGCTCGACGGTGGCCGGTTCGCCACCTCGGACCTGAACGACCTGTACCGCCGCGTGATCAACCGGAACAACCGCCTCAAGCGGCTGCTCGACCTCGGCGCGCCCGAGATCATCGTCAACAACGAGAAGCGGATGCTCCAGGAGGCCGTCGACTCGCTGTTCGACAACGGCCGCCGTGGCCGTCCGGTGACCGGTCCGGGCAACCGCCCGCTCAAGTCGATCTCGGACATGCTCAAGGGCAAGCAGGGTCGGTTCCGTCAGAACCTGCTCGGCAAGCGCGTCGACTACTCGGGCCGTTCGGTCATCGTCGTCGGCCCGCAGCTCAAGCTGCACCAGTGCGGCCTGCCCAAGCAGATGGCGCTCGAGCTGTTCAAGCCGTTCGTCATGAAGCGCCTGGTGGACCTGAACCACGCGCAGAACATCAAGTCGGCCAAGCGCATGGTCGAGCGCGCGCGCCCCGTGGTCTGGGATGTCCTCGAAGAGGTCATCACGGAGCACCCGGTGCTGCTCAACCGTGCACCCACGCTGCACCGTCTGGGCATCCAGGCGTTCGAGCCCCAGCTCGTCGAGGGCAAGGCGATCCACCTGCACCCGCTCGTCTGCGCCGCGTTCAACGCGGACTTCGACGGTGACCAGATGGCCGTCCACCTGCCCCTGAGCGCCGAGGCGCAGGCCGAGGCCCGCATCCTCATGCTCTCGAGCAACAACATCCTGAAGCCGTCGGACGGGCGTCCGGTGACCATGCCCTCGCAGGACATGATCATCGGTCTGTACCACCTGACCAACGACAAGGACGAGCCCCTCGGCGCCGGCCGTGCGTTCAGCACGGTCTCCGAGGCGATGATGGCGTTCGACCAGGGTTCCCTGGACCTCAACGCCGTCATCAAGATTCGCTTCGAGGACCTCGTCCTCTCCGAGGAGGCGGCACCCGAGGGCTGGACCGAGGGCGACGCGCTGCTCTACGAGACGACCCTGGGTCGGGCGCTGTTCAACGAGCTGCTCCCGGTCGACTACCCGTACGAGAACGGCGTCGTCGACAAGAAGCGCCTCTCGGTCATCGTCAACGACCTGGCCGAGCGGTACCCCAAGGTCGAGGTCGCTGCGTCCCTGGACGCGCTCAAGGAGGCCGGCTTCCGCTGGGCCACCCGCTCGGGCGTCACGATCTCCATCTCGGACGTCGCGACCCCGTCGGCCAAGGCAGCCATCCTCGAGGAGCACGAGGGCCGCGCGGCGAAGGTGCAGGGCCAGTACGAGAAGGGCCTGATCACCGACGACGAGCGTCGTCAGGAGCTCATCGAGATCTGGACGCAGGCCACGGACAAGGTCGCCAAGGCGATGCAGGAGAACTTCCCGAAGCACAACACCGTCTACAAGATGGTCGGCTCGGGAGCCCGTGGTAACTGGATGCAGGTTCGCCAGATCGCCGGTATGCGTGGCCTCGTCGCCAACCCGAAGGGCGAGATCATCCCTCGCCCGATCAAGTCGAACTACCGCGAGGGGCTGTCGGTCCTCGAGTACTTCATCGCGACGCACGGTGCCCGTAAGGGTCTGGCGGACACCGCTCTGCGGACCGCCGACTCGGGCTACCTGACCCGTCGTCTGGTGGACGTCTCGCAGGACGTCATCGTCCGCGAGGACGACTGTGGCACCGAGCGTGGCCTCACGATGCCGATCGGTGTCCCGTCCGCGGGCGCCGGCAGCCCGCTGCGTCGCCACGACAAGGTGGAGACCAGCGTCTACTCGCGCACCCTGGCGAGCGACATCGAGGTCGACGGCGAGGTCATCGGTCACGCCGGTGACGACGTCGGCGACGTGCTGCTCGACCGTCTCCTCGAGGCGGGCGTCGACACGCTCAAGATCCGCTCGGTCCTCACCTGCGAGTCCCGCGTCGGCACCTGCGCGCGTTGCTACGGCCGTTCGCTGGCCACCGGCAAGCTCGTCGACATCGGCGAGGCCGTCGGCATCATCGCGGCCCAGTCGATCGGTGAGCCCGGCACGCAGCTGACCATGCGTACGTTCCACACCGGTGGCGTGGCCTCGGCCGACGACATCACGCAGGGTCTGCCCCGCGTCCAGGAGCTCTTCGAGGCCCGCACCCCCAAGGGTGAGGCGCCCATCGCGGAGTTCTCGGGTCGCATCGCGGTCGAGGACGGGGACCGCTCGCGTCGCCTCGTGCTCACGCCGGACGACGGTTCCGAGGAGATCGCCTACCCGATCACCAAGCGCACGCGCCTGCTGATCTCGGACGGCGACCACGTCTCCGTCGGTACCCAGCTGGTCCAGGGTGCGGTCGACCCGAAGAAGGTCCTGCGCATCCTCGGCCCGCGTGCGACGCAGAAGCACCTGGTCGACGAGGTGCAGGTCGTCTACTCGTCGCAGGGTGTGGACATCCACGACAAGCACATCGAGGTCATCGTGCGGCAGATGCTGCGTCGCGTGACGGTCCTCGACTCCGGTACGACCGACCTGCTGCCCGGCGAGCTCGCCGAGCGTGGGCGCTTCGAGGACGCGAACCGCGCTGCGGTGTCCGAGGGCGGCCAGCCGGCCTCCGGTCGTCCCGAGCTCATGGGCATCACGAAGGCGTCGCTCGCGACGGACTCGTGGCTGTCGGCGGCCTCCTTCCAGGAGACCACCCGCGTGCTCACCGAGGCTGCGATGTCGGGTCGTTCCGACCCGCTGCTCGGCCTCAAGGAGAACGTCATCCTCGGCAAGCTCATCCCGGCCGGAACGGGTCTGCCCCGCTACGGCAACATCGCGGTCGAGCCCACCGAGGAGGCCAAGGCCGAGCTGTACCCGACCTTCGGCTACGACGAGATCGACTTCCCCGCCCTGGGCCTCGGCTCCGGCGAGGCGATCCCGCTCGAGGACATCGACTTCGGCGACTACCGCTGAGGTGACACACACTGAGGGGCCCCACCGCATGCGGTGGGGCCCCTCGGGCGTCCTCAGCTCGTGACGATCTGGTCGTTCGTCGCGCCGGCGAGCGCCTGCAGGAAGTACTGCGCCAGCAGGAACCGCTCGTCGATCGAGATGTCGCCGGTGACGCCGACCCACCCGTCCCCGCCGACCAGGGCACCCAGCGCGGCCGGGTTCAGCACCTCGGGGCGGCCGAGCCCGATGGCGAACGTCCGGTTGCCCGGCACGACGTCCGCGATCCAGGCGGGCTCGTTCTCCTCGCCGTCCGTGAGCACGACGAGCGCGTCGAGGTCGAACCCGACGGAACCCGCCAGGACCGCCTGACCGGCCAGGACTCCGTCGCCGATCGACGTCGACCCGTCGGGGTTCGGCACGTGGGCCGCGACCGCAGCCTGTGCCGCCGCCCTGCCGGGTCCGAAGTGCTCGGGCCCGACGGTGGTCACGGCGAGCACGGTCGTCGCGTCCTCGTCGAACTTCACCACCCCGACGCCGTGCCGAGGCTGCACGACCGCGAGGAACACGGCGGCCGCGTCCTTGAGCACGTCGACGCGTGCCCGGCCGTCTCCTGCGTCGGCGAGCATCGATCCGGACGCGTCGAGGACCAGCCCGACGGCGACCGAGACGGCGGGCAGCGACGTCGCGGAGATGGGCACGACCCACTCCTCGTCCGTCTCGGGGCACCGGATGGTCAGGCCTCCCGTCGCCGTCGTGCCCGCCGGTCCCGCGGTCCACGAGACCCACACCCGGCCCTGGGTCGTGGACCCGAGTCCCGGACCGGCCACGTGGACCGTGTCCCCGAGGGGCAGCTCGAACCCGGGGGAGACGGTCGCCACGAGAGTGACGTCGTGCGCCCCGCTCACGTCGAGAATGGCGGCCTGCGCCGAGGTCGCGAGCTCGACCACCTGCAGGTCGAGCGACGTGTTGACGGGCGTGACCGACAAGCCGTCGGTGACCTCGTAGGCGTCCAGCGCGAACCGGAGCAGCGCAGCAGAGGTCTCCAGCACGACCTGCTCGGCCTCCGACCACGCGGGCTGGAACGAGGACCCGCACTCGATGGTCCAGGCATGGACGACCGGTCGGGCCGGGTCGGCGAAGTGCCGGGAGAACGAGTAGTCGTCGCTCGCCCCGGAGGTCGGGTAGAGCGTCATGGCCTGCTCGACGGGCCAGACGGTCCCGCGCACGGCGAGGGCCTGGTCGCTCATGGTCGTGGCGAGGGTGCTGCCGACCGACAGGTCGTGCGTGGTGAGGTACTCACCGACCCCGTCGCCGAGGCGGCCGCGGACGGTGTCCAGCGACGCGTTGAGGAAGCTCTGCGTCGTGTCGGCCGTCTGGTCGGTGTCGGAGCCCCAGCTGTACAGGACCACCGGCACGGCGCTGTGCACGTCGACCAGCCACCGGACCGGGAACGTGTCGAGCAGCCAGACGACGTTCTGCGTCTCGGGCTCGGACGCCGCTGACGGGCCGCGGTACACCGTCGCGTTGCACGGGTCGGACGACGTGTTCACCTCGGAGTCCCTCGCGAACTTGGCCGTGTGGTCCCAGAGGAAGTCGAAGTTCCGGTTGAGGTCGACGCCGAAGCAGCCGCCACCGTTGGCTCGTCGGTTCTTGCGCCACAGCGACTCCGTCGCCTGGCTGTGCACCCGACCGTCCGGGTTGACGCACGCGAACACGTAGAGGTCGACGGTCTGCATGATGCGGTGGACCTCGGTGGCGGTGAACGACACCCCGCCGTAGCCGAGGCCGGTGCCGGTCGCGTAGGCCTCGAGCAGGTCGGCGGCCAGGCTGACGCACATCTCCGGCGGGATCCACTCTCGGGCGTGCACCCCGCCGAGGATCACGATGCCGTCCGGTCCGTCGGTGCGCGCGCCGACCCGAAGGACATGGGCCGGGCGGCCGTCGTGCGTCGGGTGCGGCACCGCGTGCAGCGTGCTGGTGGTCGGGTAGGCCGCTGCGAGGCTCGCCAGCGCGGCCTCGAGCTCGTCGGTCGTCGAGTACATGTCCTCACTCATTGCGGCCGAGGCCGCGTGGGACGGCGGCCCGGTCGGCGTAGCGCCCGCCGGGGGAGACCTCCTGGCGGGCCGCATCCGTCGCGGCGGTGACGTCCTCCACCACCTGGATCTCCGGTCCGTCGGCCCGACCCGCCCGAGCACTGACCTCCGTGTCCTCGAGGAGGACCTGGAGCACCAGCCCGCCGGAGCCGGCCCCGGCGTCCCGGACCGCCACGGGGCGGCACGGGACGTCGGCGCCGGTCTCGGCGAGGAACGCGCGCAGGGTCGGCGCGTCCCCGGTCACGCGGCAGCGCAACAGCGTCACCGGGACTCCAGGGCATCGGCCGCGGTGCGCAGCGCGTCGGCCAGGGAGGCGTTGCCGGTGGCGCCACGGCCCCGGCCCCTCAGGCAGGCCAGCAGCTCCTTGAGGCTCGAGCCGTTGCGTCGCAGGTACGCGTCGAGCATCTTGGCCAGCCGTGCGTTGCCCTTCACGGTGTCGACGAAGATCGCGATCGTCCTGTCGCAACCCTTGTCGCCGCCGTCGTGGCCGCCCTCGTCCTGGGGCTTGTCCGGGACGTACACGGCACCCGAGAGCAGCTGCTCACGCGTGAAGTGCTCCTTGCGCAGCGTGGTGCCGTCGGCGATCACGCGGAACGTGTAGAGCCCGTAGTCCTTCGCCGTGAGCTTGCCGACGAACACCCCGTCCTGGACGGGATCGATCGGCAGGACGACCGGGCCGGTCGGCGTCGTGACCTCCGCGTAGACCTTCACGCGGCCCGCATCGACCGGGATCTGCATCTCGTCGACCGTCGCGGTCACGGTCATGACCGCACCCGGGTCGGTCGAGGACTGCTCGAGCGTCGCACCGAAGCGGACGTTCGACCGGCTGTGCACCTCGACGACCCAGCGGAGCCCGTTCTTCACGACGAACTCGTAGGTCTTGAGGTCGCTCGACTCGAGCTTGTTGAGGTACGCCTGGTACGTACGCTTCTCGAGCTCGAGGACCGCCTGCCACGTGCCCGCCCAGTCCGCGTTCCCGCCCGGGTCGACCTGGGGGAGCGTGAACCGGTAGTACGCCACCTGCGCGCCCTTGACGAACGTGACGCCGCTCGCGGTCGGGCTGAGGGTCGCGCCGCTGGGCGTGACGATCGTGAACCGGATCGCGTCGGGCACGGGCGTGAGCAGGATGACGTCGCTGGAGATGTCCGCGGTGGTCAGGTCGAACGGGACCTTCACCGTGTCGCCGGGCTGCAGGTAGCCGTCCGGGTCGAGCACCACCTGGTCGTTGGTCACCCCGGCGAGGATCTGCAGGTAGTACTTCGCCAGCAGGAACCTCTTGTCGACGGACAGGTCGCCGGTGACGTTGACGTAGCCGCCGGTGCCATTGGTCAGCGCAGTCAGCGCCGCGGGGTTGATCGCCGACGGGGTGCCGAGACCGATCGCGAACACCTGGTCGTCGATGCTCGCGGTGACGTCCGCGATGAAGGCAGGGCTGTTCTCCTGGCCGTCGGTGAGGACGATCATCGCCGTCGTGTCGTAGGTCGGTGCCGCGGCGTCGAGGAGCAGCCCTCCTTCGACGACACCGTCGCCGATCGACGTCATCCCCGCCGGGTTGGCGGTGTGGCCCGCGACGAGGGCAGCGGCCTGCGCGCGGCCGACGCCGAAGACCTCGGGGCCGGCGTCGGTGACCGACATGAACGGCGTGGCGTCGTCATCGAACCGGACGATGCCGATCCCGGTGTCGGCACGCAGGGTGTCGACGAGGATCCCGGCCGACTCGCGCAGCACCTGCACGCGGGTGCGTCCGTCGCCGGCGTCGGCGTCCATCGAGCCGGACTGGTCCATCACCATGACGACCGCGGCCGTCGGGCGCTCGATCGTGTTGGCCTGCAGGTCGACGGTCCACGTCTCGTCCGTCGCGACGCTGTGCACCTCGATCGTGCCGGTCGCGGTGTCTCCGGCGGTCGTGCCCGTGTAGGTCAACCAGATGCGGGCCTGCGCGGTGACCCCGACCCCCGGCGACGGGAGCAGGACGCTCGGGCCGAGGAGCAGCTGGAACGCGTTCGCGGGGCCCGTGGTCGTGGTCGGACCGCTGGTCACCTCGAACGTGAAGTCCTCGACGCCCTCCACGTCCCACGTGATCGAGCGCGCGGTCGTCTCGCCCTCGGGCACGTCGTTGAAGTCGACGGGGTCGGTCATGAGCGCGACCCGCCGGGCCGCGGCCCGGACGGCGGCCGACGCGTTGACCCGGCCGAAGCCGTAGTCGTCGTTGTGCCCGGCCGCGTCGTAGACCACGCCACCGATCTGGTCGGCCGTCGTGTGCATGATCTCGCGCAGCTGGTCACGCGTGAGGGTCGGGCGGACCGACAGGGCGAGCGCCGCGCAGCCGGCGGCGCACGGGGCAGCGAAGCTCGTGCCGGTCCAGGGGCCGTAGTCGTCGTCCTCGTGCGTGCTGACCACGTTGACACCGGGTGCGATGAGCTCGACCTCGGGCCCGCGGGCGGCGTTGTCCTCGAGGTCCATGTTGGTCGACCGGACCACCGCGATGACGTCGGCGTGCGACACCACCTCGTCCTCGAGGATGTCGACGTTGTTGCCGTTGCTGGCCGCCCAGAAGATGGCCGTCCCGAGGCCGCCACGACCGTTCGCGGCGGCGCCGACGAGAGCCAGGTCGAGCGTCGAGGTGAGGTCCCACGCGGCGCCGTTCGGGCCGAGCGAGGACACGATGATGTCGGCCCCGTTCGCCGCGGAGCCGCCCTCGGTGGTCGGGTCGGCCGCGTAGGCGATGGCGCGTGCCAGCGTCGTCTGGGTGCCCACCTGGTCACCCAGGCAGGCGACGAGCATGAGGTCCGACTCGGGAGCGGCTCCGACGCCGCCCAGGCCGTTGCCCGAGCGTGCGCCCACCATCCCGGCACAGAACGTCCCGTGGTCGCTCCCTGGCATCCCTGCCGTGCCCGAGGTGAAGGTCGCAGGTGAGCCGGACTGGAAGAAGCCGGAGCCGGCGGCGACGCCCGCGGCCAGGTCCTCGTGGTCGGCGTCGAAGCCGTTGTCGATGACCGCGACGCGGATGCCCGCGCCGAAGGTGTGGTCCCACGCGGCCTCGGCGCTGACGTCCGCGCCGACGGTGCCGCCGAGCTGGCCGGTGTTGCTCCACTGCCACTGCTCGCCGTACCGCGGGTCGGCCGGCGTGAACCGGCCGGGGATGTGCTCGAGCAGCGACGGCTCGGCGAAGACGAAACGCGGGTCGTCGTGCAGCGTGACCGAGGCGGCCAGCGCGTCGCCCGAGATGGCACGGACCTCGTACAGGTGCGGCGCGAACCGCAGGGCGCCGACCTTCGCGAGCCCGGCGTCCGTCAGGATCGCATCGGTCTCGGTCTCGGTCGGGTCTCCCGCGAGCTGCACGTTCAGCAGGTCGGTGGCGATCGAGACGCGACCGCCGCGTCCGACCAGGACCGTCCCTGCGTCGGCATCGGCCGCGCGCTGGCCTCGCGCACGGACCTCGTCGGCTGACCGCCCCGGCGCGGGTTCGACGACGCGCCACCCGGCGGCCGCGAACACGGCGAGCGACTCCTCGTCGACGCCCGGGACGGCGTTGCGCACCGCGGCGGCCGCGTCGATGCCACGGGCGAGCTCGGGCGCGGGTGCGGCGCCTCGGACGGCGACCACGTCGTCCACCTGGTCGACCTCGACCAGGTTGCCGCGCAGGTAGTAGTGACGCTTCATGACAGAGCCCCCTCAGAAAGGCGGCGCCGGGCTCGGCGCCTCATGAAGGGAGGGGAGCAGGGGCATTTGGTGTGATACCGGACACATGAAGAACGTCCCCTGCGCCCTGGATGAAAACCGGGGGCCGAGCGGTTGTGTGTCGTTGGTGTCGGTCCGGGTGTCGGTCCGGGTGCCAGCCGTGATGTGATGGAGTCCCGCTTTGACGCCCTTCCGGGCGCCAGGTAACGTAGGACACCGTGCCCGCGCCGTCGGGCTCTCGCGCATGCACCCGATTCACGGGGTGCACCGGTGGTTCCCCCTCCATCGCGCCGTCACTCCGGCAAGGAACGTCTCTTGCGGGCTGCGGTGCGGAAGACGGGGGCGACACGCCCGGGTGCGGGGGTCGGTGCGGGACTCGAGACCTGAGGTAGTCGCGCGACGGGCGACGATCCCCGACCATGCCGGCCGTCCAGGGTGACGGAGCCGGTCGACCAGAGTTCATCCAACAGACGGAGACGTAGTGCCTACGATCCAGCAGCTGGTCCGCAAGGGCCGGCAGGCGAAGACGAACAAGTCGAAGACGCCTGCCCTCAAGGGCTCCCCCCAGCGACGCGGTGTGTGCACCCGCGTCTACACCACGACCCCCAAGAAGCCGAACTCCGCCCTCCGCAAGGTCGCGCGCGTTCGCCTCTCGAGCCAGGTCGAGGTCACCGCGTACATCCCCGGTGTCGGTCACAACCTGCAGGAGCACTCGATCGTGCTCGTCCGCGGTGGCCGTGTGAAGGACCTCCCGGGTGTCCGTTACAAGATCGTCCGTGGCGCCCTCGACACGCAGGGCGTCAAGAACCGTAAGCAGGCGCGCAGCCGCTACGGCGCGAAGAAGGTGGGCTGATGCCTCGCAAGGGTCCGGCCCCGAAGCGGCCGCTCGTCATCGACCCCGTCTACGGGTCCCCGGTCGTCACGCAGCTGATCAACAAGGTCCTGCTCGACGGCAAGAAGTCCGTCGCGGAGCACATCGTCTACGGCGCCCTCGAGGGCGTTCGTGAGAAGACGCAGGGCGACCCGGTCGTCGTGCTCAAGCGCGCGCTGGACAACGTCCGCCCGTCGCTCGAGGTGCGTTCGCGCCGCGTCGGTGGCGCCACGTACCAGGTGCCCGTCGAGGTGCGCCCGGTCCGCCAGACCACCCTCGCGCTGCGCTGGCTCACGGACTACTCGCGCGCTCGCCGCGAGAAGACGATGACCGAGCGCCTCATGAACGAGATCCTCGACGCGTCCAACGGCCTGGGTGCCGCGGTGAAGCGTCGCGAGGACATGCACAAGATGGCGGAGTCCAACAAGGCCTTCGCGCACTACCGCTGGTAATCCCGGCAGGACGGCGCGGCCCGTCCGCACCACGCGGACGGGACCGCGCCACCACCACGACCTAACCGGTAAGGGGCAATTCACGTGGCACTCGACGTGCTCACCGACCTCACAAAGGTCCGCAACATCGGCATCATGGCTCACATCGACGCCGGCAAGACGACGACCACCGAGCGGATCCTCTTCTACACCGGGGTCAACTACAAGATCGGTGAGACGCACGACGGTGCCTCGACGATGGACTGGATGGAGCAGGAGCAGGAGCGCGGCATCACGATCACGTCCGCCGCGACGACCTGCTACTGGCACGACAACCAGATCAACATCATCGACACCCCTGGCCACGTGGACTTCACGGTCGAGGTCGAGCGCTCGCTGCGCGTGCTCGACGGCGCCGTCGCCGTCTTCGACGGCAAGGAGGGCGTCGAGCCCCAGTCGGAGACCGTCTGGCGTCAGGCCGACAAGTACGACGTCCCGCGCATCTGCTTCGTCAACAAGATGGACAAGCTCGGCGCCGACTTCTACTTCACGGTCGACACCATCGTGAACCGCCTCAAGGCCAAGCCGCTGGTCATCCAGCTGCCCATCGGCTCGGAGAACGACTTCATCGGCGTCGTCGACCTGGTCACCATGCGTGCCCTCGTCTGGCGCGGCGAGACCGCCCTGGGCGAGAAGTACGAGGTCGAGGACATCCCCGCCGACCTCGTCGAGAAGGCCGAGCAGTACCGCGCCGAGCTCCTCGAGGCCGTCGCCGAGACGGACGACGAGCTGCTCGAGAAGTTCCTCGGTGGCGAGGAGCTGACCGAGGCCGAGATCAAGGCCGGCATCCGCCAGCTCACGGTCAAGTCGCAGGCGTACCCCGTCCTGTGCGGTTCGGCGTTCAAGAACAAGGGCGTCCAGCCCATGCTCGACGCCGTCATCGACTACCTGCCGACGCCCCTGGACGTCCCCGCGGTCGAGGGCCACGACATGAAGGACCCGGAGCTCGTCGTCGAGCGTCACCCCGACTCGACGGAGCCGTTCTCGGCCCTCGCGTTCAAGGTCGCGTCGCACCCGTTCTTCGGCAAGCTCACCTACGTCCGGGTCTACTCCGGCAAGGTGGCGCAGGGCGCCCAGGTGCTCAACTCGACCAAGAACAAGAAGGAGCGCATCGGGAAGCTCTTCCAGATGCACTCCAACAAGGAGAACCCGGTCGAGGACGCCACGGCCGGCCACATCTACGCGTTCATCGGCCTCAAGGACGTCACCACGGGTGACACGCTGTGCGACCCGGCACACCCGGTCGTGCTCGAGTCCATGACGTTCCCGGAGCCGGTCATCGACGTCGCCATCGAGCCGAAGACGAAGGGTGACCAGGAGAAGCTCTCCGTGGCCATCCAGAAGCTGGCCGAGGAGGACCCGACGTTCCGCGTCAAGCACGACGAGGAGACCGGCCAGACCGTCATCGGCGGCATGGGCGAGCTCCACCTCGACATCCTCGTGGACCGCATGCGTCGCGAGTTCAAGGTCGAGGCCAACGTCGGCAAGCCGCAGGTGGCCTACCGCGAGACGATCCGTCGCTCGGTCGAGAAGATCGACTACACGCACAAGAAGCAGACCGGTGGGTCGGGCCAGTACGCGAAGGTCCAGATGACCTTCGAGCCGCTCGACACCGCGGACGGCGAGATCTACGAGTTCTCGAACAAGGTCACCGGTGGCCGCATCCCGCGCGAGTACATCCCGTCGGTCGACGCCGGGATCCAGAGCGCGATGCAGCTCGGCGTCCTCGCGGGCTTCCCGCTCGTGGGCGTCAAGGCGATCCTGCTCGACGGTGCCGCGCACGACGTCGACTCCTCGGAGATGGCGTTCAAGATCGCGGGATCGATGATCCTCAAGGAAGCGGTCCGCAAGGCCGACCCGGTTCTCCTCGAGCCGGTCATGGCCGTCGAGGTCCGTACTCCTGAGGAGTACATGGGTGACGTCATCGGCGACATCAACTCGCGCCGCGGCATGATCCAGTCCATGGAGGACGCGACGGGCGTGAAGGTCGTCCGTGCGCAGGTCCCCCTTTCCGAGATGTTCGGGTACGTCGGCGACCTGCGGTCCAAGACCCAGGGTCGTGCGGTGTACTCGATGCAGTTCGACAGCTACGCCGAGGTTCCTCGGAACGTTGCCGACGAGATCATCAAGAAGACCCGGGGCGAGTAGTCCCACAGGTCGAAACCTGTAGTTCCATCACACAAACCGACCCGTAGGACGCCGCGCCAAGCAGCTACTCTCCGGTAGCCGCACCGTCGGCCAATCTCTACCAAGTCCTGAGGAGGACACCCAGTGGGCAAGGCGAAGTTCGAGCGGACGAAGCCGCACGTCAACATCGGCACGATCGGTCACGTCGACCACGGTAAGACGACGCTGACCGCGGCCATCTCGAAGGTGCTGCACGACAAGTACCCGGACCTGAACCCCTTCACGCCTTTCGACGAGATCGACAAGGCGCCTGAGGAGAAGCAGCGCGGTATCACCATCAACATCGCGCACGTCGAGTACCAGACGGAGAAGCGTCACTACGCTCACGTCGACGCTCCCGGTCACGCGGACTACATCAAGAACATGATCACGGGCGCGGCGCAGATGGACGGCGCCATCCTCGTGGTCGCCGCCACCGACGGCCCGATGGCCCAGACGCGTGAGCACGTCCTGCTCGCCCGTCAGGTCGGCGTGCCCTACCTGCTCGTGGCGCTGAACAAGACCGACATGGTCGACGACGAGGAGATCCTGGACCTCGTCGAGATGGAGGTGCGCGAGCTCCTCTCCGCCCAGGGCTTCGATGGTGACGAGGTTCCCGTCGTGCGCGTCTCCGGCCTGAAGGCTCTCGAGGGCGACCCGGTCTGGGTCAAGTCCGTCGAGGCCCTGCTCGACGCCGTCGACGAGTCCGTCCCGGACCCGGTGCGCGACATCGACAAGCCCTTCCTCATGCCGATCGAGGACGTCTTCACGATCACCGGTCGTGGCACCGTCGTCACCGGTCGCGTGGAGCGCGGCAAGCTCAAGGTGAACGAGGAGGTGGAGATCGTCGGCATCAAGGAGAAGGCGATCAAGACCACGGTCACCGGCGTCGAGATGTTCCGCAAGCTGCTCGACTACGCCGAGGCCGGCGAGAACGTCGGTCTGCTCCTGCGTGGCACGAAGCGCGAGGAGGTCGAGCGCGGCCAGGTCGTCGTCAAGCCCGGCTCGATCACGCCGCACACCGAGTTCGAGGGCCAGGTCTACATCCTGGCCAAGGACGAGGGCGGCCGTCACAACCCGTTCTACGGGAACTACCGCCCCCAGTTCTACTTCCGCACCACCGACGTCACCGGTGTCATCACGCTCCCCGAGGGCACCGAGATGGTCATGCCCGGCGACAACACCGAGATCCACGTGACCCTCATCCAGCCCATCGCGATGGAAGAGGGCCTCGGCTTCGCCATCCGCGAGGGTGGCCGCACCGTCGGCTCGGGCAAGGTCATCAAGATCATCAAGTGATGCTCGCCCCTCGGGGCTGCTGATCTGACAGAAGGGCCCGACAGCTTCGGCTGTCGGGCCCTTCTGCGTCCCGGCCCGACCGACTACGCAGGACCGTCCGCGACCAGGAGATCTGCCGGCAACGGCAGCGTGGCGGTCACCTTCGTCCGGCCGTCGCACGGGTCGACGCGCATCCCTCCGTCCAGGGCGGTGACCCGATCGGCTATCGCGGCAAGGTCGGGTAGCTCACCGTCGACCTGTACCTGCACCTCCACCATTCCCGTGGCCCTCGCGATCCGGACGCTCGACGGGCCCGCCCGCGAGGCGCGCTCGACCACCAGGTACACCGTGGACTCGACGAGTGCAGGCAGCGGCTCGTCCGGCAGCGATTCGATCCGCAGCGCACGTGTCTCGGCGAGTGCGCGGAGCGCCACGGCGAGCCCCGCCCGTTCCAGCAGGACCGGGTACAGCCCGCGTGCCAACGTCCGCAACCGCTCGACCGACGACTCGAGCAGCCGTTCGACCTCGGCCAGCTCGTCCCGCGCTCGGCGGGCCAGGCGCACGGAGAGCAGCAGGGCGACGAGGTGCTGCTGTGCCCCGTCGTGCAGGTCCCGCTCCAGTCGGCGCCGTTCGGCATCGCCGGCCGCGACGAGACGCGCCCCCGACTGGCGCAGCGCGTCCAGCTGGGCGAGCGCCTGGACGCGGAGCCGCTCGTGGTCGAGTGCCAGGCGCACCGCGTCCGCGAGCTCGCGGACCCGGCGCGGCGCGACACCCGATCGATGGGCGATCACCGCTACGGTCGTCCCGGAGCGCTCAACGGCGGTCAGGGTGAGGCCAATCCGGGCGACGAGATCCACCGGGCGGCCCGTGCCGTCCAGGTAGCCCCCGCCGTCCCCTGACGGATAGGCCAGGCGCAGGTCCGGATCGCCTAGACGTCGGGCCAGGCTCGCCGTCAGGTCGTCGCTGCTTCCCAGCTCGCTGACCACCCGGGTCAGCGCCCGTTCCGCCCGATGGGCCCGCATCACGTCCCCTACCGCGGCGAGCGCGACGGCGATCAGGCAGAGCGCCTCGACCTGCCACAACCTCCGGGCATCGGCACCCGAGGCGAACCGACCGCTGTCCAGGCTGCGCGCGTACCGGACGAGCTCCACGGCCAGATACGCAGCCGAGGCGAGGACGAACCAGGACGCGTCCCGACGCGGGAGCCTGCCCGCGCGCAGGAACCACCACCCGAGCAGCAGGAGCGACGCGCACAGCCAGACGGTGCCGGCCCCGATTCCGAGTCCGCCGGCGTGCACCCATGCGTTGGTCCCGTGCACCACGTCGAGCAGGTTCGCGGAACACCACGAGCAGCCGGACGCGTCGGGATCGAAGGTGAGGGCACTCCCAACGCCCACCGCGCCGAGCATCACGAGATAGCCGGTGGTCACCACGATCCGTGCCGGACGGTCGGTCGACATCCCGGTCGCGGCGACCGCGGCGTGCAGCACCAGCACCGGCGTCGCTGCGAGGAACGCGAGCCCGATCGTGAACACCAGGGCGTGGGCCGTGGGATTGCCCCACTCGCCCACGCACCAGGCGAGCGCCGCGAGGAGCAGCAAGATCGCGACGGCTCGCCGTCCGCGCCGCTGCACGTTCCACGCAGCAGCGGCGGTGAGTGCCACGCAGGCGCTCATCAGAAGCGTGAGCCCGGCGAGAGTCCCCTCGGTGGCCGAGAACGCCTTCCCGTCGCGAGCGATCGTGAGCGTGAACGCGCCCGCCAGGACGCCGCACACCATGATCGCCAGCCGAGTCGGCATGCATCGATCGTGGCACCGAGCGGGCGCGAGCGGGACGATGGTCAGCACTCGTCCGACGCCCGATCCTCGAGGGGTACCCCGGGTGTCGTGCCAGCTCCGTGTCCATAGCGTCGGTGCATCCGATGAGAGAGGTGCGCGATGCGGCGGACATGGGTCGCCCGACTGGCTGCGACGGTCGCGGTCGCCGGGCTCGTGACGACGGGATGTACCAGCAACGACCGTGCCGGCGGCAACGCTGGAACGACGGTCACGACGCTGACCCTGGGCAACGGCAACGGCTCGCCCCCGGATCAGTTGTCGGCGTTCGCCGAGAACGTCGACAAGCTCTCCCACGGCGGGCTCAAGATCGAGTTTCAGGACGACATCCACCACCCCGAACCCGAGTACGAGTCCACCATCGTGCAGGACGTGAAGGACGGGACCGTCGACCTCGCATGGGTCGGGCCGCGGGTCTTCGACACCCTGGGGGTCACGGACTTCCAGGCGATGCTCGCACCGTTGCTCATCGACAGCCAGGACCTGCAGGGCAAGGTGTTCGACGCCGGGATCCCGGACGAGATGCTCGCCGGGGTCGATCGCATCGGTGTCGTCGGGGTCGGCGTCCTGCCCGGGCCGCTGCGTCGGCCGATGAGCAAGGCCGACGCGTTCACCTCGCCGGATGCATTCCGCGGCAAGGTCGTCGGGACCCAGACCTCTGCGCTGTCCGAGGCGGCGTACCAAGCGCTGGGCGCCACCACTGTCCACCTGGGCACGGGTGCACCGATCGACGAGGTCGATGCGTACGACCCGCAGATCGGGCTCGTGTGGCTCAACCATTACGAGGAGCAGGGCGCGGCAGACATCGTCGGCAACGTCAACCTGTGGCCGCGCCCGCTGGCAATCATCGCCGCACCCAAGGCGTGGCAGAGGTTGTCGGACGAGCAGCGCAGGATTCTGCGGGACGCAGCGAAGGTCGCTCAGAGCGCCGCGCTGGACGCTTCGCGCGACGAGGACACCGAAGCGATCGCGGACCTGTGCAACGCGGGGATCACAGTGTCGTCCTCTACGCCGGAACAGCTTGGGGAGTTCGAGACCGCGTTCGAGCCCGTGTACGAACAGATCGCGTCCACTGGTGCCGCGAGCAAGGCGTGGCTGGAGCAGATCCGAGCCCTCAAAGCCGACTCTGCCACCCCGCCCGACACGGTCACCTGCGATGGAGTCGACAGCCCATCGCGGTCCGGGGGCGTCCTGCCCGACGGCACCTACGGGTTCACGGCCGACCTGAGTGTCGACATCCCCAAGTACTGCGAGCCCGGAGACCCCTTCTACAACCCCGCCGCCACGAGCGCCAAGCCGTTCAAGGTCGAGATGGAGGTGAAGGGCGACCAGATCCGCCAGTACGACTACGCGTCCGGCAGCAGGCAGCTCGGCTGGACCGGCAGCTACAAGACCTATCGGGACAACTTCGAGCTGGACGAAGACCAACCCGGCGTCGATCCGGCGGTCTTCGACTTCACGTTCGACGGCTCGACCCTCACGCTGGCCAACCCGCGTTCGACCGCATGCGACACCGAGGTGGTCTGGGCCAGTCACCCGTGGGTCCTGCAGGCCGCCGCCGGGGGAAAGTAGGGACAGCACTGCTGCGGGAGGGACGGGTCGCTGCCACCATCAACAGGTGACAGCGGCCCGGTTCCTGATCGTCGATGACCACGCTGGCTTCCGCGCGGTCGCACGGCGAATCCTCGAAGCCGCCGGGCACGACGTCGTCGGCGAGGCCGCCGGCGCAGCCGAGGCCGTGGCCCGGGTGGCAGAGCTGCGCCCCGAGGTCGTCCTGCTCGACGTCGCGCTGCCGGACGGCAACGGCTTCGATGTGTGCGAGCGCCTGACGCAGTGTCCCGATCCGCCCGCGGTCGTGCTCACCTCCAGCCGGGACGCGTCCGAGTACGCCGACCAGATGGCCACGACGCGGGCGCGCGGGTTCGTCCCCAAGTCGCGACTCACGGCGGCCGCCGTCGTCGAGCTGGCAGGGTGAGCCGATGTCCGGGGGCACCTTGGCCGCGGCCGACCTGGCAGTCGGGCTCGTGCTGGTCGGCGCCGCGGCCCTCGTTCTGATCCGTCGGCCCGGGCACCGGGTCGGTCTGCTGCTCGGACTCGCCTCGGCCACGTGGTTCCTGGGCGATGCCAGCGCGTATCTCGTGTTCCTGCACCGCGGACCGATGGTCCATATGCACCTGTCCTACCCGACCGGGCGGCTGCACCGCTGGCCCATCCGGCTCGTCGTGGCCGGCGCGTACGTCTGGGCTGTCGCCGAGGGGTGGGGATCGGCGCCGTCGATCACCGCCGCGGTGGCGGTCGTCGTGGCGCTTGCCGCGCTCGACACCTATCTGAGAACGTCTGGCCCGGCACGGAAGGCGGGCCTGCCCGCACTGATCGCGGCCCTGCTCTTCGCCTCGGTCGTCGGCCTCGGCGCCGCCAACCAGCTGCTGGACTGGCAGGCGGACGACGCACTGGCGCTGGCCTACGACGCCGTCATGATCGTCGTCTCGGTTTGGCTGGCGCTCGACCTCCTGCACGGTGGCTGGACCGACGCCACCGTCGCCGACCTGGTCACCCAGCTCGGCGGCGACCGTCAGGACGCCAGCCTCGAGGCTGAGCTGCGCCGCGCTCTGGGCGACGCGACCTTGCGCCTCGGGTATGCCCGTCCCGGCGGGACGTTCGTCGACGAGGCCGGCGCCGCGATCGACACCAACGGGCCCGGTCGGGTGGTCACCCCGGTGTCGGACGAGGGCCGGGTCGTGGCAGTGCTCGTCCACGACGGCGGGCTGCTCGACGACCCCGCGCTGCTGTCCGGCGCCGTCGCGGCGCTGCGACTGGCAGTGGCGAACCAGCGGTTGAGGGATGACATCGCCCGGCGTGCAACCGAGCTGACTGCCGCGCGGCGGCGTCTCGTCGAGGCGACGGACGACCAGCACCGCCTGCTGCTGGCCGAGCTCTCGGACGGCCCGGTACGCGACCTGGAACTCGCCGAACAGATGCTGCGGACGGCGGTACCTGCCGATCCCGCCGCGCGCGCCGATCTGCAGGCGCTCAGCGACGCGACCGCCGCGGCGCGGCTGGAGCTGGGTCGCTTCGCGCAGGGCCTGCGACCCGAGGTGCTCGCCACCGACGGCCTGCGGGCCGTGCTGCCCGCCGACGCGACCGTCACGGTGGGACGACTGCCCGAGATCGTCGAGTCGGCCGTCTACTTCATCTGCAGCGAGGCCATGACGAACGCCGCCAAGCATGCGCGTGCTCACGACGTCCACGTCGCGGTCCGCCAGGTGAACGGTTCGGTACACGTGGAGATCGCCGACGACGGCGTCGGTGGTGCCGACGCGGCCGGCGGCGGCCTCCAAGGGCTGGCAGACCGGGTCGCCGCCCTGGGCGGGACGTTCGACGTGACCAGCCCGCCCGGCCGCGGCACAGTCGTCTCCGCGCGCATCCCGACCGGAGGTCAGCGGTGAAGGTTGTCATTGCGGACGACTCGCTGCTGCTGCGCGAGGGCTTGGCCAGGCTGCTCACCGACAACGGGGTGGACGTCGTCGGCACCGCCGACAACGCCACCGTGCTGATGGAGGAGGTCGCGCGAACGGCACCCGATGCGGTGATCGTCGACATCCGCATGCCCCCGACCCAGACCGACGAGGGGCTGCGCGCCGCCCGCGACCTGCACGCCGCGCGGCCGACGCTCGGGGTGCTCGTCCTCTCGCAATACCTCGAGTCGCACTACGCGACCGGCTTGCTGGAGGAGGTCCCGGGCCACATCGGCTACCTGCTCAAGGACCGCGTCTCGCACCTCGGGGTGCTGCTCGACGCCCTCGAGCGGGTGGTCGCGGGGGAGTGCGTCGTCGACCCGACGATCGTCAGCACCGTGCTGCGGCGACCACGTGGCCACGGTCCGCTCGAGGCGCTCTCGGCCCGAGAGCGAGAGGTGCTCGCGATCGTGGCCGAGGGGCGGACCAACGCGGCCATCGCCCAACGGCTGTTCCTGAGCGAGAAGACCGTCGAGGCGAACGTCCGTACCATCCTGCAGAAGCTCGACGTCCGCGAGTCACCGGCCGACAACCGCCGCGTCCTGGCAGTCCTGCGCTACTTGAGCTCGGACGGCCAGGCCTGAACGTCGCCCGGAGGTGCGACGCCTGTGCGAGAGATCACGCGGGAGATCACGCCAGGTGTGACGCAGGCGATTGGAGTTCCTACGCCCGTTCTGGCACACTGTTCAGGTTGCCTAGTTGAGGGCGGCGCGTTTGCGCGCGCTGCACACGACGGGGCTCGCACACGTGGACGGCGTCTGGACCCCGGGTTCACCCGGAGGTTGGCGCCCGACAACAACCACCGATCTCGTGCCGACAACGGTACGCAGCGCAACGGTGTGTCGCGCCAAGCGACACGCCCGAGTGCGGGGGTCGGACGGAGCCGGTTTTCAACAGAGAGAAGTAGACGCGCCATGGCGGGACAGAAGATCCGCATCAGGCTCAAGTCCTACGACCACGAAGTCATCGACAGCTCGGCGCGCAAGATCGTCGACACGGTGACTCGCGCTGGTGCGTCGGTCGTGGGTCCGGTGCCGCTGCCGACGGAGAAGAACGTCTTCTGCGTCATCCGGTCGCCCCACAAGTACAAGGACAGCCGCGAGCACTTCGAGATGCGTACGCACAAGCGTCTCATCGACATCATCGATCCCACGCCGAAGGCCGTCGACTCGCTCATGCGTCTCGACCTGCCTGCGGACGTGAACATCGAGATCAAGCTCTGACGCTGGGAAGGAACTGATTTCTATGGTTACCCAGCAGAACGAGCGCGCAGTCACGGCTCTGATCGGCACGAAGCTCGGCATGACGCAGGTGTGGGACGACAACGGTCGCCTCATCCCCGTCACGGTCGTCGCTGTCGGTACGAACGTCGTGACCCAGGTGCGCTCCGCTGACGCTGACGGCTACGCCGCGGTCCAGCTGGCCCACGGCCAGATCGACCCGCGCAAGGTCACCAAGCCGCTGAAGGGCCACTTCGAGAAGGCCGGCGTCACGCCGCGCCGGCACGTGGCCGAGATCCGCACGCCGAACGCCTCCGAGTTCACGCTCGGCCAGGAGCTCACCGCCGACCTGTTCGAGGCCGGCGCGCTCGTGGACGTCATCGGCACCACCAAGGGCAAGGGCACCGCCGGTGTCATGAAGCGTCACGGCTTCCACGGCGTCGGCGCCTCGCACGGTGCGCACCGCAACCACCGCAAGCCCGGCTCGATCGGTGGCGCTTCGACGCCGTCGCGCGTGTTCAAGGGCATCAAGATGGCCGGTCGCATGGGCGTGGACCGCCAGACCACCCAGAACCTGACCGTGCACGCGGTCGACGTCGAGCGGGGCTTTCTCCTCGTCAAGGGTGCCGTTCCCGGCCCCAAGGGTGGCGTCGTGGTCGTGCGTTCCGCTGTGAAGGGGGCGTGACCATGTCTGACACGCTGACCGTCGACGTCGTCGACTTCGAGGGCAACAAGACCGGTTCCACCGATCTGCCCGCCGAGGTCTTCGATGTGCAGACCAACATCCCGCTGATCCACCAGGTCGTCGTCGCGCAGCGCGCGGCGGCTCGCCAGGGCACCCACGACACGAAGAGCCGTGGCGAGGTCCGTGGTGGTGGCCGCAAGCCGTACAAGCAGAAGGGCACCGGCCGCGCCCGTCAGGGTTCGACGCGTGCTCCGCAGTTCGCCGGTGGTGGCGTCGTTCACGGCCCCACCCCGCGTGACTACTCGCAGCGCACCCCCAAGAAGATGAAGGCCGCGGCGCTCCGCGGTGCTCTCTCGGACCGCGCTCGTGCCGGTCGCGTGCACGTCGTCACGGGGTTCGCCCCGGGCACCGCGCCCTCGACCAAGTCCGCGCTCGCCGTGCTCGACAACCTCTCGGGACGCAAGCACGTCCTGGTCGTCGTCGAGCGTCAGGACGAGATCACGTGGAAGTCGCTGCGGAACGTCGAGCGGGTGCACCTGCTGGTCGCCGACCAGCTCAACACCTACGACGTCCTGATCTCGGACGACGTCGTCTTCACGCAGGGCGCGCTCGACGCGTTCCTGGCCGGCCCCGTCAAGGGTGCCTCCGCCGTGGCGACGTCCGCTGAGGCTGAGGAGGAGACGAAGTGACCGACATCGGCAAGAACCCGCGCGACATCCTGCTCGCACCGGTCGTCTCCGAGAAGAGCTATGGCCTGCTCGACGAGGGGAAGTACACCTTCCTCGTCGACCCGCGGGCGAACAAGACCGAGATCAAGATTGCCGTCGAGCAGGTCTTCGGCGTCAAGGTCGACTCGGTCAACACAGCGAACCGGCAGGGCAAGTCCCGTCGGACCCGTTTCGGCACCGGCCGCCGCAAGGACACGAAGCGTGCGATCGTCACCCTCCGCGAGGGAACGATCGACATCTTCGGTGGCCCGGTCGGCTGAGAAGGACTGAGAACTCATGGGAATCCGTAAGTACAAGCCGACAACGCCGGGCCGTCGTGGCTCGAGCGTGGCCGACTTCGTCGAGATCACGCGATCCACTCCGGAGAAGTCGCTCGTCCGTCCCCTCCACAAGACGGGCGGCCGCAACTCCACGGGTCGCATCACCACGCGCCACCAGGGTGGCGGTCACAAGCGTGCGTACCGCGTCATCGACTTCCGTCGTCATGACAAGGACGGCGTGCCGGCCAAGGTCGCTCACATCGAGTACGACCCCAACCGCACGGCTCGTATCGCGCTCCTGCACTACGCGGACGGCGAGAAGCGCTACATCATCGCGCCGAACAAGCTGTCGCAGGGTGACCGCATCGAGAACGGCCCCGGCGCCGACATCAAGCCCGGCAACAACCTGCCGCTGCGCAACATCCCGACCGGTACGGTCATCCACGCGATCGAGCTTCGGCCCGGTGGCGGTGCGAAGATCGCGCGCTCGGCTGGTGCGTCCGTGCAGCTCGTCGCCAAGGACGGCCCCTACGCCCAGCTGCGTATGCCGTCCGGTGAGATCCGCAACGTCGACCTGCGCTGCCGCGCCACGGTCGGCGAGGTGGGCAACGCCGAGCAGTCGAACATCAACTGGGGCAAGGCCGGCCGCATGCGCTGGAAGGGCAAGCGCCCGACCGTCCGTGGTGTCGCCATGAACCCGATCGACCACCCGCACGGTGGTGGCGAGGGCAAGACGTCCGGTGGACGTCACCCCGTCAGCCCGTGGGGCCAGGCCGAGGGCCGTACCCGTCGTCCGAACAAGCCGAGCGACAAGCTCATCGTGCGCCGTCGGCGCACCGGCAAGAACAAGCGCTGATAGGAGCCTGAGATGCCACGTAGCCTGAAGAAGGGCCCGTTCGTCGACGGTCACCTGCAGAAGAAGGTCGACGTCCAGAACACCGCCGGCACGAAGAACGTCATCAAGACGTGGTCGCGCCGTTCGGTCATCACGCCGGACTTCCTCGGCCACACGTTCGCCGTGCACGACGGACGCAAGCACACCCCGGTGTTCGTGACGGAGTCGATGGTCGGGCACAAGCTCGGCGAGTTCGCTCCGACGCGGACGTTCCGCGGCCACGAGAAGGACGACCGGAAGGGTCGTCGCCGCTGACCCCCGGGTCAGCCAGGCGACGCCCTCACCGGCAGAGACAAGAAGGCAGGACAGCAATGGAAGCCAAGGCGAAGGCGCGGTTCGTCCGCGTCACGCCCCAGAAGGCCCGGCGCGTCGTGGACCTCATCCGTGGCAAGCAGGCCGGCGAGGCCGTGGCGGTGCTGAAGTTCGCACCGCAGGCCGCGGGGGAGACCGTCCTCAAGGTCGTCGAGAGCGCGATCGCGAACGCTCGTGAGGCTGCCAAGCGCAGCAACGAGCGTCTCGACGAGAGCGACCTCTACATCTCTGAGGTGTTCGTCGACGAGGGTCCGACGCTCAAGCGGTTCCGTCCGCGTGCGCAGGGCCGGGCCAGTCAGATTCTCAAGCGCACCAGCCACATCACCGTGGTGGTTGCTGAGCGCGAGACCTCGAAGGGAAGGGCCCGATAGTGGGACAGAAAGTCAACCCGCTCGGGTACCGCCTGGGCATCACCACCGACCACCGGTCGCGTTGGTTCGCCGACTCGACCAAGCCGGGTCAGCGCTACCGCGACTACGTGGGCGAGGACGTCAAGATCCGTAAGCTCATGAGCACGGGTCTCGAGCGCGCCGGTATCGCCAAGGTCGAGATCGAGCGCACGCGTGACCGCGTTCGTGTCGACATCCACACCGCCCGCCCGGGCATCGTCATCGGGCGTCGTGGCGCGGAGGCCGACCGCATCCGCGGCGAGCTCGAGAAGCTCACGGGCAAGCAGGTCCAGCTGAACATCCTCGAGGTCAAGAACGCCGAGATCGAGGCTCAGCTGGTCGCCCAGGGCATCGCCGAGCAGCTGGCGAGCCGCGTCTCGTTCCGCCGTGCCATGCGCAAGGGCATCCAGTCGGCCCAGCGCGCCGGTGCCAAGGGCATCCGCGTGCAGGTCTCCGGCCGCCTCGGTGGCGCGGAGATGAGCCGCACGGAGTTCTACCGCGAGGGTCGTGTGCCGCTGCACACGCTGCGCGCGAACATCGACTACGGCTTCTTCGAGGCTCGCACCACCTTCGGCCGCATCGGCGTCAAGGTGTGGGTCTACAAGGGCGACATGACCGAGAAGGAGTTTGCTCGCGAGCAGGCGACCCAGGCCCCGCGCCCGGCTCGTGGCCCGCGGACGGACCGTCCCGGTGGCGGCGACCGTGGCCCTCGTGGCGGCGGCGCTCCTCGTCGTGACGCTGTCGAGGCATCTCCTGAGGCCACCCCCGCTCCCGCGGAGTCGGCCGCTGACAACGGATCGGAGGCCTGACCGCAATGCTTATCCCGCGCAGGCTGAAGCACCGCAAGCAGCACCACCCGGGGCGTTCCGGCGCCGCGACCGGTGGTACCGCGATCTCCTTCGGTGAGTTCGGCATCCAGGCTCTCGAGCCGGCCTACGTCACCAACCGGCAGATCGAAGCTGCACGTATTGCCATGACCCGCCACATCAAGCGTGGAGGGAAGGTCTGGATCAACATCTACCCGGACCGTCCTCTCACCAAGAAGCCCGCCGAGACCCGCATGGGTTCCGGCAAGGGCTCGCCCGAGTGGTGGATCGCCAACGTCAAGCCGGGCCGAGTTCTCTTCGAGCTCGCCGGCGTCCCGGAGCCCCTGGCTCGCGAGGCCATGCGCCGCGCGCAGCACAAGCTCCCGATGAAGACACGTTTCGTGGTTCGCGAGGGTGGTAACTGATGACTATCGGCACCAAGGAGCTGGCTCCCACCGAGCTGGACACCTTCGACGACGACAAGCTGGTCGCCGAGCTGAAGAAGTCCAAGGAGGAGCTGTTCAACCTCCGCTTCCAGTCGGCAACCGGTCAGCTCGAGAGCCACGGGCGTCTGAAGGCCGTTCGCCGCGACATCGCGCGGATCTACACGATCCTGCGTGAGCGCGAGCTCGGCATCCGTACCGCCCCGAGCGCGAGCGAGTGAGACTATGAGCGACGAGAAGAACGAGAGCACGACCGCGGTCGCTGCGAAGCGTCACGACCGCAAGACGCGTCGTGGCTACGTGGTCAGCGACAAGATGGACAAGACCGTCGTGGTCGAGGTCGAGGACCGGGTCAAGCACCCGCTCTACGGCAAGGTCATCCGGCGTACGAGCAAGGTCAAGGCGCACGACGAGCTGAACACGGCCGGCGTGGGCGACCTGGTGCTCATCATGGAGACGCGGCCGCTGAGCGCTACCAAGCGCTTCCGCCTGGTCGAGGTCCTCGAGAAGGCTAAGTAAGCACAGCAGTACCGCACCACCCCCAGTTGCCCACGGGCGCCGGGTGACGCAGCAGCGGCACCCGGCGCAACGTGTGCATCACGGCAACTATCCGTTCGGCCAGGCTCGTCCCGCCCGCCCAGGCAGTCGGCACGAGAACCCGCCAGACATCAGGAGTAGTAATGATTCAGCAGGAGTCGCGACTTCGCGTCGCCGACAACACCGGTGCCAAGGAGATCCTTTGCATCCGTGTCCTCGGTGGCTCGGGCCGTCGCTACGCAGGCATCGGTGACGTCATCGTCGCCACCGTCAAGGACGCCATCCCCGGCGGCAACGTCAAGAAGGGCGATGTCGTCAAGGCGGTCATCGTGCGCACCCGCAAGGAGCGCCGCCGTCCGGACGGTTCGTACATCAAGTTCGACGAGAACGCCGCAGTGATCCTCAAGGCCGACGGCGAGCCCCGCGGCACGCGCATCTTCGGCCCGGTCGGGCGCGAGCTGCGTGACAAGAAGTTCATGAAGATCATCTCGCTGGCACCGGAGGTGCTCTGACCATGGCGAAGATCAAGAAGGGCGACCTCGTCGTCGTCATCTCCGGCCGCGACAAGGGACAGCAGGGCCGTGTGCTCGAGGTCCTCGTCGAGTCGCAGCGCCTCATCGTCGAAGGTGTCCAGCGCGTCACCAAGCACGTGAAGGCCGGCCAGACGCAGCGCGGCACGCGCACCGGCGGCATCGAGACCGTCGAGGCGCCCATCCACATCAGCAACGTGATGCTCGTGGACCCGGAGACCAAGAAGGGCACCCGGGTCGGCTACCGCACCGAGCAGGTCGAGCGCGACGGCCGTACCCGCAACGTTCGGGTCCGCGTCGCCAAGCGCTCCGGTAAGGACATCTGATGACCGAGACTCTCGCAGCCGTCGAGCTGCCCCGTCTGAAGACCAAGTACAACGACGAGATCCGCAACGCGCTCTTCGAGCAGTTCGCTCACGAGAACATCAACCAGGTCGCACGCCTGGTGAAGGTCGTCGTGAACATGGGCGTCGGCGAGGCCGCCAAGGACTCCAAGCTGATCGAGGGCGCGATCCGCGACCTCACGCAGATCACCGGCCAGAAGCCCCAGGTCACCAAGGCTCGCAAGTCCATCGCGCAGTTCAAGCTGCGTGAGGGCATGCCGATCGGCGCGCACGTCACGCTGCGCGGCGACCGTGCCTGGGAGTTCCTGGACCGTCTGCTGTCGACCGCGCTCCCGCGCATCCGTGACTTCCGTGGCCTCTCGCCGCAGCAGTTCGACGGTCACGGCAACTACACCTTCGGCCTCGTGGAGCAGTCCGTGTTCCACGAGATCGACCAGGACAAGATCGACCGGGTCCGCGGGATGGACATCACGGTCGTCACGACCGCTGACACCGACGACGAGGGTCGCGCTTTCCTCAAGCTCCTCGGCTTCCCGTTCAAGGAGATCTGACCATGGCGAAGACTGCCCTCAAGAACAAGGCTGCTGCCAAGCCGAAGTTCGCGGTGCGTGGCTACACGCGCTGCCAGCGTTGCGGCCGGCCCCACTCGGTGTACCGCAAGTTCGGCCTGTGCCGGATCTGCGTGCGCGAGATGGCCCACCGTGGCGAGCTCCCCGGCGTCACCAAGAGCAGCTGGTAACAACCGAGCAAGACGAGCGTCGGTAGGTCCAGCCCAGAGATGGGCGGGATACCCCGGCGAGGAAGGGCGATAGCCCCATGACTATGACCGACCCCATCGCAGACCTGCTCACGCGGCTGCGTAACGCGAACTCGGCTCACCACGACACCGTGCTGATCCCGTTCTCGAAGCTGAAGTCGCACATCGCGGAGATCCTCCAGGCCGAGGGCTACATCACGGGCTGGACGGTTGAGGATGCCGTCGTCGGCAAGAACCTCATCATCGAGCTGAAGTACGGCCCGAACCGCGAGCGTGCGCTCGCCGGCGTCAAGCGCGTGTCCAAGCCGGGCCTGCGCGTGTACGCCAAGTCGACCAACCTGCCCAAGGTGCTCGGCGGCCTCGGCGTGGCGATCCTGTCCACGTCCTCCGGTCTCCTCACCGACAAGCAGGCCGCCAAGAAGGGCGTGGGTGGGGAAGTCCTCGCCTACGTCTGGTAAGTCCGAGACGGAAAGGAGCTAGCCATGTCCCGAATCGGCAGAGTCCCCGTCCCGGTCCCCACCGGCGTCGAGGTCAACATCAACGGTGCCGTCGTGACGGTCAAGGGCCCCAAGGGTTCCCTGAGCCACACGATCGCTGCGCCCATCGAGGTCGCGCGTGACGAGGCAGGTGCCCTTGTGGTCACCCGCCCCGACGACGAGCGCGCTTCGCGTTCGCTGCACGGTCTTACCCGCACGCTGCTGGCGAACCTCGTCACCGGCGTCACCGAGGGGTACGTCAAGAACCTCGAGATCGTCGGTACCGGTTACCGCGTGACGGCGAAGGGTTCGGACCTCGAGTTCGCGCTCGGGTTCAGCCACCCGGTCACGGTCAACCCGCCGGAGGGCATCACCTTCGTCGTCGAGGCTCCGACCCGCTTCTCGGTGCAGGGCATCGACAAGCAGCAGGTCGGCGAGGTCGCCGCGAACATCCGCAAGATCCGTAAGCCTGAGCCGTACAAGGGCAAGGGCGTGCGGTACGCGGGCGAGAACGTGCGCCGCAAGGTCGGAAAGGCCGGTAAGTAACCATGGCACTCAAGATCATCGGCAAGGGCAAGCGCAAGGCCCGCCAGCGTCGCCACGTCCGCCTTCGCAAGAAGGTCTCCGGTTCGGCTGCTCGTCCCCGTCTCGTCGTGACCCGGTCCGCCCGGCACATCACGGCGCAGGTCGTGGACGACGGCATCGGCCAGACCCTCGTCTCCGCGTCGACCCTCGAGGCCGACCTGCGTGGGTCGAACGACGACAAGACGGCCAAGGCCCGCAAGGTCGGCGAGCTCATCGCCGAGCGTGCGAAGGCTGCCGGCCTCGACGCAGTCGTGTTCGACCGCGGCGGCAACAAGTACCACGGCCGCGTCGCAGCGGTGGCGGACGGCGCTCGCGAGGGCGGTCTGAAGCTGTGACGACGACGACGAACTTCCGAACGAAGAAGAGGACAATCTGATGGCTGCTCCTCAGCGCAGCAACACCGGCGCGCCCGCGGGCGGCGCCGGAGCCGGCGGCGGCGGTGACCGTCGCGACGGCGGTCGCGGTGGCCGCGACGGCGGCCGTGGTGGCCGCGACGCCGCAGAGAAGAGTGCGTTCCTCGAGCGCGTCGTGACGATCAACCGCGTCGCCAAGGTCGTCAAGGGCGGCCGTCGCTTCAGCTTCACCGCGCTCGTCGTGGTCGGCGACGGCGACGGCACGGTCGGCGTCGGCTACGGGAAGGCCAAGGAGGTGCCCGCGGCGATCGCCAAGGGTGTCGAGGAGGCCAAGAAGAACTTCTTCAAGGTTCCCCGTATCCAGGGCACGATCCCGCACCCCATCCAGGGTGAGGCCGCTGCCGGTGTCGTCTTCCTGCGTCCGGCGTCGCCGGGTACCGGCGTTATCGCCGGTGGTCCGGTGCGCGCCGTCCTCGAGTGCGCCGGCATCCACGACGTCCTGAGCAAGTCGCTCGGTTCGTCGAACGCGATCAACATCGTGCACGCGACGGTCGCGGCCCTGCGTGGGCTCGAGCGTCCGGAGGCCGTGGCCGCGCGCCGTGGACTCCCGGTCGAGCACGTCGTCCCTGCTGCCCTCCTGCGCGCCCAGGCTGCCGGCCTGGCCGCTGCGGCGGGCACGAAGGCAGGTGTCTGATGGCTCGACTCAAGGTGACCCAGACGCGGTCTGGCATCGGCGGCAAGCAGAACCAGCGCGACACTCTGCGCACCCTCGGCCTCAAGCGGATCGGCGACGTCGTCGTCAAGGAGGACCGCCCTGAGATCCGCGGCATGGTCAAGACGGTGACGCACCTTGTCGCGGTCGAAGAGGTGGAGTGACCATGGCAGACGAGAAGAAGGCTGACGAGGTGACGGCCCCCAAGGCCGCCGCCAAGAAGGCCCCCGCGAAGAAGGCCGACTCGGAGTCCGCTCCGAAGGCGACCAAGGCGAAGGCTGCACCCAAGGCCGACAAGGCCGAGGTTGCCGCCGAGGCAGCTCCGAAGGCTGCGGCGAAGGCGAAGGCCGAGCCCAAGGCTGCGGCGAAGGCGAAGGCCGAGCCCAAGGCCAAGGCCGAGCCCAAGGCTGCTGCGCCGAAGAAGACCGTGTCCGCGGCTGCGGCCAAGGCAGCCGAGGCTGCTGCGCAGCCCGGCAACGGTGGAACGCTCAAGATGCACCACCTCCGTCCGGCCCCGGGCGCCAAGACCGCCAAGACCCGCGTGGGTCGTGGCGAGGCTTCCAAGGGCAAGACGGCCGGTCGTGGCACCAAGGGCACCAAGGCCCGTTACCAGGTGCCCGTGCGCTTCGAGGGTGGGCAGATGCCTCTGCACATGCGCCTCCCGAAGCTGCGCGGCTTCAAGAACCCGTTCCGCGTCGAGTACCAGGTGGTCAACCTGGACAAGCTCTCGGCGCTGTACCCGAACGGTGGCGACGTGACGGTCGCCGACCTGGTGGCAAAGGGTGCGGTCCGCAAGGGCCAGCCCGTCAAGGTGCTCGGCACCGGTGAGCTCACGGTCAAGGTCTCTGTCGCGGTGGACGCCTACTCGGCAACCGCGAAGGACGCGATCGTGGCGGCCGGCGGAAGCGTCGCGCAGGACTGATCGAAAGGACGGGACCGGTGGGGTCATAGCTCCCCACCGGTCCCGTACCCATATGTTCTTCAGCATCAGTTAGGGTGCCCCGGTGCCTGCGACGTAACGCAGGCTGCACGGCCGGAATGAACCGGTCGTACGAGACGCGGCTCCGGCCGCTCAGGAGGACAGGTGCTCAGCGCATTCGTGCGGGCGTTCCGAACGCCCGACCTGCGGCGCAAGCTGCTCTTCACCATCGGGATCATGGTCATCTTCCGGGTGGGCTCGTTCTTGCCGACCCCCGGGGTCTCCTACCCGAACGTGCAGGCGTGTGTGGAACAGTCGTCGGGCAACGACCTGCTCGGGCTGGTGAACCTGTTCAGCGGTGGGGCTCTGCTCCAGCTGTCGGTGTTCTCGCTCGGGATCATGCCGTACATCACCGCGAGCATCATCGTGCAGCTCCTCCGGGTGGTCATCCCCCGTTTCGAGGAGCTCCACCGCGAGGGCCAGTCCGGCACCGCGAAGCTCACGCAGTACACGCGGTACCTGACCATCGCCCTGGCCGTCCTGCAGTCGACGACGATCATCACCGTCGCGCGCAGCGGTCAGCTGTTCAGTGGCTGCACCGTGGACGTCATCCCGGACGACAGCTGGTCCGTCCTGCTGATCATGGTCATCACGATGACCGCCGGTACCGGCCTGATCATGTGGCTCGGCGAGCTCATCACCGAGCGTGGCGTGGGCAACGGCATGTCGCTGCTCATCTTCACGTCGATCGCGGCGAGCTTCCCGACCGCCCTCTGGTCGATCGCGGGCGGTGACAACGGCGCCTTCAAGTTCATCATCGTGATGCTGGTGATCGTGCTGGTCGTCGGCATGGTCGTGTTCGTCGAGCAGTCGCAGCGCCGCATCCCGGTGCAGTACGCCAAGCGGATGGTCGGACGCCGCATGTACGGCGGATCGAGCACCTACATCCCGATCAAGATCAACATGGCCGGCGTCATCCCGATCATCTTCGCGTCGTCGCTGCTCGCCGTACCAGGGCTGATCGCCCAGTTCGGCGACCCGACCGCGGGGTGGGTGCAATGGGTCTCGCGGCACCTGGCGTCGTCGAGCGCGCCGCTGCACCTGGCGCTCTACGTCTTCCTGATCATCTTCTTCTGCTACTTCTACACGGCGATCACGTTCAACCCGGACGAGGTCGCGGACAACATGAAGAAGTACGGCGGCTTCATCCCGGGCATCCGGGCCGGCCGTCCGACGGCCGAGTACCTCGACTTCGTGATCTCGCGCATCACGGCGCCAGGCTCGATCTACCTCGCGGTGGTCGCGCTCATCCCGACGATCGTGTTCATCATGCTCGGCGTCGGGACCAACATCCCGTTCGGCGGGTCGTCGATCCTCATCGTCGTCGGCGTCGGCCTGGAGACGGTCAAGCAGATCGAGTCGCAGCTGCAGCAGCGTCACTACGAAGGCTTCCTGCGATGACGGCACGTCTGGTCCTGCTCGGCCCTCCGGGTGCGGGCAAGGGCACGCAGGCCGTCAAGGTGGCCGAGGCGCTCGGCATCCCGACGATCTCGACGGGCGACCTGTTCCGCGCGAACATCAAGGGCGGTACGCCGCTGGGCCTCAAGGTCCAGGAGTACACGTCGCGTGGTGCGCTGGTGCCGGACTCGGTCACCAACGACATGGTGCGCGACCGGCTCGCCCAGGCGGACGCGGCGCAGGGGTTCCTGCTCGACGGGTACCCGCGCAACGTCGCCCAGGTGGCCGAGCTCGATGCGATCCTCGCGGACGCCGGCGCGACGCTCGACCTCGCGGTCGAGCTCGTCGCCGACCCCGAGGTCGTCGTGCCCCGGCTGCTGAAGCGCGCCGAGGTCGAGGGCCGCGAGGACGACACCGAGGACGTCATCCGGCACCGCCTTGACGTCTACGCCCAGGAGACCGCGCCTATCGCGACGGTCTACGCCGACCGTCGTCTGCTGACGCAGGTCGACGGCATCGGCGAGGTCGAGGACGTCACCTCTCGGCTGCTCGCGGCGATCGGTACCGCGGCCGGCTGAGCCGGCTCGTCGCGCATGTTCGGCCGGGACCGGATCGAGTACAAGACGCATGAGCAGGTTCTGCTCATGCGTCGTGCCGGGCTCGTCGTCGCCGAAGCGCTGCGGGTAGTACGTGAACGAGCGGTGCCGGGTGTCACGACCGCCGCGCTCGACGGCGCCGCCGCCACGGTGATCGGGGACCTCGGCGCGAAGCCGTCGTTCCTCGGGTACCACGGCTACCCGGCGACGCTGTGCATCTCGGTCAACGAGGAGATCGTGCACGGCATCCCGGGCGCCCGCGTGCTGGAACCGGGCGACGTCGTCAGCATCGACTGCGGCGCGATCGTCGACGGATGGCACGGTGACTCGGCGATCACCGTCGTGCTCGACGGCGTGGACGGAGCGGACTCCCAGCTCGACACCGAGCTCGTCGCGACGACCGAGCGGGCGCTCTGGGCAGGGATCGCCTCGCTCGCCACCGGTGACCGGCTCGGTGTCGTCGGCGACGCCGTCGAGGACCTCGTCGACGACGCCCAGCGGGCCGGCCTCAACAACGGTGCGCGGTACGGCATCGTCCAGGAGTACGTCGGCCACGGGATCGGCACGGCGATGCACCAGCCGCCGGACGTCCTGAACTACCGCACCCGCGACCGCGGACCGAAGATCCGCCCGGGCCTGTGCGTGGCCGTGGAGCCGATGCTCGTGCGTGGTTCGCGATTCACGCGCGAGCTCGACGACGAGTGGACGGTCGTCACCGACGACGGCTCGCGCGCCGCGCACTGGGAGCACTCGGTCGCGATCCTCGAGGACGGGATCTGGGTGCTGACGGCGGTCGACGGGGGAGCAGAAGCGCTCGGCGCGCTCGGCGTGCAGATCGCACCGCTCGCCTGAGAGCCCGCAGGTCGTCGGAGGCAGGGGGGCCGACGCACAGCCGTCGACCGTGCGGCGTGTACCGGCTGCGGGGCGCGGGTGAGGGCCCTGAGCGGGTGTGGTCGATGCCACTGCAGCCGGTTTCCTCGAATCGGCCTGATGGCGTAGAATCGTCCGTTGGGTGTGTGCGCCCGGTTCATCGGAACAGCTTCCGGGCTCTCCGTCGTGCAAACGGCGAAGCCGCTCGGCACGGGCACCCGCACTCTCCACGAGAGCGACGACGACCAGCTTCGCGCTGGTTGACGCCTGCCGACGTGGGTTGATCAAGTTTCGGACAGCACTCGGACGAACAGTTAGCGGAGGATATGGCGAAGAAGGACGGTGTCATCGAGATCGAGGGCAGCGTCGTGGAGGCTCTACCTAACGCGATGTTTCGCGTGGAGCTCACCAACGGCCACAAGGTGCTCGCCCACATCTCGGGCAAGATGCGTCAGCACTACATCCGGATCCTTCCTGAGGACCGTGTGGTGGTGGAGTTGAGCCCGTACGACCTGTCCCGTGGCCGGATCGTCTACCGCTACAAGTAACAGCCACTCGATCACGCCGTCCTCCTAGGGGAGATCACACGGCGGCGGAGGAAACACGCGATGAAGGTCAAGCCCAGCGTCAAGAAGATCTGCGACAAGTGCAAGGTGATCCGCCGGCACGGTCGCGTTCAGGTGATCTGCGAGAACCTGCGCCACAAGCAGCGCCAGGGCTGACGCCCTGTTGCTCAGCAGGACCTAGCACCACCAGCAAGCAAGCGCACCACCACCTCGGACCCTCGGGTCCGGTGAACCCCCGGTCGGAGGCCGGGGCCCGCAGAACGCGGGGAGGCGGTGCGGAAGACCTCCGACGCAGTTCAGGAGCCACCAGGCACATGGCACGTCTTGTCGGAGTCGACCTCCCCCGCGAGAAGCGGCTCGAGATCGCACTCACCTACATCTACGGAGTCGGGCGCACGCGTGCGCAGGCGACTCTCGCCGCCACCGGTATCAGCCCGGACATCCGCGTGAAGGACCTCGGTGACACCGAGCTCGTCGCGCTCCGCGACTTCCTCGAGGGCAACTACAAGCTCGAGGGTGACCTCCGCCGTGAGGTCGCCGCCGACATCCGCCGCAAGGTCGAGATCGGCTGCTACGAGGGCCTGCGCCACCGCCGTGGCCTTCCCGTGCGCGGTCAGCGCACGAAGACCAACGCGCGTACCCGCAAGGGCCCCAAGCGCACCGTCGCCGGCAAGAAGAAGGCCGGGCGCAAGTAGCCCTCCGCCCCGGGCGCCTCGCGCCAGGGCAAGCCGTCAAGACCTCGAGAGAAGAAGAGAATGCCTCCCAAGACCCGTTCCGCCGTGCGCAAGCCGCGCCGCAAGGAGAAGAAGAACATCTCCCACGGCCAGGCGCACATCAAGAGCACGTTCAACAACACGATCATCTCCATCACCGACCCGTCGGGCGCCGTCATCGCGTCCGCCTCGTCGGGCCAGGTGGGCTTCAAGGGTTCGCGCAAGTCGACCCCGTTCGCCGCGCAGCTCGCCGCCGAGGCCGCTGCTCGCCGCGCGCAGGAGCACGGCATGAAGAAGGTCGACGTCTTCGTCAAGGGTCCCGGCTCCGGCCGTGAGACCGCGATCCGTTCGCTCCAGGCGACCGGCCTCGAGGTCGGCTCGATCCAGGACGTGACGCCCCAGGCGCACAACGGCTGCCGCCCGCCCAAGCGTCGCCGCGTCTGACCTTGGTTTAGCCGGGTCGGTGTCCTCGGACACCGGCCCGGCATCAGTCCGTCCGACCAGGTGGACCGAGACCAGGTCGGCTCGTAGTACTGCGCAGCGTCATATGGCGGACGCCCGCTGAGAGGAATCACACCGTGCTCATTGCACAGCGCCCCACCCTGACCGAAGAGGTCATCTCGGAGAACCGGTCGCGGTTCTCCATCGAGCCCCTGGAGCCGGGATTCGGCTACACGCTCGGAAACTCGCTCCGCCGGACGCTGCTGTCCTCCATCCCGGGTGCCGCCGTCACGTCGATCCGCATCGACGGCGTGCTCCACGAGTTCTCGACCGTTCCTGGTGTCAAGGAAGACGTCACCGAGATCATCCTGAGCATCAAGCAGCTGGTCGTCTCGTCGGAGAACGACGAGCCCGTCGTGATGTACCTGCGCAAGCAGGGTGCTGGTGAGGTCACCGGCGCGGACATCGTGCCGCCGGCCGGGGTCGAGATCCACAACCCCGACCTGCACCTCGCGACGCTGAACGACAAGGGCAAGCTCGAGATCGAGCTCACCGTCGAGCGGGGCCGCGGCTACGTGTCGGCCAACCAGAACAAGTCGTTCGACGCCGAGATCGGCCGCATCCCGGTCGACTCGATCTACTCGCCGGTCCTCAAGGTGACCTACAAGGTCGAGGCGACGCGTGTCGAGCAGCGCACGGACTTCGACAAGCTGATCGTCGACGTCGAGACGAAGTCGGCCATCGGCCCCCGCGACGCGCTGGCCTCGGCCGGCAAGACGCTGGTGGAGCTGTTCGGTCTGGCTCGTGAGCTCAACGTCGAGGCCGAGGGCATCGAGATCGGCCCGTCGCCGACCGACGCTGCGCTCGCCGCGGACCTCGCTCTTCCGATCGAGGACCTGCAGCTCACGATCCGCTCCTACAACTGCCTCAAGCGTGAGGGCATCCACTCCGTGGGTGAGCTCGTTGCGCGCTCCGAGGCCGACCTCCTGGACATCCGCAACTTCGGTGCGAAGTCCATCACCGAGGTCAAGGAGAAGCTCGCCGAGCTCGGCTTGACGCTCAAGGACAGCCCGCTCGACTTCGACCCGTCCGCCAGCGCCTACTACGGCGACGACGAGGGCGACTTCGTCGAGGACGAGCAGTACTGACGCCGGGGACACCACAGGCCGGCTCGCGCCGGCCTGCTGGTAGCCCATCACTGGAACTCAAGGAGTAATAACCATGCCTACGCCCACCAAGGGTCCCCGGCTCGGTGGCGGACCGGCGCACGAGCGGCTGATCCTCGCGAACCTCGCGACGGCACTGTTCGAGCACAAGCGCATCACGACGACCGAGACGAAGGCCAAGCGCCTGCGTCCGCTCGCCGAGCGCCTCATCACGTTCGCCAAGCGTGGTGACCTGCACGCCCGCCGCCGCGTGATGACCGTCGTCAAGGACAAGTCCGTCGTGCACGTGCTCTTCACCGAGATCGCTCCGGCCGTGGCCGAGCGTCAGGGTGGCTACACGCGCATCACCAAGATCGGCCCCCGCAAGGGCGACAACGCCCCGATGGCCGTCATCGAGCTCGTGCTCGAGCCGCTCTCCCCGAAGCAGGCCGTCGTGAAGGAGGCCACCAAGGCCGCCGCGAAGGCTGCGCCGAAGGCGAAGGCCGAGCCCAAGGTCGAGGACGCTCCCGTCGAGGACGCCCCGGTCGAGGACGCTCCCGTCGACGAGACGGACGCACCCGAGGCCGACAAGGCCTGACGCAGTCCACGAGAGGGCCCGGAACCGCACTGGTTCCGGGCCCTCTGGCATGCCTAGAGTCGCGAGCATGAGCCTGCCTGTGGTCCTGCTGCACGGTCTGCGGTCGTCGCGGACCATGTGGCGCGCGCAGCTGGAGGCGCTGGAACGAGCCGGTCGCCAGGCGGTCGCGGTGGACCTGCCCGGGCACGGAGCCCGGCTCGGTGAGCCGTTCACGCTGGACGAGTCGGTGGCGACGGTGGCGCGGGCGGTCGACGAGCTCGGGGGTCGCGCGTTCGTCGTGGGGCTGTCGTTGGGTGGCTACGTCGCGATCCGGCACGCAGCGACCCACCCGCAGCAGGTGGGCGGGCTGCTCGCGGCGTCGTGCTCGACGCGCCCGCACCGGATCCTGCTGGCGGGCTGGGCGTTCGGCGCGCGGTACATCGTCCGGCTGCCCGACGGTGGGGCGCGCCTCAACCAGTTCTTCGTCGACCTCGTGCTACCGCGCCAGGGGGCGATCGATGCGGGGGCCGGCGGCTTCGCGCTGGACGTCACGGACGACGTGCTGCGCGAGATGGCGACGGCCACGCCGCTGCACGACCTCGCCCTGGTGCAGGCGCCGGTGTGGCTGGTCAACGGACGGCTGGACCACTTCCGCGGTGAAGAGCGGCGATTCCTCGCGGCGTGCCAGGACGGGCGGCTGGTCGTGGTGCCGGGTGCGTCGCACCTGGTGAACCTGGTGCAGCCGGCCCGCTTCACGCGCGTGCTGCTCGAGGCACTGGCCGAGGTCGACGACCGGGTGGCTGCCGCAGCTCGGTGACGTGCGCCCCCGACGCCGTAGGGGGTGCGGCGGCGAGGGTCGGGACCGTCAGCGGTCGAGCGACCAGGCCCGGACGCCGCCGACGATGCCCGCCTGGTTCGGCACCACGACGACGTCGTCGCCCAGCTTGGCGAGCACCTGGGGGGTCACCTGCCGGGCGTTGCCGCCGCCGAGGTAGAGGCGGTCCCACCAGAACACCGGCCGCAGGCCGTCGACCACGCGCCGCACGCGTCGCGACCACAGGCCGTCGCCGAGCCGCGACCGCTCGACCTGGCCGATGTAGACGTCGTACGACGTGCCCCAGCGGACCGGCGCGTGCGAGAGCTCCAGGTGCGGCGCGAGGCGGCCACCGTCGAAGAGCGCCGAGCCGAGCCCGGTGCCGAGCGTGAGCACCAGCTCGATGCCCGTCCCGGAGATGACCCCTGCGCCGTGGACCTCCGCGTCGTTCAGGACGAGGGTCGGCAGGCCGAGCCGCGCCTCGACCTTGGCGCGGATGTCACACCCGGACCACGCGGCGACCAGGTCCGGGTCGACCGCGCTGCGAGGGCCGCTCCGGGTGACGTAGTGAGGGGTCGCGACGACGACCCCGTGCCGGACCATGCCCGGCATCCCGACCGTCACCCGGTCCGCCGCCGGCAGCCCTGCCGCGATGTCGGCGATCGTCGCGACGAGCCGGTCGGGGTGCAGCGGGTACGGCGTCGGCACGCGGACAGCCGGCGCGTGCAACGTGCCGGCGGCGTCGAGCACCGACGCCTTGATCCCCCCGCCGCCGCAGTCGACGGCGAGCGTGAACAGGTCCTCGATGCTCTTCGGCACGGCCCCACGGTAGCGACCCCGGCCGCGGACCACGCACGCCGTGCCACCGGGCGCGACCCGCGGACCGCCACGACGGGAGAGCGACGCGCGGCGACTAGCGTGTGGACCCGTGAGTGCGACCTCTGACAACGGCACCGCGGCCGTGGTGCGGCTGCGACTGGACCTTGCCTACGACGGGACCGAGTTCGCGGGATGGGCCGTCCAACCCGGTCTGCGGACCGTCCAGGGGATCCTGGAGGACGCGCTGGCCATGGTTCTGCGGACCGACGGTCCGCCGCGGGTCACCGTGGCAGGGCGGACCGACTCCGGCGTGCACGCGCGCGGCCAGGCGGCCCACGTCGACATCCCGGTCGACCTGCTCGAGCGGTCACGCGGCCGGGCTGAACGGCCAGTGGCCGAGGCGCTCCTGACCCGTCTGGGCGGGGTCCTGCCGACCGATCTCGTCGTGCACGCGGTCACGCACGCCCCGGAGGGTTTCGACGCCCGGTTCTCAGCCCTCAGCAGGCGGTACACCTACCGGATCTGCGACGACTCGGCCCGCCGCGACCCGCTCTCGCGCGCTCACGTGCTGTGGCACCGGCGCCCGCTGGACATGGAGGCGATGGACCGCGCCGGGATCCCGCTGCAGGGACGCCACGACTTCGCGTCCTACTGCAAGCCGCGACCGGGTGCCACGACGATCCGCACGCTGGAGGTGTTCCGTTGGTCCAGGCCGCTCGACGGGCCGGACGCCGGGCTCGTCGTGGCGACCGTCCAGGCCGACGCGTTCTGCCACTCGATGGTGCGCACCCTCGTCGGCGCGAGCATGGCCGTGGGGGAAGGCCGACGGGACGTCGGCTGGCCGGCTCAGCTGCTGGCGGCGAGGAGCCGGCTCGCGGGCGCGCACGTGGTGCCGGCGCACGGCCTCACCCTCGAGGAGGTGGGCTATCCGCCGGCAGACGAGATGGGCGTGCGGGCCTCGCAGACGCGGGCTCGCCGTGAGGCGCACGACGTGGACACGAGCCCCGTGGGGTGCTGCGGGTAAGGGGTGCCCGAACTCAGAGCGTCAGAGCTCGTCGTCGTCGTCGTGGTACCGACGGTCGTCGACGTACTCCTCGGCGATGAGGTGGACCGCGGCCTCCTCGGCGCTCGCCGCGCCGCCCGAGATCCCGGCGTCGATGGCGAACCCGTCGGTGCCGCCGGCCTCGACCGCGCCGTCGTCCTCGACCAGGCGGCCCGCCCGGAACTGCTCACGGTCGTCGAGAGGACGCTCGCGCGCCTCCCAGACCTCGGGCTCCTCCTGGCCGATGCGCTGGTCGATCGTCTCGCGGTGCGCTTCCTCCCACGGCGTCTCGCCGTAGTGGTTGGACCGCGGCCGCAGGGGGACCGAGTAGCCCTCGTCCAGCAGGTCGTCGACGCCGCGGTCCAGCAGCGTGTCCTCGCTGGACAGCTGGTCGGTGTCGCCCTCGCTGTCGAGCTCGGGGTCGCTGCTGGTGCCGGAGGTGTCGTAGCTCATGCTCCGACCTTCGCACCGCTGCAGCCCAGACGCCAGTATTGCGGTGCTGCGTGGCGCGACGCCAAGGGACACTGGTCGCATGGGTCACCTCGACATCGGCGGGATCGGCTACGTGCTGTCCGACGGCCGGCCTCTCCTCGACGACGTCACGTTCCGGGTCGCTGACGGCGCGCGCGTCGCCCTCGTCGGGCCCAACGGCGCGGGCAAGACCACGCTGCTGCGGATCGTCGCGGGCGACGAGAGCCCGCACGCTGGGTCGGTCGGGCGCAGCGGTGGCCTCGGGATCATGCGGCAGGACATCGGCCGGATCAACGACGACCGCTCGATCCGCGACCTGCTGGCGTCGCTGGCCGTGGCGTCGGTGCGGGACGCCGCCGTCGAGCTCAGCGCCGCCGAGATCGCGATCATGGAGACCGACGACGAGCCGTCGCAGATGCGGTACGCGCAGGCGCTCGTCGACTGGGCCGACGTCGGGGGCTACGAGGCCGAGGCCGGCTGGGACCGGGTGACCGACGCCGTGCTGAGCATCCCGTTCGAGCAGGCGCAGCACCGCGAGGTGCGGTCGCTGTCCGGCGGCGAGCAGAAGCGCCTGGTCCTCGAGGCGCTGCTGCGTGGGCCCGACGAGGTCCTGCTGCTCGACGAGCCCGACAACGCGCTCGACGTGCCCACCAAGCGGTGGCTCGAGGAGAAGCTGCGGGCGTCGAACAAGACGGTCCTGTTCGTCAGCCACGACCGGGAGATGCTCGCCAACGTCGCGACGCAGGTGGCCACGCTGGAACCGGGCGTCATGGGCGCGACCGTCTGGGTGCACGGGGGCGGCTTCGGCACGTACCACCAGGCCCGGGAGGACCGGCGCTCGCGGCTGGAGGAGCTGCTGAGGCGCTGGGAGGAGGAGCACGCCAAGCTCAAGGAGCTCGTGCTCACCCTGAAGACGAAGTCGGCGTTCAACGACGGTCTGGCGTCGCGCTACCAGGCCGCCCAGACCCGCCTGCGCAAGTTCGAGGAGGCCGGTCCGCCCACGCTGCTCGCGCGTGAGCAGAACGTGCGCGTGCGCCTGCACGGCGGCCGGACGGCCAAGCGAGCGATCGTCGCGACGGGCCTGGAGCTGACGGGCCTCATGAAGCCGTTCGACCTCGAGGTCTGGTTCGGCGAGCGCGTGGCCGTGCTCGGCTCCAACGGCTCCGGCAAGTCGCACTTCCTGCGGCTGCTGGCCGCGGGCGGCAGCGACCCGAGCCCCGAGCACGAGCCCGCCGACGACACCCCCGTGGCTCCCGTGAAGCACACGGGCCGCGTGGTGCTCGGACCGCGCGTGCGTCCGGGCTGGTTCGCACAGAACCACGGCCACCCCGAGCTCGTCGGCCGGACACTGCTCGAGATCCTGAACCGTGGGGACGGTCACCGCTCGGGCATCGGTCGTGAGCAGGCGTCCAAGGCGCTCGACCGGTACGAGCTCGTCGCGGCCGCCGAGCAGCGGTACGAGACCCTCTCCGGCGGGCAGCAGGCGCGGCTGCAGATCCTCCTGCTCGAGCTCGGGGGAGCGACGCTGCTGCTCCTCGACGAGCCCACCGACAACCTCGACCTGCACTCCGCCGAGGCGCTGGAGACGGGCCTGGCCGCGTTCGAGGGGACGGTCCTGGCCGTCACCCACGACCGCTGGTTCACGCGGACGTTCGACAGGTTCCTCGTCTTCGGTGCGGACGGCGACGTGATCGAGACGCCGGAGCCCGTCTGGGACGCGGGACGCGTGGGGCGGGCTCGGTAGTCACAGCACCAGGAGGACGGCGAGCGTCGCCATGACGACGCCGATGATCACGTCGAGGACCTGCCACGACCGCGGGCGCGCGAACACGGGGCGCAGGAAGGCGGCGCCGAACCCGAGCGCCGTGAACCACGTGATGCTTGCCAGGACGGCGCCGAACCCGAACGCCCACGCGCCCGGGTCGTGCTGGTGCGCGAGCGACCCGAGGAGCACCACGGTGTCGAGGTACACGTGCGGGTTGAGGAACGTGAGTGCCAGGCAGGTGGTCAGCACCGCCGACAGGCTGGCCGGTCCAGCGGACGCCGGGTCCAGGACCTCCGGGCGGCGTGCGCGGCGGAAGGCGCCGACGGCGAGGACGAGCAGGAACGCGGCACCGCCGTACCGGGTGACCGTCAGGACGGCCGGGTGGTTCGTGATGAGCGCGCCCAGGCCCGCGATGCCCGCCGTGATGAGCACGGCGTCAGCCGTCGCGCAGACGGCCACGACCGGCAGGACGTGCTCGCGGCGGATCCCCTGGCGCAGTACGAAGGCGTTCTGGGCGCCGATGGCCACGATCAAGGTCATCGATGTGAGGAAGCCGGCGAGGGCAGCGGGGAACATGTCGGCGACGCTAGACGGCCGCCATGATGAAGGCCAGTTAATGATTCTGTAGAACCGTTAGGATCATTCACATGGCGTTCGATCCTGACCAGCTGAGTGCCCTCGCGGCGGTCGTCCACGAGGGCAGCTTCGACGCGGCCGCGCAGCGCCTGCACATCACCCCGTCGGCCGTGAGTCAACGTGTCAAGGCCCTAGAGCTGCAGGTGGGACGCGTATTGGTGCTCCGGACACGCCCGTGCCGGCCGACCGACGACGGCGAGGTGCTGCTCCGTCTGGCGGGTCAGGTGGAGCTGCTCGGCCGCGACGCGATGGGTCAGCTGATGCCCGCTGCGGGGGCGGTCCGTGCGGGTGGGGCGTCGCGACGCCTCCCCGTCGCCGTCAACGACGACTCGATGTCCACGTGGTTCCCCGCCGCGGTCGCCGACCTCCCGCCGGACGTCCTGCTCGACCTGCGACGCGAGGACCAGGACCTGTCCGCCGGCCTCCTGCGTGACGGGACCGTGATGGCCGCGGTCACCGCGGACCCGCGCGCGGTGCAGGGCTGCCGCGTCCGACGCCTCGGCGCCATGCGGTACCTGGCCGTCGCAGCGCCGCACCGCAGGGACCGCTGGTTCGGCGACGGGCTGACCGCCGAGGCGTTCGCGACGGCGCCCCTGCTGGCCTTCAACAGGGAGGATGGCCTGCAGGAACGCTTCGTCGCCGCCGTTGTCGGCAGGCGCACTGTGACGCCGATGGTCCACTACGTACCGTCCCAGTCGGCGTTCGTCGGGCTGGTCGAGGCGGGGCTCGGCTGGGGGATGGTGCCCGAGGTCGCCGCGCGTGACGCGATCGAGCGCGGCTCGTTGGTCGAGGTGCGTGCGGGCAGGACGCTCGACGTCCCGCTCTACTGGCAGCACTGGGCGCTGCGCACCCCGACGCTCGACGACCTGACGGACCGGGTCGTCAAGGCCGCATCCGTGGCCCTCCGACCCGTGCGGCGGCACGGACCGCCGACGGCGGCGTGATGCAGCAGCGGATGGCGCGGACTGTGTGATCAACCGCGTTTTGACCCCTCACCGGAGCGGCCGGTAACCTAGTGAGTCGTTGTGCGTCCCCGTTCGAGCGGCCTAGTGCCAACCGGTGTACTCAGCACCGAGCAGAACGGCAGGACCGGTGCGTTCCCGCTCGCCGTCCGGATGCCATACGAGAGTTCTCATCGGCGGACCCGCACCCTGCGGAGTTCCGCCGCGACAAGATTCGTATCGAAACGAAGGCTGACGACCGTGCGTACGTACACCCCGAAGCCCGGCGACGTCGAGCGGAACTGGTACGTCATCGACGCGAGCGATGTCGTCCTGGGCCGCCTGGCCACTCATGTGGCCACGTTGCTGCGCGGCAAGCACAAGGCGACCTTTGCTCCGCACGTCGACGGCGGTGACTTCGTCATCGTCATCAACGCGGAGAAGGTTGCTCTGACCGGCAACAAGCGCGAGAACAAGCTCGCGTACAGCCACTCCGGATACCCGGGTGGTCTGCGCGCCGTGGCCTACTCCGACCTCCTGGAGAAGCACCCCGAGCGCGCGATCGAGAAGGCAGTGCGCGGCATGCTCCCCAAGAGCTCGCTCGCACGCCAGCAGCTCACCAAGCTCAAGGTCTACGCCGGCGCGGAGCACCCGCACGCGGCGCAGCAGCCGAAGCCCTTCGAGATCACCCAGGTTTCTCAGCAGGCGTGAGCCGGCTGAGCGCAGAGAACAAGGACGCGAGGAAACCAGTGGCAGAGACCACGGTCGACATCGACCTCGAGGGCGATGACACCCCCACCAGCTACACCTCCGAGACGGTTGCCCCCACCGGGCGCGGTCTGAGCAACGTGGCCCCGGCCAACGCGCTCGGTCGCCGCAAGGAGGCCATCGCGCGAGTGCGCCTGGTCCCCGGCACCGGCCAGTGGAAGGTCAACGGGCGCACGCTCGAGGACTACTTCCCCAACAAGGTGCACCAGCAGCTCGTCAACTCCCCGTTCAAGCTGGTCGACGTGGAGGGCCGCTTCGACGTGGTCGCCCGCATCACCGGTGGTGGCGTGAGCGGCCAGGCAGGCGCGCTGCGCCTGGGCATCGCCCGTGCGCTCAACGCGATCGACGAGGAGCACAACCGCCCGGCCCTCAAGAAGGCTGGCTTCCTGACCCGCGACGCACGCGTCGTGGAGCGCAAGAAGGCCGGTCTCAAGAAGGCCCGCAAGGCACCGCAGTACTCGAAGCGCTGATCTTCGCTCTTCAGGCCGATGGCCCCGCAGGTCTCACGACCAGCGGGGCCATCGGCATGTCTGCGACCATCTACGCGGGGCTCGGTGGGTTCGTTCCCGGGCCTCGCGACGACAAAGGAGTCTGACCACCATGGGGCAGCTTTTCGGAACAGACGGCGTGCGTGGGCTCGCCAACCGGGACGTCACCGCCGAGCTGGCGCTCGACCTCTCGGTCGCGGCCGCACACGTGCTCGGCTCGCTCGGGCAGTTCGAGGGTCACCGGCCGCGGGCGATCGTCGGACGTGACTCGCGCGCCTCGGGGGAGTTCCTCGCCGCTGCGGTCTCCGCCGGGCTCGCGTCGGCGGGCGTCGACGTGAACAACGTCGGAGTGCTGCCCACGCCGGCGGTCGCGTTCCTGACCGCTGCGCTGGGCGTCGACATCGGTGTGGTGCTCTCCGCGTCGCACAACCCCATGCCGGACAACGGCATCAAGTTCCTCGCGCGCGGCGGGCACAAGCTCGACGACGAGCTGGAGGCGGCCATCGAGGCGCGCATGGGTGAGGACTGGCAGCGGCCGCTCGGCGGCGACGTCGGCCGCATCCGTGTCGACACCGGGCGCGCAGGCGAGCAATACGTCGAGCACCTCGTCGGCACGATCGACGCCCCGCTGACCGGCCTGCGCATCGCGGTCGACTGCGCGAACGGTGCCGCCAGCGAGGTGGGTCCGGCGGCGCTGCGGGCCGCGGGTGCCGACGTCGTCGTCATCAACGCCTCGCCCGACGGCCGCAACATCAACGAGAAGTGCGGCTCGACCCACCCCGAGCAGCTGCAGGCGGCCGTCGTCGCCTCGGGTGCGGACCTGGGGGTCGCGTTCGACGGCGACGCCGACCGCTGCCTGGCCGTCGACGCGTCGGGCGTGCTCGTGGACGGCGATCAGATCATGGGGATCCTCGCGATCGCCATGAAGGACCGCGGCGACCTGGTGGACGACACTCTGGTCACCACCGTGATGAGCAACCTCGGCCTGAAGATCGCGATGACCGAGGCCGGGATCGCGACGATCGACACCGCGGTCGGCGACCGGTACGTGCTCGAGGCGATGCGCGCGGGTGGGTACACGCTCGGCGGCGAGCAGTCCGGGCACATCATCATGGCGGCGCACGCGACAACGGGGGACGGCGTCCTGACCGCCCTGCAGCTGGCCGCGCGGGTCGCGGCGACGGGCGAGCCCATCGCGAAGCTGGCCGGTGTGGTCCGGCGGCTCCCGCAGACGCTGGTCAACGTGCCCGGCGTCGACAAGGGCCGTGCGGACAAGGACGGTGCGCTGCTCGACGCCGTCCGGATGGCCGAGGCCGGGCTGGGCAGCACCGGTCGGGTGCTGCTCCGGTCGTCGGGCACCGAGAACCTCGTGCGGGTCATGGTCGAGGCGGGCACGCAGGCGGAGGCCGACCGGGTCGCGCACGAGCTGGCCGGCGTGGTGCGCGACCGGCTGGCCCTGTGAGCGTGCCGGACGGGCTCGCCCGCGGGACCGTGTCGTGACCGTCCCGGACGGCCCGCGCCACTCGGGACCGGAATGGGACCAGGCACTGCGGGACACCGCCCTGTGGATCATCGACGCGGGCACCCGTGACGAGCGGGGCATCGCCCCCATCGTGCAGGCCGGGCACCCGGCGCTGCGGGCCGTCGCCACCCCGTACGACGCGCAGCTGTCGGACGAGGAGCTCACGGCGCTGCTCGACGTCATGCACCGGACGATGCGTGCGGCACCCGGCGTCGGGCTCGCCGCGCCGCAGCTCGGCCTGCCGCTCGCGATCGCGGTGCTGGAGGACCCCGGCACCACGTCGGACGAGCACGCGGCCGTGCGTGAGCGCGAGCCGTTGCCGTACCGCGTGCTGGTGAACCCGTCGCACGAGCCCGTCGGCCCCGTGCGGGCGTCGTTCTACGAGGGCTGCCTCAGCGTCGTCGGCTACACCGCCGTCGTCGCGCGGGCGCAGCACGTGCACCTGACGGGGTTCGACGAGCGCGGTGCGGCGGTCGACGAGGAGGTCACGGGCTGGTCGGCCCGGATCGTCCAGCACGAGACGGACCACCTGAGCGGCACGCTCTACCTGGACCGCGCCGAGCTGCGCTCTCTGGCGACGACGGACGGCTTCGGCGCGCGCTGGGCTGCCGAGCCTCGACCCGCGGGCGCGAGCCACGCGCTCGGCTTCCCGATCGACTGAGCGATCGCGGGCCGGTCGTGCGGGGGCTGGCCCCCTGATCCGCGTGGGCTGGCCACCAGGGTAGAACCGGGGGCATCCCCCATGTCGGGACGAGCAGCGGCCGCCTAGCGTCGAGTGCGGAGGCGAGCCGGTCCGGCCGCCCGACGCCGGAGGTGCCTGGTGGTGGAAGCGTGGGCCGTGGCCCTGGCAGCGTCGCCGTGGATCTTCCTCGTCGTGTTCCTGTTCGCTGCCGTCGACGGGTTCTTCCCGCCGATCCCCAGCGAGTCCGCCGTCATCGCGCTCGCGGCTCTCGGGCTCTCCCAGGGCACCCCGAACGTGTGGCTCCTGATGCTGGTCGCAGCACTCGGCGCGTTCACGGGCGACCAGATCGCCTACCGGATCGGCTGCAGGGTCAAGGGCCGCGAGCCGAGGGTCCTGAGGTCGGGACGCGCTCAGAGCGGTGTCCGGCGGGCCGAGGACGTCCTCGCGCGACGGGGTGCCTCCTTCATCATCGCCGCGCGGTTCGTCCCGGTGGCACGCGTCGCGGTGAACATGACCGCCGGGGCTGTGGGCTACCCGCGGCGCCGGTTCGTCGGGCTCGCGGCGATCGCCTCGGCGTCGTGGGCGGTGTACGCAGCGCTGATCGGCATCGGGGCGGGCGCCTGGTTCGGCAGCCACACGATGCTGGGGATCGCGGTCGGCGTGGTCGGGGGTGTCGCCCTGGGCGTCGTGATCGACCAGGTGCTGCGCAGGGTCACGGACATCGCCTCCGAGCGTCGAGGGCCAGTCCCCGTGCCCGCGGAGCGCGAGCGTGAGCTGGTGGGTGCCGGGGCGGGCGCCCGTGAAGGGGCATGAGCCGAGCCTCGAGCCGTCCGCGATACCGGGCACGTATCAGGGCGGCTTACCGTTGAGACCTACAACCGGTCGCACGAGGCGGCCGATGCGCGTACCGGAGGGGGGAGTCAGATGATCGAAGCATGGGCGATGGCCCTGGTGGGCTCCCCGTGGATCTTCGTCGTCCTCTACCTCTTCGCGATGGTCGACGGCTTCTTCCCGCCGATCCCGAGCGAGTCGCTGGTGATCGCGCTCGCGGCGGTGGCGATCTCGAGCGGTGAGCCGAACATCTGGCTCGTCATGCTCGCGGCAGCTCTCGGTGCGTTCACGGGTGACCAGATCGCGTACCAGATCGGCACCAAGGTCAAGGTCAGGCAGCTCAGGGTGCTGAGCTCGGCCCGCGGGCAGGCCGCGATCGACTGGGCGGAGCACACCCTCGCGAAGCGGGGGGCCGCGTTCATCATCGCTGCCCGGTACGTGCCGGTCGGCCGGGTCGCCGTGAACATGACCGCGGGTGCCGTGGGGTACCCGCGCCGACGGTTCGTCGGGCTCACCGCGATCGCCGCCGTGACCTGGGCCGCGTACGCCGCGCTCATCGGCATCGGGGCTGGCGCGTGGCTCGGTGACAACATGTTCGTCGCCGTGGCCGTCGGCGTGGTCGGTGGCATCACGCTCGGCGTCATCATCGACTGGGTCATGCGGCGATTCACGCACCCGACCAGCCCCGACGCGACGACCGCGTCCGACGGCCCGACCGCGCCCGCGGCGACCGACCCAACCCCGGAGCCGGGCACCGACCCGGTCGTCGAGCTCGCCACCGCACCGCGTCCGGTCACGGGACGCTCACGATCGGACCCCGCGGCCTAACGATCCGGTCTCGCCCGGTCACTGGGCCCATGACCGCGGTTACTCTCGAAGAGTGCCGGCGGTGATGACGGCGCTCCCATCCTCGTCAGACACCCGTGGGGGTGCGCCGCGGCATGGGTTCTCCAGGGCCGGCGGTGGCGAGAGGTATGAGCGCGATGGGCGTGCGGACGAGGTGGGCGGCGCTCCTCGTGCTGCCCGCGACCCTCGTCCTGACGGCCTGCAGCGCGGGCACGGACGCCTCCGCGGGCGCCTCTGACAGCACACCCACCGCGATCGTCGCCCCCGCCGCGGACTGCCTGTCTCCGGCCGTCCTGAGGGACCTGGGCCTCATGCCCGCGTCCACCACCGGTGCCGAGAGCAGCGAGACCTCGACGCCCGAGGCGGGAGCGGTGCCCGAGGACTTCGTGCCGGTCAGCGTCGTCGTCTGCACACCGGACGGCTCGCTGCACGACGCGTCGGGCACCTGGCTCGCGCTGACGGCCAGCCATCGTGAGGGCGACCTCGAGGCCCTCGTCGCAGCTCTTGCCGCGCCCTCGGCCGAGCGTGGCGGGACGTGCAGCTCCGCACAGGTCGACGCGCCCGCGCTCTGGCTCGTCGACGCCCTCGGGCGGGCGATGCGACCGACGTGGCCGACCGACCGCTGCGGGTCGCCCAGCACGCGCGTGACCCGGGCGCTGGCAGCGCTCGAGGAGACCGACAGCGAGAAGTACCCGGTCCAGGACGCGGGGTAGGGCTCAGAGCTTGCGCAGCCGGACCCGTTCCACCGCATGGTCGCTGCCCTTGGTCAGCACCAGCGTGGCGCGGCTCCGGGTGGGCAGGATGTTCTGCAGGAGGTTGGGCTCGTTGATCGAGTCCCAGATCCCTTCGGCGCGCTCGACGGCCTCGTCGTCGGTGAGCGCCGCGTACCGGTGGAAGTACGACTCGGGTCGCGCGAACGCGGTCTGCCGCAGCGCCAGGAACCGGTCGACGTACCAGCGACGGACGTCGACGGTGCGAGCGTCGACGTAGATCGAGAAGTCGAAGAAGTCGCTCACCGCGAGGTTCGACGTGCCCTCGGCGGTCGGCCTGGCGGGCTGGAGCACGTTGAGGCCCTCGACGATCAGCACGTCGGGGCGGTTCACCACGATCTCGCGCCCCGGGAGGATGTCGTAGGTCAGGTGGTCGTACACCGGCGCGCGGACCTCGGGGCGTCCGGCCTTGACCTTGGAGACGAACCGGAGCAGCGCCCGGCGGTCGTACGACTCCGGGAAGCCCTTGCGCTCCATCAGCCCGCGGCGCTCGAGCTCGGCGTTGGAGTAGAGGAAGCCGTCCGTGGTGATGAGCTGGACCCGCGGCGTGGCGGGCCACCGGGCCAGCAGCTCGCGCAGCAGACGAGCCGTCGTCGACTTGCCGACGGCGACGGAGCCGGCGACGCCGATCACGAACGGTGTCCCGCCGACGTCCTCGCGCAGGAACGTGCTCGACGCGGCGTGCAGCCCGCGGGTCGCCTCGATGTGCAGGTCGAGCAGCCGGGAGATCGGGCGGTAGACGACGTCCACCTCGGCGAGGTCGATGGGGTCGCCGAGGCCGGCGAGGCGATCGACGTCGGCGTCGGTGAGAGGCAGGGGCGTCGAGGCGGAGAGGCGTGCCCACGCGTCGCGATCGAGGTCGACGTACGGGGTCGCCGGACTGAGCGAGGGTGGCACGGGACGATTGTGCCCGAGCCGGGGCCTCCGGGGCGCGCCGGTAGACTCGCGGCCATGTGCGGAATCGTCGGGTACGTCGGAAGCCAGGTCGCCAGCGATCGTCCGTTGGACGTGGTGCTCGAGGGGCTGCGGAGGCTGGAGTACCGCGGCTACGACTCCGCGGGCGTCGCGCTGGTGAGTCCCGAGGGTCGGCTCGCGACCGCCAAGAAGGCCGGAAAGCTGGCCAACCTGGTCGAGGAGCTCGACCTGCACCCCCTGCCGTCGTCGACCGCGGCGATCGGCCACACGCGCTGGGCGACGCACGGCGGACCCACCGACGTGAACGCCCACCCGCACGTCGCCGGCAAGCTCGCGGTCATCCACAACGGCATCGTCGAGAACTTCGCCACGCTCAAGGCCGAGCTCGTCGGCGAGGGCGTCGAGTTCCTCTCCGAGACCGACACGGAGGTCGCCGCGCAGCTCATCGCACGCGCCTACACGCAGACCGGTGACCTGACGGCGGCCATGACCGCCGTCGCCCGCACGCTGCACGGCACCTTCACGCTGCTCGCCGTCCACGAGGACGCCCCCGACGTCGTCGTCGGTGCACGGCACGACTCCCCGCTGGTCGTCGGGCTGGGCGAGGGCGAGAACTTCCTGGGGTCCGACGTCGCCGCGTTCATCTCGCACACGCGGGAGGCCCTGGAGCTGGGTCAGGACCAGGTGGTCACCATCACGCCGGGCGCCGTCGTCGTCACCGGGTTCGACGGGCAGCCCGCGGACGCACGCCGCTACACCGTCGACTGGGACGCGGCCGCCGCCGAGAAGGGTGGCTTCAAGTCCTTCATGGACAAGGAGATCCACGACCAGCCCCAGGCCGTATTGGACACCCTGCTGGGCCGCACCGACGCACGGGGTCGCCTCGTGCTCGACGAGGTCCGGATCGACGAGTCGGTGCTGCGGACCGTCGACAAGATCATCGTCGTCGCCTGCGGCACCGCCGCCTACGCCGGGCACGTGGCCAAGTACGCGATCGAGCACTGGTGCCGGATCCCCGTGGAGGTCGAGCTCGCGCACGAGTTCCGCTACCGCGACCCGGTGGTCAACGAGCGCACGCTCGTCGTCGCGGTGTCGCAGTCGGGCGAGACGATGGACACCCTCATGGCCGTGCGGCACGCGCGCGAGCAGGGCGCCAAGGTGCTCGCCCTGGTCAACACGCACGGCTCGACGATCCCGCGCGAGTCCGACGCGGTCCTCTACACCCACGCCGGTCCGGAGATCGCCGTCGCCTCCACCAAGGCCTTCCTCGCGCAGATCACCGCCGCCTACCTGCTGGGCCTCTACCTCGCGCAGCTGCGCGGCAACAAGTACGCCGACGAGGTCGCCGCGATCCTGGCCGAGCTGCGCGAGATGCCGGACAAGATCCAGCAGGTCCTCGACCGCGCCGACCGCGTGCGGGAGACCGCCCGGTCGATGGTGGACACGACGTCGGTGCTCTTCCTCGGGCGGCACGTCGGCTTCCCGGTCGCCATGGAGGGTGCGCTCAAGCTCAAGGAGCTCGCGTACATCCACGCCGAAGGGTTCGCGGCGGGCGAGCTCAAGCACGGGCCGATCGCGCTCATCGAGGAGGGACAGCCGGTGTTCGTCATCGTCCCCTCGCCGCGCGGCCGCGACTCGCTGCACTCGAAGGTCGTCTCGAACATCCAGGAGATCCGCGCGCGGGGAGCCCGCACGCTCGTGATCGCGGAGGACGGCGACGAGGCCGTGCGTCCGTACGCCGACGAGGTGTTCTACGTGCCGAAGACCTCCACCCTGCTCGCTCCGCTGCTGGCGGTGGTGCCGCTGCAGATCTTCGCGTGCGAGCTGGCCACGGCGAAGGGGCTCGACGTCGACCAGCCGCGCAACCTGGCGAAGTCGGTCACGGTCGAGTGATCGTCGGCGTGGGCATCGACGTCGTCGACGTGGCCCGGTTCGTGGCGACGCTGCACCGAGTCCCGGCTTTACGGGAACGGTTGTTCACGCCCGAGGAGCGCGAGATGCCCGAGACGTCGCTGGCGGCGCGGTTCGCGGTCAAGGAGGCGATCGCCAAGGCGCTCGGCGCTCCGCCCGGGATGAGCTGGCAGGACGCGACCGTGCGCCGGGTCGCAGGGGCGCAGCCCGTGGTCGAGGTCGTCGGTACCGTCGCGGCCGCAGCCGCCGCGGCGGGTGTGGACCGGTTCCACCTGTCGATCTCGCACGACGCGGGCATCGCGTCGGCGGTCGTCGTCGCGGAACGTGACTGAGGCCGGGCCGATCGGCCCGGGGCTCAGCGCAGCGCCGGGATGACCTGCGTCTCGAACAGCTCGATGCCCGTGCGGTCGTAGGCGGCCTCGAGGAAGTACGTGATCGCGTACCCGAGCCCGAGGGCCTTCAGGGCACCGAGCTTCTCGACGACCTGCTCGGGCGTGCCGACGAGCGGGCCGTTCCGCAGGCTCTCGGCCAGCTCGGCGGCCCTCGACGGCACGGTGTTGGACAGGTGCTCCTCGGCCCAGGCGATGCGGTCGTCGACGTCGGCCTCCGTCTCCCCGATGACGACGTTGTAGTTGGCCGAGCGCGTGATCTCGTCGAACGGACGGCCGATCTCCTGGCAGTGGCCACGCAGGACCTCGGACTTGTGCGCGAAGCCCTCGGGCGCGCCGTCGAAGTTCGTGTACTGCGCGTGCTCGGCGGCGATCCGGAGGGTCTTCTGCTCGCCGCCGCCGGCGATCCACAGCGGTGGGCCGTCGACCTGCAGGGGGAGCGGGGCGAGCTGCGCACCGTCGACCTGGTAGTACCGCCCGTCCAGGGTCGCGGTGCCGTTCGTCCAGAGCTGCTTGAAGATCTGCACGCCCTCGTCGAGCATCCCGATCCGCTCGCCCGCGCGCGGGAAGCCGTACCCGTACGCGCGCCACTCGTGCTCGTACCAGCCGGCGCCGATGCCCATCTCGACCCGACCGCCCGAGATGATGTCGGCGGTCGCTGCGACCTTGGCCAGGTAGGCGGGGTTCCGGTACGCCATGCAGGTGCACATCTGGCCGAGGCGGACGCGGCTGGTGGACGCCGCGAACGCGTTCATCAGGCTCCATGCCTCGTGCGTCGCCTCACCGTTGGGCTCGGGCGTCGAGTGGAAGTGGTCGTAGACCCAGATGGACTCGTACGCGTCGCCCTCGTCCGCGTGTCGGGCGAGGCTGCTCATCACCTGCCAGTGGTCGCGTGGCTCGATGCCCGTGAGGTCCTGCCGCCAGCCCTGGGGGATGAAGAGTCCGAAGCGCATGGTCCGCACCGTACCTCCGGTGGTCGGGCCGGGCCACGTCGCTGGGACCGGGTCGCCCGTGCCTGCTGTGTCCGTCAGGATGGGCCTGTGCTGCAGTCGTGGACGTCGTCGCAGGTCCGAGCCGCCGAGGAGCCGTTGCTGGCTGCCGACGTGCCGCTCATGGCACGTGCCGCGTTCGCGCTGCACGTGCACGTGTGCGCCGCGCTCGTCGAGCTGCGCGGGCGTGTCGCCGGTGCGCGCGTGCTCGTGCTTGCCGGGTCGGGCAACAACGGAGGCGACGCCCTGTACGCGGGTGCTCTCCTGGCGCGGCGCGGGGTCGAGGTGCGTGCCGTCCTGGCGAGCGAGCGAGTCCACGCGGGCGGACTCGACGCGCTGGTGCGGGCCGGCGGGCGCGTCGTCCCGAACCCGGTCGCCACTGATCTCGTGCTCGACGGGCTGGTCGGCATCGGGGGAGACGGGTCGGGCCTGCGCGGTCGTGCCGCCGAGGTCGTCGAGGGCCTCGTCGGTGATCCGTACGTCGTCGCGGTCGACGTGCCGTCGGGCATCGGGGTCGACGACGGCGTGGCGTCCGGGACGGTCCTCGACGCCGACCTGACGGTGACCTTCGGCAGTGCGAAGCCCGGACTCCTGCTCCCTCCGGCCGCGCGGCGGGCGGGCGCGGTCGAGGTGGTCGACATCGGGCTCGCGCTGGACGGGCCCCCGGCGGTGGTCCGGCTCGAGCCCGAGGACGTCGCCGCCGTGTGGCCGGTGCCGACGGCGGACGCGCACAAGTACACGCGAGGCGTCGTCGGGGTGGTGGCCGGGTCGCGTGCGTATCCGGGGGCCGCGATCCTCACGACGAGTGCCGCGCTGCGTGCCGGCGTGGGGATGGTGCGCTACCTGGGCGACGTCGGCGAGCTCGTCGTGGCCAAGAATCCCGAGGTGGTCGTCGGCAACGGCCGGGTCCAGGCGTGGGTCTTCGGGCCGGGGGTCTCGACCGACGACGCGAGCCAGCGCCGTCGCATCGGGTACGCGTTCGAGCACGTGCTGGTCAAGGGCGAGCCCGCGGTGGTCGACGCGGGCGCGCTCGTGCTGCTGCCCGAGCGCGTCGGCCCGCACGCCGTCCTGACGCCGCACGCCGGAGAGCTGGCCGAGCTCCTGGCGGCGCGCGGCGAGGACGTCGACCGGGCCGCGGTGGAGGCCGAGCCCCTGCGCTGGGCGCGCCGGGCGCACGAGCTCACGGGCGCGACCGTGCTGCTCAAGGGCCCCGTGACGCTCGTCGTCGGGGCGAACGGTGCGACGTACGCCCAGGCCGACGCTCCGGCGTGGCTGTCGACGGCGGGTGCCGGAGACGTCCTGGCGGGACTGCTCGGGGCCCTGCTGGCCGCTCGGGTCGACGCCATCCACGAGGACGCGACCGTCGCGGCCGCGCTCGCAGCGACGGCGGCGATGGTCCACGGTCGCGCCGCGCACCGGGCGAACCCCGAGGGCCCGATCTCCGCGACGGCCGTCGTCGACGCCCTGCCGGGCACGATCGCGGAGCTGTTGCACGCGTGACGCCTGAGCTCCTCGCACGGCTCGAGGCCCTGCTGGCGACCGGCGAGCGGCGGCTCCTCGGGATCGTCGGCGCGCCCGGTGCGGGCAAGTCGACGCTCGCCGCACAGGTGGTCGCGGCCCTCGGTCCGCGGGCCGTCGTCGTCCCCATGGACGGCTTCCACCTGGCGCAGACGGAGCTCGAACGCATCGGCCGGGCCGAGCGCAAGGGTGCGCCGGACACCTTCGACGCCGCCGGGTTCGTGGCCCTGCTGACCCGCCTGCGGGTCGAGTCCGGCACGGTCTACGCGCCCGAGTACCGCCGCGACCTGCGCAACCCCGTCGCGGGCGCGATCGCGGTGCCCGCCGACGTCCCGCTGGTGGTCACCGAGGGGAACTACCTGCTGCTCGACGGCCACGGGTTCGGCCCGGTGGCCGCGCTGCTCGACGAGTCCTGGTTCGTCGCGCCCGACGACGAGGTGCGTCTCGCGCGGCTGGTCGCCCGGCACGAGGCCTTCGGGAAGTCGCCCGAGGCGGCGCGCGCGTGGTCCCACGGTCCCGACGAGAACAACGCGCGGCTCGTCGCGGCGACGGCCCACCGTGCGGACGTCGTCGTCACTGTCACCTGACGTCAGTGCGAGACTGGGCGGCGTGAGCCTGTTCCCCGCGCGCGCCGTCATCGATCTCGCGGCGATCCGCGGCAACGTCCGTTCGCTCGCCGCGCACGCCCCGACCGCTCAGGTGATGGCCGTCGTCAAGGCCGACGGCTACGGGCACGGGCTCGTCCCGTCCGCGCAGGCGGCACTCGCCGGCGGTGCCACGTGGCTGGGTACGGCGCAGGTCGGCGAGGCCCTCGAGCTGCGACGCGCGGGTCTGGCGGCGCCTCGGATCCTCACGTGGCTGTACGCCCCCGGAGCGCCGCTGCAGGAGGCCGTCGAGGCCGACATCGACCTCACGGTCTCGGCCGCCTGGGCGCTCGACGAGGTCGCCGACGCCGCGCGCGCCGCGGGTAGGACGGCCCGTGTCCAGCTCAAGGTGGACACGGGTCTGAGCCGCAACGGGCTCACGCCGTCGGACCTGTCCGAGCTCCTGCCGGCAATCCATCGTCTCGAGGCGGAGGGGGTGCTCGACGTCGTCGGCCTGTGGTCGCACCTGACCTATGCGGACGAGCCGACCCACCCGTCGGTCAAGCAGCAGTCGGTCGTGTTCGCCGAGGCCCTGGAGGTCGTCGAGGGCGCTGGGCTCCGGCTCGAGGTGCGACACCTGGCCAACTCGGCGGCGACGCTGACCAGCCCGGACACCCACTACGACCTGGTGCGCCCGGGGATCGCCGTCTACGGGCTGTCGCCCGTCCCGCAGCTCGGCGGCTCGGCCGAGTTCGGGCTGGTGCCCGCCATGACGGTCGAGGCGGAGCTCGCGAACGTCAAACATGTACCTGCGGGCACCGGCGTCTCGTACGCCCATGCCTACGTCACCCCTCGTGACACCGTGCTGGGCCTGGTGCCGCTCGGGTACGCGGACGGCATCCCGCGGCACGCGTCGGGCTCGCAGGACCGGGTGGGTGGTCCGATCCGCGTCGGCGGCCGCACCCTGGGCGTCGCAGGGCGGGTCTGCATGGACCAGGTGGTCGTCGACCTCGGGCCGGGCGCGAGCGAGGTCGCCGGTGACCGGGTCGAGCTGTTCGGCACGGGCGCCGACGGCGGTCCGACCGCGCAGGACTGGGCGGAGGCCGCCGGAACCATCTCCTACGAGATCGTCACGAGGCTCGGCGCACGTGTGCCGCGCGTGCACGTGGACAGCGAGGGCGAGGCATGACCGAGGTGCGACTTCCCGACGCCGAGGCGACCCGGGAGTTCGGCCGGGCGCTCGCGGGCGTGCTCCGGGCTGGGGACCTGGTCGTGCTCACGGGCGACCTCGGGGCGGGCAAGACGACGCTGACGCAGGGGATCGGGGCCGGGCTCTCCGTGCGCGGGCAGGTCGCGTCGCCGACGTTCGTGATCGCGCGCGTGCACCCGTCGCTGGCGAGCGGGCCCGCGCTCGTCCACGTGGACGCCTACCGGCTGGGATCTCTCGACGAGGTCGACGCGCTCGACCTCGACGCGAGCCTGGACGAGGCCGTCACAGTCGTCGAGTGGGGCGAGGGCTGGGTCGAGGGGCTGACGGACGACCGCCTGGAGGTCACGCTGCAGCGTCCGCGCGGCGGGGCGCTCGAGGACCTCGACGACGCTGCGACGGGGGAGCGGATCGTCACGCTGAACCCGGTCGGTGCGCGCTGGGCGGGCGTCGAGCTGCCCGGTTCGATGGCAGGCTGAGACCGTGCCCGTCCTTGCCCTAGACACGTCCGCAGCCGTCGCGGTCAGCCTGACCGACGACGACGGCGCGCTCCTCGCGGAACGCTCCGACGCGCAGCAGCGCCACCACGCCGAGCTGCTCGCCCCGATGATCGCCGCGGTGCTGGCGGATGCCGGCGTCGACCGGCGCGAGCTCACGTCGGTGGTCGTCGGCACCGGGCCCGCCCCCTTCACCGGCCTGCGGGTCGGGCTCGTCACCGCGCGCACGCTGGGGCTCGCGCTCGGGATCCCGGCCCGAGGCGTGCCGAGCCTGGACGCGATCGCGTCGGCAGCGTCGCGACGACTTCCTGAGGGGACCCACGTCGTCGTCGCGACCGACGCGCGCCGTCGCGAGGTCTACTGGTCGTCCTACCGGCTCGCCGGGCCGGGCCGCGTCCAGGTGCTCGTCCCGCCGTCGGTCGGCCCCGCTGCGGAGGTGCCGCTGGACGGTGCGCTGGTGATCGGGCGCGGCGCAGACCTGTACGCGGACGTCTTCGGGCGGGTCGACCCGCGCGACGGTCTCCTCGACCCCGACCCTGCCGAGCTGGCGCGCCTCTCGCTGCAGCGCGCCGACGAGGTCCTCGACACCGAGCCGCTGTACCTGCGCCGGCCCGACGCGGTCCCGCAGGCCGCCCGCAAGCGCGTGCTCTGATGTCCACGCTCGTCCGCCCGCTGACCGCCGGCGACCTGCCGACCCTCGAACGCCTCGAGGGCGAGCTGTTCGGCGCCGCCGCGTGGTCGCCGCAGGGGCTGGCCGACGAGCTCGTCGGCTCGGGCCGCTGGTACGTGGGGGTCGAGCAGGACGGCGAGCTCGTCGGGTATGCGGGCCTCTGGTTCGACGGCTACGACGCGCAGGTCATGACGATCGGCACCGAGGAGCGGTTCCAGGGGCGTGGGTACGCCCGGCTGATGCTCGACAACCTGCTCGCGCGCGCGCGTGAGGTCGGCGCGGCGGTGGTCCTGCTCGAGGTGCGCGTCGACAACGAGCCGGCCATCCACCTGTACGAGAGCGTCGGGTTCGAGCGGCTGGGCAAGCGTCGCGCCTACTACCAGCCGGGCAACATCGACGCCTGGACCATGCGGCTCGACCTGAGGACGGAGGCGACATGACCGATCGTGACGACGTGCTCGTGACGGCGGGTGCGCTCGAGGCGGAGCTCGCGGGACCGCGCCGGCCGGTGCTGCTCGACGTCCGCTGGGCCCTCGGCCAGATGGACGGCCACGAGCGGTACCTCGCTGGACACCTGCCCGGCGCGGTCTACGTGGACCTCGAGACCGAGCTGGCAGCACCCGCGACCCCGAGCGGCGGCCGGCACCCGTTGCCCGTCGACCTCCAGGCCTCTGCACGCCGCTGGGGCGTGACTGCCGACCGGCCCGTGGTCGCCTACGACGCGGTCGGCGGTATGTCCGCGGCGCGCGTCTGGTGGTTGCTGCGGTGGGCGGGCCTGCGCGACGTCCGTCTGCTCGACGGCGGCCTGGGGGCGTGGACGCAGCCGCTCGAGGCAGGTGAGGTCGTCCCGACGCCGAGCGACGTGGTCCTGGCCGGCGGCGCGCTGCCGACCATCGACGCCGACGAGGCGGCCACCTGGCGCGGATCCCTTCTCGACGCTCGTGCGGCCGAGCGCTTCCGTGGCGAGGTCGAGCCCGTCGACCCGCAGGCCGGGCACATCCCGGGAGCCCGGTCGTTCCCGACGGCCTGGCTGCTCGACGCGGACGGCACGTTCCTGCCGGACCAGGTGCTCCGCGCGCGGTTCGACTCGCTGGACGGTCCGGTCGCCGTCTACTGCGGCTCCGGCGTCACGGCCGCGCACGAGGTCGCCGCGCTCGCGACGATCGGCGTCGACGCGGCGCTCTACCCGGGCTCGTGGTCGCAGTGGTCGAACGACCCGGCCCGCCCTGTTGCCGTAGGGGAGTGACCCCGAGGACGACGAAGGCCGCGACCAAGGGGGATCGCGGCCTTCGCCAGCTCAGGTGTGCGCGTCAGACGTTCTTGGAGACCTGGCTGTAGCTCAGGCGCTCGGCGCGCGGACGCGGGGTGCCGGTGCCCTCGACGTTGCCCACGTTGATCACGAACAGCGACTTCCAGTCGTTGTCGGCGAAGAACTCGGCGTCGACCGCGGCGAAGTCGAGACCGGCCATCGGTCCGGCGCCCAGGCCCGCGGCGCGCAGCGCGACGATGAGGTAGCCGGCCTGGATCAGCGCGCTGGTGCGGGCCATGGTCTCGCGCGTCTCGGGCTGGCCCTCGAGGACGTCCTTGAACGCTGCGGCGTGCGGCGCGAGCGTCGGGATGTGCTGGTGGAAGCCGAGGTCGGCGGCGAGGACGAGAGTCACGGGGGCGGCCAGGACGCGCTCGCGGTTGCCCTCGTTCATCAGGGCGGCGAGCCGCTCACGGGCCTCGGGGGTACGCACGACGAGCAGCCGCAGCGGCAGCGTGTTCATCGCGGTCGGGCCCCACTTGGCCAGGTCGTAGACGGCCGCGAGCTGCTCGTCGGTGACGTCGCCCGGAGCGAACTCCGCGACGGTGCGCGCCTCGCGGAAGAGAAGGTCGGCGACGTCGTCGGCGACAGCCAGCGCGGGCGTCGGGAAGTCGAGGCCGTCGAGTACCGTGATGTCAGTGGTCATGTCTGATTGAAGCGTCAACTACCAACGGTTGTTCCGGGCGACGAGGTGAGGCGCGTCACGTCGTCGGCCCCGCCTAAACTGGCCCGTATGGCAGACCCCCTCGTGCTCGGGATCGAGACGTCCTGCGACGAGACCGGCGTCGCCCTGGTCCGCGGCTACGACCTCCTCGTGGACTCCGTCGCGAGCTCGGTGGACGAGCACGCACGGTTCGGCGGCATCATTCCGGAGATCGCCTCACGGGCCCACCTGGAGGCCATGGTCCCGACGATCGAGCGGGCGCTGGCCACGGCCGACGTCTCGCTGCACGCGGTCGACGCCATCGCGGTGACAGCCGGCCCGGGTCTCGTCGGGCCCCTCACCGTCGGTGCGTCCGCCGCCAAGGCGCTCGCGCTCGCGCTCGACAAGCCGCTGTACGGCGTCAACCACGTGATCGGCCACGCGGTCGTGGACGAGCTCGTCGACGGGCAGTTCCCGTCACGCGTGATGGCGCTGGTGGTGTCGGGCGGGCACTCCAGCCTGTTGCTCATCGACGACACCGTGAACGTCACCGAGCTCGGCTCGACCCTGGACGACGCCGCGGGGGAGGCCTTCGACAAGGTCGGCCGGCTGCTGGGCCTGCCCTACCCGGGTGGACCGCACATCGACCGGCTCGCGCGCGAGGGCGACCCGACCGCGATCCGGTTCCCGCGCGGCCTGACGGCCCCCAAGGACCAGACCGCGCACGCCGCCGACTTCTCCTTCTCCGGCCTGAAGACGGCCGTCGCACGCTGGGTCGAGGCCCGCCAGGACGCCGGCGAGGACATCCCTCTCAACGACGTCGCCGCCTCGTTCGCGGAGGCCGTCGCCGACGTGCTGACCGCCAAGACGATCGCCGCGGCGAAGAAGCACGGCGTCGACACCCTCGTGATCGGTGGTGGCTTCTCCGCCAACTCCCAGCTGCGCGACATGGCCGCCAAGCGGTGTGCCGAGGCCGGGATCACGCTGCGCATCCCGCCGATCCGCTACTGCACCGACAACGGGGCAATGATCGCCGCGCTCGGCTCCGCGGTGCTGCGCCGTGGCCTGCCGCCCTCGCCGCTCGACCTGCCGGTCGACTCGTCGATGCCCCTGACGCAGGTGCTCGTCCGGGCCTGAGTCGCCGGGTGCGCCCCGAGCGGGTGATGTCCTGTTTGTCCTGCTTGAGATGACTTGACACCATTTCGTGCCGGGTGGACGGTGTCCGGGACTGCGAGGAGCCCGTCCATGTCGCACCTGCACACCGTCTTCCACCGTCGGACAGCGGCCGTCGCCGCATCCGCGGCTCTGGTGCTGACCGCACTGGTCGCGAACCCGGCGGTGGCGGAAGACCCGGCACCCGCGCCGTTCACGTTCGTCGTCGTCCCGGACACGCAGAGCTACACCAAGTCGGTGGCGAACCACCCGATCATGGGTGAGCAGATGCAGTGGATCGCCGACAACCGGGCCGCGATGGGCACGGAGTTCGTCGCGAGCCTCGGCGACATCGTCGAGTTCGAGGACAACCTGACCAACTGGGACCGCGCCTCGCAGTACTGGGGGATCCTCGACGCCGCGGGTGTGCCGAGCAGCGTCGTGCCGGGCAACCACGACATGAACATGGCGAACGGTGAGCTCATCCGTTTCGGCCAGTACTTCCCGGTCAGCAGGTACGCCGTGAACTCGTGGACGCCGTCGACCACGACGTACGGCGGCTACTTGGGGCAGAACCAGTTCGGGCCGGACGCGATCGACCGGCAGAACGCGGACAGCTACTCCCTGTTCACGGCCGGCGGCATGGACTTCCTGGTGCTCAGCCTCGAGTTCAACCCGCCCGACGCGGCGGTCGCCTGGGCCAAGCGTGTGCTTGCCGCGTACCCCGACCGGCGCGCGATCCTCGCGACGCACAGCTTCCTCGACCTGTCGGGGCAGCGTACGGCCCAGGTGATCCGTGCCGACGGCGGCAACAGCGGCATCGAGCTCTGGGACAACCTCGTCTCCACGAGCTGCTCGATCTTCATGGTCGTCAGCGGGCACTTCCACAACGGCGAGGCAGGTGAGGCCCGGCGCACGGACGCGAACGCGTGCGGGAAGCCGGTGCTGCAGGTCCTCACCGACTACCAGGAACGCGCGAACGGCGGCAACGGCTGGCTGCGGTACTACACGTTCTACCCGGCCACCAACGAGATCAAGGCGTTCACGTACTCGCCGCACCTGAGCGCGTTCGAGACCGACGCCGACAGCCAGTTCGTGATGCCGTACGACATGTCCGGCAACGACCCCGGTGGGCCCCCAGCACTGGCGAGCGACCAGTTCGGACGCACGTCGTCATCGGGCTGGGGATCCTCTGAGATCGGCGGGCCGTGGACGCACGCCGGTTCCGCGTCGCGATACACCGTCGCCGGCGGGACGGGCAGGCAGGCGGTACCGCCCGGCTCGACACTGACGTCGACGCTGGGGTCGTTCGGGTCCACCGCGACCGACGTGCACGCCTCCGTGGCGCTCGACCGCGTGCCCGACGTCACCGCCTACCTGACCTTCGGCGGCCGGATCGTCGGCTCGCAGGACTACTCCGCCCGGATCAAGATCGCACCGACGGGTGCCCTTCAGCTGCAGCTCTTCCGCACCGGCGTCGCGATCTCCGGCGTCGCCGCTCCCGGGTTCGCCCTGACGGCCGGGACCCGGATCCACGTGCGCCTGCAGGCGGAGGGCACAGCGCCCACCGCGCTGCGCGCCCGGGTGTGGCGCGACGGCACCACCGAGCCGACCACCTGGCAGGTCGTCGCGACGGAGGCTACTGCTGCGCTGCAGACCGCCGGCGGCATCCGCCTGTCGACGTACGCGAGCGGCACCACGACCGGGGGCTCGCTCGTGGCCTCCTACGACGACGTCCTCGTCACGCAGATCGGCACGACGCCGCCTCCGGTGAACCAGCCCCCGCAGGCGTCGTTCGTCGCCACGCCGACCGGCCTGTCGGTCTCGGTGAACTCGTCGGCCTCGGTCGATCCGGACGGCACGATCGTGTCGCGCGCGTGGACCTTCGGCGACGGTGGCACCGCCACGACGACGACCGCGAGCCACACCTACGCCGTGGCCGGCACGTACCCGGTCGTGCTGACAGTCACCGACGACGACGGCGCGACGGCCAGCACGACCCAGCAGGTCGTCGTCACGGACCCCCCGGCCAACCAGCCACCCCAGCCGTCGTTCACCGCTACGCCGACCGGCCTGTCGGTCTCGGTGAACTCGTCGGCCTCGGTCGATCCGGACGGCACGATCGTGTCGCGTGCATGGACCTTCGGCGACGGCGGCACCGCCACGACGACGACCGCGAGCCACACCTACGCCGTGGCCGGCACCTACCCGGTGGTCCTGACGGTCACGGACGACGACGGGGCGACGGCCAGCACGACCCAGCAGGTCGTCGTGACGGCTCCACCGCCGGCCTCGACGCTCGCCTCCGACGCGTTCAACCGCACCGTGACCGGCGGATGGGGCACGGCCGACGTCGGCGGAGCCTGGGCTCTGACCGGGGCGACGCGATTCTCGGTCAGCGGCGGCGCGGGCCGGGTCCAGGCGGCCTCCGGCTCGACGCTCACGGCCACGCTGCCGAGCGTCTCCTCATCAGCGACCGATCTGCATGCGACCGTCTCCTACGCGGCCCAGCCCGACACCGCGACGTACCTGTCGTTCGTCGGACGCCTCGTCGGGACAGCGGACTACACGGCGCGGCTCAAGGTGCTCCCGACGGGCGTGACCCAGCTCAACCTGCTGACCGGCTCGACCGTGCTCGCTGCCAGCACGCTGCCCGCAGGGGTCGTCGGTCCGGGCCTGACGGCGCACGTGCGCCTGCAGGTCCAGGGCACGGGCCCGACGACGCTGCGGGTGCGCGTCTGGGCCGACGGGACACCGGAGCCGACGACGTGGACGCACACGGTCATGAACTCGGTGGTCGGTCTGCAGTCACCCGGGTCGGTCCGGATCACCACGTACCTCAGCTCGGGCGCGACGACCGGCCCGGCGGCGGTGACGTACGACGACGTGCAGGTGACGAGCCTCGGCTAGAGGGGTCGGCCGGCCTTCAGCTCCGCGACGAGCGAGCGGACGACGCCGTCGAGCTCGCCCGCGTGACGGCGAGCCACGGCACGCTGCCGCTGGTAGGAGGCGCCCCGGCGCAGGATCGTGCGCACCTGCTCGAGCTCGGCCGAGCAGCCCAGCCGCTCGGCGACGGGGGCGAGGTCGACGAGCCAGCGGCCGATCGCGTCGGTGACGAGCTCCTCGTCGCCCGCCGCGTTCGTGATGATGATCGCGTCCATCCCGTACCGCGCCGAACGCCACTTGTTCTCCTGTGCGAACCACGGAGGCAGCGTCGGCAACGCCTCGCCGCGGTCCAGCATCGTGGAGAAGTGCTCGACGAAGCAGTGGGTCAGGGCCGAGATCGCGGCGACCTCGAGGAGGTTGGAGGCGCCGTCGGCGATCCGCATCTCGAGCGTCCCGAACCGGGGCGAGGGCCGCACGTCCCACCGGACCTCGTCGAACTGGTCGATCACGCCGGTGTGCATCATGTCGCCGACGTACTGCTCGAGCTGCGACCAGTCCTCGAACCCGAACGGGAGGCCCGCGGTCGGCAGCTGCTGGAAGAGCAGCGCGCGGTTCGAGGCGTAGCCGGTGTCCTTGCCGCCCCAGAACGGGGACGACGCCGACAGGGACTGGATGTGCGCGAACACCGTCAGCATGGCGCGCGAGATCGGGAGCACCTTGGCGCGGTCCTCGATGCCCACGTGCACGTGCACGCCGTAGATCAGCATCTGCCGGCCCCACCACTGCGTCCGGTCGATCAGGGTCGCGTACCGCGCCTTGTCGGTGACCCTCTGCTGCGACCACTGCGCGAACGGGTGCGTCCCACCGCCCATGAGCTCGATGCGCAGCGGCTCGGCGGCGGCACCGACGAGCGCGAGCGCGCGCTGCAGGTCCGCGACCGCCTCGGCTACCGTCGTGCACTTCCCGGACCGCAGCTCGACCGTGTTGAGCAGCAGCTCCTGCGTGATGAGCGGGTGCTCGCCACCGTCGTCGGGGCGCACGGCCGACAGGATCGCCTCGGCCGCCTGGCGCAGGTCACCCGAGTCGGCGTCGACGAGCGCGACCTCCCACTCGATGCCGATGGTGGAGCGCTCCGAGTGCGCGAACGGCAAGGTGACCGGCGACGCCATCAGGCGGCCTCGACCACGAGCACCTGCTGGCTGCCTGCGACGCGCGTGAGGATGATCGTCGCGAACGCGTTGCCCCGCAGGTCGAGCTGGCGCCGCAGCTGCTCGGGCACCACTGCGGTGCCGCGCTTCTTGATCGTCAGCCGGCCGACGTCGCGCTCGCGCAGGTACGTCCTGAGCCGCTTGAGCCCGAACGGCATCGTGTCCAGGACGCGGTAGGCGGTGGCGGTCGGCACAGGTGTCAGCACGTCGGACGTCACGTAGGCGATCGTCGGGTCCACGAGCCGCCCGCGCACCTGGTCGGCGAGCTCGCCCACGAGCCCCGCGCGGATCACCGCACCGTCCGGCTCGTACAGGTACGCGCCGACCGCGCCCGACGGCGGCCGGTAGATGCCGTCCGGGTCGCTCGCCAGGATCGTGTGGGCCTGACCGTCGCGGAGCACCAGCGCGGACCGCCCGGGGCCTTCGGGTGCGAGCGGACCGAACCAGAGGCCCAGCTCGACCACGTCACCGTCGACCGAGACCCACTGCGCGTGCGCGTCCATCGGCAGGGCCGAGTGGGGGACTCCCGGGCCGAGCTTGAGCCCGAGGGCGGGGACCCGCTCACGCAGCTCGAGCACCCGGTCGAGCGACGGCTCGTAGGCGGACGGGTCGAACACGCGGCTTCCCGACGAGGTCCGACGCGCCGGGTCGGCGTACACACCGTCGATGCCCTCACCGGCGAGGTCGAGCGCGAGCCCGTCCCCGTGCCGGACCTCGGCGTCGGGGAAGTGGCGCAGGTTCACGGTGGCGATCGCGGCCGTCGCCTCGTCCACGTCCGTGGCCAGGACGCGCAGGCCGATCCCGGCGAACGCCATGGCGTCCGCACCGATCCCGCAGGTCAGGTCAGCCACCCGAGTGCTGCCCGCGTCGCGGTAGCGCCGAGCGTGGTGCGCGGCGACGTTGAGCCGCGTGGCCTGCTCGAGGCCCGCGGCGGTGAACAGCATCCCGCCGGCGAAGTCCCCGAACTTGGCCGCGGCCTTGGCGCGCAACCGCGACTGCGTGAGGGCCGCCGCGACCAGGGCCGGGTCCAGGCCCTCCTCGCGCATCCGCGCCGAGAGGGCCATGGTGCGGGACTCGTCGTAGGGCGGGAGCGCCGACAGCAGGGCCCAGCCCGCGGGGCTGAGCAGCTGGGAGAGGCCCTCGGAGTCCATGTCGCGATCCTTGCACGAAGGCTGTGTTCGCTGTGGGCTGGTTGGCACTCGCCTTGACCGAGTGCTAACGCCTTCCTAGAGTGAGGAGCTGGCACTCTCCCTGTGAGTGTGCCAACAGCGCTGCAGGCCCCGGCACCCGCGACGACGGCGGCCCGAAAGCGCACTTCGGACTCATGAACTACTCACATGCGAAGGGGAGGTCCGCTGTGTCGGTCTCCATCAAGCCCCTCGAGGACCGGATCGTCGTCAAGACGCTCGAGGCAGAGACGACGACCGCTTCCGGTCTCGTCATCCCGGACAGCGCCAAGGAGAAGCCCCAGGAGGGCGAGGTCCTGGCAGTCGGACCCGGCCGTGTCGACGACAACGGCAACCGGGTCCCGCTCGACGTCGCCGTCGGCGACAAGGTGATCTACTCCAAGTACGGCGGCACCGAGGTCAAGTACGCGGGCGAGGAGCTCCTCATCCTCTCGGCCCGCGACATCCTGGCCGTCGTGGTCAAGTGATCTGACGCACTCGCAGAACGGCCCCCCTCGGTCCTCGGACCGAGGGGGGCCGTTCTCGTACGGTCAGCCCGCGCGCGTCGCCCGACTGCGCTGGGCGAGGACGGCGGTCCGCTCGTCCTCCGAGAGTCCACCCCACACGCCGTAGGGCTCGCGCACGGTGAGCGACTGCTCCCGGCACGCCTTGATCACGGGGCAGGTGGCACAGATGGCCTTGGCGGCCTCGGCGCGGCGGCGTCGTGCAGAGCCTCGCTCGCCCTCGGGGTGGAAGAAGAGGTCCTGGTCCGCATCGCGGCATGCACCGTCGAACTGCCATTCCCACAGGTCCATCACGGGCCCCGGAAGTCGGGAGATCTCAGCCATGGCTTCCTCCTCAGTCGCTCCGCACACGTAGCCGCGGATCGGCGGCCGTGCCGGAAGTACGTGAACTGCGATCCGCGAGGTGTGCCCCACGGGTTGACGCGATGTTGAGGACGTTACAACCGCTTCAGAAGTTGTTCAAGACCCGTTCGCACGATGGGGTGATGAAACGATTGGGCCCATTACCGCAGGTGGATGCCCCGTGTCTACAAGTTCGCCGAAACGATCCTCACACCGCTGGGACTGGCACAATCGCGCCATGGACAACAGCGGTGGCGACTCGACGGACGCCCCGGCGCCCGCCCTCGCGGTCGCTGCGGTCGCCCGTCGGCTCGGCGTCGCACCGGCGACCCTGCGCACCTGGGACCGTCGGTACGGGCTCGGACCCTCGGAGCACTCCGCCGGCGCGCACCGGCGGTACTCCGCGGCCGACGTCGAGCGCCTGCTCGTGATGCGGCGCCTCACCCTGGACGGCGTGGCTCCGGCCGAGTCGGCGCGCATCGCGCTGGCCGCGGACGCCTCCGGACCGTCCGGTCTGCGCCCCCTGGCGGAACGGACACCGACGTCCGTGGTCGACGCGGCGCTGGCGGGAGACCTCGCGGGGTGCTCTCGCGTCCTGGCGCTCGTGCCGGACGTCGACGTCCTGACCTGGTGGACCGGCCTGGTGGAGCCCGCCCTCGAGGCGCTCGCCCGCCGCACCGTCGTCGACCCGCCCGGGGTCGACGCGGCCGCGACGATCCACGCGGCGGCGCTCGCGGCCCTGCGCGACCGGACCGGCGGGTACACGGGTGCCCGGCGGCCCGTCGTCCTCGTGCTCGGCGCGCCCCGCGAGACCCGTCCTCTCGTGGCCCACGCCGTGGCGGGCGCGCTCGCGGCCCGCGGGGTCGACGCGCGCATCGTCGGGGGACCCGGAGGTGCTCACCACGCGATCGAGCTCGTCGCGATGACGCGGACGCGCGCGGTGGTCACGATCGGCGAGGGCGGCTCGGTGGACCTCGGCGTGGTGGAGCGCATCGGCCAGGAGCATCCGGAACTGCCCCAGTTCGTCATGGTGCCGGATCACGCCGCGCACGCCGTCCCCCTCGGCCGGTCGGTGCACCGTGCACGGTCCTTCACCGGTCTCGTGCACGAGGTCCTCGCGGTCGCCACACGACCCTCCTGAAGGTCGTTCGACGCCGCTGATCAGCCATTTCACCCGCTCTACCGGGTGAGACATTCTGCACTTGCGACGCATCCTCGGACGTTTTCCCGACCCCCGCGCCGGTCGGTCGCATCGAGACCTAACGTCACTCGTCCGGGCGACCGATACACGACACGTGCCCCGTGCGGGGCCCGAGAGGGGATCAACATGGCAGGAGTCGTGGTCTGTCACGGCTCGGCAGTCGTGCGTGAGCGGCTGGTAGTGACGTCTATCGGAGTGCCCGCGCTCGGTCCTGTGCGCGCTGCGGCCACGGTCGACGAGCTGCTCAGCCTGGCGCGCCGGATGCCGCCGACGGTCGTTCTCCTGGATGCGCACCTCGGTGCACCGGGTGCGATCGAGGCGATCCGCCGTCTGCGTGCCGTTGCTCCCTCTGCGGCGATCGTGCTCCTCGCCCTTCCTGACGACACCGTCGCGCTCGACCGTGCTCTCGCGCTCGGTGCCCGCGGGTTCCTCGCTCCCGACGTAGGCCGCGCCGAGCTGTCCGCGGTCGCCGCGCACGTGCTCGCCAGCCCCGTGCTGCCGGTCTCGGCCGGCGCTCGCACCCAGACGGTCGACGTGCCCAGCCAGGCCAGCTTCGCGCAGCGTTCGGGGGACAACCGCATCTCCTCGTCGGTGCCCGCGAACGACGCCAACGCCGCCCCCGCGCCGGGTGCACCGACGTCGGGTGCGATCGCCGGTGTGCCGCTGACGAAGCGCGAGATCGAGGTTCTGATCGGCATGAGCAACGGGCGCTCGAACGCCCAGATCGGTGCCGAGCTCTACCTGTCCGAGGACACGGTCAAGACCCACGCGCGCCGTCTGTTCCGCAAGCTGGGTGCGAACGACCGTGCCCAGGCGGTGGCCATCGGGCTGCGCCGGGGCCTGATCCAGTAGCGGTCCGGTAGGCAGGCAGGATCCGGAGCTGCGTCGGGCAGCGCGTATCCTGGGCCGATGACGGAGCCCTCGCCTGCCGACCCGTTCGCCCGGATCGGGCTCACCTACGACGATGTGCTCCTCCTGCCGGGGGAGACCGACGTGATCCCGAGCGAGGTGGACACCGCCTCGCGCCTCACGCGGGAGATCTCCGTGCGCGTGCCGCTGCTGTCGGCCGCCATGGACACGGTCACCGAGTCGCGCATGGCCATCGCCATGGCGCGCCAGGGCGGCATCGGGATCCTGCACCGCAACCTGTCCATCGAGGACCAGGCGCACCAGGTCGACCTGGTGAAGCGCTCCGAGTCCGGCATGATCACGGACCCGGTGACGGTCTCGCCCGACGCGACCCTTGCCGAGCTGGACCACCTCTGCGGCATCTACCGCGTGTCCGGGCTCCCCGTCGTCGGGGTGGGCGGCCAGCTGCTCGGCATCATCACCAACCGCGACCTGCGGTTCGTCCCGCCCGGCGAGTTCGAGTCGCTGCGCGTGAGCCAGATCATGACGGCGATGCCGCTGGTCACCGCACCGGTCGGCATCACGCGGGACGACGCCGCGGCGCTGCTCGCCAAGCACAAGATCGAGAAGCTGCCCCTGGTCGACGACGCGGGCATCCTGCGCGGACTGATCACGGTCAAGGACTTCGTGAAGTCCGAGCAGTACCCCGACGCGACGAAGGACGGAGAGGGTCGGCTCATCGTCGGAGCCGCCGTGGGGTTCTTCGGGGACGCGTGGGACCGCGTGACCGCGCTGGTCGAGGCCGGGGTCGACGTGCTCGTCGTCGACACCGCCAACGGCCACGCCCGCCTGATGCTCGACATGGTCCGCCGCATCAAGGGCGACCCGGGCACCAAGCACGTGCAGGTCATCGGCGGCAACATCGCGACCCGCGAGGGGGCGCAGGCGCTCGTCGACGCGGGCGTCGACGCCGTCAAGGTCGGCGTCGGCCCGGGCTCCATCTGCACGACGCGTGTCGTCGCCGGTGTCGGCGTCCCGCAGATCACCGCGATCTACGACGCCTCGCTGGCGGCCAAGCCGGCCGGCGTCCCGGTCATCGGCGACGGTGGCCTGCAGTACTCCGGCGACATCGCGAAGGCCCTCGTCGCCGGTGCCGACACGGTGATGCTCGGCGGCCTGCTGGCCGGCTGCGACGAGTCGCCCGGTGACCTCGTGTTCGTCAACGGCAAGCAGTTCAAGCGGTACCGCGGCATGGCCTCGCTCGGCGCGATGCAGTCCCGCGGCGACCGCCGGTCCTACTCCAAGGACCGCTACTTCCAGGGCGACCTCTCCGACGACGAGATCATCACCGAGGGCATCGAGGGGCAGGTCCCGTACCGCGGACCCCTCGCGGCGGTCGCGCACCAGCTGATCGGTGGCCTGCACCAGTCGATGTTCTACGTCGGCGCGCGCACGGTCCCCGAGCTGCAGAGCCGCGGCAAGTTCATCCGCATCACGCCGGCCGGGCTCAAGGAGTCGCACCCGCACGACGTGCAGATGGTCTCCGAGGCGCCCAACTACTCCAGCAGGTGACGGCGGGCCTGCAACCGGCCGACTTCTACACCGGGCTGGTCGCGGAGCTCTACGCGCCTTTGCGCTCGTACACGCCGTCACCCGACACGTTCGCCGCGTTCATCGCGCACACCGGTGAGCCGGCGCTCGAGCTCGGTTGTGGAGACGGTGACCCGCTGCTCGCCCTGCGGGCGCTCGGACTCGACGTCGACGGGGTTGACTCGTCGTCCGACATGCTCGAACGGCTCCGCGCCCGCGCCGGCGCGCTGGACGTCACCGTGCACCAGCAGCTGTTCGAGGAGCTGGACCTGCCGCGGCAGTACCGGTCGATCTTCGTCGCGGGCGCGACGTTCAACCTGCTGCCGTCCGACGACGCGGTCCTGGCCGCGCTCGTGCGGATCCGTGCGCACCTGCACCCCGACGGCACGGCGAGGATCCCGCTGTGGGTCCCGCCGCCTTCCGAGGGCGTGGGCGAGCTGCGGTCGGACGTCGACGCGGACGGTGCGGTCATCCGCGTCTCGACGACCGGCGAGGACTACGACGTGGTCGCCCGGACGCGGCGCACCATGCTGCGCTACGAGCGTGCGTGCGACGGCCGTACCGAGACCGTCGACCGCGAGTGGCTGCTGCACTGGCACACGGTCGAGGGGTTCACCGCGCTGTGCGTGCGCGCGGGCCTGCGGGTCGATGCCGTGCTCGACGACGACGACGGCACGCCCGCCCGTCCGGACGCCACCAGCTTCACGGTTCTCCTGCGCCCGGCGAGCTGAACGGCCCGGCGAGAACGGACTTGTCGACGTCGACGAGCCGAATCCCGTCGACAGGTCCGTTCTCGCCTGCGCTCAGTCGCGGAACGTCTGGATGCGCGCGCCGAGCTGGACCAGGCGCTCCTGCAGCTGCTCGTAGCCGCGCGCGATGATGTCGACGTCGCGCAGCACGGACGTGCCCTTGGCGGCCAGCATCGCGAGCAGGATCACCACGGCCGGCCGGAGCGCAGGCGGGCACGACACCTCGGCACCCGACCAGTGCGTCGGGCCGCTGACCTGCAGGCGGTGCGCGTCGAGGAGCCGCACGTCCGCGCCGAGGCGCGTCAGGTCGGTGAGGTGGATGGCGCGACCCTCGTAGACCCAGTCGTGGATCAGGGTGGAGCCGGTGGCGCACGCCGCGATGGCCGCGAAGAACGGCAGGTTGTCGATGTTCAGCCCCGGGAACGGCATCGGGTGGATCTTGTCGATCGGTGCGCGCAGCTCGCTCGGGAACACGGTGACGTCGACGAGCCGGGTGCGACCGTTCTGTGCCGCGTACTCGTCGGACAGCTCGAAGTGCAGGCCCATCTCGGCGAGCGTGGCCAGCTCGATCTCCATGAACTCGATCGGCACGCGACCGACCGTGATCTCCGACGACGTCACGATGCCCGCCGTGAGCAGGCTCATGGCCTCGACCGGGTCCTCCGAGATGGCGTACTCGACGTCGGCGTCGATGTCCGCGAGGCCGTGCACGCGCAGGGTCGTGGTGCCGATCCCGTCGATCTTCACGCCCAGGAGCTCGAGGTAGAAGCACAGGTCCTGGACCATGTAGTTGGGGCTCGCGTTGCGGATGGTCGTGATGCCCGAGCGGCGGGCTGCGGCCATGATCACGTTCTCCGTGACCGTGTCGCCACGCTCGGTCAGGACGACCGACAGGTCCTTCGTCGTCGAGCGCTGGACGAGCGCGTGGTAGTCACCGGTCGTCGCGGTGACCTCCAGCCCGAACGGCCGGAGCCCGATCAGGTGCGGCTCGACCGTGCGCGTACCCAGGTCGCAGCCGCCCGCGTACGGGAGGCGGAACTCGTCCTCCAGGCCCAGGAGCGGGCCGAGGAACATGATGATGGAGCGCGTGCGGCGGGCCGCGTCGACATCGATCGCGTCGAGCTGCAGGCGGTCGGGGACGACGATCTCCAGGTCGCGGCCGTCAGTCGACCACACCGCCTTGACCCCGACGGACCGCAGCACCTCGACGATCCGGTCGACCTCGACGATCCGGGCCACGTTGCGCAGGCGCGTGGTGCCGCGGTTGAGCAGCGACGCGCACAGCAGGGCGACCGCGCCGTTCTTGCTGGTGTTGACGTCGATCCGGCCGCTGAGCGTCTGGCCGCCCTGGACCCGAAGATGGGTGCGCTGTGGGCCGCCGAGCGTGACGATGGGGGAGTCGAGCGCGGCGCCGATGCGCGTGAGCATCTCGAGGCTGACGTTCTGCGCACCCTGCTCGATGCGGTGGATCGCCGACTGGCTGGTGCCCAGACGCTCGGCGAGCTGGGCCTGGGTGAGGCCCTGGTGCTGGCGTGCGGCCCGGACCAGGGTGCCCACGTGGGCCAGCTGGTCCGCCACGATCGGGAGCGCGCCGGTGCTGAGGGGGACCGGGGTGGTGGTCGTCGTCATGGGACGACGCTAACTCATGGATGAGATATTGACATCTCGGTTACCCGTCGAACCAGGTCACAGCGTCCTGTTCGGATCGCCCAGAACTCACTGGCGATATGACGCGCGTCTCACCAGAGGGTGCCGACCGGTTCCCGCGCGGGCCAGACGTCCGACGCCCCCGGCCCGTCGAACCCCTGGGACAGACGCCAGGCGTTGAAGCCCTCGGCCCAGGCCTGGTGCGCCGTCGACTGGTACTCGTGCAGCGTGTCCAGGTCGAGGTCGGCCAGGTGCGGGAAGCGCCCGACGATGCGCTCCAGCACGTCCAGCGTCGCCACCACGTCGACGTCCGCCGTGTGCAGGGTCCCGGACTCGACGACCTCGTAGTACCCGCACAGGTCGACCAGCTTGCGCTTGCCGTGCCGGAACTGGTCCTCGGCCCGGTCGAGCACGAGCGGGTCGATCACCGGACGTGCCTCGTTGTACAGGCGGTCCGGGAGCGTCTTGAGCTTGTGCCGACGCAGCTCCGCATCGAGCAGGCACAGGTCGAACGTCGCGTTGTAGGCCACGACCGGGACGCCGTCGCGGAACGCCTGTGCGAGCTCGGAGGCGATCTCCTCCAGCGCCTGCTTGGGCTTCGTGCCGTGCGTGCGCGCATGGTTCGAGCTGATGCCGTGGATCGCCGAGGCGGCCTCGGGGATGTCGATGCCCGGGTTGATCAGCCAGCTGCGGATGTGCGTGCCGGTCTCGTCGCGACGGACCAGGGCGGCGGTGACGATGCGGTCGTTGTCGACGTCGATGCCGGTCGTCTCCGTGTCGAAGCCGAGCAGCGGCCCGTCCGTCCAGCTCATCCGTCGCACTCCGTCTCTCCAGCGGTCTCCCCGGCGGCTCTCCCAGCAACCGCAGTCAGGATCGCACCGGGTACTGACACAGCCAGGGAGGATGCCCGCGTGGCGTGCCCCCCAGCCCCGGTAGCCTTGCCGGGTGAGCAACGACATCGAGATCGGCCGCGGCAAGCGCGGGCGCCGCGCGTACTCCTTCGACGACATCGCCGTCGTCCCGTCGCGACGTACCCGCGACCCCGAGGAGGTCTCCGTCGGCTGGCAGATCGACGCGTACCACTTCGACCTCCCGGTCGTGGCGGCCCCCATGGACTCGGTGATGAGCCCGGCGACCGCGGTCGCGCTCGGCAACGCCGGCGGTCTGGGTGTGCTCGACCTCGAAGGTCTGTGGACCCGGTACGAGGACCCGGCGCCGCTGCTCGAGGAGATCGCCACGTTCGATGCCGCCGGCGCGACCGCGCGCATGCAGGAGATCTACTCGGCCCCGATCCAGCCCGAGCTCATCACGGCCCGCCTCAAGGAGGTGCGTGCCGCAGGAGTCACGGTCGCCGGGGCGCTCAGCCCGCAGCGGACCAACGAGTTCTGGCGCACGGTCGTCGACGCAGGCGTGGACCTCTTCGTCATCCGCGGCACCACGGTGTCCGCCGAGCACGTGTCCGGCCGCGCCGAGCCGCTGAACCTCAAGCGGTTCATCTACGAGCTCGACGTCCCCGTGATCGTCGGCGGCGCGTCCACCTACACCGCCGCTCTGCACCTCATGCGCACCGGCGCGGCGGGCGTGCTCGTCGGCTTCGGCGGGGGCGCCGCGCACACGACGCGCCTCTCGCTCGGGATCCACGCGCCCATGGCGTCGGCCGTCGCCGACGTCGCCGCGGCCCGTCGGGACTACCTGGACGAGTCCGGCGGCCGCTACGTGCACGTCATCGCCGACGGCGGGGTGGGCCGCTCCGGCGACCTGGTCAAGGCCGTCGCGTGCGGAGCCGACGCGGTCATGCTCGGTGCCGCGCTCGCCCGGGCGACCGAGGCACCCGGTCAGGGCTGGCACTGGGGTCCCGAGGCTCACCATCCGCAGCTCCCGCGCGGCGAGCGCGTCGAGGTCGGCACCGCGGGGTCGCTCGAGCAGATCCTCTTCGGTCCGGGCCACACGGCCGACGGCACGCTCAACCTCATCGGTGCCCTCAAGCGTGCGATGGCGACCACCGGTTACTCCGACCTCAAGGAGTTCCAGCGCGTCGAGGTCGTCGTCAGCCCGTACCAGCCGAACTAGCGCGCGCAGCGACCACACGACGCCCGGCGGGCGCCCAAAACGGGCGCTCCCGGGCGTCTGTCTGTGTCCGGTCCGGAAACTCTCGACTCTGACCTGCAGGAATCTTTGAATCAACATTTGTTTGTCGCCGGATGTGTCCGTATGGGTTGACATCGGCTGTGACCAAGAGCACCCTGGACGTAGCGGACGCCGTAGTCAGATCGGCGCACGGACGACGGAGTCGATGTGTACGCACCGGAGCGGCACCAGCAGATCCTGGCCACGGCGCGCGCTGACGGCCGGGTGGACGTCAACCGGCTGGCCGAGGACCTGGACGTCACCCCCGAGACCATCCGACGCGACCTCACCGTGCTCGAGCGCCACGGGCTCCTGCGTCGGGTGCACGGCGGAGCGATCCCCGTCGAGCGGCTGGGCTTCGAGCCCGGCATCGCCGACCGTGAGGCGAAGTTCGCGGTCGAGAAGGAGCGGATCGCGAAGGCGGCGCTCGAGGAGCTTCCGGACGGCGGCGCCGTCATCCTCGACGCCGGCACCACCACGGTCCGGCTCGCGGAGCTGCTGCCCTCCGACCGTGAGCTCACCGTCGTCACCCACGCGCTTCCCGTCGCGATGGCGCTCGCCATGCGGCCCGGCATCACGCTCCACCTGGTGGGCGGCACCGTGCGCGGCCGCACCCTCGCGGCGGTCGGCGCCTGGGCCGAGCGGGAGCTCGCGGACATCCACGCCGACGTCGCGTTCGTCGGCACCAACGGCCTGAGCGTCGAACACGGGCTCACGACGCCCGACCTCGCGGAGGCGGCCGTCAAGCGAGCGCTCGTCGCCAACGCCCGCCGCACGGTCGTCCTGACCGACCACTCGAAGATCGGCCGCGTCGACTTCGCACTCGTCGTGCCGCTCTCCGCCGTCGACACCGTCATCACGGACTCGGGCGCCGAGCCGGAGCTGGTCGAGGAGATCGAGGCCGCCGGCCCGCGGGTGGTGATCGCGTGATCGTCACCGTGACCCCCAACCCCAGCCTGGACCGCGCGCTCGAGCTGGACCGCCTCGTCGTCGGGGAGGTCAATCGCGCCGACCGGGCGCACGTGCACCCGGGCGGCAAGGGCATCAACGTCTCTCGCGTCCTGGTGCGGCACGGCATCGAGTCGGTCGCGGTCCTCCCGGCCGGCGGCCTGGACGGGAACCGGCTCGTCGAGCTGCTCGCCCAGCACGGGGTGCCCGCGCTGGCGGTTCCGGTCGCCGGCGACACACGCACCAACCTGACGCTCGTCGAGTCGGACGGCGCGACCACCAAGGTCAACGCCCCTGGCCCCGAGCTCTCGCCCGACGAGGTCACGGCGTTGCTCGCGGCCGTCGAGGGACAGCTCACTGCGCGACCCCGTGCCCTCGTCGGCGCAGGCAGCCTCCCGCTCGGTGCGGGCGAGGACTTCTTCGTCGAGCTCGCGGGCCTCGCCTCCCGCCACGGAGTCCCGTTCGCGCTCGACACGTCAGGCGTCCCGCTCGCCCGCGCCGTACGCGCCGGCGGGCTGGCCCTGGTCAAGCCGAACGACGAGGAGCTGGCCGACCTGGCCGGTCGTGAGCTGCTGACCGTCGGCGACGTCGTCGACGCCGCGCACGAGCTCCTCGACGCCGGCACGCAGGAGGTCCTCGTGAGCCTCGGTGTGCACGGCGCGTTGCTCGTCACGGCACAGGGAGTCTGGTGGGCCGGAGGCCCCCCGATCGTCCCGCTGTCCACCGTCGGCGCGGGGGACTCGACCCTCGCCGGCTTCCTCGCCACCGAGGGCTCGTCGGGCGAACGCCTGCGCGCCTCGGTCGCCTTCGGCCGGGCGGCCGTGCTGCTTCCCGGCACCGCCGTCCCCGGCGCCACCGACATCGACCCGGGCGCCGTCCGGGTCATGGAGAACCCCGATTCCCGACTCGCCCTCAAGGAGCTGTGACGTGAGTACCCCGCTGATCACCCCGGACCTGGTCGCCGTCGACCTCGTCGCCACGGACCGCGACGACGCGACCCGCCAGCTGATCGATCTCCTGCACGCGGCAGGCCGCGTGACCGACGCGGACGGCTTCCACGCTGACGTGCGGGCCCGGGAAGCGCAGATGGCCACGGGCATGCCCGGCGGGATCGGTCTCCCGCACGCGCGCTCGAGCTTCGTCACCGCTCCCAGCCTGGCCGTCGGCAAGGTCGCCGCCGGCGTCGACTTCGGTGCCCCCGACGGGCCGGCGACGTTGATCTTCCTCATCGCCGCGCCCACCGAGGGCGACAGCGACCACCTGCAGATCCTGGCGGCGCTCGCCCGCCGACTCGTGCACGAGTCCTTCCGCACCTCGCTCAAGGACGCGACCGATCCCGTCACCGTCGCCGACATCGTCACCCGAGAGGTGGTCCCCTCATGAAGCTCGTCGCCGTCTCCTCCTGCCCGACCGGCATCGCCCACACCTACATGGCCGCCGAGGCCCTCGAGCAGGCGGGCAAGGCCGCCGGGCACGAGGTCCACGTCGAGACCCAGGGTGCGGCCGGCTCCACGCCGCTGGACCCGCAGATCATCGCCGACGCCGACGGCGTGATCTATGCCGCGGACCTCGAGGTCAAGGACAAGGGTCGGTTCGCCGGCAAGCCGTACATCGACGTCGGCGTCAAGAAGGCCGTGCACGACGCCCCGGGTGTCATCGCAGCAGCGGTCGCGGCCGTCGAGGCGGGGGTGCCCGCCGGAACGCCTGCGGCCCCCACAGGTCCCGCGACGAAGGTCGACCGCAACGCGGGAGTCGGCACGCGGATCCGTCAGTGGCTCATGACCGGTGTCTCCTACATGATCCCGTTCGTCGCCGCAGGCGGGATCCTCATCGCGCTGGGCTTCATGGTCGCCCAGTTCGCCGGCGGCAGCGACGGCGTCGTCGCCGTGACCAGCGTCCCCCTGACGCACCTCCTGAACGACTTCGCCGTGACCAACGGCATGGACTGGGCCGCGCTCCTGTTCCAGACCGGCGCGATCGCGTTCGGCTTCCTGGTGCCGATCCTGTCCGGCTTCATCGCCTACGCCATCGCCGACCGGCCCGGCCTGGTGCCCGGCATCGTCGGCGGCGCGATCTCCGTGGCGGTCGGGGCCGGCTTCCTCGGTGGCCTCGTCACCGGTTTCCTCGCGGGCTTCCTCGCCCTGTGGATCAGCCGGTGGAGCGTGCCCAAGGGTGTGCGCGGCGTGATGCCGGTGGTGGTCATCCCGCTGCTGTCGACGTTCGTCGTCGGGCTCGTGATGATCGTGCTCATCGGCCAGCCGATCGCGAGCCTCATGACGGGTCTGAGCGACTGGCTCAACGGCCTGTCCGGCTCCAACCTGATCCTGCTCGGCGCGCTGCTCGGCGCGATGATGGGCTTCGACCTCGGCGGGCCGATCAACAAGGTGGCCTACACGTTCGCGGTGACCGGCCTGGCGACCGAGGGCCTGGCCACCGACGCGGTCCAGTACCAGATCATGGCGACCGTGATGGCTGCCGGCATGGTGGCCCCGCTGGCCATGGCCCTGGCGACCGTCGTCCGCAAGCGCCTGTTCACGCACGCCGAGCGGGAGAACGGCAAGGCCGCCTGGCTGCTCGGCCTCTCCTTCATCTCCGAGGGTGCGATCCCGTTCGCCGCGGCAGACCCGTGGCGCGTGATCGTCTCCTCGGTCGTCGGGTCGAGCGCCGCAGGCGCCCTCGTCATGGCGGTGGGGTCGGGACAGCGGGCCCCGCACGGCGGCATCTGGGTGCTGCCGCTCATCTCGAGCCCGATCGGGTTCCTCATGGCCGTGGCCGTCGGGATGGTCATCGCGACCGGACTGGTCGTCGTCCTGAAGAGCGCCAAGCCCAACGAGTTCGTCCTGGCTGAAGAGGCGGCCGACGCCCAGGCGCTCGTCGCCACGGCCGCCTGACACCACCACCCGCCGCCGCCCGGCACCGTTGCCGGGCGGCACCCCGATCGGAGAACCGTCATGCCTCAGCGCACCGTCGTCGTCGCCTCCCGCGTCGGCCTCCACGCCCGCCCCGCCATGCTGTTCACGCAGGCCGTCGCCGAGACCGGCCTGCCCGTCACCATCGCCCGTCCGGGCGGCGAACCGGTCGACGCCGGCAGCATCCTGTTCGTCATGTCGCTCGGCGTCCCGAGCGGCGAGGAGGTCACGCTCGCCGTCGAAGGTGCCGGGGCCGACGCCGCGCTCGACGAGCTCGTCGCCCTGCTGGCCACGGACCTGGACGCGCCGTGAGCACCACGACGCAGGGCCGCGTGCTCCAGGGCGTCGGGGTCGGGCGGCGCGCCGTCGTCGGACCGGTCGCGCAGGTGCGCCCCGCGACGCACGTGGAGGCAGACGCGCCCCTGCTGGTCGACGGTGTCCCCGCGGACATCGACACTGCACACGCCGTGGTCGAGGCCGCGTTCGCCCAGGTCGCAGCCGGCCTCCGCGACCAGTCCGCCCGGTCCGCGGGCACCGTGAAGGACGTCCTCGCCGCGACGGCGCAGATGGCGGACGACCGGGCGTTGCGGACCCAGGTGCTCGCGCGGATCGACGGCGGTGAGCCGGTGGTCAGCGCCATCGACGGCGTCGTCGACGCCTTCGCCTCGATGTTCGAGCAGGCCGGTGGATACCTGGCCGAGCGCGTCACCGACCTGCGCTCTGTGCGTGACCGCGTGGTCGCGGCGGCGATGGGTCTGCCGGCGCCCGGCGTGCCCGAGCTGACGCGGCCGTCCGTCGTCGTCGCCAAGGACCTCGCACCCGCCGACACCGCGGCTCTCGACCTGGCGAACGTCCTCGCGATCGTCACGGAGCTCGGTGGGCCGACCGGCCACACGGCGATCATCGCCGGGCAGCTGGGCCTGCCGTGCATCGTCCGTGCCACCGGCGCGACCACGATCGAGGACGGTACGCAGGTCGCCGTCGACGCGGCCGACGGCACCGTGACCACCGAGCCGAGCGCGGCCCAGCGGGCCGAGGTGGACAGGCGCGCGGCGGTCGAGACCGCCCTGGAGTCCGACACCGCGGCAGGCGGGACGTCGGACGGCAGGCTCGTCGCCCTGCTCGCCAACATCGGCACGGCGGAGGACGCCGCGCGCGTCGCCGGGGGTGCGGTGGAAGGCGTCGGCCTGTTCCGCACCGAGGTGCTGTTCCTCGAGCGCACCTCGGCTCCGACCGTGGACGAGCAGGCGGAGGTGTATCGACGCGCCCTGACGTCGTTTGGTGACCGCAAGGTCGTCGTCCGCACGCTCGACGCGGGTGCCGACAAGCCGCTCGCGTTCGCGACGCAGCCCGACGAGGAGAACCCCGCCCTGGGCGTGCGCGGCTACCGCCTCGTGCGGACCCACCCGGAGCTCCTGGACACCCAGCTCGAGGCGCTCGCCCGAGCGCAGGCGGCGACGGGCACGAAGCCGTGGGTCATGGCGCCGATGATCGCGACGCCCGCGGAGGCGCGCGCGTTCGCCACCCGAGCTCGCGCCGCGGGGGTGGCCACGGTCGGCGTCATGATCGAGGTCCCCGCAGCCGCCCTGCGTGCACGGGAGATCTTGGCCGAGGTGGACTTCGTGTCGCTGGGCACCAACGACCTGGCGCAGTACACGATGGCCACCGACCGCCTGCGTGGTGAGCTGGCGGACCTGCTCGACCCCTGGCAGCCGGCCGTCCTCGATCTGGTCGACGCCACCGCGCGTGCCGGTCAGGAAGCCCGCAAGCCCGTCGGGGTGTGCGGCGAGTCCGCGTCCGACCCGGTGCTCGCGCTCGTCCTGGTCGGGCTGGGGGTGACCAGCCTGTCGATGTCCGCCGGGTCGGTCCCTGCCGTCCGGTACGCCCTCCGGCACCACAGCACCGCGCAGTGCGCCACGATGGCTGCCGCGGCACTCGCGGCACCCTCGGCGGTCGACGCTCGCGCAGCGGTGCTGACGCTGCTGCACCCGGACGTACGGACGACGCTCGGCGTGTAGTCCGCGGCGGCACGGTCCGACCGGCACGCGCACGAGGTCGGCGTGTGGTCGGGCCGATTCGCTCCCCGCCGCGCGTACCCTCGCGGGTATGGCGCACGACCCCGGACACATCGAGCTGCACGACCCTGAGACCGACCCGCTCGCGACCTACGTGCTCGAGCCGGACGACATCCGGACGCTCCTGAGACGCGTCGTGGCATCCCCGGGTGCCGCGACGTACACGTCCCACGCACCGTTCACCGGCGGGCCCATCGCCGCGGTCCCGCTCTCGACCACAGACGACGTCGCACGGGCCGCGACGCGGGCGCGTTCGGCACACCGGCTGTGGGCAGCGCGCCCGCTGCGTGAGCGCACCGCGGTGCTCTCGCGGGTGCACGACCTGGTCCTCGAACGGCAGAGCGACGTCCTCGACCTCATCCAGCTCGAGTCGGGCAAGGCGCGCGTCTCGGCGTTCGAGGAGGTCTGCGACATCGCGAACGTCTCGCGGCACTACGCGCTGCGTGCCTCGCGGTACCTCGCCCCGCGCCGCGCGCCGGGGCTCATCCCCGGGCTGACCTCCGTGCGCGTCCTGCGCCACCCGGTCGGCGTCGTCGGCATCGTCGCGCCCTGGAACTTCCCGCTGACCCTCACGCTCGGTGACGTGCTGCCGGCGCTCGTGGCCGGCAACGCCGTGATCCTGCGCCCGGACCCGCAGACGGCGCTGACGTCGTTGTGGGCCGCGGAGCTCCTCGAGGAGGCCGGGCTGCCCGACGGGGTGCTGCAGGTCGTCGTCGGGGACGGGACCATCGGTGCCGCGGTCGTCGAGCACGTGGACCACGTGAGCTTCACGGGATCGACGCGCACCGGCCGGCTGGTCGCAGCGCACGCCGGTGAGCGGCTCGTGCCCGCCACCCTCGAGCTGGGCGGCAAGAACCCGATGTACGTCGCGGAGGACGTGGACGTCGAGGTCGCGGCAGAGGGCGCGGTGCGTGCCTGCTTCGTCGGGACCGGTCAGGTGTGCGTGAGCATCGAGCGGGTCTACGTGCGCGACGAGATCGCCGACGAGTTCATCGCGGCGTTCGTCCGCCGGACGCGTGAGCTGCGGCTCGGGTCCGGCCTCGACTACCGCTCGGACGTCGGCTCGCTCACGTCGGCGGCCCAGCTCGCGACCGTGGTCGAGCACGTCGAGGACGCGATCGGGCACGGTGCGACCGTCCTGGCCGGGGGAGTGCACCGCACCGACCTGGGCCCGTGGTTCTACGAGCCGACGATCCTGACGGACGTCCCGGACGAGGCACGCCTGGTCCGCGAGGAGACGTTCGGTCCCGTCGTGACGATCTACCGCGTCGCGTCGGACGACGAGGCCGTCGCGGCGATGAACGACACCGAGTTCGGTCTGAACGCGAGCGTCTGGACGGCCGACACCCGTCGCGGCGCGGCGCTGGCCGCCCGCGTGCGGTCGGGGTCGGTGAACGTCAACGAGGGCTACGTCGCCACGTGGGGCTCGGTCGGTGCACCGCAGGGCGGCGTGGGCTCGTCGGGCATCGGCAGCCGGCACGGTCGTGAGGGGATCTGGGCGACGACCCGGACGCAGACGATCGCCGTCCAGCACGGGGTGCACGGTGTGCTCGGCGGCCCCGGGGTCGGCCTGCACCGCATGTTCGACCTGGGCACCGAGACCTGGCCGCGGCTGTACACCGAGGCCCTCCGCGTGATGAAGGCGTTCCGGCTGCCGTAGTCGTCAGGCGTGCCCGAAGTCGGCGTCGTCCTCGGGCACACCGACCAACGCCACCGCCTGGCGGGCGATCGCGAGCTCCTCGTTCGTGGGCACCACCATGACGGTCGTCGACGCCCAGTCCGGTGAGATGACGCGAGGCTCCTTGACGCGCCCCGCGTTGAGCCCGAGGTCGACGGCGATCCCGAGCGGCTCGAGGTTCTCGAGGACACGCGCTCGGACGATGTCGTCGTTCTCCCCGACGCCTGCCGTGAACACGATGACGTCCACCCGCCCCAGGACGGCGTAGTACGCGCCGATGTACTTGCGCAGCCGGTGCAGGTAGACGTCGAGCGCCAGGATCGCGGCCTCGTTCCCGGCTTCGACCAGCTCGTGCAGCGCCCGGAAGTCGTTCTCGCCCGAGAGGCCCTTGAGCCCCGAGCGCCGGTTGAGGAGGTCGTCGACGTCGTCGACGGACATCCCGGCGTTGCGCTGCAGGTGGATGAGCACGGCGGGGTCGATGTCGCCTGAGCGCGTGCCCATGACGAGCCCCTCCAGAGGCGTCATCCCCATCGACGTCTCGACCGCGACGCCGCCCCGGACCGCGGACGCGGACGCGCCGTTGCCCAGGTGCAGGACGATCTGGTTGACGTCCTCGGGTCGTCGGCCGAGGTACTCGGCCACGCGCCTCGAGACGTACTGGTGCGACGTCCCGTGGAAGCCGTACCGACGGACGCCGTGCGCGCGGGCGACGTCCTGGTCGATCGCGTAGGTGTAGGCCGCCTCGGGCAGGGTGCGGAAGAACGCCGTGTCGAACACCACGACGTGCGGGACGTCGGGGAACAGCTCGCGGGCTACCCGCAGGCCGATGACGTGCGCCGGGTTGTGCAGCGGAGCGAGCGGCGAGAGCGCGTCGATCTGCGCGATCACCTCGTCGTCGACCACCACCGGGCCGTCGAAGACCGAGCCGCCCTGCACCACACGGTGCCCGACGGCGACCACCCGGGCCTCGGTGAGATCCGGGCCGACGGACGCGAACAGGGCCAGCACCGCGCGCAGGCCCGCGCCGTGGTCCGCGATGGCGTCGTTCTGCGTGGTGGTCTGCCCTGCGAACGAGTGCTTGACGACGCTCTCGTCCTCGCCGATCCGCTCGACGATGCCCGACGCGACGGCCTCGCCACCGACGGGGTCGACCAGCTGGTACTTGATCGACGACGATCCGGAGTTGATGACGAGAACGGTGCTCACGGTTGCTGTCCTTGGGCCTGGATCGCCGTGATGGCGACCGTGTTGACGATGTCCGAGACCAGCGCGCCGCGCGACAGGTCGTTGACCGGCTTGCGCAGTCCCTGCAGGACCGGGCCGATCGCGACGGCACCGGCGGACCGCTGCACCGCCTTGTAGGTGTTGTTGCCCGTGTTCAGGTCGGGGAACACGAACACGGTCGCACGTCCGGCGACCGTGGACTCGGGCAGCTTGGTGTGCGCGACCGACGCGTCGACGGCGGCGTCGTACTGGATGGGACCCTCGACCGAGAGGTCGGGACGCCTCGACCGCACCAGGGCAGTCGCCTCGCGCACCTTCTCGACGTCGGCGCCCGAGCCGGATGCCCCGGTCGAGTACGACAGCATGGCGATGCGCGGCTCGATCCCGAACTGTGCGGCCGTGCCCGCCGACGAGATCGCGATGTCGGCGAGCTGCTCGGCGGTCGGGTCCGGGATCACCGCACAGTCGGCGTAGACGAGCACACGGTCCTCGAGGCACATGAGGAACGCGCTCGACACGTTCGAGACGCCGGGCGTCGTCTTGATGATCTCGAACGACGGCTTGATCGTGTGCGCTGTCGTGTGGGCCGCGCCCGAGACCATCCCGTCGGCCAGGCCGAGCTGGACCATCATCGTGCCGAAGTACGATACCGACGAGACGATCTCGCGCGCCCGCTCGACCGTCATGCCCTTGTGCTTGCGCATCTCGGTGTACTCGACGGCGAACCGCTCGAGCAGCTCCGGGTCGTGCGGGCTGAGCACCGCGGCGTCCTCCAGGTCGAGGCCGAGCTCGGTCCCGCGGGCCCTGACCGACGTCTCGTCGCCCAGGATCGTGATCTGCGCGACGCCACGCTGCAGCAGCGTGGAGGCGGCCCGCAGGATCCGGTCGTCCTCGCCCTCGGGCAGGACCACGTGCTTGCGGTTCTCGCGCGCCCGAGCCAGGAGCGCCCACTCGAACATCAACGGCGTGACGACCTCGGGCCGTTCGACGTCCAGCGCGGCCAGCAGGGCGGGGCCGTCGACGTGCTGCTCGAACAAGGACAGCGCCGTGTCGACCTTGCGCTGCGAGTCGTACGTCAGGCGTCCACGGGTCTCGCCGACGGCGCTCGCGGACCGGAACGTCCCGAGCTCCGTGCTGACGATCGGCATCCGGCTGCCCAGCCCGTCGATCAGGCGCGTGATCGTCGGGCTCGGCAGGAACCCGCCGTTGAGGATGATGCCGGACAGCGACGCGAACCCCTCCGCCTGGTGCGCCATGAGCAGTCCCAGCAGCACGTCGGAGCGGTCGCCGGGCGCGATGACCACGGCACCGTCGGACAGCCGGTCGAGCAGGTGCTCGATCGACATCGCACCGACCATGACGTTCAGCACCTCGCGGGACAGCAGCGACTCGTCGCCCGCGATGAGGGTGCCGTCGACCGCCGCGACGAGCTGGCGCATGGTCGGCGCGGTCAGCAGAGGGCTCTCCGGGAGCGCCCAGCCGGGCAGCCCCAGGTCCATGCTCAGGGCGACGCGCACGCTGTCGAGAGCGTTGGCCGCGCACCGGTTGCCGACGACCGCGGCGACCTGCGCGTGGTTCGCCTGCATCTCGGTCACCACGACCTCGGCCACCTGGGCGATGACCGCGGCGGAGCGCCCGCTCCCGTTCACCACGAGCACCACGGGTGCGCCGAGGTTCGCCGCGATGCGCGCGTTGTAGGCGAGCTCGGTCGGTCCCGCGACGTCGGTGTAGTCGGTGCCGACGACGACCACGACGTCGCAGCGTCGCTCGACCTCGTGGTACCGGGACACGATCTGGACGAGTGCTGCCTCCGGGTCCTGCAGCACCTGCTCGTACGTGACGCCGACGCACTCGTCGTACGTCAGGTCGACGCCGTCCTGCTGGAGCAGCAGCTCCAGCACGTAGTCGCGGACGGTCGTCGAGCGGGCGACGGGTCGGAACACCCCCACACGTTGGACGGTGCGCGTGAGGAGGTCGACCAGCCCGAGGGCGACGATCGACTTGCCGGAGTCGCCCTCGGGTGAGGTCACATAGATGCTGCGTGCCACGAACAGGTCTCCTGACCTCGGTGGTTGGTCAGGGCTATTCGTTGTCTCCGCCGGTCGAGAGCGTGGCCGCCACCTCACCCTCGTCGGAAGCGTCGGCGGCATCGGGCCACACCCAGTCGCGCACGGCCGGCAGGTCGTCGCCGTGCTCCCGCGTGTACTCGCGGGCCTCCAGGCGGGCGTCCACCATCCGCTGCCGCAGGCCGGCCTGAGCCGTCCGCAACGACGGCACGTTGTCGATCACGTCGATCACGAGGTGGAACCGGTCGAGGTCGTTCAGCATGACCATGTCGAACGGCGTCGTCGTCGTGCCCTCCTCCTTGTACCCGCGCACGTGGATGTTCTTGTGGCCCGTGCGGCGGTACGTCAGGCGGTGGATGAGCCACGGGTAGCCGTGGTACGCGAAGATCACCGGGCGGTCCTCGGTGAACAGCCCGTCGAACTGCGCGTCCGACAGCCCGTGCGGGTGCTCCCGCTCGTCCTGCAGGCGCATCAGGTCGACGACGTTGATGACGCGGACCTTGAGGTCCGGCAGCTCACGGCGCAGGATGTCGGCCGCGGCCAGCACCTCGAGCGTCGGCACGTCTCCGGCCGCACCGAGGACCACGTCCGGCTTCTCGCCGGGCACCTCCGTGCCTGCCCACTCCCAGATGCCCAGCCCGCGCGTGCAGTGCGCGACCGCCTGGTCCATCGTCAGGAAGTTGGGTGCCGGCTGCTTGCCGGTGACCACGACGTTCACGTACTGGCGACTGCGCAGGCAGTGGTCGTACGTGGACAGCAGCGTGTTCGCGTCCGGCGGGAAGTAGACCCGGACGACCTCGGCCTTCTTGTTGACCACGTGGTCGACGAACCCCGGGTCCTGGTGGCTGAAGCCGTTGTGGTCCTGGCGCCAGACGTGGCTGGACAGGAGGTAGTTGAGGCTCGCTATCGGTCGGCGCCACGGGATCTCGTCGGACACCTTGAGCCACTTGGCGTGCTGGTTGAACATCGAGTCGATGATGTGGATGAACGCCTCGTAGCAGTTGAACAGGCCGTGCCGGCCGGTGAGCAGGTAGCCCTCCAGCCAGCCCTGGCACTGGTGCTCGCTGAGCATCTCCATCACGCGTCCCGCGCGGGCCAGGTGCTCGTCGACCTCCGCGCCGTAGAAGTCCGCGTTCCACTGCTTGTCGGTCACCGCGAACACGGACTGCAGGCGGTTCGACGCGGTCTCGTCGGGCCCGAAGATCCGGAAGTTGTCCGGGTTCTGCCTGATGACGTCCGTCAGCCAGTCGCCCAGCACGCGCGGCGCCTCGCTGAACGAGCCGCCCGGCGTCGGAACGTCGACCGCGTAGTCGCGGAAGTCGGGCAGGCGCAGGTCCTTGAGCAGCAGACCACCGTTGGCGTGCGGGTTGGCGCTCATCCGCAGGTCACCCTGCGGTGCGAGCGAGCGGATGTCCGCGTGCAGCGTCCCGCCCTCGTCGAAGAGCTCGTCGACGCCGTAGCTCTCGAGCCACGTGCGCAGGACGTCCAGGTGCTCCGGGGTGTCGCGTGCGCTGGCCAGCGGAACCTGGTGCGCGCGCCACGAGCCGGTCGTCTTCTTGCCGTCGATGTAGTCCGGCCCGGTCCAGCCCTTCGGGGTGCGGAAGACGATCATGGGCCACATCGGGCGCTGCTCGCTGTCGCTGGCCTTGATGTCCGCGATCTCGTCCAGGACCTCGTCGAGCATCGTCGCGAACCGGCCGTGGATGCTCTCGTGCGACTCGTCGTCGAACCCCGCGACGAACACGTGCGGCTTGTGGCCGTAGCCGACCATGAGCGAGTTCAGCTCGTCGTCGCTGATCCGCGCGAGGACCGTCGGGTTGGCGATCTTGTAGCCGTTGAGGTGCAGGATCGGCAGCACGACGCCGTCCTTCTGGACGTTCACGAACTTGTTCGAGTGCCAGCTCGTGGCCAGCGGACCCGTCTCGGCCTCGCCGTCACCCACGATCGTCGCGACGAGCAGGTCGGGGTTGTCGAACGCCGCGCCGTACGCGTGGCTCAGCGCGTAGCCGAGCTCGCCGCCCTCGTGGATCGACCCGGGGGTCTCGGGGGCGACGTGGCTGGGGATGCCGCCCGGGAACGAGAACTGCCGGAACAGGCGCTTCATGCCCTCGGCGTCGTCGGTGATGTCGGAGTAGACCTCGGAGTAGGTGCCGTCGAGGTACGCGCTCGCGACGAGGCCCGGGCCACCGTGCCCCGGGCCGATGATGTAGATGGTCGACTGGTTGCGCTCCGCGATCGCGCGGTTCAGGTGCGCGTAGAGGAAGTTCAGGCCCGGCGTCGTGCCCCAGTGCCCAAGCAGGCGCGGCTTGACGTGGTCCCGTGTGAGCGGCTCGCGCAGCAGGGCGTTGTCCAGCAGGTAGATCTGACCCACCGACAGGTAGTTCGACGCACGCCACCACTTGTCGATCCGCTGCAGGGTCGCGGCGTCGACCGGGTGGCCCGCTCCCCGACGCCAGGTGGTGGGCTGTGTCGTAGTGCTCATGGTGCGCTGCTCCCCGTCATCCTCGCGGCCAGGTCCGGCCTCGATGCCAGCCTTGTCTCGGGCGATCCCGCGACCTAGGGCCCTAAGGCCTGGACGCGCACCCCTCGCTATGCCATACAACCCCAGGTGAGGGGCATGTGCACAGGGGGAGGGCGAACGTTCGTCGAACACGTGGGGTTCGCCACAGTGCTCACTCGCACACCCATCCTTGCGCAGGTCAGGCGGGTCGCGGCGTGCTGGGGCGCTTCGGTTCGTCGGCGGCCTGCGGGGTACCGTGAGGCGTGGCAGAGCCGGAGCTTGTCGACGAGGCGGGAGCGCCTCCGCGCGAGCCTGCTCCCCGGTCGGCCGCCCGTGCCGCGGGGCCGTCGCGTCCCGCGTGGGAGCAGGCCGAACGCCGACCTCCCACGACGATGCTGCGCGCGGCGTTGCGCCCCCGGATGCTCGTGCTCCTGGTCCTCCTGCTCGCGGCCGGCGCCGTCTGCGCGCGGCTCGGGGTGTGGCAGCTCGACCGCGCCCAGGTCCGCGGCGCGTCGGCCGAGGAGCGGCACACCGCCGCCCTGGTCGCTGCGGACCCGGTACCGCTGGACACGGTCTTCCAGCCGCAGACGTCGTTCACCGGGCCGCTGGTCGGTCGCAAGGTCGCGGTGACCGGTACCTACGACGCCGCTGGTCAGCTGCTCGTGCCCCACCGTGCGCACGACGACACCGTCGGGTACCTCGTCCTCACGCCCCTGACCGTGTCGGCCTCCGACTCGCCGGTCCTCCCGGTCGTGCGGGGCTGGGTCGCCTCACCGTCCGACGCCGACGTCCCGCCGGCCGGACCTGTCTCGGTCGTCGGCTACCTGCAGGCGTCGGAAGAGGCGGGACCCGGGGTCGTCGACGGGCAGACCGAGGCGATCAGCTCGCCCGAGCTGCTGAACGCCTGGGGCGGCCCGATCTACACGGGATACCTGGTCGTGGCGTCGTCCGACCCCGCTCAGTCGTCGTCCGTCGAGCTGCTGGACCCGCCGACGAAGCCCGGCTCGGGCCTGAACATCCAGAACCTTGCCTACGCCGCGCAGTGGTGGATCTTCGGCGCGTTCGCCGTCCTGCTCTGGCTCCGTCTGGTCCGCGACGAGGCCCGCGGCGCCGCGCCGGACGACGATCCGGAGCCGACGCCCGAACCCGCCTGACGGCTGCGCCAGCGTCCGGCGCGGCCGGCGTCAGGCGCGTGGTGGGCGTTGGCGGAGCTGCTTGGTGGCGCGGCGTTGGCGCTCGGCCTGGGTGCGGCGCTCGCGGGAGGCGCGGCTCGGTCGCGACGCCTTGCGGGTCGGCCCCGGGGGAGCGAGGGCCTCGTCGAGGAGCGCCGCGGCGCGGACGAGGGCGGCCTCGCGGTTGCGCAGCTGCGACCGGTACTCCGAGGCCGCGATCGTGAGCACGTCGCCCCGCAACCGCGGGCGCAGGCGGTCCAGGACGCGGTCCTGCTGTGTCGGCGAGGTCCACGCGACGCGCGAGAGGTCGACCGACAGCTCTGCCCGGGAGTCCGTGGTGTTGACGGACTGTCCCCCGGGCCCGCTGGACCGGGAGAACCGCCACGCGAGCGCGTCGTCCGGGACGACGACGCCCCCGCGCAGCTCGAGCATCACCGGGACCGCACTACTCGTGCTGCCACGAGTGCCACAGCGCGGCGTACTCGCCGCCGGCGGCGACGAGGTCGTCGTGCGCGCCGATCTCGATGATCCGACCGTCGTCGACCACGGCCACCCGGTCCGCGTCGTGCGCGGTGTGCAGCCGGTGGGCGATCGCGACGACCGTGCGGCCTTCGAGGACCGCGGACAGCGACCGCTCCAGGTGTCGGGCGGCCCGCGGGTCGAGCAGCGAGGTGGCCTCGTCGAGGACGAGCGTGTGCGGGTCCAGCAGGACCAGTCGTGCGAGCGCGATCTGCTGCGCCTGCGCGGGCGTCAGCGGCGCGCCGCCCGAGCCGACCTCCGTGGCGAGCCCGTCGGGCAGCGCCTGCACCCAGTCCCAGGCGTCGACGGCCGACAGGGCGCGCTGGAGCGCCTCGTCGGTGGCGTCGACCTGTGCCAGGCGCAGGTTGTCCGCGACGGAGCCGACGAACACGTGGTGCTCCTGGGTGACCAGGGCGACGTGCCCCCGCAGCTCCTCGAGGGGCAGGTCGATGAGCGGGACGCCGCCGACGGAGACCGAACCGCCCCCTGGCGGGTGGATGCCCGCGAGCATCCGTCCCAGGGTCGACTTGCCCGCACCGGACGGGCCGACCACCGCCAGGCGCTCGCCGACGGCGAGATCCAGGTCGATCCCGTGCAGCACGTTGTGGCCCTCGCGGTACGCGTACGTCACGTCGCGCGCCTCGACGGTCTCGTCGACCGGGGTGCCCTGTCGGGCCGTGCGGTCGGGCTCGACGAGCTGGACGCCGACGATGCGTGCGAGCGACGTGGCAGCGACCTGGATCTCGTCGATCCAGAAGATGAGCTCCCACACCGGGCCGGTCACCTGGTAGCTGTACAGCACGATCGCCGTGACCGCGCCGACCGTCACGAGGTCCTGCGAGGCCAGGTAGCCGCCCCAGAGCAGCACCGCCGCCGGCGCGAGGACGAAGGTCGCGTCGATGCCCGGGAAGAGGATCGTGCGCAGCCGGAGCGTGTACTTCTCGGCCTCGAACGCCTCCGCCAGGTCCGCGTTCACGCGCGCCAGCCGACGCGGCCCGAGACGCAGGGCGTCCACGGTGCGCGCGCCCTCGACCGACTCGGTGATCGTCCCGTTCAGCGTCGCGTACGCGGCCGACTCGCGCCGGTACCCCGGGGTCGCGCGCTTGAGGTACCAGCGTGTGACGAGGATCAGCGTCGGCACGCCGACGAACATCGCGATGGCGACGAGCGGCGCGATGATCAGGCACGCGACCACCGTCAGGACGATGGTGACGACGGCGACGATCACGCGCGGCACCCCGAACCGCACGGCGTGCTGCAGCTTGTTGACGTCGTTGGTGGTGCGCGCGACGAGGTCGCCCGTGCCGGCGCGCTCGACGGTCGACAGGGGCAGAGCGGTGACGGCCTCGATGAACTCCTCGCGGAGCTCGGCGAACACCTCCTCGCCGAAGACCATCGAGGTGCGCTGCGCGAACCGCATGAGCACGGTCTGCGCGAGCACCGCGACGACGCCTGCGAGCACGAGCGTGTTGATGTAGGCGGACGTCGTCCCCTGGGTCACGGCGTTGACCAGCAGACCGAGGATGGCCGGACCGGCCAGGCCGGCGGTCGCCGCGAGCGTGTGCAGCACGACGATGCCGAGCAGCGGGCGGCGGTGCTTGCGCATCAGCACACCTGCGTAGGCGCGCACGGTCGCGGTGTCGGCGATGGGCAGCTTCATCCGGCCAGCACCTCCTCGTCCATCCGGCGCCCGACGACCGCGCGGTAGGCGACGTCGTCGAGCAGGTCCTCGTGACGGCCGCGCGCGACGACGACGCCGTCCTGCACGAACGCGACCTCGTCGACGTGGTCGAGGACGAGCGGGCTCGCCGTGACGACGAGCGTGGTGCGGCCCCGGCGGGCGTCGGCGAGGCGCGCGGCGATCCGGGCCTCGGTGTGGGCGTCGACCGCGCTGGTCGGCTCCACGAGCACGAGGATCTCCGGGTCGACGAGCAGGGCACGTGCCAGTGCCACGCGCTGCCGCTGGCCGCCCGAGAGCGACCGGCCCTTCTCCGGCAGCTCGCCGGACAGGCCGTCGGGGACGGAGTCGAGGACGTCGTGCGCGTCGGCGGTGGCGATCACGCGCAGCAGGTCCTCCGAGGAGGCCGCACCGTGCACGTCGAGCTCGCCCTGCAGCGGTCCCGAGAACAGCTGCGGTGTCGCTTCGGCGACGACGATCCGCGTACGCACGTCGTCCTTGTCCAGGTCGGCCAGCAGCACGCCGCCGAGCCGGACGGGCGTCTCCGCCTCCGCCTCGTCGTCGAACCGACCGAGCCGGGTGGCGATGCGCGCCGACTCGTCCGGGTCCGCGCTGACGAGCGCGAGCACGCGGCCGGGCTCGACGACCAGCCCGCTCGACTCGTCGGTGAGCGGGGAACCCGCCTCCGGAAGCTCGGCAGAACCCGGCGTCGCACCCGTCGACGGGACCACGCGCAGCACCTTGACCACCTTGCCCGCGCCGATGTGTGCGCGGCTCGCGGCCTGGAGCATCATCGTGGCGTTCTGCACGGGCCACGCGAGGAACGCGGCGAACCCGTACGTCGACACCAGCTGCCCGGCCGTGAGCGTGCCGGCCTGTGCCATGTGCGCGCCCATCCAGATGAGCACGACGACGAACATGCCCGGGAGCAGAACCTGCAGCGCGTCGAGGATGGACTGCGTCTGCGCCACCTCGACCCCGCGCCGGCGCGTCGCCTGCGACTGCTCCCGGTAGCGGCCGGTGAACACCGACTCACCCCCGATGCCGCGCAGGATCCGCAGGCCGGAGACGGTGTCGGCGCCCAGCGTCGTCAACCGGCCGGATGCCTCGCGCTGAGCCCTCTGCTTCCTCTGCAGCGGCTTGACCAGCAGTCCGAGCGCAGCGGCGACGGTGGGCAGGCCGAGGATCACGACGAGTCCCAGCGGCACCGAGACGCGCAGCATGAGCACGGCGACGACGCCGTACGCGACGAGGCTGCCCACGAAGTGCGCGGCGTGGGCGTACAGCTCACCGATGCGCAGCGCGTCGTTGGCGACCGCCGAGACCACCTCGCCGGTGGGCAGCTCCGAGGTGATCGCGTGCCCGCTGCGGGACACCGTGCGGCCGACCAGCTGTGACGACGTGAACGCCGCGCGCAACCAGTTGGCGATGTCGTAGCGGTGGCCGATCGCGGACGTGGTGATGACGACCGCGCCGAGCGCGAGCAGCGTCGCGCACGCCCGCCAGAGCTCCGGGCCGAACCCGTGCTGGAGGCCGTCGTCGATCGCCTTGCCGACGACGAACGGGGTGAACGCCTGGCACGCGAACATCGTGATGCCCAGCAGGATCGCGACCAGGAGGATGCCCCACTGCCGCCGCGCGAGCCACCACAGCAGCGCCCAGGGACCGCTCAACGGCGGCGTACCGGGGTCTGCAAGAGGGAGAGAACGCACGAGGAGCAACGTTACGTGGCAGTACTGACACGTCCCGAACGCTTTTCGCGGACAGGGGCACCCCTCACGCTGCGCTGCTCACGGCCCGAAGCGTCCCGCCGCGCTGTACTTTCCACGGCCCGAGGCGTCCCGCCGCGCTGTACTTTCCACGGCCCGAGGCGTCCCGCCGCGCCGGTACCCTGAGCACGTGACGCAGACGCCCCCGCCGCCCGCCACCACCGACCACCAGCCGGTCCTCGTCGTCGACTTCGGTGCCCAGTACGCGCAGCTCATCGCGCGACGCGTGCGCGAGGCCAACGTGTACTCCGAGATCGTGCCGCACACGGCGTCGGTGGCCGACCTGCTGGCCAAGAACCCGGCCGCGATCATCCTGTCCGGCGGACCGTCGTCGGTGTACGCCACGGGCGCCCCGTTCGTCGACCCGGCCCTGTTCGAGGCCGGCGTCCCCGTGCTCGGCATCTGCTACGGGTTCCAGGCGATGGCGGCAGCGCTCGGCGGGACGGTCGCGCAGACCGGCCAGCGCGAGTACGGCGGCACGTCGGTGTCCGTCACCGAGCCCGGAACGGTGCTCGGCGGCAGCCCTGACAACCAGACCGTCTGGATGAGCCACGGCGACGCGGTGCACGCGGCACCCGAGGGGTTCACGGTCCTCGCGACGTCGTCGGGCAGCCCCGTCGCCGCGTTCGAGGACCGCAGCCGTCGGCTGTTCGGTGTGCAGTGGCACCCGGAGGTCAAGCACTCGCCGCTCGGCCAGAAGGCGCTCGAGAACTTCCTCTACGAGGGCGCCGGCCTCAAGCCCGACTGGAACGCCGGGAACGTCGTCGCGGAGCAGGTCGAGAAGATCCGCGCGCAGGTCGGCTCGGCCCGCGTGATCTGCGGGCTGTCCGGCGGCGTCGACTCCTCGGTGGCCGCGGCGCTCGTGCAGAAGGCCGTCGGCAGCCAGCTGACCTGCGTGTTCGTCGACCACGGTCTGCTGCGCTCGGGCGAGGCCGAGCAGGTCGAGCAGGACTTCGTCGCCGCCACGGGCGTGCAGCTCAAGGTTGTCGACGCGCGCGACCGGTTCCTGCGGGCGCTCGCCGGGCACACGGACCCCGAGACCAAGCGCAAGATCATCGGCCGCGAGTTCATCCGCGTGTTCGAGGACGCGGCGCGCGAGATCGTGGAAGGCAGCGACGAGGAGGTCAAGTTCCTCGTCCAGGGCACGCTCTACCCGGACGTCGTCGAGTCCGGCGGCGGCGAGGGTGCGGCCAACATCAAGTCGCACCACAACGTGGGCGGGCTTCCCGACGACCTGCAGTTCGCGCTCGTCGAGCCGCTGCGCACCCTGTTCAAGGACGAGGTCCGCGCGGTCGGACTGGAGCTCGGCGTGCCCGAGGGCATCGTCTGGCGCCAGCCGTTCCCGGGCCCCGGCCTGGGCATCCGGATCATCGGCGAGGTGACCGCCGAGCGCCTCGACATCCTGCGCGCCGCGGACGTGATCGCGCGCGAGGAGCTGACCAGGGCCGGCCTCGACCGCGACATCTGGCAGTGCCCGGTCGTCCTGCTCGCGGACGTCCGCTCGGTCGGCGTCCAGGGCGACGGCCGCACCTACGGGCACCCCGTCGTCCTGCGGCCGGTCTCGTCCGAGGACGCCATGACCGCCGACTGGACCCGACTCCCGTACGACGTGCTGGCGGTCATCTCCACCCGCATCACGAACGAGGTGCCCGAGGTCAACCGCGTGGTCCTCGACGTCACGAGCAAGCCGCCGGGCACCATCGAGTGGGAGTGACCCGCTAGAGCCGCCCACCGCTCGTCGACTCACCCGCGACCTTCTGGCTCAGCCAGATCGGGAAGATCGACAGCAGCACGAGCACGGCTGCGACGACGTTGACGACCGGGCCCTGGTTCGGGCGCTGCAGGTTCTGGAAGATCCAGATCGGCAGCGTCGTGACGTCGGGCGGTGCGGTGAACAGCGTCACGACGATCTCGTCGAACGAGAGGCCGAAGGCCAGCAGGGCGCCGGCGACGAGGGCACCGCGCATCTGCGGGAACGTCACGAGCCGGAACGTCGTGAACGTGTCGGCGCCCAGGTCCATCGACGCCTCTTCGGGACTGGTCCCGGTCCGCCGGATCCGGGCCAGGACGTTGTTGTAGACGACGACGATGCAGAAGGTCGCGTGCGCGATGGCGACGGTCCAGATCGACAGCTCCATCCCCAGGAACGTCCGGAACCCGGTGCGGAACGCGAGGGCAGTCACGATGCCGGGCAGCGCGATCGGGAGCACGACGAGCAGCGACAGGGTGTGCCGTCCGAAGAACGTGTACCGCCCGAGCGCGAACGCGAGCAGGCTCCCGAGCACGAGGGCCACGGCGGTCGCGACGATCCCGACCTCGACCGACGTGAGCACGGCCGACCGGACGCCCTGGTTGGCGAACGTGGCCGACCACCACTTCGTCGTGAGCTCCTGGGGCGGCCACGCGAAGACCGTGCTCGCGTTGAACGAGTTGATGACGATGACGCCCAGGGGCACGTAGATGAACGCGAGCCCGAACAGCATGAGCAGGCCGAAGGTCCACCGGGCGCGGCGAGAGTTCCTCACAGGTTGTCCAGGGCGCCGGTACGACGGACGAGCAGGAGGTACACGACCATGATCGCGACCGGGATCAGCGCGATCGCGGCCGCGAACGGCAGGTTGCTGGTGTAGGTCTGGTACACGATGTTGCCGAGCATCTGGGTGCGCCCGCCCACGATCTGCACGGTGATGTAGTCGCCGAGGCTGAGCGAGAACGTGAACACCGAGCCGGCCACGATCGACGGGTAGACCAGCGGGACGACGACGCTCCGCACGGTCCGGGCCGGGTGCGCTCCGAGGTCGCCCGACGCGTCGAGCAGGCTGTCGGGCATCCGCTCGAGGCCCGCGTAGATGGGCAGGATCATGTACGGCAGCCACAGGTAGCTCAGCGTGAGGATCGTGGCCGCCATGCCGTAGCCGGGCCCGTCGAGCCCGAACGGCTGCAGCATCCAGGCCAGCACGCCGGTCTCGGGCTGCACCATGGCCTGCCACGCGTAGACCTTCACGAGGTACGACGCCCAGAGCGGCGTGACGACGAGGGCGACGAGCAGTCCTCGCGAGCGCGGTCTGGCGACCTTCGCCATGAAGAAGGCCATCGGGAAGCCGAGCAGGACGCAGAGCACGGTGACGGAGGCCGCGATGCCGACCGTGCGCAGCGTGGCCATCCGGTAGGCCGGGTCGGACAGGACGTCCTGGATGTTCTCCCACGTGAACGTGCGCACGACGTCGTTGGTGAACTCGTCGACGGTGAAGAACGCCGTGGCCAGCAGGGCGAGGAGCGCGGACAGGTAGACGAGCACCAGCCACGTCGTCGGCAGGACGAGGAGTCCGGCGAGCCGGAGCCGTGGCCGTCGGAAGAGGGCGGCCGAGAGCCGGCGTCCTGCTGAGGACGCCGGCTGCTCGACAGCGGTCACAGGGTCAGCCGTTCTTCACGCTGCTCCACGCCTTGCCCCACTCGCCGTAGGGCACGCACTTCACGTCCGTCCGCTCGTCGAGGCAGTCCGACTGAGGCGTCGACCAGAACCAGATCTTCGAGAAGTAGTCCTCGTCCTCCGCGTGGAACGTGTCGCAGTGCGTCGGCTCGGCGGTCAGGGCGCAGGCCTTGGTGTTGGCCGGGGCCTCGCCGAACCACTCGGCGATCTGCGCCTGGACGTCGGGGTTCGTGACCCAGTCCATCCACAGGTACGCGCAGTTGGGGTGCGGCGACTTGGCGTCGATCATCCAGGTGTCGGCCCAGCCGGTGGCGCCCTCCTTCGGCAGCGTCGACTCGACCGGGGCCCCGTCGGCCTGGGCCAGGTTGATGATGATCTGCCACGTGGAGCCGACCTCGGTGCTCCCGTTCTCGAGCGCCTTCTGCGCGTCGGCGTAGCTGGCCCAGTAGCTGGCGACCTGCGGCTGCTGCGCGGTCAGGAGGGCGACCGCGGCGTCGAACTGGTCCTGGTCGAGCGCGTACGGGTTGGTGATCTTGAGGTCGGGCTGCGTGGACATGAGGTACACGGCGGCGGCCGCGATCGCGTCGACCGGCGAGTCGTAGACCGTGATCTTGCCGGCCTGCGGAGAGTCGGGCTCGAACGCGACGGCCCACGAGTCGGGTGCCGGGTCGACCGCGTCCGTGCGGTAGCCGAGCAGCTGGGCTCCCCAGCCGTGCGGCATGCCGTAGGCGACATCACCGACGGAGTTCCAGGTCTGCATCTTCTGGAAGTCGGGGACGTCGGGGTAGTTGGTGAGCAGGTCGGTGTTGACCGGCGCGACCTTGCCCGCGTAGATCATGCGCAGCGACGAGTCTCCTGACGCCGAGACGACGTCGAAGTCACCGGTACCCATCTTCTCGAACATGCTGTCCGAGGTGTCGGCCACCTGAACGTTCGCGGTGCAGCCCGTCTTCTCCTCGAACGGGGTGACCCAGTCGATCGCGGGATCCGTCGAGCCGTCCTCCGCGTAGCCGGCCCAGGCGAGGATGTTGACCTCGCCCTCCCCGTCGCCCACCGAGCTCAGTGCCTCCATCGCCGGCGGGGTGGCGCGGTCGGCCGAGCCGCCGCCACCACCGTCGTCGTCCGACGTGCCGCATGCGGCCAGGGCGAGGCCGGCCACAGCGCCGACGGCCACGAACCTCAGCAGACGTAGGTGCTTCATCGTCGTCTCCTTCGTTCTCAGCGGGCTCACGGCTGGAGGGTGTCCGCCGCGGGGTTCGGGACTGTCGGGACCGTCGGGACCTCGAACTCGTGCTCCGTCGCCCAGACGAGCAGGACGCGGTCGCCACGGGCTCGCTGGACGTCCATCGACGACGTCTGCTGGTTCTGCTGGAGGGCGACGAGCGTCGTGCCGGCGTCGAGGTCCACGAGGAACCTGGTTGCGGAGCCGACGTAGACCACCTCGCGCACGGTGCCTGCGGCCGCGTTCTCGCCGGGTCCGGGCGTGGCGTCCGCCGAGGCGATGCGGATCTTCTCGGGGCGGACGGACCACGTGCCCGCACGGCCGAGGACGCTTGTGGCGACGCCCCCGACGAGCAGGTTGGAGGTCCCGACGAACCCCGCGACGAACGGTGAGGCCGGATGCTCGTAGACCTCCGTGGGGGAGCCGACCTGCTCGATCCGCCCGCCGGAGAACACGGCGATGCGGTCGGACATCGTCAAGGCCTCCTCCTGGTCGTGCGTGACGAACAGGAAGGTGATGCCGACCTGGCGCTGGATGCCCTTCAGCTCGACCTGCATCTGCTCGCGCAGCTTGAGGTCCAGCGCGCCGAGCGGTTCGTCGAGCAGCAGGACCCGCGGCCGGTTGACCAGCGCCCGCGCGAGCGCCACGCGCTGTCGCTGCCCGCCGGAGAGCTGGGCCGGGCGGCGCGCACCGTAGGCGCCGAGCTGGACGCTCTCGAGCGCTTCGAGCGCCCGCGCCGTGCGTTCCTTGCGGCCGACCTTCTTGACCCGCAGGCCGTAGGCGATGTTGTCCAGCACGCTCATGTGCGGGAAGAGGGCGTAATCCTGGAACACGGTGTTCACGTCGCGCTCGAACGGCGCGCGCCGGGTGACGTCGACGCCTGCGAGCTCGACTGTGCCGTCCGTCGGGAGCTCGAATCCCGCGATCATCCGCAGCACGGTCGTCTTGCCCGAGCCGGACGGGCCGAGCAGCGTCATGAACTCGCCGTCGAGGACGTCGAGGTCCACCCGGTCGACGGCGACGACGTCGCCGAACTCCTTGCGGACGGCGCGGAGCCGGACAGCGACGCGCTCGTCCTGGCTCGCCATCGCTGCAGCCTCTCTGTCGGCGGCTGGCTCGGCTTCGACCGCGGAATTCGAAGCCTTTTGGACGGAACATAGCGGATATCCGTTGTCTGGACGACGTTCCGCATTACGAATCGGTTGCATTCGCGACGCGGGTCCGACGAATGGCTCCGGCGCACGACCCTTCGGATGAATCGGGCGACGACAGCCGAGACGGTGCTTTCCGGCAGGCATATCCAGCCGCTACGTTCTGGCGTGCAGCCCGGGCATCCGGCGCAGCCCTGTCGTCAGGTTCGACGAGCGTGCGCCGGGAAAGGCCAGACGTGACGACTCCGCAGAAGCACCGGACGCGTGTCGCGCGAACCATGGGTGTGGTCCTGGTCCTCGTCGTGCTCGCCGCGTGCGGGACGATCGATCGCCCGCTCCCGACGCCGACCTTCACGCTCCCGACGCCGACCGTCACGCTCCCGTCGCGCCCGACGCCGACCGTCGAACCGCCGATCGTGCTCCCGACCGAGACGGCGGAGCCCACCCCGACGCTGGAGCCTGTACCGACGGAAGAGCCCACCCCGACGCAGGAGCCCGTTCCTACCGAGGACCCCGCACCTCCGGTCGTCGAGACGCCGGCGCCCCCAGTCGTCGAGACACCCGCGCCCACGCCCACACCTACGCCCACGCCGACTCCCACACCGACACCGACGCCGACTCCCACGCCCACGCCCACACTGACGCCCACCGCGACGCCGACACCCGCCCCGCCCGTCGAGGACGCCCAGGAGTCGTCCGGCGTCGAGCCGTGGGTGTGGTGGCTCCTCGCGATCGTCGTGATCGGCCTCGGCGTCGGCATCCCGCTCGTCGTCCGGGCGCGTCGGCGAAGCGGTGCCGCGCCGCTGGAGTAGCAGGCGGCGTGCCCGTTCTCGATCACGGGTGTGATCACGACGGCTGGTCGGATGTTCGTGACCCCTGCGTCGGTGAGGGAGAATCGGCCCATGACTCAGCCTTCGGACCAGGCTCCGGCCGTGGTCGCGACGAACACCGCCAAGGCCGCGGCGTGGCCACGTCGAGCGGCCGGTGCGCTCCTTCGGTACCGGATCATGGCGTGGCTCACCGGGACGATGCTGCTCCTGCTGTGCGCCGAGCTGATCCTCAAGTACGTGTTCCACGCGAGCGGCGTCGGCGCCGACGGGCACCCCAACCCGGTGCTCGGAGCGTGGATCGCGTACGCGCACGGCTGGCTCTACGTCGTGTACCTGGTCACCGTCTTCGACCTGTGGTCGACGATGCGCTGGCGCGTCGGTCGCCTGGCGACGATGGCCGCTGCGGGCGTCGTGCCCGTCATGTCCTTCATCCTGGAGCGCAAGGTGCACGCGCAGGGGGTCGCCCGCATCGAGGCCGCCCGCAGCACGCAGCAGGCCTGACGTGCTGATCACCCACGTCAGCGACTGCTACGCGCCACGCACGGGCGGCATCGAGTCGCAGGTGGGGGACCTGGCAGCCCGGCAGGTCGCCGCAGGGCACGAGGTGCACGTCCTCACCGCGACGCTCGGCGACGCGGGCGAGCGCGGTGGTGTGGTCGACCTGGAGAACGGAGTCCACGTGCACCGGCTCGGGGCTCGGATCCCGTTCGACCTTCCTGTCAACCTCGTCGGCCCTCGTCTGATCCGCGACGCGTTCCGGTCGCTCGCCCCCGACGTCGTGCACGTCCACGCCGGGGTGCTCTCGCCGTTCGCGTTCGACGGCGCCCGCATCGCGCTCGACCTGCAGCTGCCCACGGCCATCACGTGGCACTGCATGCTGGACGGCGTCGTCGGACCCCTGCGGACCGTGGTGGGGCACACCCGCTGGAACCGGGCGCAGGCAGCCTTGAGCGCCGTGAGCCACGAGGCCGCCAGCCGGGTCCGGGACGTCTTCGGTGCCGAGGTGTCGGTCATGCCCAACGGGCTGGACCTGGACGCGTGGGCACCCGGACAGCCGTCCCTCGGGGTCGACGAGAGCGGTCCGCTGCGTCTCGTGTCGACGATGCGGCTGGCGCCGCGCAAGCGTGCCGTCCCGCTCGTCGAGCTCGTGGGTGCCGCTGCCCGACGGCTCCCGACGAACGCGCTGCGGCTGTCGGTCATCGGCTCGGGACCGGCCCAGGGGCGTGTGGCGTCGGCCGTCGAGGCGCAAGGCCTGCAGGACGTCGTCCACCTGACGGGGCGCCTGACCCGTGCGCAGGTTCGTGCGGCCTACGCCGAGGCCGACGTCTTCCTCGCACCGGCCGAGCTCGAGGCGTTCGGGATCGCGGCGCTCGAGGCGCGCACCGCCGGTCTGGTCGTCGTTGCGCGGCGAGGCACCGGGATCGCGGAGTTCGTCGAGGACGGGGTCGACGGCTTCCTCGTGGCCGACGACGATTTGATGGCGGACGCGGTCGTCCGGCTCGCGAGGGACCGGGCCGAGCTCGCGAAGATCCTGCGTCACAACCGAGGAACTCGGCCTCCGTTCGGGTGGGACGACGTGCTCGGCGCGGCCGAGTCCGAGTACGCCCGAGCCCGCTCTCTGGTGCTGCCTGCCTGATCAGGGCCACAAGGCTCGCCCAACTTGTCCCCCAATGCCGGGATTTCCTCGCTACGGTGGTGTCGCTGGGATCTTCTGCCATGAGCTGCGGTGCTCATCCGGCCCTCAGGGGCCCGTTCCCCGCGGCGGGACTGGGAAGGGACGACATGACGACGACAGTGAACGAGGGCTCGAAGGGAGTCCGCGTAGCCGGGCTCGTGACCCTGATCTTCGGAATCATCTTCATCATCGCTGGCGGCATCACCTGGGGGGCGGTCTCCAGCAACCTGGCGGCCGAGAAGATCACGGTCTCCGACGACGCGCAGGCGTTCGGCGGTCAGCTGGTCGACACCCCGTGGGAAGCCTGGTTCCAGGCCGACATCATCAACACGCACGCGCTGGAAGCATCCGGCGGCAAGACGTACGCCGAGCTCCCGCAGGACGACCCGACGCGCCAGACCGTCATGACGGCCTCGTTCCTCCGGGCGTCCCTCTTCACGTCCGTGGTCGCCTTCGGCGTGGCCCTGCTCGTGGTGGGCATCGGCGTCGTGTTCATCATCCTCGGCTGGGCAGTCCGGCGCGTGGGCAAGGGCACCGGCGACGAGGTGGTGACAGCCGCACCCGTGGCAGCCACCCCGGTGGCGGCCGCACCAGCCGCCGCACCTGCAGCAGCTGCACCCCCAGCAGCTGCACCTGCGGCAGCCGCGCCTATTGCACCGGTCGTGACGACGCCGCCGCCGGCCGCTACGCCGGACCCCGTCATCGCGACGAGGCCGGTCGCGCCGCCGGTCCCGCCGACGACCCCGGGTGCGCCGCCTGCGGCCCCGCCCACTGTCGTCTGAGACCGCGCGCCGACGTCCGGTCCCCGCGACGGGACCGGACGTCGGTGGTCAGCGTCGGGCGCTGCGTGCGCCCGAGACGAGCGACCCGATCAGCAGCACACTGCCTGCCACGGCCAGCAGGATGATCAGCGCGAGCTGGAAGTCGATGCGAGCCCCGCCCGCCCAGGCGAGCACACCGAGGCCGCACGCCGCGATGACCAGGCCCCAGACGACCGTGCCGACGCGCAGGCGGAGCCGACGTGGCTCGGCCTCGGGCGGGCTGACGACGACCGGCGTCTCGGTGATGGAATGGGCGACGGGCTCGGCGAACGCGCCCGCGTACGCGGCGTCCTGAGCCGGGCCGGGCTGGGTCAGCGGCGGCGTCGGCTGTACAGGCCGGGTCGGCGCCGGCTCGCCCGTGAGGATCGGGTACGCCGTCGTGGTCGTCTTCGCGGGCGTGTCGTCGAAGGTCTCCGCCAGTGGTTCGACGTCGAGAGGTCGGGTCTCGGCGACCGGTTCGAGGACGGCGGTCTCGTCGGCGGCCGTCTCGAGGACAGCGGTCTTCTCGACAGCGGGTGCTTCGTCGATCTGCGCGATGACCTGCGTCTGGTCGACCGGGAGCTCGGCCGTGGCTGGCTCGCCGGCCAGAGCCTCGTCGGCAGGAACCGCGTCGGCGGGGGCCTCGGTGGCGTCGACCTCGTCTGCCGGCTCCACGACCTCATCGACCTCCACGACGTCGACGACCTGCGTGGTCTCGTCGTCGGACGGCGTGCTCGTGTCCGGGCGCTTCTCGGTGCTCATCAGTTCTCCTCCCCGGGCAGACCCGGCAGCGTGGGTTCGGGTGCGAGCGGCGGTGTGACGCGTTCGTCGACGATCTCGACCTGCCCGGCACCGACCTTGATCTGCAGGTGGAGCTGAGGGTCGTCGACGGAGCCCGTGGTGAAGTTGCCGTCGTCGATGGCCACGCCGTCCTGCGAGCGGCTCGCGCCGTCCACGTTCCAGGTGATCTCGCCGGCGCCGAGGTTGACGTCGGCGTCGACCGTGGCACCCGTGGGCACGACGACCGTGAGGTCCCCGGCGGCGAGCGAGATCGGCACCACGAGCGTCTCGTCGGTCAGGGGCACCGCGGTCAGGTCGACCGTCACGTCACCGAAGCCCATGGAGTAGCCGTCGGCAGCCTCGGAGCGGCTCGTGGCCGTGACGTCGGAGGCGTTGAACTTGCGTTCGCCGTCCTGCTGCCAGAACGAGCTGGCGCTGGCCGCGAAGCCGAGCGGGACGGCCGCGATCAGGCCGAGGATCGCCAGCCCGCCGAGGGCGCCGCTGGAACGACCCCGCAGACCGCTGAAGATGATCCCGAGCCCGGCCAGGGCGATCGCGACGCCGAGGGCCGTGAGGGCGACGGGTCCGTCGAAGTCGCTGGTGCGCTCGGCGACCAGCAGGACGGCGAGCGAGAGCAGGCTGAGCGCGACGACCACACCGACCGTGCCGGCGCCCGCGCTGGGCGTCCGCGGCTTGACGGGCCGAGGCGGCTTGGGCACAGGAGGCGTCGTGGACTGGCGGCCGGTGCCCTGGTGCTTGGAGGCGGGGGGCGGCGGGTAGGACCCGGGGGGCGGGTAGCTGCCGTAGGGCGCAGGCGGGTAGGTGGGAGCCGGCGCTGCGGCATAGGTCGTGCCCGGCGCGGCGGTCTGGCTCGCGGCGACGACGGGTGCAGGGGCGGGAGCTGCGAAGGGCGAGGCGTCCGAGACGGGTCCGGGGGCGGTCGGCGGGGCAGGCGGTCCGTACTGCGGTGACCCGTAGGCAGGGGGTCGTGTGGACGGTCGCTGGTTCACGACCACGAGCACCACGGCGACGATGCCCGCGATGAACAGCAGCCAGAGCAGCCCCTGGATCCAGCCCGGGGGCCCCCAGAAGAAGAACCAGGTGTCGCCGCGGCCGAGGCCGACGAGCAGGAACGCCAGGGCGCCGAGGAGAGCGATGTCGAACCGCCCGAGGAGCATCTCCTCGGCGTGGATGCGGCCGTCCTGCCGCTCGGGCAGCAGTGCCCAGGCGATGCCGTACACGACGAGCCCGAAGCCACCGAGCAGGAGCGAGGCCGCGAAGATGCCGCGGACCAGGATCGGGTCGATGCCGAACCGGTCGGCCATGCCCGAGCTGACGCCGGCGATCCAGCGGTCGTCGCCACGCGAGATGCCGATCCGGCGTACGCCGGCGAAGAAGCCGTCGGTCGCGTGGGGCGCCGTGGCGGGGCCAGGGTCCGCCGGTGTGGGGGGAGTGCTCGTGTCCATGACTCGATCCTGCTGCGCCGCGCCGCGGAGCGGCATCGGGTGTCCCCCTGAGCGCACCCTGAACATGCGGCGGCGAAGCCCTGAAGCGCCCCCGAGAATGCGCCCAGGGGATGTGCGGCCGTGTGACGATCGGACCGTGCAGACCACCGAACCCTTCGCCGCGCGCCGGCTCCCGCTGCGGCGCCCCGTGCGCGGTCGGTGGTTCGGTGGCGTGGCCCTCGGGCTCGCGGCGCACCTCGACGTCCCGGTCGGCCTGGCGCGGTTCCTGTTCGTCGTCCTGACCCCGCTCGCCGGCGTCGGGCCTCTGCTCTACCTGTTCTGGTGGCTCACCGTCCCGGCAGGGGATCCCGCCGACGCCGCGCAGGACGTCCGCCCGAGCACCCTGACCCGGATCGCGCGGCGGCAGAACATCGTCGAGCCGGGGCGTCGGATCCCAGTCACCGACATCGCCATCGGGGCGGTCCTCGTGATCGCCGCGGTGCTGCTGGTCGCCGTCCGGGCCGGTGCGGACGTGCAGGCGGACTGGCTGCTGCCCGCGCTCATCGTGCTCGCCGGCCTGTGGCTGGCCTGGAGCCAGCTCGACGCCGCGCAGCGCGACCGGCTCAAGGACCGTGCCGGTGGCCGCACCCCGGTCAGCGCGCTGCGGGTCGCGGGCGGCATCCTCCTCGCCGGCGTCGGCGTGCTGCTGTTCGTCGGGCTGCTCTCCGGGGAGGGCGTCGAGCCCGCGACGCTCGCGCAGTCGATCATCGCCGCCGTCGTGATGCTCGGCGGCGTCGCGCTGGTGCTCACGCCGTGGTGGCTGCGGCTGGTCCGCGAGCTCGGCGACGAGCGGGCCGCGCGTGCGCGCGAGTCCGAGCGCGCCGACATCGCGGCCCACCTGCACGACTCCGTGCTGCAGACGCTCGCGCTCATCCGGTCGCGTTCCGACGACTCCGCCGAGGTCGCCCGGATGGCGCGCGCGCAGGAGCGCGAGCTGCGGGAGTGGCTCTACGACGACCGCCCCGCGCCGGGCACGTCGGTCGCGGCGTCGTTGCGGGAGATCGTCGCGGAGGTCGAGGACTCACGCTCGGGACCGTCCGGTGACCCCGTCGCGATCGAGTCGGTCGTCGTCGGGGACCGTGTCCCGGACGCCGACACCGAGGCGTTGCTGCAGGCCACCCGCGAGGCATTGGTCAACGCGGTCGTGCACGGGCTGCCGCCCGTCTCGCTCTACCTGGAGGTCGGTGCCTCCCAGGTCGAGGTGTTCGTGCGAGACCATGGCGAGGGGTTCGACGTCGACGAGGTCGCTTCCGACCGGTTCGGCGTGCGCGAGTCGATCATCGGCCGCGTCCGTCGTCGGGGAGGTACGGCGTCCGTGACGTGCAGACCCGGACGCGGGACCGAGGTCCACCTGCTCGTGCCGGTCGGCTCTACCGAAGGAGAAGCGCGATGAGCGACGTCGTCGATGTGGTGCTGGTCGACGACCACCACATGTTCCGGACGGGTGTGAAGGCGTCGCTCGACGCCGGCGTGCGGGTCGTGGGGGAGGCAGACACGGTCGACGAGGCGATCCGGCTGGTCCGGTTGCTGAAGCCGCCCGTCGTCCTGCTCGACGTGCACCTGCCCGGTGGCGACGGGGGCGGGGGTGCCGAGGTGATCCGCGCCTGCGCCGACCTGCTCAGCACCACGCGGTTCCTCGCGCTGTCGGTCTCGGACGCCTCCGAGGACGTCGTCGCGGTCATCCGTGCCGGCGCTCGCGGCTATGTCACCAAGAACATCGACGGCACCGACCTGTCCGACGCCGTGCGGCGGGTGGCCGGCGGCGACGCGGTCTTCTCGCCGCGGCTCGCGGGGTTCGTGCTGGACGCGTTCGGGTCGACCGCCGGCGACGTCGCGATCGGGGACGACGAGCTCGACCGTCTGTCGGCCCGTGAGCGTGAGGTCATGCGGCTGATCGCGCGCGGCTACTCCTACCGCGAGGTCGCCACCGAGCTGTTCATCTCGATCAAGACCGTCGAGACCCACGTGTCCGCCGTCCTGCGCAAGCTGCAGCTGTCCAGCCGCCACGAGCTCACGCGCTGGGCCGCGGCCCGCCGCCTGCTCTAGGTTTCTGACTAGGCGTCAGATCCCGTAGGGTCGACCCATGCACCTCATCTACGAACTGATCGTCGTCCTGCACCTGCTCGGCTGGGCGATCGTGCTCGGCGGCACCCTTGTCAGCCTGCGCGAGCCGCGGATCGCACCCGGGGTGCTGCACGGCATGCTGACGGCGCTCGTGACGGGGATCGCACTCGCCGGCCTCGCCTCCGCGGACGGCTGGACCGACCACGAGCCGAGCAGCACCAAGCTCGCCGTGAAGCTCGTGATCGCGCTGGTCGCGACCTTCCTGGTGGTGCGCGGCGTGCGCAAGCCTGCGGTCGTCACGCGTGGTTACCTCGCCGCGATCGCCGGACTCGTCGTGGTCAACGTCGGGATCGCCGTCATCTGGCACTGATCGGGATCTAGGGTCCCTGGGTGGGAACCCTCGGAGAAGTCCTCGTCGGGCTCGTGATCCTGGTCGGCCTGGTCGGCGTCGTCGTCCAGGTCCTGCCCGGCCTGTTCCTGGTGGCGGCCGCGGTGATCCTCTGGGGGGTCGTCACGGGCGGGTCGGTCGGCTGGACCGTCGTCGTCGTCGCGGTGCTGGCCACCGGTCTCGCGTTCGTCGGGCAGTACCTGCTGGCCGGTCGGCATCTCAAGCGCGCGGGCGTGCCGTTCTCGACGATGGTCGTCGGTGGCGTGCTGGGCATCATCGGGTTCTTCGTGATCCCGGTGGTCGGGCTCATCATCGGCTTCGTGCTCGGCGTCTTCCTCGCGGAGTGGCTGCGCTCGCGTGACCACCGCGTCGCCTGGCGCTCGACGGTCGCCGCGCTGCAGGCGACCGGGCTGACCATCCTTGTGGAGCTCGCCGGCGCGCTCGTCACCACGGCGGCGTGGATCGTGGGCCTGCTGCTGACGTGAGGGTGGGGCCCACACCGTGAGCCCCGCCGCGTCCACAGGAGAGCCGTCGATGTCGGCGACGACACCTATCCTGGGACTGCCATGACCTCGCTCTTCGACAGCCTCTCCCTCTCCGTCCCCGGCGTGCCCTCGCGGCCGCCCCGGGACGCGTCCGCCGTCCTCCCGTCGGGCCTCGCGCCCCGCCCGTCGGACCAGGGTTCCGACGACGACCACGAGGCCGCGGCCGAGGAGCGCCGCGCGCGCCGGCAGGCCAAGGCCGACGCCCTGGTCCAGGGCCTGAACCCCCAGCAGCGCGAGGCCGTGGTGCACGAGGGTGGCCCGTTGCTGATCGTCGCGGGAGCCGGCTCGGGCAAGACGCGCGTGCTCACCCACCGCATCGGCTACCTGCTGGCCACGCAGCGGGCCCGCGCGGGCGAGGTCCTCGCGATCACGTTCACCAATAAAGCCGCCGCCGAGATGCGCGAGCGCGTCGAGTCGCTGGTCGGTCCGGCCGCGGGCCGCATGTGGGTGTCCACGTTCCACTCCGCGTGCGTGCGCATCCTGCGCCGGGAGGCCGGCACGCTCGGGCTGCGCTCGAGCTTCTCCATCTACGACTCGGCGGACTCGCAGCGGCTGCTCACGCTCGTGGCGCGCGAGCTCGACCTGGACCCCAAGCGGTACCCGGCCAAGGCGCTCGCCAACAAGATCTCCAACCTCAAGGACGAGCTGGTCGACCCCGAGACGTTCGCCGCGACCAACGGCAACGGCGCCACCAACGACTTCGACGCCGCTCTGGCGCAGGTCTACACGCGCTACCAGGCGCGCCTCAAGCAGGCGCACGCGCTCGACTTCGACGACCTGATCATGAGCACCGTGCACCTGCTGCAGGGGTTCCCGGCGGTCGCGGAGCACTACCGGCGGCGGTTCCGGCACGTGCTCGTCGACGAGTACCAGGACACCAACCACGCGCAGTACGTGCTGGTGCGGGAACTCGTCGGCAACGGCGGACCCGAGGACGAGGTGCCGCAGGGCGAGCTGACCGTCGTCGGCGACGCCGACCAGTCGATCTACGCGTTCCGCGGCGCGTCCATCCGGAACATCCTCGAGTTCGAGGCGGACTACCCGGACGCCCGGACGATCAAGCTCGAGCAGAACTACCGATCCACGCAGAACATCCTCTCGGCCGCGAACGCCGTGATCAGCCGCAACCCCGGTCGGGCCGGCAAGCGCCTGTGGACCGACTCGGGCGCCGGCGCGCAGATCGTCGCGTACGTCGCGGACACCGAGCATGAGGAGGCGCGGTTCGTCGCCGAGGAGATCGACAGGCTGGGCGACGCCGAGAGCGTGCGACCCGGCGACGTCGCCATCTTCTACCGGGCCAACGCGCAGTCCCGGGCGCTGGAGGAGGTGCTCGTCCGCGTCGGCCTGCCCTACAAGGTGGTCGGCGGCACGCGGTTCTACGAGCGCAAGGAGATCAAGGACGCGATCGCCTACCTGCGCGCGATCGCGAACCCGGACGACGACGTGAACCTTCGCCGCATCCTCAACGTCCCCAAGCGCGGGCTGGGGGACCGGTCCGAGGCGATGGTCTCGGGGTTCGCGGAGCGCGAGCGGATCTCCTTCGGCGCCGCCCTCGAACGTCTCGACGAGGTGCCGGGGCTGGGCACGCGCGCGATCGTCGGGCTCGGCTCGTTCGCCGAGATGATGTCCGAGCTGCGCTCGCTCGCCGCCGAGGCGGGTCCGGCCGAGGTGCTCGGCGCCGTGCTCGACCGGTCGGGCTACCTGGCCGAGCTGCGCGGCAGCGACGACCCGCAGGACGCCTCGCGCGTCGAGAACCTGGCCGAGCTGCACGCCGTCGCGTCGGAGTTCTCGCAGAGCGACCCCGAGGGCGACCTGGCCGACTTCCTCGAACGCGTCTCACTCGTGGCGGACTCCGACCAGATCCCGACGCCGGACGAGGCGGACGCCGACGCACCCGCCCGTCCGGACCCCGGCGTGATCACGCTCATGACGCTGCACACCGCCAAGGGGCTCGAGTTCCCGGTCGTGTTCCTCACCGGCATGGAGGACGGCACCTTCCCGCACCTGCGGTCGCTGTCCGACTCCGACCAGCTGGAGGAGGAGCGGCGGCTCGCGTACGTGGGTCTGACGCGAGCGCGGGAGCGGCTCTACATCTCGCGTGCGGCGGTCCGCACGGCGTGGGGGGTGCCCAACGAGTTCCCGCCCAGCCGGTTCCTCGACGACCTGCCCGACGAGCTCATCGACTGGCGGCGCCGGGAGTCCTCGACCTCACAGCTGCGCGGCGGCTGGGGCTCGGGCTACGGGACCAGCGGCGGCTACCGCAACCAGTCGGGCGGCGGCGGTGGCTACCGCGAACGGCCCCCGCGCGAGGCGCGGCCGGCTCTGCCGACCACCGGTGCGACGTTCGGCTCTGCGAAGCCGCGCCCCGACTCCGCGATCCCGCAGCTGGCCGTCGGCGACCGCGTCACGCACGACTCCTACGGGCTGGGCACGGTCGTCGCGATCGAGGGTTCCGGCCCGAACGCCGTGGCGAAGGTCGACTTCGGCTCGGAGGGGACCAAGCGTCTGCTGCTCCGGTTCTCACCGGTCACCAAGCTCTGAGCTCGCGGCACACCCGCCGGCTGAGTCAGACGTACCGGTGGATCTCGACCGCCTGGTCGTAGGTCAGCGTGGGGAGCTGGCGGCGGATCTCGGTGATCCCTGCCGACTCCCCGTGCTCGATGCGGGCCGCGTGCACCCGCTCGAGGTCCAGCGCGCTGCGGGCCTCGTCGATAGCGCTGACGCGGCCCCGTCGGCGCCGGCCACCGTCGCGGGCGGTCAGCGCCCAGCCGACGAGCAGGCTGGCGACCATGAGTCCGACGATCACCAGGGTGACGACCGCGTCGTCGGTCGAGAGGTAGACCAGGGCGGCGATCGCGAGCACCGGGAGCGCGAGCAGGACGAGGGTTGCCCGCCTGCTCACCCGGGGCGACCGTCGCGCCTGGTCTGCGTTGCCGGTGGGGTTGGCGTATGCCGGTGCCATCACGAACCGAGCGTACGCGGCTGCTCCGGGTGGTCCGGGCCGTCGTCGGGCACCTGCGGACGCGACGGTGGGACCGTCGACGACGGTGCAGCGACGGGTCGGAAGGTGCCCGACGACGGCAGGAAGATCACGGCCGACCGACGGGGGACTGCGACCACGCCGCCGCGACGGCTGTGCGGACGTCGTCGTCGGCGAGCCCCAGGGCGTCGAGGGCGCCTGCGGCGTGCGGGTCGTCGAGCCGGACCACCGCGAGCAGCAGGTGACCGGTGTCGATGCGCTTGTGCTTGAGCCGCAGGGCCTCGCGCAACGAGAGCTGGAGCAGCTTCTTGGCCTGGCCGTCGAAGGGCTTGTGCCCGCCGGTGCGAGGCGCGGCCGTGACGTCGTCGAGCGCGCCAGGTCCGAACTCGGCCTCGACCTGAGCGCGCACGGCGTCGAGGTCGATGCCGACCCCTGCCAGCGCGTCGGCGTCCAGTCCGTCCGGCGGGACGGCGCGGACGCCGTGGACCGCGCTCCGCAGGCGTGCCTGGTCCACGCCGAGCTGCGACAAGGCGCGTGCCGCGACGGTGTCGGGCGTCCGGACGGTGCCCAGCAGCACGTGCTCCGCGCCGATGCGCTCGGAGCCCTGAGCCTCCTCGACCGCCTGCGTCACCGCGTCGCGGGCGTCGTTCGCGAATCTCTCGAACATCAGCTGAACCTCTTCCCGTACTTCTTGTGGACCGCCTGGCGCGACACGTCGAGGGCGACGGCGATCTGCTGCCACGACCACCCCAGCTCCCGTGCGCGCTGCACGTGCAGTGCTTCGAGTCGGTCGGCGAGCGCTCGTAGGGAACGCACGGCGCGCAACCCCTCGGCCGGCTCGGCCGCCCCCGCCGCAGCGGTCATGAGTTCCTCGGACATGTTGTCAACCTACGTTGACGCCGGCAAGGTTGTCAACCCAGGTTGACACGGACCCGCGCGCCACGGCGCCCACGAGCGCAGACGCCACAGGTGGGTTGTCGCACGATCCGCATGAACGTCGCGCACGCCACATCTCTCGACGGCGAGAGATCTCTCCCTGCCCGCTACCATCGACCGGGGCGTTTCGGCCGTACCGAGGCCGTCGAGCGCCGGTGATGAGAGGACCCAGACCAGGTGGACCTGTTCGAGTACCAGGCACGTGACATCTTCGAGAAGCACGGCGTACCCGTGCTGGGTGGCGTCGTCGCCACGACCACGGAGGAGGCCCGCGCCGGCGCGGAGCAGCTTCTGGGTGGTGCCGGCGCCGGCCCGGGTGGGGTCGTCGTCGTCAAGGCCCAGGTCAAGGTCGGCGGCCGTGGCAAGGCAGGCGGCGTCAAGCTCGCGCGCTCCGCGGACGAGGCGGCCGAGAAGGCCGACGAGATCCTCGGCATGGACATCAAGGGCCACACGGTCCACCGCGTGATGATCGCGGCCGGTGCCAAGATCGCCACCGAGTTCTACTTCTCGCTCCTGCTGGACCGGGCCGAGCGCCGCTACCTGGCGATGTGCTCGGTCGAGGGCGGCATGGAGATCGAGCAGCTCGCCGTCGAGCGACCCGAGGCTCTGGCCAAGGTCGCGGTCGACCCGCGCACGGGCATCGACCAGGCGAAGGCCGACGAGATCGTCGCGGCCGCGGGCTTCACGCCCGAGCTCGCCCCGAAGGTCGCCGCCGTCCTGCAGACGCTGTGGACGGTCTACAAGTCCGAGGACGCCACGCTGGTCGAGGTGAACCCTCTGGTCCTCACCGAGGACGGCGACATCGTCGCTCTCGACGGCAAGGTGACGCTCGACGAGAACGCGGGCTTCCGTCACCCGGACCACGAGGCGCTCGAGGACTCGGCCGAGACCGACCCGCTCGAGGCGCGCGCCAAGGAGGCGGACCTCAACTACGTCAAGCTCGACGGCGAGGTCGGGATCATCGGCAACGGGGCCGGGCTCGTCATGAGCACGCTCGACGTCGTGGCGTACGCCGGTGAGAAGCACGGCGGGGTCAAGCCCGCCAACTTCCTGGACATCGGCGGCGGCGCCAGCGCCGAGATCATGGCGGCAGGCCTGCACATCATCTTGACGGACCCGCAGGTCAAGTCGGTCTTCGTCAACGTCTTCGGTGGTATCACGGCGTGCGACGCGGTCGCCAACGGCATCGTCGCGGCGCTCGAGATCCTCGGCGACGAGGAGAACAAGCCGCTCGTCGTCCGGCTGGACGGCAACAACGTGGTCGAGGGGCGCCGCATCCTCGCCGAGGCCGGCCACCCGCTCGTCGTGCTCGCCGACACCATGGACGGCGGCGCCGACAAGGCGGCCGAGCTCGCCCACGCCGCCGCCTGAACGCCCTGAACTAGAGAGAAGCTGACACACACATGGCGATCTTCCTGACCGAGGCATCCAAGGTCATCGTCCAGGGCATGACGGGGGCCGAGGGCCAGAAGCACACGACCCGCATGCTCGCGTCCGGCACGTCGGTCGTCGGCGGCGTCAACCCGCGAAAAGCAGGAACGACCGTCGCGTTCAGCTCGGGTGACGCAGCGGTGGAGGTGCCCGTCTTCGGCACCGTCGCCGAGGCCGTCGCCACGACCGGCGCCGACGTCTCCGTGATCTTCGTCCCGCCGGCACACACCAAGGCGGCCGTCGTCGAGGCGATCGAGGCGGGCGTCCCGCTCGTCGTCATCATCACCGAGGGCGTCCCCGTCGCGGACACCGCCGAGTTCTTCGCGCTGGCTCAGGAGAAGGGCGTGCGGCTCATCGGCCCCAACTGCCCCGGCCTGATCAGCCCCGGAAAGTCGAACGTCGGCATCATCCCCGCCGACATCACCGGCCCCGGCCGCGTCGGCCTGGTCTCCAAGTCCGGCACGCTCACCTACCAGATGATGTACGAGCTGCGGGACTTCGGGTTCTCGACGGCCATCGGCATCGGCGGCGACCCGATCATCGGGACGACGCACATCGACGCCCTCGCGGCGTTCGAGGCCGACCCCGAGACCGAGGTCATCGTGATGATCGGTGAGATCGGTGGCGACGCCGAGGAGCGCGCGGCCGCGTACATCAAGGAGCACGTGACCAAGCCGGTCGTCGGCTACGTCGCCGGCTTCACGGCTCCTGAGGGGAAGACCATGGGCCACGCCGGTGCCATCGTCTCGGGCTCGTCGGGCACCGCGCAGGCGAAGAAGGAGGCCCTCGAGGCCGCCGGGGTCAAGGTCGGCAAGACGCCGTCCGAGACCGCCGCGCTCGCGCGCCAGCTCCTGGCCTGAGCCTCACCGCTCGCTCAGCACACCGAGAGGCGCCGGTTCCCGACCAGGGACCGGCGCCTCTCGCGTGCCCGGGCGCCCGTCGTCGGCGCGCCCCACTCTTTCGTCTGCCGACGCGCCGCGCGGGGTTCGCCCGAGCGGGCTGGCCTCTCGCGGCCCACGTCACTCTTTCGTCCGCCGACGCGCCGCGCGGGGTTCGCCCGAGCGGGCTGCGCGGCGGCGACCATGGCACGGTGAGTGTCTCCCGGAGCGTCCTCGACCGCACACGTCCGCGGTCCCGCGGGCGACGCCGACCGGCGCGCACCGACCAGTTCCTCGGCAGCGCCCTCGACGGGGCGCCCCGGTGGGTCGCGGGCGTCCTCGCGGCCCTGCAGGCGGCGCTGCTGTCGATCCTCGTCCTCGTGCTCCCCTCGATCGCGGCGTACGTCGCGACGTCGGCCGACCCGTCCAACGACGGCGTCGGCTGGTTCCGGTCCGTCGGGGTCGGCGCGTCGATCTGGTTGCTCGGGCACGGCGTCCCCGTCGTCGTGGGCGCCGTCTCGGTGACGATCGTGCCGCTCGGGGTGACGATCCTGGCCCTGTTCACCTGCTACGCCTCGGCGAGGCGGTCCGGGCTGGCGACGTGGCCAGGCTACGGAGCCGGTGTCGGGGCGTACACGCTGGCCACCGTCGTCGTGGCCCTGCTGTGCGGGGTCGACGGTCTCGGTGTCGCCCGAGCCCTCGTCGGGGGCGCCGTCGTGGCGGCCGCCGGGTTGGGCACCGGGCTCCTCGCGCGCCCCGAGGCGCCTGCGTGGCGTGAGCTGACCCGACCCCTGTGGACCCGCGTGGCGGCGCCGATCCGGACAGGCGCAGCGGCGGCCGTGCTCGCCTTGGCGCTGCTCGTCGTGGTGGCGACGGCCGTCGTGACGCTCTGGATCGTGGCGGGCATGGCGACCATCAGCGACGTCGTCGGAGGGCTGGGGCTGGACGCGATCGGCGGCGTCGTGTTCGCGTTCGCCGAGGTCACGTTCGTCCCCAACCTCGTCGTCTGGGCGATCGCGTGGCTGACGGGGGAAGGATTCTCGGTCGGGTCAGGAACCCACTTCGCGCCCGACGCGGTCCTCGGCGGCCCGCTGCCCGCGGTCCCGCTGCTGGGCGCCCTCCCGACGCCGGAGGCCGTGGGTCCCGCCACCAGCCTGGTCCCGATCCTCGTGGTCGGTGTCGGGGCGATCGTCGGGCTGTACGTGCACCGCAGGCTCCGTGCGACGCGGTGGTGGCACGTCCTCGCGGCGGTCGGCACCCTCTCGCTCACGGTCGCCGTCCTGGTCGCCGTCCTGGTGGCTGCCGCCAGCGGCAGTGTCGGCCCCGGGCGGCTGGCCCACGTCGGCGCGCACGGACTGCTGGTCGGGCTGCTCGCGAGCGTGGGTGTCCTGGTGGGCGCCCTCGTCGTCGCGGTACCGGGCGACCCGCTGGTGCGCAGCGAGGTGCGCCGCGTGGTCCATCGAGCCCGACGGTCGAGCACCGCCCAGGAGACGGACGACGAGGTCCCCGCGGGCTCAGCCGACTGAGCTCAGCCGCGAGCGCCTCCGCCGAGCCGTTCGACCTGCTCCTGACGGGCCTTCTCGTACTCCGTCTCGCAGGCGGCCTTGGCGGACACGGTCAGGGCGCCGTCGAGGCACGCCTGGTGGTCCAGGTCCGCTCGCAGGGTGAGCAGGGGCAGGCTCGCCGTCATCGACCACAGCAGCGAGATGAACAGCCCGACGGCGAGCATCACGGGCAGGGTGCCGCGCACGTGCGCCTGGGCGGCCACGATGAGTGCCCAGACCCCGACGCCGATCGCGACCAGTCCCAGCACCGAGGCGGCCAGCGAGAACGGCAGCCGCGTCATGCTGACCAGGACCGACGCGAGGACCAACAGGGCGAACCACCTCGCGATGCGGCTCGCGCGCGCCGCTCCCTCGGGGTCGGTCGGGACCGGCTCCCGCACCGGCTGCGGCGCGAGCTGCTGCTGCAGTACGGGCTGCTGGTAGGGGTGCTGCGGCAGGTACGGCGGCGGCTGCTGGGCAGGGCCGCGCTCCTGCGCGGGCGCACCGGCCTGGTCGCCGTCCGGCTTGCGCGGACGGTCCTCGGGGGGTGCGTACGGATTGCTCACCCCTGCATTCTCGCCCACGAACCGCACCGGTAGGGTCGGCGCGTGAGTCCGTCGTCCACCCAGCATCCTTCGCCCCCCACCCGCGGCTCCGGTCGACTCGTCGTCATGGTGTCCGGAACAGGATCCAACCTGGCCGCACTGCTCGCGGCGCACGACGACCCCGCCTTCGGTGCCCGAGTCGTCGCCGTCGTCGCCGACCGTCGGGGGATCCGCGCGCTGGACATCGCGGCCGAGGCGGGCATCCCGACCGCGGTCGTCTCGCTCAAGGACTTCGACGACCGGGCCTCCTGGGATGCCGCGATCGCCGAGACGGTCGCGGTGTTCTCGCCCGACCTCGTCGTGCTCGCGGGCTTCATGAAGCTGTTCGGCACCGGGTTCCTGGGGCGGTTCGGCGGCCGCATCGTCAACACGCACCCGGCGCTGCTGCCAGCCTTCCCGGGCGCGCACGGCGTGCGGGACGCGCTGGCGTACGGGGCGAAGGTCACGGGTTGCACCGTGATGGTCGTCGACGAGGGCATCGACACGGGCCCGATCCTGGCCCAGGCGGCGGTCGCCGTGGAGCCCGACGACGACGAGGCGACGCTGCACGAGCGGATCAAGGTCGTCGAGCGTGCACTGCTGGTGGAGTGGGTCGGGCGCATCGCGCGCGGCGGGCTCACGGTCGAAGGTCGCCACGCCACCGTCGGCTAGACTCGGCCCCGGTCGTGACTGGCGCAGGTGGGTTCAACCACCGGGAAGCGGCCGAAGTTCCCCTCCTCGCACCGCCCGCCTGGGTGCACGGGTCCGCTGTTCCGACCCAACATCCGGGAGCTGCCGTGCCCTCCACCACCCTTCGCCCCGTGCGCCGTGCCCTGGTCAGCGTCTACGACAAGACGGGCCTGACCGAGCTGGCCGCCGCGCTGCACGCCGCCGGTGTCGAGATCGTCTCCACCGGCTCCACGGCCTCGACCATCGCCGCCACCGGTGTGCCGGTGACCCGCGTCGAGGACCTCACCGGGTTCCCCGAGTGTCTCGACGGGCGCGTCAAGACGCTGCACCCCCGCGTGCACGCCGGCGTCCTGGCCGACACCCGCCTGCCCGAGCACCTGCGCCAGCTGGACGAGCTGGGCATCGCGCCCTTCGAGCTCGTGATCGTCAACCTGTACCCGTTCACGGCCACCGTCGCCTCGGGTGCCTCTCCTGACGAGTGCGTCGAGCAGATCGACATCGGTGGGCCGTCGATGGTGCGTGCCGCCGCCAAGAACCACCCGAGCGTGGCCGTCGTCGTCGACCCGGCCCGGTACGACGAGGTCGTCGCGGCGGTGGACGCCGGTGGCTTCACGCTCGACGCCCGGCGCCTGCTCGCCGCCGACGCGTTCGCGCACACGGCCGCCTACGACACGGCGGTCGCGAGCTGGTTCGCCTCGAGCTACGCCCCCGACGACGACAGCGGCTTCCCCACGTTCGCGGGCAGCACCTGGGACCGCGGTGAGGTGCTGCGCTACGGCGAGAACCCGCACCAGCACGCGGCGCTCTACCTCTCGCCGACCGGCGCGGCCGGTCGCGGGCTCGCGGGCGCCGAACAGCTGCACGGCAAGGCGATGAGCTACAACAACTACGTCGACGCCGACGCCGCCTGGCGCGCCGCGCACGACCACGACGGCCCGACCGTCGCGATCATCAAGCACGCCAACCCGTGCGGCATCGCGGTCGGTACGGACGTCGCCGACGCCCACGCCAAGGCGCACGCGTGCGACCCGGTCTCGGCGTTCGGTGGCGTCATCGCCACCAACCGCACGCTCACTGCTGCCGCGGCCGAGCAGATCGCGCCGGTCTTCACCGAGGTCGTCGTCGCCCCGGACTTCGAGCCCGAGGCGGTCGAGATCCTCAGCCGGAAGAAGAACATCCGACTCCTCAGGGTCACGGGTCTCGACGAGGCCACGCACACCACCGAGCTGCGCCCGGTCACCGGCGGCATGCTCGTCCAGCAGATCGACCGGATCGACGCGCCCGGTGACGACCCCTCCGGCTGGACGCTCGCCGCCGGTGAGGCCGCCGACGAGGCGACCCTCGCCGATCTCGTCTTCGCCTGGCGGGCGGTGCGCGCCGTGAAGTCGAACGCGATCCTGCTCGCCAACGACGGCGCCTCGGTCGGCGTGGGCATGGGTCAGGTCAACCGGGTCGACTCGTGCGCGCTCGCGGTGTCCCGCGCGAACACGGGCGACGTCGAACGGGCCCGGGGTGCGGTGGCGTCGTCGGACGCGTTCTTCCCGTTCGCGGACGGCGCGCAGGTGCTCATCGACGCCGGCGTGCGCGCGATCGTGCAGCCGGGTGGGTCGGTGCGCGACGAGGAGGTCGTCGCGGCGGCGCAGGCGGCCGGCGTGACCCTCTACCTGACGGGCACGCGCCACTTCGCGCACTGAGTCAGGCGCGTGCCGCGTCCCGCAGTGTGATCCCGGTGTTGCGCACGCGTGACCGGTCGAGCGTGGGTAGCCCGGCGGCGGTGAACAGCCGCCGGGCGGCCCCCACGTCACGGGGCCGGTCCACCGTCAGGATGGCGCTGACCTCGTCAGAACCCGGCCGGAACCACAGGGCGGTCCAGCCGACGCCCGTCGGGTCACCGCGCAGAACCACCTCGTCGTCCACGTGCCGCAGGCCGAAGAGCGCGAGCTCGTGGCCGAGCTGGGTCGAGAAGACGTAGGGCGCGGGATCGGGGGCGGCGTCGTGCGTGCCCAAGAGGTCGGCGACGAGGGCCGAGGGGCCGCGCAGGGCGCCGTCCCAGTGCCCGCCGGGGACCCAGCCGTGCCGGGCGGACCGACGCAGCGCGACGTCCCCGACCGCCCGGACGGAGTGGATCGGACCCCGAGGACCGAGCACCGCGTGGTGCTCGTCGGTCCGCAGGGAACCGTCGGGTTCCTGGGGAAGGGCCCCGCCGAGCCACGCCGTCGTGGGCCGGGCGCCGACCGCGGCCAGGACGACGTCGGCGGGGACCAGCGTCCCGTCGGCGAGCCGGACCCCGTTGGCCCCCACCTCGACCACGTGCGCCCCGCGGCGCAGGTGGACGCCCGCGGCGGCGTACCAGGGTGCCGTCAGGGCGCCCACCACGGGTCCGAGCGCGGCCCCGAGGGGGTCACCCGTCGCCTCGAGGACCGTGACGTCGACGCCCGCCGCCGCGGCGACGGTCGCCACCTCCGCGCCGATCCAGCCAGCGCCGATGATCACCAGCCGCGTGCCGGGGACGAGCGCCTCGCGCAGGACGACGGCGTCCGCGGCCGTGTGCAGCGTCAACGCCGCCTCCCAGCCGGGCGGTCGGACCGCGTGCGCGCCGGTGGCGACCACGACCGTGTCCGCGGTCCGGGTGCCGTCGTCGGCGTGGACCTCGACGCCGTCGGCGGTGATCGTCAGGCCGCGCGCCGGCGTGCCCAGGCGGACCTCGTCGGCCAGGGCCGGCAGGTCGACGCCGATCTCGTCGCGCAGCCAGGTCGGTTCCGGCCGGTCCAGGAGGTGCTTGGACAGCGGAGGCCGGTCGTACGGCGCGATCGGCTCGGCGCCCAGCACCACGACCCGTCCGTCGAACCCTTGCTCGCGCAGCTCGGCGACCGTCCGGGTCGCGGCGAGCCCGCCTCCGACGACGATCAACGAGCGCGCGGCACCGACCGGGACGGCGGCGGATTCCGGGTCGATCACCCGGCAACGGTAGTCTCCCGTCGGGAGGCGCAACGATGGTGCACGAGCGAACGAGCGGTGGTGCGGGGCTACGCCCTGCCGTCCCGCCGCACCCTGCGCCGCCCGAGCCGACGCCCCCGTCGACCCCTGACCCCGCGGCCGCGCCCGAACCGTCTGCCGATCCCGAGCCGCCCGCCGTCTCCGGGCCGATCCCCGTCGAGGAGCTGCCGCTCGACCCGCGCGCGATCGCGCGCGCGTCGCTCGCGGCCGGGCGCAACGCCTCGCTGTGGTGGGTCAGCGCCGGGATCGTGGTCGCCGTCGCGGTCTCGCTGGTCGTCGGGACGAGTGCCGGCTCGATCGTGCTCGCCGTGTTCGTCGCCGCGTGCGGCGTCGTGCGGTGGGTCCGGCCGGAGCCCGGTCCGGTCGCGCTGTCCGTACGTGCGCGGCGGATCGACGTCGCCGTGCTGCTGACCCTCGCGGTCGGCCTGGGCGTGCTGTCCCTGTTCCTGACCGACGGCGCACGCTGACCGGATCGCTGTCGACGAGCGCCCCGCGTGGGCGCGCCGGCCGCGAGCGCACGAGAGCCCGGGACCGCGGAGGTCCCGGGCTCTCGTCGTGCAGGGTCGGTCTCAGCGCTCCGTGACGACCAGGGTGTCCTCGGTCGTGACGAACTCCTCGTCCTCCTCGAGCAGGTTGTCCTCCGGCGGCTCCGCGGCGAACGCGCGGTAGACGAGGCCGGCGAGGGCGGCACCGACCAGCGGCGCGACCCAGAAGACCCAGAGCTGCTGGAAGGCCCAGCTGTCAGAGAAGATCGCCGCCGCCGTGGACCGGGCCGGGTTGAGCGACGCGTTCGTGACCGGCATGGCAACGAGGATCAGCACCGTGAGGGCCAGGCCGATCGCGACGGGCGCCTGGACCTTGTTCGCGCGGCGGTCCGTGACGCCGAGGATCACGCCGACGAAGATCGCGGTCACGATGACCTCGACGAGGAGCGCCGTCGTGAGCGTGAACTCGGACGTCTGCGCACCCGAGGTGGCCGTCTGGACGGTGCCGTAGAGCGGCGAGTGCGTGCCGAACCCGTTGGCGACACCGGAGAAGAGCTCACGCGGGTCCGACTTCTGGAACAGCGCGGGCAGCGTCTTCGGGATCGTGATGAAGACGACCGCGGCCGCCACGGCACCGCCGACCAGCTGCGCGAGCCAGTAGGGCAGGACGTCGCGCCACGCCGTGCGTCCGCCGATCGCGGCGCCGAGCGTCACGGCCGGGTTGAAGTGACCACCCGAGACGTGGCCCACCGCGGCTGCGCCACCGAGGACCGCGATGCCGAACGCCAGTGCCACCGCGAGTGTGCCGCTCTGGTTGACGGCCGAGTACAGCGCGACGCCCAGGCCGGCCAGCACGAGGAAGAACGTGCCGAACGCCTCGGCGCCGAGCCGGGCGACCAGACCCGGACCGACCTCGACGACCGTGCCCGCGGGCACGTAGTAGGCGTCGAAGTCCTCCGCGGCCTCCGCCTCGGGCTCGGCGGCGATCGGAGCAACCGACTCGGTCGCGGCGGCGGGAGTGGCGGGGGCCTCGGCGGCGGGAGCCTCGGTCGCCTCCGTAGCGGAGGTCTCGTCGGGCTCGGGGTCAGGCAGGGCCGCGGCCTTGTCTGCGTTGTCCTGTGACATGTCTTTCCTGTCGTGAGAATCCGGAGATGTTGGGCAGGTGCGATCGGAGCGTGCCACGCTCGGCTGTGCGCGCGTCCGGCTGGCGGACGCCATGCCCCGTCGGGGCCAGCATGCCAGGCGCCGCAGCCACGGTCACGGTGCGCGCCGATGCGGGCTGCTGATCGATCGGCGTGTTCGTGTGGCGCATCCGCACGATCACGGCTCACAGAAGTCTCTCGATGTCGAGTAATCTTGCCCCCGGACCCGCGCAGGCACTGACTTCTCGTGCACTGCCCCACCCGTCCCCAGTACAGGAGATCCCCGCATGGCGAAGATCAAGGTAGTCGGCCCGGTCGTCGAGCTCGACGGCGACGAGATGACGCGCATCATCTGGCAGTTCATCAAGGACCGTCTCATCCACCCGTACCTCGACGTCGACCTGCGGTACTACGACCTGTCGATCCAGAACCGCGACGCGACGGACGACCAGGTCACCGTCGACGCGGCGAACGCGATCAAGGAGCACGGGGTCGGCGTCAAGTGCGCCACGATCACGCCCGACGAGGCGCGCGTCGAGGAGTTCGGCCTGAAGAAGATGTGGGTCTCGCCCAACGGCACGATCCGCAACATCCTCGGTGGCGTCGTCTTCCGCGAGCCGATCATCATCAGCAACATCCCGCGCCTGGTGCCGGGCTGGAACAAGCCGATCATCATCGGCCGTCACGCGTTCGGCGACCAGTACCGCGCCACCAACTTCAAGGTGCCCGGCGCCGGCACGCTGACCATGACCTACACGCCGGCGGACGGCTCCGAGCCGATCACCCAGCAGGTCGTCACCTACCCCGACGGCGGCGGCGTGGCGATGGGCATGTACAACTTCAACGACTCGATCCGTGACTTCGCGCGCGCCTCGTTCGCCTACGGCCTGCAGCGCGGCTACCCGGTCTACCTGTCGACGAAGAACACGATCCTCAAGGCCTACGACGGCTCGTTCAAGGATATCTTCCAGGAGGTGTTCGACGCCGAGTACGCGGAGCAGTTCGCCGCGGCGGGCCTGACCTACGAGCACCGCCTCATCGACGACATGGTCGCCGCGGCCATGAAGTGGGAGGGCGGCTACGTGTGGGCGTGCAAGAACTACGACGGTGACGTGCAGTCCGACACGGTCGCGCAGGGATTCGGCTCGCTCGGCCTCATGACGTCCGTCCTCATGACGCCCGACGGCAAGACGGTCGAGGCCGAGGCGGCGCACGGCACGGTGACGCGCCACTTCCGCCAGCACCAGGCGGGCAAGCCGACGTCGACCAACCCGATCGCGTCGATCTACGCCTGGACCGGCGGCCTCAAGCACCGTGGTCTGCTCGACGGCACCCCCGAGGTGACGCAGTTCGCCGAGACGCTCGAGCAGGTCGTCATCGAGACCGTCGAGTCCGGCGCGATGACCAAGGACCTCGCGGCCCTCGTCGGACCCGACCAGGTCTGGCAGACGACCGAGGAGTTCCTGGCCACGCTGGACGCCAACCTGGCGGCCAAGCTCGCCTGAGCAACGCGCACCGAACGGCGTCCGACCCTCGTGGTCGGGCGCCGTTCGTGCGTCCCGGGGTAGCGTGCCGGTAGCGCCGTTTGCGCCCTCGGCCGACCGAAGGAGCCCGTTCGTGACCGTCAGCTCGCCCGTCACCGTCACCGTCACCGGAGCCGCTGGGCAGATCGGCTACGCGCTGCTCTTCCGGATCGCCTCGGGCCAGCTGCTCGGCGCGGACGTACCCGTGCGGCTCCGGCTCCTCGAGATCCCTCAGGCGGTCAAGGCGGCCGAGGGCACCGCGATGGAGCTCGACGACTGCGCCTTCAGCACGCTCGACAGCGTGGAGATCTACGACGACGCGACGGCGGCGTTCGACGGCGTCAACGTGGCTCTGCTGGTGGGTGCCCGACCGCGCACCGCGGGGATGGAGCGCGGCGACCTGCTCTCCGCGAACGGCGGCATCTTCAAGCCCCAGGGCGAGGCGATCAACGCGGGCGCTGCCGACGACGTGCGCATCCTCGTCGTCGGGAACCCGGCCAACACCAACGCGTTCATCGCGGCCTCGCACGCTCCCGACGTGCCGAGCGAGCGGTTCACGGCGATGACCCGCCTCGACCACAACCGGGCCGTGGCGCAGCTCGCGACGAAGTCCGGTGCGCCGGTGTCGGACATCGCGCGCCTGACGATCTGGGGCAACCACTCCGCCACCCAGTACCCCGACCTCTCGCACGCGACCGTCGGTGGCCGCCCCGCGCTGTCGGTGGTCGACGACGAGGCCTGGGTGCGCGAGACGTTCATCCCGACCGTGGCCAAGCGCGGCGCCGCCATCATCGAGGCGCGCGGTGCGTCGTCGGCTGCCTCGGCAGCGAACGCCGCGATCGACCACGTGTACTCGTGGGTCAACGGCACGCCCGCGGGGGACTGGACCTCGGCGGGCATCGTCTCGGACGGGTCGTACGGCGTGCCCGAGGGACTGATCTCGTCGTTCCCGGTCACGTCCGAGGGCGGTGCCTGGCAGATCGTGCAGGGTCTCGAGATCGACGAGTTCTCCCGCGGTCGCATCGACGCCTCGGTGGCGGAGCTGGTCGAGGAGCGGGACGCCGTCCGGGCGCTCGGACTGATCTGACGTGTGGGCGCAGGACGTCGCCGTCCCGCGCCCGGGGACGAGCGTCGGTGCCTTTCTCGGCTGGGTGCTGCTCGGGATGGCCGTCGGCGGCGGGTTCAGCCTGCCCGCGGCCGCGGGGCTGCTGGTCGGGCTCGTGGCACTGCTGCTCGGCGGGGTGCTGGTGGTCCGCCAGGGCCTGCGGCCCGCGCAGTGGGGGATCCTCACGGGTCTGAGCGCCCTCCCGTTCGCGCTCGCCTGGAAGAACCGGAACTGGCCGGAGGCGTCCTGTGCGGACTCGGTGCTCACGACATCGACGTGCAGCACGTCGATGTCGCCTGTCCCGTTCCTCCTCGTCGCCGTGGCGTGCGCGGTCGTCGGCGTCGTCCTCTTCCTGCGGATGCGTCGCGCGCCCCGGCTCATCGACCCGCCGAGGCGCTGACGTGCGGGTCGCGGTCCGGGTGAGACCGGGCGCGTCGCGGACCCGGGTCGGTGGGACGTACGGCGACCGCCTCGTCGTCGCGGTGACCGCGCGGGCCGTCGACGGTGCTGCCACCCAGGCCGTGCTGGCCGCCCTGGCGGACGCACTGCGGATCCGGCCGCGGCACGTGCGGCTGGTCTCCGGCTCGACGAGCAGGGACAAGCTGGTGGAGGTCGACGACGACGCAGCGGCCGACCTCGACGCCCGCCTCGCCGGGCTGCGCGGATCACCGCAGGACTGACGCGGGCGGCGAGCCTAGAGCGCGGCCAGCACCGAGCGCACCGCGGCGGCGAGGGCCGCGGGGTTGTCGTGCTGGACGAAGTGGCCGCTGTGCTGCAGCACGCCGACCTCGACGCCGAGCCGCTCGTGCAGCGCCGCCGCGGCCGCGTGCCGCACCGGGGGCGAGTCCGCCCCGACCGTGACCAGGACGCGCCCGTTGCCCTCGACCAGCGTGGCTGGCTCGAAGCGTCGGAACATCGCCAGGTCCCGAGCGACCGCGTCGGCGTCCGCCGGTGCCATCGACGGGTCCCAGGACGGACCGTAGAGCGCGGACCCGAAGCCGGCGACGCCGCCGGTCGCCCAGCCGGCCACGACGTGGTCGAGCAGGTCGGGCGCCAGAGATCCGACCGCAGGTTCATGGAGCACGGCGCCCGCCAGGTGCGACGATGCACAGGCGAGTGCCAGACCGAGCGTCGCCCCACCGCTCACGCCCACCACGACCGATCCCTCGGCGGCAGGCGCCAGCGCGGCGAGCTCGACCTCCAGGTCGCCGCTCGACGGACGGTCCGGCACGACGAGCTCGACGTCCGGGAGGAGGGGGCGCAGGCGGTCCCACACCAGGGCTGTGGTGGCGGCGCCATGCACCAGGAGCACACGAGTCATGGCGCGAACTGTAGGCGGTGATCTCGCACCAAATCGTGCTCGACCGGACACGAGAGCGTTACGTGTGCCGTCGGATTCGGAAACATCGCGCTCCTAGCCTCCAGGCATGGATACACCAACGGATACGCCGCTGGATACCGTCGTCGGACTGCCCTCCGACGCGGGGACGCGGGCATGACCTCGGACGCCGTCGCCCGCGCGGAGAGCCGCGTCGGGAAGCCGACGGCCCTCCTCGAGGTGCGCAGCCTCACCAAGCGCTTCGGCGAGGTGGTGGCGAACTCGGACGTGGACCTCACGGTCATGCCCGGCACGGTGCACGGTCTCATCGGTGAGAACGGGGCCGGCAAGAGCACGCTCCTCAAGATGATCTACGGCGTCTACACCCCGGACGAGGGACGCATGTTCATCGACGGGAACCTGGTGGCGCCCGGCAACCCCGCCGACGCCCGCGGCCTCGGGATCGGCATGGTGTTCCAGGACCTGCGCCTGGTCCCCGCGCTCACGGTCGCCGAGAACATCGCGCTGGCGCTCCCGGACGGTCCGACCCTCAAGCTCAAGGCGCTCTCGGCCAAGATCGAGGCGGCGTCCCAGGAGTTCGGCCTGGCGGTGGACCCGACCGCGAAGGTGCGGCACCTGTCCATCGGCGAGCGGCAGCGCGCCGAGATCCTCAAGGTCCTGATGACGGGCGCCCGGCTCGTCATCCTCGACGAGCCGACGAGCGTGCTCGCGCCGCAGGAGGTCGAGGCGCTCCTGACGGTCGTCGCCTCGCTGCGGGACCAGGGCCTCGGCATCGTGCTCGTTACGCACAAGCTCAACGAGGTGCGCGCGATCGCCGACCAGGTCACCGTCCTGCGCGGCGGCCAGGCGGTCCTCACGTCCGCCGACCCCACGCAGTTCTCCGACGAGGAGCTCGTCGAGGCCATGGTCGGTCGGCGCGTGCCGCCGCTGTCCCGGGAGCGCGAGCCGGTCCCGGTCAGCGAGCGTGCCGTGCTCGAGCTGCAGGGCGCCACGGCGCTCGGCGACCGGGGTCACGTCGCGCTCAAGAGCGTCGACCTCGAGGTGCACCCCGGTGAGCTGGTCGGCGTCGCAGGCGTGGCCGGCAGCGGCCAGAAGGAGCTGTGCGAGGTCGCGCTCGGGCTGCGCCCCGTCTCGGCCGGCACCGTCCGGGTCGGCGACTCGCCCGCGTCGGGACTCGGTCCGAGCGAGGCGATCGCCGCGGGTGCCGTGGCGGTCCCCGAGGACCCCGTCGCGGACGCGGTGGTGCCCGGGCTGTCGGTGCTCGAGCACATGGTCCTCGACGGGCGGGAGGTGCCGCGCCGCGGGTTCGGCATCGACTGGTCCGCGGTGGACGCCCGGACCACGACGCTCGACGAGCGCGTCGGCCTGCACATGGCGCCCAAGAAGCGCACGCTCGCCTCGCTGTCCGGAGGCAACATCCAACGCGTCCTGCTGACCCGCGAGCTGGGCCAGGACGCCACCCTCGTCGTCGCTGCCTACCCGAGCCGCGGTCTGGACGTCGCCAACACGCGCCGCACCCAGGAGGTGCTGCTCGAGCACCGTGCCCGGGGTGCCGCCGTCCTCATGGTCTCCGAAGACCTCGACGAGCTCATCTCCGTGGCCGACCGGATCGCTGTCATGCACGACGGGCACCTGGTCGGCGTCATCGACACCGCGGGTGCCGACCGGATGTCGATCGGCCGACTGATGCTCGGGGGTGTGGCATGACGCAGGAGACCCAAGGCACCGAGAAGGTCGACGAGACTGCGGCCGTCGCGGCGGCGATCGTCGCGACTGCGGTCCCGGCCGACGTGCCGACCGACCGCGGTCCCCGGATCAGCGCCGGCTGGTCGACCGGGGTGCGCTGGCTGGTGGCTGTGCTCGCCGGCCTGATCCTGTTCAGCGCGTTCGTCCTAGCCAACGGCGCCGACCCGATCGCGGTCTACGCCGACATCTGGAACTCGACCCTGACGCAGTCCGGGCAGTTCCAGCAGATCATCCTGCGGGCGGCGCCCATCGCGCTCGCGGGCCTCGCCGTCGTCGTCCCGGCCCGCGCGGGCCTCGTGAACGTCGGTGGTGAGGGGCAGCTGATCATCGGCGGCATCGGTGCGGCGGCGGCGGCCCTGTGGCTCACCCCGCTGATGTCCCCGTGGGTCGTCGTGATCGCGATGATGGTCAGCGCGATGATCGCCGGTGCCCTGTGGGCCGGGATCGCGGCCGCGATGCGGCTCGTCGTGAAGGTCAACGAGGCCGTCACGACGATGCTCCTCAACTACGTCGCCCTGTACACGATGCTCTTCCTGATCCTGGGGCCGTGGAAGGACCCGTCGGCGCTGGGCCAGTCCACGAGCGTCGAGCTCAACGACGCCGCCAAGCTCCCCGTGATCGCGGGCACGCAGGTCCACGTCGGCGTGATCATCGCGGTGGTCGCCGCGGTCGTCGTCTGGTTCGCGCTGACCCGGACCACGTGGGGCTTCCGCCTCTCGGTCGTCGGTGGCAACGGTGAGGCCGCGCGCCGGGCCGGCATGCCGGTCGTCACGCTCATCCTCACCGCGCTGCTCATCGGCGGAGCGCTCGCCGGGCTCGCGGGCTTCGTGCAGTTCGCGGGCATGGAGTACAAGCTGCGGCCCACGTTCGGCCTGACCATCGGCTACGTCGCGTTCCTGGCGAGCTGGTTGTCCCGGCACAAGCCGTTGCCGTTGCTGCTCGCCTCTCTCGTGCTCGCCGCGATCGCGGTCTCGGGCAACAGCCTGCAGATCAACTCGGGCCTGCCCGCCGCGAGCGTCAACATCCTCATGGGCCTCCTGCTCGTCGCCGTTCTCGGCTGGACGAGCCCGCGAAAGGCGAAGTCATGATCATCGACCTGCTCGCGGGAGCCGTCCGCGGCGGCACGTCCATCATGTACGCGGGTCTCGGCGAGACCATCTCCGAGCGTGCGGGCATCATCAACCTCGGCACCGAGGGCTCGATGCTCCTCGGGGCGCTCGGCGGGTACGCGGTCACCGCGCACACGGGCAACCCGTGGATGGGCGTGCTCGGCGGTGCGGCAGCCGGTGCGCTGCTGAGCCTCGTGCACGCCGTGCTCGTCGTCAGCCGCGGGGCCAACCAGTTCGCGAGCGGCCTGACGCTCTACTTCCTGGCGCTCGGCGTCACCGCGCTGTTCGGCGTCGACTACGTCAGCAAGCAGATCAACTCGTTCACGCCGTACGCGATCCCCGGCCTGTCCGACATCCCCGGGCTCGGACCGATCCTGTTCGACCACGACCCGCTGGTCTACATCGCGTTCGTCGCGGCCCCGGTGATCTGGTGGGTGCTGTTCCGGACGCGCGTCGGCCTGCTGGTCCGGACCGCCGGCGAGCGCTCGGAGGCTCTCGGCGTCAACGGCTACAGCGTGAAGTCGGTGCGGTACTGGTCGACGATCGCGGGAGGTGCGCTGGCCGGGATCGGTGGCGCGCACATCTCCATCGCCTACGCGAACAGCTGGTTCGAGAACATGATCGCCGGCCGCGGCTTCATCGCTGTGGCCCTCGTGATCTTCGCGATGTGGAACCCGCTGCGCATCATGGCCGGCGCCTACCTCTTCGGCATCGCGCTCTCGCTGGCCTCGGTCCTGCAGACCGCGGGCTATGCCGTGAACCAGTTCGCGCTCGCCGCCATCCCGTTCGTCCTGACCCTCGTCGTGCTCGGTGTCCTGGGCAAACGCACGATGCTCGCCGCCCCCGACGAGCTCTCCAAGGTGTTCGACAACAGTCGCACCGCCTGACCCTCTCCACCCCGCCCACCCCCTCGACCCATCCCGCCCCGCGGGCGACCGGAAGGAACATCCATGCGGATCCGACGTACAGCTGGCGCACTGATCGCAGCGGCGGTGGTGGCGGTGCTCGCCGCGTGCAGCCCCGCCGTGTCCAACGACGACCCGGGGAGCTCGTCGGCCGCGACGTCCTCCGACGCCGCACCCGGCAAGGGCGCGACGACGGTCGGCGTCATCGCCGTGGGACCGAAGGACGACTTCGGGTACAACCAGGCGGTCTACCAGGGGGTCGAGGCGCTCCGGGAGAGCTTCCCGGACGTCAAGGTGCTCGACGCCTACAACATCCCCGAGGACGACACGGCCGCCACGACGATGGAGAGCATGATCGCGCAGGGCGCGACCATCATCTTCGCGACGAGCTACGGCCACCTCGACGCGGCCAAGCAGGTCGCCGCTGCGCACCCCGAGGTCGTCGTCGTCCACCAGGGTGGCCTGCTGGACGACCCGGCGCCCGCCAACATGGGTTCGTACTTCGGCAGCGTCTACGAGCCCGTCTACCTCGCGGGCATCGCGGCGGGTGCGGCGACGAAGACCGGAAAGCTCGGCTACATCTACGCCATCCCGATCCCGCAGACGCTCGCCAACATCAACGCGTTCACGCTCGGCGCGCAGACGGTGCGACCCGACGTCGAGGTCACGGCCGTCTCGACGACCAGCTGGTGCGACCCGGCCACGCAGGCCGACCGGGTGCAGTCGCTGCTCGGCTCCGGGGTCGACGTCGTCACGCAGCACCAGGACTGCACCAAGACGATCATCGAGGCGACCGAGGACGCCGGCGCGTACACCGTCGGCTACCACGCGGACGCGTCGTCGCTCGCTCCGAAGGGCTGGCTCACGGGTTCCGAGTGGAACTGGGGCCCGCTGTACACGGACATCGTCCAGACGGCGATCGACGGTGACTTCACCGGCAGCGAGTACAACGCCAACTACCGGGCGAACATGGCCAGCGGCGAGAACCCGTTCGTCGCCTCCGCCTTCGGGCCGAGCGTCTCGGACGACACGAAGGCGCTGATCGCCGACGCCGCCAAGAAGATCGAGGACGGTGGCAGCCCGTTCACCGGCCCGATCACCGCGCAGGACGGGACCGTCGAGGTCCCGGACGGCGAGACCCCGCCGATCGAGACGATCGAGCAGATGGACTACTTCGTCCAGGGTGTCGTCGGCACCATCTCCTGATCACCGCCCCGGGGTCGGCCTCGCACGAGGCCGATCCCGGGGTTCTCACACAGCGAGGGGACCCATGACCCCGTACGTCTCCGCCACGACGCCCTACCCGTGGCCCTACGACGGTGACCTCGGCGGCGCGCAGACCGCGCTGCTCGTGGTCCTGACCGCCGACGCCGGCCCCAGCGCGGCGCCGATCGCCCCGCAGCTCGAGGCCCTCGCCGATGCCGTGCGTGCGGCCGGCGGGTCCGTGATCGTCGTCCGGACCACGGCGCCGCCCCCGGGTGGGGTACGGCTTCGCGAGCCCGTCACGCCGTCCACGGACCTGCTGGACATCACGAGCCTGCTGGTCCCCGACATCGACATGGTCGCCGGCGGCATAGACGGCTACTACGCCAGCGACCTCGACATCGTCCTGCGCACGGGCCGCTACCGCAGGCTCGTGCTGGCGGGCGTCGGACTGGAGACGTGCGTCCACTCGACGATGCGCGACGCCAACGACCGCGGCTACGAGTGCCTCCTCGTGATCGACGCCTGCGTCCCGGTGGACCCGGCGCTCACCGCCGCGTCGGTGTCCAGCATCGAGATGTCCGGCGGAATCTTCGGCGCGGTCGGCCGCACCGCCGACGTCGTCGCCGCCCTCAGCCCCGTTCCCGCCCTGACCTCAGGAGACCTGCGATGACCACCGACCAGCTCGCCACCGCGACCGACGTCTCGTTCGGGCCCGTCGATGCGGAGCCGTACCCCTGGCCGTACGACGGCAGCTTCAGCCCGGCGACGACCGCGATCATCAACATCGACTGGCAGCAGGACTTCTGCGGCCCGGGCGGCTACGTCGACGCCATGGGCTACGACCTCAACCTCACGCGCGCCGGCCTGGCGCCCACCGCGGCGATGCTCGAGGTGGCCCGTGAGCTGGGCTTCCACATCATCCACACGCGCGAAGGGCACCGCCCGGACCTGTCGGACCTGCCGGCCAACAAGCTGTGGCGGTCGCGTCGGATCAACGCGGGCATCGGCGACTCGGGCCCGTGCGGCCGCATCCTCACGCGGGGTGAGCCCGGCTGGGAGATCGTGCCCGAGGTCGCACCGCTGCCCGGCGAGGTCATCATCGACAAGCCCGGCAAGGGGTCGTTCTATGCGACGGACCTCGACCTGATCCTGCGGTCGAAGGGCGTCACGCACATCATCCTGACCGGGATCACGACCGACGTCTGCGTGCACACGACCATGCGTGACGCCAACGACCGCGGCTACGAGTGCCTCCTGCTGTCGGACTGCACAGGTGCCACCGACTATGGCAACTACCTGGCGGCGCTGAACATGGTCAAGATGCAGGGCGGTGTGTTCGGCGCGGTCGCGGACTCGGCCGCGCTGCTGGCGTCGCTGGCGTCGCCGCTGAGCTGACGCACGACCAACGACGACCGGTACCCGCCCAGCGGGTGCCGGTCGTTCGTCGTTCCGCCACCATTTCGGACGAAACGGTTGCTGCAAGTTGCTGCAAGCGTTACGGTCGGCGACATCACCCGGCACAGCCCGCGCACAGAGACGTCTGCGGGAAGACGAAGGAGTCGCCATGGCGCCCGCTGACACTGCTCGAACCCGCTCCTGGCGACGTCCCGTCGCAGCCCTCACCACCCTCGCGGTCACGCTGCTCGGACTCGTCGGCGCGGCGGTCGTCGCGACCCCGGTCGCCGCGGCCGAGCGCACCGCGGCGCTCGTCGGGAGCCTGCAGTCCGAGCTCGGGTGCGCGGGCGACTGGGCGCCGGACTGCACGCAGACGGAGCTCGCCCAGACAGGCGTCGCCGGCCAGTACGCGGCCGAGCTGACCGTCCCGGCGGGCTCGTGGGAGTACAAGGTCGCGCTGAACGACACCTGGGACGAGGCCTACGGCGCGGACGGCGGCGGCAACAACACCCCGCTCGTGGTCGCCGGGCCGACGACCATCCGCTTCACCTACGACGACACGACGCACCACACGACGCTGACGGGCCCGGACGGCGGCTACACGCCGGCCGACGACGCCCTCGTCGCGACGCCGGTGCGCGACCCGGGTGCGGGTCAGCAGTTCTACTTCGTGATGACCGACCGGTTCGCCGACGGGGACGACAGCAACGACACGGGTGGCCTGACCGGCGACCGCCTGGCCACCGGCTACGACCCGACGGACAAGGGCTTCTACGAGGGCGGCGACCTGGCCGGCCTGCACAGCAAGCTCGACTACATCCAGGGTCTGGGCAGCACGGCCATCTGGCTCACGCCGTCGTTCAAGAACCGCGCGGTCCAGGGCACGGGCGCCGACGCGTCCGCGGGGTACCACGGCTACTGGGTCACCGACTTCACGCAGATCGACCCGCACCTCGGCACCAACGCCGAGCTCGAGTCGCTGATCGCCGACGCCCACGCGCGCGGCATCAAGGTCTACTTCGACATCATCACTAACCACACCGCCGACGTCATCGACTACACGCAGCAGAAGTACACCTACATCGACCAGGCGACGCGGCCGTACAAGGACGCGAACGGCACGGCCTTCGACCCGCACACGTACGCGGGCACGGACACGTTCCCGACGATGGACGCGGCGACGAGCTTCCCGTACACGCCGGTGATCAAGCCCGAGGACGCGCACGTCAAGGTCCCGGACTGGCTGAACGACCCGACGCTCTACCACAACCGCGGAAACTCGACGTACTCCGGCGAGTCGACGACGTACGGCGACTTCTCGGGCCTCGACGACCTCATGACCGAGAACCCCGCGGTCGTGAACGGCTTCGCGGACGTCTACAACGGCTGGGTCGACCTCGGCGTGGACGGCTTCCGCATCGACACCGCCAAGCACGTCAACTTCGAGTTCTGGCAGAAGTTCACGACCGCCGTCCACGACCACGCGACGGCCGCGGGCAACCCGGACTTCTTCATGTTCGGCGAGGTCTACGACGCCGACCCCGCCAAGCTGTCGCCGTACGTCCGCAAGAGCGAGATGAACGGCGTGCTCGACTTCACGTTCCAGTCGGCGGCCTCGGACTACGCCAAGGGCCTCGCGGCGACGCGCCTGCAGACGCTCTACGCGGGCGACGACATGTACACGACGCCCACGACGAACGCGCAGGCGCTGCCGACGTTCCTGGGCAACCACGACATGGGCCGCATCGGCTACATGGTCAAGGGAGCGAGCACGCCCGAGCAGCGCTCCGAGCTGGCCCACTCGCTCATGTACCTGACGCGCGGGCAGCCGGTCGTCTACTACGGCGACGAGCAGGGCTTCGTGGGCAACGGGTCGCTGAACGGGACCGACAAGGACGCCCGGCAGTCGCTGTTCGCCACGCAGGTGCCGGAGTACGCGAACCAGCAGCTGCTCGACGGCACGACCGCGGGCTCCGTCGACCGGTACGACACCGGGTCGGCCCTGTACGAGCACATCGCGTCCCTCGCGGCGCTGCGCTCCTCCAGCAAGGCGCTGACCGACGGTGCCCAGATCGAGCGCTACGCCGACGGCTCCGTCTACGCGTTCTCGCGCGTCGACGCGACCGAGAAGGTCGAGCACCTCGTCGCGCTCAACAACGGCACCTCGCCGGCGACGGTCGCCGTCGACACGCTCACGCCGAACGCGACGTTCAGCCCGCTCTTCGGCACGTCGTCCTCCGCGACGGCGGGCGCCGACGGCACGGTGTCCCTGACCGTCCCGGCGCTGAGCGCGATCGTCCTGCGGGCCGGGACGACCGTGGGCGCTCCGGCAGCGGCGGGTTCGATCGCGGTCAGCACGCCGGCCGCCGGCTCCGGCATCACGGGCCAGATCCCGGTGACCGCCGACGTGGCCACCGACGTGTGGAGCCAGACGTCGTTCTCCTACCGGGTCGCCGGTGACGGTGCCTGGACGGCGCTGGGAACGGCAGAGACGACGAGCCCGCGCGTGTACGCCGACGTCAGCGGGCTGCCGGTCGGTGCCCTAGTCGAGTTCCGTGCGGTCACGGTCGACGCCGCGGGTCACACGTCCGCTGCCTCGACGTACGGCACGGTCGTGAGCCCGCCGGTGACGGGCGAGCTGCTCGTCACCGTGCCGGGCAACCACAACAGCGAGATGGGGTGCCCGGGCGACTGGCAGCCGGACTGCGAGGCGGCCAAGCTGACCAAGCGTGCCGACGGCATCTACTCCGGCACGTTCACGCTCCCGGCCGGCAGCTACGAGTACAAGGTCGCGATCGGCGGCACCTGGGACGAGGCCTACGGCGTCGGAGGGAGCCCGACGGGCGGGAACGTCGCCTACACCGTGGCCGCGTCCGGTCCCGTGACCTTCTACTACGACCCGTCGACCCACTGGTTCACCTCGACCGCGCAGGGCCCGATCCTCACGGTCCCCGGCTCGGACAACAGCGAGCTGGGCTGCGAGGGCGACTGGGCGCCCGACTGCATGAAGTCGTGGCTGCAGGACCCGGACGGCGACGGCACCTTCACGTTCGTCGCGAACGACCTGCCCGCGGGCTCCTACGAGGTCAAGGTCGCGCACAACCTCAGCTGGGACGAGAACTACGGCGCGAACGGGCAGCCGGGTGGGGCGAACATCTCCTTCACGGCACCCGGCGGCAAGCCCGTGACGTTCTCGTACGTGCTGGCCACGCACATCCTGACGGTCGTGGTCACCGACCCGCCTCTGCCCGGCACCGGGACGGACCAGGCGCAGTGGATCGACGCGAAGACGATTGCGTGGCCCGAGGGCCTCGTCCCGGACGGCGCCGACCCGGCGTCCCTGAGCTGGGTCCTGCACGGCTCGCCGACGAAGCAGCCGGTCGTCGTCGACGGCGTCGTGACGGGTGACGACGGTTCGCCGGTCGCACTGACCTACGACGCCGACGGACTGTCCGCCAAGCAGGTCAAGCGGTTCCCCGCTCTGGCCGACGGCTACCTCGCGCTGCACGTCGAGGCGTCGCCGAAGCGGGTCAAGGAGCTGCTCCGGGGCGCCCTGCTGGTCAGCCAGAGCTCGGGCGACACCCTGCAGGCCGTGACCGGCGTGCAGATCCCGGGCGTGCTCGACGACCTGTACGCGGGCCAGGCCGGCAAGCGCGCACTCGGCACGACGTGGAACCGGGGGACGCCGTCGCTGGCACTCTGGGCACCGACCGCCCAGAACGTGGACCTGCTCGTGTGGGCAGGGGCCGCAGGCGCTGACGCGACCAGGGTCGCGGCCGAGCAGCAGGAGGACGGTTCCTGGACCGTGGCGGGCAAGAAGTCCTGGTCCGGCAAGCAGTTCCTCTGGGACGTCACGGTCTACGCGCCGACGACGGACAAGGTCGAGGTCAACGAGGTCACCGACCCCTACTCGGTCGCGCTGACCGTGAACTCGACCCGCTCCGTGCTGGTCGACCTGGCCGACAAGGCGTACGAGCCGACCCAGTGGGTCAAGGCGAAGCAGCCCGTGGTCCGCCCCGTGGACCAGACGATCTACGAGCTGCACGTGCGCGACTTCTCGATCAACGACACGACCGTCCCCGCCGCCCAGCGGGGCACCTACCTGGCGTTCGCGGGCAACGGTGCCGGTCGTCAGCACCTCCGGAGCCTCGAGAAGGCCGGACTGACGACCGTGCACCTGCTGCCGACGTTCGACATCGCGTCGATCGAGGAGGACCGGAGCAAGCAGACCACCCCGCAGTGCGACCTGGCGTCGTTCCCGGCGGACTCCGACAAGCAGCAGGCGTGCGTCATGGCGCAGGCGTCGACCGACGGCTTCAACTGGGGCTACGACCCGCTGCACTGGCAGGCGCCCGAGGGGTCGTACGCGGTGCACCAGGACGGTGGCGGCCGCGTGGCCGACTTCCGCACGATGGTCGGCGCGCTGCACGCCGACGGCCTGCAGGTCGTGCTCGACCAGGTGTTCAACCACACCACCGCGAGCGGCCAGGCGACGCAGTCGATCCTCGACCGCGTGGTGCCCGGCTACTACCAGCGGCTCAACGCGGTGGGGAACGTCGAGACGTCCACCTGCTGCCAGAACGTCGCGACCGAGCACGCCATGGCAGGCAAGCTCATGGTCGACTCGGTCGTCACCTGGGCTCGCGACTACAAGGTCGACGGGTTCCGCTTCGACCTCATGGGCCACCACTCGGTGGAGAACATGCAGGCGATCCGCAAGGCGCTCGACGAGCTGACGCCCCGCGAGGACGGCGTCGACGGGTCGAACGTGTACCTCTACGGGGAGGGCTGGAACTTCGGTGAGGTGGCCGACAACGCGCTGTTCACGCAGGCCACGCAGGGCCAGCTCGGCGGCACGGGCATCGGCACCTTCTCCGACCGGCTGCGCGACGCCGTACGCGGCGGAGGCCCGTTCGACTCGAACCCGCACATCCAGGGCTTCGGCTCGGGCGGCGGCACGGACCCGAACGGCGACCCGATCAACGGCACCGAGACCGACCAGGCCGCTCGGGCGGCGCACGACGCCGACCTGGTGCGGCTCGGCATGGCCGGCAACCTGCGCGACTTCGCCTTCCTGACGAGCGCGGGCACGATGCAGAGCGGCGACGAGCTGGACTACAACGGTCAGCCCGCGGGCTACGCGGACTCCCCGGAGGAGGTCATCACCTACGTCGACGCCCACGACAACGAGACCCTGTGGGACTCGCTGACGTACAAGCTGCCGACGGACACCGCGATGGCGGACCGCGTCCGGATGAACACGGTCTCGCTGGCCACCACGGCCCTCGCGCAGACGCCGTCGTTCTGGCACGCGGGCGCCGACCTGCTGCGCAGCAAGTCGCTCGACCGCAACAGCTACGACTCGGGCGACTGGTTCAACTCGCTCGACCTGTCCGGCAAGGACAACGGCTTCGGCCGTGGTCTGCCGCCGGCGGCCGACAACGACGGGAAATGGTCGATCCAGAAGCCGCTCCTGGCCGACCCCGCGCTCAAGCCGACCGCGGCCGACATCGCCGACGCCTCGGCGGCGGCCGACGACCTGCTGAAGCTCCGGTTCTCGACTCCGCTGTTCCGGCTCGGCTCGGCGTCGCTCATCGAGCAGAAGGTGACGTTCCCGGGCTCCGGACCGGATGCGGACCCGGGTGTCGTGGTCATGTCGATCTCGGACGAGCCGGGCTGGGACAAGGCCGCACGGCGCTGGACCAAGGACGTCGACAAGTCGCTCGACGGCGTGCTCGTGGTCCTCAACGCCTCCGACGAGCCGACCACGCAGACGGTGTCCGCGCTGGCCGGGCACAAGCTGGTGCTCTCGCCGGTGCAGGCGCGGGGCAGCGACCCGGTGGTCCGCACCACCACGTGGGACAAGGTCACGGGCACGGTGACCGTCCCGCCGCGCACGGTGGCGGTGCTGGTGGACAGGGCGGGCCGCTCCTGACGGCGGACCGCTGAACGGACGAGGGGCCCGCGACCGGTGGTCGCGGGCCCCTCGTGGTGGATCAGGTGCAGAGCGTCAGCCCTTGACCGACCCGGACATCAGACCACCGATGAAGTACTTGCCCAGGAGCACGTACACCAGCAGCGTCGGCAGCGAGGCCAGCAGGGCGCCGGCCATGGACACGCCGTAGTTGGTGAGCAGGGCACCGTTCGCCAGGTTGTTCAGGGCGAGGGTGACCGGGCCGTTCTGGCTGGAGGAGAAGAACACCGCGAACAGGAAGTCGTTCCAGGCCGAGGTGAACTGCCAGATGAGCACGACGACGAAGCTGGGGATCGAGATCGGCAGCACGACCGACCAATAGGTCCGCAGCATCCCGGCGCCGTCCATGCGCGAGGCCTCGATGAGCTCCTCGGGGATGGACATGTAGTAGTTCCGGAAGATCAGCGTCGTGATCGGCAGGCCGTAGATCACGTGCAGCACGATCAGCGAGGGGATGCCCGAGGGGACACCGACACCGTTCATGAGCTGCAGCAGCGGGATCATGACGGCCTGGTACGGGATGAACATCCCGAACAGGATCAGCGTGAAGACGATGTCGGCGTACTTGAAGCGCCAGCGCGCCAGCACGAAGCCGTTCATCGACCCGAGGACCGAGGAGATGATCGCGGCCGGGACGACCATGGTGAGCGTGCGGAAGATCGACGGGGACAGGGCCGTCCACGCCGCGCTCCAGTTCTCCGTGGTCCACAGCTGGGGCAGGTTCCAGGCACGCGCGGGTGTCGCGTCGCCCTGGCCCTTGAAGCTGGTAACCAGGAGGACGTACACCGGGATCATCACGACGATGACGAAGAAGATCAGCAGCGCGTACTTCGCCGTGCGGCCCTTCGAGAACCGGTTGACGGGCGTGCGCTCGACGTGGGGGGCCTTGCCGAGGGGGGCGAGGAGGTCGTCGGTGGCGACGGTGCTCATGCGTTCTTCTCCGTCCGGTTGAGGTGCACCAGGTACGGGACGATGAGCACCGCGACGATCACGAGCAGGATCACGCCGACCGTTGCTGCGTTGGAGTAGTTGAAGCTCGACTTGAACACGTACATGTCGATCGACGGCACCTTGGTCTGGTAGTTCGCCGGCTTGGAGATCGACATGATGAGGTCGAACGACTTCATGGACATGTGGCCGATGATGATGATCGCCGACAGGGCCACGGGGCTCAGCTGCGGGAAGATCACGTGGCGGTACATCTGCCAGGTGGACGAGCCGTCCACCTTGGCGGCCTCACGCAGCTCCTCGGGCACTCCGCGGAAGCCGGCGAGGAAGAGCGCCATGACGTAGCCGGACAGCTGCCAGATGGCCGGGATCGCGATGGCCGCGATGCCGATGCTGACGTTGTTCCACCAGTTGTTCTGGAGGAACGGCAGACCGATCATCTGGAACAGACGGTTGAGGCCCGAGGCCTGCTCGCCCTGGTTCGAGTTGAGCAGCCACCGCCACACGACACCCGAGGCGACGAACGAGACGGCCATCGGGAAGAGGTAGACGGAGCGGAAGACCCCCTCGAACTTCACCGGCCGGTCGAGCATCCACGCCCACAGGAAGCCGAAGAGCATCGTGCCCACGAGGAAGACCACCGTGTAGATGAGCAGGTTCTTCAACGAGTGCTGGAAGCTGTCCGACCCGAGCAGGTCGGTGTAGTTGGTCAGGCCGACGAAGCCGGACGGCTCCCTGCCCGTGGTCTGCGCGGCGGTGTAGATGTCCTTGGTGGACGTCACGCCGTTCATGAAGAGCAGACCGTAGACGAAGATCCCCAGGAGGATCAGCGACGGCGAGATGAGCAGGAGGGGAGGACCCCACTTGCGGATCTGACGGGGCACGAGTGCCTCCCGTGTTCGGTTCGAGCGTGTGGACGGGGCCAGGGTCGCTGTCACAGGCCCGGGTGAAAGAGGTGCTGACGTGGGACACGGCCCCGTCCCGGCCCTGTTGCCAGGACCGGGACGAGACCGGGTCTCACTTCATGCGGTAGGTCAGCTGTTCGCCGAGGCGGCGTCAGCCAGCTCGGACTGGTAGGTCGCAACGTCCGACGCACCGGTCGTGAACTTGGAGGTGGCGTCGCTGATCGCGTTCGACCAGGCGGCCGGAGCAGCGGCACCGTGCGCGAGCGAGGACACGATGGTGTCCTTGCCGAACGAGGTGATGGCGGACTGCTGGTAGGTCGAGAAGTCGGCCGGGTCGGCGTCCGTACGGGCCGGGATGGAGCCCTTGGCCTTGTTGAACGCGACCTGGCCCTCGAGCGAACCGACCGTCTCGAGCCACGCCTTGGCGCCACCGGGGTGCGGGGCACCCACGGGGAGCGTGAAGGAGTCGGCCAGGAAGTCGAACACGCCGTCGGTGCCGGGGACCGGGAAGTAGACGTAGTCGGCCGGGGAAGCCTTGCCGGCCTCCTCGAACGCGGCCACGGCCCAGTCGCCCATGACGTTGAACGCGGCGTTGCCGTCGATGACCTGCTGGGTGGCGTCCGGCCAGTCCAGACCGTCACGGTCGGTGTTCGTGTAGCTGATCAGCTTGCCGAAGTCCTCGAGGGCCTTCGTGACCTCGGGGCCGGACCAGTCGGTCGACCCGTCCCACAGGCCGGAGTAGCCGTCGGCACCCAGGTCGGACAGGAGGATCGTCTCGAGCAGGTTGACCTGGGTCCACGTCGTCGCGACGGAGAGCGGCGTGCGGCCGGTCTTCTCCTTGACGGCGTCGAGGGCGACGAACCAGTCGTCCAACGTCGCGTAGGTCGCGGCCGGGTCGAGGCCCGCGTCCGTGAGCAGGGCCGAGTTGGCCCAGACGACGTTGGCACGGTGGATGTTCGACGGGATCGAGTAGATCTTGCCGTCGACCGTGAGGCGGTCCACGAGGTCCGCCGGGAAGGCGTCGCGCAGGCCGAACTCGTCGTACAGAGCCGAGACGTCCTCGACCTGGCCGGCGTTGATGTAGTCGGTGAGCTCGGCACCGGCGTGCGCCTGGAACGTGTCCGGCGGGTCGTTCGCCTGGAGCCGCGACTGCAGCAGGTCCTTGGCGGCCGAACCTGCGCCACCGGCGACGGCGCCGTTGACGAACTCGGTGTCGGGGTGCTGCTCGTTGAAGACGCTCACGAGAGCGTCGAGGCCGAGCTTCTCGGAGCCGCTGGCCCACCAGGTGAAGACCTCGACCTGGTCGGCGTCGCCGGAGCCGCTGGCGTCCGAGCTGCTGTCGCTGCTGTCGTCGCCCGAGCTGCAGGCGGCCAGCGCGAGGCTGGCAACCGCGATGCCGGCTGCGACGGCTGTCATTCTGCGTCCTGTACGCATGTGTCTCCTACGCCTTCTTTGCCGTGGATAAAGGGGTGGTGCAAAGACCGAAGAACTGTGGAGTCCCGCAGTCGGGGTGGTCGCCAGTCGATGCGGGAGCGATTCGCCTGGCGGTCGGGGGAGGCTCGGCAGTGCGCCTCGCCCGATACGGGTCACATCACAGCGGCCCGGAGGCATTGAAGTCAAGAAGTGAACGAATGCGAAGCCAAATCGTGATCAGGTCTTCACCTGATGGATGCCGTAGTCCGGCGCGAGGCGTTCACTCACCTGGGTGAGGGGTGCGTCCACCCAGGTTCACCCGTCCAGCCGCAGGTCGATGCGGTGTGGAGCATATGCACGGTTTGTGCCGCAATGCCCAATGGGTGAGGTCCGTACCCGGCGTCGTCCGTCCCGTAGGGGCCTGTGTATTCTTCGCGCGTGGGCAATGACCGGGTCACTCCGGGCTCCCAGACTTCACTGCGTGAAGCCAACAGGGCGCGGATCGTCAGCGCCGTCCAGCAGCGTGGCTCCCTCACGCAGGTCGAGCTGGCCGGCGTCACTGGCCTGTCCCCAGCCACCGTGTCGAACATCGTCAAGGAGCTCACGAGCGCCGGCGTCCTGCACACGGCCCCGACCTCGCGCTCCGGTCGTCGCGCCCAGCAGGTGACCCTGGCGCGCAACCTCGGCCTCGTCGCCGGTATGCACTTCGGGAGCCGGTCTCTGCGCGTCGCGCTGTCGGACGTGGCGCACCGCATCGTCGCCGAGCAACGCATGCCGCTGCCCCCCGAGCACCGCGCGGACCAGGGCCTCGAGCGCGCCGCCCTCCTGCTGACCGAGATGGTCGACTCCGTCGACGCCCAGCTGTCCGAGGTCCTGGCCATCGGGGTCGGCGTGCCGGCGCCGGTAGACGTGCGCACGGGCAAGATCTCCTCGCTCGGGATGCTGCGCGGGTGGGACGGCGCCGCGGTGCCGGACCTGCTCGGTGCGCGGCTCGGCCTGCCCGTCTACATGGACAACGACGCGAACCTGGGCGCACTCGCCGAGGTCCGGGTCGGTGCGGCGCGCGGGCGGAAGCACGTCGTCTACATCCACGCCTCGCACGGCGTCGGTGGCGGTCTGGTGCTCGGTGGCGAGGTGTACCACGGGCGTGCGGGCGGAGCGGGGGAGATCGGCCACTCGACGGTCGACGAGAACGGTCCGGTCTGCCGGTGCGGGAACCGTGGCTGCCTCGAGATGTACGTCGGGGCGCCGGTCCTGCTCGACATGCTGCGGCCCAGCCACGGCAACCTGACGCTGCGAGGTGCGATCGCTCGCGCCGAGGCAGGCGACGCAGGCTGTCGCCGCGTCATCGCGGACGCGGGCCGCCACCTGGGCGTCGCGGCGGCGAGCGTGAGCAACCTGTTCGACCCGGAGCTCGTCGTGATCGGTGGTGACCTCGCGGACGCGGGGGAGCTGCTCCTCGAGCCGATCCGTGCGGTCATCGCGCAGCGCACGATCCCGAGCACGGCCGGCCACGTCCCGGTGGTGGCCGCCGAGCTCGGGGCCGCGGCGGAGGTGCGCGGCGCCCTGGCGATCGCGCTCGACCGGGTGACCATCGGTGCACCCGGGACGGTGCTCGCATGAGCGCTCACCGAAGGTTGCGGCGGACGGCCGTCGTGATCGCCGTCGTCGGGTTCGCTCTCAGCCTGCTGTCCTGCGCGCCGGCGAGCGACCCGCGGACCGAGATGGCCATCGCCCTGCTCCTGCCGGAGTCGAAGACGGCGCGGTACGAGGCGGTCGACAGGCCCGCGTTCGAGGGACTCGTCGCGCGGCGCTGCACCGAGTGCAAGGTGCTCTACGCGAACGCGGACCAGGACGCCGCGCTCCAGCAGCAGCAGGCCGAGGCCGTGCTCACGCAGGGTGCGGGTGTGCTCGTGCTCGACGCGGTCGACGCGGACGCCGCGGTCGGCATCGTCGAGGAGGCGAACCGGCGAGGCGTGCCGGTGATCGCGTACGACCGGTTCATCGCGAACGCCGACATCGACTTCTACGTGTCGTTCGACAGCCGCCGGATCGGCCAGCTCCAGGGCGAGGCGCTCGCTCGGGCACTGGCCCTCGACGGTCTGGATCCCTCCGCGCCCAAGGGAGTGCTGATGGTCAACGGCGCCGCGACGGACCCGAACTCGGCCCAGCTCGAGCAGGGCGCCCGGGCGGCCTTCGACGGTCTGCCGATCAACGTCCTCGCCGAGTACGACACCCCCGACTGGAGCCCGGACAAGGCCCAGGAGTGGGTGACGGGGCAGCTGACCGAGTTCTCGGGCCAGGTCGACGCGGTGCTCGCAGCCAACGACGGCACAGCCGGCGGTGCGATCTCCGCGATGTACGCCGCAGGCCTCGACCCGATCCCGCCGGTCACCGGGCAGGACGCGGAGCTCACGGCGATGCAGCGGATCATCACCGGCGACCAGGTCATGACCGTCTACAAGGCCATCAACGAGCAGGCACGGACCGCCGCCGAGCTCGCCGTCCGCTTGCTGCGCGGCGAGACGCCGATGCCCACGTCCCGGGTGCAGGGCGTCCCGGCCCTGCTGCTCAGCCCCGTGTCGGTGAACATCGGCAACCTGCGCCGCGTCATCATCGACGGCGGCGTGTACACCACCGAGGAGATCTGCGTGCAGCCCTACACCGAAGCCTGCGCCGAGGCGGGCCTGTTCGCAGAGACGGGTGCCCCATGAACGACGTCGCCCCCACGACCGACGGTGCGACCGTGAACGACGGCGCCACCGCGCCCGTGCTCTCGCTGCGCGGGGTCTCGAAGAGCTACGGCGCTGTGCGTGCCCTCGTCGACATCGACTTCGAGGTCCGCCCGCACGAGGTCGTCGCCGTCATCGGTGACAACGGCGCGGGAAAGTCGACCCTCGTCGGGACCCTGACCGGAGCTCTTGCCCCCGATGCGGGCGAGGTCGTCGTCGACGGCCGGCCCGTGACCCTCTCCGACCCAGCGGTCGCCCGGGGGTACGGGATCGCGGCGGTGTTCCAGGACCTCGCGCTGTGCCAGAACCTCGACGTCGTCGAGAACCTCTACCTGGGGCACGAGGTCCAGCGCGGCGCGCTGCTCGACGAGGTCACGATGGAGAAGCACGCGTGGGAGCTGCTCAACCAGCTGGCCGCGCGCGTGCCCTCCGTCCGGGTCCCGGTGGCCGCTCTCTCCGGTGGTCAGCGCCAGGCCGTCGCGATCGCGCGCGCCCTGCTGGGAGATCCGCGCGTCATCGTCCTGGACGAGCCCACCGCGGCACTCGGGCTCCGGCAGACCGCGGAGTTCCTCACCCTCGTCGAGCGCCTGCGCGAGCGGGGACACGGAGTCGTCCTGACCAGCCACTCGCTCGCTGACGTCCAGGCCGTGTCCGACAGGATCGTGGTGCTGCGTCTCGGGCGGACGAACGGGGAGTTCGACGCCGCGAAGACCAGCTACGAAGAGCTGCTCGCGGCGGTCACGGGCATCCGGAGCGAGAAGTGAACGGGCTGAGCGCACCCGTCCAGCAGTCCCTCGGCGTCTGGGCCGCCGCCTGGCAGCGCCTCCGCACGGGCGATGCGGGCGTGGTGCCGATCACCGGCGTCCTCGTCGTGCTGTGGATCGTGTTCCAGGCGTTGAACCCGCACTTCCTGTCCAGCGACAACATGGTCAACATCACGCAGCAGTCGGCCTCGACGGGAGTGATCGCGCTCGGCGTGGTGCTCACGCTGCACATCGGCCAGATCGACCTCTCGGTGGGCGCCGTCTCGGGGCTCGCCGCGGCTGTGGTCGCCGTCTGCTCGGTCCAGCTGGGCTGGCCGTTCCTGCTCGCGTTCGCGGCCTCGCTCGCGGTCGGCGTCGTCGTCGGCGCGATCTACGCCGCGCTGCAGACCCGGCTCGCGGTACCCAGCTTCGTGTTCACGCTCGCCGGTCTGCTCGTGGTCACGGGCCTGCAGATCCGGGTGCTCGGGCCCACCGGCTCGGTCAACGTGCCGTTCGAGTCGCCCTTGGTCCGGTTCTGCCAGACGGCGTTCCTCGACCCGTCGCTCTCGTGGGCGATCGTGTTCCTGGTCGTCGCGGGGTATGCCGCCGGACGGCTCCTGGACCGGAGCCGGCGCGTGCGCGTCGAGCTCCCGGTGAGCTCGCCGCTGGAGCTCGTCGCGCGGGTGGCGGTGCTGGCGATCGTGCTGTCCGTCGCGGTGGCCTACCTGAACACCAACCGCGGTGTGGGGGCCGTGTTCGCCCTGTTCGTCGGGCTGGTCGCCGTCGTCGACCTGCTGCTGCGGCGCACGCGCTGGGGGCGCTCCGTGCGGGCGGTCGGGGGCGACGTCGAGTCGGCACGCAAGGCCGGGGTGCCCGTCCGACGGGTCTTCTTCACGGTCTTCATCCTGTGCTCGAGCTTCGCTGCGCTCGGTGGCGTGCTCGCGGTGGGTCGTCTCGCGGCGGCCAACCAGGGCACGGGAGCGGGCGACACGAACCTGACGGCCATCGCGGCCGCGATCATCGGCGGCACCAGCCTGTTCGGCGGGCGCGGGTCGGCGTGGTCGGCGCTCGTCGGCATCCTGGTCATCCAGTCGATCTCGACCGGACTCACTCTGCTCAACCTCGACACGTCCGCGCGCCTCGTCGTCACCGGGCTCGTCCTCGCGCTCGCGGTCACCATCGACGCGCTGCAGGCCCGGGCCCGCGAGAGCTACCGGTCGCCCGCTATCTGAAGACGATCGTCCGGTGGCCGTCGAGCAGCACGCGGTGCTCGGCGTGCCAGCGGACGGCCCGCGCGAGTGCGCGGCGCTCGACGTCCTGACCCAGGGCTACCAGGTCGTCGACCGCGCGCGAGTGGTCGACCCGCTCGACGTCCTGCTCGATGATCGGCCCCTCGTCGAGGTCGCCCGTGACGTAGTGCGCGGTCGCGCCGATGAGCTTCACGCCTCGGTCGTGCGCCTGCGCGTACGGTCGCGCGCCCTTGAACGACGGCAGGAACGAGTGGTGGATGTTGATCACGCGACCCGTCAGCTTCCGGCACAGGTCGTCGGACAGGATCTGCATGTACCGCGCCAGCACGACGAGCTCGACGTCCAGCTCCTCGACGAGCTCCAGCAGCCGGGCCTCGCTCTGCGCCTTCGTCGCCGCGGTCACGGGCACGTGGTGGAACGGGATCCCGTAGAAGCCGGCCAGCGGCTCCAGCGCGGTGTGGTTCGAGACGACGGCGACGATCTCGATCGGCAGGTTCTCGGAGCGCTGCCGGAACGCCAGGTCGTTCAGGCAGTGCGCGGCGGTGGAGCCCATGACGAGCGTCCGGACCGGGCGGCCGACGACGTCGAGCGACCACTGCATGTCGAAGTTGCCCGCGACCGCGTGCAGTGCTGCGTCCAGCTGCTCGCGCGGGGCCGTCGCCGTGACCTGCACGCGCATGAAGAACAGGCCCGACAGCGGGTCCCCGAACTGCTGCGACTCGGTAATGTTGCCGCCCAGCTCGGCGAGCAGCCCCGCGACGGCGTGCACGATCCCGGGGCGGTCGGGACAGGACAGCGACAGGACCCAGTGGGTGGGCTGGTCGGCGGACGCTTCGACTGGCAGCTGCGTGGCGGAGGACACGAGGTCCGAGAGTAGTGGTCGCGCTGATCGGCTGACACGATGGGCGCCATGACGCAGGCCGACCTCGACATCCGTTCGGTGACCCTCGACGACGCCGGGGAGCTCCTGACGCTCCGCCGCGCCGCCTTCGTGACGGAGGCCCAGCAGTACGGCGACCCGCACATCCCACCGCTCACGCAGACGCTCGACGAGCTCGAGGCGGACCTGCAGGAGGACGGCGTGATCACGCTCGGCGGCTGGTACGGCCACCGGCTCGTCGGCTCGATCCGCGTGCTCATCGAGGGCTCGAAGGCCACCCTCGGCCGGTTCGCCGTCGCCCCGGACCTGCAGGGCCAGGGCTTCGGCACGCAGATGCTCATGGCGATCCTGCCGTTCCTGCCCGAGGGCATCGAGGAGGTCTGGGTGTTCACCGGGCGCGACTCCGTGCAGAACATCGCCCTCTACGCCAAGCACGGCTACGAGCACCAGCACGACCAGACCGCCGGCGACCTCACCTACGCGTACCTGCGCAAGCTCCTCGGCGAGGGGACGCCCGTCGAGGACTGAGACGACCGGGGACGAGCGCCGCTCCGGCTTGGTAGTCTGTGCGGCGTCGCGACTGGCGAAACGGGTGGGTCACCACCGGGGAGCGACGCAGCAGCAGCAGACCATGGGTCGGACGCCTGGGCCCCCGGTCACCCACACCGGTCCGACTACCGAGTGCGCGGTGACACCGTGCGCGCTGACTGCCAGGGAGTGCCATGAGCAACACCCCGATCATCGATCAGAACATCTCCGAGCTCGACCCCGAGATCGCCGCCGTCCTCGACGGTGAGCTGGCCCGCCAGCAGGGCACGCTCGAGATGATCGCGAGCGAGAACTTCGTCCCCCGCGCGGTCCTGCAGGCGCAGGGCTCGGTGCTGACCAACAAGTACGCCGAGGGCTACCCGGGCCGTCGCTACTACGGCGGCTGCGAGCAGGTCGACATCGCGGAGAACATCGCGCTCGACCGCGCCAAGGCGCTGTTCGGTGCCGAGGCCGCCAACGTGCAGCCGCACTCGGGCGCCACGGCGAACGCTGCGGTGCTGCACGCGCTGATCAACGCGGGCGACAAGATCCTCGGCCTCGAGCTGGCGCACGGCGGCCACCTCACGCACGGCATGAAGATCAACTTCTCCGGCAAGCTGTACCAGGTCGGTGCCTACGGCGTGGACCCGGACACCTTCCTCGTCGACATGGACGTCGTGCGGGCGAAGGCGCTCGAGCAGCGCCCCGACGTGATCATCGGCGGCTGGTCCGCCTACCCGCGGCACCTCGACTTCGCGGCCTTCCGGTCCATCGCCGACGAGGTGGGCGCCAAGCTCTGGGTCGACATGGCCCACTTCGCCGGCCTGGTGGCCGCGGGCCTGCACCCGAGCCCCGTGCCGCACTCCGACGTCGTGTCGAGCACCGTGCACAAGACGATCGGCGGCCCCCGCTCGGGCTTCATCCTGAGCAAGGAGGAGTACGCCAAGAAGATCGACTCGGCCGTCTTCCCCGGCCAGCAGGGTGGCCCGCTCATGCACGTGATCGCTGCCAAGGCCGTCGCGTTCAAGGTCGCCGGCACGCAGGAGTTCAAGGACCGCCAGCAGCGCACGCTGGACGGCGCCCGCCTCATCGCGGAGCGGCTGTCCGCGCCGGACGTCACCAAGGCGGGCGTCTCGGTGCTCACCGGCGGCACCGACGTGCACCTCGTGCTCGTCGACCTGCGGCACTCGGACCTCGACGGCCAGCAGGCCGAGGACCTCCTGCACTCGGCCGGCATCACGGTCAACCGCAACGCGGTGCCCTTCGACCCGCGCCCCCCGCGCGTCACGTCGGGCCTGCGCATCGGCACGCCGGCGCTCGCGTCGCGCGGCTTCGGTGACGCGGAGTTCACGGAGGTCGCGGACATCATCGCGACGGCCCTGATCGACGGCGCGTCCACCGATCTCGACGCTCTGAAGGCCCGGGTGCTCAAGCTCACGGACGCCTTCCCGCTCTACGACGGTCTGCAGCAGTACTGATGACGGCCCAGCTTCTCGACGGCACAGCCACCGCGAAGCGGATAAAGGCCGAGCTGACCGAGCGGGTGGCCGCACTGGCCACCCGCGGGGTCACGCCCGGGCTCGGCACGCTCCTGGTCGGTGACGACCCGGGCTCGCAGTGGTACGTGGCCGGCAAGCACAAGGACTGTGCCGAGGTGGGCATCGCCTCGATCCGTGAGGACCTGCCCGCCACGGCGACGCAGGCCGAGATCGAGGCTGCCGTCCGACGGCTGAACGAGGACCCGGCCTGCACCGGGTTCATCGTCCAGCTGCCGCTCCCGAAGGGCATCGACACCAACCGCATCCTCGAGCTCGTCGACCCCGACAAGGACGCCGACGGCCTGCACCCGACCAACCTCGGGCGCCTGGTCCTGCGAGTCAACGAGCCGGTCACGTCGCCGCTGCCGTGCACGCCGCGCGGCATCATCGACCTGATGCTGCGGCACGACATCGACCTGCGCGGCGCGGACGTCGTCGTCGTCGGTCGCGGCGTGACCGTCGGGCGCTCGATCGGGCTCCTGCTCACGCGCCGCGAGATCAACGCGACGGTCACGCTCACGCACACCGGGACCGACGACCTCGCGGAGCACACGCGGCACGCGGACGTCATCATCGCGGCGGCGGGCGTCCCGGGGATCATCACCTCGGAGATCGTGAAGCCGGGGGCCGTCGTGATCGATGTCGGCGTCTCGCGGTCCGTCGACCCGGAGACCGGCAAGAGCCGCGTCGTCGGCGACGTGGACCCGAGCGTTCGGGACGTGGCGTCCTGGGTGTCGCCGAACCCCGGCGGCGTGGGCCCCATGACGCGGGCCATGCTGCTGAGCAACGTCGTCGACACGGCGGAGCGGCTCCTCGGGGCCTGATCGTTCGGACGAACGCCCCGGCACTCGACGTGGTCGCGTGCCGGGGCGAGTCTGTACCCGTGGGAGCTCGTCCGGCCGACGAAGGGAACAGCTCATGGGGATCGTCCGTCCGCACCTCTGGTTCGACGACCAGGCCGAGGATGCGGCCAACTTCTACGTCTCGGTCATCCCGAACACGTCCATCCAGTCGGTCGTGCGTGCGCCCGCGGGGACGCCCGGAGTGGCGGAGGGTGCGGCGTTCATCGTGGAGCTCACCCTCGACGGCATGCCGGTCACGTTCCTCAACGGCGGTCCCGTGCTCAAGCTCGACGACGCGTTCTCGTTCGTGCTCGACTGCACGACCCAGGACGAGATCGACCACTACTGGGACGCGCTCCTGGCCGACGGGGGAGTCGAGTCGCAGTGCGGCTGGCTGCGTGACCGGTTCGGGCTGTCGTGGCAGGTCACGCCCGCGTCGCTCGACCGGTGGATGGGCGCCGACGCCGATCCCGAGGGGACCGCGCGTGTGATGGCGGCGCTGCTGCCCATGGTGAAGCTCGACCTCGCGACGCTCGAGGCGGCGTACGCCGGGTAGGTCAACGGTGTCGTCGGGCGATGCTTGGATGGTCCGGTGCTGACCATCGCAAGCGTGAACGTCAACGGGATCCGGGCCGCCTACAAGCGGGGGATGGGTGAGTGGCTCGAGGCCCGCAAGCCGGACGTGGTGCTGCTGCAGGAGGTCCGCGCGACCGACGAGATCCTGGCCGACCACCTGCCGGCCGGCGAGTGGCACCTGGCGCACGAGGCCAGCGAGACGGCGGGCAGGGCGGGTGTCGCGATCGCGTCGAGGCTCCCGATGACGGCCATCCGGATCGGGCTCAAGACCGGTGTGACGAGTGACTCCGGCCGCTGGGTCGAGGCCGACCTCGCCCTCCCGGCGCACGAGGGTGCACCTGCTCGCAGCATCACGGTGGTCTCGACGTACCTGCACTCCGGGACGGTCGGGCAGCCGTCCATGGACGAGAAGTACGCGTTCCTCGACCACGTCACGGGTCGGCTCGCCGACATCGCCGAGGGCGGTGGGTACGCGGTGGTCGCGGGCGACGTGAACATCGCCCATCGTGAGGCGGACATCAAGAACTGGAAGGGAAACCTCAAGTCGGCGGGCTTCCTGCCGCGCGAGCGCGCCTACCTGGACCGCTGGTTCGACGACCTCGGCTGGCACGACCTCGGTCGCGAGCTCGGCGGTGAGGGGCCCGGTCCCTTCACGTGGTGGTCGTGGCGCGGGCAAGCCTTCGACAACGACGCCGGATGGCGGATCGACTACCAGCTCGCGACGCCCGACCTCGCCGACGCGGCGGTCAGCGCCACCGTCGACCGTGCGGCCACGTACGCCGAGCGGTTCTCGGACCACGCGCCGGTGGTGGTCGAGTACGACCTGTGAGCGGCTTGCGGTTGCTCGGCTCGTCGGCGCAGGTACCTTGGCCCCACAGGGGCCGAGGAACGGAGCAGCATGACCCGTCGACACGCTGGGCGGTCGGTCGCTGCCCTAGCGGCCACGCTGATCGTTCTCGTGGGCCTCGTGCTGGCGCCCGCCTCTGTCGCACGCGCTGACTTCGTGTCGCAGTGCGCAGCGCCGGACCGGGTGGTGGGCGCGACGGACCCCGCGATCTCGGTCGGGTCGGGTGAGGTGGTCCTGGTCGCCACCGACTTCACCGGCGGTGTGAACGCACTCCCGAGCGGCGGGACCCTGTGCGTGGCGTCCGGCGCGACCCTCACGGGGCTCTACATGAACAACGCCGAGGGGGCGCTCGTCGTGGCGCCCGGAGCCGCGATCGACTTCGGTTCCGTCGTCGTCGCCGCCGGGTTCTCGCTCCAGCTCGAAGGGACGGCGCACTTCGACGGCCTCGGCGCCAACGGCAGCGTCGACGTGCACGTCCACCCCGGAGCCCTGCTCGTCGTCGAGAGCTCCTTCGCACCCGGCGGAGGCGCCTTCCGCAACGAGGGCACCTTCGACGTGCAGGGCACGCTCAACCTCAACGCCACGGTGCGTATCGAGAATGGCGGCGCGATGGACGTCGCCGGCTCGACGACCATCGACGGCACCCTCGACAACTCCGGGACCGCGACGTTCGGTGCTGCTCTGACCGTCAACGGCTCTGGCGTGCTGAGGAACACGTGCGTGCTCACAACGCTCGGGAGCCTCATCCACAACGGTCTCGGCTCGGAGAACGCCGGGCTCGTGACGGTGGACGTGGGATTCCTCAACAACGGCGCCTGGCGTCAGACGAGCGGTGGCGTCCTGACTGCCGCGACCCTCACCGACGACGGCTCGGTGAGCGGCTACGGCGGCTACCAGTTCTCGAGCACGACGTCCGTCCAGGGCAGCTTCGTCGGGGACTCCCCGGCCGACCCGATCCGGGTGCAGTCCGTGGCGCCAGCGGGACAGATCTTCGACGTCGAGACGGGGACGATCAGCAACGTCGTTCGCACCACCGTGGACGCAGGCGCCCAGCCGGCCGGCTGCGCGAACCCGGGCAGCCCGAGTGCCGACGTCGCGGCGTTCAAGACCGGCCCCGCGAAAGCGATCCAAGGCAGCACGGTGACGTACGAGGTCGTGGTGGCCAACCGGGGTCCGGACCCGGCTACCGACGTCGTCGTCAGCGACACGCTCCCGGCCGGCTTCGACCTCGACCCGGCGTCGACGTCGGGAACCCTCGTCGGCAACGTGCTGACCTGGCAGCTCGCGACGCTCCCGGCGGGCGTCACCCTGCCGCTCAAGTACTCGGGCGTCGTCACCGCAGCGCCGCCCGCCACGCTGGTGAACGTCGTCAGCGGCACCTCGGCCACCACTGACCCGTTGCCGTCGAACAACGACGGGAGCTCCCAGCTGAGTCAGGTGACCACCGAGGTCGTCGGCGCCCTTCCGCCCACCAACACCCCGCCGGTCGCGAACGACCTGGTCCGAGACACGACGACCGGCACGCTGGAGCTCGGGACTGTGACCGCGACCGATCCTGACGTCGGGCAGGTGCTCACCTTCACGCTTCTCGCGCCGCCGACGGACGGCACGGTCCTGTTCGACCGGAGCGGCAACTTCCAGTACCGGTCGGCGTCGGACTTCGCCGGGGTGGACACGTTCGGCTACGAGGTCTGCGACGACGGGTCGGCACCCGGCTGCGACGATGGGGTCGTCACGATCAACGTCCGGCCGAGCGCCGCGGACGACCTCGCGGTGACGTTCGCGGCCGTCTCCGTGACCGTGCCGGTCCTGGCCAACGACACCGACGGTGCTCCGCTCGACGCGACGGCCGTGTCCCTGCCGACGAACGGGAGCGTGACCCTCGACCCCGCGACCGGAACGGCGACGTACACCTCGGTCGCGGGCTTCACAGGCGTCGACACGTTCTCCTACGAGATCTGCTCGCCGACCGAGCCCACGTTCTGCGACACCGCGGTCGTCAGGGTCACGGTCGTCGTGCGCAACGACCCGCCGACGATCGCGCCGCTCCACATGGTCACGACGACAGGTTCCCCGGTGACCGACGACCTGGCCGTCGACGACCCGAACGGCGACGCCGTCACGACGCATCCCGGCATCCCCCCGCGAACGGGGTCCGAGCTCGTCGAACCGGGTGGGTCGACCACGTACTCGCCGAGCCCGTCGTACGCGGGGCGTGACCACTACGGCGTGTTTGCGTGCGACGACGGGGTCCCGCAGCTGTGCTCGACAGCGCGGGTCGACGTCGACGTGCTTCCCGTCGCTGCGCCGGACAGCGCGCAGACCACCGAGGGGACTGCCGTCGATCTCGACGTCTCGACGAACGACGCCGGTCTCGTCGCGCCCCCGGTCCTGGCGGCGCCGCCCGGGAACGGGACCGTGACGTTCAGCGGAACCGTCGCGAGCTATGTCCCGGACCCAGGGTTCACGGGCACCGACACCTTCGCGTACACCATCTGCGCGACGACGGCGCCGGACCTGTGCTCGACCACGACGGTCACCGTCGTCGTGAGCGTCGCGGTACCGCCGGAGCCACCGCAACCCGTGACGCCTGACCCCGGCCCGGCGGGCGGCTCGACAGCCGACACGGGCGACGTCCTGGCGGTCACGGGAGCCGAGCCCGTGCCCGTCCTGCTGTGTGCGCTCGCGCTCGTGATCGGTGGTGGCGTGCTCGTGCTCGTGGGCGCGGCTCGGCGTCGCGCCTAGCCGGCCGGCCACGAGGACGCGCTGCAGACTTCCGCGGCGCGTCGTCCGGGGCGGGGAAGCGACACGTCAGCGGCTGGTCACGGTGGAGAACGACCTCTGAGCGGAGCACGTCGTGCGCTCCCTCCGGAGGACGCGCGGCGCGGGTGCCCGTCGCTACCGTGGTCGGATGACTCCGCCCGCGCCCCGCGGCGGTCCGCCCGGCGGACCGCGCGGCTGGGGCGCCGGGCCGCCTGGCCGGCACGGTGCGCGCCCAGGTTGGTACGACGGCGCGCCGCCGTGGGCGGGCGGTCCTCCCCGCAGGGGCTGGTTGGTGCTGCCGGTCGCCGTGCTCGCGATCGTGACGATCATGGGGTGCGTCTTCGTCGGGTTCTGGCACGCGCACACCCGGCCCCTCGACCTCGGCGCCGTCGGCCTGCTCCTCCTGGCGCCGACAGCGATCCTGCTCGTCGTCCGGCGAGGTGCGTGGGCGGTGGCCGGGGCAGTGCTGGCCGTCGTCGGCCCGGTGTCGTACCTGGCGTTCGGCTATCCGCCGGGTCCAGCCGTGGTCCCACTCGGTTTCGTGGTCGTGGCCGCGGGTGCGACCCGACAGCGCGTCCTGTCCCTGACCGCCGCTGCGGCGGGGGCGCTCGGAGTCGTCGCGACCGCGCTCGGCACCGGGTCACCGACCGCCCTGTACGCCACGTTCACCGTCATCGGGCTGTGCTTCGCGGCGGGCATCGGCGAGGGCGCGCGGGGTCGTCGCGAGCGGATCCGTGCTCAGATCGTGGCGCGGGAGTCGCGCGAGGAGGCGGCAGTCGCGGCCGAGCGTCTGCGGATCGCGCGCGAGCTGCACGACGTCCTGGCGCACTCCCTGTCCGCGATCACCGTGCAGGCGGGCGTCGGTCTGCACCTGATGGACCGCGAGCCGGAGCACGCTCGCAAGGCGCTCGGGGCGATCCGGGACACCAGCAGGCAGGCCCTGGACGAGGTCCGCGACGTGCTCGGCGTGCTGCGGGCGCAGGGTGAGGCGCCTCGCGAGCCGACGGCCGCCCGAGAGCTGGGCGGGCTGCTCGAGCTGGTGCGCAAGGCACGAGAGGACGGACTGACGGTGGACGACGACGGTCTGGCGCAGACGGTGCGGGCCTCCCTCGATGTGGTGCCCGGCGCCGTCGTCGCAGTCATCCACCGTGCCCTGCAGGAGGCGCTGACCAACGTCCGGCGGCACGCTCCGAACGCATCGGTGCAGGTCAGGCTCGTGGTCGACGATGGTCGAGCGAGCCTGGAGGTGTCCGACGACGGTCCTGTACAAGACGCGCCGACCGAAGGGTACGGACTACGAGGCATGCGCGAACGGGTCGAGGCGATCGGCGGGACGATGGACGCAGGATCCTCCGAGCGTGGCTTCCGGGTGCACGTCGAGATCCCCTGGGAGGGCCCGTGACCGTCATCCGCGTCGTGCTCGCCGACGACCAGGCGCTCGTGCGTGGCGGCTTCCGCGCGCTGATCGACGCCGAGCCCGACCTGACGGTCGTCGGCGAGGCGTCGACCGGCGACGAGGCCGTGCGGCTCGCCGTCGAGCTGCTCCCGGACGTCGTGCTCATGGACATCCGCATGCCGGGCAGCGACGGTCTCACGGCGACGCGGCGCATCGTCCAGGCACCTCGGACGGGCGGCGTCCGCGTCGTCGTCGTGACCACGTTCGAGCTCGACGAGTACGTCGCCGAGGCCATCCGGGCGGGCGCGTCCGGCTTCTTGGTCAAGGACACCGAGCCGGCCGACCTGCTGCGGGCGGTCCGCGTGGTGGCGGCCGGCGACGCTCTTCTGTCGCCGACCGTGACCAGGAGGCTCCTCGCCACCGTGGCGCGCGCGACGCGCGAGGTCACCGAGGTCCCTGGCCTGAGCGACCTGACGCCGCGGGAGCGCGAGGTGCTCGCGCTGGTGGCGGAGGGGCTGTCCAACGACGAGATCGGCGCGCGCATGTTCCTGAGCCCGCTCACGGTCAAGACGCACGTGCTGCGAGCCATGGCGAAGGTCGGGGCACGCGACCGGGCACAGCTCGTGGTCGTCGCCTACGAGTCCGGCGTGGTCCGACCGGGCTGGTCGTAGACGAGCCGCTCCGTCCGCAGCGCCTCGGACGATCCTGGTGGACGACGACGCGTGCCGGTGCGCAGGGAGACCGTGGTGGTGCGGCCGACGGACGGCCGATCGACACGACCCGGAGGTCATCATGTTCAGCTCGCTCGCCACCCTCGCGGCGCACCCCGTCGGGTGGGGCTGGGGCTGGGGTCCCGGACCTTGGTTCCTTCTCATCCCGCTGTTCTGGTTCGGCGTCATCGCCCTGTTCTTCACCTTCGGCGCCCGTCGTCGCCGCCAGTACTGGGCCGAGGGCGGCTGGGGTCCGCAGCGGGGCGTCTCGAACGCCCGTGGAGTCCTCGCGGAGCGGTATGCGCGCGGCGAGATCGACGAGAGCGAGTACCGCGCCCGCCTCGAGGTCCTGCTGTCGACCGGCCCGCAGCCGCCCGAGTGACGGACGGGCGCTAGACCTCCTCGGACGCTTCCGCCCGCTCAGCCGGTGCGGGCGGAGCGGCCGGGAGGTCTCGCATGCCGAGCAGCGGCGAGAGGAGCACCGGCAGCACGGACAAGGCGGTGAACGCGACGGCGACCCAGAGCGTCGGCTCGACACCGAGGTGCGTACCGAGCCAGCCGCCGAGCAGCCCGCCGATGGGGATGGTTCCCCAGACGATGAACCGGACCGAGGCGTTCATCCGGCCGAGCAGCGGCGGCGGGCACACGCGCTGCCGGAAGCTCACCTGTGCCACGTTGTAGAGCACGACGGCGAACGAGAACGTCACGCCACCGATGATGAGCACGAGGGCCGGTCGGAACGGCAGCACCGAGGCCAGCGGGGTCAGGGCGGCCGCGGGGACGGCGGCGAGCATCGAGAGGGGAACGAGGCGGGCCTCTCCGACCCAGTGCGCCATGCGACCGGCCACCACGGCGCCGACCAGGCCGCCGACCGCCGAGGCCGAGAGGACGGTGCCCCAGGCGGCCACGCCGAGGTCCAGGACGCGCAGGGCGTAGATGACGACGACAGCCGTCATCATCGCGTTGGCGAAGTTCCCCAGTCCCGTGGTCGCGACGATGCGCCGCAGGATCGGCTCGTGCACGACGAACGAGAGGCCCTCGCCGATCTCGGTGCGCAGTGGACGCCGCGTGTCCGGGTGGGGCGGGGTCTCGCGGTGCCGGATCCGTCCGACGGCGAACGCGGAGGTCACGTACATAACCGCGTTCACGCCGATGAGCACAGGTGCCGTGATGACCTTGAGCAGCAGTCCGCCGATGGCCGGTGCGGCCACGGTGGCAACCGACTGCGTCGCCTGGAGCTTGGAGTTGCCCTCGACGATGTGGTCCAGCCCGACCAGCCCCGGCACGTAGCTCTGGTGCGCGACGTCGAAGAACACCGACGCGACGCTGATCACCAGACCGGCCACGATGAGCAACGGCACGGACGCACGGCCGGTCAGGGCGGCAGCGACGACGATCGCGAGCACGGCCGCACGCACCAGGTCCGAGGCGACGAGCACCCGGCGCTTGCGCATGCGGTCCACCCACGCACCCGCGGGGAGCCCGATGACGAGGAACGCCGCAGTCTCGGCCGCCGTCAGCATGCCCATCTGCCACTCGGTCGCGGCGAGCTCCTGCACCGCGTAGATCGGCAGCGCGAGGCCGGTCAGCTGGACGCCGAACTGGCCGAGGGCGTCGCCCGTCCAGAGGCGGCGGAAGTCGGGATGGTGCACGAGGGACTGGCTCACAGCACTAGGATCAGCAACTGATTGGGAAAAGTCAATCAGTGAGAGGATCGGCTGGTGACGACGCACGAGACAGACGCCGACGCGGACGCGCGCGCCCTGGCCAGCACGCTGCGCATGCGGATCCTGCGGCTCTGCCTGGACGAGCCGATGACCAACCGCGAGCTGGCCGAGCGCCTCGGCCGGAACCCGGCGACCCTCCTGCACCACGTCCGCACGCTGGTCGATCGCGGGTTCCTCGCCGCGCAACCGGTCAGGCGGGGCGCGCGCGGCTCGCGCGAGGTGCCGTACCTCGCCACCGGGAAGTCGTGGCGGACACCCGGCCTCGAGGGATCGACCCGCATCCTCATCGACACGTTCCTCGAGGAGGTCGCGCTGGTCGACCCGAGCGAGGTCATCGCCACCCGGCTCGGCCTGCGGCTCGACCCTGCCGGGTACGAGGAGCTCGGCCAGCGCGTGTCGGCCCTCTTCGAGGAGTTCGCGGACCGCGCGCCGACCCCCGGGGGCACCCCGTACTCGCTCTTCTTCGCGCTGCACGAGGACGTGCTGCGACAGGCGCCACCCACCGCCACGACCTCGCCGACCGGGCCGATCGACGAAGCCGGGCCGATCGACGGCGCCGTGGGGGGTATCAGTACCTGATCGCGTCGATCACCCGCACGCGGACGGCGAACGAGGCCGGGATGATACCCGCCAGCGCACCGACCGCGGTCGCGCAGACCATGCCGATCACCGCGGCTGACAGCGGGAACGGTGGCATGTCCTGGATCCCCCCGCCGAAGACCCGGTCGATCGGGATGTTCTTGATGATCGCGACGGACAGGGTCACCCCGACCAGACCGGCGACGAACGTCGCGACCACCGACTCGAGCATCACACCGAAGAACACCCGTCCGGACGTCGCCCCGAACGAGCGTCGGATGCCGATCTCGCGGATCCGGTAGCGCACCGTCACCAGCGCGATGTTGACCAGCCCGAGCCCGCCGAGGAGCAGCGCCAGACCGCCGACACCGATGCCGACGTAGCGGGTCGCCCGGTCGAGCCCGCCGTTGTCGTAGTAGTTGTCCTGGACGTCGACCTGCCAGCCCGGCGCCACGGTCTGCATGTCCTGCGTGATCCGAGCGGTCAGCTCCGCCGACTGGTCCGTCGGCACCCAGAGGATGACCGAGGGAACCTGCTGGTTCATGGCCGCCGCCATCGACCCTTCGGCCGGCGCGGCACCGCCCGACTGGATGCCCGAGCCGTCGTCGCCGATCCAGCGGTGGTACTGGTCGTAGAGGACGAACGCCGTCGGCTCGGCACCCTGCCACTCGTCGCGCGTGACGCCGACGACCGTCGCGGTCACCGGTGCGCGGTCCCCGATCTCGACGGTCGGGTGGGCGGACAGGTCTGCCTGGCCGAGCGAGTCGAGGAAGGCCTGGTTCACGACGAGGGTCGGGGCCAGCGCGGTCTCGTCGACCTCCGTGAACCAACGCCCCGTGGTCGGGGCGATCCGGTTGATCGTGCCCAGATCGGTGTCGACGGTGCGGATCTGGATCGGCCGCCTGCCGTCGGGGAACCGGACGGGCACCTGCAGCCACGCGTCGCGGCTCGCGTACGTGATCGAGTAGCGGTCGAGCAGCTGGTCGAACGCGGTGTCCCAGTCGGCGGGCGTCGCCGCGGACTGGTCCTGCGGGTAGGCGCTCACGATCAGGCTGACGAGCCGGCCGTTCTGCCGGTCGGTCTGCTCCTGGGTCGCCTGCTTGAGCATCGCGATCACGGCCGTGACGCTCGTGATCGCGGTGACCGCGCACGCGACCCCGATGAGCGCGAGGAGCACGCGCAGCTTGTGGATGCGCAGCTCGTCCCAGGCCTCGACGATCGCGCCGACGATGCCGGTCACGAGCGCACCTCCGGCTCGGGCAGCCGGCGTTCGCTGGCCGCCGAGCGGTTGGCGACGAGCGTCGGTACGTCGCCCACCCAGTCGGACTGCGTGTCGAGCTGGATCGGCAGCAGGACACCTTCCGTCAGGCGGAACTGCCGCTCGGCGCGGCTCGCGACGGCGAGGTCGTGCGTGATGGTCACCAGAGCGGCGCCGGTCTGCGACGCGATCTCGTCGAGCAGGTCCATGACCGCACCGCCGGTCTCGACGTCGAGCGCGCCCGTGGGCTCGTCGGCGAGGATCACGCGCGGGCCGCGGACGAGCGCCCGGGCGATGGCGACCCGCTGCTGCTCGCCACCCGAGAGCTTGTCGGGCATGGTGTCGACGCGGTCGCCGAGGCCCACCCGTTCGAGCATCTCGGTGGCCAGCCTGGTGCGGCTCCAGAACTGACGCCCTCGGGCGTACAGCAGAGGAGCGGCGACGTTCTCGAGCGCGGTCCGCCCCGGCAGGAGGTTGAACTGCTGGAAGACGAAACCGAAGTCGCGACCACGCCTGCGGGTGCGCGTGCCGTTCGAGAGCCGGCCGATCGGCACGCCTTCGAGCAGGTACTCGCCCGTGGTCGGCGCGTCGAGCAGACCGAGGATGTTGAGCAGCGTCGACTTGCCGGTGCCGGAGCGTCCGACGACCGCGACGTGCTCGCCCGCGTCGACCGCGATGGTGACGCCCTGCAGGATGTGCAGCATCCGGTCGTCGGGCAACCGGATGGACCGGGTGACGTCGGTGAGCTCGAGCAGGGTCATCCGCCGCACACCGTCGGGTCGTAGTTCATGGCGCAGTCGACCGGTAGCCCTTGGCCGCCGGGCACGGGGATGAACTGCAGGACCGTGTCGCCCACGGCGAGACCCTCGGTGATCTGCACGTTCTTCCCGTCGGTCAGGCCGAGCGAGACCGCCTTCTTGGTGTTCTCCCCGTCCTGGTCGACCAGCCACACGTTCCCGGACTGGACCGTGCCCTGCACGGCCGAGATCGGGACGACGACGACGTCCGCGGCGGTGCCGTTCGTGATCTCCACGTTGGCTCCGAGGCCCGCGAACGCGGTGATGCCTGCGGGGATCGCGCACGAGACGGTGCCGCTCGAGGGTGTCGTGCCCCCGCCGTTCGGGTCCGGCTCGGCGCTCTGCGCGGTCGCCGCGGCGCCGACCCGCAGCCCGGTGCAGTCGAACGGCGCCGGGCCGCCGTTCAGGGTGACGCTGGCCTGCTGCGGCGCGCCGACGAGGCGGTACTGCTGGTCCGGGGTCAGAGTGCCGCTCACCGAGAGCGTCCCGGGCGACACGCTCGCGACCTCCGTGCCCACCGAGACCTCCTGGTCCTCGAGCGTGGGCAGGGACAGCGTCCCCGCGACCGGCGCCAGGACCACGACGGTCTCGACCTTGGGCCGGCGCTCCCGGGTGGTCACCTCCCCGGTCGCAGGGTCCGTGATCTCGACCGGGTCTTGCGGCGTCTCCTTGCGGACCTCCAGGATCGGCGTACCGACCGCGACGACAGCACCGTCCGCGACCAGCAGCCGGCTCACCGTGCCGGCGAGCGTGGCCTTCACGAGGACCGCGGGGTCGGCGACGACGGAGGCCTGGATGGTGACGGCGTTGGTGACGGTGCCGGTCTCGACCACGACCGTCGGCTCGACCGCCGCGCCCGTGGGCTTCAGCGACGTGTCCTGCGTGCTGACGTCCGCACCGGTGAAGGCGATCTTCACCAGGGAGACGGCGATGACCGCCCAGATCACCAGGCGGACGATCGGGAAGACGATCCTTCGGGTGACCCCCACGGTCGGACTCCTCGCGTCGATGGTTCTTGCGGGCGCGCCGGGATGCCCCCCCGGGTCGTGCTGGACTGCTGTCGAACGGGCACGTGAACGAGTACGCGAACGAGTACGCGGACGAGCGCCGCCGAGCTGCTGCCTGGACGGTAGCCACCGGGTCGGGGCCGACGAATCAGTCCCGAGGATGATCTCGACCACAACCGCGCGACAGACACTACTGCGTTGTGCGCGCTAGCGGGCGGAAATCGAACCTGATCGTGGTGCGGGCGTGTTGGAGGGTGAGCCTCAGGCAGCCGGAGCCTGTGCGGTCGCGACGAGGAACGCGGGTGCGTGCAGCCCAGCGTCGGCGAACGCGTCCGCCACGGCCTGGGCGACGGCTTCGACCTCGTCGGTCCGGACGAGGGCGATGGCAGACCCGCCGAAGCCCCCGCCGGTCATCCGCGCGCCGAGCGCTCCGGCCTGCACCGACGTCGTGACGACGAGGTCGAGCTCGCGGCACGACACCTCGTAGTCGTCGCGCAAGGACGCGTGCGACGCGTTCATGAGCGGTCCGACGGAACCGGCCTCGCCCGCGTCGAGCAGGGCGACGAACCACGTCACGCGGTCGATCTCGGTGACGACGTGCCGGACCCGCCGCACCTGGACCTCGTCGTCGAGCTTGCCGAGCGCCCACTCCATCCCGCGAGGGTCCGTGGTGATCTCGCGCAGCGTCTCGACGCCCAGGTGTGCGGCCGCCGCCTCGCAGGAGGCGCGCCGAGCGGCATACTGCCCGTCGACGAGCGCGTGCTCCGCCCGGGTGTCGACGACGAGCAGCGCCAGCCCTTGCGCCGCCAGGTCGAACGGCACGTGCCGGACCGAGCCGTCGAGGCAGTCGAGCAGCAGCGCGTGGCCCACCTGGGCGCGCAGCGAGGCCGCCTGGTCCATGCCCCCGGTCGGGGCGCCTGCGATCTCGTTCTCGGCGCGCACGCAGATCGCGGCGAGCGTAGCTCGGCCCGCATCGTCGGTCGGACCCGCGAGCCCGAGCTCGAACACCGCGTCCAGAGCGACCGCGACCGACGCCTCGAGGGCCGCGGACGACGAGAGGCCGGCGCCGTACGGCACGCACGAGTCCACGGCGACGTCGAAGCCCAGCACGGGCAGCCCGGCCTCGCGCATGGCCCACGCCACACCGGCGACGTAGGCGGCCCAGCCATCGACGGCACCCGGTCCGACGTCGCCCAGCCCGAGCTCACGCAGGTCGTTCGGCTCCTGCGCCGAGACGAGCCGGACCCGGTCGTCGTCGCGACGCCGCAGTGCCACGTAGGTCCGGTGGGGGAGCGCGATGGGCAGGCACAGGCCGCCGTTGTAGTCCGTGTGCTCCCCGATGAGGTTGACCCGGCCCGGAGCCGACCACGTGCCGTCCGGCGTCGTGCCGAATCGCTCCGTGAACAGTGCCCTGGCCCGCTGGTTGCCCTGCTCACGCGTCCACGCGTCGACCCAGGCGACCTCCCCCGTCACGCGAGCTCCTGCAGACGAGCCGCGATGCGCTCCGGGGTGGTGTCGCTGATCCAGGCGCCGACGCCCGACTCGACGCCCGCGAGGTACTTGAGCTTGCCGGGCGCGCGCAGCACCGAGAAGAGCTGCAGGTGCAGTCGGGAGACGTCGCGCCCCTCGTGCACGGGCGCCTGGTGCCAGCCGGAGATGTAGGGCAGCGGGATCGCCTCGCCCTGCGGGCCGACGAAGAACCGGTCGAGCCGCTCCAGCAGCGTGAGGTAGGTGGTCGCCAGGTCGTCGCGCTCCTCGTCCGTGAGCGCCGGCAGGTCGGGGACGTCACGGCGCGGCGCCAGGTGGACCTCGACGGGCCAGCGGGCGGCGAACGGCACGTACGCCACCCAGTGCTCCGACTCCAGCACGATCCGCTCGCCGTGCTCGAGCTCTGCGTCCAGGACGTCGCGGCCCAGCAGCCGACCGGTGCGGTCCGAGTAGGCCGTCGCCTCGGCGAGCATCGCCTGCGTCCGGGGGGTGACGTACGGGAAGGCGTAGATCTGCCCGTGCGGGTGGTGCAGCGTGACGCCGATCTCCTTGCCGCGGTTCTCGAAGATGAAGACCTGCTCGATCCCGGGCAGTGCTCCGAGCGCCTCGGTGCGCTGCGTCCACGCCTCGACGATCGTGCGCATGCGCCGGGGCCCGACCGTGCGCAGTGACGCGGTCGGGTCCGACGAGAAGCAGATGACCTCGCAGCGGCCCGCGGCCGGGCGCACGGTCCACAGCGGCTCGTCCGAGCGCAGCGTCGGGGCGTCGGGGACGCCGGGCACCGCCAGCAGCGACGGGAACCGGTTCTCGAACACGACGACGTCGTAGTCCTCGGCCGGGATCTCGCCGTCCTGGTACGGCGCTCCCGGCTTCGCGGGCGCGAGCGGGTTGGCCTCGGCCGGGGGCAGGAACGTGCGGTTCATCCGGTGCGCGGCCATGGGGATCCACTCGCCGGTCAGCGGGTCACGACGCAGCTCGGGCCCGGTGACGGGGGCGGCGACGCCGTCGGGGCCGACGACCGGCGCGAAGCGGTCCGGCAGGGGCCTCGGGTCGTCCAGGCGGCGAGTCTTGGCGCCGGAGACGTAGGGCTCGCTGTCGTCGAAGTAGAGGAGCTCCCGGCCGTCGGCGAGACGTGTGCTGGTCAGGCGGACGGGCGGGGTGGGCGCGTCGTGCGTCGTCACGTAGAAGCTCCAGGCTGAGGGTCAGAGGTCGTGCTCGTCGGCGAGCCGTGAGGGCCCACGGAGACGAGGCGGAGCTGGGTCGCTCCACCCGCCAGCTGCCGACGTGCGTCGGGGGACAGGGAGTCGTCGCTGATCAACGTGTCGACGTCGTCCAGCGGCACGATGCGGGCGAGGCCCACGACGCCCCACTTGGTGTGGTCGGCGAGGACCGTCGTGACCGCGGCGCAGGAGATCAGGGCGCGGTCGGTGGCGGCTTCGGCCAGGTTCGGGGTGGTCAGACCGGCGGCGTCGATGCCGTGCACGCCGAGGTAGGTGCGGTCGACGCGCAGGCTGGCCAGGGTCGAGTCGGCGACGGGGCCGACCAGCGCGTCCGACGGCGTGCGCACGCCACCCGTGAGGATGACCTGGATGCCCGTCGCGGTGTGCAGCACGTCGGCGATCCGCAGGCCGTTCGTCACGACGGTGAGCGGGCGCAGCGCGGGGTCCGACGCGATCAGCTCGGCCAGCAGGTACGTGGTGGTTCCGGCGGACAGGGCGATGGCCTGGCCGGGCTCGATCGTGGCCAGGGCGGCCTCGGCGATGGCGGTCTTCTCCGCGCCGGCCCAGCCGCGCTTGGCGTCGAACCCGGGCTCGTCGGTCGGACGACCGGGGGCGTCAGGCGCCACGGCCCCGCCGTGGACGCGTCGGACGAGGCCGGCGCGGGCGAGCTCGGCGATGTCCCGGCGGACCGTCATGTCGGAGACGTCGAGGCTCTCTACCAGGTCCGCTACACGGGCGGCCCCGTGCGCGCGGACTGCTGCGAGGATGCGCTCCTGGCGCTGCGTAGCGAGCATGTGAACATCATCACACGAGATCGAACAGAAACCAACGTGGTCGGTCGATGAATCGCCCGACGAGCGGGTGAATTTTCAGTGTGCCGCCGGGGAGAGCCCCAGTGATCGCCCTGCGAGGCCACGACGTCGTGCTGCGAGGGAGCGGGCCACGCTGCGCAAGATCTGAGCCGCAGGTGAGTCCGGTTCGGACAGTACCACTGGGTGGCCGCCGTCTCCGGCCTCTCTCAGACGCATGTCCAGGGGCACCTGACCGAGCAGCGGGACGTCGCGGCCGGTGAGGGTCGACAGGTTGTCCGCCACGCGCTGTCCGCCACCAGATCCGAACAGCTCCAGCCGCGACCCGTCGGGCTGCTCCAGCCAGGACATGTTCTCCACCACGCCGACCACGTTCTGGCGCGTCTGCACGGCGATCGAGCCGGCGCGCTCGGCCACCTCGGCGGCCGCGACCTGCGGCGTCGTGACCACCACGAGCTCGGAGCTCGGCAGCAGCTGGGCGACCGAGATGGCGATGTCGCCCGTGCCGGGCGGGAGGTCGAGCAGCAGCACGTCGAGGTCGCCCCAGAACACGTCGGCCAGGAACTGCTGCAGTGCGCGGTGCAGCATGGGCCCGCGCCAGACGACCGGCTGCCCCGGCGGCACGAACATGCCGATCGAGACGACCTGCACGCCGAAGGCCTCGGGCGGCAGCAGCATGTCGTCGACCCGCGTGGGCTGGCGGGTGACGCCGAGCATCCGGGGGATCGAGAAGCCGTAGATGTCGGCGTCCACGATGCCGACGCGCAGTCCGTCCGCTGCCATCGCCACCGCCAGGTTGGCCGTGACCGACGACTTGCCCACACCACCCTTGCCCGACGCGATCGCGAAGACCTTCGTCAGCGACTGCGGCAGGGCGAACGGGATGACGGGTTCGGTCCCGGGGCCGCGCAGGAGGGTGCGCAGGTCGGCGCGCTGCTCCTTGGACATGACTCCGAACACCACGTCGACCGTGCCGACACCCTCGACGGACGCGGCGGCGGCGCTCACGTCACGCGTCAGCGTGTCCTTCAGCGGGCAGCCGGGCGTGGTCAGGTCGATGCCGACGACCACGTGCCGGCCGGCGGGTGACGTCCCGGCGACCTCGATCGAGCGGACCATGCCGAGGTCGGTGATCGGCCGCTTGATCTCCGGGTCGAGCACGCCGGCGAGTGCCGTGCGGATCGCATCGGTCAGCGGGTCGGTCGGTTCGGGCATGCGCCCATCGTAGGTTGGCGATCAGGTGCGAGGAGACCGCCGGGACTTCTTCGGCTCCTTGTCGGCGGCCTCGCGCTCCGCCCCGGCCTCGCCCTTGTCGTCGTCGCGCTCCGCGGCCATGTCCTCGAGCAGGTTGCGCAGCTCGGATCGGATGAAGTCGCGGGTGGCCACCTCGGACAGCGCGATGCGCAGGGCGGCCATCTCGCGCGCCAGGAACTCCGTGTCGGCGAGGTTCCGCTCCGAGCGCTGGCGGTCCTGCTCGGCCTGCACGCGGTCGCGGTCCGTCTGCCGGTTCTGCGCGAGGAGGATGAGCGGGGCGGCGTAGGAGGCCTGCAGCGACAGGACGAGCGTCAACGCCGTGAAGCCGCGTGCGGCGGAGTCGAACTGCGGCCGGTCAGGACCGATGTCGACGTTCCAGAGGATCCACGCGACGCAGAAGATCGACAGCCAGATGATGAACCGCGGCGTGCCCAGGAAGCGGGCGATGCTCTCCGAGATCTTGCCGGACGCGTCCTCGTCGATCTGCGGGCGGCGGATCAGGACGCGGCGCGTGCTGCGCGGGGTGTCGAGGCGCTCAGGCACGGCGCACGCCCATGTCCTGCGGCATGGTGCCGTCGTCGTCCGTCTCGCGCCAGTCCTCGGGCAGCAGGTGGTCCAGCACGTCGTCGACCGAGACCACGCCGAGCAGGCGCTTCTCGGCGTCGACGACGGGCAGGGCCAGCAGGTTGTAGGTGGCCAGCTGGCGAGTCACCGCGAGCAGAGGGGCATCGACCTCGAGCGCCTCGATGTCGGTGTCGATGATCGAGCCGATCGACTCGTGCGGCGGCTCGCGCAGCAGCCGCTGCAGGTGCACGACACCGATGAACCGTCCGGTCGGCGTCTCCAGCGGGGGCCGCGCGACGAACACCATCGACGCGAGCGCGGGCGTGAGGTCCTGCCGGCGGACGTGCGCGAGGGCTGCGGCGATCGGGGTCTCCGGACCGAGGATCACCGGCTCGGTGGTCATCAGACCGCCCGCGGTGTTGTCCTCGTACGCGAGCAGGCGCCGGACGTCCTTGGCCTCCTCGGGCTCCATCAGCTCGAGGAGCTCGGCCTGCTGGTCGTCCGGCAGCTCGTTCAGCAGGTCCGCCGCGTCGTCAGGCTGCATCGCCTCGAGGACGTCGGCCGCACGCGTGCGCGCCAGCCCCTGCAGGATGCCGACCTGGTCGTCCTCGGGCAGCTCCTCGAGCACGTCCGCGAGGCGCTCGTTGTCGAGCGCGCTGGCCACCTCGAGGCGTCGCGTCAGCCCGAGGTCGTGCAGGACGTCCGCCAGGTCGGCGGGCTTGAGGTCCTCGTACTGCGCGAGCATCAGCTCGGCGCCCTGGGCGGCCGTGGCCTGCGCGAGTCCCGTGACCTCGTCGACGGAGACCAGCAACGTCTCCCCGCGGCGGCGCAGGATGCCCGAGCGTCCCGCCGGACGGCGCCGCACGAAGAGCTTGGAGATCACCCAGTCGCCGTTGCGCTGCAGCTCGATCGCGACGTCCTCGATGGACGCGACGCCGGACCCGTCGACGAACTCCACCGTGCGGTCGAGGAGCTCCCCGACCGCGAGCGTCTCGAACGCGCGCTGCTCGAACCGGCGCATGTTCACCAGGCCGGTCGAGATGACCTGACCGGCGTCGACGGACGTGACACGCGTGAGCGGCAGGAACACCCGGCGACGGCTGCCCACTTCGACCACGAGCCCGACGGCTCGGGGCGCACCCTTGGGACGCACCAGCACGACGACGTCGCGCACACGTCCCACCTGGTCACCCAGGGGGTCGAACACGCTGGTCCCGGCAAGGCGCGCGACGAACACCCGGGTCCCGACGCTGCTCACGTCGGTCAGCCTAGACCGGCGCGCCGACGGGGCACGCCCTCACGGCGCGGCACACGCCGATCCGATCCGGTCCGCGCAGCGTCTGCCCGCGGTGCCCCGCTGTCGCTTAGGTTGCAGGTGCACGACGACCCAGGACCCGTGGAGGGAATCGCGTGAACGAAGAAACCGCCGCGTCGACTGACCAGGACTGGCTCTTCGAGAACGACGGCTACTGCGCGTGCTGTCGCCACCTCACCACGTTCCGCGCGCACCAGGAGTGGCTGCGAGACCACTACGTCTGCGGCGTGTGCGGCTCGATCCCGCGACAACGCCACCTCCAAGCCGTGCTCGACGACCAGTTCCCCGGCTGGGAGGCGCTCCAGATCCACGAGTCGTCGCCGTCGAACGACTACATCAGCAGGTTCGCCCAGCACTACACCAGCTCGCAGTACCTTCCCGAGGTCGCCCTCGGAGCGGAGGTCGACGGCATCCGGTGCGAGTCCGTCGAGGAGCTGACGTTCGCCGACGGGACGTTCGACCTCGTCGTCACCCAGGACGTCCTGGAGCATGTCTTCCACCCCGAGCGGGCCGTCGCCGAGATCCACCGGGTGCTGCGCCCCGGCGGCGCGCACGTGTTCACGACGCCGAAGTTCCGCGGGCTCGACGAGACGAAGCAGCGTGCGCGTCTCGCGTCGGACGGCACGGTCGAGCACCTCCGTCCGGCTCAGTACCACGGCAGCCCGGTGGGGGACCACCGTGCGCTGGTCACCTACGAGTACGGCCAGGACTTCGAGGACCTGCTGTCGCGGTGGACGGGCGGGACGAGCGTCACCACCGTGAACACAGTCGACCGGTCCCGCGGCATCGACGCGATGCACAACGAGGTCTACGTGATCCGCAAGGTCGACCGGAGGCGCCCCGGCCGCTTCGCGCCGGTCACCCAGCCTGCTCGGGCGCTCGTCGGGGGGATCGGACTGGTCGGCGGCAAGGCGTGGCACAGGCTCGCGCACCGACGGGGCTGAGCGGGGCCGCTTCGGGCCTGGCTATCGCCGGACGCGTGGGAGAGGATCGCCGCATGTCGTTCCCCGGCGCAGCGCGCACCCCGCGCGACCAGACGCAGCCGCAGGGGGAGACCGTCGCGGCCTACGACACCTACGCCCAGGCCCAGAGGGCCGTCGCGCACCTCGCGGACAAGGACTTCCCGGTCCGGCTCGTGACGATCGTCGGCGCGGACCTGCGGATGGTCGAGCGTGTCACCGGTCGCCTGTCCTACCCGCGGGCCGCGCTCGGCGGATTCCTCACCGGAGCGTGGCTCGGCCTGTTCGTCGGGCTGCTGCTCAGCCTGTTCTCCGAGGCGGGCTCCGGCACACCGATCCTGTCGGCGATCCTGATCGGCGGCGCGTTCGGGATGCTCTTCTCGGTGGTGACCTACTCGATGACGCGCCGTCGGCGTGACTTCACGTCCACGAGCCAGATCGTCGCGTCGTCCTACGCCGTGCTGTGCAAGGCGGAGCAGGCGAACAAGGCGCGCAACCTCCTCCGGGAGATCGGCGGCGTGCAGTCCGGCTGGCCCGCACGCCCCGTCCCTCCCACGCCCGTCACCACCACAGCGTCGCCGGGTCCGTCGGCTGCGTACCCGCCTGCCGCACCGCAGGCGCCGCCGGTCGAGGACGAGAAGCCCGCACCACCCGCTCCGCCGAGCGGACCGCCCTCGCCGCCTGCCGCGCCCTGACCCGCGCCGCCCGCCGCTCCGCGGACGTCAACGGAGGTTCGAGCGTCGGCGCGTCGGGCAGGGCGCTGCGGATGTCGCCGTGCGCGAACTTCTGGAACAAGAGAGCGGAAAGTCCTTCCACCGTGTGCCTCCCGGTGCTAGCGGGACGTGGATCGTCCCGGCGCAGGGGTGACGCGCGACGGCGGGCGTGCTCGACTACCCGTTCAGAAGTCCGTCCATCCACGCCTCGACCTCGTCGGGGTCGCGCGGAAGTGCGGCCGAGAGGTTCTCGTTGCCGTCCGCGGTGATCAGCACGTCGTCCTCGATGCGCACACCGATGCCGCGGTACTCCTGCGGAACCAGCAGGTCGTCGGACTTGAAGTACAGGCCCGGCTCGATCGTGAACACCATGCCCGGCTCGAGCACGCCGTCCAGGTACAGCTCGGCCCGCGCCTGCGCGCAGTCGTGCACGTCGAGGCCCAGGTGATGGCTCGTCCCGTGCACCATCCAACGGCGGTGGTGCTGGTTCTCGGGCAGCAGCGACTCCTCGGCGGAGACCGGCAGGAGACCCCACTCGGAGAGCCGCTCGGCGATCACCTGCATCGCCGCAGCGTGCACGTCACGGAACTTCGCACCCGGCACGGCGGCCGCGAGACCGGCGTCCGCGGCGTCCAGGACGGCCTGGTAGACGCGGCGCTGCACCTCGGTGAACGTGCCGTCGATCGGGAGCGTCCGCGTGATGTCCGCCGTGTAGAGGGAGTCGACCTCGACGCCCGCGTCGATGAGGACCAGCTCGCCTGCGCGTACCTTGCCGTCGTTGTCGGTCCAGTGCAGCGTCGTGGCGTGCTCCCCGGCGGCGGCGATCGTCTCGTAGCCGACCGCGTTGCCCTCCTGGCGCGCGTGCCCGACGAGCGTGCCCTCGATCACCCGCTCGCCACGCCGGTGCGCGATCGCCTCGGGCAGCCGCCGCACGACCTGCTCGAAGCCGTCGATCGTCGTCGCGACCGCGAGGCGCATCTGCTCGACCTCGTGGGCGTCCTTCACCAGACGCAGCTCCGAGAGCGCCTCGGCCAGCACCTCGTCGCGCACTCCGGCCTGCTCGGCCGCGCGGATCTCGTCGACCACGGCCTCGATCGCCTCGTCGACGTCGGGCACGACGCGCAGCTGCACGCCGTCCACGCCCACGTCCTTGGCCAGCGCGTCGCGCAGGTCGTCGACGTGCGCGGTCCGGACACCCGTCAGGGTCTCGATGTCCTCGAGCGACGGCCGCGCGCCCACCCAGAACTCGCCGTAGCGGGCGTCGGAGAAGAACTCCTCCGTGTCGCGGCCCGCGAGCGGCCGGATGTACAGGACCGCCTCGTGGCCGCTGCCGTCGTCGCCCGTGCCGTCCTGGACCGGGTGCAGGACCAGGACCGCATCGGGCTCCTGCTCGACGCCCAGGCCTGTGAGGTGCGCGAACGCCGAGTGGGGGCGGAAGCGGTAGTCGGTGTCGTTGGAGCGCACCTTGAACGTGCCGGCGGGGATCACCAGGCGTTCACCGGGGAACCGGTTCGAGATCTCGCCGCGTCGGGCCGCGGTCGCGTCGGCCGCGGGACCGCGCACGACGTCGGACGCGGGCCGGTCGCCCCAGCCCGAGGTGATGAACCTGACGAACTCGGCGGACGACGGTCGCTGCGACCTGTTGGACGCACGGTCTGCCAGCGACTGCTCGGTGGTGCTCTCCTCGCTCATGGGCTCATCTTCCCACCCGTCGCCACCGCTACCGTGGGCCCGTGCGCATCGACCTCCACACCCACTCCACAGCTTCCGACGGCAGGGACTCCCCGGGTGAGGTCGTCGCCGCTGCCGCTGCCGCTGGGCTGGACGTCGTCGCGCTGACCGACCACGACACGACGGTGGGCTGGGACGAGGCCTCCGACTCGGCGCGACGGCACGGCATCGACCTGGTGCTCGGCACCGAGGTGTCGGCCCGCGCGCACGGGATCAGCATCCACCTGCTGTCCTACCTGCAGGACCCCACCGCGACGGCCCTGACCCTCGAGCTCGACAAGACCCGGGACGCGCGCGTCGGCCGCGCCCGGGCGATCGTCGAGCTGCTGGCGGCGGACTACCCGATCACCTGGCAGGACGTGCTGGAGCACTCCCAGGATGCGGAGGTCATCGGCCGTCCCCACATCGCGGACGCGCTGGTCGCGCTGGGGATCGTGCCCGACCGGGACGCCGCGTTCGTCCACCTGCTGCGGGCCGACGGCCGCTACCACGTGCCGCACTACGCGCCCGACGGGGCCGACGCGGTCCGCGCGATCCGTGCCGCGGGTGGCGTGCCGGTGTTCGCGCACCCCGGTGCCGATGCGCGGGGGCAGGTGGTTCCGGACGCCGACTTCGACCGCCTGGCCGCCGCCGGCCTCGCGGGCATCGAGGTCAACCACCGTGACCACAGCCCTGCGCAGCGAGCGCGCCTGACCGGGATCGCCGACCGGCTCGGGCTCCTGGTGACCGGGTCGAGCGACTACCACGGGTCGGGGAAGCTCAACCGGCTCGGGGAGAACCTGACCGACCCCGACGTGCTCTCGGCGATCGAGGACCAGGGCGTGACCGGGGTCGTGCGCGCATGAGCGCCGTGATCGACTGGCAGCTGTTCGGGTCGGTGTTCATCACGCTCTTCGTCATCATGGACCCGCCCGGGACCGTCCCGATCTTCCTCGGGCTGACCGCAGCGATGACGCGCAGCCAGCGCAACCGCGCCGCCCGCCAGGCCGTGCTCGTGGCGCTCGGCGTGATCGTCGCGTTCGCCCTGTTCGGGCAGAAGCTGCTGGACTACCTGCACATCACGCTGCCCGCGCTGCAGGCGTCCGGCGGCCTCCTCCTCCTGCTCGTCGCCATGGAGCTGCTGACGGGCAAGATGGAGGAGCCCAAGCCAGCCGGGGACGGCAAGGTCAACGTGGCGCTGGTGCCGCTCGGGACCCCGCTGCTGGCCGGGCCCGGTGCCATCGTCGCGACCATGGTGTTCGTGCAGCAGTCCGACCAGACCGCGGCCGACTGGGTGGCGATCGCCCTGGGCGTCCTCGCCGTGCACGTGTGCCTCTACCTGGCCATGCGGTTCGCCAACGTGATCCACCGGGTGCTCGGCGACGGCGGCACGATCCTGGTCACCCGGATCGCGGGTCTGCTGCTCGCCGCGATCGCCGTGCAGCTGATCGCGAACGCCGTCGAGGCGTTCATCAAGGCCGCGTAGCCGCTCGCACGACGAACGGGCACGCACCCCGCGAGGGATGCGTGCCCGTCCGGTCTGTGGCTGGGGTCAGGCGTCCGTGGCTGGAGCCGGCGTCGAGGTCGCCTCCGTGCCCGTGCTCGCGCCGCTGCGGGTGCGGCGACGGTTGCGGCTGCGACGTGCCGACGTGCCCGGCTCGCCGCCCGTCGTGGTGCTCGTCGGGCCGCCGGCCGTGGCCTCGGCGCCGGCCGCTCCGGTCGTCGACGTGCCCGCCGGACCGGCCTCTCCACGGCCGCGTCCGCGACCACCGCGGCGGCGACCACGGCTCTCGCCGTCGGTGCCCTCCGACTGGGGTGCGGAGCTGCGCGGAGCCGAGGTGCTGCCCGTGCGCGGACCGCGGTCGCCGCCCGAGCGCGAGTCGGAGCCGGTCGGACGGCTGCCACCGCCACGCTTGCCCGTCTCGCCGAGGTCCTCGAGCTTCTCGGCGCCGAGGCCCTCGCGGGTCTGCTGCGCCTTGGGCAGGCGGCCCTTGGTGCCCTCGGGGATGTCGAGGTCCGTGAACAGGTGCGCCGAGCTGGAGTACGTCTCGACCGGCTCGGGGATGCCCAGGCCGAGTGCCTTGTCGATCAGGCCCCAGCGGGGGATGTCGTCCCAGTCGACGAACGTGACCGCGGTGCCCTTGGCGCCGGCGCGGCCGGTGCGTCCCGTGCGGTGCAGGTAGGTCTTCTCGTCCTCGGGGCACTGGTAGTTGATGACGTGCGTGACGGCCTCGACGTCGATGCCGCGGGCTGCCACGTCCGTGGCGACCAGCACGTCGACCTTGCCGTGCCGGAACGCCCGCAGCGCCTGCTCGCGCGCGCCCTGACCGAGGTCGCCGTGCAGCGCACCGGCGGCGAAGCCGCGCTCGACCAGGTCGTCGGCGACCTTGGCGGCCGTCCTCTTGGTGCGGGCGAACACGATCGTCAGGCCGCGGTCGCGCGACTGCAGGATGCGGGCGAGGAGCTCGACCTTGTCCAGCGCGTGCGCGCGGTAGACGACCTGCTTGATGTTCTTGACGGTCTGGCCGTCGTCGTCCGGGTCAGCCGCGCGGATGTGCGTGGGCTGCGTCATGTACCGGCGCGCCATCGCGACGACGGCGCCCGGCATGGTCGCCGAGAACAGCATCGTGTGGCGGCTCGCGGGGGTCGCGCTCAGGAGCGTCTCGACGTCGGGCAGGAAGCCGAGGTCCAGCATCTCGTCGGCCTCGTCGAGCACGACCGCCTTGACGCGGGACAGGTCGAGGTGACGCTGCTTGAGCAGGTCGATCATGCGGCCCGGCGTGCCGACGACGACGTCGACCCCGCTGTTCAGCGCGGCGATCTGCGGCTCGTACGCACGCCCGCCGTAGACCTGCAGCACGCGGACCGAGCGGCGCGCGCTCATCGTGGCGAGGTCACCGGCCACCTGCACGGCGAGCTCACGGGTGGGGACGACGACGAGCGCCTGCGGCTTGCCCGGCTCGGGCAGCTGGTCGTAGCCCTCCTCGCCGGGGGCGATGACGCGGTGCAGCATCGGGACGCCGAAGCCGAGGGTCTTGCCGGTACCGGTCTTGGCCTGGCCGATGATGTCGTGGCCGGACAGCGCCACGGGCAGGGTCATCGCCTGGATGGGGAACGGGTGCGTGATCCCGGCGTCGGCGAGCGCCTGCACGATCTCGGGGCGCACGTCGAAGTCCGCGAACGAGGCCTCGACGGCCTGCACGGAGGACCAGGTGTTCTTCAGCGGGCGGGACATGGGGGCGGCCAGGGCAGACACCTGCTCCGGCACCTGATCTTCGATCTGGTCGGGCGTGTCGTCGGACGCGGTCGGGTTGATGTCGGTCGTCGTCACCAAGAAGCTCTTCACTGCGAAGGGTGGTGACTCGCGCGCTGTCCGGGTGTTCACGACAGTTCGACAGCATTCGACGGATGTCCGTCGGGTTCGTCGGATCGTTCCCGGGCGACAGCGGAGCTCACCACGCGATGTGGCCGGCAGCCGATCGTGAAAGGCGACTCGCGAGCGTCTTCCGGACGAGCCGGGGCTGAGCGAGGTGGGTCAGAACTCTTGCGAACGAGACGACCGGGCAACCGATGTACACGCCCAGTCTATCCGACGCCTCAGGGGCTGGTCCCGGGACCCGCCGTCGGCTCGCGGTCGCGCTCGTCGACCCGCTGTGCCGCTGCCCTGCGCGCCGCTGCCGGACCGGACTAAGATCCTCGGATGACCACGACCCCCTCGCGACCTGAGAGCGCCGAACGAGCCCCCGGTCTCGGCGACGGGAGCACGGCGCTGGAGCACGACGACGCGGTCGAGCTGCTCGGTCTCGTCGCGCAGCTCGAGCACGTGGCCTTCGGGCGTCTCGCGGCGGACTCAGCGCTCGCGCCGACCATCGAGCAGCGCCTCGAGCTCAGCAGGTTCGCGGCTGGTGCGATCACCCGCCGCGACAAGATCCTGGCACGCATCGCCGAGATCGGTGGCGACCCTGTCGAGGCGGTCCGGCAGTACGACCACGTCCTCGACGACTTCGACGCCCGCACACCGCCGAGCACCTGGTGGGAGCGGCTGCTCAAGGCGTACGTCGGCTACGGCGTCGCCGACGACTTCTGCAGGCTGGCTGCCGAGGGGCTCGACGAAGGGTCGCGTGCGATCGTGCTCGAGGTCCTCGACGACGCCTCGCACGCCGAGCTTGCCGTCGCCGAGCTCGACGCCGCGGGCTCGGTGGACGGTGTGCTCAGCGCTCGGCTCGCGCTCTGGGGTCGTCGGCTGGTCGGCGAGGCGCTCGGTGTGGTGCAGCGGTTGCTCGTGCAGCGGCCCGCGCTGGTCCGGCTCGTCGCGCTCGGTGCCGCTCGGACCCCCGAGGGTGCGTCCGGCGACGCGCCGGGAGCGCCCCCCAAGCTGTTCGGCGAGCTCACCGCGCAGCACACGCGGCGGATGGCGCGGCTGGGCCTCACTGCCTGAACCTGCCTCAAGATGCGAGAGAGCCCCGGACGGTCACCGTCCGGGGCTCTCTCGTTCGCTGCGTCAGAGGGTGCCGAAGCCGACGCGGCCCTTCTGCTCCGAGCCGATCTCGACGTAGCCGAGGCTCGCGACCGGCACGATGACCCGGCGACCGCGCACGTCGGTCAGCTCGAGGGTCGGCCGGCCACTGAGGGCGGCTGCGACGACCGCGCCGATCTCGTCGGGCGTCTGGTCCGACTCGAGGCTGATCTCGCGGGGTGAGTTCTGCACGCCGATGGTGATCTCCACCGTCATCTCTTCCACGTCCCTTACTCAGGCGTTCGCTGCTTCGCCGGCCGGTGGGCCAAGGCGCATCGTCCGATCCTAGGCGTCCTCGTAGACGAAGTCGGGCCGGATCAGCGCCGACACCCCGCCCCAGGCGAGCTGGGTCACCAGCTGGACGGTCCGCTCGGGCGTCACGTCGTCCGGCTTGCGCAGCCGGTGCGTCGCCGCGCCCTCCGCCATCGCGATCATCGAGACCGCCAGCAGGCCCGCGTCCTCGAGCGACAGGGCTGTGACCTCGGACAACACGGTCGTGATCCGCAACGCCGCCTGCGAGGACGCGTGCTCGACCCGGGCGCGCACGTCGGCGTCGTGCGTGACGTCCGACTCGAACAGCAGGACCGAGGCCTCTCCTGCGCTCTCGACGAACATGACGTACGCCTCCACGATCGCGGCGATGACGTCGCGTCCGTCGCCCCGGCGGACAGGTCCCTGCTCGATGCCGGCGACCGCCGCGTCGACGGCGACGAGCAGGTCGGTCCCGCGCAGGTCGACGACGGCGAGGTACAGGTCGAGCTTGGACGGGAAGTGCCGGTACAGCACGGGCTTGCTGACCTCGGCGCGCTCCGCGATGTCGTCCATGGAGACGTGGTGGTAGCCGTCGGTGGAGAAGAGCTCCTGGGCGATCCGGAGCACCTGCGCCCGGCGCTCGTCACGAGCCATCCGCGGGCTGCGCGGACGCGGGGGGGAGCCTTCTGACTCGGCCGTCATCCCGTGATCGTAGCGACGGCATGTGTCAACGATGCGACGATGCGGGTGTGAAGAAGACCGGCGCAGGCCGGAATGCCGACGATGCGGCGCGCGTGCGCCGCCACGCGCGCCCCGCAGGTGTGCCTGCGCGCAGGCGTGCCCTGCTCGGCGTCGCCGTGGTCGTCGGACTCGTCGCGGGAGCGGGCAGTGCGTGGGCGACCTCCGCGGATCCGCGCGTGAGCGGGTTGTTCGGTGGGGAGACGACGCCCGCGACTGCGGCGTCTGAGAGCCCTGGTGACGTGGTGTCCGACGAGGCCGCGCCCGAGGCGGACGCGAAGAAGAGCTCCTCGCTCGAGGATCCGGACCCGGTCGCCGCCCCGTCAGAGGTCGCCGTCCCCGTGGAGCCGGTCCCGGAGGTCGTCGCGCTCCCACCGGGGCTGACGGCCGCCGACGTCGCCTCGGGCCTCCTGTCGGCGGACGTGCCGGAGGTGGCGGGCGGCACGTTCGTCGTCGTGCCGGGCAGCGATCCCGGTCCCGGCACGGGGACCGTCCGGACGGTGCGGGTGGAGGTCGAGGCGGGTCTCGCGGTCGACGGCGCACTGTTCGCCGCGACCGTCATGGCGACGCTGAACGATGCACGCGGCTGGGGCGGCGACGGGTCGACGTCGTTCGCCCGGACCGACGGCGAGGCCGAGCTGCGCGTGCTCCTGGCCTCGCCGAAGACCGTCGACGCGCTGTGCGCGCCGCTGCGGACCAGGGGCGAGGTCTCCTGCGGCCGCGCAGGGCACGCGGCTCTGAACCTGCGTCGCTGGGTCGAGGCGACGCCGGAGTACGCCGCCGACAAGGTGCTCTACCGGCAGTACCTGGTGAACCACGAGGTCGGGCACCTGCTGGGGCACCAGCACGAGAGCTGCGGCGGCGCAGGGCAGATCGCCCCGGTGATGCAGCAGCAGTCGTACCAGGTGGCGCCGTGCCTTCCCAACGCCTGGCCGTTCCCGTAGGCCCGATCGGTCGCTGAGGGCGGGTCCTGCGCAGGCTTGTCGGCGGCCCGTGATGGACTCTTCTGCGTGACCACCGCGACTCCCGCCCTGCGCCTCGTGCGCCCGGCGTTCGCGGACGTCCCGGCCTCCGGCCCGGGCTCGCTGGTGCATCTCGACCCGGACCAGGCGGCAGCCGTCGCGGCGGTCGCACGCGGCACGGAGCAGGCGCTCCTGGTTCTCGGTGCGCCGGGAACGGGCAAGACGACGGTCGCGCTCGAGTCGGTGGTCGCCGCGGTGGAGTCCGGTCTCGACGCGCACGACGTGCTGGTCATCGCGGCGAGCCGACGTTCGGCGGCCGACCTGCGCGACCGGCTCTCGGCGCGGCTGCGCGCCACCTCGGGGCGACCGCTCGTGCAGACCGCCGCGGCGGCGGCGTGCTCGGTCCTGCGGGCGCGCGCCGCTCAGCTCGGCGAGCCGCCCCCCACGCTCGTGTCCGGCGCGGAGCAGGACCTGATGCTCGGTGAGCTGCTCGCAGGGCACACGGCGGGCGACGGCGTCCCGCTCGCGTGGCCCGCGCAGGTGCGCCCCGACGTCCTCGGACTGCGTCCGTTCCGCGACGAGCTGCGCGACCTGTTCATGCGCGCGGCCGAGCGCGGGGTGCGGCCTGCGGGGCTGGCCGAGCTCGGCGAGCGCTTCGGCCGGCCGACGTGGGTGAGCGCCGCGCGCCTGTACGAGGAGTACCTCGACGTCGTGGAGCTGCGCTCCGGCACCCCGGACCTCGGCGCCCGCCTCGACCCCGCGATCGTCGTCGACGAGGCCGCGCAGGCGCTGGCGACCTGGGAGGACGAGGTTCCCGGCGCCGTCCGGCCGGGTTGGCGCCTGGTGATCGTCGACGACCATCAGGAGAGCACCTCGGCGACGGCGCGCTTCGTGCGGGCCCTGGCCGACGACGACGCGCGCGTGGTCCTCCTCGCCGACCCGGACGCCGCCGTGCAGACGTTCCGGGGCGCCGAGCCGGCGCTGGTCGGGCGCGCGGTCGTCACCGGGTCCGGTCCTGGTGAGCTCGGGGCACGCACCACGACGCTGCGCACGGTCTGGCGCCACGACGCCGAGCTGCGCCAGGTCGTCGGCCGGATCACCGAGCGGATCGGCACGGTCGGCGTGGTCCGGCACCGGCACGCGACCGCCGCAGGGCAGACGGGTGACGGGGCGCGCGTGGCGCTGCTTCCGAGCGCCGCGCAGGAGGCCGCGTATATCGCCCACACGCTGCGCACCGCGCACATCGAGCGGGACGTGGCGTGGGCGGACATGGCAGTCATCGCACCGACCGGCGCGCAGGTCACCGCCCTGCGCCGGGCGCTGGCCGGGGCCGCCGTGCCCGTGAGCGTGCTCGGCAGCGACGTCCCGCTGCGCGACGAGCCCGCGGTCGCTCCGCTGCTCGAGGCCATGCGGGTCTGCGTCGGGGCCGCGGTCCTGGACGCGAGCACCACCGCCCGGCTCGCCTGCTCACCGCTGGGCGGTCTGGACGCCGTCGGGCTTCGGCGCGTGCGTCGTGCGCTGCGTGCGCACGAGATCGCCGAGGGGGGTGGCCGGGCCAGCGACGAGCTGCTGGTCGAGGCGTTGAGCGGCGATGCCCCCGAAGCGCTGCCCGTCGCAGCGCGCCCGGTGGTCCGCCTCGCTCGGGTGCTGGCCGCCGGCCGGGCAGCCGCAGAGCGACCGGAGGCGGATGCCCAGACGGTGCTGTGGTCGCTCTGGGACGCGACCGGGCAAGCCGAGTCGTGGCGGCGGTCCGCGCTCGCCGGTGGGACGGCCGGCGAGCGCGCCGACCGCGACCTCGACGCCGTGCTGGCGGTCTTCCGGGCGGCGGAGACGTTCGTGGACCGGATGCCACGCTCGGCGCCGGCAGCGTTCGTCGACTGGCTCCAGGCCCAGGACCTGCCCTCGGACTCGCTGGCGGCGCGTGCCCGGCGGGCCGCTGTCCAGGTGCTCACGCCGGCTGGTGCCGCCGGGCGCGAGTGGGAGGTCGTGGTGGTCGCGGGGGTGCAGGACGGCACATGGCCCGACCTGCGTCTGCGCGACTCCCTGCTCGGAGCGCAGGCGCTCGTCGACATCGTCGCGGGCCGCGCGGTCCCGGGCGGGTCGTCCGATCCCGGCCGAGACGCCGCGGAGGCCCGCCAGGCGGTGCTCGCGGACGAGCTGCGGACGTTCGCCGTGGCGTGCTCCCGCGCCCGCACGTCACTGCTCGTCACCGCGGTCGACGACGTCGACCAGCAGCCGTCCTTGTTCGTGGAGCTCGTCGAGCCGAACGACGAGGACCTCGACCCGCGGCGGACCAGCGCACCCTCGCCGCTCGACCTGCGCGGCCTCGTCGCCGGGCTGCGCGCCCACCTGGAGCAGTCCGCCGCCGACGGCGTCGAGCCCGACCCTCTGGCGGCGCAGACGTTGGCACGACTCGCCGCTGCTGGCGCCGTCGGTGCCGATCCCGAGGAGTGGCTCGGTCTCGCGTCCCCGTCGAGCGACGGCCCGCTGTGGGGACCGGACGAGCGCGTGCCCGTCTCGCCCTCGAAGGTCGAGACGGCGCAGCGGTGCGCGCTGCGCTGGGCCCTCGAGTCCGCGGGCGGAACCGCGTCCGCAAGCGGCCTCCAGAACCTCGGCACCCTGCTGCACGCGATCGCGCAGGAGCACCCGCAGGGCACGCACGCGGAGCTGTCGGCCGCCCTGGACCGCCGGTGGGGCGAGCTCGGCCTGGGCGCGGGCTGGCCGGCGACGGCGACGCGACGACGCGCAGACGCGATGGTGGGCCGGCTCGCCGGCTACCTGCAGTCGTCGGGGGAGCCGCTCCTGGTCGAGGGCGCGTTCACGGTCGAGACCGACAGGGCAACGCTGCGCGGCAGCATCGACCGCATCGAGCGGGCCGACGACGGGGAGGTGCGCGTCGTCGACCTGAAGACGGGTGCGAGCCCGCCGAGCGTGGCCAGGGCCGCCGAGAACCCCCAGCTCGGCGCGTACCAGCTCGCGGTCGACACCGGCGCGTTCGCCGACCTGCCGCCGGGCACCACGAGCGGCGGCGCGCAGCTCGTGTTCCTGGGCACCGGCGCGTCCGCGACGACACGTGTCCAGCCCGCGCTCGGTCCCGAGTCCGACGAGCCGAGCTGGGCTCGTGTGCTGGTCGACCAGGTCGCGGACAAGATGGCCGCCTCGACGTTCGAGGCCACCGCCAACGACCTCTGCGACCGGTGCCCGGTCCGGCGGTCGTGCCCGGTCCGCGGCGAGGGCGCGCAGGTGGTCGCATGAGGCAGGGGACCCCCGAGACGATCCTGTCGGCCACCCAGATCGCGGTCCTCGTCGGTCAGCCCGACCCCACGCCGGAGCAGCGCCGCATCATCGAGGCGCCGCTCGGGCCGTCTCTCGTCGTCGCCGGCGCCGGGTCCGGCAAGACCGAGACGATGGCGGCCCGCGTCGTGTGGCTGCTCGCCAACGGGGTGGTGCTGCCGGACCAGGTGCTCGGCCTGACGTTCACACGCAAGGCCGCCGGTGAGCTGGCCGAGCGCGTGCGCAAGCGACTGCGGACCCTGACCCGGGCAGCGGCGGCGCAGGGGGTCGCGCTCGCAGACGGTGCGTCGGGGGATGCGGCCGACGCGCTCGTCGGCCTGGCTCGCCCGACGATCTCGACGTACAACTCGTACGCCTCCTCGCTGGTCTCGGACCACGCCCTGCGGCTCGGGCTCGACCCGTCCGCGCGCCTGCTCGGCGAGGCCGCCCAGTGGCAGCTGGCCAGCGACGTCGTGGAGGCCTGGAGCGACGATCTCGACACCGACGCGGCGACATCGACCGTCATCGAGGCCGTCCTGACGCTCTCGGGCGCGCTCGACGAGCACCTGCTCGACCCGCGCACGGCCCGTGCGGGCATCGAGGACATCGTCGAGGCGCTGCTGGCCACCCCCGCGGGAACGCCCCCGAAGGCGCCCTACGCCGAGACCAAGAAGCTCGTCCGCTCACTGGGCGAACGCGCCCGCGTGCTGGACCTCGTGGACGAGTACCGACGTCGCAAGCGGGCCTCGGACGCCATCGACTTCGGTGACCAGGTCGCGCTCGCGGCCCGGTTGGCCCTGGACGTCCCGGAGGTCGCCGCAGGGGAGCGCACCCGGTTCCGGGTCGTCCTGCTCGACGAGTACCAGGACACGTCCTACGCGCAGCTCACCCTGCTCGGCGCGCTCTTCGGCGACGGCCACCCCGTGACCGCGGTCGGTGACCCGCACCAGTCGATCTACGGCTGGCGGGGCGCCAGCGCCGGCGGTCTCGAGGGCTTCCCGGCACAGTTCCCGCACGTGCACGCCGACGGGAGCCGGACGCGGGCGGACGTGCACCAGCTGTCGACGTCGTGGCGCAACGACGCACGCATCCTCGCGGCCGCCAACCACGTCGCGGGTCCGCTCCGGGCCGCGAGCACCCGCGTCGAGGTGCCGGTCCTGGGCGCCCGACCGGGTGCGGGCGACGGACGGGTGCACGGCTACGTCGCTGCGACGATCGAGGACGAGGCCGCTGCGGTCGCCTCGTTCGTCGCCGAGCGCTGGCGCCCAGCCGTCAACGGAGCAGGGCGGGTGAGCGCGGCTGTGCTGTGCCGGAAGCGCTCGCAGTTCGAGCCGCTGCGACGTGCGCTGCGTGCTCGCGGTCTGCCCGTCGAGGTCGTCGGGCTCGGTGGTCTGCTCTCCGCGCCGGAGGTCGTGGACCTCGTCGCGGTGCTGCAGGCGGCGCACGACCCGTCTCGAGGAGATGCCTTGATGCGGCTGCTCACGGGTGCCCGAACGGCGCTCGGCGCCGCGGACCTGCACGCCCTCGCGGCCTGGTCCGCCGAGCTGGCCGCACGGCACACCGGTTCGGCACGAGCCCGGCACGACGCGACTTCGGCCGTCGCCTCGACCGAGTCGCCCTCTCCCGGCGCGGATGACCCGGGCGCCGCGCACGAGGTCGTCGTCGAGGCCGACGCCGTCGACGAGCGGAGCATCGTGGACGCGCTCGACGCGATCGGCGAGCTTCCTGCTGCGGGCTGGACCAGCCGCGGCGGGCGGACCCTGAGCGCGACCGGCCGGGCGCGACTCCTCGACCTCGCGAGCCTGCTCCGCGTCGTCCGCTCACACACGTACCTCTCGGTTCCCGAGCTGGTCGCGGAGGCGGAGCGGCTGCTGGGTCTCGACATCGAGGTGGCCGCGCGAGCCGGCACGACACCGGGCCGGGCGCGCGCGCAGCTGGACGCGTTCCGCGACGTGGCCGGCGAGTTCGCCCGGTCGGCCGACCACCCGAACCTCGGCGGGTTCCTGGCCTGGCTGGAGGCTGCCGAGGCGAAGGAGCACGGGCTCGACATGCCCGTGGCCGAGCCGGACCCGGACGCCGTCCAGCTCATCACCGTGCACGCGGCCAAGGGGCTCGAGTGGGACGTCGTCGCCGTCGCGGGACTCGTGGACGGCGGTCTGCCCGCGACCGCGACCCAGGGGAAGGAAGGGCCCAAGGACTCTGCGTGGCTCACCGGGCTGGGCTCGCTGCCCTACCCCTTGCGGGGCGACCGTCACGATCTCCCGGAGCTCGCCTACTCCGGCGCGTCGGACCCGAAGGATCTCGACGAGCGTCGCAAGGACTTCGTGCTGCGCGCGGGCGAGCACCAGGTGGCCGAGGAGCGGCGGCTCGCCTACGTCGCGCTGACACGCGCGCGGACCGACCTCTTCCTCACCGCTGCGTGGTGGGGTGACGGGTCGCGCGCCCGGAAGGTGTCGACGTTCCTCGACGAGCTCGTTGCGGCGGGTCTGGTCGAGCTCGACGCGTGGGACCCGGCACCCGCGGACGGCGAGCAGAACCCGCGGGGTGCCCTGGTGCTCTCGGCAACCTGGCCGGCCGACCCGTTCGCGACCGAGGGTGTCTCCCCGCGCCGCGCGAACGTCGAGGACGCCGCACGGCGGGTACGCGCAGCGATGGACGCGGTCACGGGCGGCGACCCGGCCTCGGCGGACCCCGCTGGTACGGACGGGCACCCCTGGGCGGTGCTGGCGACGCGTCTGCTGGCCGAGCGGGAGCGGGTGCGGACGCCTTCTGCGGAGGTCGAGCTGCCCGCGCACCTGTCGGCGTCGGCTGTCGTCCGGCTCGAGAGCGACCCTGCCGAGTTCGCCCGGCACCTGCGTCGGCCGGTGCCCTCCGAGCCCTCGCCACAGGCGCGTCGCGGCACCCGCTTCCACGCGTGGGTGGAGAGCTGGTACGGCGCGGCCTCGCTGGTCGACGTCGACGCTCTCCCAGGCGCGGACGACGAGTCCTCGGTCGTCGACCTGGACGAAGAGGCGTTGCGCGAGGTGTTCCAGGCCACGGAGTGGGCCAGTCGGTCGCCCATCGCCATCGAGGTCGACGTGGAGACGCCCGTGGACGGCTACGTGCTGCGGTCACGGATCGACGCGGTGTTCGCGGACACGGGGTCCATGGGCCCCGATGCGCCTGGTGTCGACCACGCCCACGTGTCCAGCGCTGGCGGGTCGGACGCGCCTGGTGTCGTCGTCGTCGACTGGAAGACCGGCGCGCCGCCGAAGGACGACGCGACCCGGGCCGCGCGCGAGCTCCAGCTCGCGGTCTACCGGCTCGCGTGGTCGCGCTGGACCGGCATCCCGCTCGAGCGGGTCCGGGCGGCGTTCTGCTACGTCGGCTCCGGGGTCACGGTCTATCCCGAGCGACTGCTCGACGAGGCCGAGATCACGGCGCTGCTGCGGGCTGCGACCACCCGCGAGACCCCTGACGTGGCGCGTGCCGCCAGACCTGCGATGCCCGGGCGGAACCGTGCGGGCCGTCGCGACAACGGTCCGGCGCGCACACGTGTGGGGTGGGAGGGGCGGAAGCCTCGACGCGTCGACGACCAGCCGATGCTCGATCTCGACGGGTCGCGTGATGTGTCGCGCGACGGTTCGCGTGACGGGGCGGTCGACCGCTGAGCACGCTCGCGCGTCGGTCCGGAGGGTCGGTGCAGCCGGAGCCGGGCGCGCCGGTCAGACCATCTGGCGTTCGGCCAGGGCCTCTGCCTCGTCGACGGCCCGCGTGTGGTCGTCGAGGTCCACGAGCATCGCGACCGCGTCGTCGATGATCTCGGCGTCGTTGGTCCGCACGCCGTAGAGGAGCCACCGGGCCAGCGCGAGCTCACCCGCGAGCAGGGCGCGGTCGACGAGGTGCGGGTCGATGAGCTCGGTGCGGCGCAGCTGGTACGCCTCCATGATCGAGTCGGCGGCGTCCGACGGGGACGCGACGAGCAACCAGGCGAGGTCGTCGGCGGGGTCGGCCACGCACGCGTCGCCCCAGTGCAAGATCCCGGTGACGGCGTCGCCGCTGACGAGGACACGATCGACGCTCAGGTCGCCGTGCACGACGGTCGGACGGAACCGCCACAGCGCGACGTCCTCGAGTCGGGACTCCCAGCGGCGCAGGAGCGCGGGCGGCACCTTGCCCGTGCGTGCGGCCTCGTCGACCTCGGCCTGGCGACGCTGCCGGTAGGCCGACGCGTCGTACACGGGCAGGCCGGCGTCCTCGACGATGCTCGTCGGAAGCTCGTGCAGCGCGGCCAGCGCCCGACCGAGCGAAGCGGCGAGCCCGGGGCCGGGCTGCAGGTGCTCGAGGCCGAGCGACTGGCCGGGGATCTCTGCGTGCACGGTCGCACGGCCGCCCTCGGGGAGATGAGCGAAGCCCGCAGGCACCGGCAGGGCGAACGGCAGGCGTCCGGCGGCGACCTCGGGGGCCAGGAGGCTCAGGAGCACGACCTCGGCCTCCAGTGCCGCACCCGCCGCGGGGTGCTGCGGCGCGCGCACGACCCAGCGCTGCCGGGTCGAGTCGATGACGACCGCCGTGTCGTAGTCGGTGCCGGGCCGGGCCGGTCGACGGACGTCGAACGCGTCGAGGCCCGGCACGGCAACAGTTGCCAGTGCGGCCAGGGCGAGGGGGGAGCGAACCACGCGCCCAGGATAGGAGCGACACGCCGCCCAGCCCGGGGAGCCGCTCGGCGTGTCCGCGCCCGATTCGTCCGTTTGGCTCGATCTTGTCCGGGTCGGAAGCCGTGCCGCCGCGTAGCGTGACGCCGTGATCGTTTCCGACGACCTGCCGTTGTCCCGTGCCGAGATCGACCGTGCCGCGCTCCGCCGGGGCCACCAGGACGTCGTCGCCGAGGCTCTTGCCGACCCCTCGACGCGCATCCTGCTCGTGCGCGGCGGGTCGATCGGCACGTCCCCGGAGCGGGCAGTCGCGTACCGGTCGGCGGCGGAGGTCGCCGACCTGCCCCAGGTCGACGAGGCCGAGCCCGAGGCCGACTGGCTGCTGCTCGGAGAGGATGCGGCGGGCGTCACGTACCTCGCCCGGCGGGTGCCGGAGCTGGACCCGTTGCCCCTGACGGGCGAGCCGTCCGACGTCCTCGTGCATCGCCACTCCTCGACCGAGCGCACCGGGTGGACGTCGCTGCGCGAGCTCGGCGCAAGCCTGGACGGTGCGGCGGCGGGTCTGGCGACGACCGCGGTCGCGCTCGACGCGTGGCACGAACGGCACGTCCGGTGCCCGCGGTGCGGTGCGGCGACGCAGGTGCGCCAGGCGGGGTGGACGCGCGTCTGCGTGGTCGACGGCTCCGAGCACTACCCGCGCACGGATCCCGCCGTGATCATGGCGGTCGTGGACGCCGACGACCGGATCCTGCTCGGTCACGCCGCGCAGTGGGCGCCCGGGCGCTGGTCGACGCTCGCGGGGTTCGTCGAGGCGGGTGAGTCCCTCGAGCACGCGGTCAGGCGCGAGGTGCTGGAGGAGACCGGCGTCGTCGTCGGTGAGGTGTCCTACCGGGGTAGCCAGCCCTGGCCGTTCCCCGCGTCGCTGATGCTCGGCTTCCGCGCGGTGGCGGAGTCGACCGACGTCGCGGTGGACGGGGTCGAGCTCACCGAGGCGCGCTGGTTCTCGCGCGGCGAGCTCGGCGCGGCAGTGGCCAGCGGCGAGGTCGTCGCGCCGGGCCGCACGTCGATCGCGAGGGCGCTCGTGGAGGAGTGGTTCGGCGGCCCGCTATAGCGCGGCTCGCTCTAGGAGAGGCGCTGCTTGACCTGCAGCAGCGACGGGTTCGTCGCCGCGGAGCCGTCCGGGAAGATCACCGTGGGGACCGTCTGGTTGCCGCCGTTCAGCGACGCGACGAGCTCAGCAGCGTCCGGGACGTCCTCGATGTCGATCTCCGTGTAGCCGATGCCCTCGGAGTCCAGCTGCGTCTTGAGCCGACGGCAGTACCCGCACCAGGTGGTGGAGTACATCGTGATGGTGCCGGCTTCGGGCAGGGTCTGCGTGGTCATCGGTCCTCGGTCGCTCGGTGGTGGATCGCACAGTGACAACGTGCGAGACGCACGTTCGATTCCCGACGAGTGTCGTCCACAACCCGTGCCGACGTGTCGGTCCGGGCTGCGAGACTGGGAGCGATGTCCTCCGAATCCCTCCTCGACGCGCTCGACCCCGAGCAACGCGCCGTCGCGACGACGCTGCGGGGCCCGGTCCGCGTGCTGGCGGGTGCCGGGACCGGCAAGACGCGCGCGATCACTCACCGGATCGCGTACGGCATCCACGTGGGCGCGTACCGCCCGGGCAACGTCCTCGCGGTGACGTTCACCGCCAGGGCTGCGGGGGAGATGCGGACCCGACTGCGGTCGCTCGGCGCCTCGGGTGTGCAGGCCCGGACGTTCCACGCCGCGGCGCTGCGCCAGCTGGGCTTCTTCTGGCCGAAGGTGGTGGGTGGTGCGCCGCCGCGCATCCTCGAGAAGAAGCTGCAGGTCGTGGCGCACGCTGCGCAGCTGGTCGGCGTCGAGACCGACCGCGAGAGCGTCCGTGACCTGGCGTCGGAGATCGAGTGGGCGAAGGTCTCGCTCGTGACGGCCGACGACTACGAGAAGGCGGCCGCCGCGACCGACCGGCCGGCGCCGGGTGGCGTCGACCCGCAGGCGGTGGCCCGACTCATGACGGCCTACGAGACCGCGAAGGACCAGCAGGGTGTCATCGACTTCGAGGACGTCCTGCTGCTGCTCGCCGCGATGCTCGCGGAGCGACGTGATGTCGCGGACTCGGTGCGTGAGCAGTACAAGCACTTCGTCGTCGACGAGTACCAGGACGTCAGCCCGCTCCAGCAGTACCTGCTCGACCAGTGGCTCGGAGGCCGCGACGAGATCTGCGTGGTCGGCGACCCGAGCCAGACCATCTACTCGTTCGCCGGAGCCACGGCGCACCACCTGACGGCGTTCACGGCGTCGTACCCCCGGGCCACGACGGTCGAGCTCGTGCGCGACTACCGCTCGACGCCGCAGGTGGTCGGCCTGGCGAACCACATCATGCGCAAGGCCGACGGTCCGGCGCCCCTCGCGCTGCGGGCGCAGCGCCCCGACGGCCCCGACGTCTCATTCGTCACCTACGCCGACGACGAAGCGGAGGCGGCGGGGGTCACCGCGTCGATAGCGTCGCTGATCCGTGGCGGTCTCTCGGCCGCCGACATCGCGGTGCTGTTCCGGACCAACGTGCAGTCGGAGGCGTTCGAGGCGGCTCTCGCGGACCGGGGCATCGGCTACCAGGTGCGCGGCAACGCCCGGTTCTTCGACCGCGCCGACGTGCGAAAGGCCCTGGTCCTGCTGCGGGGAGGCGCTCGCGGCGCGGATCCTGAGGTTCCGATGACCGAGTCGGTGCGGGACATCCTGCGCTCGGCCGGCTGGACCGAGAAGCCGCCCGAGGGGCGTGGCGCGAGCCGTGAGCGCTGGGACGCGCTGCAGGCCCTGGTCGGGCTCGCGGACGTCCTCGCCGCAGCCCCGCCGGCCGGTGCACCGGCGACGGTCGCCGATCTGGTCGCCGAGCTCGACGAACGTGCCGCCGCGCAGCACGCGCCGACCGTCGAGGGCGTCACGCTGGCGTCGCTGCACGCGGCCAAGGGTCTCGAGTGGGAGGCCGTGTTCCTCGTCGGCCTCTCGGACGGGCTCCTGCCGACGTCGCAGGCGCAGAACGACGCCGCGATCGCCGAGGAACGCCGGCTGCTGTATGTCGGCGTCACACGCGCGCGTGAGCATCTCGAGCTCTCGTACTCGCGGGCTCGGCACCCGCGTGCCCGTGCCTCGCGCAACGTCTCGCGCTTCCTCACCGACCTCTGGCCGGGGGAGCGCCGCACCGTGAAGGTTCCGACGGACACGCCGGAGCCCGACCAGCGGGACGTCGATGCCCTGACCCGGTGGCGTGACGCCCGCGCTGCCGAGCTGCGGCGGCAGCCGGGGTCACTGCTCACCACGGCGACCATCCGCGCGATCGCCGAGCGCCGTCCCGCCACGCTGGAGGAGCTCGGGCAGGTGCGCGGTGTCGGGCCGAAGATGCTCGCGGACCTCGGCGAGCAGCTCCTCGAAGCCTTGCGGACACCGGTCCGCTGAGCCCCGGCCGGCTTCTCGGCCCGGATTGTCGCGGTTCTTGGGGCCAGATCCGAGATGGCAGAAACTCGTCGAAGATTTCTCGTTAATTCGGTTGTCCCCCTGCGGAACCCCGTCCTAGGGTGACGATGTCCCTGTTGATGGGCCGTGCCGAGAGGCGCGGGCCCGAGGTAGAAGGAGGTGGGTGCCCTGATGAACATCAAGCAGATCCAGACGTCGAACGCCGTTTGCGCGTTCCTTCCGCGATCTCTCGCGCCCATCTCCGGTTGGTACCAGGGGAGCGCTCTGCCCACGGGCGGCGCCTTCGTGCCGACGACGGGCGAGAAGCGTCGTATGGCTATCGATCCCCGCACGCACAGCACCCGGACTCTCATGATCTGACCCTCGACGAGGGCACAGGCCGCGGAGTCCGAACTCGGACCCGCGGCCTTTCTGTTTCTCCCGATGAACTCCGGGGAGAGCGAAGGCGTCGGTCCGGCACTGACGCAAGACGCTCACCAGCAAGGACATCAGGAGGACATCGTGCGGCTCACGACGCTGCTCGACACGGTGAACCAGGGCGGATCCGGACCTTGGCCCCTCACCGACAGCATCTCGACCACCGACGACGGTTCGCAGTTCGACCAGCTCGTCGCGGACTTCATCCCGTGCCGGTCGAACGACCCCGAGCTCTGGTTCGCCGAGCGGACCGCCCAGGTGGAGCAGGCCAAGGCCCTCTGCCGGGAGTGCCCGCTCATCGAGGGCTGCCTCGCAGGCGCGCTCGAGCGGGCCGAGCCCTGGGGCGTGTGGGGTGGAGAGGTCTTCATCGGCGGTGTGGTGGTCGCGACCAAGCGTGGTCGTGGACGCCCCCGCAAGGACGCCGCCCCCGCAGCCTGATGGCTACGGGACAGGCGGCAGGGCGGTGCACCCGCAGTCGGGGTGCACCGCCCACGTGCGTCGGTGCGGCACGGCGTCAGGCGCAGCGATCTCGTACGTCACCCCCGGTGTCGGGCCGGTGACCCCGTCCAGGTGCGCGAGCACCGCGGCGGTACCGAGGCCGGAGGCGACGCACGAGGTCACCGCGGGCTCGTCGGCTGCCCCAGCCGTGCAGAGCTGACCCAGAAGGTCCGGCCAGGCGGGGTCGCCCTCGGTGCGGTGCAGGTCCAGGCAGCGCAGGCACGGGCCGTCACCAGGGACGACGAGCGGGCCGACGACCGTGTCGGCCTCGCGCACGACGATCGAGAGGTGCGGCGTCCCGGTCGCGACGAGGGCGGACCCGCGATCAGGGTCAGCGGCGTCGGTCTCGACGATCACGACGATCTCCGGCGGCCGCACCGACTCCGTCGACACGCGCGGTGCCACGTCCCGCAGCAGTCGCGCGGCCACCGAGGTGCGCGCCGAGCCGACGTCGGTCCAGCGATACCCGGTCGGTCCGACATCGACGGGGCGGACCGGTCCGCCGTCGTCGAGCAGCACCGTCCCGACGCCGGCCGAGGCGAGCCCGGCCGCGATCCCGAGCCCGGTCGGACCGAGTCCCAGGACCGCGACGACCCGCCGCTCGCGTGCCTGGACGATCGTCGGACCATCGGCGCCCGGACGCAGCAAGGACAAGACCTGCGCGTCGACCACCGCCGGTCCGGCCGGCACGGTGCCGCCCGGACCTTCCTGCGTGAGCCGCGCCTGGGTGAGCAGGTCGGCCAGCACGGGATCAGCCGTGAGCAGCTCGGGAAGCTGCTCGGCGTCCGTGGACGGAAGGTCGGTGAGCCGTACGGCCCACCGTGGGTCGGTGCCGACCTGGATCTCCGTCGCGGTCCGACGCACCACTCGGAGCCCATCGCGCAGTCGCATCGCAGGACTCTGGCACCCGGCCGCCCAGCGCGTCGGCCGTCGTCCACAGGTCGCCGGGCTGCACGGCTCGGCCAGTCACCAGCCCCCGGACATGCCGAAGGGCACCGTCCGTACGAACGATGCCCCGTGGCGCAGAGCTGGTGCGGTCAGGCCTTGCCGAGGATCCGGTTCAGCTTCGTGCCGCAGACCGGGCAGACGGCCTTGGCCATGCGCCGACCGGACTCCGAGATGACGACGTCGCCCTCGGCCTCGCGCTTCTCCTTGCACTTCACGCAGTAGAACTCGCCTGCATACGTCTCAGCCATGGTGGCCTCCCTCGGTGTCGTGCACCGGACCGGGGATCCGCCGGCCGGCGGCCGGGCGTGGTGGAAGCACCGACGCCCGCGCGACGATCACAGTAGTGGCCGAACGGGCTCAGATCCGCGAGATCTCGCAGGACTCGCCGGGCGCGCACAGGTGAAACCCCGCATGTGGGGCACGCGCGCTAGCGTTCTCGTGTGCCGTCCACGCAGGACCTGTCGCAGGTCGAGATCCGCCGGTCGCGCAAGCGGGTGCGCACGGTGTCCGCGTGGCGCGAGGGCGACCGCACGATCGTTGCTGTCCCCGCACGGTTCACCAGGGCGCAGGAGAACGAGTGGGTCGAGCGCATGCTCGCCCGCCTGGACGCGCAGGAGCGGCGCCGCAAGCCGTCGGACGTCGAGCTCGCGGCGCGGGCGCTCGACCTGTCGACGCGCTACCTGGGCGGCCGCGCGATCCCGAAGAGCGTGCGCTGGTCGACCAACCAGGGGCGGCGTTGGGGTTCGTGCACGCCGTCCGACGCGACGATCCGGATCTCCGACCGCGTGCGCGGGATGCCGCGCTGGGTGCTCGACTACGTGCTGCTGCACGAGCTGGCCCACCTGCTGCACGCGGGGCACGGGCCGGAGTTCTGGGCCGAGCTCGACGCGTACCCCCGCACCGCACGTGCGCGCGGCTTCCTCGAGGGGTACGCCTACCGCTCGGACCGCCCCGGGAACGAGGCTGCCGAAGGCGGCGAGCCCGAGGTGGACGGGCCCGGCTTCGACGACGACGAGGACGCGGTGGTCGACGCCGACTCCGGCAAGGGCCTCGACGAGGAGTTCAGCGAGACCCTGTTCGGCACCGAGGCCTAGCGGCGCGTCACGCCCGGGGGTCGGGGTCCGGACCGGCGTCCGGGTCCTCGCCGAAGATCTCGGCCAGCGCGCGGTCGACCTCCGCTGCGTCGTCCACCGCGGTCGCGCGGCGAGCGGCGTAGCCGGACGGGTCGTCCAGGTCCTCGGTGCTCGGCAGCAGGTCGGGGTGGTCCCAGACGGCGTCACGCGCGGTCGCGCCGTTGTCGCGCGCGATCTGGGCCCACAGCGCGGCGGCGTCCCGGAGGCGGCGGGGCCGCAGCTCGAGCCCGACCAGGTTGGAGAAGGTCTGCTCGGCAGGACCGCCGGCGGCGCGACGACGACGGATCATCTCCCGCAGCGCCATCGTGTGCGGCAGGTGCGGCAGCGCCGCGTTCGACGCGACCTCGTCGACCCAGCCCTCCACGAGCGCCAGCGACGTCTCCAGGCGCTCGAGCGCGGCGAGCTGCTCGGGAGTGGTGTGCGGCGCGAACACGCCGCCGGAGAGTGCCTGCTGGAGCGCCTCGGCGTCGGTGGGATCGATCGCCGAGACGGCCTCCTCGAGCTGGTCGACGTCGATGGTGATGCCGCGGGCGTAGGCCTCGACGGTGGACAGCAGGTGCGAGCGCAGCCACGGGACGTGCGTGAACAGCCGCGTCGCCGCTGCCTCGCGCACCGCCAGGAACAGGCGTACCTCGTCGATCGGTGCGTCGAGGCCCTCGGCGAACGCGTCGACGTTCGCGGCGACGAGCGCGGGCGCGGGCTTGTCGAGGAGCGGCAGGCCGATGTCGGTGGTGCCGAACACGTCGCGGGCGAGCGTGCCCGCGGCCTGGCCGACCTGCATGCCGAACACGGCCGACCCGAGCTGACGCAGCAGGTGGGCGGGATCGAGGCCGGGCAGCTCCTGCTCACCGAGGTCGAGCGGCAGGGAACCGCCGAGCGCGTTGACGAGAGCACTCGACAACGACGACGCGACGGGTTCGGTCAGGGTGCGCCACGTCGGCAGGGTCGCCTCGACCCACTCGGCGCGACTCCACGCGTGCGGCGCTCCCGTCGACGGCGGCAGGTCGGTCGCGGCGTCGAGCCACAGCTCGGCAACCGCCAGCGCGTCGAGAACCTGCTTGGTCTGCCCCGACGTCAGCGAGGGGTCGCCGCCGACGGCGGCCTGCTGGCGGGCGAGGTCGTGGGCCATCTGCCAGTTCACCGGCTCGTCGCCGGAGGCCGACAGCAGCGCCTGGACCTGCGCCACCACCTGCTGCAGCGCGGCCGGGTCGTCGGGCAGACCCGAGGCGGCGGCCATCGCGGCAGGATCGAAGCCGCGCTCCTGCAGCTCGCGGATCGCCTCGTCGGCTCCCTCGCCCAGCATGGCGCGCATCATCTGCTCCCAGGCAGGGACGCCGTCGCCTGGCACGGCCGAGCTGTCGGGGCTCACGTGGACCTCCTGGAACGCCTTGTGTAGGTCGACCTGCGACGATATGGGCGGGCTGCGATCCACGGTAACCACGCAGCCAGGAGATCGGGGAACGGTGAAGGAGCAGGTTCGCTCAGGGCGCAGCCCGAAGCGTGGTGCGGTGAGCGCGGACGTCGAGCCGTCGAGCACCGACGTCGGGCCGGCCGGTGTCGACGAGGTCGTCGTCGTCGGGCGGGGTCCGGTCGCGCGAGCGGTCGCTGCCGGCTGGCCCGGCGTCGTGCGCACGGTCGACGAGCTTCCGGTGCACGGCGCTCGGTTGAGGCTCGTCGGCGCCTCCGTGGTGGTGCTCGTCGGGCACTCGGGGGAGCAGGAGGTCGTCGGGACGCGCGGTCAGCGGGACAGGCAGGCCGACGTCGTCGCGCACACGCAGCGGACCCTGGCCGCGGCGCGAGCGGTCGGCGTCCGGCACCTGGTCGCGATCTCGTCGGCCGTGGTGCACGGTGCGTGGCCCGACCGCGCGGAGATCCGGGACGAGGACCCCGTGGCAGCAGTCGACGAGGCGTCGCGCGACGGTCTCGTCGGCGACCTGCTCGCCATGGAGGCGGTGCTCGAGCGCGGTGCGAAGCGGGCAAGACCGCTCCTTACGATCCTGCGGCCCGCGGCCCTTGCCGGCCCGGGTGTCGACACGTTCGTGACGCGGCACTTCGAGGCGCCGCGGCTCCTCACCGTGCGGGAGGCGACCAGGGAGTGGCAGTTCGTCCACGTCGAGGACCTGGCGTCCGCCGCTCGGTTCGCGGTCGAGCACCGGCTCACCGGGACCCTGACCGTGGGCGCCGGGGACGTGCTGACTCCCGAGCAGGTCGAGCGGGCGTCCGGGATGCGTCGGATCGAGCTGGCCGCGACGACCGCATTCGGCACGGCCGAGCGTCTGCACAGGGTCGGCGTACTGCCGTCGCCTGCGGCGGAGCTGGCGTTCGTCGTCTACCCGTGGACCGTGGCGTCGGACGGCCTGCGCGCGGCGGGGTGGGCGCCGACCTGGACGAGCGCGGCGTGCCTCGACGTGCTGCTCGAGGGCGTGCAGGGCCGGGTGGCGGTGGCGGGTCGGCGGCTCGGCACGCGCGATGCCGCGGCGATCGGCGCGGCGGGCGCCGCCGTGGCGTTCCTGGGCACAGCCGCGGTGTGGCGGCAGGCCCGCGCGCGGCGGGGACGTTGACGAACGCCGGGGTAGGGGATGATCGGGGCGTGCTCGAGCAGCCCCCGGTGCCGTCGGACCCCGAGATCGGTCCGCCGTACGCGTACGACGAACCCGCCCAGCGCGCGAGCCCGCGCTCGATCATGCTCTCCGTCGGGATGCTGGCCACCGCCGTGCTCCTGGCCGTGCTGATCGTGCTGCCGACGCCGTACGCGGTGAACAGCCCGGGTCCCACGCGGGACGTCCTGGGGGAGCACGACGGCACACCGCTCATCCAGATCAGCGGCGCCGACACGTTCCCGACCACGGGGGAGCTGCGCCTGACGACCGTCTCGGGCACCGGCGGTCCCGGGTTCCCGTCGACCATCCGTGACGTGATCGACGGCTGGTTCTCGACGTCGTCGGTGGTGCTCCCGGTCGAGACGCTCTACCCGCCGGACGCGTCGCAGGACGAGATCGACGAGTCGAACAACGCCGAGATGGTCTCCTCCCAGGAGAACGCGACGGTCGCCGCACTCACCGAGCTCGGGTACGAGGTTCCTGCCACGCTCGCCGTGGCGGGCACCGTCGAAGGGACGGACGCCGACGGCAAGGTCGAGGAGGGCGACGTGATCGTCGCGATCGACGGGATCACGGTGCCCGACTACACGACGCTGCTCGACCACCTGGCCGACGTCGAGCCGGGCTCGACGATCACGTTGACGGTCAAGCGGCACGGCCAGACCGTCGACGTCCCGATCATCACCGGTACCCGGGACGACGGCACGGCGCAGATCGGCATCTACATCGACCCGACGTTCGACTTCCCGGTCGACGTGACGATCAGCATCGACGACATCGGCGGCCCCAGTGCGGGCACGATGTTCGCGCTCGGCATCGTCGACAAGATGACGCCGGAGGACGAGACGGACGGCAAGGACATCGCCGGCACCGGCACCATCGACGTCAACGGCAAGGTTGGTCCCATCGGCGGCATCCGGCAGAAGCTCGCCGGCGCGCAGCGTGACGGGGCGACGTGGTTCCTGGCTCCGTCGTCGAACTGCGACGAGGTGGTCGGGCACGTGCCGGACGGACTGAGCGTCACGAAGATCTCGACCCTGGCCGAGGCCCGGGCCGCGATGATCGCGATCGGCGCGGGCACGACGGACGACCTGCCGACCTGCACGGCGCCGTAGAGGCTCCGTCGAACGGGGTCAGTCGAACGTCGAGAACACCGCGGCGACGAGTCCGGGCACGAGGTCCGGCCCCTGGCCGACCTGCTCGGCGTCGTCGTTCGCGCGCGTCCGCACCGCGCACCATGACGGCCCGCCACGCAGAGCGCCGACGACCAGCCGCACGTCCTGACGCTCGGGGTGGGCGAGCAGGTACTCCAGCGCTGCCGACGCCTCCTTCGGCATCGCCTCCTCGGCGGCCGGCGGGAGCACGACGCGCTCGACCGTGACGGCCATACCGTCGACCGTCTCGGGCCACGAGAGTCCGGCGAGCAGGGTCTCGAGATCAGGGGCCGCGGGCAGGTCCTCCTGCTCGATCGACGTCAGGTGCCAGGGGTGGGCGGTCGCTGCGGCAAGGACGGCCGGGTCGAGCTGCGACGCGAGCCCGGGCTCGGTGAGCAGCGCCTCCTGCGTGCGGACCAGCGCGAAGACGCGGACGGGTCCGTCCCACCCGGCGTCGGCGACGTGGCGCTCGATCTCGAGGACGGACTCGGCGAGGGCAACGCGAGCGGGATCCAGGACGGGTTCGGTCACGGCCCTATGGTCGCACTCGAGCGCGTCGGGACTCGAACCGGTAACGGCGGGAACTGGCGCAACGACCGGGGCGTTCACCGTTCGAGCGGTCGCCCGTCATCGGTTTGTCCGTTCAGGCCGGTCCGGTACCGTGCCACACCTGCCAGACCAGCCTTTTCGGTGTCTGGCCGACGACGACGACGAGGACCGCAGCACTGTGACTTCCGCCAACCCGCCCCGCCCGGCCCCGGCTCGTCCACGCCGCCGGGGCCCGCTCGTGCCCACCCTGATCGTGCTGGGCGCGCTCGTGGTCCTCGTCCTGATCCTGGCCCAGGTGTGGACCGAGGTCCTCTGGTACCGCCAGCTCGGCTTCGGCCAGGTGCTGCTCACCGAGTGGGGCACGCGGCTGATCCTGTTCGTCGCGGGCTTCCTGATCATGGCCGGCGCGGTGGGCTGGAGCCTGAACTTCGGCTACCGGTCGCGGCCGGTCTACGCGCCGTCCACGCAGGAGCAGGCCAACCTCGACCAGTACCGCGAGGCGATCGAGCCGCTGCGCAGGCTCGTCATGATCGTCGGACCGGCGGTGCTCGGCCTGTTCGCGGGCGCGGCGGCGTCGCAGCAGTGGGCGACCATCCAGCTCTGGATCCACGGCGGGACCGTGGGCGAGGTCGACCCGCAGTACAACATCGACCTCGGCTTCTACATGTTCACGCTGCCGGGCCTGCGGTTCATCACGTCGTTCCTGATGGCCGTCGCCGTGCTCGCCGGCATCGGCGCCGTCGCGACGCAGTACCTCTACGGCGGGCTGCGGATCGGTGGCCAGCGCGGCGGGGCGCCGCGGACCACCCGGGCGGCTCGCGTCCAGCTCTCGGTCATCGCCGCGGTGATCATGCTGCTGATCGCCGCGAACTACTGGCTGGACCGCTACTCGATCCTGACCAAGAGCCAGGGCAACAAGTTCGCAGGCGCCTCGTTCACGGACGTGCACGCGGTCATCCCGTCCAAGGCGATCCTCGCGGGCATCGCGGTCTTCGTCGCCGTGATGTTCATCGCGACCGCCGTGCGCGGCAACTGGCGGCTGCCCGCGATCGGCGTCGGCCTGATGGTCGTCGCCGCGATCGCCGTCGGCGGGATCTACCCGGCCGTCGTGCAGAAGTTCCAGGTCCAGCCGAACCAGCAGGACGCCGAGGCGGACTACATCGCCCGGAACATCAACGCGACGCTCGACGCCTACGGTCTGCAGGACGTCGAGAAGACGGACTACACGGCCAAGGTGACGGCCGAGGCCGGGGCTCTGCGGCAGGACGCCGAGACGACCGCGTCGATCCGGCTCCTCGACCCCCAGGTCGTCAGCCCCTCGTTCAAGCAGCTCGAGCAGATCCGAGGCTTCTACGACTTCCCGGACTCGCTGGCGGTGGACCGCTACGAGGTCAACGGTGAGAGCCGCGACACGGTGATCGCGGTGCGCGAGCTCGACCTCGGCGGCCTGAACGCCCAGCAGCGCAACTGGACCAACGACGCGACGGTCTACACGCACGGGTTCGGCGTCGTGGCCGCTTTCGGCAACACGACCGCCGCGCGCGGCGCCCCCGACTTCTGGGAGGGCGGCATCCCGTCGACCGGTGACATGGGCGAGTACGAGCCCCGGATCTACTTCAGCCCGAAGTCGCCCGAGTACTCGATCGTCGGAGGACCGGAGGGCACCACGGGCTGGGAGCTCGACTACCCGGACGACAAGTCCTCGGGCGCGGTCAACACCCGCTTCCCGACGCAGACCGTCAGCGCCGGCCCGAGCATCGGCGACCCGCTGAACAAGCTGCTCTACGCGCTGAAGTTCGGCCAGGGCAACATCCTGTTCTCCGACCGCGTCACCGACGACTCGCAGATCCTCTACGACCGCGACCCGCGCGAGCGCGTGCAGAAGGTGGCCCCCTACCTGACGCTCGACGGCCGCGTGTACCCGGCGGTCGTGAACGGTGAGGTCAAGTGGATCGTCGACGGCTACACGACGACGGACCAGTACCCCTACTCGGCGTCACGCTCGCTGGACGCCGCGACGACGGACTCGCTGACCGAGACGTCGGAGACCATCCAGGCGCTGCAGCCGAAGAACGTGAACTACATCCGCAACTCGGTGAAGGCCACGGTCGACGCCTACGACGGCTCGGTCACGCTCTACGCGTGGGACGCCGACGACCCGATCCTCAAGGCGTGGTCCAAGACCTTCCCGTCGACGCTCAAGCCGATCTCCGAGATCGACGGCGCCACGATGAGCCACCTGCGCTACCCCGAGGACCTGTTCAAGGTGCAGCGCAACCTGCTCACCAGCTATCACGTCACGGACGCCGGGCAGTTCTTCTCGGGCAACGACTTCTGGAACAACCCGGACGACCCGACGAGCACGGTCGCCGTCCCGCAGCCGCCGTACTACCTGACCTTGAAGATGCCCGACCAGAAGGACGCCAAGTTCTCGCTCATGTCGACGTTCATCCCGACCGGCAACGCCCGTAACGTGCTCACCGGCTACCTCGCGGTGGACGCGGACGCGGGCAACGTGGCGGGCAAGCCGTCGGAGGACTACGGCAAGCTGCGGCTGCTCGAGCTGCCCCGCGACTCGACCGTCCCCGGCCCCGGCCAGATGAACAACAACTTCACGTCCGACCCGACGGTCTCCAACGAGCTCAACATCCTGGGCCGTGGTGACTCGAAGGTCCGGCGCGGCAACCTGCTCACCCTTCCGGTCGGCGGCGGCCTGCTGTACGTGCAGCCCGTCTACGTCCAGGCCGCCAGCGGCACGACGTTCCCGCTGCTGCAGCGCGTGCTGGTCGGCTTCGGCGACAACATCGGCTTCGCGGACACCCTCGACGGTGCCCTCGACCAGGTGTTCGGCGGCGACTCCGGTGCGGACGCCGGCGACGCCGGCACGGATCCCGGCGCCGAGCCCACGACGCCGCCCGACGACACGGGTGGTGGCACGGACGACGGCGGAGGCACTGTCAGCCCCGACGACCAGGCCGCCGCCCGCGCCGACCTGACCAAGGCGCTCCAGCAGGCCAACAAGGCGATCCAGGACGGCCAGGCCGCCCTCGCGATCGGCGACTTCGCCGCCTACGGCGAGGCCCAGAAGAGCCTCGACTCGGCGATCGACGCCGCGCTCGCGGCCGAGGCGCGGCTGAACCCGTGACGCTTCCCGACCGGCGGTTGTGACGTACGCAACCGCCGGTCGGGCCGCCAGGATTTGGGTGCTCCTGCGGGGTGCGATAGGTTGTACTCACCGACGCGGGGTGGAGCAGCTCGGTAGCTCGCTGGGCTCATAACCCAGAGGTCGCAGGTTCAAATCCTGCCCCCGCTACAACATGACGAAGGCCCGGACCTGATGGTCCGGGCCTTCGTCGTTCGAGCAGTCGATCGCGGGTGCGGACGCGCGTCCGCGGTGATCGCTCCACCGGCCGCATGCCTGACGACATCGGCCACGGCGTACCTCCGCGTCACCGCACCTCATCAGTCGCCCTCCGGGGGCGCGGGGGCTCCGTCGTGCTCGTCGCGCTCGGCCCAGCGCAGCAGCGGCGCCAGGTCGAACACCGCGTCGTCGATCCCGGCATGGAGGTCGCCGAGCTCGGCATACCGTGCGGGGACCGTGCGCAGGGTGCAGTCGCGAGGATCGACGTCGTCGATCTCGTCCCAGCGCAAGGGCGTCGACACCGTGGCGTCCGGAGTTCCGCGCACCGAGTAGGCCGAGGCGATGGTGTGGTCGCGCGCGTTCTGGTTGTAGTCGACGAACACGAGCGACGGGTCCCGGTCGCGCCGCCACCACTCGGTCGTGACGTCGTCCGGTGCACGGCGCTCCAGCTCCCGCGCGAAGGCGAGCGCCGCCCGGCGCACGTCCGCGAACCCGAGTGCGGGCGCAACCCGGACGTAGACATGCAGGCCGGAGCCTCCGGAGGTCTTCGGCCAGCCGACCGCGCCCAGCTCGTCCAGGACGTCCTGTGCCAGGTGCGCCACCCGCCGCACCCGGTCGAAGGGGCAGTCGGGCATCGGGTCGAGGTCGATGCGCCACTCGTCAGGGCGTTCGGTGTCGGCCCGGCGACTGTTCCACGGGTGGAACTCGACCGTCGACATCTGCACCGCCCAGATCACGTGGGCCAGCTCGGTCACGCACAGCTCGTCGGCGGTGCGGCCGTAGCGCGGGAAGTAGACCTCCACCGTCTCCATCCACGGCGGCGCGCCGCGTGGCAGCCGCTTCTGGTGCACCTTCTCCCCGGCGACGCCCGTCGGGTAGCGGTGCAGCATGCACGGGCGATCCCGCAGCGCACGCACGACCCCGTCACCCACGGCGAGGTAGTAGTTCGCGAGGTCGAGCTTGGTCGCTCCGCTGGTGGGGAAGTAGACGCGGTCGGGGTTGGAGAGCCGCACGGTGCGGGACCCGACCTCGAGCTCGATCGCGGGTGAGTGTTCCGGGGCCATTCCTCATTCAAGCGCGCTGCGTGGCTCCGCGGCGCGTCGATCGGAGCGGACGCGCGCGCTCTCTGACCGGCCGATGCCTACGCGGCCCTCAAGTCGGCGGCGAGTGGGTTCCCCGCCCGGCGCACGTGGTCGCGCGCGTGCGCGACGGCGGCGTCCAGGTCGTCGAACAGGTGCGCGTGATGGCGCAGCGCGTCGAGCACGCCGACGGTGCGGAACAGCTCGACGTGCCCGTCGCGCACACCCTTGATGAGCACCGTCACGTCACGGGCCTCGAGCCGCTGCACGATCTCGCTGAGCACGTGGGCCCCTGTGGCGTCGACGAGCTCGAGCTGCGACATGCGCAGGACGACGACCGTCACGTCGTCGAGCCCCGTGACCTCGTCGAGCACGCGGTCGGCGGCGGCGAAGAAGAGCGGTCCGTCGATGCGGACGATCGCGATCCGCTCGTCGCCGGGCTGTGGCTTGCCCGGCACCGGCTCGCGGGCGACACCCGCGGCGCGGGCGAGGCCACGCAGGGCGAACGCACCCGCGACGACGACGCCGATGGCGACGGCGACGATGAGGTCGACCGAGACCGTGACGACGGCCGTCACGACGAAGGCGACGGCGTCGGCGCGGGTCGAACGCAGGATCGACCGGGCGGTCGCGACGTGCACCATGCGCACGGCGGTCACCATCAGCACGCCGGACAGTGCGGCCAGGGGGATCTGGGCGACCGGGCCAGCGACGACGAGAACCACGAGGAGCAGGACGAGCGCGTGCGCCGCGGCGGCGGCCCGGGTGCGCGCACCCGATCGGACGTTGACCGCCGTGCGGGCGATCGCCCCGGTCGCCGGCATCCCTCCGAAGAGGCCGGCTGCGAGCGACGCCAGACCCTGGCCGAGCAGCTCGCGGTCGGGGTCGTACGCGCCGGTGTCCGCGACGGAGGCGGCGACCCGGGCCGACAGCAACGACTCGATCGCCGCGAGCGCCGCCACCGTGAGCGCTGCGGGGAGCAGCGCCTGCATGGTCGCCGGGTCGAGGGCGGGGAGCGCGGGGGCCGGCAACGAGTGCGGGAGGGCGCCGATGGTCGCGAGCGGGGCGTGCAGGGCGAGCGTCGCGAGCGTCACCAGGATGATGCCGACGAGCGATCCGGGGATGCCGCGTCGCAGCCGGGGGAGCAGCAGCATGCAGGCGGCCACGACGCCCACGGCGGCGAGCGACCACGCGAGCGTGACGGGATCGGCGTGCGTCAACGAGGAGACCGCTGAGGCGACGACGTTGGTGTGCGGTCCTGACGTCCCGTCGGCTCCGGTCAGGGCGGGCACCTGCTGCAGGAAGATGATGACGGCGATCCCGAGCGTGAACCCCTCGATGACGGGCCACGGGATGAACGACACCGCTCGGCCCAGCCGGGCGACGCCCGCGAGGACGACCAGGACCCCTGCCATGAGCGTCACGAGCGCCACGGCCCCGACGCCGTGTGCCGCGACGACGGGCGCCAGGACGACGACCATGGCTCCCGTCGGTCCGGACACCTGGACGTGGGAGCCGCCGAACACCGCCGCGACCAGCCCAGCGACGATCGCGGTGACCAGCCCGGCTTCTGCGCCGGCGCCGGACGCGATGCCGAAGCCAAGCGCCAGCGGAAGGGCGACGATGCCGACGGTGAGTCCCGCGAGCAGGTCGCCGCGCCACGAGCGGGGGAGCTCGGCGTAGTCGGCCCGGCTCGGGAGCAGACGCAGTGCGGACGCCCGCAGCCGCGTCATCGAGACAGGGCGGGCAGGCCCGCGACGTCGTCGAGCATGGCGCTGTCGGTGGTCACGATGTCCACGAGCAGCCGACGGGCGACCGCGAGCAGCTCGGCGACCTCCGGGTGCGCCAGTCGGTAGTGCACGTGGCTCGCGCGCCGGTCGGACTCGACCAGGCGGTGGCGGCGCAAGACGGCCAGGTGCTGCGACAGGTGTGACGCCTCGAGCCCGGTCTGCGCCTGGAGCTCGGCGACGGTGTGCTCCTCGCCGTCGGCCAGAAGCTCGAGGAGTCGGATCCGGAACGGGTGGGACAGGCCCTTGAACAGGCCCGCCTTGACCTCGTACAGGGGGCGCTGACTCCGGGAGAACGGCTGACTGTGCGGCATGATGAAATCATCATATCGCGTCGCCCACGGCGATCGAGCGCGACCTTCGATCCTCACCACGGAATCACTTGTCTCTACAACCATCGAGGAGTAGAGTCTTAGTTGTAGATACAAGTAATTACCCGAGCGAGGAGCAGGACCGTGGCGAACTTCAGCATCATCGGAACCGGCAGCATGGCGAACGCGATCGGCGGAGTCCTGGCCGACGGCGGCAACGACGTCGCCTACGTCACGCGTGAGGACGTCGGCACGGCGCCGCTGGGCGACACGGTGATCCTCGCGGTGCCGTACGCCGCCGTGGACGGCATCGTCGACAGCTACGGCGACCAGCTCGCAGGCAAGACCGTCGTCGACATCACGAACCCGCTGAACTTCGAGACGTTCGACTCGCTCGTCGTGCCCGCGGGAAGCTCTGCCGCCGCGGAGATCGCCGCGAAGCTCCCGGCCTCGAAGGTCCTCAAGGCGTTCAACACCACGTTCGCCGCGACGCTGTCCTCGAAGCAGGTCGGCGGATCGCCGACGACCGTCCTGGTGGCGGGCGACGACAACGACGCCAAGTCGGCCCTCATCGCGGCCGTCGAGTCCGGTGGGGTCAAGGGCGTCGACGCCGGCTCGCTGGCCCGCGCGCACGAGCTCGAGGCGATCGGGTTCCAGCAGCTGGTCCTCGCCGTCGGCGAGAAGATCTCGTGGACCGGCGGCTTCGGCGTCCTCTGACCACCAGCGTCCGACCCGACCCGGGCCGCTCCGCGATCACCGTCGCGGAGCGGCCCGCGTGCGTTACATCTCCTCCGCGCTCCCGGAGACCCGCACCCGGCCCTCGCGCGGTACCTCCACGACGAGCAGCGACGGTCGCCCCGCCTCGGCACCCTGGTCGACGGTGAGCACCGCGGGTGCGTCGACGTGCCCGCGGGTCCGCAGGTACGCGCCGAGGCCGGCCGCGGCTGACCCCGTCGCCGGATCCTCCCGGATGCCACCGCGTGGGAACGGGTTGCGCGAGGCAAACCGGGTTGCCGTGAGCCGCTCGACGACGGGCACCGTGCCGTCCCACCCCTGACGGTCCTGCAGCTTCAGCACCGCGTCGCCGTCGTGGTCGAGCCGTTCGAGGACGCCGGCCCGCACCGCGACGAGTGGGTGCAGGTTGCCACCGTGCACGAGCGCCGGACGCATCACGGGGTCGAGGTCGCCCCGGTCGAGCCGTAGAGCGGTCAGCAGCTCGTCGAGGAGGCCGTCGTCGAGGTCCTCGACCTCGGTGTCGACGGCCACCAGCGTCGCCCGTTCCGTGGTCACCTCCACGGGGACGAGCCCGGCGTTCGTCGTCAGCCGCACCACGTCGGCCGAGCCGCGCTGCCGTGCCAGGGCCACCCCCGACGCGATCGTCGCGTGGCCGCAGAACGCGATCTCCGCGCGCGGGGTGAAGTACCGCACGCGCGCGGCGTCATGGTCGATCGACGTGAGGAAGGCCGTCTCGCTGAAGCCGAGCTCTGCCGCGATCCGGAGCATCTCGGCGTCGGTGAGCTCCTCGGCATCCAGCACGACGCCGGCCGGGTTCCCGGACTCAGGGCTGGGCTCGGCAGTGGTGAACGCCCGGTACCTCAGGATCTTCATGCGCCGATCCTGGCGTGGACCGTCCGCGAGCGCGATGGCCAATCAGACGGTGCTGGCCCTTCCGGCGCCCGACGCCGGGTCCCGGGCGAGGCGCCTGCTGCGGTCTCGTTGATAGGCGCAGCCGAGCCGGTCGAAGGTGACGGCGAGGTCGTCGACCCGGGCGAGGCTGCCCGTCGCCAGGGCTTCGGCCCGGTGCACCACGGCCGCCGCCACCGGGTTGCCGCGAGCGGCGTGAGCCGCCGCGGTCACCCGTGAGGAGGCGTCCGGGTGGGCCGACAGGACGGCGGACTCGGCCCACACGGCGGCGTACCACGGCAGCCACAGCCCCGTGTTCCAGGCCCGCCAGAGGGGGTCGTCGGGGTGCACGGTGAGGCGCTCCTGCGCGGCGGCCACGTCGCCGCGGTCGAGCAGGAGGATCGCGTCGAGGGTCGGCGCCCAACCGGTGGAGGCATCGGTCGTCGTCCCGTTCCGCGCGGCAAGCAGGTGCTCGGTGGCCCGTCGCCACTCGTCGCGCTCGTCCTGGTGGTCCAGCAGCCCGTGCGCGAGCGCGAGCGAGTAGGTCCCCACCGCCAGGGTCGACGCCCGGTGCCGCCCGGCACGCTCCCACGAGGCACGGAACCGCTCGCCTCGCTCGACCGCGCCGCCCAGGTCTCCGGACAGGACGTCGACCTCGAGGCGACGGGCGAGCGCCGGGTGCTCGTAGTCGCGGTAGCACGGCAGCGCCGCCAGCTGCTCGGCGTACGCGACGGAGCGTGGCAGGTCCCCGGCGGCCAGCGCGACCTCGCAGCCCATCAGCAGGTAGTCGTTGAAGGCATAGGCGCTCGCGGCGTCGAGCGGGACGTCGCGGAGCAGGCGACCCCGTTCGTCGAGCACCCGGAGGGCGTCGGAGATCTCGTTCCGCGTGAGGTGGGCGCCGCACAGCTGGTCGAGGGCGTGGGAGGCCGCGATCGGACGTCCTGCCGCTTCGGCGCGCGCCGCTGCCGAACGGGCAGCGGGCTCCGCGCGAGGGTCGGCCTCGCTCAGGTGCGTCGCCGCCGCGACCGCGACGGTCGCCTCGGCCCGCGAGCCCGCTGGTGCCAGGCGGTCCGCCTCCGACAGCGCCCGCTCGGTCACGTCCGCCGGCGGGGGATGGGCCATGATCCCGGGTGCCAGGTTGGCGTAGATCACCTGCCACGCCAGGGCGTCCGCGGCCGCGGCGAGGTCCCCGTCGAGGACGGCCGCGGCGTGGGTCTCCTCGAGCAGACGCATCGCCTCGTCGCCGACGAGCCGGGCCGCCGCCGCCCCCGCGGCGAGCCGCAGCAGCCGGACGCGCTCACCTCCGGTCGTGCCGGCCGCCAGACGCTCGAAGCAGAGCTGGGCTTCCTCGAGCCGACCCCGTTGCACCAGCTCCTCGGCGAACCTCTCCCCGAGCGGACTGCCGGCGCCCGTCCGGTCCACGGCGACGCGCGCCTCCGTGGAGAGCGCGTCGAACGCGTCGCACCACGCCGCGTCTCGCGGGCCGCGCCCCAGCGACTCCAGCTCGGAGGCGACCCACGCGGCGTGCCGAGCCTCCGCGCTCGCGGCCCGTGACCCCAGCCGCTTGGCGGCGAACTGTCGGACGACCTCCTGGAACCTGTACCGCGTGGGCTCGCCGACGTTCACCTGGAGCAGGTGCTGGTCGGCCAGACGGGCCAGAGCCTGCGCGGCGTCCGCCGCGGACCGGTCCGCGGCGAGGACCCCGTGCGTCGCGAGACCGGTGAACCAGGACGCGAACACCGAGCACACCTCGAACACCTCACGGTCGGGGTCGTCGAGGAGGGCGACGCTCCACGCGATCGTGCTGCGCAGCGACCGCTGCCGGGGTCCGTCGTCGCGACCGCCGAGCAGCCGGAGCGGATCGTCCAGTCCCGCCGCCAGCCCGTCGAACCCCAGCGACGGGTAGCGCGCCGCCGCGAGCTCGATCGCCAGTGCCATGCCCTCCAGCCGCGAGCACAGGTCCGCGACCCGCGACGGGTCCACGTCCGAAGGGCCACCGGCGGAGGCCGCTCGGTCGCAGAACAGGGAGACCGCGTCGTCGTCCCCGAGCCCGGGCAGCTCGTAGACCCATTCGTACGACGCTCCGAGCCGCGCCCGGCTCGTGGCCACGATCGTGACCCGAGGGCACTCGGTGAGCACGCGGTCCACGAAGCGGTCCACCTCGGCCAGCACGTGCTCGCAGTTGTCCAGCACGAGCACGCCGTCGGCACGCGCCAGCACCGAGCGGAGCGCCTCGGTGACCGAACCACCCGGCGGCTCGACGACGCCGACCGCCGACGCGACCGCCGTCACGACCGATCGGCCGTCGGCGACCAGGCTGAGGTCGGCGAACCAGCCGCCGTCGGGCCGCTCGCGGGCGACCTGCTCGGCGGTGCGTACCGTCAGCCTCGTCTTGCCGACGCCGCCCGGCCCGGTGACGGTCACCATCCGCCGTTCGGCGAGGGCCGTCGCGAGGGTGGCTCCCTCCGCCTCGCGCCCGACGAAGCCGCTGCCCGGGACCGGCCAGCGGACGCGACCTCGCAGGAGCCCCAGCTGGTCCGCCCGGCGGGCGAGGCTCCGCCGGTCGGCGACGTCGAGCTTGCGGATCAAGGACGACAGGTGCGACTCGACGGTCCGCACCGAGACGACGAGCCGGTCCGCGATCTGCGCGTTGGTGAGGTGCCCGGCCACGAGCACGAGGACGTCATGCTCACGGTCGGTCACGCCCCACGCGCGCGCGGACGGTCCCGTCACCTGCCCAGTCTCGGCGTTGCCGGACCCCTGTGGCCAGACCGCCGAGATCCGTGGTGGCCACGGATGCCCGGCCGTCGTCCCCGGGGCGAGCGTGGGACGTACCGAAACCGAGGAGGACGCCATGTCGTTCGACGCAGCTGTGTACAAGACCACCACCCGCCGGCAGTGGGAGGAGGCGGCAGAGGCCTGGCACCGGTGGGGGCCGACCCTGGAGGAGTGGCAGGGCGACGCGACGCGGGCCATGCTCGACGCCGCAGGGGTGGGGCCGCAGAGCCGGGTGCTCGACGTCGCCGGTGGGGCGGGCGGGCAGGCGCTCGCGGCCGCACGACGTACGGGCCCGGACGGGTCCGTCCTGGTCACCGACGTGTCGCCCACGATCCTCGGCTACGCCGGTCGCGACGCCGCCGAGGCCGGCCTGCGGCACGTGACGACCGCAGAGGTCGACGGCGAGGACCTCGTCGGACGGTGGCCGGGTGCGTTCGACGCGGCGATCTGCCGGGTCGGACTCATCTACTTCCCCGACCAGCTGCTCGCTCTGAAGGGGATCCGTGACTCGTTGCGCGAGGGCGGAAGCTTCGCGGCCGTCGTGTACTCGGGCGCCGACCGCAACCGCTTCTTCTCGGTGCCCGTCTCGATCATCCGGGAGTGCGCGGCACTGCCCGCTCCCCAGCCCGGCCAACCGGGGCCGTTCAGCCTGGGGGATCCCACCGTGGCTCGGGACCTGCTGACCGGTGCGGGCTTCCGTGACGTCGAGGTGCACACGCTCGCCGCGCCGCTCCGGCTGACGTCCGCGGCGGAGTGCGTGCGCTTCGAGCGGGAGTCGTTCGGAGCGCTGCACCAGATGCTCGCCGGTGTGCCCGAGTCCGACCGCGAAGGGGTCTGGAAGCAGATCGAGCAGGCGTTGTCGGAGTACGACGACGGCGCGGGATTCGTCGGCCCGTGCGAGCTCCACGTGCTGGCCGGCACCCGATGAACCGCCGCTACGTCGTCGCAGCCGTCCAGGCCTCCTACGTGCTGCTGGACCGCGAAGCCACGCTGGACCGCGTCGAGGAGCTGGTCGCCGAGGCGGCCGACCTGGGCGCACGTCTGGTCGTCTTCCCCGAGGCCTTCGTCCCCGGGCCGGCGACCGCGCGGCTCGGTGCGGTAGCGCGCGCGGCCGGGGTGCACGTGGTGATCGGCGTCCAGGAGCGAGAGCCGCACGGCACCACGATCTACAACACCACGCTGTACATCGGTCCCGACGGACGGCTGCTCGGCAAGCACCGCAAGCTGGTGCCCACCGGGTCCGAGCGCACGGTGTGGGCTCCGGGCGACGGATCCACCCTCGACGTGGTGCCGACCGCGCTCGGCCTGCTCGGAGGCCTGATCTGCTGGGAGAACCGCATGCCGCTGGCGCGGTTCCACCAGTACGCGCAGGGCGTGGAGGTATGGCTGGCGCCCACCCTTGCCCGCGGCGACGGCTGGGTCGCGACGATGCAGCACATCGCCCTGGAGGGACGGGTCTGGGTCGTCGGGGTCAACCCCGTCCTGCGTTCGGACCAGCTCCCGGCGGACCTCCCCGACCGGCACCGGATCGCCCCCGAGCCCGACCCCGGCGACGGTGACTGGATCGAGCCGGGCAACACGGTGATCTGCGACCCCGGCGGACGGGTCGTCGCAGGGCCCCTGCGGCATGCGGAGGGGATCCTCACCGCGGAGATCGACCTCGACCTGGTGGCGGAGGCGCGTCGGCTGTTCGACCCCGTCGGGCACTACCACCGCCCCGACGTCTTCGAGCTGCACGTCGACACCCGCCCCCGTCCCGTGGTCACCACGCGAACCTGAGCGGAACGGTGCTCGCGCTCATCAGAGGCCGGCTGCGAGGCCGAGGGCCCTGGCCTCCGGGAGCTCCACTCGCGTGACGAACGGTGAGGTCATCGCCCGCACCAGTGCGCCGTAGCCGAGCTGGAACCGGATCTCGTCGCCGACGGCGATCTGCTCGTCGCCGATGTCGAGGACCAGGTGGTCGCTGCTCATCCCGAGCACGGAGATCCCGACCGGTGGGGTGAGACCGTCGAGGTCGACGTCCTGGCGACCGAGGGCCACGATCGCCTGCCGGCGCGTCCCTCTCCCTGCACGGGCCGGCGGTTCGCCGTATGCGGACTGCGCCCGGGTTCCCCAGGACCGGGCGGGCTTCTCGGCGACCTCGATGACCTCGCCGACCAGGGTGAACGCGTTCGTGCTCAGTCCCGTGATCGGTGTGCGGCCAAGCGGCTCGGTGCCGAGCAGGATCGCCTCACCGAGTCGCAGCTGGTTGGTGCGTCCGGGCTCGGTCGTCGTCAGTGCCCACTCGAGGTTGGCGGAGTTGCCGCCGGAGACGACGTCGAGCGTGATGCGGTGGCGGGCCTCGGTCTCGTCGACGAGCCGGTGCAGGACGCCCATGTTCGCGTCGTCCGGCACCACTCCGTTCTGGCAGGCGAGGTTGGCTCCCAGCCCGATCAGCCGGAGCGACCGCGACGTCAGGACGACCCGGACCGCTGCCGCCACGTCGTCGACGGCGATCCCCTCGCGGAGGTCGCCGAGCTCGACCATCAGGATCACGTCGTGGCGGATCCCGGCCTGATGCGCGGCGCCGTCGAGGGCCGCAAGCACGGCGGCCTCGGTGTTCAGGCTTGCGGTCGCGGTACGGACCACGCGTCCCACCTGGCTGATCATGGGTGAACGGATCAGCGTGCGCGGCGCAGGTCCGTCGAGGCCAGTCAGGCGAGCAAGGTTCTCGACCCGGGAGTCACCCAGGCCGACGGCTCCACCGCGGAGCATCGCAGCGGCAACTCGCGGTGAGCCGAGGGTGGCCTTGGTGACCCCGAGGACCCCGATGTGGTGCGCCGCCAGACGGTCCACCAGGACGCGGGTGTTGCGCTGGACCACGTCGAGGTCGATCTCGATCCGTGGGGCGCTCACCCCAGGGTCGAGATGTGGGGTGCAGTCGTCGGTGCAAGATCGGGGAACGCGCCCAGGACCATGTCGACCAGGTCCTGGCCGGGCCGGGTCAGCGGGTCCGTGACCGGGAGAGCGAGCTCCAGCCGGTGCTCGGCGATGGACTCGTCGAGCTCGAGGGCCGTCATCTCCTCGTGGTTGATCGTCACCCCGATCACGCGGGTGTCGGCGAACGCCTCGATCATCGCGATCTCGCTGGCGACGGTCGGCATCGGCATCATCGGGAAGTCCCCGAGCACCTTGCGCTTCGGAGCGTGCTGCACGATCACGCCCTGCGGGCGGCTGCCTCGAAGGATGTGTCCCGAGGTCAGGTAGGCCGGGTGGCTGAGCGCGCCCTGCCCTTCGACGACGATCACGTCCGGGTTCTCGCCCTCGAACGCGGCGACGACCTGGTGCTCGACCTCACCGGAGCAGAACTGCGGGACCAGGGCGTCCAGCGCGACGCCGTACTTGCCGCCCTGGATCAAGGTGGTCTGGCCGGTTCCGACCATGACCGCTTTGATCCCCCGAGCGTTCAGGGCCTGGACCAGCAGCGTCGCGGTGGTCCGCTTGCCGATGGCGCCGTCGGTACCCAGGACCGCGATCCGAGGGCACGTGACGTCGAAGATCCGGCCGGAGAAGAGGTGCAGGTCACGCGCGGCCTTCGGGCGGCGCACGTCGGTGATGGTCACCCCGGCGATCAGCGCGGCGGCGACGAACTCGGCGTCGTCGTTGAGGAACTCGTGCAGGCCGTTGATGATGTGCATGCCTCGGGCGATCCCGTCGAGCAGCACGACCCGCTGGGCCCCGGACAGCAGGCCGTCGGCCGGCGCCAGACCGCAGATCAGGTAGTCCGGGACCTGCCGGGCATCGGCGACGGCGTCGCTCAGGGACGCGACGACCGGGATGCCGTTCGGGATCCCGTCGAGGAACTCCCCGGCGTCGGCCCCGGCGCACCTGCTGTCGATGACGCTGAGGATCACGTACTTCTCGGAGTGGCGGACCAGACCGTTGCCGGTCTTGCCGTCCTGCTCCCCGAACTGGCCCTCGCAGTAGACGACGGCGGTCGAGCCGACCGGGAGGTCGAAGGGAGCGGCCGGCTCTGTCTCGAGACCCTGCCAGGCGTCGAGAGGTGAGGAGCTGTTGGTAGGCGCAGACACGTGGGTTCCTCTGAGAAGGCTCAGAGGAGGCGACGGGAATCGTGGCCGGGTGATGAGCCCAACGGTCAACGAGTGGTCTGCACTGAGTGCCAGCAAGGTTGCCGGCACGAGCGACACTAGCCGCTCGTCGCCGACAACCGTGCATCGCGCCCTCGGCCCGGTCGACCGGTCGGTGCCGCCGGCACCCTCGTCGGCTCGTCGAGGGAGGACTACCGTCGGGAACGGTCCAGGGATGGGCCCGCACCCGGATGGGCTGGTGCGGAGACGCCCGGCGCACCCGACTGTGCACGTGTCAAGGTCGCCGAGGGGAGGGCCCCATGGGTCCGCGACGAATTCTGCTGGTGCTCGGATCTGCGCTTCTGCTGCTGCTCACGCCGTCCGCGGCGTACGCCCACCACCCGTCACTCGATCCCACGCCGACCCGACGGCGTTCGAGGTGATCAGGGGCAAGGCGTACGTGCTGACGCTCGGTGGCGAGGTCTGGACGGTGGACCTGCGCCACTCCTGACGAGCACGCTCGATCGACGGCGGCCGGGGTCGAGGTCTCGGCCGCCGCCGGGCCGCGTCCGCTCGCCCTGGCTGACCCGCAGCCGCTCGCGCGTGAGCGCCGGCCGCTAGGGAGCGTCGCCCGGCAGCGGCGGAACCAGGAGTCGGCACGCCCCCGGCTCGGCGAACGGCACGAGGACGCTCCCGGTCGGGTCGGCCCCGAGCTCGCTCAGGACACCGCGGACGATGCCGAGGTGGACCCCGCAGACGACGTCCGGGTGGCGGTGCGCGGCCTCGAGCAGGGGGCAGCGGGTCAGACGGATCTCGGCGGGCAGCTTCGCAGAGCTCTCGGGCGCGAAGCCCAGCTCGCCGAGGAGCTGCACGACCTCGTCGCGCGCGGCCTCGGGGGAGTCCGGTGCGTGGTGCCGGTCTCGCGCGAGCTCACGGCCCCACTCTTCGCCGGCGGCGGTGGCGGCCCCGGCGGGGTCGTCGCTCGTGTGGGAGATCGCTGCAGCGAGCGCCGCGGCGAGGCCGGCGTACTCCGAACCGGTCCGCTCCTCGCCCGCCACCTCGTAGAGCCACGCCGGGCGGCCGCGACCGGTGGGTTCTGCGCGATGACGGCGGACGAGACCGCGTTGCACGAGTGCGGTGAGGTGCTCGCGCAGGGTGTTCTCGTGGAGGCCGGTCGCGTTCACGAGGCTCGCCAGGGTCAGGGCCTCCGGCTGGTCGCGCAGCCTGTCCATGATCGCGGCCCGCGGCGCCGACAAGGGCCGGACGGGAGCCCCCGTGCGAGGCCCGAAACGCTTGTTATTTTCCACGGAGGTAAGTGTAGTAAATATAGGGGGCACCGGCCACCACCCGGCGGCCACCCAGGAGGAGTCAGGACATGGACGCCCTAGTCATCGCCTCAGACCAGGCCGACGCGCGCGCCGCGCAGGCGATCGAGCGACACCACGCTCAGCTAGCTCTCACCCTCGCGCTCAAGGTCGAGTCGATGACCGCTCTCGCGCGTGCCGACCGGACGATCGACGAGGGGGTACGTGCTGACCTCGTCGACTGGTGCAGCACCGAGCTCGTCCCGCACGCACTGGCGGAGGAGACGACGCTCTACCGGGCAGCCGCCCAGCGACCCGAGGGCCGGCTCCTCGTCGAGGCGATGCTCGCCGAGCACCAGCTCCTCATCGGTCTCGTCGAGACGTTCCGGGCGGCCCCCGACGCCGTCTCCGCGGCCGTCGCGGCCGGGGCGCTCCTCGTCGTGTTCGAGTCCCACCTGGCCAAGGAGAACGAGCAGGTCATCCCGCTGCTGGTCGGGGCGCCCGACGTGTCGGTGGCCGAGCTGCTGGACGGGGTGCACGAGCTGCTCGGAGGGGACGAGAAGGAGGCCGGCTGCGGCGGGAGCTGCGGCTGCAACGAGGAGGACGAGTCCGAGCTGCCGGAGCTCGACGCACGCGTGATCCCGCACGCCATCCGTCACGCGACGATCTTCGGAGCGCTGGACGCCGTGCAGCCGGGGCGTGGCCTGGTGCTCGTCGCACCGCACGACCCGCTGCCGTTGCTGGCCCAGCTGGAGGCGCGTTCGCCGGGCGAGTTCACGGTCTACTACCTCGAGCAGGGGCCTGACGCATGGCGCCTGAGCCTCATGCGCGCGGACCGGGTTGCGCGTCATGGCTGACAGCGGCACCGCCGGCGGCCAGTATGAACAAGGTGACGCCGTGCAACGCCGCTCGACGCTCGTGACGACGCTCGACGGCCCTGACACGGTCAGGTCGCCGTGGCTGATGCTGACCCTGGCGACCATCGGGTTCGCGGTCAACTTCTGGGCCTGGGCGCTGCTCAGCCCGCTCGGCCCGCTGTTCCGCGACCAGGGCACCCTCGGGGAGCTCACCGAGTCCGACGTCGCACTGATGGTCGCCGTCCCGGTGGTCGTGGGCTCTCTCGGCCGCATCGTGGTCGGAGCGCTGACCGACAAGTTCGGCGGCCGCGTCATGTTCCCGCTGGTCTCGGCCGCGACGATCGTCCCGGTCCTGTTCCTGGCGTTCTTCGCGCTGGACTCGTACGCCCTGATCCTGCTGGGCGGCTTCTTCCTCGGCATCGGCGGCACGGCGTTCGCTGTGGGCGTGCCGTTCGTGAACTCGTGGTTCCCGCCGGACAAGCGCGGGCTCGCCATCGGCATCTTCGGTGTCGGCATGGGCGGCACGGCCATCAGCGCCCTCACGACGGTCAAGCTCTACACGAACGTGGGGGAGATGGCCCCCTTCCTGATCACGGCGGTCGTCCTCGCCGTGTACGCCGTGGTGTCGTGGGTGCTCATGCGCGACGCCCCCGGCCGCGTCGTCCCGACGACGCCACTGGTGCCCCGCCTCGTCGCCAACGCCAAGCTCTCGATCACCTGGCAGGCGTGCATCCTGTACGCGGTGGCGTTCGGCGGCTACGTGGCCTTCTCGGTCTACCTGCCGGCCTACCTGAAGACCGCGCACGGCCTGACGCCCGCTGACGCGGCCAACCGGATGGCCGGGTTCGTCGTCGTCGCGGTGATCATGCGTGCGGTCGGTGGGTGGCTCTCCGACAAGGTCGGCGCGATCCGGGTGCTCGCCGTCGGGTTCGCCGTGGTCGCGGTCTGCGCGGCGATCTCGGCCGGCACGCCGCCCTTGAACGGCGTCGGGACGGTCGCCTTCCTCGCGATGGCGGCCGCGCTCGGGTCCGGCAGCGGTGCGACGTTCGCCCTGATCGCAAAGGTCACCGAGCCGTCGCGGGTCGGCGGTGTCACCGGGCTCGTCGGCGCGGCCGGTGGGCTGGGCGGCTTCGTCCCGCCGCTGATCATGGGCTACGTCTACGGGCGGACCGAGTCCTACGGCATCGGCCTGTGGCTCCTGTCGATCACGGCCGCGCTCACGCTCGTCCTCACGCTCACCGTCGTCCGTTCGACCGCACGTGCCTACGACCGTTCCGTCGAGAAGAGGTTGACGCCGTGACTCAGAAGCCGGGCCTGGACGGCCGCCTCAGCGATGCGCTGGTGAGCAGTCGTCGCTATTTCACCAAGGGCAAGGTCTCCGACGACCTGCGCACCCTGACGAAGGAGGGTGGACGCCAGGCCGACGACTTCTACCGCGACCGCTGGAGCCACGACAAGGTGGTCCGGTCGACCCACGGCGTGAACTGCACGGGCTCGTGCTCGTGGAAGGTGTACGTCAAGGACGGGATCATCACCTGGGAGACGCAGCAGACCGACTACCCGTCCGTCGGGCCCGACAAGCCGGAGTACGAGCCCCGCGGCTGCCCGCGCGGGGCGGCCTTCTCCTGGTACACGTACTCCCCGACGCGGGTGCGGTACCCGTACGTCCGTGGCGTGCTGCTGCAGATGTACCGCGCCGCCAAGGCCCAGTACGACGGCGACCCGGTCAAGGCCTGGGCGCACATCGTCGACAACCCCCAGCGGGCGAAGGCCTACAAGTCCGCGCGAGGCAAGGGTGGCCTCGTCCGCGCGACCTGGGAGGAGGCCACCGAGATGGTGGCCGCCGCCTACGTGCACACCATCGACAAGTGGGGCCCCGACAGGGTCGCCGGCTTCTCGCCGATCCCCGCGATGTCGATGGTCTCGCACGCCTCCGGGGCGCGGTTCACGTCGATGATCGGTGGCTCGATGCTGTCGTTCTACGACTGGTACGCGGACCTGCCGGTCGCCTCCCCGCAGGTGTTCGGCGACCAGACCGACGTGCCCGAGTCGGGCGACTGGTGGGACGCCGGCTACCTGATCATGTGGGGCTCCAACGTCCCGGTGACCCGCACGCCCGACGCGCACTGGATGACCGAGGCCCGCTACCGCGGCCAGAAGGTCATCGCCGTCTCGCCCGACTACGCCGACAACGTCAAGTTCGCCGACGAGTGGCTGGCCATCAAGCCCGGGACCGACGGCGCGCTCGCGATGGCGATGGGCCACGTGATCCTCAAAGAGTTCTTCGTCGACCGCACGACGCCGTACTTCACGGACTACACCAAGAAGTTCACGGACCTGCCGTACCTGGTCGCGCTCGACGAGGTCAGCGACGACCTGTACCGGGCCGGAAAGTTTCTCACCGCCGCGGACCTGCCGGAGCACGCCGCAGTCGAGAACGCCCACTTCAAGACCGTGATCCTGGACTCCGCCACCGGAATGCCGGTCGTGCCCAACGGGTCGCTCGGCCACCGGTTCGGCGACGAGGGGGTGGGCCGCTGGAACCTCGACCTCGACGGCGTCGACCCGCTGCTGAGCCTGCACGACGCCGGCGTCGACTCGGTCCTCGTCGAGCTGCCTCGGTTCGACAACGTCGACGGGTCTCCCGGCTCGCTGCCGCGCGCGGTCCCCGTGCGCCGGGTCGCCGGACGCCTGGTCACCACGGTCTTCGACCTGATGCTCGCCCAGTACGGCGTGGGCCGCGACGGCCTGGCCGGCGACTACGCGACGGGCTATGACGACGCGACCGCGCCCTACACGCCGGCGTGGCAGGAGGGCATCACGGGTGTCCCGGCCGCCGCCGCGAGCCGGATCGCGCGCGAGTTCGCGGCGAACGCGGAGGAGTCGAACGGCCGGTCGATGATCCTCATGGGCGCCGGCACCAACCACTGGTTCCACTCCGACACGATCTACCGCGGCTTCCTCGGGCTCACCACGCTCACCGGCTGCCAGGGCGTCAACGGTGGGGGTTGGGCGCACTACGTCGGCCAGGAGAAGTGCCGCCCGGTCACCGGCTGGGCGCAGCTCGCGTTCGGCCTCGACTGGAAGCGCCCGCCGCGTCAGATGATCCACACCGCGTACTGGTACCTGCACACCAACCAGTACCGCTACGACACGTTCTCGGCGGACACCGTCTCGGCCGCGACCGGCACGGGCAAGCTCGCCGGGCTCAGCACTGCGGACGTGATCGCCAAGAGCGCCCGCATGGGGTGGATGCCCTCGTACCCCACCTTCAACCGCAACCCGCTCGACCTGGCCGACGAGGCGGCCGAGGCGGGTCGCCCGGTCGGCGAGCACGTGGTCGACCAGCTGAAGTCGGGCGCCCTGCGGTTCGCCGCGGAGGACCCGGACGCGCCGGAGAACTTCCCGCGCATCCTCGCGATCTGGCGGGCCAACCTGCTCGGCTCCTCGGGCAAGGGCAACGAGTACTTCCTCAAGCACCTGCTGGGCACCGACAACTCGCTGCGCGCCACCGAGGCCGCCGAGAGCCAGCGGCCGAAGGACGTCGAGTGGCACGAGCACGCACCCGAAGGAAAGCTCGACCTGCTCCTCACCCTGGACTTTCGGCAGACGAGCACCACGATCTTCTCCGACGTCGTGCTCCCGGCCGCGACCTGGTACGAGAAGCACGACCTCAACACCACCGACATGCACCCGTTCGTGCACTCGTTCAACCCCGCGATCGCCCCGCCGTGGCAGACGCGGACCGACTGGGACGCCTGGCAGACCATCGCCACGAAGTTCTCCGAGCTCGCCGCGGGCCGGCTCGACACCCGTCGCGACGTCGTGGCGGTGCCGCTCCTGCACGACACGCCGGACGCGATGGCCAACCCGCACGGCGTCGTGCGGGACTGGAAGCTCGGCGAGTGCGAGCCGATCCCCGGCGTCACGATGCCGAAGATCGTCGAGGTCGAGCGTGACTTCACGGCCGTCGGTGCGCAGATGCAGGCCCTCGGTCCGCTGCTGGACACGCTCGGCACCACGACCAAGGGCGTCACCTACGACGTGACCGCGTCGATCGACTACCTGCGGGCCAAGAACGGTGCCGTCCGCGGCGGACCCGGTGACGGCCGCCCGTCGCTCAAGCGCGACGTGCACGCCTGCGAGGCGATCCTCGCGCTGTCCGGGACCACCAACGGTCACCTGGCGACGCAGGGCTTCAAGACGCTCGAGAAGCGCACCGGGACGAAGCTGGCCGATCTGGCGGCCGAGCACGAGGGCAAGCAGATCACCTTCGCCGACACCCAGGCAGCGCCGGTCCCGGTGATCACCTCGCCCGAGTGGTCGGGCTCGGAGTCCGGGGGCCGGCGGTACTCGCCGTTCACCATCAACGTCGAGCGGCTCAAGCCGTGGCACACCTTGACCGGTCGACAGCACTTCTACCTCGACCACGACTGGATGACCGAGCTCGGGGAGGGGCTGCCGGTCTACCGGCCACCGCTGAACATGGGCGCGCTGTTCGCCGAACCCGCCATCGGCACGGTCGGCGAGGCGATGGGCGAGCTGAGCGTCACCGTGCGGTACCTGACGCCGCACAACAAGTGGTCCATCCACTCCGAGTACCAGGACAACCTGTTCATGCTGTCGCTGTCGCGCGGCGGTCAGACGATCTGGATGAGCGACAAGGACGCCGCCAAGGTCGGGGTCTCGGACAACGACTGGATCGAGGCGGTCAACCGCAACGGCGTCGTCGTGGCGCGCGCGATCGTCTCGCACCGGATGCCCGAGGGCACCGTCTACATGCACCACGCCCAGGACCGGCTCATCGACGTCCCGCTCGCGGAGACGTCGGGCAAGCGTGGCGGGATCCACAACTCGCTGACCCGGATCCTGGTCAAGCCCAGCCACGTCATCGGCGGCTACGCGCAGCTGTCCTTCGCGTTCAACTACCTCGGCCCTACGGGCAACCAGCGCGACGAGGTCACGGTCATCCGCCGGCGCAACCAAGACGTCGAGTATTGAGATGGAGTACTGACGATGAAGGTCATGGCCCAGATGGCGATGGTGATGAACCTCGACAAGTGCATCGGGTGCCACACCTGCTCGGTCACCTGCAAGCAGGCGTGGACCAACCGGACCGGCACCGAGTACGTCTGGTTCAACAACGTCGAGACCCGGCCCGGGCAGGGCTACCCGCGTCGCTACGAGGACCAGGACCAGTGGGAGGGCGGCTGGGAGCTCAACCGGCGCGGCCGCCTGAGGCTCAAGGCCGGCGGGCGGATGAAGAAGCTCGCGACGATCTTCTCCAACCCGAAGATGCCCAAGATCCAGGACTACTACGAGCCCTGGACGTACGACTACGCCACGCTCACCGACGCGCCGGCCCAGGAGCACACGCCGGTCGCGCGGCCGAAGTCGCTGCTCACCGGCAAGGACATGAAGATCGAGTGGTCGTCGAACTGGGACGACAACCTCGGGGGCTCAGCGGCTACCGAGAAGCACGACCCGATGCTCGCGAAGATCGCCGACAAGGTGAAGTTCGAGTTCGAGCAGACGTTCATGTTCTACCTGCCGCGCATCTGCGAGCACTGCCTCAACCCGGCCTGCGCGGCCTCGTGCCCCAGCGGAGCCATCTACAAGCGCGCCGAGGACGGCATCGTGCTCGTCGACCAGGACCGCTGCCGCGGCTGGCGGATGTGCGTGTCGGGGTGCCCGTACAAGAAGGTCTACTTCAACCACAAGACCGGCAAGGCCGAGAAGTGCACGTTCTGCTTCCCGCGCATCGAGGTCGGGCTGCCGACCGTCTGCTCGGAGACGTGCGTGGGCCGGCTGCGCTACATCGGCCTGATCCTGTACGACGCCGACCGCGTGCTCGAGGCCGCGTCCGTGAAGGACGAGCACGCCCTGTACGAGGCCCAGCGCTCGGTGCTCCTCGACCCGAACGACCCCGAGGTCATCAGGGCCGCCGAGCGCGACGGCATCCCCCGGGACTGGATCGACGCGGCCCAGCGCTCGCCGATCCACGCCCTGATCAACACGTACAAGGTGGCGCTCCCGCTGCACCCCGAGTACCGCACGATGCCGATGGTCTGGTACATCCCGCCGCTCTCACCCGTGATCGACGTGGTCCGTGACACTGGCGAGGACGCCGAGGACACGGGCAACCTCTTCGCGGCGATCGACGCGCTGCGGATCCCGATCGAGTACCTTGCCGAGCTGTTCACGGCCGGCGACGTCGCGCCGGTCGACCTGGTGCTCAAGAAGCTCGCCGCGATGCGGTCCTACATGCGTGACATCAACATGGGCCGTGACCCGAACCCGGCCATCCCGGCCGCCGTGGGGATGACCGAGCAGACGATGTACGACATGTACCGCCTGCTCGCGATCGCGAAGTACGAGGAGCGGTACGTCATCCCGGCTGCGCACGCCGAGCAGGCGCACTCGTTGGAGGAGATCGCCACCGAGTGCTCGGTGTCGCAGTACGGCGGCGGGAACCCGGAGATCTTCGGTGAGGGGTCGGGGTCGCAGACGCCGCTCGCGGTCGAGAACTTCCGGCTGCTGCAGGAACGTCAGACGTCGGACACCGTGCCGTCGCCCGGTGCCTCGCGCGTCAACCTGCTCAACTGGGACGGCAAGGGCGCCCCGAACGGGCTGTTCCCCAGCAAGCCGTCCGACGAGACGGACGAGTCATGATCGGCATCGCCCGGACCCGGTCTCGTCGCGAGGTCGCGCTCAGCCCCGAGCAGCTCACGCTCGCCTGGCAGTCCTCGTCCCTGCTCCTCGGCTACCCGGACCAGCAGCTGCTCGACCGCTTCGACCTGGTCGAGCGGGCGTCGCGCGAGCTGCCCGAGAACGTGGGGGAGCCGTTGCGTGCCTGCCTGCGACGCCTCGAGGACGCCACGCTCGCCGACCTCGAGGCGGAGTACGTCGAGACGTTCGACACCCGACGCCGGCACAACCTGTTCCTCACCTACTTCGCGCACGGCGACACCCGCAAGCGCGGCATGGCGCTGCTGCGGTTCAAGCAGACCTACCTGGCGTCGGGCTTCGAGCTCAGCGACGACGAGCTTCCCGACCACCTGTGCGTCGTCCTGGAGTACGCCGCGACCATCGACCAGGAACGCGGACGGCAGCTGATCCTGGACCACCGGGCCGGGCTCGAGCTGCTGCGCCTGGCGCTGACGGCGACCGGTTCCCGGTGGGCCGGCGCGGTCGAGGCGATCACGTCCACGCTGCCGCCGCTCGAGGGTGACGAGATGGACGCCGTCCGTCGGCTGGCCGCCGAGGGGCCTCCCGAGGAAGAGGTCGGCCTCGACCCGTACGCGACCCCGACCTTCGCACCGGGACCGGCGTCGTCCGGATCGCCCATCGCGCTGCCGATGCCCTCGTTCCCAGGAGCCCGCTGACATGGACACCTTCCTCTGGGTGATCGTCCCCTACCTGTGCCTCGCCACGTTCGTCATCGGGCACTTCTGGCGCTACCGCTACGACAAGTTCGGCTGGACGACGAGGTCCTCGCAGCTCTACGAGGACAGGCTCCTGCGGCTGGGCTCGCCCCTGTTCCACTTCGGGATGCTCGGGGTCGTCGGCGGCCACATCATCGGCCTGCTCGTCCCGCAGTCGTGGACGGACGCCCTCGGGATCAGCCACGAGACCTACCACCTGGTGGCGGTCGTCGGCGGCCTCGTCTCCGGGATCATGGCGGTCGTCGGGCTGGCGATCCTGATCTACCGCCGACGCACGGTCGGTCCGGTGTTCTCGGCGACGACCGTCATGGACAAGGTCATGTACGCCTTCCTCGGCACTGTGATGCTGCTGGGGATGTGGAACACCATCGCGGGCTCGATCCTGAGCGTGGGCGGTGAGTACAACTACCGGGAGGGCGTGTCGGTCTGGTACCGCTCGTTCCTCGCCTTCCAGCCGGACCCGAGCCTGATGGCCGACGCCCCGCTGGGCTTCCAGCTGCACGCCCTTGTCGCGTTCGGGCTGTTCGCGCTGTGGCCGTTCACCCGGTTGGTCCACGTGTTCAGCGCGCCCATCGGCTACCTGACCCGCCCGTACATCGTCTATCGCAGCCGCGACGACCAGCTGGGCAGCCACCGGCCGCGGCGAGGCTGGGACCGCATCTCGCACTGAGTCGCCGGGACTCACCCACGCGCCCGGCCCGGGCCGGGCGCGAATGCACCCTCCGCGCCCGCCTACCAGGTCTCCTGGGACTACGAGCTCCCGACCGAGCGCACCACGGGCATGCAGACCGCCATGGAGGACTTCTTCACCGGTGCGCTCGACGCCGACGGGTGGATCGCCGGGATGGGGACGGCGACGGCGCCGTGGGAGTGAGGTCGCTCTGATGCGTGACGGTGCCTCCGGGTGCGCGCGAGCGGGACCGGTGCGACCGTCGAACTCGTGACGCGTTCGGCGCGTACCGCCCCCGGACCCGAGAAAGGATGGCTGGGCTGGTCTGGTCCTTGTCCGAACGGTCGGAGGGGTGACCACGATGGCTGTGACCACGTTCGGGGACTTTCCAATGGCCGACCGCGACCGCGACTGGGACGGAGCCGCCGCTGAGAAGCGCGTCCGCACGTGGGCGGACGCGCAGGACGAGCCGAACGAGAAGTACCGCGACGCGCACGTCTGGTACGACGCCGAGGCCAAGGAGAACTTCACCGCCTACAAGCTGCTGATCGCCGATGTGGTCGACGGCCGGCTCAAGGCGGTCCCTCGCGGGGTCTTCGCTGCGGCGGCCGTGATGCAGGGTTCGCGCGGCGGCGTCGACATCCCCGACAAGGACCGCGCCCGCGTGAAGGGCCACCTCGCCCGGTACTACGCCAAGCTCGGCGACACCCCGCCCTGGGAGGACTGACGCGCGCGGTCGTTCGGGTGGAGACCCACTAGCTCGTCCGGCGGGCGGCCAGCTGCTCGATCATCCCGATCCGGGTGCGCTCGCGGTCTTCGACGACCAGACCGAGCGCCTCGACGCGTCGCAGCGGGCGGTGGCAGTACCGCTCGCCCTGGAGAGGTACCGACACGCGTCGACGAGCCGCTGCAGCACCCGCAGGGGCCACGCGGAGGACTCGACGTGGTCGGCCAGCAGCAGCAGGCCGCCGGGGCGCAGGACGCGCACCATCTCCTCCAGCGCGCGCCCGGCATCGGGCACGGCGCACAGCGAGAAGGTCATGACGACCGTGTCGAACGATCCGTCGTCGAACGGGAGCGCCCGCGCATCTCCCAGCCGCAGGTCCGCGGCGAGCCCGAGCGCCGCAGCCCGCCGCTGCGCGACCGCGAGCATCGACGGGCTCCACTCGATGCCGGCCAGCTCGACGCCCTCGGGATACAGCGGCAGGTTCAGGCCGGTGCCCAGCGCGACCTCCAGCGTGCGTCCGCTGGCTCGTCGGCACACCCACGGCCGCGTCTGGGCGAACCAGCGCCGCTCGACCGCGCCCATGTCGCGGTCGTAGGCGTCGGCTCGGCGGTCCCAGGCTCGTTGCAGCCGGTCATCACGGCGTGTCACACGTTCCAGCCTAGGGACCGACGGCAGGCGCGAGATCCAGACGCTCGCGTCCGTCCGTGCCGGAGGCGTCACTCGAACGAGTGATACCTTCAACCCTCGTAGTCAATCGACACGTGACTCTTGATGTCGGCAGCGAAACTGCCGATGGAAGGCGTATTCCTTCCGAGAGGTGCCTTCTGTGACGACGTACGAGCTGTCGGTCGCGCAGCGGTCCGCGTCGCGTGCCGTGCGCCAGACGAACCCACCGGTCGTCCTGCTTCTCGTCGTGCTCATCGTCTCCGGCGTCGGCTTGATCGGCCACGCGGGGGAGCGGGCGGCGCAGCACCGCGCCGAGCGTCTCGCGCACGCGCGGGCGGTCGCCCAGCGGGTCGACGCGCTCGCGACCGACTGGCAGATCGAGCAGTCGTTCCTGCGATCGGCGTCCGCTCGCGCCCGGGCCGAGGCCCTCGCGTCGGTCGCGGCCCAGCGCGCCGCTGCCGAGGCGGCCTGGACCGCCGAGCAGCAGCGCGTCGCTGAATCGGCGCGCCGAGCCGCCCTCGCAGACGCCGGGACCGTGTGGGAGGCGGGAGAAGCGACCCTGCGCTCGCTGCCCGGGAACGCCGGGGTGGAGATCCACTGGGACGACCCCGACCTCGGCGGGCACCTCGGCGGGGTCTGGTCGGGGAGCACCAGCTACATCATGGTCAACGCCCAGCGTCTTGCCGGGAACCCCGCCAAGACCGGCGACGTCGTCCGGCACGAGATCGCCCACATCTACGAGGGCCGGCTCGCGGCCGCGGCCGGGTTGTCGTGGAGCGCGCTGAACGCCCGGATGTCCGCCGCGTTCGGGTCCTCGGCGACCGAGAGGGCCGCGGACTGCGTCGCGCTGCGCTTCGGCGCCACGTGGACGCACTACACGTCGGACTGCTCGAGCGCCGACAAGCAGGCGTGGGTGGACGGGATGATCGGCGGCTACCTGCCCTGAGGGTGTAGAGACGTCCCCGTGGACGATCTCCGGAACGGTGACCTGCTCTGGCGTGAGCGGATGTCGGTGAGCACCCTCGCGCTCGGTGCGATCGGCGTCGTCCTCGGGATCTTCGTCGCCGCCGTGGGGACGACGCAGGGCTCGCCGGTCTTCGTCGTCGTCGGAGCCGTGCTCGTCTGGTTCAGCCTGGTCGGCTCGCTGCTCCCCGTGCTGGAGGCCCGCTCGACCGGCATCTACGTGCGCAACGTGGTGCACGAGACGTGGGTGCCGTGGTCGGCGGTCGTCACGATCGTCCCGAACGCGCGCGTCAACGTGATCCTGGACGGTGGGGCGTTCGTCGGCGTCTGGGCCGTGCAGCCCGGCGGCGGACGCCTGCTCGGCGGGCGCTCGCGCGTCGACGTCGTCGCCGAACGCCTGACCGAGGCCTGGCCGCCGGCGCGCGGACGGGTGGACGACGCCCCGGTGGTGCGTCGGCTCGCACGCGGACCACTGGGGGCGGCCGCGGTGCTCTTTGGGCTCGTCGCGGTCACACTGGTCCTGGCGATCGCCGCCTAGACAGGCGATCTGCCGACGATCCACGACGGGGCGGGCAGCCCCACGTCGTGCCTCTGGTCGTGCGACCGCAATGGTGCACATCAGACATTCTCGTTCCCCTCGGACGGTTCGCGATGCCGCATCCAGGGCCGAAGGACCCCGGTTTTGAGGGCACTTCTGGCGCCCGCCCAAGTTGTTATCTGGACGTGACCTAACCGCTGCGTTCAAGAGTTGACGACAAGGCGTCGGCGCGCGTTTACTTCCCCCGGCGCGATTGTCCGAAACTGTGCAGTATTCGAAGGAGATCCATGCGAGCAATGCTGCTCGGTCAGTCAGGGGGCCGGTGATGGCCGGCCCGACGATCCTCGAGATGCGGTCCATCACCAAGGAGTTCCCCGGGGTCAAGGCACTCTCTGACGTGTCGATGAGCGTCAAGGCCGGAGAGATCCACGCGATCTGCGGAGAGAACGGCGCCGGCAAGTCGACGCTCATGAAGGTGCTGTCCGGGGTCTACCCGTACGGCACCTACACCGGTGACATCAGCTACCAGAACGAGATCGTTCGCTTCCGGAACATCCGGGAGAGCGAGAACCAGGGCATCGTCATCATCCACCAGGAGCTGGCGCTCATCCCTGGGCTCTCGATCACCGAGAACATCTTCCTGGGCAACGAGGTGGCCTCCAGGGGCGTCATCAGCTGGCGCAAGGCCCACGGCCTCGCCGTCGAGCTGCTCGCCCGGGTCGGTCTGCGCGAGGACCCCGACACCCTGATCAAGAACATCGGCGTCGGCAAGCAGCAGCTGGTCGAGATCGCGAAGGCGCTCTCGAAGGACGTCAAGCTGCTGATCCTCGACGAGCCGACCGCGGCGCTGAACCAGGCGGACTCCGCACACCTGCTCGACCTCATCCGGGGGCTCAAGGCGCGTGGCGTCAGCTCGATCATGATCAGCCACAAGCTGGACGAGATCGAGGCGATCGCGGACTCCATCACGATCCTGCGCGACGGCAAGACCATCGAGACGCTCGACGTCACGGCGGGAGGGGTCGACGAGGACCGCATCATCCGCGGGATGGTCGGCCGCGACCTCGAGAGCCGGTTCCCGGACCACACGCCGGACCTGGGCGAGGTGTTCTTCGAGGTGCAGAACTGGACGGTCCAGCACCCGGTCCGCCACGAGCGCCTGGTCTGCAAGGACGAGTCGTTCACGGTGCGACGGGGCGAGATCGTCGGCTTCGCCGGACTCATGGGCGCAGGTCGCACCGAGCTCGCGATGAGCATCTTCGGACGGTCCTACGGGAACTTCGTCTCGGGACGGATCATCAAGGACGGCAAGGAGCTGGAGCTCCGCAGCGTCGCCGACGCGATCGACAACGGTCTGGCGTACGTGAGCGAGGACCGCAAGGTCCTGGGCCTCAACCTGATCGACGACATCAAGCGTTCGACGGTGGCGGCGAAGCTGTCCAAGATCTCCCGCGGCGGCGTCGTGAGCACCGAGCAGGAGCGGGCCTACGCCGAGCAGTACCGCAAGAGCCTGCGCATCAAGACGCCCTCCGTGGACGTCGGCGTGAGCAAGCTCTCGGGGGGCAACCAGCAGAAGGTCGTCCTCGCACGGTGGATGTTCACCGACCCCGACCTGCTGATCCTCGACGAGCCCACCCGTGGCATCGACGTGGGTGCCAAGTACGAGATCTACGGCATCATCCAGCAGCTCGCCTCGTCCGGTAAGGGCGTCGTCATCATCTCGTCCGAGCTGCCCGAGCTGCTCGGGATCTGCGACCGGATCTACACGATCTTCGAGGGCGCGATCACCAACGAGATGCACGCCGACGAAGCCACCCCCGAGGCGCTGATGCGCTCCATGACCTCCTCGAAGAAGAAGCTGGCCTCCTGATGAGCACAGACACCACTGAACCCACGGACACCGCGAAGAGCGAGTTCAAGCTCTCCGACATCAAGAAGATGTTCGGCGGCGGGACGTCGAACGCTCGCCAGTTCGGCATGATCTTCGCGCTGATCTTCGTCGTCGCATTCTTCGAGTGGCAGACCAACGGCCTCACGCTCAGCCCCGGAAACATCATCAACGTCGTCGCGCAGGGGTCGTACATCCTGATCCTCGCGATCGGCATGGTGATGGTGATCATCGCCGGCCACATCGACCTGTCGGTCGGGTCGGTCGCCGCCTTCGCGGGCATCATCGTCGCCAAGTCGATGCACGACTACAACCTGCCGTGGTACCTCGCGATCCTGCTCGGCCTGGCGGTCGGCATCCTGATCGGGTTCTGGCACGGCTTCTGGGTCGCGTTCATCGGCGTCCCCGCGTTCATCGTGACGCTGGCCGGCATGCTGCTGTTCCGCGGCCTCAACCAGTTCGTCGGCGACTCGACGACGGTCCCGGTGCCCGACGCGTTCCGCAAGATCGGGGCGGGCTACCTCCCGGAGTGGGGACCCGACACCGGGTACAACAACTTCACGCTGATCCTCGGCGTGGCTGCAGCGCTCGTCCTGATCTACCGCGAGATCCGCCTGCGTCGCACGCAGAAGGCGATGCACGCGGAGATGGCTCCGGCGTGGGTCAGCTTCGTCAAGATGACGATCGTCATCGGCGTTCTGCTCTTCCTGACGCTGCGCTTCGCCAGCGGCCGGGTCGGCACCAGCTTCCCGATCGCCGGCATGATCCTCGTCGCGCTGATCATCATCTACTCGTTCGTCACGAACTCGACGATCTTCGGTCGCCACGTCTACGCGGTCGGTGGCAACTCGCTCGCCGCGCAGCTGTCCGGTGTGAAGTCGCGTCGCGTGAACTTCCTCGTCATGACCAACATGTCGATGCTCGCCGCGCTCGCCGGCATGATCTTCGTCGCCCGGTCTGCGGCCTCCGGCCCGCAGGACGGTGTCGGCTGGGAGCTCGACGCGATCGCCGCCGTGTTCATCGGTGGCGCTGCGGTCGCCGGTGGTGTCGGTACCGTCACCGGCTCGATCGTCGGTGGTCTCGTCATGGCCGTCCTGAACAACGGTCTGCAGCTCCTCGGTGTCGGCTTCGACCGTGTGCAGATCATCAAGGGCCTCGTCCTCCTGTTCGCCGTCGCGATCGACGTGTGGAACAAGCAGCAGGGGCGCACCTCGATCTTCGGGTTCTTGACCAGATCGTTCCGCGGCGGCGGGGACGGCGGCGCTCCGATCGCCGAGAGCCCGGCGATGAGCACCTCCGAGCCCATGCCCGTCGGACCGACGCAGACCGCACGGCCCGCAGACCTCGGTCCGCACTGACCCACCGACTGCACTCCCGCACCACCCGGACGGCAAAGCCGCTGCCCGGTAACTGACTCCGTCTCGCCCGAGCGGAAGAAAAGAGACAAAAGATGCGCAAGCTCGCCAAGGCGTCTATCGCCTTCACGGCGATCGCGATGCTGGCCCTCACGGCCTGCAGCAGCCGCGACGACAGCAGCGACACCCCGTCCGAGGGTTCCTCCGAGGCAGCCGCCGGCTTCCCGGCCGACTCCACGATCGGCGTGGCCCTGCCCGCCAAGACCTCGGAGAACTGGGTTCTCGCGGGTGGCCTGTTCGAGGACGGCCTCGCGGAGGCCGGCTTCAAGGGTGACGTGCAGTACGCGGCCGCCAGCAACACGGTCGCCGACCAGCAGAGCCAGATCCAGGCCCTCGTGACCAACGGCTCCAAGGTCATCATCATCGGCGCCGAGGACGGCGGCCAGCTGGCCACGCAGGTCGAGGCGGCCAAGGAGGCCGGCGCGACCGTCATCGCGTACGACCGCCTGATCCTCAACACCGAGGCTGTCGACTACTACGTCGCGTTCGACAACTTCAAGGTCGGCGAGCTCCAGGGCCAGTCCCTGCTCGAGGGCCTCGAGGCCAGCCAGGGTGCGGGCCCGTACACGATCGAGCTCTTCTCCGGCTCGACGACCGACGCCAACGCGAAGGTCTTCTTCGACGGCGCCATGAGCGTCCTGCAGCCGAAGATCGACGACGGCACGCTCGTCGTCGGCTCCGGCCAGATGACCGTCAAGGAGACGGCCATCGACGGCTGGACCGCTGAGAACGCCCAGGAGCGTATGGACACGCTGCTGACCAGCACCTACAGCGACGGCAAGGTCCTCAACGGCGTCCTGTCGCCGAACGACAACCTGGCCCGCGCGATCATCCAGTCCGTCAAGGACGCCGGCAAGCCGATCCCGGTCGTCACGGGTCAGGACTCCGAGGTCGAGTCGGTCAAGTCGATCATGGCCGGCGAACAGTACTCGACGATCTACAAGGACACCCGCGCGCTCGTCGCGCAGGCCATCAAGATGACCCAGCAGCTCCAGAAGGGCGAGGACGTCGACGTCAACGACACCGAGTCCTACGACAACGGCGTCAAGGTCGTCCCGTCGTTCCTGCTGCCCCCGGTCATCGTGACCAAGGACAACGCGGCCGAGGCGTACGCCAACAACCCGGACCTCCTCGCGCTCACGCAGTGATCTCGTAGCTCGTAGCACCACCTCTCACGCAGACGCCCTTCCCGGCTCCGGCCGGGGAGGGCGTCTGTCTGCCTGCTCGGCGCATCGCGACCCCCGTCGCCCGTTCGGCTGCGTTGCCACGGTCGGATGAAGGCTCGGCGTACCTCTCAAGGGTGTCAGCACCCAGTCGATAGTTCCCACTGTGCAGAGGGACTTCGGCAGGACAGCAGCGACGGTGCGGGTGAGCGACCCATGAGCGTCGTGACGCCCGGTTCCTCGGCCACCGTCGCCGAGCGAACCGTGCCCGCACGGGCGACGGACCAGCTCGCCGACTCGGTGGACTGGTTCGACGGCACCCTGCGCGCGTGGCGCCGTCAGAGCTGGTGCCGTGCGGTGGCCGTCCTCGCGATGCTGGGCGCCCTCGGCGACGCGTTCACCACCTCGGCGATGCCCCACGTCGAGGGCATCCACGAAGGCAACCCGGTCTCGGCCGCCGGTCAGGCCGCCCTCGGCTCGGTGCCGCTCTTCATGCTCGTGTTGACGGTCCCGCTCGTGATCGTCTTCCTGATCCTCGCCAACCGCCCGACGTCCTGGTACACGTGGTTCATCTGGTCCGCGGTGGCGACCGTCGGTGCCGTCAAGCTCTCCGTCACCTTCTCGAACCTGGTGGTCCTGGGCGTGGCCGTCTCGACCTAGCCGGCACGACGCCGCAGTCAGGACCGGGTCGCTGTCACCCCGGGGGCAGCCGGAGCTGGATCCCGCGCACGTCCACGACGGCCGGCCACCGGTCCAGCTCGGCGAGCGTCTCGGTGTCGAAGTAGTTGCCGCGCGTGCGGGCCAGCACCATCGCGTCGCCCGACATGAGATAGCGCCGTGCGTCCTGCTGCCACTGCGCGTTGTCGATGCGCTCGACCCGTGCGCCGCTCGCGTCGGTGTGCCCGGCGTCGAAGGTCTGGCCGGACAGGTCGACGGCGACGTCGCACCCCTGGTCGAGGTTGCGGGAGAGGACGTCGAGCAGGGCGAGCGCCGCAGGGGCGTCCGCCTGGACGCAGCCGGCCGGGAGGCGCTCGGTCATCGCGTCGGCCGGGAAGTCGACGAGCGGCGACTCGCGCCACGCGCCCATGGTCAGCCCGAGCAGCACGCACCCGAGGACGGCGACCGGGACGCGCGTCGGCTCCGGAACCGACGCGACCGCGGCCGCGACGACGAGCACCAGCGCCGGTGCGGTGTAGGCGGCGTAGTGCGGCAGGTAGGAGGGCGACAGCAGCAGCACCGTGCTCTGCGCCACGAGCATCACGACCCACAGGCGCCCCCGCCGTCGGTACCAGGCGAGCACAGCGGACGCGACGACGAGGGTGCAGACGACGAGCACGAGGAGCCGTCGGTGCGCCTCGTTCTCGGTGAGGTTGGTCAGGCTCACGCCGGTCATGCCCTCGAGCCGCATGCTCGCCGGCCGACCGTCGCGCGGTCGTCCCACCTGGTCCAGCACGACGTACCGGAACATCGCCGGGCCAGCCGCGAACGCGAACGGCAGGACGGTCGCGGTGATCGCCGCACCGGCCGCGAGGGTCGCGCGCAGCGCGGGGCGCCAGCCGCGCGCGACGAGCTGCCAGGCGAGCACGACGAGCACGGGCACGACGTCCCAGATCTTCACGACGACCCCGAGCCCGAGCACGGCACCGCCCGCCCAGATCCACCAGGGACGCGCGCCGTCGTCGGCGGACCGCAGGAGCAGCAGGACGCCGCCGAGCAGCGTGACGGTGCCCAGCGGCTCGAGCAGCGTGAGCCGGTCGGCGTACGCGGCGGCGGACGCGACGGCGTACAGCAGCCCGCCGACCACCGCGGCCGCAGTGCCCCACCGCCACGCGATCCTCGTGACCAGCACCGCGCTGGCGGCGCCGACGAGCATGAACCCGACCCGGGCGGCGACGAAGGCGTCGGAGTCGCTCACGAGGTGGGTGAGCGCGGCGAACGGCGCGAGCGCGAGCGTGACGCCCGGGGGGTGCAGGAACAGGAAGTCGCGATAGGGCAGCTCTCCATGCACGAGCGCGACGGCAGAGGCGAAGTACACGCCGTCGTCGTACCCGTGGTAGCCGCGCACTCCGGGACCACCGCCGACGAGGTTCCAGCGCACGACGAACGCCAGCAGGGCCGCGCCGGCTGCGATCAGCCAGCCGAGCAGTCGCGTGGGGATGACCGGCAGCGCGAAGCGCACGGCGGGTGCCGTGGGGCGCGTGCTCAGGTCAACGGCCAACGCGGGGCTCCAGGGTCGGGGAGGTGGGGCGCACCGTTGCACGGCATCCGCCTGCGGGGCGTGCGTGGGTGGTCCGATTAGGGTATGTGGCCTCGACGACGAGAGGGAACGCTCCCATGGACAAGCCCTGGCTGGACGCCGCCCGCACACCCGCGGAACGCGCCGGGCTGCTGCTCGCACAGATGACGCTCGCGGAGAAGGTCGGCCAGCTGCACCAGCCGGCCAACATCAGCGCGGTCGACGACGCCGACGACCTGCGCGCAGGGCGGATCGGCACCTCGCTGTCGGCGAGCGGTGCGACCGCGGGAAACGTGCGCGACGACGGTGTGGCGGTCCGTGCGGTCAACGCCGTGCAACGGATCGCGGTGGAGGAGTCGCGGCTGGGCGTCCCGCTGCTCATGGCGCGTGACGTCATCCACGGGCACCGCACGGTGTTCCCCATCCCCCTCGGTCAGGCAGCGACCTGGGACGCCGGCCTGGTGCAGCGTGGCGCTCGCGTCGCCGCCGTCGAGGCGTCAGCGGTCGGGATCGGCTGGACGTTCACGCCGATGATGGACATCACGGGCGACCACCGCTGGGGCCGCGTCGCGGAGAGCCTCGGGGAGGACCCGGTGCTGGCCGGGCGGCTCGCGGCGGCGACCGTACGTGGCCTGCAGACCGACGACCTGTCCGCGCCCGACGCGATCGCCGCGTGCGCGAAGCACTACGTCGGCTACGGCCTCGCGGAGGGCGGCCGCGACTACAACTCGGTCACCGCGGGCGAGAACACCCTGCGCAACCTGCAGCTCCGCCCGTTCCACGAGTGCGTCCGCGCGGGCGTCGCGACCGTCATGTCGAGCTTCAACGACATCGACGGTGTGCCCGTGCACGCGAACCGCCGGTACCTGCGGGAGATCCTCAAGGACGAGTGGGGTTTCGACGGCGCGATCGTCAGCGACTGGGACGGGGTCGGGGAGATCGTCCGGCACCGGGTCGCGGCCGACGCGGCCGACGCCGCCCGCCAGGGGATCGAGGCGGGCGTCGACATGGACATGGTGTCGGGCTCCTACCTCGCGCACCTCGAGCAGGTCGTCTCCGACGGTCGGGTCCCGCTCGACGTCCTCGACGACGCCGTGCGCCGCGTCCTGACGCTGAAGTTCCGCTGCGGGCTCTTCGAGCACCCGTTCACCGACGAGGGCCTCGAGGCGCTGGTCTCGGGTTCCGACGAGCACCGCGCCGAGGCCCGGGCCGCGGCCGCCGCGTCCCTGGTGCTGCTGAAGAACGACGGCATCCTGCCGCTGGAGGCGGGCTCGGACGAGCGGATCCTGTTCACCGGGCCGCTGCTGGACGCGACCGACGCCCTGTTCGGCACGTGGACCCTGGACGGTCGCGCCGACGAGGTCGTGCCGATCGCGCACGGGCTGAGCAGGTTCACGGGGACGGGGACGGGGACGAGGTCGGTGGCCTGGACGCACAGCGACCAGGTGCTGCACGCGGCGCGCGAGGTCGACACGGTCGTGGCGTTCGTCGGCGAGCATCCCGTGCGCAGCGGTGAGGCGAACTCGATCACGACGCTCGACCTGCCCGTCGGCCAGCTCGAGACCCTGCGGGCGATCAAGGCGGTCGGCGTCCGGCTCGTGGTCGTGGTTCTCGGCGGGCGTGCCCTCGCTCTCGAGTGGGTCGCCGAGAACGCCGACGCGGTGCTCTACGCCTGGCACCCGGGCTCGGAGGGGGGCAACGCGATCGCCGACGTCCTCTTCGGCGCGGCAGAGCCGCGAGGGCGCCTCCCGATCACGCTGCCGCGCTCGGGCGGCCAGCAGCCCCTCGTCTACAACCACCGGTCCACCGGGCGCCCGATCACCGAGGCACAGGATCCGACGTCGGGTCGGTACCAGGACAGCCTCTCGACGCCGCTGTACCCGTTCGGGTACGGCCTGACGTACGGGTCCGTCGGGTACTCGGACGTCACGGTCGCGGTCCGGAAGCCCGACGGTGCGATGGTCGACGCGTCCGTCGTCGTGACGAACACGGGAGCACGCGCCGTGACCGAGGTCGTGCAGGTGTACGTCCGTGACGAGGTCGCCGCGGTGACCCGCCCGGTCAGGGAGCTCGTGGACTGGGCCGTCGTCGAGCTCGCGCCGGGGGCGTCGCGGACCGTCTCGTTCACGCTCGAGGCGGACCAGCTGGGCTACTACGGTCCGGACGGGACGTTCCGCGTCGACCCGGGGGAGTTCGCGCTCTGGATCGCTCCGGACTCGGCCAGCGGGGAGCCGGTGGCGTTCACGCTCGGGTGAGGCGACCGGCGCGCCTCGAGCGGGTCGCGCGAGCTCAGCTCGTCGGGGTCAGGTGCCGTGCACGCCGTGGCTGGGGCACACCGCTCGGGACCCGAGCCGGGATGCGGCGCTCGAGCTCGTCCGCGACGGCTCGCCAGCAGCGCTCCGCCTGCCGCAGCTGGGTCGACACGTCGTCGGGGCCGACGTGCCCCACGCTGCCCTGCCCGTCGGCGGCGTCGAGGGCGTCGAGCCCGCGCTCGATCGCCTGCCTGGAGGCCCAGTAGTTCGACCTGTCGCGCTCGCCGGCCGGCGTCATGACCTCGAGCGCGGCGGCGGCGTCGTCGAAGAGGGCGCGGACCAGGGCGATCGCGTGCGGTCGCTCGCCCAGCGACATCTGGTTGGCGGCGACCGCGACGGCGCTGACGATCGTCGACTGCGCGAGGTGCTCGACGATGCCCCGCAGAGCGTCGGGGCGGACCTGGAGCTGCAGCAGGAGCGCCACGGTCCGGCCGAGCACCGTCTCCTGTCGCGCCCGCGTCACCCGTCGACGCTCGGCGACCTCGCGCGCCTCGTGCTCGGCGCGCAGGGCGTCGGCGAGCGCCTCACGCTCACGTCGCTCGGCCTCGGCGCGGACGGCGGTGGCATGTCGTGCGACGAGCTCGGTCGACGCGCGCACTTGTCGGGCGCTCTCCGCCTGCGCCCTGAGGACGAGGTCCGTCGCGCACTGGTTCATGGGGGCGGCGTAGCCGGAGTCCGAGTACCCGAAGAGGGCCACGCGGTGCTCCTCGGCGTAGAGCACCGCGACCTTCGTGAAGCCTGCGCGGGAGTAGAACACCGCGACCGTCGATCCGGCGGCGGCCCGCAAGCTCTCGATCTCGGTCCGCTCGACCGGGTTGCGCTGGTGCTCGACGCGCCCGGAGAAGTCGACGCCGAGCAGGTCCAGCGCGTTGTCCGGTTGGGTCTGGGGCTCGAGGTTGACCCGGACGTCGAGGAAAGCGAGGACCGAGCGGGCGTGCCGCTCGGCGAAGCGCTCGGCGTCACGCCACTGCGGGTTCTTCGCCACCTGGTTCACGTCCACCTCCCCGGTCGTCGAGGTCGTGCCCAGCCGTCCTCACGACGCTAGGCGCTCGACCGTCCCTGCCGCTCGGACCGTTGGGGTGACCCAGAGCAGGACAATTCGACGGCGCATCGGACGAATGCCCCGATCAGGGCACTGGCGTCATCCGATCGTGGTGGCAAGGTGGGTCGCATGACCGCACGCTGGGTGGAGTTCGCCCCCGTCCTGAACCGCGCGCTGGACCACGCCGAGCAGTGGATCACCTCGCTCGACGACCGACCGGTCCATCCCCGTGCGAGCGCTGACGAGCTCGCCTTCGGAGGGCACCTGCCCGACGGTCCGACCGATCCCGTGCTCGTGGTCGACGAGCTCGCGGCGGCCATCGAACCCGGGCTGATGAGCATGCCGTCGGGCCGGTTCTTCGGTTGGGTGATCGGCGGGTCGCACCCTGCGGCGCTCGCGGCCGACTGGATGACCTCCACCTGGGACCAGAACACGGCGATGCGGTACGCGACGCCGGGCACGGTCGCGGTCGAGGAGGCCGCCGCGGCGTGGCTGCTCGACGTGCTCGGGCTGCCCGCGACCGCCGACGTCGGGTTCGTCACCGGTGCGACGATGGCGAACTTCACGGGCCTGGCGGCAGCGCGTCAGCAGGTGCTGGCGGACGTCGGCTGGGACGTGAACCGCGACGGGCTGGCCGGGTGCCCGCCCGTCCGTGTGCTCGTGGGCGAGGAGCGGCACGGCACGCTCGACCTCGCGCTGCGCTACCTGGGCCTCGGGCTCCCGACGACCGTGCCTGCGGACGACCAGGGGCGCCTGGTCGTCGACGGGCTTGCGCACGCCCTGGCCGACGGCTCCGGTCCGACGATCGTGTGCCTGCAGGCGGGCAACCTGCACTCCGGGGCGTTCGACCCGCTGGCCGAGGCGATCGAGGTCGCGCACGCGCACGGTGCGTGGGTGCACGTCGACGGCGCCTTCGGTCTCTGGGCTGCGGCGTCTCCGCGTCTGCGCGGGCTGGTGGCGGGCCTGGAGCTCGCCGACTCGTGGGCGACGGACGCGCACAAGACGCTCAACGTGCCCTACGACTGCGGCGTCGCCGTCGTCGCGCGCCCGGAGCCCCTCCGGCGTGCCTTCGGCATGCAGGCCGAGTACTTCGCGGCCTTCGCCGGCGCAGGCGATCCGCTCGAGAAGGTGCCGGAGCTGTCCCGACGAGCACGCGGCGTGCCCGTCTGGGCCGCGCTGCGGTCGCTGGGGCGCTCCGGTGTCGCGGAGCTCGTCGACCGCCTCGTCCTTCGCGCGGGGCAGATCGCCGACGGCCTGCGCACGATCGACGGCGCCGAGATCGTCAACGACGTCGTGTTCACGCAGGTGTGCGTCGCGTTCGGCTCCGACGAGCGGACCCGGCGTGTCGGCGAGGCCCTGATCGCCGACGGTGGCACGTGGATGTCCGGGTCGCGCTGGCAGGGTCGCGACATCCTGCGCGTGTCGGTGAGCAACTGGTCCACCGACGAGGAGGACGTCGCGAGATCCGTCGACGCCGTGCGCCGGGCGGTGGCGGCCGCCGGCTGAGCCCGCTACTCGCCGTTCGGGTCGTGCGCCGGCGGCGCAGCGGGCGGCTGAGCCGGCTGACCGGGCTGCCCTGCGCCCGGACCCACGCCGGCCCCCACCAGCTCCCACGGCCGCGGGGCCGGGGTCGGCTCGGGCCGCGGGTGCAGCCGCCGGTGCCGCCGGACGAGAGCCACGGAGGCGAGCGTGATCAGACCGCCGACCACGAGCCAGGGCAGCAGCACCCCGAGCAGGATGACCAGGAACTCGACCACCGACACCAGCGAGTTCCAGCCGTCGGTGAGGCCGTCGAGGAACGAGTCGGGTCCCGTGCTGACGACCTCCGGGGCGAGGCCGGGGCCGTAGAGCGCGACGGTCAGGGTCGACAGCGCGACCTGCTCGGCCAGGCGTGCCCGCTCGGCCTTGAGCTGCTCGAGGTTCGTCTGCCGCTCGGCCAGGGCACCCTCCGCCGCGATGACCTCGGCGCTCGTGCTGGCGCGGGCGAGCAGGTCCTCCATGCGCGCGACGGAGATCTCCAGTCCGTGGATGCGGGCGTCCAGGTCCTGGGCCGCGCCCGTCACGTCCGTGGCCGTCAGGTTGATCTGGTCGATCGTGCCCAGGGTGCGCAGCGTGTCGACCGCACCGCTGACCTCGTCGGCAGGCAGGCGGATGGTGAGCTGGGCCGTGCCGACGTCCTGCGCGGTCGCGGCCTGCTCGGACCGGTTGTCGACGCGCCCGCCGGCCTTCTCGGTGAGCGTGACGATCTGGTCGGCGGCATCCTGCGGGTCCTCGACCGTGATGCTGATGTCGCCCGTCTGGATCACCTGACGCTCGGTGTCCGCCGCGCCGGCCGCGAAGTCGTCGCCCGCCGCCTCAGGCTGGCTCGCGCCGCCCGCGTCCTCGTCGGCCGCGGAGTTGTCCTGCGGCATGCTCTCGTCGGTGCCGGAGTCGGACGCCGTGCACCCGGCGAGCAGGGTGCACAGGGCCAGGACCGAGGCGACTGCCAAGGCGGCACCCCGGTGCACGGTGGATCGGCTGCGGCGACTCGTCGACGAGGTCATGGCGTGAACGTAGGGGAGGCGCGCTCGCTGCGGACCGATGTGGTGTCAATCGTGACCGTCCACCGCCCGAAGTGTTGCAATCGTGACCGCGCCGTTTCCGGAACAGGTGTCGGACAGGCGTCCGTCACACGGCGTACGCGGTCGCCGTCCAGAGGTGGACGGCCGCGAGCGCTCGCCACGGACGCCAGCCCTCCGCGAGACGGGCGACCTCTCGTGCGTCGTCGATGCCGAGCGCCCGGCGCAGGACCAGGTCACCGACGGGCATCGCGTCCCGGTCGCCGAGCACGCGCAGGGCCAGGTAGTCGACCGTCCACGGGCCGATCCCCGGCAGCGCGAGCAGCCGGGCACGGACGTCCGCGTGGTCGGCCCCCGGCGCCAGGTGGAGCCCGTCGGCGCACGCGACCGCGAGCGCGTGCAGGGTCCGGGCGCGCGCGTGGGTGATGCGGACGACGGCCTGCAGCTCGACCGGGTCGACGGCCGCCAACCGGACCGCCGACGGGTAGACGAGCAGGTCCCCGGGGCCGGAGGTGCCGTAGGCGGCAGCGAGCCGACCCCCGAAGGTCCGGGCCGCGCCGAGTGAGACCTGCTGACCGAGCACCGTGCTGACGGCAGCCTCGAAGCCGTCGGGGTGCCCGAGGACGCGCAGCGTCGGGCGGGCCGCGACGAGAGGAGCGAGCACGCGGTCCTGCGCGAACGCGGCGGTCACTGCCGAGAGGTCGTCGGCGAGCCCGAACCACCGTTCCGCGAGTCGCGTGAGCGCGTCCGCCGTGCCGGACGAGGCGGTGAGCGACACCGTGTCGGTGCTCAGCGAGGCCTCGACCAGAGCGGGCGAACCGTCGAGCTCGACGACGCGCCGGACGACTCCGTCAGGGGAGACGGTCTCGACGCCGGGGACCGCGTGGGCGACCAGCGAGGCGAGCAGCGGTGCGGGGTCGACGGGTCGGCGGACCACCACCGAGACCTCGAGCTCGTTCACCAGGGAACGGTAGCCCGGCGAAGAACTTTGCAAATTCGTTGACGTCACATGGCACTTTGCGGCCAATCTGTGGGAGGGTGAGAGCACTGCAGTCGATCGTCTCGGGAAGCCGGGACGCGAGGCTGGAGGGAATGCTGAACCGCGCCGCAGAGGGCCACGGCGAGAGCCGGGCCGCCCGTCAGGGTTCAGGGAGTGCGCCAAGCCTCGTGCCGGCGAGACGCCTCTCCGTTGCGCCCCGTCTCCCTCGGAGGCGGGGCGCACCTATGCCCGAAAGGTGAGGTCTGCCGCCCATCTGCCTACGCTGAGCCGCGTGCACCCGCTCATCCTGCTTCCCGCCGCCGCCCTTCGCGCCGTCACCGACAGCTCCGTCACCGACGACTCGGTCGGCGACGAGGTCCAAGGCGTCGTGGTCCCCGTCTTCGCGATCCTCGCGGCGATCGTCGTCGCGTACGTCCTGGCCACGCTCGTCGCGGCTTTCGTGGGCCGGATCGCCCGCACGTCCCCGATGGCCGCCGACCTGAGCCGACGGTCCCGTAAGCCGCTGCGCGCCGTGCTGCTGGTGATCGCCGTGTGGGTCGCCCTGCGGCTGAGCACCGATCCGGCCGACTGGACGGTGCAGGTGGAGCATGTGCTGCTGATCGCCTTGATCATCACCGTGACCTGGCTGATCGGGAGCCTCGCGTTCGTCGTCGAGGATGCCGCTGTCCAGAAGTACCGCATCGACGTCGCCGACAACCGGCATGCCCGGCGGATCCGCACGCAGGTGCAGGTGCTGCGGCGCATCACGGTCGCGATCCTCGTCGTGTGCGCGATCGCGGGCATCCTGCTGACCTTCCCGTCGGCCCGGGCGCTGGGGGCGAGCCTGCTCGCGTCCGCCGGCCTCATCTCGATCGTCGCCGGCCTGGCCGCGCAGAGCTCCCTGGCCAACGTGTTCGCCGGGCTGCAGCTGGCGTTCACCGACGCGATCCGGGTGGACGACGTGGTGGTCGTCGACGACCAGTGGGGCCGGATCGAGGAGATCACGCTGACCTACGTCGTGGTGCACATCTGGGACGACCGGCGGCTGATCCTGCCGTCCACGTACTTCACGACGACGCCCTTCGAGAACTGGACCCGGCGCGCGGCCGACCTGCTGGGCACGGTCGAGCTCGACCTGGACTGGGACGTCCCGGTCGAGCAGATGCGTGCCGAGATGGTCCGGCTGCTCGAGCATACGGACCTCTGGGACCGCCGGGTCGGCGTGCTGCAGGTGACCGACGCGGTCGGCGGGCACGTGCGCGTGCGTGCTCTGGCCAGCGCGGTCGACGCCCCGACCCTCTTCGATCTGCGGTGCTACGTGCGCGAAGGGCTGGTCGCGTGGTTGCAGGACGTCGCACCGCAGGCCATCCCGCGGACCCGGTGGGAGGGCACCGCCCCGGTGACCCCGGAGACGCGGCGCTCCCGCAAGGAGGAGGCTGCGTCGCGGCCGACGCCCGTGCTGCCGCCGCCCGGCGCCTGGTCGGGCAACGAGGCCGACAACGGCACCGCCGACGACACCATGACCATCACGACCGGCGCCAACGACGCCCGCCTGTTCACCGGCAGCATCGAGGCGCTCGAACGGTCGCGGCACTTCACCGGACCGGGCAAGGACGTGATCGAGGAGCGCGAGCAGGCGGCCGAGGAGCACGGCGAGGGCCGATCCCCGGCGTGAGCATCGAGCCCATCTCGGTCGACTCGCTCCTCGACCGGGTCGTCGCGCGCGTGCTGGCCGCCGGACCGGGCCGGGTGCGCGTGATCGTCGACGGCGCACCGCCGACCCTGCCGGGCGCGCTGGCCGACAGCCTCGTCGGCCCTCTGCGCGCCGCCGGGCGTGCCGTGGCGCGCGTGCGGGCCGACGACTTCCTGCGGCCGGCGTCGCTCCGGTTCGAGCTCGGGCGGAACGACCCCGACGCCTACCTGGAGGACCGCCTCGACCTGGGCGCGCTGGGACGCGAGGTCCTCGACCGCTTCGCGCAGGACGGCCGCTACCTGCCGACGCTGTGGGACGCGGAGGCCGACCGTGCGACCCGTGAGCCGTACGCCGTCGCGGCCGAGGGTGCGGTGCTCGTGCTCGACGGAGGCCTCCTGCTCGGTCGGTGGCTCGAGCACGAGGTCGCGGTGCACCTGACCGTGCGGCCCGAGACGCTCGCACGACGCACGCCGGCCGACGACCGGTGGCAGATGCCCGCGTTCGCCCGGTATGACGCCGAGATGTTGCCGGCCGCGGTCGCGCAGCTCGTCGTGCACGTGGACGACCCGCGGCACCCGGCGCTCGAGGTCACGCAACCGCCGCGGTGACCCTCTCGACGAGCCGGTGCGTCGCGTCGACGAGCTCGGGCGGACCGACGATCCGGATGGGCGCCGCGAACATCGCGAACACTGCGGCGAGCTGGTCCCACGACCACGCCGACAGGACGGCCCGGCACCGGTTCTCGCTGAGGTGCTCCACGATCGCGTCCCGGCCGCCCCACTGGGCGATCTCGTCCGCCGACCGGTCGACGATCGCCTCGCCCTGCACCCGGTTCGGGGCGGAGATCGACCGGAACCGCTCCGCGACGAACGTCGCCACGTCGGGTGCGGGCAGGTCGCGGGGTGCGTACCGGGGTCCGGCTGGGCTCTTCGGGGTCATGCGGTCCACGCGGTAGGTGCGCCAGTCGTCGCGCTCCAGGTCGAAGCCGACCAGGTACCAGCGGCCGCCCCAGGTGACGAGGTGGTGCGCCTCGGCGCGGCGTGGCGGTCGGAACGCCGACTCGCCCGACCCGATCGTGGCGCTGCTGCCGCCGTCGTAGTCGAAGCGCAGCACCTCGTGCGCGCGCACCGCGCTCCCGATCGAGAGCAGGGCGTCCGCGTCGACCGACGGGCGGGCGGTCTGGTTGCCGCGGGCCACGGCGGTGACCTGCAGGGCGTCGGCCGCGGTGCGCAGCCGTGCGGGCATCACCTGGCGCAGGGTCGACAGTGCGCGTACCGCGGCCTCGTCGACCCCCGAGACGCCTGTCGAGGCGGTCTGGAGTGCGACGACGAGAGCGACGGCCTGCTCGTCGTCCAGCAGCAGGGGCGGCATCTGGGTGCCCGCCTCGAGCCGGTAGCCGCCGTCGGGGCCCTTGGCCGCGTGCACCGGGTATCCGAGCTCGCGCAGCCGGTCCACGTCGCGGCGCACGGTGCGTGGGCTGACGCCGAGCCGGTCGGCGAGCACCTCTCCGGGCCAGTCCCGGCGCGACTGCAGCAACGACAGCAGCGACAGGAGGCGTGAGGACGGCGTGGACATGACGTCAGGATGCCATCGAATAGCGGACAGGAACTGACCGCTACCTCCGAGAGAGTCGTGTCGTACCCCTCCCGAGAGGAAGAGCCCATGATCCAGACCCGAGGACTCACCAAGGACTTCGTGCTGAGCAAGACCCATACCGTGCACGCCGTGCGCGGGATCGACCTCGACGTCGCCCCTGGCGAGCTCGTCGCCGTGCTCGGCCCGAACGGCGCAGGTAAGACGACGACCATGCGCATGCTGACCACCCTGGTCCGGCCGACCGCGGGCACCGCGACGGTCGCAGGCGTCGACGTGGTCGCCGATCCCGCGACCGTGCGGCGCCACATCGGCTACGTCGGCCAGGGCAACGGCGCGGGCCACACGCAGCGCGGCGTCGACGAGCTGTACTCGCAGGGCCTGATCTACGGCCTCGACCGCGTCTCGGCGCGTCGGCGAGCGGGCGACCTGGTCGACGCGCTCGACCTGTCGGCGCACGCGACCCGCAAGGTCAGCGAGCTCTCCGGCGGCCAGCGTCGGCGCCTGGACGTCGCGCTCGGCCTCGTGCACGCGCCGCAGCTGCTGTTCCTCGACGAGCCGAGCACGGGCCTCGACCCGCAGAACCGCGCGAACCTCTGGGAGCACATCCTGCGGCTGCGCAGCGAGCACGACATGACGATCATGCTCACCACCCACTACCTCGACGAGGCCGACACCATGGCCGAGCGCGTCGTGGTCGTCGACGACGGGCAGGTCATCGCCGACGACACCGCGGACGGGCTCAAGCGGACGCTCGCGGGGGACCGGGTGGTGCTGACGACGCTGGGCTCAGCGTCCGTCGTCGCCGGTCTGGTCGCCCGGGTCGACGGGGCGCGCGAGGTGGTCGTCGACGGCTCGCGGGTCGAGGCGCGCGTGGCCGACGCCGCCGCCGCCGTGCCCGAGCTCGTGCTCGCCGCGTCCCGGGCCGGCGCACCGCTGTCCGAGGCGCTGGCCGTCCGGCCGACGCTCGACGACGTCTTCCTGGCCCTCACCGGCCGCAGCCTGCGCGACGAAGGCTCGCGCACCACCGTCGACGAAGAAGGGCAGGACGCAGCATGAGCACGCTCACCCTCGACACCCCGGTCCTGGCGACCCCCACGGCCGCCCGCCGGTCGTGGATCTCGGACGTCTGGCTCGTCATGACCCGCGAGCTGCGGCCCGTGATCCGCGAGCCGTTCTCGGTGGTCTTCGGACTCGTCCAGCCGCTCGTGTTCCTCGCCCTGTTCGGGCCGCTGCTCGCCGGCTCCACGGACCTGCCGGCGCAGGACGTCTGGCAGTGGTTCGTCCCCGCGATCCTCGTCATGACGACGCTGTTCGGCACCTCGATCACCGGCTCGAACCTGCAGGTCGACATGCAGACCGGCGCGCACGAGCGCCTGCTGGTCACGCCGCTGTCCCGGTCGTCGCAGCTCGTCGGGCGGTCGCTGAAGGAGATCGTGCCGCTCGTGGCCCAGGCGCTGATCGTCATCCTCGTGATGCTGCCGTTCGGGTTCCGTGCCTCGATCCCCGGGGCCGTGGTCGGGCTGCTGATGCTCGCGGTGCTGGGCATCGGTCTCGGATCTCTCAGCTACGCGCTGGCGATCGCGGTGCGCAAGCAGGAGTGGATGTTCTGGGCCGTCCAGCAGACCGTCCTGTTCCCGCTGCTGATCCTGTCCGGGATGCTCCTGCCCATCGAGTCCGGGCCGCAGTGGATGAAGGTCGCCTCGGCGTTCGACCCGCTGCGGTGGGTCGTCGAGGCCGAGCGCGCCCTGTTCGCCGGCGACCTGACGGCCTCCGCCGTCGCGTGGGGCTGGCTCGCCGCGGTGCTCACCGCGGTCGTCGGGCTGGTGGTCGGGGTGCGGACCCTGCTGCGCAGCGCCGACTGACCTCACGCCCGCACCCCGTCGCGCGTCTTCCTCGTGGAGGCGCGCGACGGGCGCGTCGGGGATGTCGGTGGGAGGGGACAAGATGGGGACCATGCTTCTCGACGAGGACCGCGTGCAGGCAGGTGTGGACACGCGTCCGGGCGCCGACGCAGAGGTTCGGATCACCCACACGGTCGTGGCGACGCCGCTCGGCCCGACCACGCTGGTCGCGCACGACGGGCGCCTGAGCGCGCTGCTCATGCCGAGCTCGAAGTACGCGGAGGTGCAGGGACCGTTCGGTGAGCGCGACGACGAGGGCTTCGACGACGCGCGCACGCAGCTCGACGAGTACTTCGCCGGCGAGCGCACCACGTTCGACCTGCCGCTGGCCCTGGTCGGCACCACGTTCCAGGTGCGCGTGTGGGAGGGACTGCTGCGCATCCCGTACGGGCAGACGTGGTCGTACGGCGAGCTCGCCGAGTCGGTGGGCCTCGACCCGCGCACCTCGTCGCGCGCCGTCGGTGCGGCGAACGGTCGAAACCGCATCGCGATCGTCGTGCCCTGCCACCGCGTGATCGGCGCGAACGGCACGCTGACCGGCTTCGCCGCGGGGCTGGACCGCAAGCGGTTCCTGCTGGATCTCGAGCAGGGCGCGCCCGACCTGCTGTTCTGACCTGCTCTCCTGACCTGCGCGTCCGCGGCTGACCTGGAAGGGTCATCCCCATGAGGGTCGTCGTCGTGGGAGCGAGCGGGAACGTCGGCACCGCTGTGCTCCGCAGGTTCGCCGCCGACGCGACGGTGACGTCCGTGGTCGCGGTCGCCCGACGGGTGCCGGACCCGACCTCCTCCCCGTACGACGTCGCACGCTGGGTGCCCTGCGACATGAGCGCGCCGGACGCGGTCGGCCGGCTGACGAGCGCGTTCGCCGGCGCCGACTCGGTGGTCCACCTGGCCTGGGCGAGCGAGCCCCCGCACAAGCACAAGCAGCTGCACGCGACCAACGTCGGGGGCACGCGGAACGTGCTCGACGCAGCCCGCCGCGCCGGGGTCGCGCACCTCGTCGTCGCCTCGTCGGTGGGGGCCTACTCACCGGCGCCCGACGACGTGCCCCGAGGCGAGGGCTGGGCGACGGACGGTGTGCCCACGTCCCCATACAGCGCCGACAAGGCCGAGGTGGAGCGGCTGCTCGACGAGTACCCCGACCTGACGATCGCCCGGCTGCGCACGGCCCTGGTCCTCCAGCACTCGGCCGGGCAGCAGCTCGCGCGGTCCGTCCTCGGTCCGTGGGTGCCCAGGCGAGCGCTCGACGGCCACCTCGCGACCGTGACGTGCCCGGTCGGGCTGCGTTTCCAGACGGTCCACGCCGACGACGCCGCATCCGCCGTCCGCGAGGCCGCGGTCCGCCACGTCCAGGGCCCGTTCAACGTCGCCGCTTCCGGCGTGCTCCGCGGGCAGGACGTCGCGGACATCGTGTCCCGCGGACGCCTGCGCGAGGTCCCGGCCTCGCGTGCGCGACGCCAGCTGGCCACGGCCTGGCATGCCCGCGCGGTCCCGGTCGGACCGGGCTGGCTCGACCTGGCGCTCGCGGCCCCGCTGCTGGACACCGCACGCGCCGCCCGCGAGCTCGACTTCCGCCCGCAGTGGACCGCGCTGGCCACCCTGCGGGACGCGGTCGCCGGGATCGCCTCGGGCGCCGGCACGGCAAGCGAGCCCCTACGCCCCCGCCACCCGCGGTGAGTGGCGGGCCGCCCGGCGCCCGCGTGAGGCATCCTCGACCCATGGCTGACGAGTTCCCCGCGGAGCGGCACGTGTACGGCGACGTCGACGCCCCGGTCACGATCCTCGAGTTCGGCGACCTCGAGTGCCCCTACTGCCGCGCGGCGGCCGGTCCGCTGCGGGAGCTCGTGGACACGTCTCAGGGCATGGTGCGGTTGGTCTGGCGTCACTTCCCGCTGTTCGAGGTGCACCCGTACGCGCTGTCGGCGGCGCTCGCGGCCGAGGCGGCGGGACGGCACGGCAAGTTCTGGGAGATGCGCGACGCGTTGATGGCCGACCAGTCGAGGCTGAGCGAGCCGGACCTGAAGCGGGCGGCGGCCTCGCTCGGCCTCGACCCGGCCGAGGTCGTCGGCGATCGGGCGCAGGCGCTCGCGGGCGCGATCCAGGCCGACTACACCGCGGGGATCGAGGCCGGGGTGCGGGGGACGCCGACGCTCTACGTCAACGGCGAGCGGTTCCGTGGGAAGGTCACGCTGGAGCGGTTGCGCGAGGCCGTGGAGGCGGTGGCGGTATGAGGACGCTGCTGCGTACGGCACTCGTCACGGGTGCGGGTCGGGGGATAGGGCGGGGGATCGCGATCGGCCTGGCGCGGTCCGGGTACACGGTGGGGCTCGTCGGCCGGACGCGGGCACACCTCGATGCGGTGGCCGACGAGATCGGCCAGAACGTCTTCGTGGCGGCGGCGGACCTGATCGACCCGACGGAGGTCGATGACGCCGTCGCGCGGATCGAGGACGAGCTGGGCGGCATCGGGCTGCTGGTCAACAACGCGGGCGTCATCGAGCGCGAGGCCACGGACTTCGTCGGCGACGACGTCGAGGACTCGTGGCGCGTGATCGAGGCCAACGTGCGTGGGCCGCTGCTGGTCACGCACGCGGTGCTGCCCGGCATGCTCGCGCGCGGCGGTGGTCGCGTCGTGAACCTCAACTCCGGCGCCGGGCACCGGGCGATGACCGAGTACACGGGCTACGCCATCAGCAAGGGCGCGCTCGCGCGGTTCACCACGCAGCTCGACGCGCAGTACCGGGACCGGGGGCTGCGTGTGCTCGACCTCGCGCCGGGCCACGTCGAGACGCAGATGACGACGGGCATGCCGATGCACGCGGGTCGCTCGGACTGGACGCCCGTCGAGGCGGTGGCCGAGCTGGTCCGGGCCTTCGGCGACGGCTCGTTGGACGCCCTCTCCGGCCGGTTCGTGCGCGCGGGGACCGACACCGTCGAGTCGCTGCAGGCGGCGACCGCGCGGATCCTCGCCGCCGACGCCCGCACCCTGAGCCTGCGCCACTACGGGGACGACGACCCGGTCACATAGGGCCGGACGGGGTGGACCCGGCTCGCCCGAGAACGGCACGATCGACCGATGGACACCGCGCCCATCCGTCACGAGTACGTCCTGCCGGTCACGCCGCGTGAGGCTTTCGACGCGTACGTCGAGGACATCGGCCAGTGGTGGGACCCGTCGTACTCGCCCGACGCCGACAGGTACCTGGGGTTGACGATCGAGCCGCGCGTCGGTGGGCGCGTCTACCTGGTCGACGCGTCGTTGGGCGAGGTCGTCTGGGGACGCGTGCTGGCGATCGCGCCCGGCGCGGTCGTCGTGCACACCTCGACGCTCGGCCAGGACGCCGAGCACCCGAGCCGGATCACCGCGCAGTTCGTCCCGCTGGACGAGGGCGGCACGCGTTTCGAGTTCGAGCACGGCGGCTGGAACGAGGACAACGCCACGGATCGCGCCAAGTTCACCGACTGGCCCGTGATCCTCGACCGCTACGCGGCCTTCGTCGCGACGACGACCTGAGCTGGCCGCCCGTCAGACCGCCGGGGCCGTCCACGGCAGCGGCGGGAGCGCGGGCGGGGGTCCGTCGCCGGCGGGGGAGCAGAGCGGCAGCCTCTCGCCGAGCCACCGCAGCAGGATCGACCCGAGGACCGCGGCCGTCAGTGAGCCGGCGAGGATCCCGATCTTGGCGTTGTCGAGCATGGTCGGGTCGTCGAACGCGAGCTCGGCGATGAACAGGGAGATCGTGAACCCGATCCCGGCGAGCACGGCGCCGCCCAGCAGGTGGCCCCAGCGCACACGACCGGGCAGCTCACCCAGGCCGAAGCGCAGGGCGATCGTGGAGGCCCCGGTGATGCCGATCGCGTTGCCGAGCACGAGCGCGACCGCGACTCCGATGGCCAGACGCGAGTGGGCCGCGGCTGTCAGCGACTCGGCGTTCAGGGCGATCCCCGCGTTGGCCAGGCCGAACAGGGGCACGACGACGAACGCGCTCCACGGGTGCAGGATGCGCTGCAGGCGGTCGCTCGTCGGGACCGCCGCTCGTGCCGCGAGCTCGGCCGCGTGCTCCCGATCGGCCGTCGGGGTGTCGATCAGGTCGCGGCCGTACTCGGCGACCTCCTCGACGACCTCCCGGTCGGCCGGGCGCGCGGGCACCATCAGCCCGATGATCACGCCCGCCAGGGTCGCGTGGACGCCGGACGCCTGGACCGCGAACCACAGCGCGATACCCGCGACGACGTAGGGCGCGAGCTGCCAGACCTTGAGCCATCGCAGGACGACGATGCCGAGCACCACCGCTGCCGACAGGGCCAGCGCCATGCCGTCGATGTCGTCCGTGTAGAAGATCGACATCACGGTGATCGCGCCGATGTCGTCGACGATCGCGAGCGTGAGCAGGAACAGCCGCAGCCGGTCGGGGCACTTGGGGCCGAACAGGGCGAGGATGCCGACGAGGAACGCGGTGTCGGTCGACATCACGACGCCCCAGCCGTGGGCCGCGTCGGTGCCGCCGTTGAACGCCAGGTAGATCAGGACGGGGACCAGCAGCCCACCGAGCGCGCCGAGTGCCGGGACGGCCACGGTCCGCTTGTCGCGCAGGTCCCCGGTGGTCGCCTCGCGGCTGATCTCGAGACCGACCACCGCGAAGAAGATGGCCATCGCGGCGTCGTTGACCCAGCCGTGCAGGCTGAGGTCGACGCCCCAGGTCCCGATGTGGAAGCCGGCCGTCGTCGACCAGAACGACTCGTAGGCGTCGGCGAACGGCGAGTTCGCCCAGACCAGCGCGACGATCGTGGCCGCGAGCAGGTAGATCGCGCTGCCGGCCTCGTTGGTGAGGAAGTCCTTGACGGTCGGCTGCAGGCCCGGGAGGGACACCCGCAAGGACGGGCCGGGGGTCGTAGAGGTCGCCGACATGCGCACCAAAGTCGCAGGTCGGCGGCCCCTACGCAACGGGGTTCACCGAGAGCGTCAGAGGTGCTTCTCGGGATCGCCCCGCAGGGCGGCCACGTGGTCGGGCACGTACGTCGACAGCTCGCGAGGCGGCCGCACGTACCCCGTCGAGGCCGGTGGGCGGTTCGGCAGGACCACCTTGTCGTGCGGGACGTCGGTGTACGGGAGCGTCGAGAGCAGGTGGCTGATCATGTTGAGCCGCGCGTGCTTCTTGATGTCCGACTCGACGATGAACCAGGGGCTCGCGGGCACGTCGGTGTGCACGAGCATCTCGTCCTTGGCCTTGGAGTAGTCCTCCCACCTGCTGAGCGAGGCGGTGTCCATCGGGCTGAGCTTCCACTGCCGGACCGGGTCGTTGAGGCGTGAGCGGAAGCGCTTGAGCTGCTCGGTGTCCGAGACCGAGAACCAGTACTTGCGCAGCAGGATCCCGTCCTCGATGAGCATCTGCTCGAAGATCGGTGTCTGCCGCATGAAGCGGCTGTACTCCTGCGGCGTGCAGAAGCCCATCACGTGCTCGACGCCCGCGCGGTTGTACCAGGAGCGGTCGAACAGGACGATCTCGCCGGCTGCGGGCAGGTGCGAGACGTAGCGCTGGTAGTACCACTCGGTCTTCTCGCGCTCCGTGGGCGTCGGCAGTGCCGCGGTCCGAGCGACGCGGGGGCTCAGGTACTCGGTGATCCGCTTGATCGTGCCGCCCTTCCCGGCAGCGTCGCGACCCTCGAAGATCACGACCACCCGGGCGCCGGTCGCCTTGGCCCACTGCTGGACCTTCACGAGCTCGGCCTGGAGCCGAAAGATCTCGGCCTCGTAGACGCTGTTGGAGATCTTGTCCTTGTGCTTCTTCTTGCCCGACTTCTTCGCCATGGCCCGACGCTACCGACCTTTCGTCCCGGGCGAGCGGTCCTGCGGGAAAGTCCTCACCTGCGGATCGCGCGAGTGACAACAGCCGCACCTGCGGCAGTAGAGTCGCTCGCGTGACGACGTACCGCATCAGCGAGGCAGCCGAGCTGCTGGGGGTGAGCGACGACACCGTCCGGCGGTGGGTCGACGCGGGCTCCCTGGCCGTGTCCGACGACGACGCGGGCCGCAGCGTGATCGACGGCGTGGACCTCGCGGCGCTGGCCGTCGAGCGGGCCCGGACCCCCGAGGATCCCGCAGCCGGGACGAGCTCTGCCCGGAACCGCCTGCCCGGTCTGGTCACCGCGATCATCTCCGACACGGTCATGGCGCAGGTCGAGCTGCAGGCCGGCCCGTTCCGCCTGGTGTCGCTCATGTCGAGCGAGGCCGTGCGCGAGCTCGGTCTCGAGGTCGGCTCGCGCGCCACCGCCGTCGTCAAGGCCACCACCGTGCTCGTCGAGACCCCCAGGGCCCAGCGGTGACCGGCAGGACCACGGCCCGTGCACTCGTCGCCGGCGCCGCCGTCCTGCTCGCGGTCGCCGGATGTTCCGGCAGCCCCGCCTCGTCCACCTCACCGACGACCGTGCCCACCGCGACCGTCGAGCCGCTCACCGGGGACCTGACCGTGTTCGCGGCCGCGTCGCTGACCGGTGCGTTCGACCAGCTCCTCGCGGAGTTCGCCGACGATCATCCCGACGTCACGGTCAACGCAGCGACCTACGACGGCTCCTCCACGCTGGCCACCCAGCTGGTCGAGGGTGCGAACGCCGACGTGCTCGCGACGGCGGACGAGAAGAACATGGCCACCGTGACCGACGCCGGGCTGGCGCCGGGCACGCCGGCCGTCTTCGCCACGAACACCCTGGAGATCGTCGTCGCGCCCGGCAACCCGCTGGACATCGCGTCGCTCGCTGACCTCGCCGCCGTCTCGACGAGCGGTGGGAAGGTCGTGATCTGCGCCGCGGAGGTGCCGTGCGGGTCCGCCGCGCACCAGGTGCTCGACAGCGCCGGCCTCACGCTCACGCCGGCCAGCGAGGAGCAGAACGTCAAGGCCGTGCTCACCAAGGTGCAGTCCGGTGACGCCGACGCGGGGCTCGTCTACAGGACGGACGTACGGGCCGCCGGCGACACGGTCGAGGGCGTCGAGTTCACCGAGTCCGCGACGGCCGTCAACACCTACCCGATCACGGTGCTGGCCGAGCCGACCCGACAGGGCGACGAGGCCGTCGCGCAGGCGTTCGTCGACCTCGTCCTGTCCGCGCGTGGCCGGCAGATCCTGACCGACGCGGGGTTCAGCACGCCGTGACCACGGTGGCCCCGTCGCGGGTGACTGACCGCGACGACTCCGTCGGTGTGCCCGGGCTGCTCTGGGCGCCCGCGGTGCTCGCGGTCGGCCTGCTCGTGCTGCCCGTGGTTGCGCTGTTCGTGCGTGCGGACTGGCGCTCGCTGCCGTCCGACATCGCCTCGCCCGCGGCGCTCCAGGCGCTGTGGCTCTCGCTGAGCACGTCGCTGACGGCGACGCTCGCGTGCGTCGTGCTCGGCTTCCCTCTGGCCGTCGTGCTCGCACGTTCGCGCGGCTGGCCGGCGGACATCCTGCGTGCGCTGGTCACGCTGCCTCTCGTGCTGCCGCCGACCGTCGGGGGCATCGCGCTGCTGTTCCTGCTGGGCCGGCGCGGGCTGATCGGGCAGTCGCTGGACAGCTGGTTCGGCATCTCCATCCCGTTCACGACGACGGCCGTGATCATCGCCCAGACGTTCGTCGCGATGCCCTTCCTCGTCCTTGGTGTCGAGGGGGCGCTGCGCACCGCCGGCACGCGCTACGAGGCCGTCGGCGCGAGCCTGGGTGCGTCCCGGTGGACCGTGCTGCGCCGCATCACCCTCCCCCTCGTCATGCCCGGCCTGGTCAGCGGGACGGTCCTGTGCTTCGCCCGCGCGCTCGGCGAGTTCGGTGCGACCGCCTTGTTCGCGGGCAACGCCCCGGGCGTCACGCGCACCATGCCGCTGGCCATCTACTCGGCGTTCAACGGCGCCGGCGTGACGCAGGGCACCGCGGTCGCGCTCTCGCTGCTGCTAGTCGTCGCTGCGGTCGCTGTGCTGCTCGCGGCCCGCGCCTGGCGTCCCGGACGGAGTGCCGCATGAGCGACACCGGGCTCGTCGCCTCGGTCGAGGCCGCGCGCGGGGCCTTCAGGCTCACGGTCGACGTCGTGGCCGCACCCGGGCAGATCGTCGCGGTGCTCGGGCCCAACGGCGCCGGCAAGTCGACGCTGCTCGCGGTGCTGGCCGGAACGCTGCGCCCGGTCGCCGGCACCGTGCGCGTCGGAGCTCGGACGCTGACCTCCTCGGACGTCGCCGTCCGACCCGAGCAGCGGTCGGTCGGGCTCCTCGGCCAGGACCCGCTGGTCTTCCCGCACCTGTCCGCGCGCGAGAACGTGGCCTTCGGCCCGCGCGCGGCCGGCGTCCCCGCGCGCGAGGCACGCGCCTCTGCCGACGAGTGGCTGGCGGCGGTCGGTCTGTCCGGTCTGGAAGACCGCCGGCCCGCTGCCCTGTCCGGCGGCCAGCGCCAGCGCGTCGCGCTCGCGCGGGCGCTCGCGGCCGAGCCGTCGGTCCTGCTGCTCGACGAGCCGTTCGCGCAGCTCGACGTCCGCACCGCCGCCGACCTGCGCGAGCTCGTCCGCGACCAGGTCCGTCGCACCCGGACGGCCACCGTCCTGGTCACGCACGACGTGCTCGACGCCGTCACGCTCGCCGACCGCCTGATCGTCCTGCACGACGGCGAGGTGGTCGAGCAGGGGCGCCCGCTCGACGTGCTGACCGACCCCGTCCACCCGTTCACCGCCGCACTGGCCGGTGTGAACCTCGTCGTCGGGACGGTCGTCATCCGTCCCGACGGCACCACCGCGCTGGCCGGACCCGACGGCGTGCTCGTCCCGTGCGAGGCGGCCGTGGGACGCGCGCAGGTCACGTTCCCCCCGACCGCGGTCGTGCTCGACCGAGCCGACCGAGCCGACGGACGGGACGGCTGGGACGCTCGCGTGGTCGACCTCGAGCCCGGCACGACAGGCGTGCGCGTCCGCACGACGGGCGACGTCGTCGTCGACCTGCCGCCCGCCGACGTCGCCCGCCTCGACCTGCGGGTGGGCGCGCCGCTGCGGCTGAGCGTGCCGTCGTCGTTGGTGCGGGTGCGCCGCCTGCGTTGACCGGGCGTGCGTCCGGAACCTCACAGGCACCCCCGGCAACCAGTGCGAGAAAGGTTCCGCACGCGCAACCGGGGACGCAGTCCGACGGAAACATGACCTCCTTAGCGTTCGGGACGTACCCCACCCCGTCCCTCCCGGAGGTCACCATGGCGACACCGCTCGCGACCGCCGACGCCGTCGACACGACGACGGCGCCCGCAACGACCGACAGAACGCTCGACACCGGGGCCCTGACCGGTGCCCCGATCACGACCCGCCCCGGCCGCTGGATCGACGGCTGGGACCCCGAGGACGCAGGCCAGTGGGCGTCCGTCGGCAAGGTCATCGCTCGCCGGAACCTGGGCCTGTCGATCTTCGCCGAGTTCCTCGGCTTCGGTGTCTGGGCCGTGTGGAGCATCGTCGTCCCGCAGCTCGCAGCAGCCGGGTTCGTGCTCAGCGTCGACCAGACGTTCTGGCTGATCGCGGTTCCCAGCCTCGTCGGCGCGACGCTGCGCATCCCGTACACGTTCGCGGTCCCGCTGTTCGGCGGGCGCAACTGGACGATCATCTCGGCCCTGCTCCTGCTGATCCCGACGATCGGGCTCGCGGTCGTCGTGCAGAACCCCGCGTGGGGCTTCCCGGCGCTGCTCGCCGTCGCCGCCCTCGCCGGTCTGGGCGGCGGCAACTTCGCCTCGTCGATGGCCAACATCTCCTTCTTCTACCCGGAGCGGGAGAAGGGCCGGGCGCTCGGGCTGAACGCCGCGGGCGGCAACCTCGGCACCGCCGCGGTGCAGTTCGCCGTGCCGCTGGTGATCGTCGGCGCCGCGAGCATCCAGCTGGAGCGCGCCGGGTACATGTTCGTCCCGCTGGTCGTCGTCGCAGCGTTCCTCGCCTGGAAGTTCATGGACAACCTGTCCAACGCGAAGTCCGACCCCCGCTCGTACGCCGTCGCGGCCCGCTCCAGGAACACCTGGATCATCTCGTTCATCTACATCGGGACGTTCGGGTCCTTCATCGGCTTCTCGGGCGCCTTCCCGACGCTCCTCAAGGGCCAGTTCCCCGACGTGACCATCTCCATCGCGTTCGCCGGTGCGCTCGTCGGCTCCCTGGCTCGTCCGCTCGGCGGGATCCTGGCCGACAGGCTCGGCGGTGCCCGGGTGACCATCGCAGCGTTCACGATCATGGGGATCGGCGTGGTCTGCGCGATCTTCTCGCTGCGGGCCCACTCGTTCGGCGCCTTCCTGGCCAGCTTCCTGGTCCTCTTCACGGCGACCGGCGCAGGCAACGGCTCGGTCTACCGGATGATCCCGGCCGTCTTCCGGTTCGGCACGACGGACGACGCGGACCGCGCCCGCCGCATCAAGGCCGCCGCCGGGTGCCTCGGCATCGCCGGTGCGATCGGCGCCTTCGGCGGGTTCCTGGTTCCCCGCGGGTTCGCGGTCTCCACGTCGCTGACCGGCAACATCCAGGCCGCTCTCTGGGTCATCGTGGGGTTCTACGTGGTCATGGCCCTGACCACCTGGGGCGTGTACCAGCGCCGCTCGGGCACGTTCGGCTCGACGGTCATCTGAGCCTGATGACCCCTCTCGACGTGGTGGCGCCGGCTGCGGGAACGTCCGCGGCCGGCTCCGCCGCGCCCGCCGACACGCACTGCCCCTACTGCGCCCTGCAGTGCGCGCAGACACTCACGCCCGACGAGCACGGCGTGGTCACGGCCTCGGCGCGACAGTTCCCGACGAACAAGGGCGGCATGTGCCAGAAGGGCTGGACCAGCCCGACGCTGCTGCGCTCGACCGAGCGGCTGACCACCCCGCTGGTCCGCGACGCCGCGGGTGTCCTGCAGCCGACCGACTGGGACACCGCGCTCGACCTCGTCGCGACGACGCTTGCCGCCCTGCGTGCGCAGCACGGACCCGAGTCCGTCGCGGTGTTCGGCGGCGGGGGGCTGACCAACGAGAAGGCGTACGCGCTGGGCAAGTTCGCGCGGACCGTGCTGGCCACCCCGAACATCGACTACAACGGCCGGTTCTGCATGGCGTCGGCGGCGGCGGGCGCCAACCGCACGCTCGGCCTGGACCGGGGGCTGCCGTTCCCGCTGGAGGACCTCGGCGGCGCGCAGGCGATCATGCTGCTCGGCTCCAACCTCGCTGAGACCATGCCGCCGTCGGTGCAGCACCTCGCGCACACGCGGGCCGCGGGCGGCGTCATCGTCGTCGACCCGCGTCGCTCCGCGACCGCCGAGCTGGCCTCGGACGAGCAGGGCGTGCACGTGCAGCCGGTGCCCGGGACGGACCTCGCGTTCCTGCTCGGCGTCGCGCACATCGTGCTGGCCGAGAACCTGGCGGACACCGAGTACCTCGAGGAGCGCACGACCGGGCTCGACGACGTCCGACGATCGCTGGCCCTCTGGTGGCCGGAGCGGACCGAGCAGGTGACCGGCGTCCCGGTCGCGACCCTGCGGCGCGTCGCGTTCCTGCTCGCCAACGCCTCACCATCCCGTGGGGGTTCGGGCGCGTACATCCTGACCGGGCGCGGCGTCGAGCAGAGCACGCAGGGCACCGACACCGTGACAGCCGCGATCACGCTCGCGTTGCTGCTGGGTCTGCCGGGGCGGGTCGGGTCCGGGTACGGCGCGATCACCGGGCAGGGGAACGGGCAGGGTGGCCGCGAGCACGGGCAGAAGGCCGACCAGCTGCCGGGCTACCGCTCGATCGAGGACGACGCGGCGCGCGCGCACGTCGCAGGGGTCTGGGGCGTCGACCCTGCGGCCCTGCCGCGCACGGGGATGCCCGCGATCCAGCTGCTGCGGTCGCTCGGCACGCCCGGCGGACCGCGCGCTCTGCTCGTGCACGGCTCGAACGTGCTGGTCAGCGCGCCCGACGCGGACGCGGTGCGACGCCGGCTGCAGGACCTCGAGCTGCTCGTCGTGTGCGACTTCCTCCCGTCCGAGACCGCGATGCTCGCCGACGTGGTCCTGCCGGTCACGCAGTGGGCCGAGGAGGAGGGCACCATGACCTCGCTCGAGGGGCGCGTGATCCGACGCCGACGCGTGCTGAACCCGCCTCCCGGCGTGCGCAGCGAGCTGGACGTCATGGCGGACCTCGCGCGGCGGCTCGGCTCGACCGTGCACTTCGACACGGTCCCGTCGCTCGTGTTCGACGAGCTGGCCCGCGCCTCGGCCGGCGGTCGCGCGGACTACGCGGGCCTGAGCCACGCGCGCCTCGACACCGAGGAGGCGCTGTTCTGGCCGGTGCCGTCGGCGGACCACCCGGGCACCCCGCGCATGTTCCTGGACCGCTTCCCGACGCCCGACGGGCGCGCCCGCCTGGTGCCCGTCGACCACCGGGGCCCCAGCGACGACCTGCGCCGGGACGCCCCGGTCTTCCTCATCACCGGCCGCCTGCTCGCGCACTACCAGTCGGGTGCGCAGACGCGACGGGTGCCCGAGCTGGTGCGCAGCGCCCCGAACCCGTACGTCGAGATCCACCCGCTGCTCGCCGACCGGTACGAGATCGCCGACGGCGACCTGGTGCAGCTCGAGACCGGACGCGGGCGTGGCGTCGTGCGGGCCCGGCTGACCGAGGCCGTCCGCACCGACACCGTGTTCCTGCCGTTCCACTGGAGCGGCACGAGCAGCGCCAACCGACTCACCACCGATGCCACCGACCCGATCTCGGGCATGCCGGAGTTCAAGGTGTGCGCCGTCTCCGTGAGCCGTTGGACCGGTTCCGCCGACGTGCTCGACGACTCGTCCCTGCTGGAGGTCTCATGACGCGCGTAGTGGTGGTCGGTCACGGCATGGTCGGCGCGCGGTTCGTCGACGACCTGCACGCACGTGACTCGGAGAAGCGGTTCACGACGATGGTGCTCGGTGCCGAGGAGTACGAGCCGTACAACCGGGTGCTGCTCTCCGAGGTCGTCGCCGGGAAGCTGGACGTCGCCTCGATCACGCTGCCTCGCGGCTCCCACAAGGCTGGCCACGACGTGCTGCCCGGCACGCGCGCGGTCTCGATCGACCGCGCCTCCCGCACGGTGACCGACCACGCCGGCGAGGAGCACGTCTACGACCTGCTGGTGCTGGCCACGGGTGCCCGTGCGCGCGTTCCCGACCTGTTCGGGCGTCGGGGGGCTGACGACCTGCCCGCGGGTGCGCACGCACTGCGGACCCTCGACAACGCCCGCGAGATCGTCGCCGCGACCGTCAACGCGCAGCGCGCCGTCGTGGTCGGCGGCGGTGTGCTCGGGCTCGAGGTGGCCTGCGGGCTGGCCGGTCGCGGTGTGCACGTGACGGTGGTGCACGGCGGTGCGCACCTCATGGACCGGCAGCTCGACGGAATCGCCGCCTCGGTGGCGATGGCGCGGCTGACGGCACTCGGCGTCTCGGTACGGGTCGGGGCTCGCACCGAGGAGGCGATCGTGCGCGGAGGCCGGATCACCGGCGTCCGCCTGGAGGCGGGGGAGACCATCCCCGCCGACCTGCTCGTGCTGACGGCCGGGACCGTGGCGGAGGTGGACCTGGCGCAGCGTGCGGGCCTGGACGTGGCACGCGGGATCGTCGTCGGCGACGACCTGGCCACGCTCGCGGACGGGCGCGTCTTCGCGATCGGCGACTGCGCGCAGCCGCCCGAGGGCGGCTCGGGGCTCATCGCGCAGGGCTGGGACCAGGCCCGACGGCTCGCCACCCGGCTCACGGCGTCGACTCCCGAGGAGGCGCTGCCGTCCGTCGGCACCGACGTGGTCAAGGTCAAGGGTGCCGGGCTCGACGTCGTGACGATGGGCGTGTGCGGTGTCCCGCGCGGCGAGCCCGTACCCGGTCGACGTGTCCAGCTCAGCGACCCCGACGGCGGCCGGTACATCGAGGTCGTCGTCGACGACGGGCGCGTGATCGGCGCGACGTGCGTCGGGGCGGGTGCGGTCGCCGCGGACCTGGTCGCGGCCTACACGCGAGGCACTCCGGCACCGTCGGACCCTGCACAGCTCCTGCTGCGTCCCGTCGCCGGCTCCGCGGTGCCCGCCGCCTCGCCGGTCAAGATGCCCGACCGGGCCGTGATCTGCCGGTGCAACGGCGTGACCAAGGGCGACATCGTCGGCTGCTGGCGGCACGGCTCACGCAGCGTCGAGGACGTCGCCGTCGCGACACGTGCGACCACGGGCTGCGGCGGCTGCAAGGACGCCGTGTGCGGCATCGTCGACTGGCTCAAGCAGACCGACCCGGACCAGCCGGCGGAGGCTCGGCAGCCGGCGGCAGCCCGATAGGTGCTGCTCTGACCTGCGCACGGGTTACGGTTCGCGCGTGGACGTCTTCCGTTGCCCCCGTTGCGCAACCCTCGCCTTCATCGAGACCACCGAGTGCAGCGCCTGCGGGATGGAGATGGGCCTGCACCCGCCGACGCTGACGATGCGCTCGGCACCCGAGCAGGGCACCGACGTCGACGGCGTCTGGTGGTTCCCGTGCAGCAACCGCGAGTGGGGCTGCAACTGGCTCGCCGCGGCCGACTCGGGCTCGGGCCGCTGCCTGGCCTGCCGGCTGACGCGAAAGCGCCCGGACAACGACGACACCCTCGCCCTGGAGAAGCTCGCGAGCGCGTCCGCGGACAAGCGTCGGCTGCTCGTGCAGCTCGCCGACCTGGGCCTGCCCGTGACGCCGTGGTTCGAGCGGGAGGGCGGACTCGGCTTCGACCTGCTCTCGTCGCGGTCAGAGGGCGCTCGCGTGTCCATCGGCCACGCCAACGGGATCATCACGATCGACCTGGCGGAGTCCCTCGACGAGCACCGCGAGGCGCTCCGGATCAGCCTCGGCGAGCCGTACCGCACGATGCTCGGCCACTTCCGGCACGAGGTCGGCCACTACTACGAGCTCATCCTGGTCGAGCGCACGGACTGGATCGACGAGTGCCGGACCATCTTCGGGGACGAGCGAGCCTCGTACCGCGACGCGATCGCCCGCCACTACCGCACGGGTGCGCCCCACGACTGGCAGGACAGCTACATCTCCCAGTACGCGACCATGCACCCGTGGGAGGACTTCGCCGAGTGCTTCGCCCACTACCTGCACATCACCCGCACCCTGGTGACCGCGGCAGCCGGCAACCTGAGCGTGCGCATGGAGGGTGTCCGCAGCGTCCCCGAGATGGAGATCACGCCGCGGACGAGCTACGCGGACGCGACGATGGACGAGATCCTCGGCGACTGGCTCCCGGTCTCGACGTTCTTCAACCGCGTCAACCGGGCGATGGGCAAGCACGACCTCTACCCGTTCACCATCCCCGAGCCGGTGGCCCGCAAGCTCGACTTCGTCCACCGGGTCGTGAGCGCGTCGCGCGTCGAGCAGCCGCTCGCGAGCGCGATGGCGCCGGTCAGCTGACCTTGACGGTCAGCGAGTCGTAGCCGGTCGCGCCGTCCGGGATCTCGCCCTGGACTGCGCCCGTCTGCGGACCCAACGGGTCGAACGCCCGGACGAAGAGCTCGTGATCACCGGGCGACGCGTCCCACGTCCAGGACCACTGGCGCCACGAGTCGATCCCGCCCTCGTCGGCGAGCGTCGCGTCGTTCCAGGCGCCGTCGTCCACGCGCACCTGCACCCGGGTGATCCCACGGTGCTGCGCCCACGACGTCCCGGCGACGACGACGGGACCTCCGGGGACCGTCGTACCCGCGCGCGGCACCTCGATGCGTGACTGTGTCTTGACCGGGCCCTCCTGCGACCACCCCCGCTTCGTCCAGTACGCCTCCGCGTCGGCGAACCGGGTGACCTCGAGGTCGGTGACCCACTTCGTCGCCGAGACGTACCCGTAGAGGCCCGGCACGACCATCCGCACGGGGAAGCCGTGCTCGAACGGGAGCGGCTCCCCGTCCATCGCGATCGCCAGCAGCGCGTCCCGGCCGTCCATGAGGGCGGTCAGCGGAGTCCCGGCCGTGAAGCCGTCGACGCTCGTCGACAGGACCATGTCCGCGTCGCCCGTCGGGCCCGCCTGCTCCAGCAGCCCCTTGATCGGCAGCCCGAGCCACTTCTGGTTCCCGACGAGGTCACCGCCCACCGGGTTCGACACGCACGCCAGCGTCACGTACGCCTCGACGAGGTCCGAGGCGAGCAGCTGGTCCCAGGTGAGCGTGACCTCCTGGTCGACCATGCCGTGGATGCGCAGGCTCCAGCCGGACGGGTCGACGTGCGGGACGGTCAGCGCGGTGTCGATCCGGTAGAAGTCCTCGGCGGGGGTGAGCCACGGGTCGACGCCGTCGACCCCGATGTCCACGCCGGTCGGCACGGGGTCGGCCGTCGTGGCCGGCGTCGGCACGCGCAGGTCGTCGCGGGCGGTCTGGGCACCCCGAGCACCGCTGCCGATGGTCCGACCGAGCAGCAGGGCGACCACGCCGAGAGCCCCCGCGAGGAGCGTCGCCTGGAGGAACCCGCGCCGCTCGGCAGCCGCCTGCCGCTTGGACGCGGTGTCCGCGGGCGGGATGCGCCGGATCAGGAACCGCAGCGTCCACAGACCGGCGACCGTCCCGACGACGCTCGGCAGCCCCGCCAGCGTTCCCGCGTCGGGTCGCGCGGTCGCGGCCAGGGCGGCTCCCGCACCGAGCAGGACGACGAGCGTCGCGCCCCACGCCCACCTCCGGGCCGCGAGCACGCCGGCCAGCGCCGCCAGCCCGAGCAGCACGACGACCTCGCCGATCCCGAGCACCAGCTTGTCCGCGGTGCCGAAGTTGGTCGTCGCGAACTGCTTGAGCCACTGAGGCGTCGCGTCGACGAACGCCGCCCCGACAGCGACCAGCGGGTCCGACGACGGCCCGGTCACCAGCGCGACGAGCGAGCCGACGCCGATGGTCACGACGCCCGCGACGAGCCCCGCGACCGCTGCCTGTCCTGTCTGCCTGCGTGCCGCCACGCTGGTCACTGTCACTAGGCGACTCTGCCCCCTTCGTGGCGTCTTGTCGTCACCCCGCGCACCTTCCACCGGCCACCGTCAGGAACTCACAGGTGCCGGCCGTCCGACGGCTCCTCGAAGAACGTGCGCAGCCGGGCGACGATCGGCTCGGTGAGGTCCTGCAGCCGTGCCGCGGTGACGTATCCGTCCCAGTCGCCGACGACGAGAACCCGCTGGTCGAGGAGGAAGAACCATGCCTCCTCGATGTCTGCCATGTTCTCCTGCGCAGCACGGGAGCTCATGGCGACCGCCGCACTGCTGCTGCCGCTCCACACCACGACCACGGTCTCCTCCTCGGTCGAGTGCGCGCGCAGGACCTCGACGAGCTCGGCGGCGAGCTCGTCGGTCGTGTCGAACGGCCCCGACCGGCTCAGGAACCGGTACGCGTCCCAGTCGATCTCGTTCGGCGTCCAGGATGTCGTCGGGACGCCCTGCATGGCGTGCCTCAGGAACTCGAGCTCGCGCTCCTGGGTGAGGACGGCGAAGCCCTCCTTCGACCGGTCCGGGCCGTCGAGCACGAAGGAGGGCAGGTCGGTCCAGCGGCCCGACTCGTGCCTCGGCATCCGCGTCATGTCAGAGGGCGGCCGATCCGAGGGAGGCGGGTACGTGCGCACCGTGGCCCAGCTCGACCAGCGCGGACCGCACGCGTTCGGCCGCCTCGTCCAGCTCTGCGGCGGGCAGGTCGGGACGGGCGTTGCGGAACGACAGGCTCGCCTCGTCCCAGGCAGGCAGCACGTGCAGGTGCAGGTGGGGCACCTCGAACCCCGCGACGAGCAGCGCGGCGCGGGGTGCTGACCAGGCGTTCTGCTGGGCCAGGCCGATCGTGCGGGCGACGAGCATCAGGTGGGTCAGCACGTCGTCCGGCGCGTCCGTGAGCTGCACGATCTCGGCGCGGGGGACCACGAGCACGTGCCCGTCGGTGATCGGGGCGATCGTGCCGAACGCGACCGCGACCTCGTCGGCCCACACGAACCTGCCGGGGATGTCTCCGTCGATGATCTTGGTGAACAGGGTGGCCATGCTTCCCACGCTAGTGCTGGGCGGTCAGGCGCGTTCGCGCGCGAGCTTCTGCAACGCCAGCACGGTGTTCCAGTTGCGGGCGGTGCCCACGCGACCGGCGGCCTTGGACAGCACGTCGATGGTCAGCTTCGAGCGGCCCTGCCCGTCGGGGTAGTAGGCGTAGGTCTCGCGCCCGGCCCACGCGACGGTCTCGCGGCCGTAGCGCGACGGGTCGAAGTCCGACGTGGTCGTGGCGACGGGGCCGTCCCAGAACACGGCGACCAGGTGCGTAGGGTCGTCCGTGGGCAGCGGTACGTCCGAGACGACGGCGTCCCACTCCTCCAGCGTGCGCGCGATCACCGGCACGTCGAACCCGAGCTCGTCGGCGAGCGCGGCGGACAGCCCGGTCGCCACGTCGGCGTCGTCGGTGGGGACGAGCACGAGGTTGCCGCTGTTCACATAGGTCACCACCGACGCGTGCCCGAGGCCGGTCGCGACGGCCTTGAGCTGGGCGGAGGTGACCTTTCGGCCGCCGACGTTGACGGCGCGCAGCAGGGCGATGACCGGGCTCATGTCCTCACTCTCACACCACCCACCCACCCCGTGTGCGGGAAAGGTTCCTCCGAGGTAACGGCCGTGCACCCACCGCGCAACACCGGCTTCCTAGCGTGGGAGACGCCCCAGCCCCCCGATCGACGGAGCACCCCATGACCCAGCACCTCGTCGTCGTCGGCGGCGGCATGGTCGCCCAGCGTCTGGTCGAAGCGCTGCGCGACCGGGACCCGAGCGGTGCCTGGCGGATCACCGTGCTCGCCGAGGAGCCGCGGCGGCCCTACGACCGTGTCGCGCTCACCTCCTACTTCTCGGGTCGTGACGCCGACGACCTGGCGCTCGGCGACCCGGCGCTGTGGGACGACCCGCTGGTCACCCTCGTGCGCGACGACGCCGTGACCGAGATCGACCGGGCGGCCAAGACCGTGACCACCGGGCGCGGGCGCACCGAGCGCTACGACCACCTCGTGCTCGCCACGGGCTCGTCGGCGTGGGTGCCGCCGCTGGAAGGTGCGGACCTGCCGGGCGTGTTCGTCTACCGCACGGTCGACGACGTCGCGGAGCTCCGTGGCTACGTCGAGAAGCTGTCGCAGGAGCGCGTGGTCAAGGGAGCCGTCCTCGGTGGTGGTCTGCTCGGGCTGGAGGCGGCCGGCGCTCTGCAGGCGCTGGGCGCCAGGACGACCGTGCTCCAGGTGGGCACGCACCTGATGTCCGCTCAGGTCGACCTCGGCGGTGGTGAGGCGCTGCGGCGGCTGATCAACCAGCTCGGTGTCGGTGTGCGGCTCAACGCGATGACCACCAAGATCCGCCCGCACCGGCGAGGTGGGGTCGGTCGCCTCGAGCTGGCCGACGGTGGGCGCATCGACGCGGACGTCGTCGTGATCGCCGCGGGCGTCCGGCCGCGCGACGAGCTCGGGCGTGCGTCCGACCTGGCGATCGGCGAGCGTGGCGGCATCGTCGTCGACGACACGTGCCTGACGAGCGACCCGGACATCTCCGCGGTCGGCGAGGTGGCCAGCATCCAGGGTGCCTGCATCGGCCTCGTGGCCCCCGGCTACGCGATGGCCGAGATCACGGTGGACCGGCTGCTCGGCGGCTCGTCCACCTTCCCCGGTGCGGACACCGCCACCAAGCTCAAGCTCTCCGGCGTCGACGTGGCGTCGTTCGGGGATGCGTTCGCGACCACCCCCGGCGCGCTCGAGATCGTCTGGGCCGACCCGGTGGGCGGCGTCTACAAGAAGCTCGTGATGTCCGACGACGCGCGCACGCTGCTCGGCGGCGTCCTCGTCGGCAATGCCTCCGCCTATGCCAGCCTGCGTCCGATGCTGGGCCGCGAGCTGCCCGGCGACCCGGCCGCGTTCCTCCTGCCGGAAGGGGGCGGCGGAGCTCCCGAGCTCGAGCTTCCCGACGACGCCGGCGTCTGCTCGTGCAACAACGTGTCCGCCGGCACCATCCGCGCGGCGGTCACCGAGCACGACTGCACCGACCTCGGTGCGGTCAAGGCGTGCACGCGTGCCGGCACCAGCTGCGGGTCCTGCCTGCCGCTCGTGAAGAAGCTCATGACCACCGAGCTCACCAAGCAGGGCATCACCGTGAGCTCGGCGCTCTGCGAGCACTTCGCGATCTCCCGCGCGCAGCTGTACGACGCCATCCGGGTCTCGGGCGCCTCGTCGTTCACGGCCGTGATCGAGCGGTTCGGCACCGGTCCCACGGGCCGCGGCTGCGACATCTGCCGGCCGACCGTCGCGTCGATCCTCGCGACGACGTCCCCGGCGCACGTGCTCGAGGGCGAGAGGGCCGCGCTGCAGGACACCAACGACCACGTCATGGCCAACCTGCAGAAGGACGGCTCCTACTCGGTGGTCCCGCGCATCCCCGGCGGCGAGGTGACGCCCGAGGGGCTGATCGCGATCGGGTCCGTCGCGCAGGAGTTCGGGCTGTACACCAAGATCACCGGCGGGCAGCGGATCGACCTGTTCGGCGCCCGGATCGACCAGCTCCCCGTGATCTGGCAGAAGCTCGTGGACGCCGGGTTCGAGTCCGGGCACGCCTACGGCAAGTCGCTGCGTACCGTGAAGTCCTGCGTCGGCTCCACCTGGTGCCGGTTCGGTGTGCAGGACTCCGTCGCGCTCGCGGTGATGCTCGAGCTGCGCTACCGCGGCCTGCGCTCGCCGCACAAGATCAAGCTCGGTGTCTCCGGGTGCGCCCGCGAGTGCGCGGAGGCCCGCGGCAAGGACGTCGGCGTCATCGCGACCGACAAGGGCTGGAACGTGTACGTCGGCGGCAACGGCGGCTTCACGCCACGGCACGCGCAGCTGCTCGCCGAGGACCTGGACACCGAGACCCTGGTCAGGACGATCGACCGGTTCCTCCTGTACTACGTGCGCACGGCCGACCGGCTGCAGCGCACCGCACCGTGGATCGACGACGTCGAGGGCGGTCTGGACGGGGTGCGTTCCGTGGTGCTCGAGGACTCGCTCGGCATCTGCGCCGACCTGGACGCGCAGATGGCCTCGCACGTGGACGAGTACGAGGACGAGTGGCGCGCGACCCTCGAGGACCCCGAGAAGCTGCGCCGGTTCGCGTCGTTCGTCAACGCTCCCGAGACCCCCGACCCGTCGCTCGCCTACGTCCCGGAGCGCGGTCAGTCGCGTCCCGCGACGGCGGACGAGCGTGCAGCCGCCCTGCGTGGCGAACCTGTCCTGGTTGCCGGCACCACCCTGGAGGTCCGCTCATGACCACGCTGGACGTCGCTCCCGTCGAGGCGAGCCTCTCGGGCTGGACCGTCGTGTGCCGCCTGTCCGACCTCGCGCCGGAGCGTGGCGCCGCGGCGCTGCTCGCCGACGGTGAGCAGGTCGCGCTGTTCCGCCTCGTCGACGACCGCGTCTTCGCCGTCCAGCAGCACGACCCGTTCAGCGACGCGTTCGTGATCTCGCGGGGGATCGTGGGCTCGCGACGCATCGACGGGGTCGACGTACCGACGGTGGCCTCGCCGATGTACAAGCAGGTCTTCGCGCTCGCGACGGGTGTGTGTCTCGACGTGGCCGGCAAGACACCGGCGCGTGCACTGGAACCCGGCCTGCGGACCTGGCAGGTCCGGGTACGCGACGGGCTCGTCGAGGTGGCGTCATGACCACGATGCTCGGGCTCGACCTCACCGGTCGGCGCGTGCTCGTGGTCGGTGGCGGACCGGTCGCCGCTCGCAGGGCCCAGGCTCTGCTCGCCGACGCTGCGCGGGTCGTCGTCGTCGCGCCGCAGCTGTGCGAGGTCATGCGTGACATGCACAGATGGGGCCTGGTCGAGTGGCACGCGCGCGAGGTGGTCCAGGCCGACGTCGACGGTGTCTGGCTCGTGCACACGGCGACAGGCGACCGCGGCACCGACTCTGCCGTCGTCGCATGGGCCGAAGCGCGCCGCACGTTCTGCGTCGACGCAGGGGCGTCGACAGGGTCCGCGCGGACCCCGGCCACGACGCAGCAGGGTGACGTGCTCGTCGGCGTCGTCAGCACCGGGAGCCCCGACCCGACGCGCACCCAGGTCGTGCGCGACGCGATCGCGACCCAGCTGCGCGAGGGCGAGGTCGACCTGCGTCGGCGCCGGGCCTCCCGCGGACGGGTCATCCTGGTCGGTGGCGGCCCGGGCGACGTCGGGCTGCTGACGATCGCCGGACGGCGCGCGCTCGCGGAGGCCGACCTCGTGGTGACCGACCGCCTCGGTCCTGTCGCGGTCCTCGACGAGCTGCACGCCGGCGTCGAGGTCATCGACGTCGGCAAGACGCCCGGCAACCACCCGGTCCCGCAGCACGAGATCGGCCGGATCCTGGTCGAGCAGGCGCAGCGCGGACGTACCGTGGTGCGGCTCAAGGGTGGCGACCCGTTCGTGTACGGGCGCGGTGGCGAGGAGGTGCTCGCCTGCCGCGAGGCCGGCGTCGACGTCGAGGTGATCCCCGGCGTGAGCAGCGCGTTCGGTGCGCCCGCCGCCGCCGGCATCCCGCTGACCCACCGGGGTACGGTCGGCGCCGTGCACGTGATGAACGGGCACGACGGCTGGTCCTCGGCCGCACTGCTCGGCCTGCGTGAGAAGTCGTGCACCGTCGTCGTCCTGATGGGTGTGAGCGCCCTGCCGTCGCTGGTCCAGCAGGCGCTGGACGCAGGCGCCGACCCGATGACGCCGGTCGCACTGGTCGAGGAGGGCACGCTGCCGGGGCAGCGCGTGACGCGCGCGGCCCTGTGCGACGTGGTCGACGCGGCGGTCGCGGCGGGAGTCCGCGCGCCGGCCGTCATCGTGATCGGAGACGTCGCCGCGGCGGACCTCCTGGAAACAACTCCGGAACGTCCACCCGTCACAATGGCGTCGTGACCGAACCTATCGACCAGACCCTCGCAGGTTGTGTCGTGCTGGTGACCGCCGACAGGCGGTCCGCCGAGCTCGCCGCTGCGCTGGGTCGGCGCGGGGCGGCGATCCGTCACGCCCCGGCGCTGAGCATGGTTCCGCACACCGACGACGCGGCTCTGCTCGCGGGCACCCGCTCGCTGCTGGCCGACCCGCCGCAGACGGTCATCGTGACCACCGGCATCGGGTTCCGCGGCTGGATCGAGGCCGCCGACGCCTACGGCCTGGCCGAGCCGCTCGTCGAGATGCTGCGCGGCACCCGCCTCGTCGCGCGCGGACCCAAGGCGCGCGGTGCGATCCAGGCCGCGGGGCTGACGGCGGACTGGGTCGCCGAGTCCGAGACGAGCGCCGAGATCGCCGAGGTTCTGCTCGACGAGGGCGTCGCCGGGCGGGACATCGCGATCCAGCACCACGGCGCGGGCGCCGACGGGCTCGACGAGGCGTTCGCCGCCGCGGGTGCTCGCGTGCGCAGCCTGGTCGTCTACCGCTGGGGCCCCCCGCCGGACGCTGGGGTCGTCGAGGCGTCCGTCAGGTCGGTCGCCGCAGGGGAGATCGACGCGGTCGTGTTCACGTCGGCGCCCGGTGCGGCCGCCTGGTTCGCGGCGGCCGACGACGCGGACGTGGCCGACCAGGTCGTCCGCTTGGCCCGTCGGGGGAGCGTGGTCATGGCCGCCGTCGGGCCGATCACCGCCAAGCCGCTGCAGGAACGCGGCATCGACCCGCTGATCCCCGACCGCGGCAGGCTGGGTTCCCTGGTCCGGGCGCTCGTCGGGCACTACGGAGGCCTGGAGGCTCTCCAGACGATCGCCGGCCCGCTGCAGGTGCACCGGGGCGCGGCCGTGCTCGACGGGCAGGTGCTCGCGCTCACGCCGACGTCGCTCGAGGTGCTCCGTCTGCTGGTCAAGGCCGGAGGTTCGGTGGTCCCGCGGGACCACGTGCTGGCCGTGCTGCCGGGCGACTCGACCGACCCGCACGCCGCCGAGGTCGCCATCGCGCGCCTCCGCGACGCCACCGGGAGCCGAGCTCTCATCAAGACGGTCGTGAAGAGGGGCTACCGTCTCGAGCTGGAGGAGGCGCGATGACGAACGCACTGCACGCCCGGGGCCCGGCACCCGACCACGCCGAGCCGGCCCACCCGGTGCTCGTCGGCTGCTCGCACGGCACCGACGACCTCAGCGGTCGTGCCGCCGTCCGATCGATCCTCAAGGGAGCCGCCGCGCTGCGCCCCGAGCTGGACGTGCGCGAGGCGTTCGTCGACGTGCAGGAGCCCGAGGTGGCCAACGTCGTGGCCGACGCCCTCGACGGGGACGCCGCAGGTGCCGTCGTCGTGCCGCTGCTGCTCTCGATCGGGTTCCACGTCAAGGTCGACATCGCTGCCGCGGTCGACCAGCCCGGTGCCACGGCCGCGTCGCCGCTGGGCCCGGACCCGCGTCTCGTCGACATCCTGGTCGACCGGCTCGCGGCCGTGGACCTCGGTCCCGACGACCTCGTGGTGCTCGCCGCGGCGGGTTCGACCGACCCGGCGGCCGCGCTCGCGGTCGAGCAGGTCGCCGCCGGGCTCGCCGACCGCATCCCGCAGCCCGTGACGATCGGCTACGGCGCGGGTGCCGAACCGCGCGTCCCGGCGGCCGTCGCCGCGGCCCGGGCCGACCTGACCCCGGGCGGGCGCGTCGTCGTCGCCTCGTACCTGCTGGCACCGGGGTACTTCCACGACCGCGTCCGGGAGGCGGGGGCCGACGTCGTCACCGACCCGCTCGCACCGGACGACCGTCTCGTCGACATCGTGCTGGACCGCTACGACGACGAGACCTGACGCGCCGAGGGCGGGCACCTGACAGGTGCCCGCCCTCAGCCGTGCTCGGTCCCTCACGCGGTGCGCCGGCTGACCAGCGCCGCGATCCCGATGCCGGCTGCGAACAGCAGGATCACGAGGATGAGCCGCGCGAGCGTGTTCACGCCCGAGCCGTCCGCACCTGCGATGTCGATCGAGTACGCGGTAGCGCCGACGGCACCTTCCGGGGCCCCGTAGGCCATGCCCTCGGCCGACGCGCGCTCGGCGCCCGCGGTCAGGACCGCGTACTTCACCCCGAAGTCCGCGGCGGTCTCCTGCCCGCTGACCACGACCTGCGACGAACCCTCGTCAGAGAGCTGCTGGGCCCCGTCGACGAGCGCAGGGGCACCCTCGGACGCCTCGGTCATGCCGTCGGCGAGCTGGGTGGAACCGTCGGCCGCCAGACTGACGCCGTCCGCGATGTCGGTCGAGCCGTCTGCGGCCTTGGACACTCCGCTCGCGAGGTCGCTCGAGCCCGTCGCGGCTCTACCGATGCCGCCGGCCAACGTGCTGGAACCGGCCGCAGCCTGGTTCAGGCCGTCCGCGAGCTCGGCCGAACCTGCGGCGGCGGGCGCAAGTCCGTCAGCCAGCTGCTGCGACCCGGTGGCGAGCTGCTGAACGCCGCCGTTGAGCGTTGCACTGCCCTCGGCCAGCGCAGCGGCGCCCTCGTTGAGCTGTTCGAGTCCCGTCACAAGTCCACCACCGCTCGTCTGGATCTGGCCGACGCCGGCCTCGAGGGAGTGGATCCCGCCGCGCAGGGTGTGGTCGAGGGCGGTGTCGTCGGCGTCGCCGACGGCCGACTGCACGGTGTTCACGACGCCGCTCACCAGCTGCGAGATACCCGCATCGACGGCCGAGACCGCCTCCAGGACTCCCACCGGCTTCTTGCCTGCGCCGTCCACGGGGCAGATCGGGAGCTGGCCGCTCAGGCCGCACTCCACCTGTCCGAGCCCGGCGGCCGCGCCGCTGAGCCCGGTCGACAAGGCCGCCGCACCCCCGGCGAGAGAGTCGGCCCGGGTCACGTCGCCGATCAGCGGCAGGCCGTCCGACATCTGATCCAGCACCGCGTCGTACTGGTCGAGCAGTGCGGGGTTCATCCCGGCGCGAAGGCTCGTCAGTGCCGCCAGGCCCTGGTCGAGCTGTCCAGCGAGTGTGACCGCGCCGGCCTTCAGGGCTGTGGCGGACGTCGCAGCGCCCCCGACCCCGCCGCGAATCTGGTCCACTGCTGCGAGCAGGGTGCCGGGAGTCGTCGTCGTTCCGATCGCCGCCTTGACCTGGCCGATACCGGTGTGGAGCGCCTGCGCCTGTGTCGGCAGTGCGCCGATGCCGCCGTACAGCAGCACGAGACCCTCATCGACGTCGGCAAGACCTCCGTTGACCTGGTCCAGGGCGTCGAGCAGGTACGGCGCACCCCCGGCTGCGCTCGCGAGGCCGGAGGAGAGCGCCGCCGAACCAGCGGCCAGCTGTGCAGCGCCGGGTGCGGCCGCGCCGAGACCGGCCGCGACCTTCTGGGCACCCGGAAGAGCCTCGTCGTTCAGGCCCTCGGCCAGGGTGTTTGCGCCGGGAGCCAGTCGGTCGTTCAGGCCGGCCGAGAGCTCGTCCGCGCCGGGCGCGATCTGGTCGTTGAGAGCGTCGGAGAGCTGGTGCGCGCCGGGTGCGAGCTTGTTGTTCAGGCCGGATGCGAGCTCTTCTGAGCCCGGCTCGAGCCGATTGTTGAGGCCGTCCGACAGCAGCGTCGCTCCGGCGTGCATGCGGAGCAGGCCCGCGAGCAGCGTGGCAGCGCCGTCGTGCAGCTTGAGCACGCTCTCGTCGATCTGCAGCGCACCGGCGGTCAGGTCGACGCCCTTCTGGGCGCCGGCCTCGTAGCTGGCTGCGCCGCCCTTGAACGAGGGGTAGTCGAGGGGGGAGACGGCCATCGAGGTGAGGTTCGCCGACGGCACGCGACCCGGCGCGACGTGCGCCGTGTAGCCGAACTCGGCGGTGTCGGAGCCGATGGGCGGGAAGAGCGTCATCTGGAACGTCAGGCGGGTCCCGCCGTGACCGTCTCCGGCCATGCCCGCCTCGTCGGACTGGACGTCGGTGAAGGTCGACGGGAGCGTGGTGACGAGCTGGCCGATCATCGGGACGACGGTCTGCGCCGAGGCGGTCGCCTGCTTGCCGGTGCCGTCGTCGTAGGTGACGTCCTGCGTCTTCCCGGTGACGTTCTTGACCGTGTAGTGCACTCCGAGCGTGCCGGTGCGTCCGACCACGTGCCCGGCCTCGACGGGCTCGCCGTCGAGGGTGTACTCGACCTTGACGGTCAGGGGCAGGTCCTGGTCGTAGTCGCTGACCGAGCGCTGGCGGGTCTGCCCGTCGACGGTGACCTGGCTGACCACCTCGCCGTCGACGACCTGGTAGCCGCCGAACCCGTCGAGGTTGCGCAGGCCCTTCGTCGAGACCGGGTTGTGGATCGTGGTGGTGCCGTGTCCGGACAGGGCGAGCTGCTCGTAGACGCGGGCCTCGATCAGCTCGCCCGAGGCGCTGAGCTTCGCCTGGACGGTCTCGGTGTTGGTCACGGCGACGTCGCCGCTGTCGGCCGTGGCGAGCGCAGGCACGGCTGCGCCGCCGAGGGTCAGGGGGAGCAGGACGACGGCGACTCCGGCCGTCGCGAGGGAGCGGCGCACGTCAGGCCTCCGGCTGGGGGTCGAATGAGAAGGTGGGCGACGCGACCGGGCGCGCAGGCGCCGGTGCGGGCTCCGGAGCCGTCTCCGGCTCCTCGAGGGGGAGGACGGTTGCCTCGCGCTCGGCCTCGCGGTCCTCGACGATGCGCGGCCCGAGCAGCGCAGTCGCGAGGAAGCCGGCGCCGGCGGCGAGCAGGATCGCGGTCGCGGTGGTCGTCGACGTGCCGACGAAGGCCGTCGGGTCGGCTGCGTAGGTCGACTCGTAGGCGCCGGACATCGCGGCAGTGCCCAGCAGGGTGGACCACAGCGGCAGACGCCCTCGGGTGCCTGCCGCGACCGCGAGGCAGACGAGCAGCACGAGCAGGACGGCCACGGCGCGGCCGGAGCTGGCGTCGGGCAGCACCGCTGCGCGCAGCGCGTAGCCGAACCAGGCGGCCGCGAACCCGACGGCGAAGCCGCCGACCCGCTGCGCGGGTGACCGGTCCGGGACGAGCCCGAGCGTCCCGCCGAGGGCGGCGCCGAGCAGCGCGACCCCCTGCAGGTCAGGAGAGGAGAACAGGACAACTGCCGTCGTGACCAGCGCGAGGACGAGCCCCGCCAGGAGGTACCGCTTCATTGCCACCCCGTCGTGTTGTGCAGTCGAGGGCCGCGGTTCGCCCGCTCGCCCAGCTGCTGGTGAGTGGGGTCCGCCCGAGGGGTGGTCAGTGCTCCGCGATCGCCGTTGAAAGCGTTGCCAACCGGACCCTTCGGGCGGGACCCGGGTGTTGTCTAGCACCCTCGAAGACACCTGAGCCATGCGGTACTAGGTAAATGCTGGCGGTACTACATACATTGTTACCCGGCCGTAACCTGGGCCTCCGCTGTGCGGCCCGCGCACCTCGTCAGAGGTAGCGCAGCGGGTCGAACTCGTCGAGCGGGATGATCCGCAGGCGCGGCAGCTGGACGTTGAACGCGGCCACGTGGGTCTCCAGGTCGAACGTCTCGAGTCCCTTCGCGACGAGGGCGGACAGCTGTGTGCTGGTGAACTCCCGGAACGCCAGGAGCCCCACGCGGCGTTCCTCGTCGTCGACGAGCACCTCGAGCTCGGGTGCGAAGTCGCCGTCGTGGCTCGCCAGCAGGACGTCGCCGTCGCGCGCCGCGATCGCCTCCAGCGTGCGCTTGATGCCGATGTCGACGACCTTCTCGTACGACTCGCCGGACAGCGGGATCGGCTGGAACCCGATGGCCAGGAGCGCCTGCACGAACGACATGGGCAGCGAGCCGCTGGACGCGTTGAGGAAGAACAGCGCCTTCACGGGCTGGTCCCACGTCTGCTGCGCGAAGGTGAGCACGCGCTCCCAGCGGGGCCGCTGCTCGGGCGTCGGCCGACCCCCGAGGATGGACGAGCCGAGGGTGGCGTCGATGTTCTCGCCGTCCACCAGGAGGTACGTGGTGCGCGGGGCCGCCTCGGTGCTCATCGCCCGAGCGTATCCGCAGGTGGATCGCGTGGCGCGGGTGGAACAGGAGCGGCTCGTGCACCGTTGAGAGGTGCATGCGTTCGCATGGACATCGACAGAGGGCACGAAGGGGTGTGCGGTGAGGGAGCAGGGGACCGTGGAGCTGCCGGCGACGCGTGAGGCCGCCGAGGCGTGGGAGTCACTGTTCCGCGCGCAGGTGGCGCTCATGCGTCGGTTCCAGCGCGACGACGTGTGGGGACCGCTCACGATCCGCGAGTACGACGTCCTGTTCACGCTCTCGGGCTGCCCCGGCGGTGCGGCACGGCTCCGCGAGCTCGGCGAGGGCAGCCTGCTGACGCAGCCGAGCCTGTCCCGGCTGGTCGAGCGGCTGGAGAAGGACGGTCTCGTCGCGCGGGGACCGGTGCAGGGCGACGCCCGCGGCGTGCTCGTGACGCTGACCCCTGAGGGAGCGCGCATGCAGCGCGAGATCGGCCGCAGGCACGTGCGCAGCATCAGGCACCTGGTGGGCGGCGCGCTCGACTCGGACGAGCTGGCGACGCTGCGCGCGTTGACGGACAAGCTGCGCCTCGCGCAGGCCTCGATCTCCGACCCTGGAGCCGTCTGACCACCACTTGTAGGGCACTTGCAACGCCCTGCAAGCGGTTTGCGCGAAGGCGCGTACGATGACGCGCATGTCACGGCGACTCGCAGAGGTAGCGCGCAAGGTCGGTGTCAGTGAAGCCACCGTCAGCCGGGTGCTCAACGGCAAGCCCGGAGTGTCGGAGTCGACGCGCGAGGCGGTGCTCACGGCGCTCGACGTCCTGGGGTACGAGAGACCCACCAAGCTGCGGGGCGAGCGGGCCCGTCTGGTCGGCCTCGTGCTCCCCGAGCTGCAGAACCCGATCTTCCCGGCGTTCGCCGAGGTGGTCGGCGGGGCGCTCGCGCAGCAGGGGTTCACCCCGGTGCTGTGCACGCAGACCGCCGGTGGTGTGTCGGAGGCGGACTACGTCGAGCTGCTCCTCGGGCAGCAGGTCTCGGGCATCGTGTTCGCGGGCGGTCACTACGCCCAGCGGGACGCCACGCACGAGCACTACGAGCGGCTCACGGGCCGCAACCTGCCCGTCGTGCTCATCAACGCATCGATCGAGGAGCTGCCGTTCCCGCGCGTCTCGTGCGACGACGAGGTGGCGATCGAGCAGGCGATCGGGCACCTGGCCTCGCTCGGGCACACGACGATCGGGCTCGTCCTGGGCCCTGTGGACCACGTGCCCTCCGAGCGCAAGCTCCGCGCGGCGCAGGTGATCATGCGACGCCTCGGCCTGGAGCTGGGCGAGAACCACGTGGTGCGCAGCGCCTACTCGCTCGAGAGCGGGCAGGCCGCGGGCAACCGGCTCCTGAAGGAGGGCGTCACGGGGATCGTGTGCGCGAGCGACCCGCTCGCCCTCGGCGTCATCCGCGCGGCTCGCAGGGCCGGCCTCAACGTGCCCGACGACATCTCCGTCGTGGGCTACGACGACTCCGCGTTCATGAGCTGCACCGAGCCGCCCCTCACCACGGTCCGACAGCCGATCGAGCCGATGGGACGCGCCGCGATCGACCTGCTCGTCAGCCAGATCCACGGCGCGGTGGTCCCGCACGACGAGCTGCTCTTCGAGCCCGAGCTCGTCGTGCGCGGCTCGACCGGCCCGGCGCGCGCCCGGCAGGTCGCCGCCGTCTGACCGGACCCGCCCGAGCCCCTCGTCGCCCCGTGCGACGGGGGCTTCGTCCGTGACGCCCGATTCTCGGAGCATCCGTCTCGGTCGGCGGTGCACGGAGGACCTGTGGATGATCGAGATTCGGCCCCCCTTTGGTCACACTTCGATAACTCCGCTGTCAGGTTCTTGCGTACTTTCAGTCGAGTCCTTTAGTGTCCATCTCGCGACGATGACGTAGCGACGGCACATGAGAGACGAGACCGCAGTGACGCAGCCTCAGCCCGAGACCGACCCCCAGTGGTGGCGCGGTGCGGTGATCTACCAGGTCTACCCGCGCAGCTTTGCCGACGGGAACGGCGACGGCACCGGCGATCTCGAAGGCCTGCGATCGCGTCTGCCGTACCTGCGTGATCTCGGGATCGACGCCATCTGGGTCACCCCGTGGTACGTCTCCCCGCTCGCCGACGGCGGCTACGACGTGGCCGACTACCGGGCGATCGACCCGGCGTTCGGCACGCTCGCCGAGGCCGAGCGGCTCATCGAGGACGCGCTCGCGCTGGGCATCCGCACGATCATCGACGTCGTCCCGAACCACGTCTCCGACCAGCACGCCTGGTTCCAAGCGGCGCTCGCGGCGGGCCCCGGCTCGCCGGAGCGTGCGCGCTTCTGGTTCCACCCGGGCAAGGGCGAGAACGGCGACGAGATCCCGACGCACTGGGTCTCGGACTTCCAGGGGAGCACGTGGACGCGGACGACGAACCCCGACGGCACGCCGGGCGAGTGGTACCTGCACCTGTTCGCGCCCGCCCAGCCGGACGTCAACTGGTCCCACCCCGAGGTCGTCGCAGAGTTCGAGGACGTCCTGAGGTTCTGGTTCGACCGCGGCGTGGCCGGCATCCGCATCGACTCGGCCGCTCTGCTCATCAAGGACCCGGAGCTGCCCGAGGTGCCCGAGCACCCGCGGCCGGGTGAGCACCCCCACGTGGACAGGGACGAGCTGCACGACGTCTACCGCGGCTGGCGTGCCGTCGCCGACTCCTACCCGGGCACCCGCGTCCTCGTCGGCGAGGTCTGGCTGCAGGACGTCTCCCGGTTCGCGCAGTACCTGCGTCCCGACGAGATGCACACGGCCTTCAACTTCGACTTCATGGCCCGCCCGTGGGACGCGAAGAAGCTCCGCGAGTCGATCGACCTGACCCTCGCCGCGCACGGCCCGGTCGGTGCGCCCGCCACGTGGGTGCTGTCCAACCATGACGTCACACGCCCGGCGACCCGCTACGGGCGCGAGGACAGCTCGTTCGCGTTCAGCGCCAAGCGGTTCGGGACGGCGACCGACCTCGCTGTCGGGCTGCGTCGTGCCCGCGCCGCGGCGATGCTCACCGCAGCGCTGCCGGGCTCGCTGTACATCTACCAGGGCGACGAGCTGGGCCTGCCCGAGGTGGAGGACCTGCCGCTCCACCTGCTGCAGGACCCGATGCACTTCCGATCCGAGGGCGTCGACCCCGGCCGGGACGGCTGCCGTGTGCCGCTGCCCTGGTCCGGGACGTCCGCCCCGTTCGGGTTCAGTCCCGACGGCGCGGTCGGGAGCTCAGGTGGCACGGTGCAGACCTGGCTCCCGCAGCCCGCGGACTGGAGCGATCTCACGGTCGAGGCACAGGAGTCGGACCCCGCGTCGACCCTGCACCTCTACCGCGACCTGCTCGCGATCCGTCGCTCCGAGCCCTCCCTGGGCGACGGGCCGTTGCGCTGGCTCGACCAGCTCGACACCTCCGACGACGTGCTCGCGTTCGCCCGCGGCGATCTCGTGTGCGTCGTCAACCTGGGCGACGAGCCCGCACCTCTGCCTGCCCACACCGACCTCCTGCTCACGAGCGCGCCGCTCGAGGCAGGGCTGCTCCCGCGCGACACCGCCGCGTGGTTGCGCACCGCCTGACCGCTCGACCAGTTCCCGTACGACGCCCGAGCAGTTCCCCGCCCCGCAACGTCCGATCCGGCACAATGCCGGCGTCGGACCTTCACGAAGGAGTGACGATGAGGTCCTCACGCATGACCGCACTCGCCCTGGTCGGAGCCATGTCTCTGACCATGCTGGCCGCGTGCTCTTCTGATGACGACTCCAGCAGCGACGCCTCGAGCGCGCCGGGAGACGAGAAGGTCACCATCACGGTCGCCGGTCTCCAGCCCGGCGCCGAGCAGACCGCGATCGACGCGCTCAACGAGCGCGTCACGCAGTTCGAGGAGAAGTACCCCGACATCAAGATCGAGACGCAGGAGTACAACTGGCTCGCGTCGACGTTCGCTGCCGACCTGGCCGGCGGCACGCTGCCGACCGTGTTCGAGGTCCCGGCGACGGACACCAAGGTCCTGATCCAGAACGGTCAGATCGCCGACATCGACGCCCAGGTCCAGCAGCTTCCGTACGCGGACGACTTCAACGACCAGGTCCTCGCAGCCGGACTGAGCGACGACGGCAAGATCTACGCCGTCCCGGCCAAGTCGATCTACGCCGTGGCCCTGCACTACAACCGGAAGCTCTTCACGGACGCCGGTCTGGACCCGGACAACCCGCCGACGACGTGGGAAGAGATCCGCGCGGCCTCCAAGACCATCCACGACAAGACCGGCGTGCCGGGCTACGCGATGATGGCGCTCGACAACGCGGGCGGCTGGCAGCTCACGGCCGCGGCCTACTCGCGCGGTGGCCGCACGCAGACCGAGAAGGACGGCACGTACACGGCGACGCTGACGGACCCCGCGGTCAAGGAGTCGCTCGAGTTCCTGGGTGACCTCAAGTCGGACGGCTCGCTGTTCGAGAACACGCAGCTCGGCTGGGGCGACGTGAACAGCGGCTTCGCGGCCGGTCAGTTCGCCATGTACACGTCGGGCTCCGACATCTACACCGCTCTGGTGCAGAACAACGGCGTCACGGCGGACAACCTCGACTACGGCCTGACGGCGCTCCCGACCGAGGGCTCGGACGCCGGCACGCTCGGCGGCGGCACCTACGCGGCCGTCGACCCGAAGGCCACCGACGCGGAGAAGGACGCCGCGGTCAAGTGGATCGACTTCTGGTACCTGTCCAAGCTGGTCGACGAGGACCAGGCCGTCGCCGACGCCAAGATCCTCGCGGAGCAGACCCCGCCGCAGGCCGTCGGCACCCCGACGCTCCCGATCTTCAGCAAGGAGCAGTACGAGACGTCGCTCGGCTGGATCAAGGACTACGTCAACGTCCCGCTCGACCACATGGCGGGCTACACCGACGTCATGTTCACCCAGCCCGTCATCCCTGAGGCCGCTCGTGCCACGCAGGAGACCTACGGCCTGCTCTTCCCGATCGTGCAGGCGGTCATGACGGACCCGAGCGTCGACATCGACGCGCTGCTGACTGCCGCGAACGAGCAGTCGCAGGCACTGATCGACCAGGCGGGCTGACCCCCGCTCGACGGTGCCCGGCCGGGTCCTGCCTGGTCGGGCACCGTCGAACTCCCCGGACAGCACTCCACGGAACTGCTCCACCGAACTGCTCCACCGAACTGCTCCACCGAAAGACACGCACCGAGAGAAGGTCCCGATGGTCACCACCGACCCCGTCGTCCCGCAACGACGACGAGCCGGTAAGCGACGCTCACCCGTCACGTGGGTCCGCGGCGGCGGACTGAGCACGCTGCTGTTCGCCCTCCCGATGCTGGTGATCTTCGGGGTCTTCTCCTGGGCGCCGATCGTCAAGGCCGTCGTGATGAGCTTCCAGAAGACGAACCTCATCGTCACGTCCTGGGTCGGCCTGGAGAACTTCCAGCGGGTGTTCGCGGACCCGGTGCTGCCCGTCGCGATCCGCAACACCGCGTACTTCGCGCTGCTGGCCCTCATCTTCGGCTACCCGGTCCCGCTGATCGCGGCGGTGCTGATGAGCGAGGTGCGCCGCGGCAAGGGTCTGTTCTCGGCGCTCGCCTACCTGCCGGTCGTGGTGCCGCCCGTCGTCGCCGTGCTGCTCTGGAAGTTCTTCTACGACCCGCGGCCCGAGGGCGTCTTCAACACGATCATCGGCTACTTCGGGATACCACCCCAGCTGTGGTTGCAGAGCGCGACGTCGGCGATGCCGTCCCTCGTGCTCGAGGCCACCTGGGCGGCCGCGGGCGGCACGGTGATCATCTACCTCGCCGCCCTGACGAGCGTCCCCACCGAGCTGTACGACGCCGCCGAGGTCGACGGTGCCTCCGTGTGGCGCAAGATCTGGCACGTCACGATGCCGCAGCTGCGCGGCGTCCTGCTCATCACCTTCATCCTGCAGATCATCGGGACTGCCCAGGTGTTCCTCGAGCCGTACCTGTTCACCGGCGGTGGTCCGGCCAACGCGACGGTGACCGTCCTCCTGCTGGTCTACCGGTACGCGTTCCAGAACAGCCTCGGCGGCAACTACGGCATGGCGACGGCGCTGAGCCTCATGCTCGCCGTGTTCCTGGCCGTCATGTCGCTCATCTACTTCCGGATCACCCGCAGCTGGAGCACCTCGTGACCACGACCACGCCCGCCCCCGGGGCCATGCCGTTCCCCGAGGCGTCGGAGACGCCGGCCGACGAGGGCGGTGCGCTGCCGCCCGACGACGCCCCCGCCCGTCGCAAGGCCTCCCGCCAGTCGACGGAGGACCGGAGCGCGCTGTCGGTGGCCGACTGGCGCCGACCCCGCGTACGCAGGACGTGGAACACGATGCACGTCCTGCTGCTCCTCGGCCTGATCGTCGTGAGCATCGGTCCGCTGCTCATGCTGGCCAAGTTCGCGGTCACCCCGACGCAGGACATCCTGCGGACTCCGCTCGCGATCTTCCCCAACGGCATCAAGTGGTCGAACCTGCACGACGCCTGGTACGACATCGACATCAGCAAGTACTTCGTCAACACCGTCGTGCTGGCGATCGGGGCGTGGGCCTCGCAGCTCCTCGTCGCGACGACGGGCGGGTTCGTCCTGTCGGTGCTCCGTCCGCGGTGGGCCCGGGTCGCTCAGTGGCTCGTCCTGGCGACGCTGTTCGTGCCGGCCGTCGTGCTGCTGGTGCCGCTCTACCTGATCATCCTGCACCCGCCCCTGGTCGATCACTCGCTGGTCAACTCGTACTGGGCGGTCTGGCTGCCCGCCGGGGCGAGCGCGTTCAACGTCGTGCTCGTCGCCCGGTTCTTCGACAACCTCCCACGCGAGGTGTTCGAGGCGGCCAAGGTGGACGGCGCCGGTCCGTTCCGGCTCTTCTGGTCGATCGTGCTGCCCATGAGCAAGCCGATCCTCGGCGTGGTGTCCGTGTTCGCGGTCATCGCGTCGTGGAAGGACTTCCTGTGGCCGTTGCTGGTGCTGCGCAACCCGGACCTGCAGCCCCTGTCGGTGCGGCTGCCGTCGCTCGTGGCAACGACCGACATCGGGACGCTGATGGCCGCGTACGCGATCGCGACGCTCATCCCGATCGCCATGTTCCTGGTGTTCCAGCGCATGTTCCTGCGGGGCGCGGGCCTCGGAGGAGCGGTCAAGGGCTGACCTCCGGCGATTCTGACAACGCGTCCGGACAATCTCACGCGCCCGGCGGTCCGCTGACCGCCGGGCGTCGTGCTGCCTGGGTGGGATGATCGGGACGTGGCCCCTGACACTGCCGTGAGCACCCCCATGCCCTCGTCCCCAGTCGCCCCGTACGACGCGCTGCTGCTCTTCTCGTTCGGGGGCCCGAACGGCCCCGAGGACGTCCTGCCGTTCCTGCGCAACGTCACCGCGGGCAAGAACATCCCCGACGAGCGGCTCGCGGTCGTCGCCGAGCACTACCACCACTTCGGCGGCGCCAGCCCGATCAACGGGCAGAACCTCGCACTCCAGGCGGCGATCGAGGACGAGATCGCCCGGCGCGGCCTGGACCTGCCGGTCGTGTGGGGGAACCGCAACTGGGAGCCGTACACGAAGGACGCCCTCGCGGCCGCGCACGCGGGCGGTGCGCGACGGCTCGTCGCCCTCGTGACCAGCGCGTACTCGTCGTACTCGGGCTGCCGCCAGTACCGGGAGAACCTCTGGGCGTCCCTCGACGAGCTGTCGGTCGACCTCGGGCTCGCAGCCGGTGAGCACGGGCTCGTCGTCGACAAGGTGCACTCGTACTTCAACCACCCGGGATTCGTCGACGCCAACATCGACGCGGTCGTCGAGGCCTACGCCACCGTCCCGGCCGACGCGCGGCTCGTGTTCGTCACGCACTCCATCCCGGACACGATGGAGGAGGCCTCTGCGGTCTCCGGGGCGTCCTACAGCGCGCAGCACCTGGACGTCGCCGCCGTGGTCGCAGCGGGTGCCGAGGCGCGCCTCGGGCACGCGGTGACCTGGGACCTCGCCTACTGCTCGCGCTCCGGCCCGCCGAGCCAGCCGTGGCTCGAGCCGGACGTGAACGACCATCTCGCGGCCCTCGCTGCCGACGGGGTGCAGTCCGTCGTGATCTCGCCGCTCGGGTTCGTCTCCGACCACATGGAGGTCGCGTTCGACCTCGACACCGAGGCGCTCGAGACCGCCGCCGGGCTCGGCCTGGTTTCGGTCCGCGCCGACTCCGTCGGGACGCGGGAGCCGTTCGTGCGCGGCCTCGTGGACCTCGTCGTCGAGCGGGCCGCCACAGCCCGCGCGCAGGATGCGGGGGTCGAGCCGGACCCGCGCGTGTCCGTCGGGACGCTCCCCGCCTTCCGCGACGTCTGCCGGCCGGGCTGCTGCCTGATGCGCGCCAGCCAGCCGACGGGCATCCCCGCCGCCTGCTCGTCAGACCCCCTGTCCTGAACACCTTGTCCTGAAACGCTGTCTGGAGAACCTGCGATGACGCACGACGCCGAAGCCCTCAACGCGACCGTCCGCTACACGATGTGGACCGTCTTCGCGCTCGAAGAGGTGCTGCCCGAGAGCGACCGTGAGCGTGGTCGGCTGATCGCCGACGCGCTCGCGGCCGTGGCCCGCGACGGCCTCGAGATCCGCGGCTGGTACGACGTGGCCGGCCTGCGGGCCGACGCCGACCTGATGGTCTGGTGGCACGCCGAGACCGTCGAGGAGGTCCAGGGCGCCTACCAGCGGTTCCGGGCGAGCGACCTGGGCCGTCACCTGCTGCCGGTCTGGTCCGTGGTCGGCCTGCACCGAGCCGCGGAGTTCAACCGCTCGCACGTCCCGGCGTTCCTGGCGGGCGAGCCGGCCGGGGACTACATCTGCGTCTACCCGTTCGTGCGCTCCTACGACTGGTACGTCCTGCCCGAGGACGACCGCCGTCGCATGCTGGTCGAGCACGGCCAGGCGGCCCGCGGGTACGCCGACGTCCGTGCCAACACCGTGTCCGCCTTCGCGCTCGGCGACTACGAGTGGATCCTCGCCTTCGAGGCCCCGGAGCTGCACCGCATCGTCGACCTCATGCGCGACCTGCGCGCCACGGACGCGCGCCTGCACGTGCGCGAGGAGGTTCCCTTCTACACCGGCCCGCGCGTCACGCTCGAGGCCTGGGCAGATCGGCAGCCCCGAGGCTGAAGCCTTCGGGGATCGTTTCCCGGAGCACAGTGGCAGGATCGGCCTCATGGTCGACCTCGCGGGAACATGGCGGTTCACGGCGGTGCTGGGTGCCGACGTCTCGGCGGGGGTGCGTTCCGCGCCCTTCCTGACGTTCGACGGTGACGGGCAGGTCTACGGCGACACGGGCGTGAACCGGGTGCGCGGGACCTGGGAGCTGCACGGCACGCGCCTGGTGTTCGGGCAGATGGTCTCGACGATGATGGCCGGCCCGCCCGAGGCGATGGCGTGCGAGCAGAGGATCCTGCGTCTGCTGGGCGACCCGGTCGAGCTGGTGACCCCGGACGGCGACACCATCGAGCTCGACGGCTCGGGCGGCGCGGCGACCCTGGTCCGCGACGCGACGGCGGGCCAGCAACCGGTGTAGCGCCGGGTCTGCGCCCGCCCGGTCAGCGCCGCGGTGCCACCAGGTGACGACGCACCACGCGATGAACAGACCGATGAGGACGGTGAACGTCCAGGTCAGGCCATGCACCGGACGGGTGGTGGCCGGCTGAGGTCAGACGCCGACCGAGGCGGGCCAGCGGGCGGCGATCGCCTCGATCGTGTGCTGCCGGGTGGCGATGTCGAACGCGGTGCCGGTGATCATGAGCTCGTCGGCCCGCGTGCGGTCGACCAGGCCCGTGAGCTCGTCGACGGCGCGGTCGGCGGTCGTCGCGATCTGCGTCCCGGGGAACTTCTCGAAGAACTCCGCGGCCTGCACCGGGTCGATCTCCGCCAGGGCGGCTGCGGCATCGTCCGGGGAGACGATCGGGCCGAGCGGGCGGCCGGTCCGCAGCGACAGGGCCATCACGCGGCTCGGGCCCGACAGGTAGTGCGCCTCCTCGTCGGAGTCGGCGACGAGGACCGACGCCGAGACCATCAGGCGCGGCTCGGCCAGCACCGGCGACGGCCGGAACGACGACCGGTAGGCGTGGGCCGCCTCCAGCGTGAGGCCGGTGTTGAAGTGGTTGGCGTAGCTGAACGGCAGGCCGAGCTGACCGGCCAGCTGCGCGCTGAACAGGGATGAGCCGAGCAGCCACACCTCGGGGGCGGAGGTCGCGGCCGGCGTCGCGGACAGCCGTGAGGCCCTCAGCGACCCCGCGCGGCCGGGCAGCGAGATGCCCAGCAGGACGAGCACGTCGACGAGCTCGGCCGGGAAGTCGTCGGCACCCAGGCCGTCCACCGTGCGACGCAGCGCCGCGGCGGTCATCGGGTCGGCACCGGGTGCACGCCCGATGCCCAGGTCGACGCGTCCGGGGTGCAGCGCCTCGAGCATCGCGAACTGCTCGGCGATCACCAGGGCGGGGTGGTTGGGCAGCATGACGCCACCCGACCCGACGCGGATCGTCGTCGTCGACGCCGCCAGGTGCGCGAGCAGCACGCCCGGCGAGGTCGACGCGACGGCGGCCATCGAGTGGTGCTCGGCCACCCAGAACCGCAGGTAGCCCGCGGCCTCGGCGGTGCGGGCGAGCGCCGTCGACGCGGCGAGGGCGTCGCCGGAGGACTGGCCGACGGAGACGGGGGCGGTGTCGAGGACGGAGAGGGGCACCGGGGTGGGTACGGGGGTCACCTCGATGGCAACGCCCGCGCCCCCCTCGGTACTCCCGGCTACGGGTAGAGGCCTCGGATCTGGTGGGCCTCGGCGACCCGTCGGACCCCGATGGTCAGCGCCGCGTCCCGCAGCGAGATCGACTCGGCGTGCGCGACCGCGGCGACGGCCCGGTGCGCGGTGACCATGCGGTGCTCGAGCCGGTCCTCGATCTCCCGCTCGGTCCACCAGTACGCCTGGTTGGCCTGCACCCACTCGAAGTAGGACACGATGACGCCGCCGGCGTTGGCGAGGATGTCCGGCACGACGACGATGCCGCGCTCGGCGAGGATGCGGTCGCCCTCGTTGGTCGTCGGCCCGTTGGCGCCCTCGACCACCCACCTGGCCTTGACGTTGCCGGCGGTCTCGGCGTTGATCACTCCTTCGACGGCGGCCGGCACCAGCACGTCGACGTCGAGGGCCAGCAGCTGCGTGTTGTCGATCGCGTCGCCGCCCTCGAAGCCGGCGACGTGGCCGGTCTGGTGGACGTGCCGCATCAGTGCGGCGAGGCCGAGACCGTCGGCGGCGTAGACGCCACCCGACTCGTCAGAGACCGCGACGACCCGCGCGCCCGCGTCGTGCAGGAACTGCGCGGCGTGCGAGCCGACCTTGCCGAAGCCCTGGACCGCGGCGGTCACCTCGTTGAGCTGCACCCCCGCGTCGCCGAGCGCTGCCGCTGCCGCGTGCACCACGCCGCGTGACGTCGCGGTCGCCCGGCCGAGCGATCCGCCGACGGTCAACGGCTTGCCCGTGGTGACGGCGGGGATCGTGTAGCCGTGGTTCACCGAGTAGGTGTCCATGACCCAGGCCATGGTCTGCTCGTCGGTCCCGATGTCGGGCGCCATGATGTCCCGCTCCGGGCCGATGATCGGCATGATCTCGCTGGTGTAGCGGCGGGTCACCCGTTCGAGCTCCTGCATCGAGTGCTCGCGGGGGTCGATGGTGACGCCGCCCTTGGCGCCGCCGTACGGCACGTCGACGACGGCACACTTCCACGTCATCCACATCGCCAGCGCGCGCACCTCGTCCACGTCCACCGACGACGAGTACCGCAGCCCGCCCTTGCCCGGTCCGCGCGAGATGTTGTGCTGCACGCGGTAGCCCATGAACAGCTCGATCTCGCCGTCGTCGCGCCTCAGCGGGACCGCGACGTTCATCTCCCGGCGCGGCGTGGCGAGCATGCGGTGCAGGCCTTCGCCGTAGCCGAGGATGTCGACCGCCGAGGCGAGCTGCGCCTTGGCGGTGTCGAGCGGGTTGGCGGGGACGGGGGACTCTGTGAGATCGGTCACGTGCACACCATGCCACTGGCCGCAGCGGGGACCGGGGACGACCGAGGGGCGAGCCGCCGATGTCCACGGTGCGGGAACGCACGCACGATCTAGCCGTTCCGCGTACTAAGGCAGACACTGGATCGACCTCGACCTAGGAGCGGCATGTCGCAGGACGTCACGGACGACGCGGTTCGGCTGGCACGGCAGTGGCTCTCGGCCACCGCGGAAGGGCAGACGGCACGCGAACGTCGCACCACCGGCCGGCTGGCCGCCCTCGTCGCCGACCCGGCCGGGCTCGAGCTGGCCGTCCGGTTCGTCGACCGGGTGGCCCGGCCGCAGGACGTGCGGGTGGCCGCGCGCGAGCTGTCCGAGCTGACGGCGTCGTCGGCCGGGTTCCTCGGACGGGCGGACAAGGCGATGCTCGGCCTCGGCTCGTTGGTCGGGACCCGCCTCCCGTCGGTCGTCGTGCCCGCGGCACGCGAGCGGCTGCGCAGCCTGGTCGGACACCTCGTCGCCGACGACGGTCCGGGGCTCGCGCGGCACCTCAGGGCGACCCGGGCCGACGGGTTCCGTCTGAACCTGAACCTGCTCGGTGAGGCGGTGCTCGGGGAGCGGGAGGCTGCGGCACGGCTGGCGCGCGTCACGGCGCTCGTCGAACGGCTGGACGTCGACTACGTGTCGGTCAAGGTCTCGGCCGTGGCGAGCCAGCTGTCCACCTGGGACACGGAGGGGTCCGTCTCGCGTGTCGTCGAGAAGCTGCGGCCGCTCTACCTGGCGGCCGCCCGGTCCGGCACCTTCCTCAACCTCGACATGGAGGAGTACCGCGACCTCGCGCTGACGATCCGGGTGTTCGAGCGGCTGGTGTCGGACCCGGAGCTGAGCGGCTCCCCCATGGGGATCGTGCTCCAGGCATACCTGCCGGACGCGGCCGGTGCCCTCGAGGAGCTGAGCTCGGTGGCGCAGGGACGCACCGGCGACGCGCGGCTCAAGGTGCGCCTGGTCAAGGGCGCGAACCTCGCCATGGAGCAGGTCGAGTCCGAGCTGCACGGCTGGCCGCAGGCTCCGTACGGAACCAAGCCCGACGTCGACGCCGCGTACCTGCGCCTCGTCGACCATGCGTTGACCCCGGAGCGCACGAAGAACCTGCGCGTCGGCGTCGCCAGCCACAACCTGTTCCACGTCGCCGCCGCGCACCTGATCGCGCAGGAGCGCGGGGTGGGGGAGGCCCTGGACGTCGAGATGCTGCAGGGCATGGCGCCCGCCCAGGCGCGGGCCGTGCGGGACGCCGTCGGCTCGGTCCTGCTCTACACGCCCGTGGTCGCGCGGCACGACTTCGACGTCGCCATCTCCTACCTGGTGCGTCGGCTCGAGGAGAACTCCGCGAGCCAGAACTTCCTGCACGCCCTGTTCGCCGACGAGGCGGCGATGGACGCCCAGGAGTCGGCGTTCCGCGACGCGTACCGGGACCGGTTCGAGCCGTCGACGGAGCCCCGTCGGGTGGCCCGGCCCGCGCTCGACTTCTCGGACTCCTTCGAGAACACGCCTGACACCGACCCTGCCGCGGCGATGGCCCGTGCCTGGGCGCGGGGGATCGTCGAGCGCGAGGTCGAGGCACCGCCGGGGGCTGTGGTCGTCTCGACGGTCGCGGAGGTCGACGAGCTCGTCGCGAGCGCGGTGGCCGCCGCGCCCGGTTGGGCCGCCGTGTCGCCCGCCGACCGTGCCAAGGCGCTGCACCGCGTGGCCGAGTCGCTCGAGGACGCCCGCGCCGACCTCGTCGCAGCGATGGTCCACGAGGCCGGCAAGACGGTGGCCGAGGCCGATCCCGAGGTCAGCGAGGCCGTCGACTTCGCGCGCTACTACGCGGACCGCGCGCTGGACCTCGCCTCGGTCGACGGTGCCGTCCACACGCCGTCGGGCATCTCCGTCGTGACGCCGCCGTGGAACTTCCCGGTGGCGATCCCCGTCGGCTCGGTGCTCGCGTCGCTCGCCGCCGGCAGCCCGGTGATCGTCAAGCCCGCACCACAGACACCCGTGTGCGGGCAGGTCGCGATGGCGGCGATCCAGCGCGGCCTCGACGCGCCCGGTGCGCTGACCGTGGTGCTCAGCCCCGAGGGCCCTGTCGGGCGACACCTGGTCACGCACCCGTCGGTCTCCCGGGTGCTGCTCACGGGATCGATCGAGACCGCGCGGCTCTTCGCGGGCTGGCGTCCGTCGCTCGACGTGCTCGCCGAGACCTCCGGCAAGAACGCCCTGGTCATCACCCCGGCGGCGGACGTCGACCTCGCGGTGGCCGACCTGGTGAGGTCCGCGTTCGGGCACGCCGGGCAGAAGTGCTCGGCCGCGTCGCTCGCGATCCTCGTCGGGACGGCCGGTCGTTCCGACCGGTTGCGCCGCCAGCTCGCCGACGCCGTCTCGTCGCTGCGCGTCGGCCCGGCCACCGACCTGGGCAACGCGGTCGGTCCGCTGACCGAGCCTGCGAGCGGCAAGCTGCTGCGCGCTCTGACCACCCTGGACGAGGGGGAGTCATGGCTGGTGACACCGCGTCCCCTGGACGACTCCGGCCGTCTCTGGTCCCCCGGAGTGAAGTTCGGCGTGAAGCCCGGCTCGTGGTTCCACACCACCGAGTGCTTCGGCCCCGTGCTCGGGATCATGTTCGTCGAGACGCTGGACCAGGCGATCGACGCCCAGAACGAGACGGCGTTCGGCCTGACCGGCGGCTTGCACTCGCTCGAGGAGGCCGAGATCGCGCACTGGCTGGACCGCGTCGAGGTGGGCAACGCCTACATCAACCGGCACATCACCGGTGCGATCGTGCGGCGTCAGCCGTTCGGCGGCTGGAAGGCCTCGACCGTCGGCCCCGGCGCCAAGGCCGGCGGCCCGCACTACGTCGCGCAGATCGGCACGTGGTCGGACTCGCCGGACGTCCCGGTCGACGACGAGGCGTGGTTGGCCTGGGCGTCGGCGGACGACGACCGCGTGTGGGCCTCCGAGCTCGCGGTCGAGCACGATCCGTCGGGCCTGCGCGTCGAGGCGAACGTCCTGCGCTACCGGCCGATCCCGCTGCTGACCATCCGGGTGGGCTCCGACGCTCGACCGGTGCAGGTGGAGCGCGTCCGGCACGCCGCCGCGACCGCCGGCGTGCGGGTGACCGTCAGCTCGATCGAGACGGAGCCGCACGAGAAGTTCGCCGCCCGCGTCCGCGACGGCTGGGTCACGGGCCGCATCCGCGTCGTCGGCGACGCCCCCGGACTGCGTGAGGCTGCGGTGACCCGACTCGGAGACGTGACGGTGCTGGACGCTCCCGTCGTGGCCAGCGCCGCGCGTGAGCTGATGACCGTGGTCCGCGAGCAGGCGGTGAGCCGCACCCTCCACCGGTTCGGCCATGTGCCGCCCGGCGAGGACCGCGGCGCGTAGCTCAGCCGCCGTTCGGGGCCGGAGCCACGACCGTGCCGTTCCACCGTGGAGCGGGCCCGGTCTCGCTCAGCCGGCGAACTGGCCGTACTTCGCGGAGACCGTCGAGGACGCCGCGCGCGCGCTGCAGTTCGCGACCGACCCCGTGATCGCGGTCGCCGTCGTGACGTTCCGCGCGGTGAAGATGTGCGCCGCTCCGTAGTCCTCGCGGATCGGCACGGCGTACCCGCTGATGATGCTGTCCTTGACGGCGTTCGCACCGGGGTTGGCCAGCTGGTAGCCCTTGACCCCTCCGTCGTACTGCTGCGAACCGCTCGGGTTCGCGATGAGGTTGCGCTCCATCAGCACCTTCTCGGCCTTGAGGCCGATGGTGATCCCGGACGCCGCGTACAGCAGGGTGTTGTACCTGATCGTCACGTTGCGTGGGCTTGCGTTGATGGTCGAGGTTCCGCTGGCGGCGGCCTTGATGTTCGCGCCGTTCGACGCCCCGGCGATGAGGTTCCGCTCGATCAGGCCGCCTGTGGAGTAGATGCTGGCCATCAGGTAGATGTTGTGGTCGGTGCCGTGGGCGTCTGTCCCGCGGTTGTCGCGGATGCAGTTGCCGACGATCTTGTAGTTGCGGGGCGCCGCAGCCGTCAGTGCCGCGGTCGTGGTCGACGACGCGGCCGACGCCTGGACCAGCATGTTGGCGACGCCGTGCGAACCGGTGACCTCATTGTTCGCGAACGTCCACCCCAGACCACCGGAGAATGCGACCACGGACTGTCCGGTCTGAATGGCCGAGTTGTAGACGAAATGGATCCCTCGGACGTTCCAGTAGTCGGCATTCTTGAGGGTGAGCGTGCCGGCGACGACGACCCTCTCGGCCGGGTAGGACTGCAGCACGATCTGCTTCGTGGAGTAGGCGCGGCGGGCGCCCCATCCGATGGCTTCCGCGTACGTCCCGCCGCGCACCACGATGACGTCGCCGGGCTTGGCGATCCGGATCGCCGTCTCGATCGTGCGCAGGGGGCGGTCTCTCGTCGGCTCAGGGCAGGTGGTCTGGCTCTCGGGGGCCGTGGTGGGATCGTCGAGGCACTGCATCCGCGGGTAGGTCTTGTAGCTCCCGCCGTTGTACCAGTCCTTGTACTCCTGGATGGTGTCCGAGCCGGACGTCGACACGTAGATGACGCGACCTCCGCTCGCGGCCGCCGCGATGCTCGTCGTGCTCAGCGTCGTCGAGACGGCTGACGCAGGGGCGGCGGGGGACACCAGCACGACCGCGGCCGTCGATGCGACGAGAAGTCCGGCGAGCAGCCCGCGAAGGGCCCGGCCGCGCGGCCGAGGGACGGAGTGACGCCCCGCAGTCTGCACTGTGACGGTCGTCATGATTCATGCCCCCGAGGGTGTGGATATACGCGGAGGCAAATGCTACGAGCACGGGGACCAGCCGCAAAGAATGCGCTGACGTCGTAGCAGCGATATGTCCGCAGATCGCCCGGTTTGCTGGGATTAATCCAGCGCCAATGGGCTAAGGGTCGACGCATTCCTCGACTGCGGCGGACCCGCGTCGGGTGCGGCAGCGCTCCTCCGGTCGCCTCGTGCGAATGCGCGACACTGGGCGGGCCCGCCTACGTCGACGCGCGGACCACCAGCTCCGGCGCGAAGATCAGAGGCTCCGACGGGGGAGCGCCGTTGAGCTGCGCGAGCAGCCGGGCGCCCGCGGCGCGGGCCATGGCGACGACCGGCTGGATCACCGACGTCAGCGGCGGGACGGTCGACGCAGCGACGCCCAGGTTGTCGTATCCGACGACGGCGATGTCCCCGGGGACGTCCTTGTTGAGCTCGGCGAGCACGCCGAGCGCGCCGGCAGCCATGAGGTCGGAGGCGATGAACAGCGCGTCGATGTCGGGGAACCGGGCGAGGATCTCGCGGGCGGCCGCGGCGCCCGAGGCGAGCGTGAAGTCCCCGTAGGCCACGGCGTCGTCGGGCATCCCCGCGTCTGCCATGGCGCTGCGCCAGCCCGTGAGCCGGTCGATACCGCCGGACATGTCCTGCGGACCCGCGATGGTGCCGATCCGGCGCGAGCCGCGCTCGATGAGGTGCTGCGTCGCGATGCGCCCGCCCGCGACGTTGTCAGTGTCGACGTACTGCACGCCGCCGTCGTCCGCGGACAGAGGCCGACCGACGAACACGTTGGGCACGCGGGACGCCTGCAGGGCACGGTCGAGCTCGTCGTTGCGGTGGTGCGAGACCACGATGGCGCCGTCGACGTGCCCGTTGCGCAGGTAGCGCACGGTCCGCTCCGACTCGCCGGGGCGGGCGATCACGAGGACCACCTGGACGTCGGAGTCGGCGAGCGAGGTGCTCAGACCGTTCAGGGTGCCCGCGAAGAACGGGTCCGACAGGACACGCTCGTCGGGCTCGGGCACCACGAGGGCGATCGAGTCCGTGCGGCGCGTGACCAGCGAACGTGCGGCGCGGTTGGGCGTGTAGCCGAGGTCGGCGACGGCGAGCTCGACCGAGGCGAGCGCCTCGGGGGAGACCCGCAGGCCGCCGTTGATGGCGCGCGACGCCGTCGAGCGAGACACCCCTGCCCGCTCGGCCACCTGCTCGAGCGTCGGAGCGGGGGGCCGCCCGTCATCGATCTGTTGCGTCACGTTCTCGACCACCCTTGGTCTTCTCTCCTTAGGCTGCGAGCGCAGCGTCGGCCGATCGGCTGGACGCCAAGGACCAGTGTCCCCGTCCGCCGCGTCAGCCTGCCATGGCTGCTCAGCCCTTGACGGCACCTTGCATGATTCCGGCCACGAGCTGACGTCCGGCGATGACGAACAGGATCAGAAGCGGGATCACGGACAGGACGACGCCGGCCATGATGAGCGACATGTCCTTGAAGTAGGCCGCCTGCAGCTGTTGCAGCGCGATCGGCAGAGTCGGGTTCTTCGACCCGAGGACGATGAACGGCCAGAAGTAGTTGGTCCAGGACGCCACGAACGTGAAGAGCGCCAGCATGGTCGCCGCGGGCCGGGCGGCGGGAAGCGCGATGCTCCAGAACGTCCGGAGCATGGATGCGCCGTCCACGCGGGCCGCCTCGATGAGCTCGTACGGCAGGGCCTGCTCGAGGTACTGGGTCATCCAGAACACGCCGAACGCGGTGACCAGACCGGGCACGATGACGGCCTGCAGCTGACCGATCCAGTGCAGCTGCTTCATGACGAGGAACAGCGGCACGACGCCGAGCTGGGTCGGGACCGCCGTGGTCGCGATGACGAACACCAGAAGCGGACCGCGACCGCGGAACCGCAGCTTCGCGAACGAGAACCCGGCCAGCGTCGAGAAGAGCACCACCGACAGCGACATGACCACGGCGATGATCACCGAGTTGATCACGGCCTGCGTGAACGGGACGCCCGACTCGAGCACCCGCGAGACGTTGTCGAAGAAGTGCGTGCCGGGGACGAGCGACGGGATCGGGTGCCGCGCGATGTCCGGGGCCGTCGACGACGCGAGCAGGAACGCGTAGTAGAGCGGGTAGAACGAGATGATGACGACGATCGTCAGCAGGACGTACGTGATCCAGCTCGGTCGACGCTGCGTGCCACCCTCAGCGCCGGGACGGCCACGCCTGCGGGCGGCGCTGCGCGCGGCACCCTTCCCTGCGAACTGCTCGATCGCTGCGACGGACGGTGCGCCGCCCATCTCGCCACCGGCGCCGGCTCCCATGACGCTCATGCGCCGACCTTCTTCCTCTTCTTGCCACCTTGGTTCTCGGAGGAGATCCGGCGCGTGATCAGGTAGTTGACGATGCCGATGATGACGATGATGAGGAACAGCAGCCACGCGACGGCTGCGGCGCGACCGAAGTTCTTCTGCGCCCAGCCCACCTGGTAGATGTAGTTGGTCACCGTCAGGTACTGCTGGTCCGAGCCGCCGCGGCCGTCCTGGTCGAACATGCGGGGCTCGTCGAAGATCTGCAGGCCACCGATGGTCGACGTGATGATCACGAAGATGATCGCTGGGCGCAGCATCGGGATGGTGACCGAGAAGAACTGGCGGAGGCGTCCGGCGCCGTCGATGAGCGCTGCCTCGTAGAGGTCCCGCGGGATGGCCTGCATCGCCGCCAGGAGGATCAGGGTGTTGTAGCCGGTCCAGCGGAAGTTGACCATCGTCGCGATGGCGACGTGGCTGGGGAACACCTCGGCGTGCCAGCGCACGCCCTCGAGGCCGATGTTCCGCAGGACCTGGTTGATGATGCCGGACTGGTCAGCGAACATCTGCCCGAAGATCAGGGCGACGGCGACCGGTGCGACGACGTAGGGGACGAGCACGCCCATGCGCCAGAAGGTCTTGGCGCGCAGGTTCGCGTCGAGGATCGCGGCGATCACGAGGGCGATGGCGATCTGCGGGATCGAGCTCAGCAGGAAGATGCTGATGGTGTTGCGGACCGACTTCCAGAAGATCTCCTGCTGGAGGACGGTGGTGAAGTTCTCCAGCCCCACGTAGTCGCCCTGGCCCTTGAGCAGGCCCCACTGGTGCACCGACACGAAGGCCGTGTAGAAGAGCGGGAACAGGCCGACGACGATGAAGAGCAGGAAGAACGGCGAGATGTAGAGGTAGGGCGAGAGCTTGACGTCCCAGCGCCCGAGCGTCTGGGAGAAGCCGGCGCGACGCGGCGTCCGCGCCAGCTCGTCGCCGGCCGTGGGCCCCGCGACGTTGGGGGTTCGGGTGCTGGTCATGTCGGTCCTTCGCGTGCTGGGCGGGGTCGAGCAGGACGACGGTGGCACACCGGGGCCGGTAGGGACAGCCCTGCCGGCCCCGGTGCTTCACACGTCGTCAGCCGAGGTCGTTGACCGCGGTCTCGAACTTGGCCCAGGAGGAGGCGGCGTCGTCGGTCTTGTCGACGTCGACCCGGGTGTACGCGTCGCCGAGAGCAGCGTTGATCGGGAAGTACTGCTCCCCGCGGTACGGCTGCGTCGCGATGGGTGCGAAGCGGTTGGAGAAGATCTCACCGGTCGGGGCGTCACCGAAGTACGGGTCCGTCTTGGCGACGACGTCCGCGTTGGTGGTGGCCTCGGTCTGGCTCGGGAAGTTGCCGAAGGTGACGAACACCTTCGCGGCCTGCTCCGGAGCGGTCAGCCAGTCGGCCAGCTCCTTGGCGGCCTGGGCGTTCTTGCCACCCTCGGGAACCAGGAGGTAGGAGCCGCCCCAGTTGCTGGCGCCACCGGGCATGACGTCCGCGATGTCCCAGTTGGTCTGGTCCGGCGCGTTGCCGGCGATGATCTGCGTCATCCACGGCGGGCAGAGCTGCGTGGCGAAGACGTCACCCTTGAAGGCGTCGTTCCACTCCGGGGTCCACTGCTTGAGGTGTGCCGACTCGGCGAGAACCTCGGGGCTGGTGAGCTGGTCGTAGACGGACTTGGTCGGCGAGTCAGCCTCGAGGACTGTGATCTCGCCCGTCTCGGGGTCCTCGAACGGGGCCTCGAGCTGGTTGATCATGCCCTGAGACAGCGCGCCGATCGAGTCGAACCACGCCACGCCGGTGTTGGCCGCCATGAACTGCTGGCCGACCGAGAAGTAGTTGTCCCAGTCACCGTCGAGCATCTGGGAGACGGAGTCGCGGTCGCTCGCCAGACCGGCAGCCTCGAACAGGTCCTTGCGGTAGCAGATGGCCTCGGGGCCCGAGTCGGTGCCGTAGCCGATGAGCTTGCCGTCGGTGTCCGTGGCCATGTCGGTCTTCCAGTCCGGCCAGCGGTCCGTGACCGTGTCGGAACCGAGGTCCAGGAAGAAGTCGGAGGACGCGAGGAGCTCGGGCATCCAGTCGCCGTCGGCGGCCACGATGTCGTCAGCGACCGTGTCGGTGGCGATCGCGTTCTGCACGGCGAGACGGGCGTTGTCCGACGTGTCGATCTTGTTGCTCTTGATCGTCACGTTGGGGTGGTCCGCCATGTACTCCTTGTACAGGTCGGTGTACCCGAACTCGTTGAACGTCGCCACCGAGAGGGTGATCGGCTCGTCCGACGAGGCAGACGACTCGTCGTCGCTGCTCCCGTCCCCGGAGGAACAAGCAGTGGCGAGCAGGGCGATGCTGGCGACGCCAGCAGTTGCCGCCCACATCTTGCGTGAGGTCTTGCGCACAATGACTCCCTTGTCAGTCGGACGGCGTCCTCGCCGTAACCCGAGGGCTCCTGTGATCCGTACGCAGCAGAGCGTCGGACGTTCAGGTGGGCCTGGTGGACCCGGCGTGGTCGCGCTCCCATCCGCAGTGTGCGGGAGCGTTCCCACGCGTTGCGGAGAACTGTCGTCCGAGGCCCCTCAGGTGTCAAGGAGGCCGACGCGATCGGGTGGTGTGGTAGCGATCCCACACCAGTAAACCTGCAGGTCAAAGCATCTGTACCGCGGGAGACGCGTTACCGAATTGTTACGGCGTGACAGGCGGTTCGTAACCTTCGTGGGACGCGTGTGGTCACGGATGGTCTGCCCGTGGTCACGTCCATGGACGGGCCCGTGGTCAGGAGTGGTCGGCGATCCACCGTCGTGCCACGTCCTGCTCCACCTCGAGCGCGGCACGCAGCGCGCCGGCCGCGGCGTTCTCGATCGTCGAGCCGAACAGGGGGAGGGTCGACTTCAGGTCGCCGTCGTAGCTCACGGTGCTCGCGTCGGGCCCGGCGGGCACGAGGCTCGTGCGGCCACTGAGCCGAACGGGGGCACCGGCGATGTCCAGGAGCACCGTCCCGACCCGCGAACCGTCCGGCGCGGCTGCCTCCCACGCCTCCACCTGGCGGACGTCGATCCGGTTGCCGACGAAGCTGCGCAGGTGCGAGGGGATCTGGTCGGTCGGCAACGAGCGCCGGGTGGTCACGGTGAACGCCGCATCGGGGGAGCCCGTGATGTCCACGTGCTGCTCCAGCGCCCCGCTGGCGCGCACCTTCGCGTGCACGTACTCCGGGTTGCTCAGCAGGAGGGCCGCTTCGTGGGCTCCGGTCGGCAGGTCCAGGGTCACGTTCATTCGCACGGAGGTGGTCCTTAGCAGGCGTCGATGGGTTCTCCCAGGTTAGCCGAGTGCGGGACGACGGCGGCTGGGTGCGGTCCTGGGCAGCGGGACCGGTCACCGTCCGCGACACCTACCCTGGTCCCGTGTCCACACTGAGCACCCTCGTCGCTCGCCATGCCGCACTCGACGGCCCCGACCTCGAGTGGCTGCACCTCCTGGTCGGTGACTGGCAGGTGCTCTCGGACCTCGCGTTCGCGGACCTCGTGCTCTGGCTCCCCACCGCCGACGGTGACTTCGTGGCCGTCGCCCAGTGCCGCCCGTCGACGGGGGCGACCGTGCACTACGACGACGTCGTCGGGTCGACCGCGCCCGACGGCCAGCGGCCGCAGCTGCAGCGCTCGCTCGACGAGCGGGCGGCCCAGCGCTCGCGAGAGCCTCGCTGGTTCGGTTCGTACGCGGTGCGTGAGGAGGCGGTCCCGGTCGTCCGCAACGGCCGCCCGATCGCCGTGCTCGCCCGCCAGACCAACCTCGGTGGCGCTCGGACCCCCAGCCGGCTCGAGCTGAACTACGTCGAGGCCGCCGACGACATCTTCGCGATGGTCGGCCGCGGCGAGTTCCCCGCCCCCGACGCGCCCACCGGGCCGCGCCGCGGTGCCCCTCGCGTCGGCGACGGGCTGGTCCGCCTGAACTCGGAGGGAGAGGTGCTCTACGCGAGCCCCAACGCGCTGTCGTGCTTCCACCGCCTCGGCGTGGTCGGCGACCTCGTGGGCCGGTCCCTCGTCGAGGTCACGGCCGACCTCATCTCCCAGAAGGACACCGTCGACGAGTCGATGCCGCTGGTCCTGATGGGCCGGGCCCCGTGGCGGGTGGACGTCGAGTCGCGCGGCGTGGCGCTCTCGCTGCGCTCGGTGCCGCTGACCGAGCACGGTCAGCGCGTCGGCGCGGTGCTCCTGTGCCGCGACGTGTCCGAGCTGAGGCGCCGCGAGCGTGAGCTCATCACCAAGGACGCGACGATCCGCGAGATCCACCACCGCGTGAAGAACAACCTGCAGACCGTCGCGGCGCTGCTGCGGCTCCAGTCGCGCCGGATGAGCAGCCCCGAGGCGCGCGAGGCGCTCGGTGAGGCGATGCGTCGTGTCGCGACCATCGCCCTGGTCCACGAGACGCTGTCGCAGACGCTCGACGAGTCCGTACCGTTCGACGACCTCGTCGGGCGCAGCCTGCGTCTTGCCGCGGACGTCGCCACGGAGGGGGCGCACGTGCGCACCACTGTCCGCGGGTCCTTCGGGTCGATCCCGGCCGAGGACGCGACCGCGCTCGCGCTCATCCTCACCGAGCTGGTCACCAACGCGGTCGAGCACGGGTTCGAGGGCCGCGAGTCGGGGACCGTCGAGGTGATCGTGGACCGGCAGGACGACGTCATCCGCGTCGAGGTCGCCGACGACGGCTCAGGCCTGCCGGCGGACCGCGCTGAGGGCGCCGGCTCCGGCCTGGGGACCCAGATCGTCTCGACGCTGGTGACCAACGAGATGCGGGGCACGATCGCGTGGGCGCAGCGCGAGGGTGGCGGGACGTCCGTCGTCATCGAGGCCCGGCTCCGGGCGCCGCGCGACGCGGCCTCGTTGATCTAGCTCGAGACGGCCGATCCCGGACGCACGAACGCCGCGCACCCCAGGGGGTACGCGGCGTCCGGAGCCTGTGGGTCGGGAGGGTCAGCTCGCGCGGCGCTGACGCGCGGTGCGACGCTTCAGCGCGCGACGCTCGTCCTCGGACAGGCCGCCCCAGACGCCGGCGTCCTGGCCGGTCTCGATGGCCCACTTCAGGCAGGTGTCGACGACAGGGCAACGGCGGCAGACGCCCTTGGCCTCCTCGATCTGCAGCAGGGCGGGACCGGTGTTCCCGATCGGGAAGAACAGCTCGGGGTCCTCGTCGAGACACGCCGCGCGGTGGCGCCAATCCATGAGTTCTCTCCTAGGCACACGCCGTTGCCGCGCCCGGGGTGTGGGCGCGCGGAACACGGCATGAAATCGGGGGGTGTTGTGCGGGGACGTTTGTTGCTTCTTCAAGGGTCACATCGGTCTGCCGTCCGCACAAGGGGTTACGGGAAGGTTTCATGTCGGTAACGACTGAGGCGTTCGTCACACCTGTGTCGGGCCTGTGGGTGAGCAGCGTCACTGCGTCGCCGCAGGTCGGGGGCTATGTAGGACAGATGTCCAGGTCAGAAGCCTGCCCTGACCTCACCTTTCGTAACAATCGGTGGACCGATCACCCCTCGCGACGTGGTATTCGCGGAGCGCACGCCGGGGTCCGGGGATACCGGACGCAAGAGCACGTGGCCCCTGGTGCCTAGGCTCCTTCTGTGACCAGTCCCACGACCGATCCCGCCGACGGCCCCGCGAGAGGCTCCTCGAAGGACACCGACGCCCGCCCGCCCGTGCTGCTCGCCGTCTGCTGCCTGATCCTCCTCGAGGCCGCCGCCTTCGCCGGGCTGGGCATCGCGGTGGGAGCCGAGCTCGTGCGTGGCCGGGCGACGATGCCCGGCGCGACGGCCTTCCTCGCCGTCTGCGCGCTGGGCATCGCCGCACTCCTCGGCCTGTGCGCGCGGGGGCTGTGGCGCGGACGGCGCTGGGCACGTTCGCCCGTGATCATGTGGCAGATCCTGCTCGTGGTCCTCGCACTCGGCTGGTACAACGCGGACCCGTCCGCCTGGGCGCTCGTCGTGGTCGGGATCGCTCTGGTGATCGGCGGTGCCCTCCTGCTTCCCGCGGTCGTGCGCGCGACGACGCCGCCCACGCCGAACCCGCCGGCTCAGCCGGGGTCGTAGACCTGGAGCGGCGTGACGTCGCGCCCGAGAACCAGGGCGCCACGACCGACGGGGCGCCGGCCCGGGTCCGCGAGCCAGGGGGCGCGCGGACCCACGAGCTCGGCTGACGCGGTGTCGTGCAGGTCGAGGACGAGCACCCGCCGACCCCGCAGCAGGGTCGGCAGGGCCCCGCGGTAGGCGCTGCCGGCGGCCAGGGAGGTGCAGGTGGCCACGAGCCGTGCTCGCAGCGTGCCGACGAGGTCCGGGTCCTGGCGCTCGAGCTCGTCGATGTCGTCGACCAGGAGGGTCACGTCGCTGGGCAGTCCCGCCGCGTCGGACGGCCGGACGGCCGCGAAGCGATCGAGCGCCGGCGTCCCGGCGGCGAGGTGCAGGACGGTGTGCCCGGCACGCACGAGCCCGAGCCCCACGACCGCGAGCGCCGTGCTCCGTCCGGAGCCGGGCGGTCCCGCGACGAGCAGGCCGCCGGTGACGTCCACGGTGACGGGCCGCGCGTCGTCGCCGCCCTGCCCGAGCAGCACGTGCCCGGGCGGAGCCGCCGCCGGGTCCGGCAACGGTGCCCGTGCCGGGAGCGGTCGTACGCGCACGATCGACCGGTCGGGCGGCCCGACGGGGTGAGTCGCCGCCGCCGGCAACGCGACCTGGACGAGCTGGGTGCCGCCGGGGTGCAGATGGATCGCACGGCCCGGCGTGACGCGTCGGCCCGCGAACGCGGCGGGGACACCGGCGAGCGCGTCGAGAACGGGGTCCGCGAGAGGGAGCACCAGGTGGTCCCGGAACGCGCCTGCGTGCTGCGCCGCCACGGCGCCCACGTCGGCGCTCGCCGCGACCGCGAGCCCGCTCGCCGACCGGCCGCCGCGCCAGACCGCGGTCCACCGGTCCGCGCCGGCCCCGCGCGCCAGGCCACCCGCCGCAGCCAGGGCGAGGTCGACCCGGTCGACCAGCAGCACGTTCTTCCCGGGCTCCCGCTCGAGCAGCTCCAGCAGCCGCGCTGTCTCCACGACGTCGTCGGTGGCCAGCAGCGAGCCGAGGGTGCCGTGCCGGTCGCCCGAGGAGAGGCGCTGCTCCGCGTCGCGCGACAGGCCGACGCCGTGCACGCCCCAGCCCTGTGCGAGGGCTTCCAGGCCGACGGTCACGAGCGTGGTCGAGCGCCCCGAGCGCGGTCCGCCGAGGACGAGCAGGTGTCCGTCGCAGGCGTCCCAGCGGACGGCGCCGCGGCGCTGCTCGTCGGGCACGTCCGCGACGCCCACCGCCAGACCCGGCCCGTCGGGGACGTCCCCGACCCCGACGACTGCCGGCAGCGCGGGTAGCCACGGCATGCGAGCGGACCGCCGGACGGCGGCGGCGTCGATCGCGGCCGACACCCACGCCGGTGCCGCATCTCCGGCACGGTCCGTCGGGGCAGGCGTCCATCGGTGCGCCGGCGGCGACCACGGTTCCGCGAGGCGCACGGCAGGAACCTCGGGGGCGGCCGTCGCCCGAGCCACCTGGACGGCCTCCGGCGGGCGGGAGCCCCGTCGGACCAGAGCGCGGCCCGGAGCACCGGGGTCGATCAGCGCTGCGTCCGGGGCGTCGAGGACGTCGGTCGAGTCCGCGGCGTCCGCGACCCGCAGCGCGATCCGCAGGCTGACGTTCGCACGCAGGTCGGCGCCGATCGCACCCGCGGGACGCTGCGTCGCGAGGACCAGGTGCACCCCGAGCGCTCGCCCCTGGGCCGCGAGCCGGGCGAGCGCGGCGGACGCCTCCGGCACGTCCTCGGTCAGGGCGCGCAGCTCGTCGACCACCACGAGCAGGCGTCCAGGCGTCGAGGGGGCGCCCGGGTCGAGCTCGACGAGGTCCCGCGCGCCCGCGGCGACGAGCACGCGCTCGCGGCGACGGATCTCGGCGCGCAGGCCGGTGAGCACCCGGTGGGCGTGAGCCGCGTCGAGGTCCGTGACGTGCTCGAGGACGTGCGGGAGCCCCGCGACGGCGCCGAGCCCGGTGCCGCCCTTGAAGTCCACCAGCAGGATCGACAGCCGGTCGGGCGGGTGCGTCAGCGCCAGCGCCAGGACCACCGTCGTCAGCAGCTCGGACTTGCCCGCGCCGGTGGTCCCGGCGACCAGCGCGTGCGGACCGTCGGCGACCAGGTCGACGGAGACGGGTCGGCCGGCGGAGCCCGCTCCCAGGGCGACGGGCAGCCCGTGCGGCGACCGGTCCCACGCCGCGGCGACGTCGGACGCGGTGGGGGACGGGATGCCGGGCTGCGCTCCGAGCGACGCGTGCGCCGGGAGCCCGGCGTGCTCGTCCCGCGCCGAGCGCACAGCCGCGGCACGCCGCACCTGCGCCAGGGCGGTCGCCTCCGTGACGGCGTGCCGGGCGACGAGGGTGACCCTGCCGTGCGCGTCGTGCAGGCGGACCGACCCGCGGGAGACCTCGACGCGCGAGCCGCACCAGGCGGGGACGTCCCGCGCGCTGGCGGCCAAGAGCACGAGCCGCTGCGCCGCGGGCGCCGCGGCCCGCCACCGGCCGAGCGCCGCGGGGTCGGGCGGCTCGTCGCCCACGACGACGGCCGACGGCAGGTCAGGACCGGGCAGGGGAGTGTCGGCCGGTCCCGCCCAGACGCACCATGACCAGTCGTGTCGGCGGCCGCTGCGGACGACGAGCGGCCCGGCTAGGTGGGTGCCGAGCGCGGCGAGCACGATAGCCCGCGCCACCGGCAGCGCCTGCGAGCGCGGACCCACCACCGTGATCGTGCCAGCGTCGTCCCACGGCACGGCTGCCGTGAGCGGCTCGTCGTCGGGCCCGGCCCGCACGGTCGCGGCGACGAGCGCGGCCGGATCAGCCACGGCGGGGTCGACGGCTGGGGGATGCCTGCGGAGCGGGCGCAGGGACCCGAGGGCCCCGAGCGGGCCGACGAGTCCCAGCAGCGCGAGCAGGGGTTGGTGCAGCGCGGCGGCGAGCGCGACCGACCCGATCGCCGGGGTCAGCCAGGTGGCGAGCGACGGCCGGGGGCGCTCGGGCTCGCTCGGCGCGGGTCCCGGAAGCGTCCGCGGGCGCACGCGGTAGGTCGCCGGTCCGACCACGAGGTCGTCGGCGGAGCGCCATCGTCTCGACCGGTGGCCGGTGCGCACGTGGACCCGGTCGCCGCGTCGACGGACGGACAGCCCGGCCGCGACCTGGACGCGGGTGCGGTCCGGAAGGCCGAGCAGGGCGCCGCAGTCGGATCCCGCGACGACCGCGACGTGCCAGTCCGACCGCATCGCGTCCTCTGCCGACGGTCGAGGGCGCTCGCCGAGGGTGAGCACGCACCCGTGCACCAGGGGCACCTGTCCGGCCACGTGGGTCTCGTCGAGCAGCTGGTCGGCCACGGCGAGCCGGTGGGCCGTGCTCGCCCACGAGGGGTGACCGGTCAGCCGGGCGAGGGCGGGGCGCAGGACCGCCGGGGCCGTTCCGGGCAGGACCTCGACGTCCGTGGTGACGACCCCATCCCCACGTTCGGGATCGGGGTGGAGCAGGGTGATGCGCACCCGGCGACGATGCCCTGCGCCGGGCACCGGGAGGCGTCTGACCTGCGGCCCTGTGGACGACGTGTGCCGTCCACAGGGCCGAGGTCAGGTCAGTCGACCGAGAGTGCAGCCACGGGCGACGTGCGCGCCGCGGCCCGGCCGGGCAGCACCGACGCCAGCAGCCCGGCGGCCAGCGCGACGACCAGGACGAGCCCGAGGTCGCGCCACGGCACGGTGAGCAGCACGTCGCCGAGCATGCCGAAGATCACCACGGACCCGGCCCAGCCGTACAGGAGGCCCAGCCCGGCTCCGAGCAGCGCCCCCACTCCCGCGATGAGCATCCCCTCGACCGCGAGCATCCACCGCAGCTGGCGTCGCGACAGCCCGATCGCCCGCAACGTCGCCGACTCGCGACGGCGCTCCATCACGGAGAGCGACAGGGTGTTGGCGACGCCGATGAGGGCGATCACGACCGCGACGGCCAGGAGCCCCACAACGATCCCGAGGAGGGAGTCGATGAGCCGCTGGTCGCTGACCCGCATGGCGGCCGAGCTCGTGACGTCCATCGCGCCGTCCGGGAGCGCTGCCCGGACGTCCTGGAGGACCGCGGCCGGGTCGGCGTCGGGGTCGATCGACGCCCACACGGCGGTGACGTCCGCCTCCGGCGCGATCCGGTCGAGAGTCGCGCTCGTGACGATCGCCGACTGCCCGCCGAGGTCGGTGGCCACCGCGCGCAGCTCCACGACCGGTCCGTCCGGCTCGGAGTTTCCTTCCGCGTCGAACGTGCGGGAGCTGACGGTCGTGTCGCCCGCCAGGGCGTCGCCGGCGGATGCGGGGAGCAGGACGGTGTCGTCGCCGAGGGCGTCGATCAGGGACCTGTCGCGCAGCACGCTCGAGGCAGCGTCGGCCTCCACCGCCGCGACCGTGCGCATGCTCCCGTCGGGGAACGCGACGTCCGCGGTCCGGACGGAGACCGCCTTGTCGATCCCGTCGACGCCCGCCACCGCCTGCAGGACGCTGCCGGGGTCCGCCGCTTCGCCGTCGACGGAGTACAGGCTCTCGACCACCAGGTCGACCGGGTAGTGCGCGTCCAGCTCGCGGGCCAGCGACGTGCGCGCGCTCGCGGCCCCGGTGCTCATCATCACGACGAGCGTGACGCCGATGAGCAGCGCGGTGCTCGTGGCGGCGGTGCGTCGTGGGTTGCGCACGGTGTTCGCCGCCGCGAGCCGGGCACTGGTCCCGGTCGAGGCGAGGGCGCGGCCGAGCAGCGCGACGACCCGCGGCACCCAGAACACGGCCCCGAGGAGCACCCCGACGAACGAGGCGGCCCCGGCGAGCGTCCCGACGCCGAGCAGCAGGCTCGCGCCACCGGAGCCACGGGCCGAGAGCATGGCGGTCATCAGGAGGACCCCGGCGCCACCGACGACGAGCAGCAGCGAGATCGCCAGCCGCACCTGACCCGCTCGGGCGCTCACCGCGGGTGCGTCGGCGGGGCGCAGCGCGGCGATCGGTGCGACCCGCGTGGCCTCCCGTGCGGGCACGAGCGACGCGAGGACGGTCACCAGCGTCCCGACGAGCAACGGCACGAGGACGACGGCAGCGGTGATCTGGACGGTCGACGGGAGCGGCACACCGAGGTCGGCGCGGTTCAGGATGGTGAGCGCGACCTGTGCCAGAGCCGTACCGCCGACCAGGCCGGCCAGCGAGGCCGCGAGCCCGAGGATCCCGGCCTCGAGCAGCACCGACCGGCGCAGCTGGCGCTTGCTCGCGCCGACGCACCGGAGCATCGCGAGCGTGCGGGTGCGTTGCGCGACGAGCACCTGGAAGGTGTTGGCGATCACGAGGGCGGCGACGAGCATGGCGACGGCCGCGAAGCCGAGCACGACCGTGACGAGCACGTTGCCGCCGTCGGACAGCTCGGACACCGACGCCGCGGCAGCCTCGTCGCGCGTCAGCACCTTCGCGTCGCTCGCCAACGGGCTCAGCGTGGCGCGCAGGTCGGTCGTGGTGACGCCGTCCGCAGCGGCCACCAGCAGCACGGAGCTGTCCGAGGTCATGTCGAGCGACGCCATGTCGACGGCGTCCTCGAGGGTGACGAGGCCGGCGCCGCCCGAGGCCGACCAGGCGTGCGACGGGTCGGCGGTGATGCCGACCACGGTGAAGTCGACCGGGGTGCCGTCGGAGGACATCGGGACGACGGCGACCTGGTCGCCGACGCCGACGCGGAGGGCGGAGGCGAGGTCGGGCGGCAGCGCGACCTCGTGGGCCCGGCTGGGCGCGTCGCCCTGAGCGAGCGTCAACGACCCGAGCCGCGGGTCGGACGGGACGGGCAGGACGGTCTGCAGGCGGGTCTGGCCGTTGCCGCGGAACTGGAGCGTGACCGGGAGCAGGGCATCGACCGCCGCCACGCTGGGCTCGTCGGCGATGGCGCGACGTTCCTCGGCCGTCAGGGGTCCCTGGACGACGACGTCCGCGTGGCCGAAGGTCGCGGTGACGGCGTCGTACCCCGTGCGCGTGATGACGCCGCCCGCGAGCAGGGTGGTGGCGAGGAAGGCGGACCCGATCGCGATGGCGACGGCGGCCGCGGACAGCCGGCCGAGGCTGCGGCGCATCTGGGCGAGCGTGAGGCGCAGCATCAGAGGGCCGCCGGCTGCTCGAGCGAGCGCAGGGCCTCGAGGCCCATGAGGACCGACTCGGGCGTCGGGTTCTCGATGTCCCCGGCGATCCGCCCGTCGGCCAGCAGGACCACCCGGTCCGCGTACGCGGCGGCGGTCGGGTCGTGCGTGACCATGATGATCGTGCGTCCGAGCTCGCGGACGGACCGCCGCAGGAAGCTCAGCACCTCGGCACCGGACCTGGAGTCGAGGTTTCCGGTCGGCTCGTCGGCGAAGACCACCTCGGGCCTCGCGATCAGTGCGCGGGCGATCGCGACGCGCTGCTGCTGACCGCCCGACAGCTCGCTCGGCCGGTGCGTGAGCCGTTGGCCCAGGCCCAGGGTCTCGACGAGCGTGTCGAACCACGCCCTGTCCACCGCGGAGCCCGCCAGCTCGAGGGGCAGCAGGATGTTCTGCTCCGCCGTGAACATCGGGAGGAGGTTGAACGACTGGAAGACGAAGCCCACCCGGTTGCGCCGAAGCCGCGTGAGGTCGTCGTCGCCGAGCGCCGTGATCTCGGTGTCACCGAGCCGCGCGGTCCCGGACGTCGCCTGGTCGAGTCCCGCCAGGACGTGCATGAGCGTCGACTTGCCGGAGCCCGACGGACCCATGATCGCGGTGAACGCACCGGCCGCGAAGTCGACGTCGACGCCGTCCAGCGCGTGCACGGCAGCGGCGCCGCGGCCGTAGACCTTGGTCAGGGCGCGCGCGCTCGAGGCTGTGGTGGCAGTGGGGGCGTCGTCGTCGATCGGCCGGAAGACGGTGGTGTCCACGGGGTTCTGCTCCTTCGTTCGGTGACGTGCTCGACGCTACGGAGCGGTCCGACGACGTCACATCAGGCCACGGTGTCGTCGTCGGACGTCGGGAGTCATCCCGTGGTCGCACGGCGGTCGGTCGCGCTCACGCGCCGGGTCGTACCGGACCGGCCCAGGAGCGACGACGACCAGCGCTCACGCGCCGGGTCGCACCAAGCCCGTCTCGTAGGCGACGACCACGGCCTGCACCCGGTCCCTCGCGTGCAGCTTGGCCAGGATGCGTCCGACGTGCGTCTTGACGGTCGCCTCGGCGACGAAGAGGTCCTTGCCGATCTCGGTGTTGGACCGGCCACGGGCCATGAGCACGAGCACCTCGCGCTCGCGGTCGGTCAGCTCCGCGACCGCGAGCCGGGCGGGGTCGGTCGGCTGCCCCGGCTGCTCGGGCGGCAGCGCGGTGACCAGGTGCTCGAGCAGTCGCCGGGTGCTCGACGGCGCGATCACGGCATCACCGGCGTGCACGGTGCGGATCGCGCCGAGCATCTCCTCGGGCGGCGCGTCCTTGAGCAGGAATCCGCTGGCGCCCGCGCGGATCGCCGACAGGACGTACTCGTCGAGGTCGAACGTGGTCAGCACGATCACCTTGGGGGCGGGCGCGGCCGCGGTTCCGCGCGCGACGATCTCCGCGGTCGCCGCGAGGCCGTCCATCGTCGGCATCCGCACGTCCATGAGCACGACGTCGACGACGCCCGGCCAGGTCGTGGGGTCGAGCGCCCGGACCGCCTGGGCGCCGTCGCCTGCCTCGACCACGACCTCGAGGTCCGGCTGCGAGTCGATGACCATGCGGAAGCCGGCACGGACCAGCTGCTGGTCGTCGACGAGGCCGACGCGGATGATCTGGTCCGTCATGACGTCTCCTGTGGGCGAGCGGCGCCGGGCGGCGTCGGAAGGTGTGCGCGGACCCGGAAGCCGCCGCCGGGTCGCGGACCCGCGGTCACGGTGCCCGCGAACATCGTCGCGCGCTCCCGCATCCCGAGGAGCCCTTGTCCGAGGCCGTCGGAGTCGGCGGACGCGCCACGACCGTCGTCGCTGACCTCGAGGACGATCGCCTCGGGCAGCCACTGCACGAGCACGGACACCAACGGGTCAGGACCTGCGTGCTTGAGCACGTTGGTGAGCGCCTCCTGGGCGATCCGGTAGACGGTCAGGCCGGTGCCCGGCGGCAGGGTGCGAGGGGTGCCCATGCGCACGAGCGAGACCCGCATCCCGCTGGACCTCATCTGCTCGACGAGGCTGCCCACGTCGGACTCGGCCGGCTGCGGCTCGAAGTCGGGGGTCCGGCCCTCGTTCCCACGCAGGACTCCGAGCAGCCGGCGCATGTCGGTGAGCGCCGCGCGTCCCGTCTCGCCGATGGTGCTCAGGGCGCGCGTGGCCGCCTGCGGGTCGGCCTCGGCCGCATACCGGCCGCCGTCGGCCTGCGCGATCATCACGGTCAGGCTGTGCGCCACGATGTCGTGCATCTCGCGGGCGATCCGGGCGCGCTCCGCCGCGGTCGCGATCTTCGACTGCTGGTCGCGCTCGACCTCGAGCCGTCGGGCACGATCCTCCAGCGCCTCGATCCGCTCCCGGCGCGACCGCCGGACCAAGCCGAACGCCCACACCGCCAGCGAGGCGACGCCGGTGAACATCGCGATCCCGGAGGTGCCGGAGAGGTCGGACGGCCCCGCGAGCGCTACGCCGAGAAGCATCGAGCCGACGAGCGCCCCGACGATCGCGACCCGGTGCGCCCATCGCGCGCCGTGGACCGTGACCGAGTAGAGGGCGAGCAGCACCGCGCCGTCGGCCGGGAAGACGATCGGGACGCCCAGGAGCACCTGCAGGAGGGCGACCGCGTACACGATCGCGGCCGAGAGGTTGGGCGCCACGCGCCGCCAGGCCAGGGGAACGACGAGGGCGACGGTGAGCGCCCCGACGACGAGTGGTGAGCTCTCCACGTTCGAGGCGGCGCCGAAGGCGATCGACGCCGGCGCGACCACGAGGAGAAGGAGCGCCGTGAAGGTCGCGTCGACGACGAACCGGTGCGCCTCTTCCCAGCGCAGCAGCCGCTCCCAGATCGTCACCTCCCGAGGGTAGGGGCGGCGATCGTCGCTCGCGTGCCCCCGCGGGGGGATCGTCCGTGCGCCGGTGTCCACCGACAGACGGACGAGGTCACGACGTGCCGCGACGAGCGCGGAACCGCCGCAGCGCAGACCGTGCAGGGGCGGTCACCCTCGCGGCTGCGTGCAGGACGGGAACCGGCACACCCAGCCGCAGCCACCGCCGGAGCCGAGCCCGAGGGCCGCCGGGGGCCTGGGGGACCGCCAGGGGCGCGAGCCGGCCGGCGGTGGCGCGGGGAACGAGCTCGTCCAGCACGGTCCCGAGCTCGTCGGGCGTCCCGTGCAGGTAGTTCGCGCGCGTCCACGCGGGATCGGCATGCGCGAACTCGCCGTGGCGCACGTCGTCCAGGCTGGCGACGAGGCCGCTGCCGACGTAGACGGACGTGAGGTTGTGGTCACCGATCCCGAAGTCGGACAGGACGACGGCGCGCAGCCCGAGGGCGACCGCTTCGAGCACGGCCGTCGAGCTCACCGTGACCAGGACGGAACCCGGAAGAAGGTGCGGCGCGAGGGGGCCGGTCTCCATCTGGAGCCGGGCGGTGGTCCCGGCGGCGTCGCCGAGCTCGTCGACGAGCACGTCGTAGGGGTGCTCCTCGCGGTGCGTCTGGGCCTCGCCGGCGCGCGCACGGAGCTTGACGACGACCGCGAGTTCGGGTCGGGCGTCGGCCAGGTCGCCGAGGGCGTGGAGGACCGAGAGCCGTTCCTCGGCGGTCTCGGGGAACTTCGCCTGCGGTGCGAAGACGACTCTGCTCACCGCGGACCCGTCGGTCACGGTCGCCTCGTCGGGACGCCCCGTCAGGAAGGGCAACCGGTTCAGGACCAGGCGTGGGGAGAAACCGAGCTCGGCGGCCAGCGTGCCGAAGTCCTCGCGCTCGCGCTCGGAGTGGACGACGAACACGTCGACCGTCGGGCGGTACTGGAGAGCGAGCCGGGTGGCCGGGATCGACATCCCCGGCAGGCCGGTAACCACGACCGGGCGGTACGGCAGGTCGGCGAGATCGCGGAGCAGCTCGACCGCGACCGGGCCCGTCGTGGCGACCAGCACGACGTCGGGGCGTTCTCGTCGCAGGCGTGCCGACAGGCGCCCGCGTGAGAGCACCGCAGGCGACGGCTCGTGCTCCCACCTGGTCCCGGCGACGGCCGAGCGGAGCTGCTCCTCGTTGGGGGCGAGCGGGGTGCGCACGACGGTGAGGTCGCCATCGCGGTCGGTGAGTCGCTCGAGCGTCGCGGCGGCCCACTTGAGGTAGGAGTCGGAGTCGGCGATCGCGAGGACGCTCGTCACGCGGCACTCTCCTCGTCGGGCGCGGCAGTCGACGACAGGAGGTGCTCGCGGAACGATGCCGGCGCCCCCGGCGTCCACCAGGCGTCAGGGATGTCCGTGCCGACGACGTCCACGCCGCGCGGTCCGAGCGACGCGCGCAGCGTGACGAGCGGGGTGGAGGGCAGGCAGTGCACGCGGGACCCGGCCGCGAGCGACCGCAGGCGCACCTCGATCGGCCAGGGACTCGGTCGGACGACGACCCCGGGGATCTGGGCGACCGCGTCGCGCAGCACCGTGCTCTCGCGCCGGTGCGGCACGTAGGCGAGAGGCCCGCTCGCGGCCTGGGCGATCCCGCTGACCCAACCGAGGTACGCGTCGGCCTCGACGAGCTGGTCGGTTGCGAGCGCGGACCCCACGACCAGCTCACCGTCCGTGATCGGGTCGACCTCGGCGACGGTTCCGGACCAGTCGAACGCGTGCGTGACGAGCGCGCCTCCCAGAGCGGTGAACGCCACGGCGAGCTCGGTCGGCACGTCGATCGCCGTGCACACGGTCAGCGACCCTGCGCGCGCGCGACGGACGAGCGAACGGCGGACCGCGCTCCCGACGACGCGACGTGCCGGGCCGACCGTGGCGCGGGGTCGCACGAGGGGACCGGGTTCGGTCGAGGTCAGGGCCCGCAGCAGGTGTAGCGTCGCCAGCCCGTCGTCGACCACGACCGTGGCGGCCGGGCGGCGGTGGGTGACCACGGCGGTCTGGACGCGACCGGAGTACGGGTCGCCCACCCCCCAGGCGCCCGTGCGGTGCGGTACCGGGACCCGGTCACCGCGACGGAGGGTCACGCCGGGGGGCAGCGACGCCGAGCCGAGCGATCGCTCGAGGTCCTCGAGCGGGGCGAGCCCCGAACGGATCACCACGTCGACGGCGTCGCCGAGCAGCCCGCGCGCGGCAGCCTCGAGAGCGCCGACGAGCTGCAACGGCGACTCCACCCAGGCGGTGCCGCGTGCTGCCACGGAGGTCAGGCGCCGATGCGACGCAGTCGCGACAGGGGAGCGAGCTCGCCGGGGAAGACCTTCTTCACGCCGTCGCCCATCGCCTGCTCGATGATGCGGATGTCGCGCACCAGGTGCTGCAGGCCGGAGGGCTCGAGCGAGGAGGCCTGGTCGGAGCCCCACATGGTGCGGTCGAGCGTGATGTGGCGCTCGACCGTCACCGCGCCGAGAGCCACGGCCGCGAGCGAGATCTGGAGCCCGCGCTCGTGGCCCGAGTAGCCCACCGGCACCCCGTAGCGCTCACGCAGCGTCGTGATCATCCGCAGGTTGGCCTCCTCCGGGGGGAGGGGGTAGGTCGACGTGGCGTGCATCATCACGAGCCGGTCCGTGCCGAGCGTCTCGACGGCGGCGTCGATCTGCTCGATCGTGGACATGCCGGTCGACAGGATGACGGGCTTGCCGGTCGCGGCGAGCGCGCGCAGCAGCTCCAGGTCGGTGACGGACGCGGACGCCACCTTGTGCGTGACGACGCCCAGGTCCTCGAGGAAGGCGACGGACGGCACGTCCCACGGCGACGCGAACCATGCGAGCCCGCGTGCGGCGGCGTGCCGGGCGACCTCTTCGTACTGCTCGCGCGAGAACTCGACGCGGTAGCGGTACTCCAGGTAGGTCATCTCGCCCCACGGCGTCTGCCGGATCTGGTCGCGCTGCGCGAGCGGGGTGGAGATCTCGGGGGTCCGCTTCTGGAACTTCACGGCCTGCGCGCCGGCGTCCGCGGCCACGTCGACGAGCTGCTTCGCGATCTCGACGTCGCCGTTGTGGTTGAGGCCGATCTCACCGATCACGTAGACGGGCTGACCGTCCCCGACGAGGTCGGTGCCGATCGCGACGGGAGCAGAGGTACTGGGCACGGTGAGTCCTTTCGGCCGGCACGCGCGTGCCGGGTGGTGTGGTCAGGTCGAGCGGCCGCGCGCGGCCAGGATGAGGTCGGTGATCTCGCGGACCGCCCCGGCGCCGCCGCGGGTGTCGAGCACCAGCCGTGCCGCGTCGAGCACCGGTGGGCGTGCGTCGGCGACCGCGACCGGCCAGCCGACGAGGGCGAGTGCCGGCAGGTCGTTCACGTCGTTGCCGACATAGGCGACGCGAGCCGGGTCCAGGTCGTGCTCGGCCATCCACCGTCGCAGGGTGACGGCCTTGTCGGTCACGCCCTGGAGGCATTCGACGCGCAGCTTGCGCGCGCGAGCACCGACGACGGGGTTCGTCTCGGTGGACAGGATCAGCACCGGGACGCCCGCGTCCCGCAGCCGGGCGACGCCGAGGCCGTCGGCGCGCGTGACCGAGACGAGCTCGCGCCCGTCCGCGTCGACGTACGCGCGGTCGTCGGTGTGCACGCCGTCGAAGTCCGTGACGAGCGCGTCGACGTCGAGGTACCCGGTCGGTGCGGCCGTGGCCAGGGTGCGCGCGAGACGCAGGTCGGCGGGGGTGTCGATCTCGAGGGAGGACTCCTCGTCGACGACCTGCAGCCCGGTCCGGCCGAAGAACCGGTGCCCGGAGGAGCGCAGACCGCTGGTGCGCATCGCGTAGAACGCGCCCGTCTCGCGGTAGATCGGCTCGCGGTCCTGGCGACGCGGCCGGGTCGCGGCGTCGTGCCCGACAGCGACCGCCTGGGTGCCGTCGAGCTTCCAGGTGAACGCGTGCGTGGGGGCGGCGGCCAGCACGACGTCGTCCGACCCGTCCAGCACACGGCGGACCGCGACGTCGAGCGCCGCGCTGTCGATGAACGGGGACGTCGCCTGCACCAGGACGGTGACCTCGGGGTCGGTCCCGTCGCGCACCAGCTCGTCGAGCGCGTGCAGCACGGCGGACTCCGAGCTCGCCTCGTCGCCGGACAGCTCCGGAGGGCGGACCACCACGCGCGCACCAGCTGCTCGCGCCTCGGCGGCGATCCGGTCGTCGTCGGTGCTCACGACCGCGAGCGTGACCGACGGTGCGCCGAGGACCGAGTCCACCGCGCGGGCCACCAGAGAGCGCCCCCCGACAGCCTCGAGGTTCTTCAGCGGGACGCCCTTGGACCCACCCCGCGCGGGGATCACCGCGACGACCGTCCTGACCGCGACGGCGGCCGAGCCGGGCAGGTCGGGGTTCAGGTCGTCCTCCAGGTGTGGTTCCGGCGCCTGCGTGGGCCGGTGCGGGCCGTGCGGCCGGTGATCGTCGCCGAGCATTCTAGGCTGACGGGGGAGATCGGCGGTGACGGGACCGCGGACGGAGGGGGAGGTCACTGCCGTGAGCGGCCGGCTCGACGTGATCGTCCCCGTGCGTGACGCGGAGCGCCACCTCGACGCGTGCCTGCAGACGATCCGCGCCAACGCCCCCGACGGGACCCGCTTTCTCATGGTGGACGACGGCTCCACCGACCGGACGCCGTGGATCCTCGAGGACGCCGCGCGGACGATGCCGTACGTCGTCCACCTGCGCACGGACCATGCCGGCGGGGCGGCCCGGGCGCGCAACACGGCCCTCGACCTCGTCGACGCGCGGTACCTCACGTTCCTCGATGCCGACGACTGGTGGGCGCCTGGTCACGTCGCGTCGATGCTCGCCTCGGCCGAGGCGTTGCGCGTCGACGTCGTGCGCACCGACCACGTGCGGGTCGACGGCCTGCGCCGGACGCCCGAGCGTGCACCCTGGGACGAGCGGGGGGTCGCCGTGCCCGCCGCCGACGGGATCGGCGACGCCGGGGGCAAGGCGCTCGTCGACTACCCCTACCTCTGGGCGGGCGTGTACGACCTGACCAGCGTCGACCCTGCGCTCCTGCGGTTCGACGAGAGCCTGCGCACGGCGTCCGACCGGCCGTGGTTCTGGCGTCTGCACCTGCGGACCCGGACGTTCGCGGTCGTGGACTCGCCCGGCTACTTCTACCGGCGGTCCGACGGGTCGGGGTCGCTGACGCAGTCGCGCGACGAGCGCCTGCTCGACTTCCTGCCGGCGTACCACCGGGTTCTCGACCTGGCGTTCGCCTCCGGCGTCGCCAGCCACGAACGACGTGCGGTGTTCGGCGCGTGCCGGATCGTCGCCTTCCACGTGAAGAAGCGAGCGCGTCTGGGCCCGGACCTGCAGGCTCGACTCATGGCCGATGCTGCGGCGCTGCTGGCCCGTGCCGATGCCGACACCCTGGAGGCGGTGCTGCCCACTCTGCCTCCGGACCAGCACTCCCTGCTGCGCGGCCTGTACCGCGCCGGTCGGGGGGTGTCGTGACCTCCGTGATCGTCGTGACCGACATGCAGGCTGCCGAGCTCGCCGCCGGGGCGGTCCGCTCGGGCGCCTACCAGCGCCCTGTCGTCCTCCTGACCGCGGGCTGCGCCGACGTACCCGAGCTCGCGGACCGGTTCGACCAGGACCCGGCGTTCGCCGAGGTCGCCGCGGCCTTCGACCAGGTGGTCGACCTCAACCAGCTCATCTGGCCGCAGCACCCGCTCGCCTGGCGGGAGACCGACCTGCGCGACGGCGTGTTCGCGGAGCGGTTCGCCGCGGCCGTCGGTCCGACCGACGTCGACGAGCTGACCATCGAGGCACCGCCGTCCGCGCCCGGGCGTGTGCTGCGCGCCGCGTTCCCGACAGCCGACGTCACGGTGCTCGTCCGGTCGCGCGACGGTCTCGCGTGGGCGTCCGCCGGGGGGCGCCGCGCCGTCGTCGACGCACCACGCCGCATCGTCGTCGCCGACACCTCACCGGACGTCCTCCCGCACCTCCGCGCGCCCGCCGTCCTCGTGGGCCCTGCCGGAGGGGCCGGGGCACCGGGCTCGGCAGAGGCGCTCCTGTGGGACCCCAGGCCGCTCGTCGCGCTCGGCGGTGCGTTGCGGCTCGCCGCGCGCAGCGTGCGGCCGTCCGGGCGGGCGTCGCGCGGTCGCGCCCGTGCGGCCGTCCGGAAGAGTGGTCGCGCCGTCGTGGACGCCACGCTGCGCGGGGTGCGGGCCGACCGTGCACGCGCGGCCGTCCGCCGCCGCCGCGAGCGGGCCTGGCAGCGGCGGGCCGTGCGGAGGATCGACATAGGATGACGCCCCGCGTGCAGGACGCAGACGCCGAAGCTGACGAGAGCAGCCCGCAGAAGAGTGAGGTACAGGTGGCTGACCCAGTGACGTCCCCCGACGTCTCGGTGATCATCCCGACGTTCAACGTCGTCGACTGGATCGACGACTGCCTCACGAGCATCCTCGACGAGCAGACCCTCGACCTCGAGGTCGTGCTCGTCGACGACGGCTCGACGGACGGCACGTGGACGCGCGTGCTCGAGCGCGCGGCCCACGACCCACGGATCCGCGCCGTGCGCATGCCGGGAACCGGTGGCGGCCAGTGCCGCAACTACGGCGCCGAGCTCGCTCGCGGCCGCTACATCGCGTTCTGCGACGGCGACGACATCGTCCCGGCGGGGGCGTACGCGACCATGCACGCCTCCGCGGCCGGTTCGGGCTCGGACATGGTCATCGGTGACTTCCTCAAGTTCTCGGCACTGCGCACGTGGAGCCCCACGGGCCGCTGGAACGCGTTCGGGACGCCCCGGGCAGGCATCCGGCTCGTCGACCACCCCGTCCTGATCCGCAACCGCGCGTGCTGGAACAGGCTGTTCAGCCGCGAGTTCTGGCAGCGCGAGGCCATCCGGTTCCCCAGCGTTCCCCGCTCCAACGACGTCGCCCCGATGACCGCGGCCCTCGTGAGTGCGACGAGCATCGACGTGCTCCCGGACATCGTCTACCTCTACCGCGACCGTCCGGGTGCGTCCTCGATGACGTCGCAGGCGCGCGCCGACGTGAGCCTGCGCAGCTACCTCTCGCAGGAGATCGTGTGCGCGGCGCTGGTCGCGGGCGTGGAAGATCCTGGTCTGACAGCCGTGTTCTGGAGCATGTTTCTGGATGCCGACGGGTGGGTTCACGTCCGGCGATACCTGCAGGAGCCGACGACGGGACAGGTCGACGCCGAGCTGCCAGCGCTCCTGACGCGGATGCTGGGCAGCGCCCCGCCGAGCGCCTGGCAGCGGCTCTCTGCAGACCGTCAGGCCGTCTACAGCCTCTTCGCTCTCGGACACCACGAGTGGGCGCGGGCGGTCGTAGGCATGATGGGCGAGGAGGACAGACCTTTCGTGCCTCTGCAGCCGCGTGAAGCTATGCAGATCGTGGCGGTGCTCGTCGAGTCCTCTCGCGTGCCCGACGCCGGCCTACACGCTCTTGCGTACCGCTACGTCGTGGAGAGCATGACGGCTCTGCCCACGCCGTTGTCGGAGCCGGAAGCGCAGGAGCTGCTGGCGGTGGTGGCCGGTCACGAGGCCCTGTTCGACAGCCCGGTCGGCGACGCGGAACGCCCGCACGACGCCCGCATCCGCCAGGCGCTGGCCACGGGTGACGTCTCGCAGCTGCTCCGGACTCCACCGGTCGGCGTGCTCGCAGCAGTACGGGCACGCTCGGTCGTCGTGGGCAGACGCGCGGCTGACGTGGTGATCGAGCGCCCGGTGCGCGCCCTGGACGACTCGGGAAGCGTGACTGCCGTCAAGCCCGGCTCACCTGCGAGCCGTCGCGAGGTTGCGACCTTGCGAGGAGACGGCGGGGGCACGTTGCGCTTCCGCGTCCCTGCCCGGGCTCTGCCGAGTCAGGGCACGTGGGTCTTCGAGATCACGTACCCGACGTCCGGGGGTGCCGCCCAGTCCCCTCTCGTGGTCGAACGGTCCGCCGTGACCGCCTCGCGGAGCCGATGGCGCCTGCTCTCGGTCAGCAGACGCCTGAAGCGCGACGGGCCGGTGTCTGTCGTTCGACTCGCCGCGGTCCACGAGCGCATGTTCCGGCGGGCGATGAGGAGTTTTGCACGCTAGTCCAGCGGGTCAGGCCGGTGCCGACAGGGACTCGAGAATCCGGACGTAGTCGCGGCTCATCTGCCACGGCGTGTAGGCGAGCGCGAAGGTCTCGGCTGCCGCACCGGTCCTTGCTGAGCCGTCGAGCGCGGTATGCAGGGCACGTGCCAGGCTGGCGACCGCCCCGGCCCCGGGGGTGAAGAACGACACCCACTCCTCGTCGCCGAACTCCCCGACCATGTGCGGCTCGCCGGGCAGGATGCACGGCCGCCCGAAGGTTGCGGCCAGCAGGGCGCTGCCGGAGTTGAGCACGCGGTCGTACGGGAGTACGAGTACGTCGGCGGCGCGGTACCAGAGCTGTAGGTCGGCGTCGTCGACGAAGCCGTGCGACCGCACGACGCGTACCCCGACCGGCAGCTGACGATCGATGTCCGGAAGCAGGTCCGGATGTACCTTTCCGGCGAGAAGCAGGGTTAGGTCCTCGACGTCGTCCGAAAGGGTGCCCACCGCTGCGAGCAACGTGCTGATGCCCTTGTAGGGCCGTATCTGTCCCACGAAAGCCACGGTGGGCGACGTCGACGGAACGCCGAGCCGCGCCCTTGCATCGGCGCGAGTGACGGAATTCGGGTAGACCCCGTGGTACGACGAGTGCGGCAGGGTCACCACCTTGTCGACCGGCAGCTCGTAGTCGGCCGCGACGGCCTCCACTGTGTGGGAGTTGAGTTGGATGACCTGCGCCGACAGCCTGACCAGCAGGTTCGCCAGCTCGATCTCGAGGTCTCGGTAGTGGAGTTCGTGGGGAAGAACGTTGTGCACGGTCCAGATGAGGTCCACGCCGGCAGCTGTGGCCGACTCGAGAGCCTCGGTGAACTCGTCGAGCTGACGGCGGGCAGCGGCGTAGGAGTCGGCGCGCTGGCAGACCGGGGCCGTCCAATGGATGTGCACGACGTCGCCGGATCCCATCGTCCCGAGCAGTCGGATGAGGTTGTCGGTGCGCGTCGTTCCCTGCAGCGACCAGCCGCTCGAGACGGCGGACAGGTAGAGCATGTTGAGGTACGGGTTGTCCTCCCACGCGGGGAAGGCGACGATGCGCGGCATTGTGCGGGTCCTAAGCGGCTGTGTCGGTCGAGAGGACGGCGGGATCGAGGACCCACGGACCGACGTGTTCTGGCGGCGTCTGTGCTTCCTGTCGGTCGAGGTCGAGCCGGAGGCCGATCGTGCCTGGCGCGCCCACCGCGATCCGTCGGTCGTTGCCATCCGCGTCTGACAGTCGCACGAAGACCTGCTGCGGCTCCGCCTGCGGGGCGACGTCAACGACGACGTCCAGCTCGAGGAGCCACTGCGCGGCGTGCAGCGGGAAGGTGTCGAGGCGGACCGTGCGCACGTCGCCGGTCTGCACGCCGACGAGCTCGAGCTCGGCTCGCTCGACGCCACCCCGGACTCGGCTGAGCCGGATGGACAAGGCCAGGACCGCTCCTCGCGAGGTCGGTCGGGCGGCGCGGAGCTCGGCGACCTCGGGCGCGCCGTGGAGGTGGTGAGCCAGGCGCAGCCGGGTCACGTCGCGGTCGTCGAGCAGCGTGAGCGCCTCGGCGAGCTCGGGCGGGAGGATGCCCGGATCGAGTGCGGGCAGGACGAGCTCGCGGTAGGTCGCAGCTTCGTCGACCGCTTCGGCGGCGTGCTCGGGATCGGCGGCCGCCCGCAGGACGGCTGGGAGTCGCTCGTCGACGAATGCGCGCTCGATCGCCGTATGGTCGGCCTCGGGAGTGACCGACGTGAGCCACGCGTCGAGCAGCGCGGTGCTGAACTCAGCGGTTGCTATCTCGGCGCCGCGGTAGGTCCTCTGGCGGGGCCCGAGGTTCCAGACGTCCAGCGGGAACGTCGCCTGGAGGAGGTCGAGATCGACGTCGGCTGGCTCGTGGGGGCCGAGCGCCAACGCCTCCTCGACAGATGCCGCAACCCGGGTGAGCGATCGGCCGGTGCCCCCAAGGTAGTCGCGGTACTTGAACAGGTCCTCCGACGGGGATGCGACGAGGCGCGCGGGGATTCCGAGCGAGTCGGCGACGACGATCGCGTGCAGCGAGGAACCCACGACGAAGCCCGACTGGGCGATGGTCCGCAGGACCGTTCTCAATGGGTCGGTGGGAATCAGGACGGCGTGGTCGCCTGTCTCCATAGTTCCCAGGTCGTTGAAGTTGGGTGCCACCAGGACGTCGCGGCGGGTGGTCCGAGCCCACGACTGGAGTTCGGGCATGAGCCGGGGGAGGAGGAGGGCCGGGTCGCCGTACACCCGGGGGACCGTGCAGCCGCGGGCGGTCAAGAACGCCGCGGACCACGGTCCGCGCACGGCGCGAACGTCGAGTCCTTGGTCCCTACGAATGGTGTCGTTGGAGACCTTGCCGTTGATGCCGGTACCCCAGATGACGTCTCCGCGGCCAGCGAAGTGCATGACCGAGCCGACAGAGAACACCGTGCGGTCCGGCGTCTCCTCGACGCGGGCGTCCGGGTCGAGATGCTGAAGCATGAGCTCGACGACGAGTGGGCCGAGCAGGTCTCCGACGTTGTTGACCGTGACGAGTTCGTCTCGGCCAGGAATCGGACGCAGCGGGTTCCACTGGAACGTGGAGACCCCGCCGACACGTCGCAAGAAGTCGCCAGGCTCGTCCACGGGCTGAGGATAGTCGACCTTGCAGGACGCGGGTGCGAGGAGCAATCGCCTCCCGGGCCGTATCCTCGTCCCCGGAGTTGTCGTCCCGAGCCCACGCGCCGCAGTCCGAGCCTGCGTGGACGGACGGCCCCGGGTCATGGTCCTCGGACCGACCCCAGACGAGAGGACCCGACCCGATGCGTCGACTTCGCCAGGCGGCTGGCCGCCTGAGACGCCGCGCGCGGATCTCCGGCCGCACTGCGCTGAGCCGTCTTCCGGCACCCCCTGCTGCGGGCGCCGCCGCCGACCCGAACCGTCGCAAGGTCGTTGGGCTCGCCGGCTTCTTCGGAGACGGCAACTACGGTGACGAGCTCTTCCTCGAGGTGTTCAAGCAGTACCTCGGCCCGCAGTTCGAGCTTCGCGTGATTGCCGACCTGTCCAACCCGCCGTTCTTCTCCAGACCAGTAGAGGAGATCGTCGCCGAGCTCGATGCGATCGTCATCGGCGGCGGCGACATCCTGCAGCCCTGGAACCAGGACCCGCGCTACTTCAACCACGCGTTCCTGGCCAAGCCGGTGTTCGTCGTCGGCGTCGGAGTCCCGCAGTACAGCGGAGCGAACGCGCGACCCGAGCGCGAGCCCATCATCCGACGGCACCGGCGGTTCATGCACCACCCGAACGTCCGACGGATCGGCGTGCGCGACGACCAGGCCGCACAGTGGATCCGCAAGTGGCTCGAGCCGCCGCTCGAGGTGCTGGTCGCCCCCGACATCGTGTGCAGCCTCGACCTCCCCGAGGCCGTGCGGCCAGAAGGTGCGCCCATCCTCGGTCTCGTCACGCGCCTGCGCTCCGGCATCGCGGTACCGGACGACTACACGCAGCTGAAGCGCCTGGCGCACCACGCGACTGACGAGGGCTGGCGGATCCGGCACATCGTGCTGGGCACGGGTGTGGTCGGTGTGCGTGACCGCGAGAACGCCGACACGCTGGAGATCGAGGGCAAGGAGATCGTGTACAGCGAAGAACTCGACGACCTCTCGCGCGCGATCGGGGAGTGCACCGTGCTCGCCTCGATGAAGTTCCACGGCACCGTCGTTGCGACGATGTACGGCGTCCCCTCCATCGTGCTGGTCCCGACCAACAAGAACGTCAACTTCATGCGCCGCATCGGGCTCGACGCCCTCGTTGCCCGCTTCGAGTCCCCGAAGCTGGTGGAGACGTTCGACGCTCGGCCCGAGGTCAACCCGGCCGACGTCACACGGATCCGTGCCCAGGCGGAGGAGCACATGCGCGACCTGGTCGACGCGGTGATCGAGGCCGTCGCGGTGGCCGCCCCAGCGCGATGACCGGTCCGCAGGTCGTCGCGCGGGACTCGCTCGACGCGAGCTCCGCAGGCGTGCCCGAAACGCGCACGACGCAGCGACGCGACGTGCAGGGACTGCGCGCCGTCGCGGTGCTGGCTGTGGTGGCCGACCACCTGCTCGGCTGGCCACAGGGCGGTTTCGTGGGTGTCGACGTCTTCTTCGTCGTCAGCGGGTACCTGATCACTGGCCTGCTGCTGCGCGAGCACGCACGCACCGGCAGCATCTCGTTCCGCGGCTTCTACGCCCGACGGGCGCGGCGCATCCTGCCGAACGCGGCCCTGACGCTCGCGGCGACGGTGCTGGTGACCGGTCTGCTCGTCGGGGGCGTTCGCGCGGTGACAACCGCGGTCGACGCGGTGTGGGCTGCACTGTGCGCCGCGAACTGGCGCTTCGCGCTGACAGGGACCGACTACTTCCAAGAAGGGCTGCCGCCGTCACCGGTGCAGCACTTCTGGTCCCTGTCGGTCGAGGAGCAGTTCTACTTCGTGTGGCCATGGGTGATGTTGCTGCTGCTCGCCCTGGTTCGGCACCGATCTCGCGAACGGGCGCAGCGCGCCCTCGTGGGCGCGGCCATGGGGGTCGTCGTCGTTGCGTCGTTCGCGTGGGCACTGCACCAGACGGGCTCGAACCCCAGCTTCGCGTTCTTCTCGAGCCTGGGCCGGGTGTGGGAGCTCGGCGCGGGCGCACTCGTCGCGATCCTGGGCAGTGCGGTCGTGCCCCGGTCGGGCGTCGTGCGCCGGGCGCTCTCCTGGGTAGGGCTGCTGGGCATTCTGGCCGCCTTGCTCGTGGTCCGTGCCGACCACGGCTTCCCGGCGCCCTGGGCCGCGCTACCGGTCGCCGCGACGGCGCTCGTGCTCCTCGCCGGCCACGGGTCCGACGAGGACGGTCCGTGGCCGCTGACGAACCGGGCCAGCGGCTACGTCGGCGACATGTCCTACTCGCTCTACCTGTGGCACTGGCCTGTTCTCATCCTGCTGCCGACGGTCATGCTCTCGGGTTCGAAGAAGTTCGACATAGTCGCCCTCACCCTGGCGTTCGTCCTCGCGATCGCCGCGTACCACCTGGTGGAGAGTCCCGCCCGCCGCTCCGGACCGGCGGTCGTTCCCGGCACGGGCTTCGTGCGTCGGTACCGCCGCCCGTTCGTGGCCGGGGTGGTCATGCTGGCGGTCCTGGGTGGGTCGTCGTGGGCGGTGCTCGCTTCCGTTGCGTCTACCGCCCAGAGCAGTGCCTCTGAAGGTCCCCATGACAGCCCGGGCAGTCCTCAGGGCTCCTGTGACGGGGCTGCGGCGTGGGCTCCCGGCGCGGAGTGCGAGGATGCGGTCTACGCGTCCTCGGTGACTCCCGATCCGAGCGAGATGGTCGACGACACTGGTGGGGCGTTCTCGTGCTATACGGCGGCGAAGAAGCCGCTCAAGTCGTGCACGTTCGGCAGGACCGAGGGCGAGACCCTGCGGGTGGCTCTCGTGGGCGACAGCCACGCCGCGATGCTGCTGCCCGGCCTGCGCGACCAGCTCGACGCCACCGGTTGGCGGCTGGACACCTACGTCGGGAACGGGTGCCAGCTGAGGGAGAAGGGCCCGAAGGCGACCCAGGGCAACTGCGACACCGCGATGAAGGAGATCCTTGCGGCCGTCGATGCCGGGCAATACGACCTGATCCTGACGGCCGGTGCACGGACGAAGGCGGGTAGCGATGCCTCGGAGACGGCAGAGCGGTACTCGGCCGCGTGGCAGCCGCTGATCGGCGCCGGCGCCTCGGTGATTGCCGTGTCCGACACGCCGGTGGTCACCGAGGCCGCTCTGCAGTGCGTCGGGCGGGTCGGGTTCCGTGCCGGCGACGACTGCGGGATGACCCTCCGCGAAGGCGCGTCAGTGCCGGATCCGCTGGTCGCGGCAGTCGCCGCCACCCCTGGGTCCGCGCTCGCGGACGTGACACGCTTCTACTGCGACGACACGGGATGCCCGGCGGTGATCGGGAACCAACTCGTCTACCGAGACACGGTGGGTCACCTGACCGGTACCTACAGCAGGAGCCTGGGGCCCTACCTAGTCGGCGCGATCGAACGGGCCCTGAAGTCAGTCCGCTCTTCCGGCTAGAGGCGGTGCGCGACGCCCGGGGCGGTAGCGCCGCGGGTGTCGAAGAACCGCTGGGCCTTCGACGCCAGGCCAGGGGCGTCGTAGGCTGCGTGATTCTGTACCAGGATCACGAGGTCCGACTCGGCTACGGCAGCGTCGAGATTCTCGACGCACGTGAGAGCGGTGCCTTCGACACCCCAGCGCTCGACGTGCGGGTCGTGATAGCTGATATCGGCTCCAAGCTCGATGAGCGCCTTGGCCAGGTCGACGGCGGGGGACTCGCGCTGGTCGGTGATGTTCGGCTTGTATGTGACACCGAGCAGGAGCACGTGGGCCCCCTTCGTGGCCAGTCCGGCATCGTTCAGGATGTTCTGCGCGCGGTGGGCGACGTACCCCGGCATCGTCGCGTTGATCTCCTGAGCGAGCTCGACGAAGCGGAACGGGTATCCGAGCTGGCTGCGCACGCTGTAACTCAGGTAGTTGGGGTCGATCGGGATGCAGTGGCCCCCCACACCCGGACCGGGATAGAACGCCTGGAAGCCGAACGGCTTCGTCTTGGCCAACCCGATGACGTCCCACAGGTCGATGCCGAGGTCATGGCAGAAGCGAGCCATCTCGTTGACGAGTGCGATGTTGATGTGGCGGTACGTGTTCTCGAGCAGCTTCGCCGTTTCGGCCTCGCGGGTGCCCGTCGCGGGCACGATCGTGTCGATGAACCGGGCGTAGAACGTCACGGCACGCTCGGTGCAGGCCGGAGTGCTACCGCCCACGACCTTCGGGGTGTTCTTAATGCCGTACACGGGGTTACCAGGGTCGACCCGCTCGGGCGAGAACGCGAGGTTGATGTCCTTGCCAACGACGAGGCCACCAGCCTCGAGCGCGGGGCGCACGAGCTCCTCGGTGGTGCCTGGGTATGTAGTGGACTCGAGCACGACGAGCGTGCCTGGAGTGAGGTTGCGTGCCACGGTGGCGGTGGCGCTGCGCACCGGACCCAGGTCCGGTCCGCCGTCCGCGCTGAGAGGTGTCGGTACGCAGATGACGATCGCCCCAGCGCCGGCGAGCACCGACTCGTCGGTCGTGGCAACAAAGCCGGCCGCCCGCATTTCAGCGACATGCTCGTCGGAGAGGTCGTCTATGTGCGAGACCGATCCGTTGAGGCCGTCGACCACGCCTTGGTTCACATCGAAGCCAGTCACGGTGAGGCCGGATCGGGCCGCCTGCTGCGCGAGAGGGAGGCCGACGTAGCCGAGTCCGACGACGACGAGGTCCGAGGTCATGAAGTGCCTTTCGGTGGTGGTGAGCTCGTGGGGCGCGTCGACTGCCAGTCGCGCGCCGTCGGCTGCGGGTAGAACGGTGACCGAGATACGACCTTCGATCTCATCCAGCCGGGCCGGAGACTCGCCGGCGAGTCTATACAGCCGGACGCTTCGCCGAGCGCCGCCCCGACTGCGGCCGTCGGTGGGTCAGCCGATCGGCCGGACAAAGCGCAGGAACGCGAGGGACTCGCTCGACGTCGGCACGAGCGACAGGCCCGGAACCTCCGCGAGCCAACGCTCGATCGACTCCGCCTCGCCCTCGCGTGCGGCGTCATCGAGCACGATCCACGCCTCATCCGCGAGTCTGTCCACCAGCGCCGGAAGAGCCGGGTAGCGCGCCGCCGGTCCGGTCGACTCCGGAGGTCCGTCGACCAGGAGGAGCTCGACCTGGTCGAGATCCCCGAGGGCCGACACGTCGTACCACGGCTGGTTCGTCGACGGAAGTGTGACGGGCACGAGTGGAGCCGTTCGAACCTCCACCGCGTGCGCCAGACCGTGCCGGTCCAGCTCCGCGCGCGTGGCCTCAGCAAACTGGTCGAGGTGCTCGAGCGCCACGACCCTGGCGCCGGTCTCCACAGCGACGTACCCGAGCCAGATGGTCGATGTCCCGCTGCCGAGCTCGAGAATAGTCCGCGGGGTGGTGGTACGCGCGAGCGTGACTGTCAGCAGGAGGTTCCGCGCGGAGATCGCCCAGCCGCCGGTGGGCGGCAGCGGCGCCCGAGCAGAGACGAGAGGCAGCAGCTGGAGCGTCGCGTCCATGTTCCGCACAGCTTCCACGATCGCGTCCCTGTGCGCGAAGCGATCCCGGATCTGGCGCTTCTCGACGGATCGGACAGTCGAGGAAACCTCTCGCACGAGGGGCGAAAGTTCCGTATCGACGGATCGAACCGTCGCGCCCACATCCTCCACGAGCGGCGCGAGGTCCTCGACACTGAAGCGCACCCGCTCGACGGAGAGCAACAGGCGCTTCTCAGCCGCTTCGAGGCGACTCAGGGTCCGGTCTCCGCTGACCACGCGGTCGCCGAGCTCTCCGAGACGACGGTTCGTACGCTCCTCGAGCCGGTCGACCCGGCCTGTCACACCTGCCGCGACCGCGTCGAGGCGGGAAGCCGTCGCCGTGCGAACGGTCTTGCGGTAGGTCTCTGCGGCGAGCGCCGCACCGGCTCCCACGATCAGCAGGCTAATGGCTAGCGCCCAACGGAGCTGGTCGAGCGCCGCGAGGACGGAGCCCGCAAGAGCGAGGACCGCGACCGTCGGAGCGACTGCGCGCAGGACGAGTTTCTTCATGGCGTTGTCAGTCACCAACCTGTGGGGACGCGGCCCGGCTTGGTCGCGTCGGCGCGGTCAGCCTACACTCGGAGCGCTCACTGCGAACGTGCTGGTCACACAGCCTGAACGTGGACGATGGCGAGAATGTGGAGGTTGGGTGTCGGCGCTGGACACGGGCGGCCCAACCGCGGTGTGGGCTCGAAACTTCGCGAGTTACCCGCATGAGGGCGTGGAGCGGACGGCACTGAGGCTCCGCAGCCACACAGTTCGCGAGCCGCTCGCAGTAGCCGCCGGGACGAGCAGCTTCCGCGACGCCATCGAGCGCGCGCGCTCCGGCGAGATAGAGGCGCTCGAGCCGCGCTGGCTCGAGAGTCTCGCACTCGTGGTCGGGATGCAGAGCCTCGAGCAATCCGACACCGCAGACTCCCTCGTGCTCTACGAGGCGCTCGTGCAGCGGTTCGGGTCAGACTGGCTCGGTCACCGGCATCGCCTTGCATTCGCGGAGCTGTTGCTGATCGAACATCGTCTCGACGAAGTCCGGGACATCATCGACTCGGCGTTGCCTGGAGGGGATGGGCGATTCCTGCGACTCGATGTCGAGAATCCCGTGCTCGGCGGCGATGCAGGGACGTGGTCGCGGATCTGGCGCGACCTGTTCGCCGCCTACGGACTCGATGCCCCGACCATCGACGAGAACGCACCCTCCAGGTTCGACGGCCTCACAGCGCCGCGCGTCCCGGTGCGGACGGCAGGGCCGTTTGTCTCGGTAGTCATGACCGCGTACCGACCCGGGCCGGAGATCTTCGTCGCTGCGCGCTCGATCCTCGCGCAGTCGTGGCGCAACCTCGAGCTGATCGTCGTTGACGACGCGTCGGGAGCCGAGTTCGACGAGACCTTTGCGGAGGTTCGAGAGCTAGACGATCGCGTCCGCGTGCACCGACTGGAGGTCAACGGCGGCACGTATGTCGCCCGGAACATCGGTATCGGGCTGGCCCGGGGGTCGATAGTCGCAGGAATGGACTCGGACGACTGGTCCCACCCACTACGGATCGAGCATCAGCTCCAGCCGCTACTGGACAACACCCATGTCGTCGCGACCCGGTGCCGCGCGTGGACGGTCAGCCCCAGCCTCGGCTTGCATCGTCGCGGTTTCTGGCCCGAACGCTGGTGTGAGGGCTCGCTCATGTTCCGACGCGACGACGTGCTTGCGCTCGGCTCATACGTGGCATGTCGACGGGGTGCCGACAGCGAGCTGGTCGCTCGGCTCCGCGCTTCCGGGCGTGCCGTCGTAGACGTACCTGAGCCGTTGTGGGTCACCAGGATCGAGCAGGGCTCGCTGTCCCGCTCTGACTTCTTCGCTGGCTGGCACCATCCGGCGCGGCTGCTCATGCGGGGCTCGTACGAGGAGTGGCACGCCAGAATTGCTGCTGGTAGCACGAGCGCTGTATCCACCGGGCAACTTCCGCAGATTCCGGACCGGCTGGCGCTCAGCCCCGCGGTGCGCGGGACCTTCGACCTCGTGGTCGCCAACGACTGGCGCTACGACACGCCGAGTGTCCGGGAGTGGCTGGAGCTCGTCTCTGCAGTGGCGGCTCGCGGTGGCAGGGTCGCACTCACGCAACTCGACGACCCGTGGTTTCCGGTGCGGCCGCAGTGGCCGGCGAACACGGGCGCGACGCGACTGGTCAACGCGGGAATCGTGGGCCACGTCGCGCCCGACGAGGCGTGCACTGCACGCGCGCTCGTCGTGACAGAGCCGAGGGCGCTTGCGTGGATGTCGACCCAGGGGAACGAAATCGCGGCCGACCGTGTCGTGATAGTGGCCGACGTGCCTGGGCGCGGTGCCGAGGCGTCGTGGAGCCCCGTGTTGTGCGACGAGCTCGCTCAAGAGCGATGGGATGTTCAACCCATCTGGCTACCGAGGACGTCCGACGCCCGTCGTGCACTTGAGGCCGCGGATGTGCGCCTGTACGACCAAGACCTCCCGGTCACGATCGATGCGAAGCTGTGGCCACGGCGTTGGCAGGACCGCCGGGCCCGGCCGGCGGTCCTCGGAGCGCTCGTATCGCGCGCTGACGGTGAATGGGCAGTACCGGACACGAGAGGGGTGCCCTCGCGGGGAGGCGTTCGCGCCCTTGCGGTCGAACGCCAGGTCGAGGGGCGAGTCACGGGATCTCGGGGATCCACCACAGTGCTCTACCGGCGCGACGTCACGTTCGATGACTTCCTCCGGCAGATCGATGTGATCGCGATCGGACCTGGGCAGGAGGGCGTGGCACGCATCGCGCTGGAGTGCGCCGCTGCTGGTGTTGTTGTTGTGGCACCAGGTGTCGGCAACCCGCATGGCAGTCTCGTCCGTACGTCGGACTCGCTCGGCGAGGCGGTGTGGTCCGACGTCCGAGAGGCGGACCACGTGCGCGCATCGACTGGTCGTGTGCTGGCAGGGTCTGACATCCAGCGGGCCGTCGCTGTGCTGGGCGGATCGATCGGAACGACGTGGTGAGCACTCCGAGCATTCGCGATCTTGAGGTCCTCGCCCGCCTGCGCTCGACGCTCTATGCGGCGGGGCCCCGCGGGGGACCAGGGTCTGTCTTCTCGACCGCCCTACGAACGCGGGGCGCGGGAATCGCCGACCTCATGGCCTGGATCGGTTCCGACGGATCGCTGACCTACGACGACGTCGTCGCGACGATCGCAGACGGACGCACTCCTGGACTGTCCCAGCCTTGGGCCGTCGCTCTTGCTCGGGTGGTTGCACTGCAGCACGACGTACCCGACCACTTCGAGACGGCCCTGAGCCTCCTGGACTCGTTCGCGTTGGGAACGACGGACGCCGACGCCCAAGCGCTGCACGCACTGCTGCTAATCGAGACGGGCCGAACGGCGGAGGCGTTGTCGTTCCTCGATGCATCGCCGGACACTCGGTACGCGGAGCTGATCGCCCTGGACGCGCTGAATCCAGCCCTCGGCCGGGCGACCGGCGACGCTGATGGGTGGGCGCGGCGCCTCGCGGAGTTCTATGTCACGCGTGGCCTCGCCCCGATCAGCGTGGCCGATGGTGCGCCGACGGCTTTTGACGGACTCACGTGCGATCCCGGCGCGACCGTAGCGGACGGTCCGCTGGTCTCGGTCGCCATGACGACGTTCCGGCCGGGGCAGGAGATCTTTGCCTCCGTGCGCTCGATCCTCAAGCAGTCATGGTGCCAGCTCGAGCTAATCGTCGTGGACGACGCGTCCGGACCTGAGTACGACGAGGTTCTGGACCACATCGAGTCTCTGGACGACCGCATCAGGGTTGTTCGTCTCGCCGTCAACGGGGGAACCTACCTCGCGCGGAACGCGGCCCTCGCGGTAGCCGAAGGACGCTACGTCACGGGCCAGGACGACGACGACTGGGCGCACCCGCAGCGGATCGAGGCCCAGATGGCGCCGATCCTGCGCGGCGGCGGGAGGTCCTCGATCAGCCAGTCGCTTCGAGCGACTCCCGACCTGCGGTTCTGCAAGCCTGGGTCGCGGCTAGTTGCGACGCACTTGCCCTCGTTCCTCGCCGAACGAGACGTCTTGCGCGAGCTCGGCGGCTACCTCCCTGCGCGCAAGGGGGCCGATCGAGAAATCGTCGAGCGTGTCCGGCACGCCACTGGCCACCCGGCACATCCCGTCGATCTGCCGCTCTCCGTCTACCGCCTCACAGCGTCGTCACTCTCCCGGGCGGAATTCGGTCCGGGCTGGGCCCACCCTTCGCGCGTCGCGTTCTGGGACCTTGCCAACCGGGTGCACGGACAAGCACTTGCTGCCGGCGCACCCCTCGCCACAACCGTGGAGCGGCTGGCGGTTCCGCAGCGGTTTGCCGTGGAGTCACGTACGCCGGTGCTCGACATCGTCCTCGTCGCCGACTGGGAGAGCCCGGCGGGTGTGGCACACCCGTTGGCACACGAGCTGGTGACTCTGGCGGACGCTGGCCTGAAGGTCGGCGCCCTGCACCTCGAAGACGCTCGGCGCTTCTCTCGAGGCAGGACGCCCCTCTGCTCGGAGCTTCTAGATCTCGTGAACGACCGCCGTGTCGAGCTCGTCGCGCTCGATGACGCTGCGGACGTCAAGCAAGTCGTCGTGGCCGACGCGGGTGTTCTGCAGGTTGCGCCGCCTGGGGCTGCCACATGGCATCCGCGAGAGGTAGTCCTGATGGACGCTGTCGAGGGCGTGGCAGATGCGCCGCGGTCGGTGCGGACAGCGTTCGAGTGTCACGAACACGCGCGCTGGGTGTTCGGCGTCGAGCCGCGCTGGGCGGGCCGGACTGCCGACGCACGGATGTGGCTCCGCGTCGAGCTGCCTTGGGCGGACGTCGAGGACGCAGCATTCCCGGTCATCCCGAGCCACCTGTCCGGGCGTCCCCGTGTGGTGCGCGCTGGACAGCAGATCGTCGGTGCAGCGATGACGCAGGTGAGCTCGAAGTGGGCAGGCGCGCTGGTGGGGGCGGCGCGAGCGGGATGCGACGTACGACTCCTCGCGCCTGCTCACGTTCTCAGGTCTGTCCGAGACGCGTACCCCACACTCTCCGAGATCGCCCAAGCGTCTCTGAGCGACGTCTCGATCGACGAGTTCGCACGCAGCCTCGATCTCGCAGTCATGTCGGGTGCGGCCGGCATCGTGGAGCACACCTTCGCGGTCACTGCGCTCGCCGCCGGTGTAGTTCCCGTCGTGCAGCGACGCCCCGAGGGCTGGCCGGACCGCCTCGGGCTCCGCCCCGCCGGAGCCTGGCGTTGCTCCGCGAGCGTCTACTCGCGGCAGTCTGCCGAAGCACTCGCATACGCGCGTGGACTGGACGCACGAGACGCCCGCGTTGCTTGGGTACGGGAGCGGTTGGCCGAGATCGGATAGATAAGTCGCGCCGCACGCGCCCGTCGAGGCGGTCGCCGGTACGGACGTCGTCTGCCGCCCGACGAAAGACGCTAGGTTCCCGCCGTCAGCGCCTCGACGATGTCCGGATCAACCGTAGGCGTCGTCTGTTCCGCGGCGGAGCCGATCGAATGGGCGATGACGTGCTGCAGAGACCGGGCGTAGGTGTCGGTGATGTGGGACCCCTGGCGATACACGAGCATGTCCCCGATCACGGCGGGGCAGTGCCCACCCGGGCACAGGTAGGGAGAAAGGTCCACGAGCCCGACATTGCCGAGCCGGTCCGCGGCCGCGCGTTGCACAGCGGCGGATGCTGTGGCGCCCTCGAATGAGCAAGACGACAGCGCGTCGCGGTTTTTGGCGACGCATTCGTAGACCTCGTCGGCAGGTGCGGGATTGTCGAGGATATTGATCACCGGTATCCCGGCCCGTTGGAGCTCCTGCCAGGCAGCCGTCAAGCCGTCAGCGAGGCCCTCGGACGACACCTTCTCTGTCCCGGCTTCGTATGCTTTCGAAGCGCGACTAGATGTGAGGAGCAGATCCGGCGGATTCTCGGCAAGGTATCGCTGGGCCTGCTCGTTCCAGGCCGCGCAGGACTCGTTCGGACCGTCGTCCTTCTTGAGCAACGCGTCGGACAGCGCGCACGCCGACTTGTTGAGCAGGATCAGGCGCCACCCGTTCTCAACGCTGATCTGCTCCAATGCGCTGAACCATTGCAAGGCTTTCGAGTCACCCGCGAGTGCCACCGTCGTGTCCGAGTTCAGTGCCGCGTACTCGCAGACGCGTAGCTCAGCACCCTCGAGGTTAACGACGCAGTCGGAGCCGTAGGGCTCGGGTAGGTCCTCGGTCGCGACGTTCGGGTCGGGCTGGATCGACTCGGCGGTGTCGACGCTCCAGAAGTCCTTGCCGCCGTTCGGATCGTCCAGGATCGCCTGCACTCCCTTAGGTGACTGCGACCCTGGAGACGCCGCCGGCACGGTCTCGGGAATCACGAGCGTGAGGCCGGCGATCGCCGCCACGAGGGACAGGTTCGCTCCGACGGAGAGTGCAAGCCTCGGCGAGCGTGCCAGGCTGGGCGCGAAACGCACGGGGTTCTCGATCAATCGGTGGCACAGCCAGGCCGGGACCAGTGAAGCGAGCGTGAGGAGGACACCGCGCCGGGCACCGAGCGTGCCGAAGTAGGCGCCGCCGCCGACGATGAACAGCCAGTGCCACAGGTAGATCGAGTATGACAGTCCGCCGACCCAGACCATTGCGCGCAGGCCGAGGCCGCGAGCTACTAGGGTTCGCGTCGTCGCGACACCGGCAGCGATGACAGCGGCCGTGCCGAGCACCGGTGCCAAGGCGAGGCTCCCCGGCCAGGCGTCGCTCGGCGTGATGGCCAGCGCAGACCCCACGATCGTTGCGAAGCCTACGAGGGCAAGGACGGCAGCAACCTTGTGGTTCAGGCGGGTCCACAAGGGAGTGCTTACGGCGACGGCGGCGCCTATGCCCAGTTCCCAGAGGCGGGTGGTGGTCAGGAAGAACGCGGACGCAGGGCTCGAGCTCGTCGCGTAGATCGACCAGACCAGCGAGGGGACGATGACGAGGGCGATGCCGACGCCGAGGGTCGGACGCAGCGGGAGGCGCAGGCGCCGGACCAGGACCAGCGCAAACACCATAAGCAGCGGCCAGATGATGTAGAACTGCTCCTCGACCGCCAGCGACCAATAGTGCTGGACGGGCGACGGGTCGACCCCCTCCGCAAGGTAATCGACGGAACGGTTGGCAAGTCGCCAGTTCAGCACGTAGAACGCGGCCGACACGATGTCGCCGCCAAACACGCGACGTTGGGTAATTGGCAGGAGCCACCAAGTCAGGACAGTCGCCGCGACCAGGACGAGCGCCGCAGCCGGAAGCAGGCGGCGGATGCGTCGCGCGTAGAACGATGAGAGAGCGATGCGGCCCGTGCGTTCGACCTCGCGAACGAGTAGTCCCGTGATCAGGAACCCCGAGATCACGAAGAAGACATCGACACCGATGAACCCGCCGCTGACCCACCGCAGCTCAGCATGGTGAAAGAGCACGAGCCCGACGGCCAGCGCACGGAGCCCTTCGATGTCCGGCCGGAAGCGGCTGCCATGTGGGACGGGCACCGCTACGTCGGCCTCGCGGGGTGAGGCCCCGAGCGTGGCGGATGTCATGGGGGGCTCAATCCTTCGTCTCGACGGCCGCAGCGTGACCGGAGGCTCTGATGCGGCCGATAGGCGGCCAACCGACGTCGCTGCGCCGCACGATCCTACCTAGGCCTGGCGGATGGCTCGGACCCGCCGAGACGTGCCTGTTCCACGTCGCAACCCACTGAACGCGAGTGGGGATGTGCTTTCGGGTCGGACGGAAGATCGAGGCGGCAGTGCGCACAGCGCCCATCGAGCCAGTCGGCGGGGGACGACGCCGCGACAGGCCGAGCAAGCGACGACGGGCCGTCTCGATGGCGACGCAGCTACTTTCCCCGCGCCGGAAGGTACTTGTCCTCGTAAGCCTTCACGACGTCGCGAGCGTTGCCGTCGGCCACGACGACGCCGTGCTCCAGCCAGAGCGCGCGGTCGCACGTGTCCCGCACCGTGGTGCGCGAGTGACTCACCAGGAAGACCGTCCCGGCGTTGGCGCGGATTTCGTCGATCCGACGTGCGGACTTCTCGCGGAACTCTGCGTCACCGGTGGACAGTGCCTCATCGATGGCGAGGATGTCGGGTCGACCCGCAGATGCGATCGCGAAGCGCAGCCGGGCACTCATGCCTGACGAGTACGTCTGCATCGGCAGGTTGACGAAGTCGCCGATCCCGGAGAACTCGACGATGTCGTCGAACGACTCCCGGATCTGCTTGTATGTCAGACCCTGCGCGAGACCGCCGAGGACGATGTTGCGGGCGCCGGTCAGCTTGGGCTGCAGCACCGCGGACACTCCGAGGAGGGCGACAGACCCACCGACCCAGACGCCTCCCGATTCGAGCGGGACGAGCCCGGCAACGGCGCGCAGCAGAGTGCTCTTTCCCGAGCCATTTTTGCCGATGATGCCGATCGACTCCCCGCGGTTGGCGACGAACGAGACGCCGAGCACCGCTGGCACCTCGCTGGCGGACCCCACGTGCCGTCCCGCGCGGGCCGCCAGAGCGCTCCAGGGCGACGGATTCTCGGTCGGGAGCTCAGTGCGGGTGCCACCGTACGTGCGGTACGTGACGTGGACGTCGTTCGCGACGACGGAGATCTCGGGGCTAGCGTCCGACGGTTCAACCGCGCCCATAGGTGCCCTCTCCCCGCCAGAAATAGATCAGTCCACCGACGAGCGCGATCAGCGTCCAGGCGCCGGCTGCGACCCAGTGGCCGGCCTGGACGGGCACCTCGACCATGACGCAAGAACGGAACAGGTCGAGGAATATGGCGATCGGCTGGTACTGCAGGATCAGACCGATGGCGCCGTCCCCGGCGTAGGAAGCGACGTTGAAGAACACGCCTGAGACGTACCGAGCGATGCGCATGATGACCGGAACGAGGTTGGCGAGGTCGCGTGAGCTGGCCACGATGCGTGCCATCAGCAGTGCGACGCCTGCGCAGAACGTGAGCAGCATCATGAGCGCGGGCAGGAGGAGTAGCCATGTCCAGCGGATGGGCTCGCCCGTGAAAGGGAGGATGACGAGGAGCGCCCCGATCGCGGGGATCAGCTGCAATAGCTCGGTCATGGTCGCCGAGATCGGCAGGGCGGCGCGGGGAAACCGCATCGCGCGGATCATGCCCTGGTTGCGCAGTACCGAGCGGGAACCGACCGTGACGGTGTCGGAGATGAACGAGAAGATGAACACACCGACCGTGAGGAACGCCAGAAAGTTGTCGACGCCGCGGTCGGTCTCGAGCAGGAGACCAAACACGAGGAAGTAGGCGCCCACAGACAGCAGGGGGTTGAGCACCAGCCACAGCTGGCCCAACCGGTTGTCCTGGTTGCGGGCGTAGGCGCTCGCACTGGCCAGTTCCCACGTGAAGGCTCTGCTCCGCCACAGCTCGCGCAGGTAAACGCCCCAACGCGGACGTCCACCAACCGAGTCCAGGCTGTTCGCCGCGACAAGCTCGGCGAGCGCCGTCGTGCTCAGCCGGCCGCGCGGCGTGAGGTCCGGGCGGGTGGGCTCGATGGGCTGATCGCTCACGCGACACCTACGACAGGTCGACGGCGTGAGGTGGGTCGTGCGACGTGCGCGACGGCCAGCCGCATCGGGTACCTCCAAAGGAGAATTAGTGCCCCACGAGGATACCGGCCCGCAGACCGTCGACTCACACGTCACGCATCCGCAGGCACCGGTGTCCATGACAGGCCTCGCTGAGAGATAACCTGTGCGTTGCCATGGACTCGCCAGTTGACAGAGCTGCGCCCTCGGCGGCTTCGGATCAGGACTGGCCGGCCGTCGACGTCGTCGTGCCGGTGATGAACGAAGCCCCGCACCTGGCGTCGTCGGTCGAGCACATCCTCAACAGCAGCTATCCCGGCGAGACCACCCTGGTGCTCGCGCTAGGCCCCTCGGTCGACGGCACCGACGCCGTCGCCCGCAGGCTGGTCGCGCAGCATCCGTCGATCCAGCTGGTCAGCAACCCCAGCGGCAGTACTCCTGCCGCGCTCAACGCCGCCCTGGCAGCGACGAGCAACCCGATCGTCGTGCGGGTGGACGCGCACGGGTTCGTGCCCGACACCTACATCCAGGACGCCGTCGAGACCCTGCTCGAGACGGGCGCCGCGAATGTCGGTGGCGTCATGGCGGCCGAAGGCAAGACGCCGTTCGAGAAGGCCGTCGCGTGCGCGATGAGCAGCCGCATCGGCATCGGCAGTGCACCGTTCCACGTCGGGGGCCACGCGGGTCCCGCCGAGAGCGTGTACCTCGGCGTCTTCCGGCGCGACGCGCTCGAGCGTCTCGGAGGGTTCGACGAGCACTTCAGCCGCGCGCAGGACTGGGAGCTCAACTTCCGCCTGCGACAGGCGGGCGAGGTCGTCTGGTTCGATCCCCGGCTCCGCGTCGGCTACCGGCCGCGCTCGTCGTACCGCCAGCTCGCCAAGCAGTTCAACGGCAGCGGGCGCTGGCGGCGAGAGGTGATCGCGCGGTACCCCGCGACCGCCTCGCTGCGCTACGTGGCCGCGCCCCTCGCCGTCGTGGGTAGTGCGGTCGGGCTCGTCGTGGGTGTGACGGGGCTGGTTCTCGGGAGCGTTCCCGCATCGGCCGCGCTCCTGATCCCCGCGGGCTACGCGGTCGTCGTCGTCGGCGGTGGGCTCGCGGCGGGTCGCGGTCTTCCGTGGTCGACCCGCCGGCACCTGCCCGGGGTCGTCGCGTGCATGCACGCGAGCTGGGGTCTCGGGTTCCTCCAGGGACGCAGCGGCCCGAAACGCTGACTCGGGCGGGCAGACGCCCGCGCACGTCGGGCGCACGAACTGGTCACAGGTTGAACTAGCGGACCACACCGTCTCGTGACCTAGCATGGGCGAATGACCCAGGTGCTGCTGGCAGAGGACGATCCCGCGATTGCCGAGCCTTTGGCCCGGGCGCTCGGGCGTGAAGGTTACGACGTGCGCGTGCAAGGAACGGGTCAAGGCGCGATCGACGGCGCCGCTGCCGCGGACCTGGTCGTGCTCGACCTCGGCCTCCCGGACATGGACGGCCTCGACGTGGCCCGCGCCATCCGCAACCTCGGCCTCACAACGCCCCTGCTGGTCCTGACCGCGCGCGCCGACGAGGTCGACCTCGTCGTCGGGCTCGACGCCGGTGCCGACGACTACGTGACCAAGCCGTTCCGCCTCGCCGAGCTGCTCGCCCGCGTCCGCGCGCTCCTGCGCCGCAGCGTGGGGGACCCGGGCGACGAGGACGAGGTGCACGCGCAGAACGTCCGGGTCGACGTCGCCGCGCACCGTGCCTTCCAGGGCGAGCGCGAGCTGCACCTGACCGCCAAGGAGTTCGACCTGCTGCGCGTGCTCGTGGGTGCGGCGGGCACGGTCGTGGCGCGCGAGACGCTCATGCGCGAGGTGTGGGGCTCGGACCCCACGGGCTCGACCAAGACTCTCGACATGCACGTGTCGTGGCTGCGCCGAAAGCTCGGCGACGACGCGAACGCGCCGCGGTACGTCACGACCGTCCGCGGCATGGGGTTCCGCTTCGAGACCGGTGGCGCGACCAGCACGGGAGGCTGACCCTTGCGTCGTCGCGTCCTGCAGGCGACGATCGCGGCGGTCACCGTCGCGGTCGTGCTGCTGGGCTTCCCCCTGGCGTTCCTGGGCGCGCAGCTCGTGCGCGAGAACGAGATGCAGGCCCTGCAGGCACGGGCCGACACCGTGGCTCGCTCGGTCGACTTCCGCATCCAGCAGAACATCGTCCTCACCGACCGCATGCTCGAGAACGCCACGGGCGGGCCCGGGGACATCCCCGCGTCGGTGACCGTCCAGGCGCCCGACGGCGAGATCTACCAGGCCGGCGAGCGCGTGCAGGGCCGTTCGCTGTCGGTCACCGTGACCTCGCAGACCGGCGCCGAGGTCAACCTCTACGTCTCGTGGTGGGACGTGTTCTGGCTGAGCGCGCGGGTCATCGCGCTCGTGGTCGCCGCCGCGGTCGTCGCGTTCGCGGCCGGCATCGCCATGGCGATCTGGCAGGCCAACCGGCTGACGGCGCCGCTCGTCTACCTCGCGGCGTCGGCGGAACAGCTCGGCGCGGGACAGGTGCGCCCGCGGCTAGAACCCTCGGGCGTCGAGGAGATCGATCTCGTCGCGGCGGAGCTGGCCCGGAGCGCCGACCGCATGGCGGGCCGGCTCGCGGCCGAACGGCAGTTCGCGTCCGACGCCTCGCACCAGCTGCGCACGCCCCTGACCGCGCTGACGATGCGGCTCGAGGAGATCATGATCGCCACCGACGACCCGGACGTCAGCGAGGAGGCACGGATCTCGCTGGAGCAGGTCGAACGCCTCGTCCGTGTGGTCGACGACCTGCTGGCCAGCTCGCGGCGCGCGCAGGGGGGCACCACCGAGGCGCTCATGCTGCTGGACGTGGTGCACCAGCAGGAAGAGGAGTGGCAGCCGACGTTCGACGCCAGCGGTCGGCACCTCGTCGTCGACGTGGACCCGTCCACCCAGGTCCTCGCGACCCCCGGCGCGCTGGCCCAGGTGCTGGCGACGCTCATCGAGAACTCGCTCAAGCACGGCGCCGGCACGACGACCGTCCGGGCACGCACCGGCGGTCCGTCGGGTGCCGTCGTGGTGGAGGTGGCCGACGAGGGCGCGGGCGTGCCGGACGACCTGGCGCCGCGCATCTTCGAGCGGGAGGTCACCTCCGGCCGCGGGACCGGGCTCGGCCTCGCGCTCGCCCGCGACCTGGCGTCCGCGGACGGCGGCCGGCTCGAGCTCGCGCAGCGGCGTCCCGCGGTGTTCGCGCTCTTCCTCTCGGGCGTCCCGACGTCGCTGCGGCCGGACGTGGTCGTGCCCCTCGGTGAGGTGGTCACGCGCCCTGACCGGCGTCGACGCTGACAGACATCACTCGCGACGGGCTGCCTGTTTCCGTGCGGTAGCCGATACCGTGATAACTCGTTCGGCCGATGCTGCTGCCCCAGACCCAGGAGACGATCGCTCTGTACCGGCTCACTCCCGCCCTCCAGAACTACGCGTGGGGCTCGACCACGGCCATCCCGGACGTGCTCGCCAGCGTGCCGGACGGCAGCCCCGTCGCCGAGGCGTGGTTCGGTGCGCACACGAGCGCCCCGTCGGTCGCGCGCACCGCAGACGGGTGGTCGAACCTCGACGAGCTCATCAGGTCGGACCCCGAGTTCCACCTGGGCGAGGACATCGCCTCACGGTTCCGGTCCCGGCTGCCGTACCTGCTCAAGATCGTGGCCGCGGACGCGCCCCTGTCCCTGCAGGTGCACCCCGGCCTGGAGCGCGCGCGATCGGGCTTCGACCAGGAGGAGGCGTCCGGGGTGCCGGCGTCCGCACCCGAGCGCAGCTACCGCGACCCCAACCACAAGCCGGAGCTCGTCTACGCGCTGACGCGCTTCGACGCGATGGTCGGCTTCCGTGCGCCGCGACGTGCCGCCGAGCTGCTGGCGGACCTCGACGCGCCCTTGGCGCACGACCTGCACGCGATCCTGACCGCGGACCCGAGCTCGAACGGCGTGCGGTCCGCGTTCGAGTGGCTCCTCATGCCGTCCACGCGTCCCGGGCAGGCGGACGTGGCCAAGCTGGTGGAGGCGTGCCAGCGCCGGCTGCAGGAGGGGTCGCCCTCGCCACGCACCGACCGCACGGTCATCCGGCTCGCAGGGGCCTACCCGGGGGATCCCGGCGCGGTGACGTCGGTGCTGCTCAACCCCGTGACGCTCCAGCCCGGCGAGGCGCTGTTCGTGCCGACCGGCACCGTGCACGCGTACCTGCACGGGGTCGGCATCGAGATCATGTCGAACTCCGACAACGTGCTGCGCGCGGGGCTGACCGCCAAGCACGTCGACGTCGAGGAGCTGTTGCGGAACGTCGACTGCGTCGCAGCGCCGCCCATCCGGATCGCTCCGGAGCGTGTCTTCACGTCGACCCGCATCTTCTACGCGCCGGTCGAGGACTTCGAGCTCTCCGTGACGCGGCTGACCGACGAGGGTGCGACCCGGATCCCGGGCCGTGGGCCGCGCGTGGTGCTGTGCATCGAGGGTGAGATCGAGGTGTCCACCGGCCGCGGGCCGATCCTGCTCCTGCGGCGGGGACAGTCGGTGTTCATCCCGGCGTCGGAGGGCCAGCTCACCGCGTCCGGAGACGGCGTCGTCGTCCAGGCCGACGTTCCCTGACCCTCAGGGTGTCGGGATGTCCTGCGCCACCGTGACCGCGTGGCCCGTGAAGACCCAGCGCTTGTAGCTCACGTAGCGCACGACGGTGCCGATCGCGATGCCCAGGACCGTCGCGACGTTGTCGGCCAGCGGTGTGGTCTGTCCGAGGCCGTAGTGCGAGAGCGCGAGCGTGGCGATCGGGATCGCGGCGCACACGATGTTGATGGCGGCGAAGACGGCCAGCTCACGGGCGCGTCGGTCGGTGCGGCGACGGGAGAAGGTCCAGTGCCGGTTGCCCAGCCACGACACGAGCGTCGCGGCTACCACGGAGATGACCTTTGCCGTCACGGGCTTGTGCTCGAGCAGCTCACCGGGTCCGAACCGCAACAGGTTGAACAGTCCGATGTCGACGACGAACGCGACCGCGCCCACGGACAGGAACCGCATGATCTCGAGTGCCCGTGCGCGCAGGGCCGCGACGCGGAGCGCCGGCTCCGGCTCCGCGACGTGTCCCGGCCCGACGGCCGGTACGTGCCCACGGGGAGCCGCGAGGGCGTCCGTCAGGTCGTCGCTCGTGCTCACTGCGCTCCTTGCGGCCAGGACTGTGGTGCCCGTGAGGATAGCCCGGCCGCCTGGGACCCGGCTGGGGGGTCCGCGGCGTTGTACGGGTGAACGGTCGCGCTCGACTACTCTCGTCGCTCGTGACAGCACCCGTGGTGGCAGTGGTCGGCGGCGGACAGCTCGCCCGCATGATGGCTCCGGCCGCGACCGCACTGGGCGTGCACCTGCGAGTCCTGGTCGAGAGCCGCACGTCGTCGGCCGCGCAGGTCGTGGTGGACTCTCCCGTCGGCTCCGCCAGCGACGAGGCGGCGATCACGCGGCTGGCGATCGGCGCCGACGCGCTGACGTTCGAGCACGAGCACGTGCCCAACGCGCTCCTCGACCGCCTCGCGGGGTCGGGCGTCTCGGTCCAGCCCAGCGCGTCCGCGCTCGTGCACGCGCAGGACAAGATCGTCATGCGTCAGCGGCTCACCGACCTCGGGGTTCCCGTGCCTCGCTGGTCCGCCCTCGGTTCGGCGGCGGACCTCGACGCGTTCCTCGCCGCCGGCACGGGCGCTGCGGTCGTGAAGACGGCCCGCGGTGGCTACGACGGCAAGGGCGTGCGCGTCGTCCGGACGTCCGACGAGGTGGCCGACTGGTTCGCGGCAGCCGACGCCGGGACGGGCGCTCCGCTCCTCGCGGAGGAGCTGGTCCCGTTCACCCGGGAGCTCGCCGTGCTGGTGGCTCGCCGACCGAGCGGGGAGATCCGCACCTGGCCCGTCGTCGAGTCCGTGCAGCGCGACGGGGTGTGTGCCGAGGTCGTTGCTCCCGCACCCGACCTGGACCCCGAGACGCGCGCGCAGGCGCTCGCGGTCGCTGAGCGGATCGTCGACGGTCTGCAGGTCACCGGCGTGCTGGCGGTCGAGCTGTTCGAGGTGCCCGGGGCCGCGGGTGGTGCACCCACCGTCCTGGTGAACGAGCTGGCCATGCGACCGCACAACTCGGGCCACTGGACCATCGACGGATCCGTGACCAGCCAGTTCGAGCAGCACCTGCGCGCCGTCCTCGACCTGCCCCTGGGAGACACCGCGACGACGGCTACCTGGACCGTCATGGCCAACGTGCTCGGCAGCGCACTCGCTGAGCCGACCGATGCGCTCGCGGCCGTGGGGTCGGCCGACCCGGCTGCGAAGGTCCACCTCTACGGCAAAGAGGTGCGTGCTGGTCGCAAGCTCGGCCACGTGAACGTCAGCGGTGACGACCTGGCCGACCTTCGCGCGCGCGCCTCCGCGGCAGCCGCCCTCGTGCGCGGCGAGCGTTGAGCTGACTGTCTGCCCGCCGCGAACAGCGGCGCCTCGGCCCTGACGGCTGAGACATGATGGGCGCGCGACGTCGTCGTTGAGGCAGTGCGAGGACCGGGCCGCGGGCTCGGACACAGGGTCGGGAGACGGGCAATGGCAGGACAGGCCGTGGTGGGGATCGTCATGGGCTCGGACTCGGACTGGCCGGTCATGCAGGCCGCCTCGGAGGTGCTGCGCGACTTCGGCGTCCCGGTCGAGGTGGACGTGGTCTCGGCGCACCGGCAGCCCGAGAAGATGATCGCCTACGGCCGCTCGGCCGCGGACCGGGGTCTTCGGGTCCTCGTCGCCGGCGCCGGGGGAGCGGCCCACCTGCCCGGCATGCTCGCGTCGGTGACCACGCTGCCCGTGATCGGCGTCCCGGTCCCGTTGGCCACCCTCGACGGCCTCGACTCCCTGCTGTCCATCGTCCAGATGCCCGCGGGCGTCCCTGTCGCGACGGTGTCGATCGGGGGCGCGCGCAACGCCGGGCTCCTGGCCGCGCGGATCCTCGCCTCGGGCGAGGGTGAGGAGGCGGCCCGGCTGCGCGCCGCGATGGCGGCGTTCCAGGTCGAGCTCGAGGGTCAGGCCGACGTCAAGGGCGAGCGGCTCCGCGCCCACACGAGCAACCGGCCCAGCATCGGCTTCGGAGTCTGAGTCCCGCGCGCGTCAGTCAGGAGCCGGGCATCCCGCCGACCTTGCCCGGCTCCAGAGTCCCGTCCCGGACGGCGACCCAGAACGCGGGAGTCAGGTCGGGGTCCAGCTGGACGGTGGAGCCGACGCCACCGGGGCGGTAGTCGAGGCTCTTGATGGGCGGGGTGCCGGTGACGCCGTCGGGGCCGTTCGCGGCCCGGAACGCCAGCGCGAGCTTGCCCATGTCGACGATGCCGGTGCCGGTGTCGACGGTCAGCGCCTGGGTGCCGGCGTCGATCAGGGCCACCTGCTGGGACGGGTGCAGCGCCAACGACTTGGGGTCGATCTTGCCCATGACCGCCTTGACGAGCTGACGCTGGCGCTCCGCACGACCGACGTCCCCGGTCGGGTCGGCCTTGCGCATCCGGGCGAAGGCCAGGGCCTGGGTGCCGTCGACCTCGTGGCAGCCCGCGGTCCACTCCATCCCGGAGTCCTTGTCGTCGACGTCGGTGTCGTGGCAGAGGCGCACGCCGCCGACCGCGGTGACGATGTTCTCCACGCCGGCCATGCCGATCTCGGCGTAGTGGTCGACCGTCAGACCCGTCAGCCCCTCGACCGTCTGCACCAGGAGCGGAGCCTGGCCCCAGGCGAACGCGGCATTGAGCTTGGACCCTCCGTGCCCGGGAATGTCGACATAGGTGTCACGGGGCAGCGAGATGAGCGCGACCGGCCCGCTGTCGGGCACCTGGAGCAGGAGGATCGTGTCCGTCCGGGCGCCTTCCGTGCCGTCCTGCTTGATCCCTCCGTCCGCGCGTGAGTCCGAGCCGGTCAGCAGGTACGTGGTCCCGGGAGTGTTCGCCGCCCCGCTGAGCGCGTCCGTGTGCTGCACCTTGCCGTCGGCCCACCGCGCGAGCCCGATGGGCCAGGCGAGCAGTGCGACCAGCAGCAGGACAGCGACCACCGCGACCACGGGCCATCGCCGGCGTCGTGCGCGCGGCGCTCCGGGCGGGGTCGTCGGCGTCGTCGGCGTCGGCGTCGATGGACGAGCAGGCGGCGGGGCCGAGGCTCGTCGCCCGGCCGGCTGGGACGACACGGTGCGTGCGGCCGGCCCGGCAGCCGGACGCGCCGGTGCCGTGGAGCGCGCGGAGGTCGCGGAACGCGGCGAGGTCGGTCGCGCCGGCCTCGTCGCGCCGCCCACCTCGACTGCGGGCGCCTGAGGGCGATCCGACGGGGCGGCAGGCGCAAAAGAGGCCGGCCGGTTGCTCGGTGACGGACCGGAAGGCGCCCCTGCCCGCTGTTCCGCGGGCGGGCTCGCCGGCGGGGCGGACCGTCCGACGACGATCGGCGGCGCGTCCGGACGGGACTGCGGCGAGGCCGTGCCGGGCGCGAAGCTCGGCGGCGGGGTCCGGGTCGTGCGCTCGTCGGAAGCCATCCGTCAGCAGACGTCAGTCGTGTCGGCGACCGAGAACTCTTCCTTGCCGGCGTCCTTCGTCTCGGCGGGCGTCGGCGTCGCCGGCGTGGTCGCGGTGCTGCCAGGCGTCGGGGTCGCGGTCGCGGCGGGCGTGCTCGAGGCCGGGGGCACGTCGTTCGCCATGTCGGACCAGACCTGCGCGGCAGCGTCCGTCCACTCGACCCGGTTGCGGTCGGACTTGGCCGGGGCCCACGGGATCGTCACGAAGGTGATGTTCCCACGGTCGATGTTCCGAAGGTTGTAGGCGAGGCCGGTCATGTCGGCGAGGGACATGCCCGAGTCGACGGTGAGCGAGCTCGTCGCGGCGCTCAGGAACGACAGCAGCTTGCCCGGGTTCGTGAGGACGTCCGCGGAGAGGACCTCGCGCGCCATCGCTGCCACGAGCTTCTGCTGGTTGCCGATGCGGTTGGTGTCCGAGCCGTCACCCACGCTCTTGCGGGCGCGGGCATAGGCGAGTGCCGTCGGTCCGTCGAGGGTCTGCAGGCCCGCGTTCGGGATGTCGAGGCCGGCCAGCTTGTCCTTCATCGGCTTGGGGATGCAGATGGACACCCCGCCGATCGACTGGACCATCTGCTGGAAGCCCGCGAAGTCCACGACCGCGAAGTGGTCGATCGGCACGCCCGTGTTCTGCTGGACGGTGTTGATTGTGCACGCCGCGGCAGACGCCATGTCGCCGCCCATGTCCCACCCGGTCGCGAACGCGGAGTTGAACATGCCGTTCGTCGCCCGGCTCGTCTTGCCGTTCGTCATGGTGCACGACGGGATGTCGACCAGTGAGTCACGGGGGATCGAGACGATCGAGATGCGGCTGCGGTCCGCCGAGATGTGCATCACCATCGTGGTGTCCGAGCGCATGCCTGTGACCCGGTCGCCGCCGATCTGGCCGTTGAGGCCGTCACGCTGGTCGGAGCCCAGGATGAGGATGTTGACGGACTTGCCCGCGTTGGGGTCGTCAGGGTCGGGCGTAGTGCTCGACGACGGCACCGGGTCGACCAGTCCGGCCAGGTCGACGTGGTCGACGTTTCCCTGCAGCTTGACCGCGAGCGCTGCGGACCCGGCCGCCCCGAACGCGAGGATCGCCACGACGGTCAGAGCGATGCCGCGCAGCGTCCCGTGGGTCCGCACGCGGCGGGCGTGGCGGGCCGGGCGAGGGCGCGGGGACGAGGCGTGGCGATGGGTCACCGGTCGATCGTAGGAGGTCGATGTTTCCCACCGGGGGAGGCCACGGTACGGCGTGGTGGAGGAACTGTGCAGATCAGCGACCTGCGCCGGGAGCCGATGCCCCGGCACGGGGCAGGCGCCAGGGCCTCAGCGGTTAGGGTCGCTGCCATGAGCGTGCTCGTCACCGGTGGTGCCGGATACATCGGTGCGCACGTCGTCCGGCTGCTCGTGGCCGCCGGGCAGGACGTGGTGGTCGTCGACGACCTGTCGACCGGCGACGCGGCGCGGGTGGCCGACGTCGAGGTGCTGCGCGCGGACGTCGCGTCCGCGCAGGGCGCCCGACTGCTGGCCGAGGTGATGCGCGACCGCTCCGTCGACGACGTCATCCATCTCGCCGCGCGCAAACGCGTCGACGAGTCGCTGGAGCGCCCCCTCTGGTACGCCGAGCAGAACATCACGGGCGTGCACAACGTGCTGGCGGCGATGGAGACCGCGGACGTCCGGAGCATCGTCTTCTCGTCGTCGGCAGCCGTGTACGGCGACACGGCGGTCGGCTCGGCTGGTTCCTCAGGCGGAGCCCCGATCGTCGAGGATGCGCCGACGGAACCCGTCAACCCGTACGGCCGGTCCAAGCTGGTCGGCGAGTGGCTGGTCCGCGACGCGGTGCGCGCGCGTCCGGGCCTGCGCGGGGTGGCACTTCGCTACTTCAACGTGGCCGGCAGCGGGTGGGACGACCTGGGTGACCCCGAGGTCCTGAACCTCGTGACCATCGTGCTGGCAGGCCTGGAGCGCGGCGAGCGACCGAGGGTCTTCGGCACCGACTACCCGACCCCGGACGGCACGTGCGTGCGTGACTTCGTGCACGTGCAGGACCTGGCGCGCGCGCACGTCGCGGCGCTGCGGTACCTCGGTGCGCCGGGCGCACCGGCCTTCGACGTGCTGAACGTGGGCACCGGCACGGGCGCCTCGGTCCTGGAGGTGGTCGGACGCCTCGTCTCGCTCACCGGGTCCGACGTGCGGCCCGAGCTCGAGGGCCGCCGCGCCGGCGACCCTGCGAACGTCGTCGCGGCGGTCGACAAGATCGAGCGGCTCACCGGGTGGCGGGCAGAGCTCGATCTCGACCAGATCCTCACGAGCGCGCTGTCAGCCCGCCGGCAGACCCCGGTCGAGTCGGCGTAGAGCCCGTGCTCAGCGACCCAGCTGGGCGTACTTCGCCTCGGTCGCGTCCTTCTGCGGACGCCACCAGCGCTCGTTCTCCTGGTACCAGGAGACGGTCGCCTCGAGGCCGGCCCGGAAGTTCTGGTAGCGGGGCGTCCAGCCCAGCTCCTCGCGGAGCTTGGTCGAGTCGATCGCGTACCGCAGGTCGTGACCGGGGCGGTCGCTGACGAGGTCGTAGGCGTCCTTCTCGAGACCCATGATCTCGAGGATGTCCTCGACGACGGTCTTGTTGTTCTCCTCGCCGTCCGCGCCGATCAGGTACGTCTCGCCCAGGCGGCCGCGCTCGATGATCGCCCAGACGGCGCTGTTGTGGTCCTCGACGTGGATCCAGTCGCGTACGTTCTCGCCCGAGCCGTAGAGCTTGGGGCGCACGCCGTCGATGACGTTCGTGATCTGGCGCGGGATGAACTTCTCGACGTGCTGGTACGGCCCGTAGTTGTTCGAGCAGTTGGAGATCGTCGCGCGCACGCCGAAGCTGCGGGCCCAGGCGCGCACGAGCAGGTCGGACGCCGCCTTGGTCGACGAGTACGGGCTCGACGGGTTGTACGGGGTGTCCGGGGTGAACTTCGCCGGGTCGTCCAGCTCGAGGTCGCCGTAGACCTCGTCGGTCGAGATGTGGTGGTACCGGATGTCGTGCCGGCGGACGGCCTCGAGCAGCTGGTAGGTGCCGATCACGTTGGTCCGCAGGAACGGCCACGGGTCGTGCAGCGAGTTGTCGTTGTGCGACTCGGCCGCGAAGTGCACGACCAGGTCGACGTCCTTGACCAGCGAGTCGACGATGTCCGGGTCGGCGATGTCACCCTTCGCGAACACGATCTTGCCGTCGACCGGGTCCAGGCTGCGCTCGTCGCCCGCGTACGTCAGCGCGTCGAGCACGGTCACCCGGACGTCGGGACGCTCGCGGACGGTCTGGTGGACGAAGTTGGAGCCGATGAAGCCGGCTCCGCCGGTCACGAGCAGGTGCACGAGCGAGACCTCCGGGGCGTTGGGGACGGCTCCACCCTACCGGGGCGCGTCGGGCGAGCAGCGGCAGGTCGGGACGATCAGGGCGCAGACGCTGATAATCTCGTTGGTCGATCCACCGATGGTCGCGCGAGCAGCGGACCGTTCGGAATGGTCTGCGGTCAGCCGCTCGCGCGGGCAGACTGCACCAGGACGCCGGGGCGTCCCCGAAGCTGGAGGCACGACACATCGAGAAGCGTGGAACGTCCGTCGCGGCGACGACCGAACCTGTCCTGACCCGTGAGGTCCGGTACACGCCGCCGATCTGGCGGCAGTGGAACCTCATCTGGAACTTCGCGCAGCGCGACCTGAAGTCCAAGTTCAAGGGGTCGGTGCTCGGCTGGGCGTGGTCCCTCGTCGTCCCGCTCGCCACCCTCGCCATCTACACGGTCGTGTTCTCCGTGGTCTTCCGGGGAGCGCCGCCGGACTTCGGCAACGGCGACAAGGGCATCTTCGTCGTCTGGATGTGGGGCGGGCTCACCACCTGGACGTTCTTCGCGTCGAGCGTCAACGGTGGCATCGGCGGCCTGATCGGCACGGGCGCCCTGCTCAAGAAGATCTTCTTCCCCGCCTACGCCCCCGTGCTCGGCACGGTCGTGGCGCAGGCGGTCCAGAGCGCGATCGAGTTCAGCCTGTACCTGCTGATCCTCCTGGTGCTGGGCAACCTCGGCGTCTCGTGGTTGCTCCTGCCCGTCTGGCTGGTGCTGCTCACGGTGTTCGTCACCGCGTTGAGCACAGCGCTGGCCATCCTCAACGTGTACGTGCGTGACCTCGCGCACCTGGTCGCTGTCGGCCTGCAGCTGATGTTCTACGCCACGCCGATCATCTACAGCATCGCCATCGTGCCTGAGGACCTGCACGGCATCCCACTGCGCGCGATCATCGCGTGGAGCCCCCTGAGCCTCTTCGTCGAGACCTTGCGTGCCTTGACCTACGGGCTCCAGGTACCGCCGGTGTCGGTCTGGCTGGCGATGCTCGGCTGGACCGCGGCCGCACTGGTCTTCGGCGTCCTGGTGTACCGCCGACGTGGCGGCGACCTGGGGGAGGAGCTGTGAGCGTGGACGAGTCCGCCGTGGTCCCGAAGCGTGTGATCCCCGTGGACGCCGCTCCGGCGATCCGCGTCGACCACCTGTCGAAGCACTTCAAGCTGCACCAGGAGCGCCGCAACTCCGTCAAGGAGCGTGTGGTGCGCGGGAAGTCGACCTCCGACGGGATGTTCCGCGCGCTCGACGACGTGTCGTTCACGGTGCCCCGCGGGACCACGTTCGGGCTCGTCGGGCACAACGGCTCCGGCAAGTCGACGCTGCTCAAGATCCTTGCGGGCGTCTACCGTCCGACCACCGGCGGCGTGCTCGTCGACGGCCGCGTGTCCGCCCTGCTCGAGCTGGGCGCCGGGTTCCACGGTGAGCTCACGGGCCGCGAGAACATCTATCTCAACGGGTCGATCCTCGGCCTGTCCCGCAAGCAGATCGATGGCTCCATCGACGAGATCATCGACTTCTCCGGGCTGAGCGAGTTCATCGACTCACCGGTGAAGATCTACTCCTCGGGCATGTACGTGCGTCTCGGGTTCGCGATCGCGGTGACCCTCGACCCCGAGATCCTGATCGTCGACGAGATCATCGCGGTCGGCGACGAGGAGTTCCAGCGCAAGTGCTTCGACCACCTGTTCCGGCTGCGGAACCAGGGCACGACGATCGTGCTGGTCACGCACTCGATGGGGCTCGCGGCCGAGCTGTGCGACGGTGCCGTCTGGCTCGACCACGGCGTGGTGCGGGCGATCGGCCCGGCGACCGAGGTCATCGACGCGTACCTCAGCGACGTGAACAAGGCCGAGGCCCGTGCGAGCGACCAGCGGTCGCCGGCCGAGGTCACCGGCCTGGACGCCTTCCGCAGCGGCTCCGGCGAGGCGCGTGTGACCGGTGTCGAGCTGCTCGACAACGACGGTGCGGTGCTGCCGTTCCTCGTCACGGGCGAGCCGGTGACCATTCGGGTACGCCTCGAGTGCTCGACCGCGGTGCCGACGGGGAGCCTGTCGCTCGGGTTCGTCCACGAGAACGGCATCGGCATCGCGGGCACCAACACGCGGATGCACGGCGCACCGTTGAACCTCGTGCCGGGCGTCGGGCACCTCGACTACCGGTTCGAGCGGCTGCCGCTGCTCCCGGCCAACTGGCGGCTCTCCACGGCGATCCGCAGCCACGGGCACACCTACGACTACCTGGACAAGGCGTTCGAGCTGACGGTCCGCGCACCGGGGTCCGAGGTCGAGCCAGGTGCCGTCCGGCTCGAGGGCACGTGGGGCGAGCTCGTCCTCGACCGCTCGCAGGCGACCGTCACCAGCACGGTGGTCTCATGACGAGCGAGCCCGCCGCGTCGGCGGAGGACCGGATCGCCCGGCTCGAGCTCGAGGTGGCCGCGCTGCGCAGCCAGCGGGACTCCGCGTGGGCGCAGGTCGAGACGATGCGGCACAGCGCGTCCTGGCGGTTGACGTGGCCGTTGCGTCGCGTGGCCCGCCTCCGGGCGCGCTGACGTGCTCGGCTCCTCCTACCCGCGGGTGGTCGACCTGGCGGGCGGTGCGACCACGGTCGAGCATGCCGGGCGAGCGCCCGGGGGGTCCGAGCGCGTGGTCGTCATGGCCCACCATGCGACGTCGCCGCAGGTGACGAGGTCCGTACGGCGCTATGTCGAGGAGTTCCTCGAGGCCGGCTACCGGCTGATCGTGGTGTCGAGCTCGACGTTCACCGAGCCGCTGCGCTGGGGGGACCTCGACCTGACCGACGTGACGGTCCTGCGCAAGCCGAACGTCGGGTACGACTTCGGCTCGTGGGCGATCGGGCTGCACCTCTACCCCGAGGTCGCGGGCCGCGGTGACGTCGTGCTGACCAACGACAGCCTGGCCGGGCCGTTCGCGTCCTTCCAGCCGCTGCTCGACCAGCTGCACGCGTCCCCCGCCGACGTCTGGGGTCTGACCGAGACGATGCAGTTCACGCGCCATGCGCAGAGCTTCTTCCTCGGCTTTCGCCGGGGCGTGCTGCTCGAGGCGCCGCTGCGGCAGTTCTGGGCGGACGTGCGGCACTACGAGGACAAGCAGCTCGTCATCCACCGCAACGAGCTGGGCCTGGCCCGGCTGCTGCGGGCCGAAGGCTTCACGGTCGACGCCGCCTACCCGGCGCCTACCGTGGTCGACGCGGCCGACAACCCCACGATCGCCGGGTGGCGCACGCTGCTCGATCGTGGCTGGCCGTTCGTGAAGCGGGAGATCGTGCGATCCCCGGAGCTGGCACCGGACGGTGACCAGATCGTGCACGAGCTGCTGTCGCGGTTCGGCGCGGACCCCGCGGAGTGGGTCGAAGCGTGAACGGGCGACACCGGTCGCCACAGCTGCCGCAGGAGGGCACCACAGCATGAGACGGATCACCAGAGCAGGCCTCGTCGGCCGTGCGAAGCGACTACGTATCGCTGTCGGTGCTCGGATCGCGGGCACCCGGCCGCGTCGGCCCGACACCGGCACGCGGACGAGCATGGAGTCGTGGGTGCGCCGCGAGCGTGGTCGGCGCACGGGTGCGTTCCCGGACGCCTGGCGGGTGCACCCGGCGCTCCCGTTCGCCGAGCCGTCGCGGATCGCCGTCCTGATGCACGTGCACTACCCCGAGCTGGTCCCGGAGCTGCTCGCGCAGCTCGTGCACCTTCCGGTGCAGGTGGACCTCCTCGTCACCAACTCGTCCGGCTCGACCGTGACCATCGACGCAACGGAGCTGCCGACCATCCGGCAGGTCGCGGTGCTCGAGGCGCCCAACCACGGCCGCGACATCCTTCCGATGATCGGCGTGGTCAACGCCGGCCTGCTCGACCCGTACGACCTGGTGCTCAAGGTGCACACCAAGCGCAGCGCCTGGCGCGCGGAGCACGCGGAGCTCGGGGGCTCGGGCACGGAGTGGAAGGACTCGTTCCTCGACGCACTCCTCGCCAGCGAGGGCAACGTGCGGGAGATCCTCGGCGCGTTCGCGGACGACCCCGACCTCGGCGTCGTCACGGCCGACGGCAGCGTGCTCGGCCCGGAGTTCTGGGGCGGGGACGAGCCGGCGGCTCGCGACCTGCTGGAGCGGCTCGGCATCCGGCTCACGCCGTCCACGCTGCGGTTCCCGGCCGGCTCGATGTACTGGGTCCGCGGCATCGTGCTGCAGGGGCTGCGGTCGATGGCCCTCACGGCGGAGGACTTCGAGCCCGAGGCGGGTCAGGTCGACGGCACGACCGCCCATGCGCTCGAGCGACTCGTCGGCGTGCTGAGCGCCGAGGCCGGCCTGCGGGTCGAGGAGCGGCGCTCCGTCTCCGGCGCACCCGCCCGGGCCGAGCGCTACGCGGTCGACGCGCCCCGTGAGCGTCGGATCCGGGCCGTGCCGTTCTACCTGCCGCAGTTCCACCCGACGCCCGAGAACGACCGCTGGTGGGGCGCCGGCTTCACCGAGTGGCAGAACGTGACGGCGGCGCACGCGGTCTACCCCGGCCACGAGCAGCCGCTCCTGCCCGCCGACCTGGGCTTCTACGACCTGCGCCTCGACGCGATCCGGGACGCTCAGCAGAACCTGGCCACCGCGCACGGCGTCGAGGGCTTCATGTACTACTACTACTGGTTCGCAGGGAAGCGCCTGCTGTCGATGCCGGTCGAGTCCCTGCTCGCCGGCACGACGCCCAAGACGTTCTGCCTGATGTGGGCCAACGAGAACTGGACGCGCCGGTGGGACGGCCGGTCGTCCGACCTGCTCATCGGGCAGGACTACGAGCGGGTGCCGGCCACGGAGTTCATCGAGGACATCCTCGAGTTCCTCCGGGACCCGAGGTACCTCACGGTCGACGGCCGCAAGCTCATCTCGGTCTACCGCATCTCCCAGATCCCGGACTACCCGGCGGTGCTCGCGCACTGGCGGACGAGAGCGCGCGAGGAGGGGATCGGCGAGCTCCTCCTGGTCAACGTCGACGTCGCCCGCGAGTTCGACGGGCTCGACCGTGCAGCCGCCACCGCGGGCCTGGACGGCACCCACGGATTCCCGCCGCACAACGCGCACTGGGACTGGGTGGACTACGCCGACCTGGGCGCGGACGCTGAGTTCCGGGGCAACCTGCTGAGCTACGGCGCGATGGTCGACGACGCCGAGCGCAAGCTCGGCAAGCTCGACCCGGCCATGTACCCGGCCGTGATGGTGAACTTCGACAACACGGCGCGCCGGCAGTGGGCGTCGGACATCTGGCACGGCTCGAACCCGTACACGTTCCGCCGTTGGCTGTCGGCCACCGCGCGTGCCGTCCAGTGCCGTGAGCCCGAGCAGAGGCTCGTGTTCGTCAACGCGTGGAACGAGTGGGCCGAGGGTGCTGTGCTGGAGCCCACGACACGTCACGGGTACGGGTATCTTTGCGCCGTGCGCGACGTCGTGCAGGGGTGACAGCGCCGTTGACCCCGATTTCTCTGAACCGAGAGCGAGTACCCGTGCCACAGGCCGACGCACCCACCACACCGCTGCGCGGGCTCCCGCACACCGTCGTCGACGGTGTCCGGGTGGTCCGCGAGACGGGCGCGACGTGGCTTGACGGCTCCGAGGACGTCCTCTTCGAGCGCATGGGCACGGGCCTGCCTCTCGACTCCCTCAGCGACGAGCTGTTCGCGACGGCCACGAACTGGCCCGAGCAGTACCACCTGTCCCCGTCGCGGGCCAACGTCATCCGGTCGCTCGACCTGCCCGCAGACGCGCTCGTCCTCGAGATCGGTGCGGGTTGCGGCGCCATCACGCGCTACCTCGGCGAGACGTGCGCGCACGTGGACGCCCTGGAGCCGACGTTCGCCCGGGCCCGGGTGGCCGCGCGTCGCACGGAGGAGCTGCCGGGGGTCACGGTGGTCAACGCCGAGGTCCAGGACCTGCCCGCCGTCCCCGCGTACGACCTCGTGGTCGTCGTCGGGGTGCTCGAGTACGTGGGCAACGGCGGCAACGACGAGGCGCCGTACGTCGAGTTCCTCGAGCAGCTGCGCCGCACCCTGCTGCCCGGTGGCCGGCTGGTGCTCGCCATCGAGAACGAGCTGGGGGCCAAGTACCTCGCAGGTGCGCCCGAGGACCACTCCGGAGAGGTGTTCCACTCCGTCGAGGGGTACCCGCAGGACGGGCCCGCGCGGACGTTCAGCCGCCGCCGACTGGCGAACCTGATGACCAAGGCCGGCTACACGGGGTCGACCGTGCTGGGAGCGTTCCCCGACTACAAGCTCACGCGCGTGGTGCTGGACGACTCGTTGCTGGCGGCCGCGCCGAGCCTGGCCGTGCACGCGCCGCAGTTCCCCAGCCCGGACTGGGTGGTGCCGAGGCCCGTCCTGCTCGACGAGGGCAAGCTGTGGCAGGAGCTGGTCGACGCCGGTGTTGGTGCTGAGTTCAGCAACTCGTTCCTGGTGATCGCCGGGACCGCGGGCGACGAGACCGCTCCCGCGCTGTGGGCGCCGGACCAGCTCGCCCGCTACTTCTCGATGCGTCGCCGGCGACCGTTCCAGGTGGTCAAGACCGTCTGCGGAGACGTCGACGAGGTCGTCATCACGAGCCGCCGGCTCGGGTCGGGCTCCGCGGACGGGATCACCGTGCTGCCGTACTCGGAGCGCTGGGAGGAGGGGCCGTCGCTCGTCGACCGCCTGCTCGCGGCACCGGGCACGCTCGAGGCGGAGGTCGGTGTCTGGGCCGAGCTGTTGCGCGGCCGTACCGCCGTCAGCACCGAAGGCACCCCGTTCGACGTGCTGCCGCACAACATCCACTACGTCGGCGACGTGCCACGCATCATCGACGACGAGTGGCGCTCCGAGTCGGTCTCGCCGCGCGAGGCCGTGGTGCGAGGCGCCCTGCTGCTCTCGCGCGACCTGCTGGCCGTGACGCCGCTCGAGGTCTGGGCGGTGGACAGCCCGTTCGCGCTCGTCCAGCGGATCGCCGGTCTGGCCGGTGAGGAGCTGTCGGTCGAGGAGATCGGGCAGGCGATCGAGGTCGAGGCCGAGCTGCAGTCGACGGTCGGGGGTGCCGCGATCGGCACGCCGCACCACGACGTGATCCGCAGGGCCGTCCGGTCCGAGCTGCACCGGCAGCTGGAGCACGCCGAGCACGGCGTGCGTCCGCAGCGGGCGTGGGCCGGTGAGTCCGAGGCTCTGCAGGACGCGGTGGCCACCCGTGACCTGCTGTTCGCCACGGGCGCCCAGCTCGACGAGGCCCGGGCGCTGCTCGACACGCTGCACGTCCAGCTCGACAGCGCGCACGCCGAGATCCGGCGCCTGCGGGACCACCCGCTGCGGCTGCTGGGTCGGCGCGTCAAGCGTCGGCTCGGCCAGGTCAAGGCTCGCTTCAGCCGGCACTGACGGTCTGAGGGCGCCGCTCGAGCGGCGCCCTCAGACGATCAGACCGTGATCTTGCTGCAGGCGAGGGTCGGGCTCGGACCGACGCCGGAGTTCACCGCGTAGACGCAGACGGTGTGGGTCCCTGGTGACGCGGCCAGCGAGAGGCTGAATCCGTGCTGGGCGCCGTAGCCCGGGAAGGCGGCGGCGATGTCGCTGCGGGAGATGTTGGCCCACGCCATCGCGTACCTCGAGCCGTCCACGTACATCTGCACGATGATCGGCGCCGTCGTCTTCGGGTCGATGGCCCAGCCTCGGGCCGTGATGGTGCCTCCCGAGGCGCTCAGCCCGTCCACGTGGCCCATGGGGTCGGAGGACGGCACCCAGACCGTGCGACAGCCGAGGAGCTGCGAGACGCCTGGCCCGGTGTTGATCGCGTAGACGCAGACCGTGTGCGTCCCGGTCGGCGCGGAGAGGCTGATCGTGTAGCCGTGGTTCGGCCCCGCCGCCGGGAAGACCTTGCCGACGTCCGACCGGGCCGCGTTCGCGGTGGTCAGCGCGTGACGCGACCCGTCCACGTACATCTGCACGATGATCGGCGACGCCGTGTCGGGGTCGATGGCCCACCCGCTGGCCGTGACCTTGCCCGGTGTGCCCTTGGCCAGGTCGATCTGGCCGAACGGGTTGCTGCTCGGCACCGTGACCGTGCGGCAGCCGAGCTGCCGGCTCGTCCCGGGCCCGCTGTTCACGGCGTAGAGGCACGCGGAGTGCTTGCCTGCTGTCGTCCTGCCCTGCACCGAGTAGCCGTGGTTCGGGCCGGCGGCCGGGAACGCCGCGCCCACGTCCGGCCGGGCACCGTTCGCGGAGACCATCGCGGCGTAGACGCCGTCGATGTACAGCTGCACGATGATCGGGTTCGAGGTGTCCGGGTCGATGGCCCAGCCCGTGGCGGTGATCCGCGCGGGGGTCGTGGTGACCGTGTCGATCTGGCCGGTGGGGCTGCCGCGGTTGGGATCGGTGTCGAGCAGGTTGTTGTCGATGTTGATCGTCACGCCGCCGAAGGTCTCGTTGTGGCCGCCGTTGTACTGGTGCATCCGGCTGTACGGCGCCCACTGGTTGTCCGCGACCGACGGTTCGTGCCCGTAGATGCTCGGCACCCCGTTCCACCGGGCGATCCAGATCTTGTCCGGCGGCACGAACCCGGGCTGGCCGGCTCCGGAGGCGAGGTCCTCGATGCCCGTGGACAGGCTGCTGTACACGCCGGACGTGAAGCCGTTGAACTTCAGCGTGCTCGTCCACGACGACAGGTAGGCGCGCACCGAGCCGCTGCACTGCGGGCCCTGGGGGTAGCTCTCCATGTCGTAGAAGATGTCCGAGCCGGCCCCGAGGCCGAGCGCCTGGGCGCGGGCGATCGCGTCGAGCGCGGCGGCGCGGCCCTGGTCCCACTCCTTGCCATAGGTGATCCGGCTGCCGAACTGCGAGCACGGCGCCTGGAGCCCCACGTAGATCGGCTGCGCGTGCCAGCCGGTCGAGGCGAGGCTCCGCAACCAGCTCGCGGTGAGGTTGGGCTGGGCGCAGCCACGTGCGACCCCGCCGATGTAGACGCCGATCGATCGGTACGGCGACGCGCCCCAGGCGGCCATGGTCGACAGCGTCGGCGCCGTGCAGGCGTCGAAGCCCTTGCCGTAGTACCGCGTGAAGGAGGCATCGAGCGGTGCCGTCTCGGCCGCGACGGCCATGGCCGATGGACCCGCTGCCAAGCGTGCAGCCGGCGCCGGGCTGGCCTGCAGGGTGGCGAGCACCGGAGCGAGCGTCGCGAAGTCGCCGGTGAACGAGACCGTGACCAGCACGCGCGTCCCGGCGACCACGCCGACGAGCTCACCCGCGGTCTGCTGGGCGGCCGTCAGCGCGGGGGCGGAACCGGCCGCCAGCGTGACGGTGCCGTAGGGCAGCTCGGCGGGGACGGTCTGGAGCTGGATGCTCGACGAGCGACCGACGAGGGTCGACGGGCACCGGGGCGCCGGTCCCTGCGTGCCCAGGTACACAGCGTGGACGTCCAGCCGGACGCACGCCGTCGGATCCGCGTCGAGGTCGACGACGGCCCAACCTTCGGGGACGTCGAGGGTGACCCCTGCGTAGGTCGCCTGCTCGGGCCCCGTGCCGGGTGCGGCGACGGGTTCGTCCGGGACGGTCGACGCGGTGCTCGGCTCGGGTGAGACAGGGTCGGCGACGACGGCCGAGGAGGCGCTCGGCACAGGGGAGACGGGCTCGTCGACGACTGCCGACGAGGCGCTCGGCCCGGGGGAGACGGGCTCGTCCGCGACCGTCGAGGAGGCGCTCGGCTCGGGCGAGACGGGCTCGTCGGCAGCGGCGGGAAGGGCTGTGACGGCCAGTGCGAGCACCAGACCCAACGCGGTGAGTGCGGTTCGTCCTGGTATGTGCAACATCGTCCGATCCCCTTTTGGCGCTTGCGGCAGGCAGAGAGCCTAGGCTGGTTCGACGCGCCGACCGACAACGCTGCCGGTGTGCCGCGAGAGCGTTACTTTGCTCCTCGTCCGCGCCGACAGGCGGCATGCAGCGCCTGGGAGTGTGAGATGAGACGAGTGATCCGAGCGACCGCGACGGTCGCAGCCGTGGTGCTGGCGCTGGTGCTGGTCCCCGCGTCCGCTCAGGCGGACGACGTGGTCACGGTCCCCGCCTCCGGATCGTGGGCGGTCGAGGGCCGCGGCTGGGGCCACGGCATCGGGATGTCCCAGTGGGGCGCCCAGGGTGCTGCGCTGAAGGGGCTGACGGCCGAGCAGATCCTCGACTTCTACTACCCGGGGACCACGCGGTTCGACATCGGTCAGGACTATCCCCTCAAGGTCCGCCTCTCCGCGCTCGCGGGCGCGTCCGCCACGATGGGCCCGGTGCCCGGTGGCTCGCTCGTGGTCAAGGATGTCGCTTCGACGAAGAGCGCAGCGGTCCCCGCGGGCGCGCGCGTGCTCGTCAAGCGGACGTCGGCCGGGTTCACGACGACCGTCGTGCAGGGTGCCACCCAGACACCTCTGGCGATCGGCGGCGTCACCACGGTGGTCGGCCCCGTCGAGGTGACCGGCGCAGGCGGCACCCAGGTGTGGGCGTACCGCAGCACCGGCACCGGCGTGCGCTACCCGGGGAAGCTGCGCGCCTCGGCGACGAGCACGACGGCGCTCGAGGTCATCAACTACGTGCCGATGGAGCAGTACCTGCGGGGCGTGGTGCCACGCGAGTCGCCCTCGAGCTGGGCCCCTGCCGCGCTCCAGGCGCAGGCTGTCGCCGCCCGCAGCTACGCGCTCTCCGTCCGTTCCACCACCGGTTCGGCCGACATCTGCGACACCACGAGCTGCCAGGTCTACGGCGGCGCCGCGTCGTCGACCGCGGGCGGAACGGTCACCGAGCTGTTCGCGTCCGGCACCGACGCCGCGATCGTTGCCACCGCCCGGATCGCCCGCTACTACGGCGGCGGTCCCGCGTTCACCCAGTTCTCGTCCACCAACGGCGGCTACTCCAAGGCCGGGTCGAAGCCCTACCTCGTCGCCAAGGCGGACCCGTACTCGGGCACCGCGCCGGGGGACACCCGCACCCGCTGGACCTCGACCCTGTCCGTCGCCCGCGTCGAGGCCTCGTGCCCGTCGGGCGGGAAGCTCCAGAGGATGGTGCTGACGCGCGACGGGCTCGGAGACCTCGGCGGCCGCATCAAGTCCGCCAAGCTGGAGTGCACCACGGGCACCGCGACGGTCTCGACTCCCGCGTTCGGGCTGCTCTCGAGCTGGTGGCGTCCGACGTCGGTCGGCGTGCCGCTGGGCAACCTCGAGCTCGTCGCCGGCGGGTCGGGCACCGTCCGCGTCAAGGGCTGGGCGCTCGACCCTGACCTCACCACCGCGCCCGTGAGCGTCCGTGTGACCTACGCGGGCCTGGTGAAGGACGTGGTCGCGAACCTCTCGCGGCCGGACGTCGGGTCGGCCTACCCGGCGTCGGGCCCGCTCCACGGCTTCGACGTGAGCCTCCCGACCCCGGCCGGCGTGAGGTCGGTGTGCGTGACGGTGCTGAACGTCGGGTCCGGCGCGAACCTCAGCCTGGGGTGCCAGACGGTCACGGTGACCTCGGGCGCTCCATACGGTTCGATCGACGCCGCGGTCGGGACTGCGGCCACCGGGGCGGCCGTGTCCAAGGTGACGGTCACCGGCTGGTCGGTCGATCCGGACGCGCTGACGACGTCGCTGTCCATGCAGGTCCTCGTCGACGGCAAGGTCGTGAAGAGCGGAACCGCGAACGGGTCGCGGCCGGACGTGGCGGCGGCCGTGACCGGAGCCGGTCCCGACCACGGGTACCGGCTCTCGGCGAGCGCTTCTCCCGGCTCGCACCAGGTGTGCGCGCGGGCCCTCGACGTCCCGTCCGGCGCAGCGACCAGCCTCGGGTGCCGGACCGTGAAGGTCCCCGGCGCGGCTCCGCGCGGCACGTCCGAGGTCGTCGCCGGACGCCCGGGCGGCGTGCTCGTCAGCGGCTGGGCACTGGACCCGGACACGACGGCTCCCACCTACGTGTGGTTGAACGTCGACGGGCACGGCGCTCCGGCGCGCGCGGACGTGAGCCGCTCGGACGTCGCTGCGGCGAACCCCAGGCTCGGCCCTCTGCACGGCTACTCGACGGTCGTCGCCGCCGCGCCGGGCACGCACACCGTCTGCGTCACGTCGATCAACGTCGGGCCGGCCGGCCCCGACACCGCGCTCGGCTGCCGCACGACGGTCGTGCCCGGAGGCTCACCGTTCGGCAACCTCGAGGTCGTCGAGGGCGTGTCGACCGGTGTCCACGTCAAGGGCTGGGCCATCGACCCCGACACGACGGCGTCGCCGTACGTCTGGGTCGCCGTGGACGGCAAGGGCCAGTACCTGCGGGCGTCGCTCTCCCGTGCCGACGTCGGCAAGGCCTACCCGCTGTACGGCAGCGCGTTCGGCTTCGACGGCGTCGTCGCGGCGGCCGCCGGTTCGCACCGGGTGTGCGTGACCGTGGCGAACACCGGCGTGGGCACGAACACCGCGTTCGCGTGTCGCACGGTGACTGTCCCGGCGCACTAGCCCGTCAGTCAGGCGGCCACCGGGCTGAGCTGCGGCTCGGGGACGGGGGCGACGAGCGATTCGGGCGCGCCCGGCCGGGTCGCCGGCGCCACGACGTCCCGCACCACGAGGACGACGAGCGCGACGGTGAGCAACCCGTAGACGAGGACGATCGGCAGGAAGCCGAGCGGCGAGCTCCAGTCGGGGTGCAGCGTGGCCCAGGAGCCCTCCGAGCCCTCGGCGTACCGGCGCTCGGCCCAGTAGAACGCGAACGCGTGGCCCACCCCGAGGAGCACGACGACGACGGCCGCGAGGCGGAACACCAGCGCGCGGACCTCGGCCCACCCGGCGACGACGAGAGGCACGGCGACGAGCGGCACGCCGATCGCGAGCGGCAGCGAGTAGCGGCCCTGCCAGATGATCCCGGCCGCCTCGGCCGTGGGGACGGTGAGCGCAATCGGCACGACGACGAGGAGACCCAGGAGCACGAGCAGCGCGACCCTGCGGCGGCGCGCACGGCGGACGGCGAGGCCGAGCAGCAGGACGACCGCGAGCGCGGCCACCCAGGCGTCGGTCGTGGGGAACGGCGCCTCGGTGTCGAGCCAGCCGAAGTTTCCGATCATCTGCTCGACGAGCGCCGGGACCGACAGCAGCATGACGGCGACGACGAGGCGGGGCTGGGCGAGCTCGGGCGACCGACCCGACGTGGTGACGATCGAGCCGTGCGTGGCGATCCAGGCCGCGGCCAGCACCCCGGCGACGACCGCGACGCCGACGGCCCACCAGACGGCCCGGCTTCGGACGAGGACCCGGAGCGTCCCGGGCTGGGCGCAGAGCAGGGCGACGCCGACGATGAGCACCGCCCACAGGGGTCCCGACGTGCGCACCAGCACGAGCAGCGCACCCGCGACCGCGGCCTGCACGAGCACCGCGGTGCGCACCGTCGGCCCGCCGCGGACGAGCCCGAGGCACGCAGCCCAGAAGGCGAACGCCGAGGCGATCTCGAGGCCGTTGGGGTTCACGGTGCCGAACAGGAAGAGGCACATCGGGGTCAGGGCGATCGCGGCGGCCCAGAGTGCGGTGCTCCGGCCGGTCGTGCGGACGAGCGTGCTGATGCCCCAGAGCACGAGTGCGCCGGTGAGCAGGGCGCTGACCAGCCGCATCGCGTACACGGCGGCCGGGCCGTCGAGCACGAGGGACGGCCACCCGACGAGCGCGTAGTAGAGCGGCGGGTAGCTGCCCGCGTAGGTGGTGCCGATGGCGACGCCCGGTCGGACCTCGTCCACGGGGGCGGCTGAGCAGTCGGCGGGAACCGTCTCCTCGAACCGGAAGCAGGTGAGCTCGGTGACGGCCACGAGGCGCGACGGCAGCTCGACGTGGGTGGGGACCCCGGGCTCGTCGGCGTTGATCGGACCGGTACCGGGGGTGCCCTCGAGGCCGCGGGCCACGGCGGCCGCCCGGATCACGTGGCTCGGCTCGTCCGGCGACGACATGAGCGGCATCGCCACCGCCCACGCCGCGATCATCGCGAGCAGCAGGACGCCCGCGGCGATCGACCGAGAGGTAGGCCAGGACGCGCCGGGTGGTGTTCGCACGGGCACGTTGGCAGTCCTCTGTCGACGGTCGGCGGCGGCGGGCCGCCTCAAGGCGCCCCAAGCGTACGAGGCGCGCGCGGCCTCTCGGGCCACACACGCGTCACGGGACCGACATCACCCCGTCCGCACGTGCGATCCTCGCCACATCGTGCCGACATCTGGGACCTCGGTCACAGGAACCGGCGGACGAGGCTCCAGTACGCGCGCAGCACGGCCTCGGCCGCAGAGCCACCGGCGGGCAGCGGGAACTGCGCGGGGTCGAAGCGGTCGGTCAGCAGCCCGGCCAGCTCGCGGTCCGGCACCCGACGGGCGGACTGCACCTCGCGGCGTCGTGCCCGGACCCACGACAGGTGCGTGAGGAACCAGCGCCATCCGGCGACCTTCTGCCGCCACCAGCCCTGCGCCACCGCGACCACGAAGATCGCCAGCTCGAAGCCCAGCAGCGGCACGGCCAGCAGTGCGAGCGTGCGTGCCTGGTGGCAGGTGGCCAGGAAGAGCAGCCGGTTGCGCTCGACCAGGTACATCTTCAGGGGGCTGCGCCCGAACTCGTAGTGGTGCACGGCCACGGCCGTGGGCACGTACTCGACGCGCAGGCCGCGCTGCCACGAGCGCCAGCTGATCTCGAGGTCCTCGAGGTAGGCGAAGAACGGCACGGGGAAGCCGCCGAGCTCCCGCCACGTGCTGGTGCGCGCCGCCATGCAGGCGCCGCTGACGCTCGCGACCGGGGTGCCGGTGCCGTGCGCCGAGACCGGGTCGCCCATGCCGCCCGCCCACGACAGGCCGAGCACGTGCACCGGGTTGCCCACGGAGTTGATCGTCGCGGGGTCGTCAGCGAGCCGGATCTGGCCACTGACGAGACCCACGCCCGGATCGTCCAGCGCGCGCGCGAGCTCCGTCAGCGCGTCGGGCGCGACGATCGCGTCCGAGTTGACCAGGGCGAGCACGGGTGCCCGCACCTCGGCGATCCCGAGCTCGACACCGCCCGTGAACCCGAGGTTGCGGGCGGGTCGCAGCACCCGGACGCGGTCGTCGGCCGGAAGCGTCGCGACGGCGTCGCTCGTGCAGCCGTTGTCGACGAGGACGAGCTCGACCGTGCAGCCGGTCGACGCGAGGACGGCGGCCACGGCGTCGTGCAGGTACGGCTCGGCGCCGAAGGCGAGCATGACGACGGAGACGTCGGGGCCCGTCATGAGGCTTCCGACCACCGGTGCAGCGTCTGCCGCAGCGCGACCGCGGCGGCGACCAGGGCTGCGGCGGACCCGATCGTGAGCGCCAGGGCCACCCGCGGGGTCAGCTCGAGCGGGATCGCGAGCGCGGCGACGAGAGCGAGCAGGCCGACGGACCAGGAGGCTGCGGCAGCGAGGTCGCGCGACCTCGCGAGCAGGCCCTGGACGAGGACCTGCGTGTTCATGAACAGGGCCGCCGAGGCGCCGAGCAGCACGATGTCGCCGCGCCCGATCGCGAAGTCGTGCCCGAAGAGCAGCTGCACCACCTGCGGCCCGACGAGCGCAGCGGCCGCGACCCCCAGCGCACCGATCACGGCGGTGAGCAACGTCGCGGTGCGCAGCGCTCCGACGTAGCCGCCGCGCTCGTCGTGCGCGACGTAGCGCGCGAGGCGTGGCAGGAACACCGCCTGGACGGCGGCGAAGAGGAACAGGGGGATCCGGGCGACGGTGAGGGCGTTGACCAGGTTGGCGGCGGCGGCCTCCTCGCCTGGACCCTTGAGCAGCTGGGCGGCCACGGGTCCCGCGTTCGCGAGGGCCTGCGACGTGATCGAGGCCAGCACGAGGGGTGTCATGACGGTCGTCGACCGGAACCCGGGGCCGCGCGTGAGCAGCGGGCCGGCCTTGATCAAGGTGACGGCGGTCGCGACGAACGGCGAGAGCGCGAGGACCGCGCCGAACCAGAGGGCACCGTCGAGCCCCCGCACCGCCAGGAACACGGCTCCGGCCACGCGCAGGGCACCGTCGACGCCCAGCTGGAGGCCGTACCGCGGGAACCTGCCGGTGCCCGCCAGGACGCCGCGGGCCTGGTAGGCGAGCGCCATGCCGGCCAGCGCGACGACGAAGACCCAGGTCATGCCCGACTGGCCGTCGAAGACCTCGTCGGTGAACCAGGTGTTCGCCAGGGCCACCACGAGGGCGATCACGAGCAGTGACGAGCCCGCGTACCGCAGGGGGACGCGCAGGGCCGACGCGGTCGGGTGGCCGAGGGAGCGTCGCGAGACGATGCTCCGGCCCGACTCCTGCTCGACGGGCAGGTAGAGCCCGATGCCGATCGCGTTGAGCAGCGTCCACATGAGCGCGAGCGCGGTATAGGGCGCCCCGAGGCCCATGGTCTGCGCCGCGATCGCGAGGAACGCGAACGACGACAGCCCGTAGACACCGATCCCGGCGCCGACCCACAGGACGTCGCCGGAGACCCGACGGGTCGCGGTCATGGACGACGTCACGGGGAGAGGTCCTGGCCGTTCGTCGTGTCGTCTGCCGTCGAACCGCTCTCGAGCAGCTCCACACGCCGGGCCAGGAGCGCATGCTCCTCGGCGATCGTCCGGGTCTCCTCCTCGAGCTGTGAGATCTCGATGCTCAGCTGGATGCAGACGAAGAGCAGCACGACGAGGCTCGACGCGAACAGCAGGTTGGACGGGGTCTCCACCCCGACGGCCTCGGCAAGCCCGAACAGCACGCCGGGGAACGCACCGAGCACGATGATGACGGCGAGGACGACCAGCCAGATGGCCGCGTACTTCTCGCGCAGGCGGCGGGAGCGCAGCAGCCAGACGAGGAACGCGAACGTGAGCACGCACAGCGCGAGCGCGAACGGGTAGCCGCTCACGCGACGAGCTCGCCGGGCAGTGGCGTCGCCGGGCGGGTGAGCGCGACGGCCAGCGCGAGACCCGCTCGCAGCAGGAACACCGCCGCCTTGACCGGGCCGTGCGAGGCCTCGCCACCTGCGCGCGGCCGCATCGAGACGCCGACCTGACGGACGACGAGCCCGGCCCGGTGCGCGATCACGAGCGACTCGACCGTGTCGCCGAGGTACTCGGCCGGGTAGTTGCCGGCGAAGAGCCGCACCGCCCGCGGCCCGGAGACCTTGAAGCCGGACGTGGTGTCGGTCAGCCTCGTGCCGACGAGCCGCGAGAGCACGGCGGACAGGCCGCTCATCGCCCAGCGCCGAGGACCGCGCGCCCGGTACTCGCCGGTGCCCGCGAACCGCGCGCCGATGACGACGTCAGCGTCCCCGTCGGCGACGGCCGTGAGCAGGTCGGCGATGTTGCGCGGGTCGTGCTGGCCGTCGGCGTCGAGCTGGATCACGGCGTCGTACCCGTGCCGCAGCGCGTACTTGAAGCCCGCCCGCATCGCCCCGCCGACGCCGAGGTTCACTGGGAGGTCCAGCACGGCGACGCCCGCCGCGCGCGCCATGGCCGACGTCTGGTCGGTGGAGCCGTCGTTCACGACGAGCACGTCGACCTGGGGTGCGACCGCGCTCACCTCCGCCAGCACGGCCGGCAGGGCGACCTGTTCGTTCCACGCGGGCAGCACGACGAGGACGCGCGAGATCGGGCTGGACACGCGGAGCACTCTAGTCGAGCACCTTGCGGCCTCAGCGCCGGACGCACGGGACCGCGGCGGGAGCGCGACTACCCTGACCACGGACGCAGGACGGGACGACGCAAGGAGAAGACGTGCGCTGGTTGGTGGCGGGTGCCCGCGGGATGCTCGGGCAGGACCTGGTCGCGCAGCTCTCGGCTCGTGGCGACACGGTGACCGCGGTGGGCAAGGCCGAGCTGGACATCGCCGACCCGGAGGCGACTCTCGCCGCGGTCGCCGGGCACGACGTCGTCGTCAACTGCGCGGCGTGGACCGCGGTCGACGACGCCGAGTCCGACGAGGCCGGGGCGTTCACGGCGAACGCGGTCGGGGCGGCCAACCTTGCCCGCGCGGCTGCAGCGGGCGGAGCGCGCCTGGTGCAGGTCTCCACCGACTACGTCTTCGACGGCGTCGCGACGCAGCCCTACGAGGACGGTGCCCCGGTGCTGCCGCGCTCTGCCTACGGCCGCACCAAGGCGGCGGGGGAGTGGGCCGTGCGCGCCGAGGCGCCGGACCACCTCATCGTGCGGACCGCGTGGCTGTACGGCGCCGGGGGGCCCTGCTTCCCCAAGACGATCGCGCGGGTGGCGCGGGAGCGCGGCGGGCTCGACGTCGTGGACGACCAGGTCGGGCAGCCGACGTGGACCGTCGACCTCGCCGACCTCATCGTGCGCCTGGTCGACGCCCGCGCGCCCTCCGGCACGTACCACGGCACCGCGTCGGGCAGCACGTCGTGGCACGGGTTCGCGCAGGAGGTCGTCGCGGCGGCGGGCCTCGACCCGCAGATCGTGAAACCGACCACGAGCGAGTCCTTCGTCCGACCGGCACCGCGACCGGCGTACTCCGTCCTGGGGCACGCCTCGCTCGAGGCGGCGGGCGTGACACCGATCGGGGACTGGGCGCAGCAGTGGCGCTCCGCCGCGGCGGGGGTGCTGGCATGAGTGCCGGGCGCAGCGTACGGATCGGCGAGCACACCGTCGACGCCGACCACCGCCCGTTCGTCGTCGCCGAGATGTCCGGCAACCACAACGGCGACCTGGGCCGTGCGCTCGCCATCGTCGACGCGATCGCGGCGTCGGGCGCGCAGGCCGTCAAGCTGCAGACCTACACGGCCGACACGATCACGATCGACCACGACGGTCCCGCGTTCCGGGTCTCGTCAGACCACAGCCTCTGGGGCGGCAAGAACCTCTACGCCCTGTACGAGGAGGCGCACACGCCGTGGGCCTGGCACGCACCGATCTTCGAGCGCGCGCGCGAGCACGGGCTGGTGCCGTTCTCGAGCCCGTTCGACGACACCGCGGTCGACCTGCTCGAGGAGCTCGGCGCACCGGTCTACAAGATCGCGTCCCTCGAGATCGGGGACATCGCCCTGCTGCGTCGGGTGGCGCGCACGGGCAAGCCGGTGATCATCTCGACCGGCGCCGCGACCACGGCCGACGTGCACACCGCGGTCCGCACCATCCGCGCCGAGGGCAACGATCAGGTCGTCGTCCTGGCCTGCACGTCGTCGTACCCGGCCCTGCCCACCGAGTCGAACCTGCGCTCGATCCCCGTGATCCGCGACGCGTTCGACGTGGTCGTCGGTCTGTCCGACCACACGGCGGGGATCGGTGCCGCCGTGGCCGCCGTGGCGCTCGGCGCGTGCCTGGTGGAGAAGCACGTGACCCTGGCGCGCGCGGACGGCGGTGTCGACTCGGACTTCTCGCTGGAGCCGGCCGAGCTCACCGCCCTGGCCGTCGAGACCGAGCGCGCGTGGCAGGCGCTCGGGACGGTGCAGCTGGAGCCGACGGCGGGCGAGGCAGAGAGCGGTCGCCTTCGTCGGTCGCTGTACGTCGTGACCGACGTGCGCGCCGGCGACGTGGTGACGCCGGCGAACGTGCGCTCGATCCGCCCCGCAGGCGGCCTGGAGCCGGTCCATCTCGACACCGTGCTCGGCCGGACGTTCCGGGTCGACGCGGCTCGCGGGACGGCCCTGACCTGGGACCTCGTCTGACGGATCAGTCCAGGACGTAGGCGTCGAGCCCGTCGGCGCGGCGCTCAGGCTCCCGGCGGTACCCGGCACCGACGAAGAGCCGGGCCGATGCCGCGTTGTCCGGGCGAACGCAGGCCAGGACGCGCGGACCGGCTCCGACCTCGCGTCGCCATGCGCGCTGCGCCGCGTCGTGCACCGCACGCGCGAGGCCGCGCCCGCGGACCTCGGGCGACATCGTGATCGAGACCTCCCAGAGGTCGGCGGCCTCGCGGTCGAAACGCACGGTGCCGACCGGCAGGTCACCGACGCGGGCGAGCAGCAGCAGGCGGCTCTCGTCCGCGAGGACGGCGTCGAGCCATCGGCGGTGGGCGTCGGGCTCCACCACGTCGTCGGTACGTGACATGGCACGGGTGTCCGGGTCGTTGCGCCAGCGGCGCAGCAGGTCCGCGTCCTCGGCGACCGCCGGCCGCACCCGCACCTGCCCGCGCACGGCGCGCTCCCAGGCGTCGACCACCCGCGCCGCGCCGCGGCCGTCGACGAGCGAGCGGCCGGTCCGGCGGAGCGCGGCCCGGCGGTCCGGGTCGCCGACGAGCTCGCGCAGGGTGTGTCTCGCCTGTGGGTCGTCCAGGTCCTCGACCCTCCCGAGTCCGACCGCGAGCCCCGCGTCGAGCGCGCGCCGGTAGCCGGCGGACTGGTTCTCCGTGACCTGCACGATCGCGGCCGGCGCGCCGACGCACGCGAGCTCCCAGACGGACGTCCCGGCGGCGCTGACCACGACGTCGCAGGTGGCGGCGAGCGCAGGCAGGTCGTCCTGGGGGCCGAGCTGCTCGACGCGCTCGTCGACGACCGTCCCGTGGCCCGCCACGAGCACGCGCTGCGCACCCGCCTCGAGGGCCAGCCGAGTCGCCGGGTCGGTCGCGCCGGCGGGGTCGGTGCCGCCGAGGACCACGAGGACCGTCAGGGGACCGTCGGGTCCGCGCACGACGTCGCGCGCGCGGAGGACGGCGTGCCGCAGAGGCGCGTAGCGGATGCCGAGCAGCACCTCGTCGGAGTCGTCCGTGGGCCGTCCCGCCGCCTCGGCGCCGAGGGTGGAGTCGACCACCACGTCCGCCGACCGGCGCCCGAACGGCCCGTCCTCGATCGACGACGTGACGAGGTCGTCGCCCCGGCCGAGCGCGCCGAGCGCGTAGTCGTCGACGTGCAGGACGTCCGCGCCCTGCAGCCAGGACCAGTCGAGCAGGCTGTCCGCCGCCGGAGGCTCGAGCACCTCGATGCCGGCCGCAGCGACCAGACGACGAGCGAGCGGCGCCTCGATGTGGCCGACCAGCACCGAGGTCCCGCCGCGGGCCGCGACCTCCTCGGCCAGAGCCAGGCAGCGCACGAGGTGCCCGACGCCCGAACCCGCTGACGCGTCGCACCGGAGCACGACCCGCATCAGGCCTCCTCGATCGACTTCTGCCGGACGTCCGCGTTCAGCGCCTGCAGGTCGGGTCGGTCGCGCAGCAGGGCGACGAGCTCCCGCCACGGCGGGGGGCGGTCGCCCAGGACCTCGGTGACGGCGGCGAGGAGCCGGGCGTCCTCGGGGGTGTCCAGCGTGACGCGCAGGTCCTGGGCGGGCGGCGTGACCACGAGGCCGAGCGTCCGGTACTCGCCGGGGTTCGCGTAGAGGGCCGACGTGACGTGCACGCGGTGGTGGTCGGTCGCCGTGGCGTCGACCGCGGTGAGCGCCGCGGCGGAGGCGACCTCGACGTCGAGGCCGCGGGGCAGCGTGCGCACCAGCGTCGTGGCCACGTAGTCCAGGCGGGGGTCGGCGCGCCAGGCCCCGACGGTCGCCGAGATGAGCGCGGGGTCGAGCAGGGGGCAGTCGGCTGTCAGCCGGACCACCGCGTCGGCCTGTGTGACGTCGCGGGCGCGGACGAAGCGGGACAGGACGTCGAGCTCGCTGCCTCGGACGGTGCGCACGCCGAGCTCGTGGGCGAGCTGAGCGACCGCGTCGTCACCCGGCGCCTCGGACGTGGCGACGACCACCTCGTCGACGCCCTCGGCCGCGAGGGCGGCGCGGACCACCCACCCGAGCACCGGGCGTCCCGCCAGCGGCAGGAGCACCTTTCCGGGCAGCCGGGAGGAGCCGGTCCGCGCCTGCACGACCGCGACGACCCGGCGCTGTGGGCGGGTCGACGCGGCGCGGGGGTCCGGGTGCACCGTGCCATGATGCTCTATCGCGTGCGCGACCTCGCTCGTGCGCGCCGCACCCGTCGGTCCCCACCGTGTCCCACCAGGAGTCCTTCGCATGTCCTTGCTCACCGGCGCCTCGATACTCGTCACCGGAGCGACCGGCTCGTTCGGCAAGGCGTTCCTGCGGGAGGTGCTCGACCACCACGACCCGCGCCGGCTCGTGGTGTTCAGCCGTGACGAGCTCAAGCAGTACGAGGTCCGTCGCCAGTTCGGCGACGACCCCCGCCTGCGCTGGTTCATCGGCGACATCCGGGACCGTCAGCGCCTCGACCGTGCGATGCACGGGATCGAGTACGTGGTGCACGCGGCCGCGCTCAAGCAGGTGGACACCGCGGAGTACAACCCGTTCGAGTTCGTGCAGACGAACGTCAACGGCTCCCAGAACGTCATCGACGCCGCCATCGACGCGGGCGTGCAGAAGGTGGTCGCGCTGTCGACCGACAAGGCGTCCAGCCCGATCAACCTCTACGGCGCGACCAAGCTGTGCGCCGACCGGATGTTCGTCTCCGGCAACAACTACGCCGCCGCGTACGACACCCGGTTCTCGGTCGTGCGCTACGGCAACGTCATGGGCTCGCGCGGTTCGGTGATCCCTGTGTTCCGCAAGCTGGCCGAGGAGGGTGCCTCGCTGCCCATCACCGACATGCGGATGACCCGGTTCTGGATCACGCTGCCGCAGGCGGTCCAGTTCGTGCTCGACTCGTTCGAGCTGATGACGGGCGGCGAGCTCTACGTGCCGCGCATCCCGAGCATGAAGGTCACGGACCTGGCACAGGCGGTCGCGCCCGGCGCAGCGATGCACCAGATCGGCATCCGCCCCGGCGAGAAGCTGCACGAGGAGATGATCGCTCCGGACGACTCGCGCCGGACCGTGCGGCTGGGCGACCGGTACGTGGTGATGCCCTACGTCGGTGGCTGGGGCTACGAGACGCCCGCGGACGGCGAACCGGTCGAGGACGGCTGGACGTACCGCTCGGACACCAACGACCTCTGGCTGAGCACCGACGAGCTGCGCGACATGGTCGCGCGGTTCGCCTGAGGGCCCGCGCATGCTGCCGTACGGACGTCAGTCGATCTCGGACGACGACGTCGCGGCCGTCGTCGCCGCGCTACGCAGCGACTGGCTGACCACCGGCCCGGCCGTGGAGGCGTTCGAGCAGGCGGTGTCGCGGCACGTGGGCGGGGGCGCCGCGGTGAGCGTGACCTCGGGCACCGCCGCGCTGCACGTCGCGTACGCCGCAGCCCAGGTCGGCCCCGGCGACGAGGTGGTGACGACGCCCCTGACGTTCGTCGCCACGGCTGCGGCTGCTGCCCTGCACGGTGCCACCGTGGTGTTCGCGGACGTCGAGCCGGACACGGGCAACCTGTCCGTCGAGGCGGCGCGCGCGGCGATCACGCCCAGGACCAAGGTGATCGCCGCGGTCGACTACGCCGGGCTGCCGGCTGAGCCCGAGGCGTTCGCCGCAGTCGCCCGTGAGAACGGCGCGCTCTTCCTCGAGGATGCCGCCCACTCGATCGGCTCCACCTGGAACGGCCGGCCGGTCGGCTCGTTCGCCGACCTGACCACCCTCTCGTTCTTCCCGACGAAGAACCTGACCACCGCCGAGGGTGGCGCGGTCGTCACGTCCGACCCGGCGCTCGAGCAGCGGGCCCGCCGGTTCAAGAACCACGGGCTCGTGCGTGACCGGGCCGAGCAGCGCTGGCCGGACGAGGGCGCGTGGCACCAGGAGGTGCACGAGTTCGGGCTGAACTACCGCCTGCCCGACGTCCTCGCCGCGCTCGGCACCTCGCAGCTGGGCCGCCTCGCCGCCTTCACCGCCCGACGTGCGCAGATCCACGCGCGGTACGACGCCGGCCTGGCCGACCTCGACGGCGTGCTGACCCCGGCGCACCGCGCGCAGGCCGAGCCCGCCTGGCACCTGTACCCGTTGCGCGTGCTCGACGGACGCCGCCGCGAGGTGTTCGACGCGCTCCGCGGTGCGGGGATCGGCGTGCAGGTCAACTACGTCCCGGCGTCGTGGCACCCGGTGTTCGCCGACCTGGGCTACCGCCGCGGGGAGTGCCCGAACGCCGAGCTGTACTACAGCCAGGAGATCTCCCTGCCGCTGTTCCCCGACCTGACCGACGCCGATGTGGACCGCGTGATCGAGCAGGTGCGGCTCGCCGTCCTCGGCCGCTAGGCGACCGCGATGACCGACCCGTCGCTCCCCGTCGGCCCCTCTGCGTCCCGGACCGTCCTCGGGCACGGCGCGCTCTACACGATCGCCACCGCGGCGCCGGCGCTGGCGGCCGTCGCGGTGATCCCCGTGGTGACCCGGGTGCTGCCGACCGCGCAGTACGACCTCGTGGCTGTGGCGACGGTCGTCATCCAGGTCGGCTTCGTGCTCGTGGCGCTCGGCATGGGCGCCGCGATCACGCGGGAGTACGTGCTGGCCGCCGGCGGTGCCGTCGGTGCGCGGGCGCTCGTGCTCCGCAGCGCCGTGCTGTCGGCCGCGGTGACGGCCCTGGCGCTGCTCACCGCGACCTGGTGGTCGCCCCTCGTGCTGGGCCGGCCCGCCTCGACCGAGCTGACGCTCGCGCTCGTCGCCTGCCTCGGCGGGGCGTGGATGGTGCTGGCGCAGGCCTACCTGCGCGGTGCCGACCGGCCCGGGCCGTTCATCGCGCTGGCCGCTCTCGCCAGCCTGGTCGGCCCGGTGGTGGGCCTGCTTGCTGTCGTCGCCGGCGAGCGGACCGCGACGACGTACCTGCTCGGCGTCGCCGGCGGCTTCCTCGCAGCCGGCGTGCTCGGTCTCGTCGTCGTCGCGCGATCCGGTCCCTCCCACGGCAACCTCGCGGCCCTGCGCGCCGCGCTGCGGATCGGGATCCCGACCGTTCCGCACCAGGTCAGCCTGTACCTGGCGCTCGCCGGCCTGGTCGTGATCGCCGACCGGATGCTCGGCGACGGTGGCCGCGCCAACGTCGCGCTCACGCTCGGCGCCGGGGCGACGGTCGTCACCGCCGGCCTCAACAACGCCTGGGCACCGCTGGTCTACCGCACGGCACCCGCCGACCGCGGTCGCGTGCTCGACGAGACGACCCGCTCGATCGCCCTGGTCATCCTCGTGATCGCCGGCGCGATCGGCCTCCTGGCGCCGTGGATCCTTCGGCTGGCCGCACCCGGCTCGTTCGACACCGACGCCCTCGTGCCGGTCGTCGCCGTCGCGAGCGCGTCCGCCGTCCCGTCGGTGCTCTACCTGGCGAGCGCGCACCTGGTGTTCGCCCGCGGGGTCACCACGGGACTGGCCCTGACGACGCCCCTGGCAGTGGCGATCGGCCTCGCCTTCGCGGCGCTCACGGCCGGCTCGTGGGGGCTGGTCGGCGTCGGCGCGGGCTACCTCGTGACGTACCTCTTCCTCGCCCTGTTCACCACGGCGCTGCAGCGCAAGGTCGCCCAGCCGCCGTGGTGGCCGCCGGTCCTGCTCGGTACGGGCGCCGCCTGGGTGGCGTCGGTGGTCCTCGGGGCGCTCCTGCCCGTGCACGGTGCCGCGGCGCTGTGGCGGGTGGCCGCGGTCGTGGTGCTCACGGCCGGCTGCGCGCTCGCCGGTCGTCGGCTGCTGCGGTCGGTCGGCGGGCTCGGTCAGCCCACCCGGTAGACCGCCGCGTCGTCGTTCTCGAGCACCAGGTCTGCATACCGGGCGAGGTCCGGGCTCTCGCGGGCGATCGTCCGGTCGACGAACAACCAGCGCACCCCGTAGTCGCGCACGAGCGCGTCGACCGCGTCCGCCGACGGACTCGTGAACACTGCCTCGTTCTCCAGGTACCGCGCCTGGTCCCAGAACGGCGACGTGCGCGTCTGGCCCTCGTGGAACCCCTCCGGGTACGCCCAGCCCTCGACGACCGTCCGGCGCTCGGTCAGAGCCGACACCCAGAAGTGCCGGGAGTCGCAGTTGTCGGGCGGGCCGTAGCAGTGCGCGTTGGTGGCGACGACGTCGTCGGTGCCGGCCTGGTCGCGCAGGGCGAGTGCTGCGAGCGCGCCGCCGCGCGGCACGACCCAGCCCTCGCTCTCGACCGGCGCGTCCGTCGCGACCTGCTTCGCTGCGGCTGCGACGTCGTGCGCGCGCACCGTGAGCGAGCCGCCTGCGATCAGCGCGACGAGCGTGGCGGCGCCCAGTGCGGCGGCCGCGCCGCGGGTCCGCGAGCGGCCGGCGAGCAGCCCGACGCCGAGCGCGACGAGCGTGGCGAGCACCAGGAGCACGAGCCACGGGCCGAGGATCGCGCGGTATGGGAAGCCGCCCGGTACGTGCGTCGGCTGGTCGGTCCCGTTCAGGTGCGTGACTCCCCAGGCCAGCACCGCGCCCACGGGAAGTGCACCGAGCAGCACGACAGCGGCCGGCCGACCGAGCCTGGCGCTCGCCTCGACCAGGCCCCACGCGGTGAGGATCCCGAGCAGCGGCCAGCAGGCGTAGAGGAAGTACAGCTGGCTCAACCCGTTGGCGGCGGTCAGCAGCGCCGCGGCGGTGCCGGCCACGACCGATCCGACCACCATCCAGAACGCGGAGTCGGTGAGCTGGCGTCTCCGCAGCAGGAGGAGGACGCCGATGCCGGCCGACAGCCACGCCCACAGGGCGATCGCGGTCAGAAGCGCCGCGTGCTCGGGAAAGGTGGCGCCGGAGGCGGGGACGATCGCGAACGAGCTGGTGAGCCGCAGGGGGTCGATCAGCAGGCTGCCCGACTGGCCGCCGAGGATGACGAGGGTCGAGAAGGCCAGGGCCGCGCACGTGACTGCCCCGACGGCCAGCACGGCGAGCGCCCGGTCGCGCTGCCGCAGGACGAGCTGGACCACGCCGGCCAGCAGGAGCCCGCAGACGAGGACGGGCAGGAAGGTCGCCTTGGACCCCGCGGTCGCGAACGCCAGCACCGTGAGCACGACCAGCAGAGGGAGCCCCCGGCGAGTCAGACGTCCCCGGAGCAGGGGTGTCGCCACCACGAGCATCGCGAGGAACAGGGGCATGCCGAACGTGTGGGTCGGGCTCCGGTATGTGGCGAACTGGAGCAGGCCGGGGCTCTGGAACGGGGTGGCCGACCAGCCGTAGACCGACACGGCCGACGAGAGCGTGACGACGACGGCCGCGACCGGCGCAGCGAGCGAGCGTCCGGACAGCCGGCGCGCGAGGACGCCGACCAGCACCACGGCGAGCGCGACCAGGGCGATCGGGTCGAGCCGGAACAGCACCCACGTCAGGTCGATCCCGGTGGCGCGCGTGACCCCCGCGAGGTGCTCGTACGCGAACAGGTGGTAGTTCAGCGGCTCGTCGTAGAGGTAGGGGTACACGAGCGGGAAGGTGCGGTCGATGCCGGCCGCGATGGACTGGTGGAACGGCAGGTCTACGTAGGCGGTCACGGGGACGGCACGGACCCAGGGGCCGGTCCCGTCCACCGCCACGACGGGGTCACGGGCCAGCGACGTGGCGCTCAACCAGAGGGCGCTCGCCGCGACGGCCGCCGACTGCACCCAGGCGCTCGCGACCGACGTGCCGCGCGGTCCGGGCCGCGTCCAGGAACGAGCCCGCTCGGCGGGCACCAGGAGGAACCACGCGAGGACCAGCACGGCCCAGACCCAGGAGAAGCGGGACACCCCGAGCGGTGCGAGCGCGTACGCCAGGAGCACCTGGATCGCGAGCCCGACCGCGGTCCCGACGGCGACGTCCTCGACGAACGACGTGGCCGGCCCGCGGACGCGGCGCCACAGGAGCGTCCCGGGCAGGGCGACCGCGACGATGCCGTAGAGCACGTAGAGGAGGGTGACCGTGGCGGGCGTGTCGTACCGGGCCAGCAGCCCGAGGCACGCGAGCACCGCGACGACCGCGGGCAGGTAGCGGAGCAGGTGTGACGTGGACCAGAACCTGAGAGCGTGCTCGGCGGTCGGCGTCGACGCCGTCACGAGTCGGCGCCCGGGTCCTGGGCCCCGGTGTCGTTGCGGATGACGAACGTGGGTTTGCCCATGCTGCGCGTGTGCAGCCGGCCGAGGTACTCGCCGATCACGCCGAGCGAGAGCATCTGCGCCCCCGAGAACAGGGCGACCATCGCCGCGATCGTCGTGAAGCCCGCCACCGTGGTGTCGCCCGTGGCGAACTTCCACACCACGATGATGCCGAGCACGACGCCGATGAGCGCGCACAGACCGCCGAGCCAGGCGACCATCCGCAGCGGCACGTTGCTGTAGCCCGTCACCATGTTGATCGAGTGCCGGACCAGGGCCCGGATGCTGTACGACGACTCGCCCACGGTCCGCGGGTCCATCTCGACCGTCACGCGGTCGATCGACGTGGTCGTCCAGGAGAGCAGCACGTCGAGCGAGATGTACGGGTCCTCGACGCTCTCGAACCCGTCCCGCAGCGAGGTGCGGAACGCGCGGAAGGCGCTCACGTCCTCGGCCTTGGGGACGCCGGCGAGCGCGAGGGTGCGCTTGACGCCGCGCGAGGCGGCCGACCGCCAGAGTCCGTGCTCCTCCACCCGTGCGACGCCGTAGACGAGGTCCGCGGTGCCGGCCGCGATCGGCGCGAGCAGCGCGCCGATCTCCTCGGGGCGGTGCTGCTGGTCGTCGTCCATCGTGACGACGACCTCGTGGCGCGCCCGCGTGATCCCGGCGAGCAGGGCGTTGTGCTGGCCGTAGTTGCGGCGCAGCTCGACCGCGCGGACCTCGGCGTGCTTCTCGGCGAGCTGCCGCGTGACCGCGGCGGTCCCGTCCGGGCTGCCGTCCACGACGAGCACGATCTCGAAGGCGTCGACCGTGGTGCCGTCGGCGAACGTGGCGATGATGCCCTCGACCACGTTGCCGATCGTCGCCTCCGACCTGTAGCAGGGGATGACGACGCTGACGTTCACGGGACAAGGATGCCTCACGCGGGCCGCCGCCCCGGAATCGACGCCGGTCAGTGCCTGGGGCCGAAGCTGAAGAACTTGTGCCCGAGGTAGCTCAGCACGGCCACCGCGGCCACGGCGATCACCTGGGCGAGCAGAGGATCCAGCCCGACCAGCTCGACCAGCGCGGGGGTGGCGACGACGCCGGCGACGAACCCTCCCGCCCAGACGCCGACGAAGCGCGGCAGGTCCGGACGCCAGTCGCCGTTCGACCGGAAGATCAGCCGACGGTACGTGGGGAACGCGATGCTGATGATGAGGGCCTGCGCGACGAGGATCGCGACCATGTACTGCAGGCCGGTCGCGAGCAGCCCGGCCAGCATGGCGAGGTAGAGGAGCGTCGTGCAGCCGGCGACGACGAGGTAGCGGACCTCCTCGCGCTCGAGCGTCCGTCGGACCAGCCCGGGTTCGGTAGGCCCACCGGCGGGCGGGGACGTCGGGACGGCGGGCACGGGACGAGTGTAGGAGGGCCGGGGTCGTACCCTGGTCCGCGTGTCGACACCGTGGGTGCCCTTCTCGAAGCCGTACCGAGCCCCTGAGGAGCTCGCCTACGTCGACGCGGTCCTCGCCTCGGGGCACACGCACGGCGACGGTCCGTTCACCGATCGGGCGGCGGCTCAGCTGCAGACCATCACCGGCAGCCCGTACGCCCTGCTGACCGGGTCGGGCACGCACGCGCTCGAGCTCGCCAGCTGGCTGCTCGAGCTCGAGCCCGGTGACGAGGTCATCGTCCCGAGCTTCACGTTCTCGACGACGGCGGCCTCCGTCGTGATGACGGGTGCGACCCCGGTGTTCGTGGACGTCGACATGTCCACGGGGTCGCTCGACGTCGACGCGTTCGCGGCCGCGATCACTCCGCGCACCCGGGCCGTCTACGTCGTCGCGTACGGGGGCGTGGCTCCCGACATGGACCGCGTGCTCGCGCTCGCCGACGCCGCGGGCATCGCGGTGGTCGAGGACAACGCGCACGGCCTCGGTGCGCGCTGGGGCGGCCGGAGCTGCGGGACGTTCGGCATCATGGCGGCGCAGAGCTTCCACGCGACGAAGAACGTCCAGTGCGGCGAGGGCGGCGCGCTGCTGATCAACGACGAGCGGCTGCGGGCCCGGGCCGAGATCCTGCGCGAGAAGGGCACCGACCGCTCGAAGTTCCTGCGCGGCGAGGTGGACAAGTACACGTGGGTGGACCGCGGGTCCAGCTATCTGCCCAGCGAGATCACGGTCGCGGTCCTGTCGGCCCAGCTGGACGCGTTCGACGTCATCCAGGCGGAGCGCCACGCGATCTGGGACACCTACTCGCGTGAGCTGGCACCGTGGGCGGTCGCGACGGGCAGCGTGCTCATGGCGCCCCCGCCCGCGGCCGACCACCCGGCGCACGTGTTCTACGCGCTCGTGCCCACGGCGGCCGCGCGCACCGAGATGCTGGCGCACCTGCGCGAGCGCGGTGTCGGTGCCACGTTCCACTACATCCCGTTGCACTCGAGCGAGGCCGGCCGGCGCTTCGGGGTCACCCCCGCGCCGTGCCCGGCGACCGACGAGTTCGCCTCCCGCATCGTGCGCCTGCCGCTGTGGGCGGGCATGAGCCCGACCGACGTCGACCAGGTCGTCTCCGCCGTGTCCGAGTTCCAGCCGGCGACGGTCTGAGGTGTCCTGGGATGCGCTCCTCGCGCCCGGTGTGGCTGTCCGGCACAGCCCGCGCGAGAGCGAGCGCTTCGGCCTGTCCTTGTCGCGGTTGACCATCGGGCCCGGCGAGCTGGACGCGGCCGCGCTGCTGCGGACGATCGATGAGATCGAGGCCGACGTGGTCGTGGCACGGTACGACGCGTCCCGGTCGGAGGTTCCGGGCCTGCTCGCTCGCGGCCGGCGCGCGTGCCTCGCCGCCGGGGCCCTGACCTACTGGGAGAAGCCGGTCGCGTCGGTGCCGGCCGACGTGCGCGTGGTCAGCGCCACCGAGCTCGCCGCGTCTGCCGTCGAGGCCGCGGTGCGTGACGTGGTCCGGTCCTCGTTCGCCGGCTACGGCAACCACTACACGGTCGACCCGCTGCTCGACGACGCGGCCGCGCTCGCGGGCTACGAGGAGTGGGCGCTGTCGTCGCTCGCCGCCGATCCTGCCGACGTGGTCGTGCTCGTCGAGGACGGCGCACCTGTGGGCGTGGCCACGATGGAGACCGGCGACGACGCCGTCGAGATCCTGCTCGCGGGGCTCGTGCCGGCCGTGCAGGGCAGGCGGCTCTACGACGTGCTGCTGGCGGCGTGCGAGGGGCGTGCCGCGGCGGCCGGTGTCGGTCGCCTGATCATCTCGACGCAGGTCCACAACGTGCGCGTGCAGCGGACCTGGGTCCGGTACGGCCTGCGTCCGTTCGCGGCGATCGACACCGTGCACCTGGTCGATCGCGCGCTGCTCATCCCGCGCTGATCGGCGTCCACCGGGCAGGGTCCTCGACCGCAGCCAGCGGTCGTGGCAGGTAGGACATCGCGCCGCGCAGCCAGGCCGACGCGGACATCGAGGTCGCCGCGTCCGCGGGTGCGGCACTCGTCGGTGCGCTGCGTCGGCGAGCGTTCGTCCAGGCGCGCGACGCCGGGGAGCGGAGCCAGTGGTCGGTCCACGGACCCGTCCGCAGACGGCGGTCCCAGCCCAGCAGCCCGGACAGCTCGAGGGGTGAGCGCACGAACTCCGCCCCCAGCTCGGTGTCGGCCACCGAGCGGCGGGCGTCCACGCTCACGCCGGTGTCGTAGAACTCCGGCCACGTCGCTCGCAGGCGCTCCTGGCTGTCCGCCGCCTCGCCTGCCAGCCGCATCGGGTCGCCCGTCACGGCGGCGTCGACGCCCAGCCCGGCCGCGTAGAGCACGGGGGTCGAGAGGCGGTTCGACACCACACGGTCGGCTGACGAGAGAAGCCGGAAGAGTCGTCCGAGGAACGCGCCGTCGGTACGGGTCCCCAGGGTCACGGTGCGGTGGCCCGCCTCGCGGTACGCGGCGACCACCTCGGGGTCCTCGGCCTCCACGTGGTAGAGGCAGACCGTGGCCGGCCCCTCGGCGTCCGCCCAGTCCCGCGCAGCCGAGCGGTGGTCACCCGAGAGCCGCTGGGTCGGGATGCCGTGCACGGGCATGATGACGGTGCCGCCGCCGCCCGGTGCCGCCCCGGACTGGGTCGCGGACAGGTAGAGCCACGGGGCGCCGATCGCGACGGTCGCGTGCGACGGTCCGGGCGACCAGGAACGGGAGGCGTGGCTCCAGACGAGCAGGCGCCGGTCGTTGCGACCGCCCGGAGCGCCGACGGTCGGGAAGTCCCGGAAATGGGTGTCCACCGGCGACACGCTCGTCCAGCCGTGCTGGACCAGGCCGCGCACGTGCCGCGGGCGAGGCAGTCCGACGAACCGGGCGAAGGCGCCGCTGTGCCCGTAGTAGTGATTCTGCGACTCCACGGGCCGGAGCCTACGGGAGCCTGTCGGTGGGACGCGTCCGTGGCGTACCTCGCGGTGACCGGCCGACCGTTATCCTGGGGCATCATCCGGCCGACCTCAGGAGCTGCTTCCCGGTGGCGGACAACACCGACACCTGCCTGGTGGTCCCGCTCTTCAACGAGGGGACCGTCGTAGGCGACGTCATCTCGGACGCGCTGTCCGTGTTCCCGCGGATCGTGGTGGTCGACGACGGCAGCTCCGACGACTCGGCGGTGATCGCCCGACGGGCCGGCGCGCTCGTGGTGCAGCACCCCCTGAACCTGGGCCAGGGCGCGGCGCTGCAGACGGGGTTCGAGGCCGCACGACGGCTGGGCGCCGAGTACGTCGTGACCTTCGACTCGGACGGCCAGCACCGCACCGAGGATGCCGCCGCGATGGTCGAGCGCCTACGCCACGACGAGGCGGACGTGGTGCTGGGCTCACGCTTCCTCGACTCCCGGACGCGCACGGGCGGGCTCAAGCGCGTGGTGCTCAAGGTCGCGGTCCAGTACTCGAACCTGACCACCGGGGTGCGGCTGACGGACACGCACAACGGGCTGCGAGCGTTGAACGCCAAGGCGCTGGCCACCCTCTCGATCCGGCAGAACCGGATGGCGCACGCGTCGGAGATCATCGAGCAGATCGGCCGCTCGGACCTGCGCTGGGTGGAGCACCCCGTGCACATCGTCTACACCGACTACTCGCGCTCGAAGGGCCAGTCCGTGATCAACGCGGTGAACATCGTCGCCGAGCAGATGTACCGGTAGCGGCGTGCTGATCAAGATCCTGCTCCTCGTCGCGATCGCCGTGGTGATCGTGCTGAGCCTGCGCGCCCCGGCCGGCGCCCGGCACCTTGCGCTACGGCGGATCGCGGTGTTCGGGTTCGGACTGCTCGCGGTGGCCTCGATCCTCTTCCCGGACGCGTGGAACAGCGCGGCCGCGGTGGTCGGCGTCGGGCGCGGAACGGACCTGCTGCTCTACGGCTTGATCGTCGTGTTCCTCGCCTACATGGTCACCACGTACCGCCGGTTCCGGGACCTCGAGAGCCAGATCACGATGCTGGCCCGACGCCTCGCGCTCGACGAGGTCGCCCCGGAGCTGCACCCGCCCACCGAGGTCACCGAGCGCGTCGCTGCGCCCGAGCCCGACCCCGCCGGGCGGGAGGCGTGACGGCGTCGCTCGCCGTCGCCGAGCCGAGCACCGCCGCCCAGCACCACCGGGTGGGCCGCGTCCTCGACGGCTGCCTCGACGTCTCGGTCGCCGCCCTGGCCGTGTGGACGCTGTTGTACTGGTTCGCGCTCGCGGGCCTCGACCTGACGATCGCTCTCGTGCTCTGGGTCGTCGCCGTCGCCGGCGTGATCGTCTGGCGGGTCCGCGCGTCGTGGACCGCCTGGCTGCCGCCCGCGCGTGCCGCGCAGACGTGGGCCGTCGTGGCGGTCGCCCTGGCGCTCGCCGCGCTCTCGTCCGTGATCAGCCGCCCCGACGGTGACGACGCGTCGTTCGTCGCCCGCTCCACGTGGGTGGCGGACCACGGGGCGCTGCCGAGCGGGGACTTCGTGTTCAGCCAGCCGGGCTGGCCGGCCACCTTCGGCGCCGTGCCCAACGTCAGCTCGATCGAGGCGCTCTTCGGCGTGGTCGCGCGCGCGACGGGCCTGGCGACGGGTGACGTGGTCTACCGGTTCTTCGTCCCGCTCGCGACGTTCGCCGCGGTCTGGGCGCTCGGCGTGCTGTTCCGTGCGTGGCAGGCCCGACGCCCCACCGCGTCCCTGCTGCTCACGGCCGTGTTCCTCGTGCTCGGCGGCTACGCGCACGCGACCTGGGGCAACCTGCACCTCGCCCGGATCTGGCAGGGCAAGGTCGTGCTGCTGGCCATCCTGGTGCCCTACCTGTACGCGGCGGTCGCCACCGTCGCGCGACCGCGGACCACCCCGGCGAGCAGGTCGGAGCTCGCGCGGATCGGGGCGCTCGCGGGGATGATCGGGCTCGCCGGGATCGGCTGCTCGTCGACGGCGGTGTTCCTCGTCCCGCTGATCGCCGGCGCCACGAGCCTCTGGCTGCTGGTGCAGCGCCGCTGGTGGGAAGCCGTCGTCGTGGTGGGTGCCGCGAGCGTGGGTCCCGTGGTCGCCGGCGTCATGACGGTCCTGTCGTCGGTCGGCGCCCGCAACGAGGGGGGACGGGCGACCAGCTGGTTGTGGGTGACCGTCCTCGGCGGGAGCGGGGCGATCGCGGCCCTGCTGGTCGGTGCGGCCCTCGTCGTCGCGCTCGGCGTCTTCTGGCCACGCTGGTTCGGGGCGATCGACCACGGCGCGCAGACCGGCCTGGCGCTCGCGCTCGGTGCCGGCCTGCTCTGCACGGTCCCGCCGCTCTACCCGATCCTGACCACGCTCACGGGTGGGGACGCGATCGCGTACCGGCTCGCCTGGGTCATCCCGGTCCCGGCGGTCATCGGGCTCGTCGCGAGCCTGCCCGCCCGGCGCTGGGGACTGCCCGTCCTGCCGGCCGTCGCTCTCGCGCTCGTCGCGATCCTGAGCGTGGGGCAGCCCCTGTGGGCGGCGTCCAACAGCGCCAGCATCGGGCGCCCGGGCACGTGGAAGGTGCGCGACCAGGCGGACCTCGCCGCGGCCCGCTGGATCGTCGCGCAGGATCCGCAGGGCCGGTACCTGGCGGCCAACTGGGTCGCGATGATGGCGGGTGTGCTCACGTCGGAGCTGCGCCCGGTGGGCACCCGGATGGACTACGTCACGTCGCTCGCGCAGCTGCCCGACGGCCAGTCCGAGGACCGCGCGCTGTTGCAGTCGATCGCCGACGGGGTCGAGGCACGCACACCGGAGAACCTGGCACCGGCCGCGGCGGCGCTCGATGCGCTCGACGTCGAGGTGGCGTGCGTCGCCTGGGACGACGCGTTCACCCAGGAGCTCTTCGACGACGCCGGCTTCACCACCCGCTACGCGGTCGGCCCGTGGACGTGCCGGGACAGGCAGCCACTCGGCTGAGCCGTGCCCCGCCGCCCTGACGGATCAGGCGAGCCGCAGCACCGACATGACGACGAAGCTGCAGGCCAGGACACCCCCGGCGAGGACGGCGGGCCGGGTCCGCAGGCCGACCGCCGTGAGCACGGCCATCGCGGGCGCCAGCGTGTACCCGTACCGCGCGGGCGGCGGGATGTAGTTGCCCTGCGAGTAGAACGTCAGCAGGACGAACATCGTCGCGCCGGTCAGTCCCGCGACCACCACGGCCCAGGCCAGCGCCCTCTCGCGCAGCGCACGGAGCCCGAGCACCGCGGCGCCGATCAGCCCCGCGCCGAGCACGAGCTGGCCGATGCGCTGCAGCATGTCGCTCATGTCCTGGCGGCCTACCCCGGCCCATGGGCTCGAGAGCGGCGTGAGCCACTTCCCGACGGCCGTGAACACCCCGGTGAGTGGGAGGACCGCCACCGCGAACCGTGTGTTCATGGGCACGTCGGAGGGGTCGCCGTGCTGGAGGGCGCCCTGCACGACGAGCCACGCACCGCCGACGACGACGCTGGTGATCGCGAGCGTCGCGCCGCCGACCAACCACGAGCGCATGGTGACCGACGAGCTCGCATCCGGCGCGAAGGTGTCCGCCGGGGGATCGGCCTGCCGGGCGCGGGACCAGAGCACGACCAGCCGGATGAGCATGTACAGGGCCAGCGCGACGACGATCACGACGTTCGTCATCTTGATCGCCAGGGCCACGGTGGTCACCACCGCCAGGACGGGCCACCGTCGCTCGGGCCGCTCCTCCCACCACAGGGCCGCCAGGAGGACGCCGGCGCCGACCACGCAGGTCGCCGCGTCGGGCGTGATGATCGAGCTCGGGTAGACGACCGCCGGCATGCACGCCACCGTGGCGAGCACGCCCGTCAGCGCCCACCGGTGCGCGCCGAGCCGGCGACCGGCCGCGTAGGCCACGAGCAGCCCGGCCGCGAGCCAGAGGGCGCCGACCAGCCGGCCCGCCGTGACGAGGTCGTCGGCCGAGGTGAGCGCCATGACCGGGAGGGCGAAGAGGTGGGTGATCGAGTAGTACAGCGGAGTGTTGGCGGCCGCCGTGCTGTACCCCTTCTCCTGGAAGTCGAGCGGGTCGTAGTCCCCGCCCTCGACGCACGGCGGCGGGGTGAAGCCGTCGAAGTCCAGCCCGCGGCACGCCTCCTGCTCCATCGCGCCGTCGCCGATGGTGTCGCCGGGCGCGATGATGCCAGGGCTCTTGTACAGGTAGTCGATGTGCTGGAGCTCGTCGATCGGGCCCACCTGCGTGTATGCGTGCACGTGCATGCCCACGTTCAGGAACGCGACGAGGACGAGCAGGAGCGGTGGGAGCCACGTGCGGAGCATTCCGGAGATCCGGCGTTCGGGGGCGATGGCGGGGGCCAGGTCGGACGTCGAGCTCACGCGGTCCTCGGAGGTGGTGGACGACGAGGTCGTCCGGGCTGATGGACGGGCGCCAGCCTACCGGGGGGTGCGCAGCACGCCCGTGCGTCGCCGGACGCCGTCGACGGCCCCGCGCGCCATGAGCCGGGCACGGGTCCGGCGTGGACGGACGGCGAGCACGTAGAACACGGCGTACTTGGTGATCCAGAAGAGATAGCCCCAGGCCCAGGCCGCAGACAGGAGGCCCGAGCGCACCAGCAGGATCGTGTTGCGGACCATGTAGTAGTTGCGCACGGGGGAGTGCAGGTGGACGTCGCGCTCACGCCCCGGTATGCGCTGCGTGCGGTCGCCCAGCGAGTGGTCGAGCCGGGCACCCACCACGGCGGCGAGGTCGTAGCCCGCACGACGGGCCCGCAGCCCCCACTCGAGATCGATGTGGTCGATGAACCACGCCTCGTTCATGTCGCCGACGGCGTCGAGCGCCGCGACGTCGACCAGGCAGCCCGAGGCGAGCAGGAAGGTCGCCTCCACGCGTGCGCCGTCCTGCCGCGGGACGGTCGCGCGACGCGGTCCCCAGCGGTGGTCGGAGAAGACGAGCGGTGCGTCCGGGTTGCGTTCGTCGACGATCACCGGGCCGGTCGCCCCGAGCGGGCGCAGCGAACCGGGCAGCGGTCCAGCCTGCAGAGCCACGACGAGCCGGTCCACCATGTCCGGTGCCGGGAGGGAATCCTGGTCGGACAGCAGCACGTGCGTGGCTCCGTGCTCGCGCGCCCAGGCGATCCCGATGTTCTGGGCGGCCGCGATCCCCAGGTTCGTCTCCAGGGCGACGAAGGAGTCCTGCGCACCGGCGGGCAGGGCGCGCAGTGCGGCCACCTGGTCCGCGTCGCTCCCGTTGTCCACCACGACAGTCGCCCCGACCTGGGGCCGCAGCGCGGCGAGCAGGGTGGCGGTCGCCGACACCTCGGGCCGGTACGTCACGACGACGGCGACGACGTGCACGGGCACCTCGGGCGCCACGGTCAGGCGAGGGTGGCGACGAAGGCCTGCACGTCGGCGAAGGACGGGAGCAGGCCCTGGGCGCGGGCCTCCTCGAGCGTGGGCGCCACGAGGTCCTTGTCCGACAGCTGCGCGGTGAGCGGGGAGCCGTCACGAGCGGTGGTCGGCCAGTCGACGGCGACGGTGGGGTCGAGCGGGTGGATGCCGTGCTCTCGGCCCGGGGCGTAGCCCGTCGAGCAGAGGTAGACGACCGTGGAGCCGTCCTCGAGCGACATGAACGCGTGGCCGAGCCCCTCGCCGAGGTAGATGCCGCGACGGTCCACGTCGTCCAGGAGCACCGAGTCCCACTGCCCGAACGTGGGCGAGCCGGTCCGGATGTCGACGACGACGTCGAGCACCGCACCCTTCACGCACGTCACGTACTTCGCCTGCCCGGGCGGGACGTCGGCGAAGTGGATGCCGCGCACGACACCGGCCGCCGAGACCGACGCGTTCGCCTGCTGGAGGTCCAGGTGGTGACCGACGACGTCCTCGAACATCTCGGCCTTGAACCACTCGAGGAACACCCCGCGGGGGTCCCCGAACTGCCGCGGCGTGATCTCCCAGGCGCCGCTCACGGCGAGCTCGCGGTACTCCACGACGTTCCTCTTCTCAGCTGTGCGGGCTGCTGCTGCCCGCGTGACGACGACGCGTCAGCCTACCGGCGGCGTCAGCGGGTCAGGGTCCGGCAGCCGAGGGCCGGGTTGTTGCCGACGGGGACGTCGATCGCGTAGACGCACAGCCGGTGCGTGCCCGCCGGGAGGTAGACGGAGATCCGGTAGCCGTGGTTCGTCGTCGAGAAGTACGGCGCGAGGTCGGGGCGCTCGAGGTCGGCGCGACCGGCCCAGCCCCGGGAGTCGACGTAGACGTGCACGGCGATCGGGTTCTTGGTGTCGGGGTCCACCGCCCACCCCGAGACGGTCGCGACGGTGCCCTTGACGGACACCGAGTCGAGCTGACCGACCGGTGGCTTGTCGGGCATGGTCACGTCGCGGCACGAGAGCAGGGGGTTGTTCCCGGCCGGCACGTCGATCGCGTAGACGCAGATGCGGTGCCTCCCGGCGGGCACCTGCACCTTGACCTGGTAGCCGTGGTTGGTCGTCGAGTAGTAGCGGGCCAGGTCCGGGCGCTCGCGGTTCGCGGTCGCCTGGGTGCCCCCGGAGTCGACGTACACGTGCACGGCGATCGGGTTCGTGGTGTCGGGGTCGAGCGCCCAGCCGGAGACCGTCGCCGTGCCGACGCCGAGCTTCACGCTGTCGACCTGGCCCACAGGCGCCCTGTCGGGCATCGTCAGGTAGCGGCACGACAGCGCGGGGTTGTTCCCGGCGGGGACGTTGATGGCGTACACGCACAGGCGGTGCTTGCCGGCCGGGAACGGCACGGTGACCTGGTAGCCGTGGTTGGTCGTCGAGTAGTAGCGCGCCAGGTCCGGGCGCTCGCGGTTCGCGGTCGCCTGGGTGCCCCGAGAGTCGACGTACACGTGTACGGCGATCGGGTTCTTGGTGTCCGGGTCGAGAGCCCAGCCGGAGACCGTCGCCGTGCCGACGCCCAGCCTGACCGAGTCGAGCTGCCCGGTCGGCAGCGCGTTCTGCACGGTCATCCAGCGACAGCCGAGCAGGCGGTCGGCGCCTGCGCCCACGTTGGTCACGCGCACGCACACCGCGTGCCGGCCGGACGAGGCGCTGATCTTCAGCGAGTACCCGTGCCGGGACCCGTAGCCCGGGATCGCGCGCTCGACGTCGGGCCGGTCGATGTCGGCCACGACGGAGTGGTCGACGCCGTCGACCGCGACGCGGACCGTCAGCGACGCCGACGTGTCGGGGTCGATCGCCCAACCTCCGACACTGAGCGTGGTCGCGGTGGTCGAGTGCCCGTCCCACGAGCCCATCGGCGTCGCCTTCACGGCCGCATCGGCCAGCGCCGACACGCGTGCACGGATGTTGCCGAGCTGGTCGTAGAGCCGCTGCCCCGGGCAGGACGTCTGCTGGGCGTCGCGGTGACCGAAGATCGTGTGGAACACGACGGACGTGCCGGCCGGGTACTTGGACGCGCCGCCGCCCGAGACCATCGTGACGTTGGCGGAGCCGGAGATCCGGTGCATCGCGAACTTCCAGGCGATGAGGCGGCTGATCGACTCGGTCATGGCGGGCTTGGGCGCGACCGAGGTGTAGGTGCCGATCGCCGCGACCCCGAAGGTCCGGGAGTTGAACCCGCCGGTGTGCACCCCCACGACGTCGACGTTGGTGCCGCCCGCGCGCCCCTCGAAGACCCGGCCGAACTGGTCGACGAGGAAGTTGTAGCCGATGTCGCACCAGCCTCGGCCGCCTGCCGCCTCAGAGCGCGTGTGGTACTCGTAGAAGCCGCGGATGAGCGCCGGGACGTCGGCCACCGTGTAGTTCGTGGTCGACGCGGTGTGGTGCACGGCGGCCGCGACGACCCCCGCGGAGAGGTCGGGCTGGCAGTTGCGCTTGGACTCGTCCGCGCCCCACCCGGCCCGCGAGATGATCGTCGGCGACGCCGGCCCGGTGGCCGTCACGAGTGCCGCAGTGCGGACGGTCGCCTCGCCCGAGCTGCTGCTGGTCTGGACCGCCGAAGGGTCCGCGTCCGTGGTGCGCGTGCCTGGGTCGATGAGCACGGCCTGGAGGCCGGAGACGCTGCCGCTGTCGGACTCGGCCCAGACCTGGAGCCCGTCGGCGTGCAGAGCGACGATCGCGTCGGACGCGCTGCGCGTACCCGAGCTGCGCGCCTCGTCCGTGTCCGGGTCGGGCGCGATGTCGGAGGCGGTCGTGGCCTCCCACTCGCTCCACGAACCGGCCTGCCGGACCCGGTACCGGATGACGGCGTCGTCGGCCGCGGCGTCGGGGTGGTCCCAGGTCAGGCCCAGGACCGAGTAGTCGGCGGTGTCCAGAGGTGCGGTAAGAACGTCCGGAGCGGTGGGCTCAGCCGCGGCGCGCCGCGATGTCGGAGCGTCCTCCGCCTGGGGTGCGACCGAGGGGAGATCCGCGATCGCGGAGGGGTCGATACCGCTCAGGGGCAGCTGGACGGTGCTGCCCTTCGCGGGGTCCACGGCTGCGACGACGGGCTTCGTCGGTGGTGCGGGGGTCTCGGGCTGGAGGGCGGGCAGCAGCCCGGCCGACGTGATCGCGAGAACCAGTGCGGTGAGCGTGGAGAGCACGTGTCGCCCCTTTCGACCGTTCGATCAGACCATCGGACCATCGTCACGGTCGACGCGACACTCCGTCGGTCGTGGACCCCGCCGCCGTCAGGGCGCCCAGGGCTTCTGTGCCAGCAGCACGAACTCGTTGTAGGTGAACACCTTGCCGACGGCTCTCGGGAACGGGAACGAGTAGCCGCGCCGGACACCGAGGCCGAGCTCACCGGCGAGCTCCTCGAGCACCTCGAGGTCGCTGAACCTCACGTGCGTGGCGTCGCTCGCGTACCCCCGCTCCTGCGGCGTGATGAAGGCGACGCGACCGCCGGGACGCAGGGTGCGGACGTACGGTTCCAGCACCCCCAGCACCTCGTCGGGCTGGAGGTGCTCCACGAGGTGCGAGGCGAGCAGCCCGTCGTAGCTCTCCGGGGCGCTGAGGCTCTCGTCCGCGAAGAACTCCTCGTCCGTGTAGGCGTCCAGACCGGCGTCGCGTGCCACCTCGATCGACCACTTGTTGTGGTCGACCCCGACCGACCCCTCCGGCAGGGAGGGCAGGTGGCGTCCGATCCCGCACCCGACGTCGACCGTTCGACCGAGCCCGAGCCGACGCAGGTGGGCGCTGTAGGGAGCCTGCACGTGCAGCATCCGCTTCCACGGGGCTTCGCTGAGCGTGCTCAGCCGCTCGGCATACCCCGGACCCGCGGTCGGCGGAGTCGTTGCGTCCGGTCCTGACGTGTGCGGGTCGAGTGCCAAAAGGTCCACCGTCCTGTCGCAGATGTCCGTGCGCGCACGTCGAGCCTAGGGTGCACGGTGCGACCGTGCCCAGGTCAGCTCCGAGCGGTCTCCGACTCGAGCACCGCAGGCAGGGCGTCGGGTGGGTCCGAGGCCTCGGGCGGACCGATGGCCGAGGAGCCTCGGGGGAGGTGGACGACCGTGATGGCGCGAGCCCGTCGCATGACCGGGCGCTCCACGAGCAACCAGCTCGCCACGGCGAGGGCACCGGCACCGACGACGGTGAGGGCGACATAGACCGCGAAGCCCCAGCGGTACCAGGCGTAGGTCGCGAGGAGCTGCTGGACCGGGAACGCGTAGATGTACACGCCGTAGGAGATGTCGTGCCGACGAACGAGCTCAGGGGACGGCAGCACCGCTCCGAGCCACAGCAGCGCGTACGCGAGCAGGGGAGCCGCGAGCTGCTGCCCACCCCAGCCGAGGCGGTCGACGAGCACGGCCGACACCGCGACGCCGGCCAGAGCGAGCGGCCACGTGAACGGCACCCGGTCGCGGATGGCGTAGACCAGCGCGCCGCCGAGGAAGAACGGCAGGAGCGGGGCGAGCAGGGGGAGGTCGGGGTTCCCCTGCCAGTACACCGTCGTCGAGTCGATGCCGTAGCTGAAGGCTGCCGAGAGGGCGAAGGCGAGGGCGAGCCAGACCGGCCGGCGTCGGACGAAGCCGAGGCAGCAGAGGACGGCGATGATCATGTAGCAGACGAACTCGTAGTACAGCGTCCAGAGCGAGCCGTTCCACGCCCCCGGATACGGGACCTGCTCCGGGGTGCCGGCGACTCCCCAGGTGGCGATCCGGAGCGCCGCGTTCGTGAGCACGTAGTTGGTCGGCGTCGTCGGCGTCGTCATGAAGCCGGCGAGCGTGCCGTGCTGGTGGTAGAACGCGAGCGGGGCAAAGCCGAACGCGACCACGACCAGGCAGACCAGGAACGCCGGGAAGATCCGGGCGATCCGGTGGATCAGGAACACGCTCAGCGGCTTGGTCAGCCGGCTCCCGGTGATGAGGTAGCCGCTGATCGCGAAGAACCCGAAGACGGCCCAGCGCCCCAGGTTCAGCCCGTTGACCATCGGACCCTCGCCGTGGCCCGAGAGGGTCCAGCAGTGGTTCACGAGGACCGTCGCCGCGAGCAGCAGCCGCAGCAGGTTCAGGGCGTTGCGTCGCGGGTCGAGCTCGGAGGCTCCCCGACGCCACCAGGCGTTCCCCCGCGAGCGTGCCGGCCGAACCGGCAGGAGCTCGAGCGGACTGGCGGCGCTCAACGCCCCTGGTCGATCAGTCCGAGCAGGTAGGTGCCGTAGCCGGACTTCACGAGGGCGCGCGCGCGCTCGGCGAGCTGGTCGTCGGTCAGGAACCCTCGACGCCAGGCCACCTCCTCGGGCGACCCGATCTTCAGGCCCTGCCGGTGCTCGATGGTGCGCACGTAGTCGGAGGCCTCGAGGAGGGAGTCGAAGGTTCCCGTGTCGAGCCACGCCGTGCCGCGGGGAAGGACCTCGACCTGCAGGCGACCCTGCTCGAGGTAGACCCGGTTGACGTCGGTGATCTCGTACTCGCCGCGCGCCGAGGGCTTGAGGTCACGGGCGATCGCCACGACGTCGTTGTCGTAGAAGTACAGCCCGGGGACCGCGAAGCTGCTGCGAGGGTTGGCCGGCTTCTCCTCGAGCGAGAGGGCGCGCCCCTCGTCGTCGAACTCCACGACGCCGTAGGCCGTCGGGTCGGCCACGCGGTATGCGAACACCGCGCCGCCGTCGATGTCGTCGAAACGCTGGAGCGTCGTGCCGAGGCCAGGGCCGTAGAAGATGTTGTCGCCCAGGACGAGGGCGGCGGGCTCCGTGCCGATGAAGTCCTTGCCCAGGACGAACGCCTGCGCCAGCCCGTTGGGCTCGGCCTGCACCGTGTACGTGATGTTGATGCCGAACTGCGAGCCGTCACCCAGGAGCCGGACGAACTGGTCGGCGTCGTGCGGCGTCGTGATGACCAGCACGTCCCGGATCCCCGCGAGGATCAACGTGGACAGCGGGTAGTAGATCATCGGCTTGTCGTACACCGGGACCAGCTGCTTGCTGACGCCGAGGGTGATGGGGTGCAGCCGTGTACCGGAGCCGCCGGCAAGGATGATTCCGCGCATGGGCGGTCATTCTGCCGTACTGGCACTCCTGACCGAACCCGGAGCCGGTTCCCGACGGCCGAAGCACCGGACGAGATGCCTCGTCGCCCGACGCTAGGGTTGGCGCCATGCCGAGCGCTCTCATCACCGGGATCACCGGTCAGGACGGCCTGTACCTCGCCGAGCACCTGCTGGCCAAGGGGTACGACGTCTTCGGCCTCATCCGTGGGCAGAGCAACCCCAAGCGTGCTCTCGTCGAGGAGACCGTGCCCGAGGTGCGGCTCCTGACGGGCGACCTCGGTGACCTCTCATCCCTCCTGCGCGCGCTCGAGATCGCGCAGCCCGACGAGGTCTACAACCTCGGGGCTATCTCGTTCGTCGCGTACTCGTGGGAGAACGCCCGGGTGACCTCCGAGGTCACGGGCATGGGGGTCCTGAACATCCTCGAGGCGGTCCGGCTGTTCTGCGGAGACGACCCCTCCCGGGTCCGCTTCTACCAGGCGTCCTCGTCCGAGATGTTCGGCAAGGCGCAGGACGTGCCCCAGCGCGAGTCGACGCTGCTGTGGCCCCGTTCGCCGTACGGCGTCGCCAAGGTGTTCGGCCACTACATGACGATCAACTACCGCGAGTCGTACGGCATGCACGCGTCGTCGGGAATCCTGTTCAACCACGAGTCGCCGCGCCGCGGGCCGGAGTTCGTCACGCGCAAGATCTCGATCGCCGTCGCGCGCATCGCCCTGGGGCTGCAGGACGAGCTCGTGCTCGGGAACCTCGACGCGAAGCGCGACTGGGGCTTCGCGGGCGACTACGTCGACGCGATGTGGCGCATGCTGCAGCAGCCGACGGCCGACGACTACGTCGTGGCGACCGGCGAGACCCACTCGATCCGCGAGTTCCTCGACGCGGCGTTCGACGCCGCCGGGATCGACGGCTGGTCGCGCTACGTCCGGCAGGACCCGGCGTTCATGCGTCCGGCCGAGATCGACCAGCTCGTGGGCGACCCGACGAAGGCGAGCACGGTGCTGGGCTGGAAGCCCGAGGTCGACTTCCTCGGTCTGGTGGCGATGATGGTCGAGCACGATCTCGAGGAGCAGCGACTGCTCGCCGGGAAGTAGCGCGATGCCGACGGCGTTCCTCACCGGGATCACCGGGCAGGACGGCACGCTCCTGGCACGCCGGCTCGTCGCGGAAGGCGTCGAGGTGCACGGCCTGGCCCGCTCCGAGGACGACGTCGCGCAGTGGGTCGACCACCGGTCGTCGTCGGCCCGGCTGCACGTCGCGGACCTGCGGGACGGTGCCGCGCTGGCCCGCATCCTCGCCGAGGTGGTGCCCGACGAGGTCTACAACCTCGCCGGCATCTCGTCGGTGGCGTACTCCTGGGAGCACCCCGTGCTCACCGGCGAGGTCACGGGAGTCGGCGCGGTCGGGCTCTTCGAGGCGGCGTGGCGGGTGCAGGAGGCGACCGGCCGGACCGTGCGGGTGGTCCAGGCGTCGTCGTCGGAGATCTTCGGGGTGCCGACGCGCTCCCCGCAGGACGAGGACACCGCGATCCGGCCCGTGTCGCCGTACGGGGCGGCCAAGGCGTACGCGCACCAGATGGCGGTGGTCTACCGGAGCCGCGGCCTCGGGGTCTCGACGTGCGTGCTCTACAACCACGAGTCTCCGTTGCGGCCGACGTCGTTCGTCACGCGCAAGATCACGGCGGCGGCGGCGCGGATCGCCGTGGCGGGGGAGGGCGACCTCGAGCTGGGCAACCTCGACGCCCGGCGTGACTGGGGCTGGGCCGAGGACTACGTCGACGCGATGGTCCGGACGGCTCGGCACGAGTCCGCGACCGACTTCGTCGTGGCGACGGGGCAGGCGCACTCGGTCGCCGAGTTCGCCGCGGCCGCGTTCGCCCGGGCGGGCATCGACGACTGGCAGCGTCACGTGCGCGTGGACCCCCGGTTCGTCCGTCCGGTCGACGCGGCGCAGATGGTCGGGGACGCTCGCAAGGCCGCGGCAGAGCTCGGCTGGCGGCCGACGGTCGGGTTCGACGAGTTGGTCGGCCGGATGGTCGACCACGACCTCGCGCTCCTGCGCAGCGCGTGAGGGCCACGGCACCGAACGTGCATCCCGCCCCGGTAGCATCCAGGCAGCCTCGCGGCGGCCACGCCGATCCTGCAGGCGACGTGGCGACAGGACGGTCATGAAGCTCTTCATCCAGGTTCCGTGCCTCAACGAGGAGACCACCCTTCCCGCTGTTCTGGAGTCGATGCCCAGCGTCGTCGAGGGCATCGACGAGATCGAGATCCTGGTCGTCGACGACGGCTCCACCGACCGCACGGTCGAGGTCGCCCGCGCACACGGGGTCACGCACGTCGTGCGCCACACGCGCAACATCGGACTGGCCCGCTCGTTCCGCGACGGCGTCGACTACGCGCTGGCGCACGGAGCGGACATCGTCGTCAACACGGACGGCGACAACCAGTACCCGCAGGCGCGCATCCCCGACCTCGTGCGCCCGATCGTCGAGGGCCGCGCCGACATCGTCATCGCCGACCGGCAGACCTCGACGATCGCGCACTTCTCCCCGTTCAAGAAGCTCATGCAGCGCATCGGCAGCCGCGTGGTCAACGGGGCCGCGGACACGGACCTGCCCGACGCGGCGAGCGGGTTCCGCGCCTACTCGCGCGCGTCGCTCCTGCGGCTGAACATCGTCACGGACTTCAGCTACACGATGGAGACGATCATCCAGGCGGGCCACAAGCGGCTCCGGATCGAGAGCGTCCCCGTGGTGACCAACGCCGTGACCCGGGAGTCCCGCCTCTTCAGGTCGATGCACCACCACATGGCGAAGTCGGCCGCGGCCATCGTGCGCAGCTACCTGATGTACAAGCCGTACGTGGTCTTCGCGACCCTGACGGTCGTGTTCGGCGTGCTCGCCCTGGTCCCGTTCCTGCGGTTCGCGGTGCTCTGGGCCACGACCGACGACCCGGGCGGCCACATCCAGTCGCTCATCTTCGGGTCGATCATGGCGGTCGCCGCGCTCCTGTCGCTGTCGCTCGGCGTGCTCTCGGACCTCCAGCGCGTCAACCGCGTGCTGCTCGAGGACCAGCTCGAGCGCATGAAGGAGCTCCAGTACGGGAGGGTCGACGGTCCCGTCGAGCCGCCGGCCTCAGCCGGCGTCGACCGGGGTGAGCGAGCCGTCGGGCTCGATGGTGGCCACCCACAGCGTTGACGGGTTCTCGGAGGCGCTCCACGGGAGCCGGTTCAGGTTCTCGCGCCACGAGGTGATCATCGAGGTCCGCAGCGGCTCGGGCGCGCCGCCCGCGCCCCAGGGCAAGGTGTCGGGGGTGAACGCGACGACCTTCACGTCGCGACCACCCCACGCCTCGCGGATCGCCACCAGGTCGGCCCTCGTCATGGGCTGGACCGCCTGGACCACCTCGACGTCGCACATCGTCCGCAGCGTCGCCAGGTACGGAGGCGCGCCCTCGCCGACGTGCATGTACAGCACCGGGTCGTCGCCGATCGCGGCACAGGCTTCGTGCGCCTCGCCGAGCCGTCCGTCCTGCTCGATCGCGCTGACCGCGGGGCCCCAGGTCAACGGCGGCACGACGACGACGCAGGCGGCGCCGACCACCGCGAGCACCCGCATGAACCGCGTCCTGCGGGTCCAGAGCCCGTCCAGCGTGTACGCGGCCGCCACGAGCAGCCCGGGGATGGTCACCGGCAGGAACCGTCGCATCGCCCAGATCTGGTCGGGCGTGATGTTCACGGCGTAGAGGTACAGCAGGGACGGGGCGACGACGACACCGAACACGAGCGCGAGGCGAGGATCGCGACGCGCCACCACTCGATGGACCATGATCGCCAGACCGACGACCGCGAGGACGACCATCGGCCAGCCGTAGTACCAGGCGTGCCACGACAGCGAGTACTCGTCGTAGCTGCGGGTGGGGTCGACCGGCACCCCGGCCCCGCGCTGCAGCGCCGCGACGTGCATCGAGTACCCGGTGTTCGCGGGGACGTTGTGGTTGACCATCCAGAGCGGCCGGCTCGCCAGGAAGAGCGCGACGACGCCGACCAGCGAGGCCGCCGCGGCGGCGAGCCCACGGCGTCGCGCGAGGACCCAGCGCCGCGCCGGGTCCAGCTGGTGGAGGAGGCCGAGCACGACGACCCCGACCACGGCCAGGGCGAGGACGCCGATGAGCGACGTGAACTGTCGGTAGTGGTCGGTGAGGTAGTCCTCGCTGTACAGCCGCAGGTCGAGATAGCCGAGCAGGACCATCGTGAGCGCGGCACCGGTGACGAGCCCCAGAGCGACGAGCTGCCGCCGGCGGGTCTTCGGTGCGACGGCCGCGGCCGCGGTCAGCCCGACGCCCAGGACGAGACCGACCACCGAGGCCGCGCCGTCGATGCGGACGAGCGCCGTCGCGCCGACCATGCCTCCGGCGACCAGGTACCGCCACGAGACGCGGGTCTCGATGGCCGACCACGCCATGGTGAGGCCGCCGATCAGGAGCACGAGCGCGAGCGGCTCGGTGTACGCGGCCCGGGAGAAGACCACCATCGGCATCGAGAGGGCCAGCGCCACGACCGGGACCAGCGCGAACGCCGGGCGGACCATGCGGCGTCCCAGCGCGAAGACGGCCAGCAGCCCCACCGCGCCGATCAGCAGGTTGGCGCGGAGCACCGCCTGCTCTCCGCCGACCCAGCCCGCGAGGCCGAGCATCCCGGGCAGCAGCTTGGCGCCCTGCACCTGGAGCGACCCGCCGACCAGGTCGTAGGCGCCGGTGGCCGCGGTGAGACCCGGGACGGCGTGCTGGACCGTCTCGGCGGCGCCCACCGGGATGTCGGAGGAGGGGTGGCCGGAGAGCCAGAGGCCCTCGAGGGTGAGGAACCCCGGGTCGCGCCACACCGTGATGAACGACGACGCGAACGGGAGGTTCACCAGGAGCCACGCGCCTGCCGCGACGAGCGCCGCCGACGACGAGACGACGTGCGCCCGGGTGACGGGCAGCGCCGCCGGGGTGAACCGCCAGGTGAGGACGAGGACCACCACGAGCAGCGGGAGCACGACGATCGGGCGGAACTGCGAGCAGAGCACCGTCACGGCGACGACCAGCGCGCACCAGAACGTGAGCATCACGATCCGGTCGGGGAGGCCCACCACGGAGCGCGCCCAGCGGCCGGGTGTGGCTACCGGCGTGGTGGCACGGTCGAGCAGCTCAGGCTCGGCCGTGCTCGTGCGCAGGGAGTTCACGTGGCGCTCTCGTCTCTCGTCGGCGTCGGTAGCGAGACCTTATCCGCGCGACCTGGGCGGCGCGTCCTCATCGGTCGCATCGGGCGCCGCACCTGCTCGCCGCGCCTGCGCCGCTACGTGCCGCTTCTCCGCGAGGACGGCGAGGCCCGCGCACAGGAAGTCGCCGGCGATCATCAGCGCACGGCTGACGAGAGCGAGCGCGAGCGCGGCCGACCGGTCCATCACGGGGGCGAGGGCCAGCACCAGAGCAGCCTCACGCGCCCCCGCGCCCGCCGGCAGGAAGACGATCACGAACCCGACGACCCAGGCCAGCGCATACGCCCCGGTGGTGAGCAGCCCCAGGCTGGGCGACGACACCCCGGACCCAGCGGCGAGGCACCACAGGTGGGCGCCGAACGCGGCCCACATCACGAGGGCCCAGCCCGCCGACCGCACGAGGGTCCTGCCGGTGATCGCGTCACCCGCCGGCCGGCGCAGGACCCGGTACGCGAGCGACATGAGCCGGTTGAACACCTGGGGGACCAGCATCACGACGCCGGCGACGGCGACGAAGGACAGCCACCAGTACGAGCGGACCGCGTCGGCCGAGGCGATCGAGAGCGTCACTCCCGCGACGGCGATGCCGACGACCAGACCGACGACGAGCTGGGTGAGCGCCGCCGAGGCCGCCCGGGCGCGCGGGACCCCGTACTCCTTGGACAGCTCGGCCTGGGCGAGGACGGGCCAGATGCTCCCGGGCACGTACTTGCCCAGCTGGCCCAGGAAGTACACGCGCGCCGCGGCGCTCACCGGGAGGCGCGACCCCATCCCGCTGAGCACGGCTCGCCAGGAGAGCGAGGCCGCGACGAGCCCGGCGAGGACGAACGCGAGCGCGCCGCCGATGCTGGCCGCGTCGAGCCGGCGGACCGCGTCGACGATCTCGGACCACTGTCCGGCCACGAAGGTGGCGACGAAGACGAGGACGAGGAGTGCGGCCGCGCCCTTGACCCAGGGTGCCCATCGACGCCGAGAGGACGCCTGCCCGCTGTCGGGCTGGTCCGCGGTCGGCTGCACCCGTCGATCGTAGGGGTGCGCGCGGTGGCCGCCCGCCGGGCCCACCGGCCGGGCCACAGTACTGTCCGCTCCATGCACAAGGTCCTCTTCGTGACGAGGAAGTTCCCACCCTCGGTCGGGGGGATGGAGACGCTCGCCGCCGACGTCTGGCGTGCGCTGGACGGCGCGGACGCGCAGCTCGTGGCGCACGGCGGCTCGAACCGGTCGCTGCCCGTGTTCCTGCTGCGCGCCACCTGGTCGACGGTCCGTGCGTCGCGTCGCAGGGAGGTCGACCTCGTGCTCGCCGGGGACGTGCTCATGTACCTGGCGCTGCGGCCCTTCACGCGGGTGGGCCGCCTGCGGCTCGCCACGATGGCGATGGGCAAGGACGTCGTGTGGCGCTCGCGCCCCTACCAGTGGCTCGTCCGACGGTGGCTGCCCGACGCGCTGCGCGTCCTCGCGATCAGCGAGGCGACCGCGGTCACGGCCGTGGAGGCCGGCGTCGCACCGGACCGTGTCCAGGTCGTCCGGCTGGGTGTCGAGGTCCCGGACGTCTCGACCGACCCGGAGGTCTCGCGGACCGAGCTCCGTGAGCGGCTCGGTGTCGAGCCGGACAGTGTCGTGATCGCCACTCTGGGTCGCCTGGTCCGACGCAAGGGTGTGGCGTGGTTCGTGGCCGAGGTCCTGCCGCGGCTGCCCCAGCACTGCGTCTACGTCGTCGCGGGGGACGGGGAGGACCGCGAGCACGTGCTCGCGGCCCGGTCGGCTCTCGAGGACCCCGACCGCGTCCGCGTGCTCGGCCAGGTCGACGACGCGACCCGCGAGCTGGTGATGCGCGGCTGCGACATCTTCGCCCTGCCCAACATCCCGGTCGACGGCGACATGGAGGGCTTCGGCCTCGTCGCGGTGGAGGCGGGCATGCGCGGGGCGCTGGTGGTCGCCGCCGACCTCGAGGGCCTGCGCGACGCGGTCGTCGACGGCGTCACGGGCCGTCGCGTCCCGACGCAGGACGCCGACGCCTGGGTCCGTTGCCTCACCGAGCTGGTCGACGGCGGGGCGATGGCGTCGGTCGCTGCGGCCTACGCCGCCGCCTGCCGCGACCAGTTCGACCGCGACCGGATGGGCGCCGAGCTCCGCGGGATCGTCCGCGCGATGGCGCAGGGTGCGACGACGGGACCGCACGGAGCCTGACCCGCCGGCTACGGCAGCAGCGAGACCGAGATGCGCTCGGTGGCCACGAGGCGTTCCGCGCGGCCGGGGTCGGCGCCCAGGGTGCCCGCCAGGGCCTCGTCGACGAGCACGACGGAACCATTGCGCGCGAGGATGCCGAGGAGCGTCGCGGCGTCCTCGAGGGACGTCCGACCGCCCCCGGCACCCAGCAGGACGCGGGCCGAGCCGTCGCCGTCCGGCCGGGACGCGAGCGCCCATGCGACGAGCCCGCCGTGCGTCGGGCCCGGGTCGATCGCCGGGTCGTCACCCGACGGGGTCGGTGCCCAGCCGATGACGTCGCCGTAGGTCATCACGGACGCGGCGGCATCCAGAGCGCGGCTGGGCAGCGCACCGGCGAACCGGCGGGCGAGCGCAGGGAGGCTGACGACGACGAGCTGGGCGCTCGCGCCGGTGTAGCGGTCGGGCTCGTCCGTGATGACGACGTCCGCGTCGGCGACGTCGGGCAGGACCACGCACCCGCCGGCGCGCCACACGGCGAGCTCCCAGACGAGGGTCCGCCAGTGCGTCGGCAGGTCGAGGAGGACCCGCGTACCGGGTGCGACGTCGAGCTCCTCGACGAGCAGGTTCGTGGACTTCGACACCCAGTTGTCCAGCACCGCTCCGGAGAGCTCTACCCGGTCGCCGTCCGCGGCGTACCAGGTGATCCGCGGCCGTCCGGGCTCGCGGGTGAGGAGGGCGAGCAGGTCGGCGATGGTCGTCGGAGGCACGTCGTCAGCCTATGGCGACACGCCCGGGAGCCCAGATTCGCCGAAGTTCACCCGACAGAACCGGGCAATTACCACTTCCCCGCTTGACCAACGCGAACGACACGCGTGTAATTCCTTGGAACGGATTCATCCACAAGCAGTTCGCCAACAGCAGCACTCAGAACACCGCACGGAGGCACGCATGTGGAATCTGCTCGACAACGACGAGATCTTCCCGTCGGACGCACGCAAGGCTGCACAGACGCAGGCTTCGAACGTGCTGCCGATCTTCGGTGCCCTCGAGGACGAGGGCCCCATGGGCTGGCAGGAGCGCGCACTGTGCGCTCAGACCGACCCGGAGGCGTTCTTCCCTGAGAAGGGCGGCTCCACCCGCGAGGCCAAGAAGGTCTGCACCGGTTGCGACGTCCGCTCGGAGTGCCTCGACTACGCACTCCAGAACGACGAGCGCTTCGGCATCTGGGGCGGCCTGTCCGAGCGGGAGCGGCGCAAGCTCAAGCGGCGTGTCGTCTGACCTTCACAGGTCGTCGGGGCGTGTCGGTCCCGGGCTCTCGCAGGCACTGCCGCACCATGTTCCGAGCATGACTGACACGCTCCAGCCCGTGGATGTCTCCACGGCGACCTCCTCGACACCGGTCACGACGCCGGTGTCGGCGGTCGTCGTCACCCGCGGCCACACCCACTACCTCGAGGCGACCCTCGCCGCGCTCGCGGCGCAGACGCGTCGTCCGCTGCGTGTCTTCCTCGTCGACGTCTCGACGCACCCGGACGGCGCCGTCGCCCCCGTGTTCTCCCGCATCTTCGGCGCTGTCCTCGACTCGCCGACCCCCGCGCTCCATCTCGTGCACGCGCCCGGTGCTCGCACCTTCGGGCACGCCGTGCGCCGCGCGCTCGCCACCGAGGTCGGTCCGGGCACCAGCTGGCTCTGGCTGCTGCACGACGACAGCGCGCCCGCAGACACCGCGCTCGCCGAGCTGGTCCGTGCGGTCGGCCGTGCGCCGTCGGTCGCGGTCGCGGGCGTCAAGCAGCGGACCTGGACCGATCCCGAGCGACTGCTCGAGGTCGGCCTGCGCACGTCGCGCTCGGGCCGTCGGATGACGGACGTCGAGCCCGGTGAGCTCGACCAGGGCCAGCACGACGGTCGCGACGACGTCCTCGGGGTCGGGCTCGCGGGCGCGCTCGTCAGGCGCGACGTCTGGGACGACCTGCACGGCACGGACCCGCTGCTCGGACCGTTCGGTGACGGGTTCGACCTGTCGAGACGCGCCCGTCTCGCGGGGCACCGCGTCATCGTGGTGCCCTCGGCCGTCGTGCGGCACGCGCAAGCCGGCTACCTGGGCCTGCGCACGCTCGGGTCGAGCGTGCCGACCGACCTCGACGGCGACGGCGAGGACGACGCCGCCGACCCGCGTCGATCGTTCGACGCGCGTCGCCGCGCGCTGGTGCACAGTCGGCTCGTCGCCGCGCCGCTGCCGTTCGTCCCGGTCGTCGCCGTGCTCGCTCTCGTCGGCGCGCTCGTGCGGTCGCTGTGGCAGCTGGCCGCCAAGCAGCCGGGGCTCGCGGTCGACGAGCTGCGCTCCGTCCTGGTCGCCCTCCTCCGGCCCGCCGGCGTGCTGCGCGCCCGGTCCCGCGCGACGCGCACCCGCAGGCTTCCGCGGCGCGCGCTGCGCCCGTTGCAGGCGGGGCTTCGCGACGTCTGGTCGCAGTCGCGCGACCGCCGGCTCGCGCGCGCCGAGGTCCGTCGTGTCGTGCAGGCGCCCAGCGAGCTGGAGCTGCGTGAGCTCGCGGCGCTGGCGAGCAAGCGCCGCGCGACCCTCGCGGTCCTCGTGGGCGGGCTCGCCGTCGTCACGGCCGTGGCGCTCGGGACCCTGCTCGCCCCGGTGGTCGGCGGCGCGCAGCTCGTCGGTGACGCCCTGGTGCCGACGACGGCCCGGCTCGGCGACCTCTGGAGCGCCGCGACCTCGGGCTGGGTGTCCGGTGGGCTCGGAGCGCCTGGTCCGGCCGACGCGCTGCTGACCGTGCTCGTCGGCCCGACGGCCCTGGCCGGTGGTTCGTCCTCCGCTGCTGTCGGGCTCCTCCTGCTCGGGTCGGTCCTGCTCGCAGGGGTCAGCGCCTGGGCGGCGTCCGGAGCGGTCACGCGGTCCGTCGGCGTACGCGCCTGGGCCGCCGTGGTCTGGGCCGCCGCGCCCGCGCTCCTGCTCGGTCTCGGTGCCGGCCGGCTCGGCGCCGTCGTCGCGCACGTGGCGCTGCCGTGGGTCGCCCTCGGGATCGCCCGCGCCGTGGGGGTGCAGCGCGTCGACCAGGTCCTGTCGGGGTTGGCGACGGTCCGGCGCGACGAGGACGACGAGGACGTCGACGCCGACGAGCACTCGGTCGCCGAGCTCCCGCACCCCCGGGTCGCGATCGACTCCGGTGAGACGCCCGTGGTCCCCCTGGCGCGGGTCGGTGCGGCGGACCCCACGGGCTCGATCGCCGCGGCCGCCGGTGCCGCGCTCGCCTTCGCGATCGTCGTGGCCGGCGCCCCCGTCCTGCTCGTCCCCGGTGTGCTCGCCCTGTGCGTCGCCGCTCTGTGCGCGCCTCGTCGCCGGGGTCGGGTCCTGCTGGCCGCGGTCCCGGCGGTCGTGCTGCTCGCGCCCACGCTGATCGAGGCTGCGGGCCGCGGACTGCCCGGCTGGCGACTGCTCATCGCCGACCCGGGCCTGCCCCTCCCCGGGACGGCGGCCGACCCGGTCAGCCGTCTGCTGGGGGTCCCGGGAGACCCGAGCTCACTCGTCGGCGGCCAGCTGCCTGCCGGCCTCGCGAGCGCGTTGCCGCTCGCGACCGGGGCGGTCGTGCTGCTCCTCGCGGTGCTGGCGCTCCTGCGCGGTGCCCCCGTGGCCGGCGCGGTGCGTGGTGCGTGGGCGATCGCCGTCCTCGGGCTCGCCACGGCGACCGTCGTGGTGGCCGTGCCTGTCGCCGTGGACGACGGCTCGCTCGTGCGCGGCTGGTCCGGCCCTGCGCTCTCGCTGGCCGGCGCCGGACTGCTCGCCGCAGCGCTCATCGGGACGGACCGGCTGCGCGAGCGCCTCGGGAGCTACTCGTTCGGCGTGCGACAGCTGCTCGCCGCGCTCCTCACGCTGGTGGCGGTCCTGGTCCCGCTCGTCTGGCTCGGCACATGGACGTGGCAGGCCCGCACCGGCGACGCGGTCGCCCTGCGCACCCTCGACGGCCCGGTCGTCCCGGCTGTGGGCCAGCAGGCGCAGGACTCGCCTGCCGCGTCCCGCGTGCTCGCCGTCAGCGCGGCTCCTCAGCAGGGTGGCGGTGCGACCGCCACGTGGCAGCTGATGCGTGGCGACGGGCCCGCTCTCGTCGACCAGTCGGCCGCGGTCTGGACGCGGACGGTCGAGGGCGACCTGACCGACGCGACAGCGGCCCCCGCCGACGCGGCGACGCAGGAGGTCGACGCGCTCGTGGCGCGGCTCTCGACCGCGGCGAGCGGCGACGTCGCGGGGGAGCTCGGCTCGCTCGGCGTCGCCGACGTCCTCGTCCCGGCTCTGCCGGGTGCCGTGGCCGAGAACCAGGTGGCGAGGGCGGCGCGTGACGAGCTGGTCAGCCGGCTCGACGCGACCGCTGGTCTCGAGCGTGTGACCGCGAACGCGGCGGGCACGCTGTGGCGCGTCCAGGCGACCGCGCCGGGCGCGGGGATCGAGGCGCCGACCGTGGTGGTGTCGTGGGCCAGGCTGCTTCCGGCCGGCACCGACGTCGCGGACGCCTCAGTCGCAACGGTCGCCGTGCCGTCGGACGACCGGGCGATCAGCACGAGCGTTCCTTCCGGCGACGCCGGGCGACTCCTCGTCCTGGCCGAGCGGGCGGACCCGCACTGGCACGCCTCGCTCGACGGCGAGCCGCTGCGCGCCCTCGACGACGGGTGGCGCCAGACGTTCGAGATCGGTGCCGCGGGCGGGGATCTCGTCGTGCAGTACGACCGGCCCGACCGGACCCCCGTGCTGGCCGTCCAGTCGCTCGTCCTGCTCGTGACCCTGCTGCTCGCGGTGCCGGTTCGCCGGCGTCGCGGCGGCCGTACCTGGAGCGGACGCTCATGACAGCACCGTCCCGCTCACGCGTCTGGCTGGGGAGGACCGCCCGCGCCGCCTCGGGCCTCGTCGTCGTCGGGCTGACCGTCGCGGTCGTGGCCGCCGGGACACGGCTGCCAGGCGACGACGCCGACGCGACCGTCCCCGCAACGCAGGTGCCGGTGCCACCGTCGGCGACGACGCTCGTCTGCCCGGGGCCGCTGATCCTGCCCGACGACACCGGCCGTGGTGACTCGCAGTTCGACCCGACACCGGTCGACCCGATCAGCACGGTCACGGTGGTCACGGCCGACCCGAGCGGTGCCGGTTCGGTCGGCCCGCTGGACCGGTCGACCACCTGGGCGACGCTGGATGCCGGTGGCGACGCGCTGCAGGTCCCGATCGTCCCGTCGGCCTCGATCGTGCATGTCGAGCCCACCGACGCGCCGGCCCGGGTCGCGGCGGTGGGCAGCGGCCTCGTCACGGCAGGTGACCTGCGCGGGCTGGCCGCGGCGTCCTGCCAGCAGCCGATCGCCGACGCGTGGCTGCTCGGCGGGGCCACCGACCTGTCGAGCACCGCGCAGCTCGTCCTCGACAACCCCGGCACGACCCCCGCCGAGATCTCCCTGCAGGTCTGGGGACCGAACGGCCAGGTCGACCTCACGGGCGAGCGGTACCTCGTCGCACCCGGAGCGCAGCGCGTGATCGTGCTCGGCGGCATCGCGGCGGAGCAGCGCAGGCTCGGGCTGCACGTCGTCGCGACGGGCGGCCGCGTCGGGGTGCACGTGCAGGACTCGGTGCTCGACGGCTTCACGCCAGGCGGTACGGAGCTCGTCGTGCCGGGCGTGCCGCCGTCGACCCGGCAGGTGGTCCCGGGCATCTCCGTGGTGACGTCCAGCGTCGACGACCCGGCAGCCCCGGCTCTCCGCCTGCTCGTCCCCGGGGAGTCGGCGACGGCCGCCACGGTGACGATCCTCGGCCCGGACGGCGTGGTCGAGCTGCCCGGCGTCGACACCGTCTCGCTCGCACCCGGCGAGGTCACGGACGTGCCGCTGGGCGGCCTGCCCGGGGGCAGCTACACGGTCGTCGTCGACGCCGGTGCCCCCGTCCTGGCGTCGTCGGTGATGTCGCGTCCTGGATCGCTCGGCGCTCTGGACGACGTCCCGAGCGTCGAACGCGCCTGGGCCGCCTCCACGAGCCCCGGTCGAAGCGGCGTCGTCGCGCTCCCCGACGGCACGCGAGGCACCCTCGTGCTGGGCGCGGTCTCGGACGCGGACGACCTCGCGGCCGGCGGCTCTGCCAGTGGCACGCTGCGCCTGCTCGGCACGGGCGGCGTCGTGCTGGCGGAGCGGACGGTGCGGATTCCTGCGGGCACGACGAGCAGCTGGTCGCTCGACTTCCTGGCTGCCGGGACCGGCGACGTCGCGCCGGCGGACCCCTCGGCACCAGCCTCGCCGTCCGCCGGAGTCGTCGGTGTCGACCTCACGACCGACTCGGACGCCCAGGTTGCTCTCTCCTGGGCGCTGGTCGCCAGGGTGTCGCGCGACGACGGGACGCTGTTCTCGGTCCTCGACCCGGTCACGGTCCCGCACGTGGCACCGAGCGTCGCCGTGCGCGAGGACCCGCGGCTGGGCACCCGCTAGGCGCCGAGTCGTCGCAACGGGCTCACGCCGCCCCGCGGAGCTCCGAACGCTCGCGCAGCCGCAGAGCGACGACGGCCGCCTGTCGGACCGGCCACTGGTACCAACGGTCGTAGCGACGCGCCACGTAGCGCGCAGCGCTCGCGTGGTGGGCGGAGATCATCTTGGCCGGTCTGGCCCGCCAGGACGTCCCGCCGACGTGCGTGACGCGTGCCTCCGGGACGTAGAGGTTGGTCCACCCGGCGCGGCCGAGCCGCTCACCCAGGTCGACGTCCTCGAAGAACATGAAGTAGCCGTCGTCGAACCCGCCGACGTCCTCGAAAGCCTCACGACGCAGCAGCAGGCAGGCACCGGAGAGCCAGCCTGCCTCGCGCTGCACGCCCGCGTCCTCCTGCTCGGCGAGGTACCGGCGGGTCCACGGGTTGCCGGGCCACACCTTCACGAAGAGCGCGTGCCCGGCGCCCTGCGTGAGGGACGGCAGGGCGCGCGCCGACGGGTACACGGTGCCGTCGGTGTTGAGGAGGGCGGGGCCGGCGGACCCGACCCGGTGGTCGGCTGACGCCGCCGTGACGAGAGTGTCGAGCGAGCCGGGTTCCCACTCGAGATCGGAGTTCGCGACGAGCAGCCACGTCGACTCGCACCCGTCGGCGCCGCGGTTCGCGCCGTTCCCGTAGCCGAGGTTCGCACCCGTGACCACGAGCTGCGCGCCGAACTCGTCGGCGACCGCACGGGAGACGCTCTGGTCGGTCCCGTTGTCGACGATCACGAGCTCGACGGGCCGGGCGCTGGCTGCGGCGAGGGTGCGGGCGAACGTCGCGAGCTCGTCACCGGGATGGAAGACGACGCAGACGACACGGATGTCGCTGGGGGGATCGGTGTCCTGAACTGCTCGACTCATCGTCCGGACAGGTTAGTGCGCGTCGCGGTAGTCAGGATCCACGTCGTCCGGGGATCGGCCGAGCATGTGGGCAACCTGCTCGACCACGACGTCGCGCACGAGGTCGGCCATGTCGAGGGGGTCGGACGCGCGCGACTCGACCGGCCGCCGGTAGATCACGATCCGGGCGGGCAGCCCGGCGTCGGAGGGGAAGTAGCGACCCAGCGGGACCCCGCCGCGTTCCCAGGGGGCGGGGTTCGACGGCGGCACGTCCTCGACCGCGAACTCGGTACCGCTGAGCTGCTTGGCCCAGCGACGCTCGATGCGCTCGACGGCGTCGAGCACGAAGTCGTCGAACCGCTCGGCTCGCGTGCGGTAGGCAGGCATCGAGCTCGGCAGCAGGGGTCCGCGGGGGCCTCGGCCGCGACGGTCGCGACGCCGCACGGGCTGGACCGCGATCGACGGCACCGCCATGGTCCGCCGGCCCTGTGCGGCGGTGCGCCGGGCGGGTGGCGGAGGCGAGGTGCTCATGGCAGAACTGTAGATCGCGGCCGGACGTCGGCGTGGGGGACCGCGGCGTGTCGGGCGCCGGGGGTACCGTCAGCCCGTGAGATCTGTGAGGCAGTGCACGCGCACCGCGTGCGGCCGTCCGGCCGTGGCCACGTTGACGTACGTGTACGCCGACTCGACGGCGGTGCTCGGCCCGCTCGCGCAGCAGGCAGAGCCGCACTCGTACGASCTGTGCATCGAGCACGCCGAGCGCCTCACCGCCCCCCGAGGCTGGGAGGTCGTCCGGCTGACCCCCGAGTTCACGCCCGCGGCACCGAGCCGCGACGACCTGCTCGCACTTGCGGACGCCGTGCGCGAGGCCGGTCGCCCGCCGCAGGAGGAGCCGCTCCCCGAGGCGGTCGGGTCCGCCCTCGCCGAAGCGCCGCGTCGCGGCCATCTGCGGGTCCTGCGAGGCGAGGGCTGACGTGGCTCGACGTAAGGGGGATGCGGCTCGCGCGCGGGCTCAGCAGGCGTCCGAGCCGCTCGGCTCGATCAGCCAGCCCAGTGGGCTGGCCGTGCCCGGCACCGAGGCGTGCCTGCGGTGCGGCGAGACCCGGCTGACGCGGATCCGCATGGCGCTGACCTCCGGCAGGCAGGTGATCTTCGTGTCCTGCCCGGAGTGCGAGCAGCGCAACTGGTTCCCTCTCGACGGACTCGGAACACCGCTGTCGCGCGACGAGGTCATGGGCACTGAGACCGGCAGCTAGAGGAAATCCTTGCCGGGTAGCATGACGCCCGTGACCTCCCCTGCAGCTGACCGCGTCGATCTGTCTGCCCTGATCAAGGCCTACGACGTCCGGGGTGTCGTCCCCGAGGAGCTGAACCCGGCGGTCGCGAGAGCGATCGGTGCGGCGTTCGCCGACGTCGTGGTGATCCCCGAGGCCGAAGGCCGCCCCCGTGTCGTGATCGGCAACGACATGCGTCCGTCCGGCCCCGAGCTCGTCACGGCCTTCGCCGACGGTCTCGCGGCTCGTGGCGTCGACGTGGTCCGGATCGGCCTGGCCTCCACCGACGGCCTGTACTACGCCTCGGGCGCGCTCGACATCCCCGGCGCGATGTTCACGGCGAGCCACAACCCGGCGCAGTACAACGGCATCAAGCTGTGCCGCAGGGGCGCGCGCCCCGTGGGCCAGGAGAGCGGCCTGACCCAGGTCCGGGAGCTTGCGGGCGACTACCTGGCGAGCGGCGAGCTCCCGCTGGTCGGTCCCGAGGAGGTCGGCACCGTGACCGACCAGGACATGCTCGCCGACTATGCGGCGTTCCTGCGCTCGCTCGTCGACCTCTCCGAGATCCGGCCGCTCAAGGTCGTCGTCGACGCGGGGAACGGCATGGGCGGGTTCACCGCGCCGGCCGTCCTGGGCACCGGTGCCGGGCTGCCGGCGCTGCCGCTCGACATCGTGCCGCTCTACTTCGAGCTCGACGGCACGTTCCCGAACCACGAGGCCAACCCGCTGGAGGCCGAGAACCTGCGCGACCTGCAGGCGGCGGTCGTCGAGCACGACGCGGACCTCGGTCTGGCGTTCGACGGCGACGCGGACCGGTGCTTCGTCATCGACGAGCACGGCGACCCCGTGAGCCCGTCCGCGATCACCGCCCTGGTCGGTCTGCGCGAGGTCGCTCGGGAGCGTGCCGCGGGACGGACGCCGACCGTGATCCACAACCTGATCACGTCGCAGGTGGTTCCTGACCTGCTGGGTGCCGCCGGAGCGACGACCGTCCGGACGCGCGTGGGCCACTCGTTCATCAAGGCCGAGATGGCGCAGAACGACGCGGTCTTCGGTGGCGAGCACAGCGCCCACTACTACTTCCGCGACTTCTTCTTCGCGGACACCGGGATGCTCGCCGCGCTGCACGTGCTCGCCGCGCTCGGCGGTCAGCCGCACCCGCTGTCGGCCCTGGCCGACCAGTACCAGCCGTACTCGGCCAGCGGGGAGATCAACTCCCGCGTCAGCGACGTGGCGGCCGCCCGCGAGCGCGTGGTCGACGCCTACGTGACGCAGCAGGGAGCGGGTCCGGTCGTCGTCGACGAGCTGGACGGCCTCACCGTGTCGCACTGGGACGGCCACCCGCAGTGGTGGTTCAACCTGCGCGCGTCGAACACCGAGCCGCTGCTGCGTCTGAACGTCGAGGCGGTCGACGAGGACGTCATGGAGAAGGTCAGGGACGACGTCCTGGGCCTCGTGCGGGAGGAGCAGGCATGAGCGACGGACACGGTGACCCGCGGGTGCTCGACTCCTGGGCGCGCGAGCTGCTGCGCTGCCCGGTGACGGGTGCGACCCTCGTGGACGGCGTCGGCCCCGACGGCGAGCCCACGCTCGTCTCGACCGACCCGGACAACCCGCTGGCCTACCCCGTGCGCGACGGCATCCCGGTGCTCCTCGTCGACGAGGGCGTCCCCGTCCGGCGCGGCTGATGGCGCACGAGGGCGGCGGGACCCGCGCGATCCTGGCCGCACTCGCGGCCAACCTGGGCATCGCGATCACCAAGTTCATCGCGTACCTGCTGACGCTCTCCAGCTCGATGCTGGCCGAGTCCGTGCACTCGCTCGCGGACTCGGGCAACCAGCTGCTCCTGCTTGTCGGTGGGAAGCGGGCGCGGCGTGAGGCGGACGTCGACCACCCCTTCGGCTACGGCCGCGAGCGGTACGTCTACTCGTTCATCGTCTCGATCGTCCTGTTCTCGCTGGGTGGCCTGTTCGCCCTCTACGAGGCCTGGCACAAGTGGCAGGACCCGCACCCGATCGAGGGTCGCTGGTGGTGGGTCCCGCTGGTCGTCCTGGGTGCGTCGATGCTCCTCGAGGGCTTCTCGTTCCGGACGGCGATCAAGGAGTCGAACCAGGTCCGTGGCAAGCAGTCGTGGGTCTCGTTCATCAGGACCGCGAAGGCGCCCGAGCTGCCCGTCGTCCTCCTGGAGGACTTCGGCGCGCTGATCGGCCTCGTCCTGGCGTTCTTCGGTGTCTCGCTGACCCTCATCACGGGCAACGGCAAGTTCGACGCCCTCGGCACCGCGGGGATCGGCCTCCTGCTGGTGCTCATCGCGATCGTGCTGGCTCTCGAGACCAAGTCGCTGCTGCTCGGTGAGTCGGCCACGGCGAAGGACGTCGAGGCGATCAACACGGCCCTCGTCGGCCCCGGGGTCGCGTCGGTGATCCACCTGCGCACCCTGCACCTGGGTCCGGAGGAGCTGCTCGTGGCGGCCAAGATCGAGGTCGACGGTGCGACGAGCGCCGCCGACGTCGCGGCGGCGATCGACGCCGCCGAGCAGCGGGTGCGGGCGGCAGTGCCGATCGCGAGGGTCATCTATCTCGAACCGGATCTGCGACGCACCTCCGTCTAGCGGGAATGCGTGGTTAGCATGGCCCGGACGGCGTGGGTGATGCCCGCAGACCCAGAGGGGTTGCGCCGGCGTGTGGCACCCGTGGTTTCCACGGGCAGCCGCGCTGTGCCTTTGGAATGCCCATCGCTGCGCACCCGTCAGGAGTGAGATGTCCACGTTCTCCGAGGTTCCCGGTCGCTACAAGGTCCGCGACCTGACGCTGGCCGAGGCAGGCCGCCACCAGATCCGGCTCGCCGAGCACGAGATGCCCGGCCTCATGGCCCTGCGCGCCGAGTTCGGTCCCACCCAGCCGCTCGCGGGCGCGCGCATCGCAGGGTCGCTGCACATGACGGTGCAGACAGCGGTGCTGATCGAGACGCTCGTCGCGCTCGGCGCCGAGGTCCGCTGGGCGTCGTGCAACATCTTCTCGACGCAGGACGAGGCCGCTTCGGCGATCGTCGTGGGCCCGTCCGGGACCGTCGACGCGCCTGCCGGGGTGCCGGTGTTCGCCTGGAAGGGCGAGTCGCTGCAGGAGTACTGGGAGTGCACCGAGCAGATCCTCGTCTGGCCGGGCGGCGCCGGGCCGAACATGATCCTCGACGACGGTGGGGACGCCACGCTCCTCGTGCACAGGGGCGTCGAGTACGAGGCGGCCGGCGCGGTTCCCGGCAACCCGCAGCCGGGCGACGCGGACTACTCCGAGGAGCTGACCGTCATCCTCGACACGCTCCGGGCCTCGCTCGCGGCCGACCCGCAGCGGTGGACCACGATCGCGGCCGAGATCAAGGGCGTCACCGAGGAGACGACCACGGGCGTGCACCGCCTGTACCAGCTCGCCGAGGTCGGCGGCCTGCTCTTCCCGGCGATCAACGTCAACGACTCCGTCACCAAGTCGAAGTTCGACAACAAGTACGGCATCCGCCACTCGCTGCCCGACGGCATCAACCGCGCCACCGACGTCCTCATGGGCGGCAAGGTCGCGTTCGTCGCGGGCTACGGCGACGTGGGCAAGGGCGCGGCCGAGGCGTTCCGTGGCCAGGGCGCGCGCGTGATCGTGTCCGAGGTCGACCCGATCTGCGCCCTGCAGGCGGCGATGGACGGGTTCCAGGTCGCCCTGCTCGACGACGTCCTCGACCAGGCCGACTTCTTCATCACGACGACGGGCAACAAGGACGTCATCTCGGCCGCGCAGATGGCGGCGATGAAGGACAAGGCCGTCGTCGGCAACATCGGGCACTTCGACAACGAGATCGACATGGCCGGCCTCGCCGCCGTCCCCGGCATCACGCGGACCGAGATCAAGCCCCAGGTGCACGAGTGGACGTTCCCCGCGGACCCCGGCGGTGCGGGGCGTCCGGAGCGGTCGATCATCGTGCTCTCCGAGGGCCGGCTGCTCAACCTCGGGAACGCCACGGGTCACCCGTCGTTCGTCATGAGCAACTCGTTCTCGAACCAGGTCATCGGACAGATCGAGCTGTTCACGAAGCCCGGCGAGTACGCCCGCGAGGTCTACCGGCTGCCCAAGGTGCTCGACGAGAAGGTCGCACGGCTGCACCTCGACGCGCTCGGCGTCCGGCTGACCGAGCTGACCAAGTCGCAGGCGGAGTACCTCGGCATCGACGCCGCCGGACCGTACAAGCCGGAGCACTACCGGTACTGACAAGCCCCGACGGACGGGCAGGGTTCGTCCGACGTCAGTTGAGCGGGTCCGGGATGCCGTGGGGGAGGCGGTGCAGCTGCGTCGCCTCGACGGCATCCCGGTACCCGGCTCGCTGCAGCGCGAGGTACTCCCGGTCGCGGCGCTCGGTGAGCACCGCGGCGAGGAAGGCCTCCGGGTGGGTACCGGGCGGCGGCAACGGGTTGACGTACTGCTCCATCTCCACGCTCAGCCGTGATCCCAGCTGGACGCGGGAGCCCGGGTGCAGGGTGGCCGTGCGGCCCAGGAACTGACGCGCGGACAGGACCAGCCCGTCGGGCAGCCGGGCGATGTCCGCGGAGCGCGCCCAGCCTGCGAGCATCGGCGGCATCATGAGCGGCGGTCGCTGGGGTGCCGAACCCCGGACGCGCACGGCGTACGTCCCGGCCAGGATGTCGCCGACGCGCTTGCCCTGCGGGTTCACGGTCGAGCAGATCAGCGCGACCGAGCCGAGCGTCATCCAGAGCTCGACGATGCCGACGAGCGCCCGGACGAGCGACTGGCGGAACACGATCGGTCCACCGTCGTCACGCACGATCCGGATCCCCATGGCGAGCTTGCCGAGCGAGCGGCCGCGGGTGAGCGTGTCCACGGTGGTCGGGATGAACACCGTGATCGTCGCCAGCACGATCACCGCCGTGATGCGAGCCGTGTCCTCGTTGCCCGACAGCAGGCTCGTCGCGGGGCTGATCACGAAGAGCACGACGGCGACGAGGACCGCGAGGTCGATCAGGGCCGCGAGCAGCCGGACCGCCGACGACGTCGGCCTGGCGTCGAGGACGACGCCTTCGCCGATGATGATGCCGTCCATACCGCCCATGCCGTCGTGACCCCTTCGTGGTGCTCCTGCCGCAGAGTAGCCGCTGCTCACGCCCCCGGGATGGCAGGCTGTGCGCATGGACCTGGATGCGTACGAGCGGGTGCGCGCAGGCGCGTGGGCGCGGCTCGACGAGCTCGCGCGTCGACGCCGGCTCACCGGGGGCGAGGCCGACGAGCTCGTGCGCCTCTACCAGGCCGCGGCCACCGACCTCTCGGTCATCCGGTCCAGTGCACCCGACCCCGCGACGGTCACCCGGCTCTCGCAGCTGGTCGCACGCGGTCGCGCCGCGGTCGCCGGCTCGCACCAGGCCAGCTGGCGTGACGTCACACGGTTCGTCGTCGTCTCGCTCCCGGCCGCGCTCTACCGCATCCGGTGGTGGACCGTCGCGGTGGCCCTCGGCTTCGTCGTGCTGGCGACGGTCTCCGGCTGGTGGGTCGCCACCCAGCCCGAGGCGCTCGCGCTGATGGGCACCCCTGCTCAGCAGCAGCAGTACGTCGACGAGATGTTCCAGCAGTACTACGACCCGGGCGCCGGGTTCGCCGCGGTCGTGTGGACCAACAACGCGTGGCTCACGGCCGTCTGCATAGCGACGGGGATCACCGGGATCCTGCCGCTGTACTTCCAGGTCACGAACGCGATCTCCGTCGGCGCCACGGGCGGGATGATGGCGGCCCACGGGCAGCTCGACGTGTTCCTGCAGAGCATCGCCCCGCACGGGCTGCTCGAGCTCACCTCGGTCTTCGTGGCGGGTGCCGCGGGCCTGCGGATCTTCTGGACCTGGCTCGTCCCCGGCCCGCGCACACGGTCGAGGGCGCTCGCGCAGGAAGGGCGCGCCCTGATCACGGTCGCGATCGGCCTCGTCGGCACGCTGGCGGTCTCGGGCGTGATCGAGGGCTTCGTGACGGGCTCGACGATGCCCTGGGCCGTGAAGATCGCGCTCGGGGTGCTCGCGGTGACCGCGTTCTGGGTCTACACGATCGTGCTCGGCCGGCGTGCCGTGCGGGACGGCGAGACCGGCGACCTCGAGGCCGACCGTGCGGGCTACGTGCTGGCGATGGCGGGCTGAGGCCGGCGTCAGTCGGTCATCACGACCTGATGCGAGTCCGCCTGGTCGGCCATGAACCGGACCAGGCGCTCCGCCTCCTGCGCGATCAGGAGCCTGTCGGCGGCCGACACCGGTGCGAACGGGCGGACCGTGAGCGTCCCCGGTTCGCCACGGTCGCGGGACACGGCCCACGTTCCGGCCACCCGCCCGTCCAGCAGGAAGGTCGAGGGGATGACGCCGTTCGGGCTCTGCAGCGACCGCCGGTGCTCGTCGGAGATGATGCGCGTCCGGTCGGCGTGGCCGATCAGGACGTTGTCGTAGTCGGGCAGGAAGCGCACCGGCGCAGGCGTGCTCGGGTCGGGCATCGGTCCGTCCACGACGTCCACGAGCTCGCGCGTCCGGACGGCGCCCGGGGACGGGTCCGCGCGGTACCGCACGATGCGGTCCCCGAGCCGGTCGACGACCGCGCGCAGGCCGCCCAACCCGGACCAGCTCTGCACGTCGGCGACGGACGCAGGCCCGAACGCGCGCAGGTACCGCAGGACGAACCGCTCCTGCTCGAACGCGAGCACGTCCGGGTCCGAGAGGTCCGTCATGGCCGCCCCGAACCAGGTCGTCGCGGTGGTCCAGGTCGTCGCGCCCGACCTGCCCCACACACCACGCGGCGGGACCTGCACGAGGGGCAGGGTGTCGCGGGCCGCGTATGCGAGCGTGGCGGGCGCGACGTCCGGCCAGCGCTCGGCGAGCAGGCGGCCCAGCTCGGTCGTGACCCGCGGCTCGACCTCGACCAGCGCACGCGCAGCGGCCGTGACCTCGGTGACGTCGAGCGTGCGCAGGGCCTGCGAGTGCTGGGCGTTGGTGCGCAGGTCGCGCTCGTACAGGGGAGCGGTGAGCCCGGGGAGCAGGAGGGCGTCAGCGCGTGTGACCAGGTGGATCGTGCCCCGCATGACCGCGATGCGAGTCACGGTGCGGTTCCAGAACGCGTCGCCCAGCTCGTCGTGCCGGAACCCGGCGACGCGGCTCCACAGGCCGACGTACGGCGACCAGGCGTTCTGCGCCTGCTGGCCGACCAGGTGCTCGACGACCTCGAGGGCGGGACCGCGGTGCCGGTCCAGCAGGTGCTGGCGAGCCAGGAGTGCTCGGTTCAGCTGGGCGGGGGAGAGCAGGTCCCCGGGAGCAGGTGTGGCCACCGCCCGAACCTTATCGGCAGCCGCCCACGTCAGAGCCGACCGGCGGCCTTGAGCGCGAGGTAGAGGTCGGCCAGGGCCGGTGCGAGATGGTCCGGCAGGGAGTCCAGGACCTCGACCCCACGCTGGCGCAGCCGTACGGCCACCGCGGCACGCTCGAGGCCCACGCGCTCGGCCGCGGCGGCGTCGAAGATCGCCTCGGCGTCGTGCCGGACCGTGCGCAGCGCGTCCACCTCGGGGTCCGCGACCGAGGCGAGGACCACCTGGTGCCGTTCGGAGAGCTGGCCCACGACGCCGAGCAGCCCGTGCTCGACGGCAGCCGGGTCCAGCGAGCTCAGCAGCACGACGAGCGACCGCTGGCTCAACCGCTGCCGCACCTGCGCGACGATGCCTGGCCAGTCCGCCTCGATGAGCTGCGGCTCGGCGAGGGCGAGGACGTCCGCGAAGGCCGGCATGACCCGGGGGCCGCTCTGGCCGGCGACCCGGCCGCGGACCGTGCGGTCGTACACGATCAGCTCGACCCGGTCGCCGGCGCGGGTCGCGAGGGCCGCGAGCAGGAGCGCCGCCTCGATCGACGCGTCGACCCGCGGGGCGTCCTGCACACGGACCGCGGAGGTCCGTGACGTGTCGAGGACGATCAGCACCCGACGGTCGCGCTCCGGGCGCCAGGTCCGCACGACCACGTCGGCCCGGCGCGCCGTCGCACGCCAGTCGATCGAGCGCACGTCGTCGCCGATGACGTACTCCCGGAGCGAGTCGAACTCCGTCCCGGGGCCACGCACCTGCACCGCGGCGCGTCCGTCGAGCTCGCGCAGGCGGGCCAGGCGGCTCGGCAGGTGCTTGCGCGACGCGAACTCGGGCAGCACACGCAGCCGGCCCGGCACGGTCAGCGACGCCTGTCGGCCCGCCACCCCGAGCGGGCCGAACGTGCGGATCGTGACCCGGTCGGCGTGCGCATCGCCGCGCCGGGTCGGCAGCAGCGTCGTCACGACGCGTCGCCCGTCGCCCGGGCGGACGTCGACGCGGTGCCGGTTCAGCTCGGCGCCGCTCGACGGGGGCCACGCGTCGCGCACGAGCGCACGCAGCCGGCGTCCGCCCACGTTCGTGAGCGTGAGCGTCGAGCGTGCGGGCTCGGTCAACCGGACCGACGCCGGAAGCTCGCGCGTGACGGCCACCTGGCGGGGCGACGCGGCGAGCACGGTGTCCGCCGCGCACGCGACGACCACCAGCACGGCCCAGAGGAGGACCGTGCCGGTCGCGGGGAACAGGACGACCGCCACGATCCCGGCTGCGGCGAGCGCGACCGCCCGCCAGGTGACCGCCATCAGCCGCGCACCGGTGTCATCGAGGTACGGGCACGGACGCGAGGACCGTGTCCAGGACGCTCTCCGTGCTGACGCCCTCGAGCTCGGCCTCTGGGCGCAGCTGGACGCGGTGCCGCAGCGTCGGGTGGGCGAGCGCCTTCACGTCGTCCGGCGTCACGTAGCTGCGGCCCGAGAGCCACGCCCACGCACGCGAGGTGCCGAGCAGCGCGGTGGCGCCACGCGGCGAGACGCCCAGCGACAGGGACGGGGACCGACGGGTCGCCCGGCAGACGTCGACGGTGTAGCCGAGGACCTCGGGGGCCATCTGCACCTGGGCGACCTCGGCACGCGCGGCGGCGAGCATCGCCGCCGACGCCACCGGCCGCACGCCGGCTGCGCGCAGGTCGCGCGGGTCGAAGCCGGCGGAGTGCCGTCGGAGCACCTCGATCTCCTCGTCGCGCTCCGGCAGGTCGAGGACCAGCTTGAGCAGGAAGCGGTCGAGCTGAGCCTCCGGGAGCGTGTAGGTGCCCTCGTACTCGACGGGGTTCTGCGTCGCGATGACCAGGAACGGGTCCGGCAGCGGCCGCGGCGTCCCGTCGACCGAGACCTGCCGCTCCTCCATGGCCTCGAGCAGCGAGGCCTGCGTCTTGGGCGGCGTCCGGTTGATCTCGTCGGCCAGCAGCAGGTTGGTGAAGACCGGACCCTCGCGGAACGAGAACTCGGCGGTCCGCGCGTCGTAGACGAGCGAGCCGGTGACGTCACCGGGCATGAGGTCGGGCGTGAACTGCACGCGCTTGGTCTGCAGGTCGAGTGCTGCGGACAGGGTGCGGACGAGCAGCGTCTTGGCGACGCCCGGGACACCTTCGAGCAGGACGTGACCGCGGCACAGCAGGGCGATCACCAGCCCGCTCACCGCCGCGTCCTGGCCCACGACGGCCTTGGACACCTCGGCGCGCACCGCCGCGAGAGCCGCCCGCAGCTCGTGCGAGGGGCTCGACGACGCGGGTCGGGCGGGCGCCGTGGGCGCCGGGGGCGCCGGGGGCGCCGGCTGGGCGGACGGTGCGGGCGCGGGTGGGTATCCCGCCGAGCTCGCGGGCGGCGCGGCGTCCGACTGGTGACGGGGCGCCGGCGGGGCCGCGGGCTGGGGCGCGGGTGCAGGCGGCGACCCGAACGGGACGGGCGGCGCTGTCGGCGGCCACTGCGGGCTGTCGTCGCTCACGATCGGTGAACCTCGCTCTCGAGATGGTCCAGGTCCCGCGCCAGCTGCGCGAGCCCGAGGTCGTTCGTGGGTGGCGGCCCGTACAGCAGGGCCTCGATCTGCGTGGGCGCGCGCCCGGTCGCGCGTGCCAGCGCGTCGATCACCACCAGCGGAGGTGCGGAACGGGGCAGCCCGAGCCGTGCGCAGGACCGTGCGGCGGCGCCGGCCCGCAGGGCAGCGGCCGCGTGGCCGTATGAGCGTGCGCGTCGGTAGAGCCGGCCGCGTCCACGCGTGGTCTCGCCCGATCGGACGACCACCGGCAGCCGCTCGGTCACGATGCGGCCGAGTCTCCGACCCCGCCAGACGGCGGCCACGGCACCGACGAGGAGCAGCTGCCAACCCAGCACCACGACGACCGGTGGGACCAGGTCGCCCGACGGTGGGCTGCTCGACTCGATCGGGTCCAGGTCCTCCGGCGACGGGATGTACCAGACCAGCAGCTCGTGCCGGCCGAGCATGCGCAGCACCAGCGCGGCGTTGCCCTCGTCCGCGAGCCTCGCGTTGGTCAGCGGGGCACGGTCGGTGAGGACCGCGACGCGCTGGCCCTCGGGCGTCGTCGTGACGCTGTAGGCGCCGCCGCCGGCCGTGGGTGTGCCGGGCTCCGGGAAGCACACGACGGTGTCCGCACCGGTGGCCTGGAGGGTCCCGCCCGCCGTGATCGAGCCGGCCGCGACCGCGTCAGGGTCGTCGCAGTCGGCGGTGCGGGTCTCCGCGAAGCCGCCCGACGACGTGCCGTACACGAGCGACTCCGTGAGCTCCTGGGCCGCCCAGTCCGCATCGACGAGCACCAGGTCGGCGCCGGTCGAGCGGAGCACGTCCGTCTGCGGTGTGTCGATCTGGCTGTCACCGACGAGGAGCACCGTGGTGCCGGGACCGGCGAGGCGCTCGACGTCCGCGATCCTGCGGACGTAACGCACGTCGACCCCCTGGTCGCCCAGGATCTGCGCCGCGGCGCGTGCGCCCTCGGCGGCGGGGTTGTCCGGTGCGAGCGACTCGGTCGTGGTGGCCGGCTTGGGCAGCGCCGCGAGCAGCCCGACGAGGCACAGGAGGCCGACGATGCCCAACGGGAGCCGCCAGCGGCGCCACCGGGACGCGGCCCGTGAACGCCCGCTGGTCCCGTCGCCCACCACCGGTGCCGGCGGTCCGGCGGTCGTGACGACCGAGGCGCTCATCGGGGTCCGCTCAGCACCGCGTCGCCGGCACCGAACGGTGCGAGAGGACGTGCGACCCGGACCCGCGCGTCCAGCTCACGCAGACGGGTGTCGTCGTCCGACGCGGCGGACTCGTGACCGTAGGCGACCGCGTCGAACAGCCGTCCGGCGGAGACCAGGTCGGAGCCGAGGTCGGGCAGTCGGCCTGCCGCGGCCTCGGCCGCCTCGTGCGCGGTCCGTCCGGCGCGCTCGTCGAGGACCGTGCGCTCCTCGAGGCTGCGCACGATCGTCCGGAACCGCTCGACCACCGCGAGGTCCCAGTTCTGGGCGCTCGCCGCCGCGTCGGCCGAGCGGCGGATCTGGTCCGACGTGCGGGCGTCGTCGACATCGAGGACGCCACGCGCAGAACCTGCCCGCCGCGCCCTGCGCACCGGGCCGTTGATGAGGAACGCCAGGGCGACGGCGGCGACGATCAGGAGCACCACGGCGACGAGTGCGGCCGACGAGAGCGAGCCGGACGAGGTGATGCCCGACAGCTGCTCCTGGACCCACGCGATGATCTGGCTGAGCAGCGAGGGACGCTCGTGGTAGATCGGGTCGAGGAGCTCGTCGCGGGCCCAGCGCCGCGCCGTCTCGGCGTCCGGGTCGACCGGGACGGTGGCAGGCAGCCGGGCTGCACCGCTCACCGCCCAGGCCGACAGGATCACGCGGTCTGCTCCGCGGCACGTGCGAGCTCGACGTCGAGGCCCTCGCGGCGCATCCGGACGTCGATGTAGAGCAGCGCGGTGACCGCGGCGACGAACGTCGTCGAGAGCGTCAGGGCGATCACGTTGGCGATCCCGTTGATGACGATGGAGCCGAAGGATCGGCCGTCGACGTCTCCGAGGAACAGCTGCGTGAACAGCTGGGCAGGGAACGTGAAGATGGCACTGATCACGGTGGCCAGGATCGCCGTCAGCAGCCAGATCCCGAGGAGTCGCCAGAAGCTGCCGATCGTCAGCCGCCACGCCCGCCCGATCGTCGGCAGGAACGACTTCCCCTCGAGCATCAGTGCGGGTGCGGCCAGGAGCGTGCGCACGGTGATCCAGAACGTGAAGACGACGTAGGCGGCGAGGACGACGACCACGGTGAGGACGACGAGACCGACGTTCCCTCCGAGACCGGCGAGAACCACGACCACCGCGGCGAGCGCCGCGACGACGATCGTCAGCAGGGTCATCAGCAGGGAGAACGCGACGACGAGCCAGACGCGCCCCGAGCGCACGACGTCCCCGACGGAGACCACCTGGCCGAGCACGGACCTGCTGACGGAGATGATCAGGAGCCCGGTCAGCACCGTGGTCGCGAGCGACGTGATCGGGAGGCCTGCGAACGTGCCGGACAGCGAGCCCCACGACTCCTCGAACCCGAAGAGCCCGTCAGGGTCGGCCTCCCGGGCGAGGTCCGCGATGGTCGGCGCGAGCAGGCCCTGGACGTACCAGGACACGAGCGACTGCAGCGCGACGGCGATGGTCACGACGATCGCCGACAGGCCGAACATGACCTTCGGGTTGGCTCGGATGGCACGGAAGGCCCCGTCGTAGATCTCGCCCAGACCGATCGGTCGCAGCGGGATGATCCCGGGCTGCAGCGAGGGCGGCCGCCAGGCGGCTCCCGGCGGAGTCGTGGGCTGACCCCAGCTCGGCACGACAGGCGGCGGTCCTCCCCAGCCCGGAGGCGGCTGCTGCCCGTACCCGGGCGGCGTCGGCTGGCCGTAGGACGGGGGCTGCCCGTACGAGGGAGGCGGTGGCTGCTGCCCGTACACCGGGGGTGGTGGAGGCTGCTGCCCGTACGCCGGGGGCGGCGGCGTCGCGGGGCCCTGGCCGGTCGGGGAGGCCCACGTCGGCTCCTGCGGCACATCGTCGTGCGGGCTCGTCATGCGAGCGCTGCTCCCTCGGCTCGTTGTGCATTCGCGCGGGAGCGTCTTCCGAGGCCCCCGCGGAGGAATCATCGTGCCACGACGGCAGGTGCGCGGGACGCGCGACCGGGTGATCTGTGCGTCGCGTGCCGCATCGCGGACACGCCTGCGTCGCGTACTGGCCACCGGGCACGTCTCGTGATGCGAGAATGCGCGCATGAAGGGACGCGTGCTGGTGGTCGACGACGACACCGCGCTGGCCGAGATGATCGGCATCGTGCTGCGGTCGGAGGGGTTCGACCCCGTGTTCTGCGAGGACGGTGACGAGGCGCTCGGCGTGTTCCGGGCGACGCAGCCGGACCTCGTGCTGCTCGACCTCATGCTGCCCGGCAAGGACGGCAACGAGGTCTGTCGGCAGATCCGCGCCGAGTCGGGCGTGCCGATCGTGATGCTCACCGCCAAGAGCGACACGGTCGACCTCGTGCTCGGCCTCGAGTCCGGCGCCGACGACTACATCTCCAAGCCGTTCAAGCCGAAGGAGCTCGTCGCCCGGGTGCGGGCGCGCCTGCGCCGCAGCGACGAGCCCGCTCCGGAGCACCTGTCGATCGGGGACGTCTCGATCGACGTCCCGGGCCACCGCGTGTCACGCGCCGGCAAGCCCGTGTCGCTGACGCCCTTGGAGTTCGACCTCCTCGTCGCGCTGGCACGCAAGCCGTGGCAGGTGTTCACCCGCGAGGTGCTGCTCGAGAAGGTCTGGGGGTACCGGCACGCCGCCGACACCCGACTGGTCAACGTGCACGTGCAGCGGCTGCGCTCGAAGATCGAGAACGACCCTGAGCAGCCCGAGATCGTCGTGACCGTGCGTGGCGTCGGCTACAAGGCGGGCGTGGGCTCGACGTGAGCCCGGCAAGGCGGCCACCGTGCGCGTGAACAGCGCCTGGCGCCTGGCCCGGGCCCGCACGATGCGGCGGGTCCGCTCGGGCGTGCGGACGTGGCGCGGGTCCCTGCAGGTCCGCGTCATCACGACCACGATGGCCATCGGCCTCGTCGCGCTCGCGGTGATCGGTGTCTATGTGAGCGACCGGATGCGCGACGGCCTGTTCGAGGCGCGCAAGGACCAGGTGCTCGAGGAGAGCGCGCGCTCGACCCTCGTGGCACAGGCGACGTTCGACGCCTCGACCGCGACCTCCGGCACAGAGGTGCAACGGCTGCTGCACGATGTCGCGGCGGCACAGCGCGTGGGCGGCTCCGGGGAGCGGGAGGTCTTCATCTTCCGGGCGCCAGGGCAGAAGGGTGGCGGTGTCTCGGTCATCGGGGCGGCCTCCGACCCGGCACTCATCCCCGTCGTGACGGAGGAGCTCCGCATCGCCACCGCGACCGGCGGGCAGCACTGGCAGTCGGTCGCGTGGCCGGTCGAGGTGGGCGACGAACCCGCGATCATGGTCGGCCAGGACGTGACCGTGGGTGGCGGCGGCTACCAGCTGTTCTTCCTCTACAGCCTGCAGTCCGAGCAGGACCGGCTGGACTTCTTGCAGCGCACGCTCGCCCTGGCGGCGATCGCCCTCGTCGCCCTGCTCGGCAGCATGACCTGGCTGGTGACGAGGCAGGCGGTCCGTCCGGTGCGGCGCGCGGCCCAGGTCGCCGAGCGGCTCGCCGACGGCCACCTCTCGGAGCGGATGCCCGAGCGCGGCGAGGACGAGATGGCGACGCTCGCGCGCTCGTTCAACGAGATGGCCGCGAGCCTGCAGGACCAGATCCACCGCATGGAGGAGCTCTCGACGCTGCAGCGGCGCTTCGTCTCCGACGTCTCGCACGAGCTCCGCACGCCGCTGACGACGGTCCGGATGGCCGGCGAGGTCATCTACTCGGCGCGTGGCAGCTTCGAGCCTGCCGTGAAGCGTTCGGCCGAGCTCCTGCAGACGCAGCTGGACCGGTTCGAGGAGCTGCTGGCCGACCTGCTCGAGATCAGCAGGTTCGACGCCGGCGCCGCCGTGCTCGAGGCTGGGCGCCGTGACGTGCGTGACGTCGTGGTCGCCGCCGTGGACCACGCCTCGCCGCTCGCCGAGAGACGCGGCACCTGGCTGCGGGTCGACGTCCCCGAGACGTCGTGCGTCGCGGACATCGACCCGCGCCGGGTCGAGCGGATCCTGCGCAACCTCCTCGTCAACGCCTTGGAGCACGCCGAGGGAACTGCGGTCGAGGTGACGGTCCGAGCCGACTCCCAGGCGGTCGCCGTGACCGTCCGGGACCGGGGGGTGGGCATGACCCCCGACGAGGCGCAGCACGTGTTCGACCGGTTCTGGCGCGCCGACCCGGCTCGGGCCCGCACCACCGGCGGCACGGGGCTCGGGCTGGCGATCTCGCTCGAGGACGCGCACCTGCACGGAGGCTGGCTCGAGGCGTGGGGCCGGCCCGGCCGTGGCGCGAGCTTCCGCCTGACGCTGCCCCGACGCGCGGGCATCAGGCTGACCGACTCCCCACTTCCGCTGGTCCCCGACGAGACGCCCGGGGTCGACACGGGGCGCATCCCGCTGGTCCGCGGGAGCACCGACCCTGCGGCGTTGCCGAACCTCGCCGACGAGGCGTCGGGCGAGCACGGGGACCGTGCCACCGACGAGCGCCAGGAGGTGCGATGAGCACGCAGCAGCGCCGCCGGGCGATCGTCGCGACCCTCGCCGCGCTCGCGCTCGTCCTGCTCGGGGCGTGCGCCGCGATCCCGATGTCGGGTCCGGTGCAGAAGGGTGACGCCCAGGTCTCCACACCCTCGGACGTCGACGTGTTCGCCCCCGGCCCGGGCCAGGACGACACGCCGCAGCAGATCGTCGACGGCTTCCTGACGGCGAGCGCCGCAGGGTTCAGCGACCAGTTCCAGCGCGCTCGCGAGTACCTCGCCGGCAAGGCCAAGGACGACTGGGACCCGTTGTCGGGCCAGGTCGTCGCGGGTCCGATCGAGTGGCTGCCGAGCGCGAGCGACGCGCAGATCCTCGGGGACGTGCCGGTGCGGGCCAGGGTCGACGGGGACGGGCGGTACGTCGAGGCGCCGCCGAACGCCGTCGAGTCGGTCACGTTCGACCTCGTCCAGGACGACGCCGACCAGTGGCGGATCTCGGGTGTGCCCAACGGGCTGATCCTGCAGGAGCAGGACTTCACGCGCACGTTCCAGCCCGCGTCTGTGTACTTCCTCTCGCCGGACGAGACGTACCTGGTGCCGGACAGTCGCTGGCTGCCGAAGAAGAACCTCCAGACGGCCGTGGTGCGCGAGCTGCTCGAAGGGCCGTCGACGTGGCTGCAGGACGCCGTGAAGACCGCGATCCCGGAGGGCGTCGAGCTCAACCCCGAGGCCGTCACCCTGCGCGGGGGCGTCGCCACGGTCAGCCTGAGCCCGCAGTCGATCGTCACCAAGGCCGACCGACCGCTCATGCTCGCGCAGATCGAGGCGACCCTGCGGCCCGTCCCGGGTGTGGGCACCGTCGAGGTCGACACGGACGGAGTTCCGCTCGACGGCGCGGCGACCCTGGAGCGCGGCTCGACGCCGACCGGGAACGTCGAGTTCCTGCAGGCGGACCAGCTGATGACCCTCTCGCGTGACGAGGCCTCACCGGTCCAGGAGGTCGGGTCGCTCGAGGGGCTCGACCCGCGCAGCCCGGCGAGCAGCACCGACGGCACCTTGCGCGTGCTCCTCTCGGGGTCGGGCAAGCTCGTCACCGCACCGACGCCGGACAGTCCTGCGACCACGCTCTACACCGGTGCATCGCTCGTCCCGCCGTCGATCGACCGTCTCGGCTGGGTGTGGACGGCCTCGGCGAACGAGGGGATCGTCGCGGTCAAGTCGGAGTCGGAGAACGTCGCCGTCCTCGCCGACTGGTTGGACGGCAGGACCGTGCGCTCCCTGCGGGTCGCCGCCGACGGCACGCGGATCGCCGTGGTCTCGATGGGCGCCGACGGCATCGCGATCGAGATCGCGGGGATCATCCGCGACGAGTCCGGTGTCCCGCAACAGCTCGGGCCTCCGATCCGCGCGGGCGCCGCGATGGTCGACGCGACTGCGGTCGTCTGGGTCGACGAGACGACTCTGGGCGTGCTCGGACGCAGCACGGGCAACGTCGCGGTGCACAAGGTCCCCGTCTCGGGTCCGACGCAGGCGCTGCCCGAGGTCGCGGACCCGTCCGCCATCGCCGGCGGCGCGATCATCTACGTCACGACCGTCGACGGCACCCTGCGTCGGTTCGTCGGGACGACGTGGGCGCCCGTCGCGGGGATCACGGGGGCGTCGGACCCGTCCTACCCGGGGTAGGTCTGGTCGAGGCGACCTCAGCCCACGCAACCCGGCCCTGATCGTGGAGCCCGCTGCGGTCGGAACCAGGGCCGCGATGCTCGTCGGATGATCCGCGTCCTTGGTGACCTCGTGGGTCTCGTCCTGCCGGTCGAGTGCGCGGGCTGCGGCACCGACGACATCGCGTGGTGCCCGTCGTGTGCGGCCCGCCTGTCCGGGCCCGCATGGCGGTGCGAGAACCGCGCACCGCGCCTCGACCGCATGGACGGACGCGGACCGCTGCCCGTCTGGACGCTCGCCGACTGCACGGGCGACGTGCGTCGGGCGGTGATCGCCTGGAAGGACCGCGGACGCCATGACCTGACCGGCGTGCTCGCGCGGGCGATGTCCGATGAGGCGCGGCAGGTCGCGGGCGCGCTCGCGCACGCCGGACCCCTGCTCGTCGTGCCCGCGCCCTCGACCCCGGCGTCGCGTCGGCGACGCGGGGGCAACCTCGTGGACGCCCTCGCAACCGCCGCTGCTGCCGGGCTGGCCGAGGGTGGCATCCGGGCCGACGTCGCACCGGTGCTCGATCGGTCGCGCGGCGGTGACCAGGTCGGGCTCGGGGCGCGGGACCGAGCGCGCAACCTGTCCGGCCACGTGTGGGTGCCGCAGCGGCGGGCGCAGCGGGTGGCTGGTCGGACGATCGTGCTCGTCGACGACGTCCTGACCACGGGTGCGACGTTCGCGGCGTCGCGACGCGCGCTCGAGCGGGCGGGAGGTGCGGTCGTGGCCGGCCTGACCCTCGCCTCGACGCCGGGCCCGGGTGGCCGGCCCCGGCTCCCGGGCCCCCGGACTGTCCACGCCTCGGACGTGCTCGGGTGATACGCGGCGTGGATGTGGTCACTGGTGGGTCCCGGGGTTAGCGTGGGACCAGAGCCGGCGCCGAGCTGGGACTGACCCGACGGGTCGTCCGGATCGGCCGCGGGAGGAGGTGACGCCGCCTGACTGCCCCCAGGGGCAGCCCAACGCATGTCACCGGGCGGGCACGGCCCGCCCCCGACCCTCGCAGGAGGCTCACATGGAGATCGTGGTTGCCGGCCGGCACACCGAGGTGCTCCCGAAGTATCGGGCGCACGTCGAGCAGAAGCTCGCGAAAGTCGAGCAGCTGGCCCCCCGCGCCCAGCGGATCGATGTCGTCGTGTCGCACGAGACCAATCCCCGCCAGTCCGGAAGCTCCGAACGCGTCGAGCTCACCGTGGTGGACCGAGGCCCCGTGATCCGCGCCGAAGCGTGCGCAGACGACAGGTACGCCGCCTTGGACATGGCGCTCGGCAAGCTGCTGGAGCGGCTGCGCCGGACGCGTGACCGGCGCAAGGACCATCGCAACCACACCCCGATCGCTCCGGTCGACGTCCGGCCGCCCGAGCCCGAGGCCGAGGCATCGGAGCCCGTCGACGCGGACGGCGTCGTGGAGACGACGCTCGGCGACTCGCCGGTCGTCATCCGCGAGAAGGTCCATGCCGCCGAGCCGATGACCGTCGACGACGCGCTCTACGAGATGGAGCTCGTCGGGCACGACTTCTTCCTGTTCATCGACGCCGAGACCGCACAGCCGTCGGTGGCCTACCGACGCCGGGGGTGGAGCTACGGCGTGATCAAGCTCGACACGGCCGTCGCGACGAACCACGCGCCGTTGTCGGTCGGCGTCGGCTGACGACGCCTGCACGTCCCTCGACGCCCGGCCGGTCGCCACCGGCCGGGCGTCGGCGCGTCCGGGTTGTGTGGGTCCCCTCCCCAGTCGCGACGGTGGACGAGGTCGTCGTGCCCGGCCGCCCAACGGCAGTGTCTGGACCGTCGGTGCCCCAGACCACGGACGCCGGCCTCAGCGGCCTCACCGGGCTGACCTGAGGCGCGTCGACGGACGGCCCGTCGTCTCGCGCGTCTGAGCTCGAGGGCCCTGTGTCGGCGAGCCGACGGTGCGCGATGCCGCTCTGCACCATCCTGGGGCCGGGAGCCCTTCGGCTGGGCGCTCGTCCAGGTCACGTGACGGAGGAGGACTGATGGCACACGCGGCCTCCGGCACGTTCGCCCGGGTGATGCGGAACCCGGCTCTGCGCAGGGTCCAGCTAGCCATGTTCGGGTCCACCTTGGGCGACTGGGCGTACGCGACCGCCTTGACGGTGTGGGCCTATCAGGTCGGTGGCGCGAAGGCGGTGGGCATCTTCCAGGCCTGCCGGTTCGTCGCCAGTGCCGTGGCCGGACCGATCGCGGCCGTGATCGCCGATCGGGTTCCGCGTCGGGGCTTCATGATGGTGGCCGATGCGACTCGCGCCGTGCTGGTCGCGGTCGCGGCGGTCGTGGTCGACCTGGGGGGATCCCCTCTCGTCGTCTTCACGCTCGGGATCGCCGTGGTGATGACGGGGGCCGCGTTCCGGCCGGCCCAGGCGGGACTGGTGCCCTCGTTGGTCAACGAACCCGCGGAGCTGACCGCCACGAACGCACTCTTCGGCAACCTGGACACCATCGCCTCGTTCGTCGGCCCTGCGCTGGGCGCGGCCCTTGTCCTGTCCTTCGACGTCGGGACGGCGTTCTGGCTCAATGCCGCGACCTACGTGTGGTCGTTGCTGCTCATCGCCGCCGTCCGGGCGCCGCACCCGAAGGCAGACCGCACGGCCTCGGAGGGCGCCGACGACGAGGCTCCTGAACCTCCGGCCGAGGACGGGTCCGTCGACGACTCGGTGGGCTTCGGTCGCGAGGTGTCCGCCGGGTTCGTGGAGCTGGGTCGCAACCGGGACCTGGCCACGATGACCGTGCTCGTCGGGGCGCAGACGCTGGTCTGGGGCTTCCTGACCGTCTTCACCGTGATGATCGCGATCTCGTCCCTGTCCTCCGGCGCCGCCGGGGTGGGCTACCTCAACGCCGCGATGGGGGTCGGCAGCGTGGTCGGAGGGCTGGCGGTCCTCACCCGGGTCGGTCGGGGACGGCTCGGTCAGGACATGGTCGCGGGCGTGCTGGGGTGGTCGCTGCCGTTGCTGGCGATGGCCGTCTTCCCCTCCCCGGTCGTGGCGTTCATCTGTCTGGGCCTGATCGGGGCGGCCGATCCGTTCATCAACCTGGGACTCGACACGATCCCCCAGCGACTGGCTCCCGACCGGGTCCTCGTGCGCGTGTTCGCTGCGCTCGACAGCGCATTGGTGGCGGCGATGGCCGCCGGGGCGTTGGCGGCGCCGGTGGTCGAGCACGCGCTCGGACTGCGCCCGTCGCTGGCCGTGCTCGGGGTGGCGGTCAGCGTGCTGACGCTGCTGAGCCTGCCCCGGATGCGCCGGCTCGACCGCCGTCTGGCGCTCCCGGAAGAGCTGAGCGTCCACCTCGAGCTGCTGGGCGGCACGGACGTGTTCGCGCCGCTCGATCCCGCGACGCTCGAGTCCATCGCTCGCAAGCTCGAGCCGGTGACCGTCCGCGACGGCGGAACGATCCTGACCGAGGGTCAGGCGTCCGACCGCTTCTACCTCATCGAGTCAGGGACGGTCCGGGTCAGCCAGGGCGAGCGCGAGCTGCGGATCGAGGGGGCGGGGGAGTACTTCGGTGAGATCGGACTGCTCCGCGACGTCCCGCGCACGGCCACCGTCACCGCTGTCGGGGACGTCCGGCTGCTGGCGCTCGACCGGACGGAGTTCCTGCGTGTGGTGACCGGGACGGTCGACTCGCTGCGGATCGCGGAGGACGTGGCCGCCCGGCGACTCGTGGTCTGAGGCGTCGGGCCAGGTCAGCAGCCGTTCGGGTGAAGCTGCCGTCCGTGCGTGTGCCGGACCCGGCGATCCTTGCCCTGCCCCGGCTCGGATCGCGATACTGGCGTTTTCGTCCGGTTGCTGCGGAAACCTGGGGTCCCCCGATGAAGAGGTGCGCCTCGTGCGGCACGGACGACCTGCCGTCCGGTGCTCGGTTCTGCCCGAGCTGCGGGAGCAGCCTGGAACCGCCGGCCTGCACGTCGTGCGGGGTCGAGCTCAGTCCTGGCGCGCGATTCTGCAGCTCCTGTGGGGCCCCGCAGCGGGACAGCGGCTCGGCTGAGGCCCCGTCGGCGGGCGTCGTCGGACGACCGGCGGTCTCACGTCGGGTGACCAGCGTGCTGTTCGGGGACCTGGTCGGCTTCACGGCGTTGTCGGAGTCACGGGACCAGGAGCAGGTGCGGGAGCTGTTGACGCGCTACTTCGAGGACGCGCGGGCGGTCGTGGGGCGGTACGGCGGGACGGTGGAGAAGTTCATCGGCGACGCCGTCATGGCGGTGTGGGGAGTGCCGACCGCGCACGAGGATGACGCGGAGCGGTCGGTGCGCGCCGGGCTGGAGCTGGTGGACGCGGTAGCTCGCCTGGGCGGCGAGGTGGGGGTGCCGGAGCTCGCGATGCGGGTGGGCATCGTCACGGGCGAGGTCGCGGTGAGCGTGGGCGCTCGCGAGCAGGGGATGGTGGCCGGAGACGCGGTGAACACGGCGTCCCGGGTCCAGTCCGTGGCCGAGCCGGGGCAGGTGTGGGTCGACGAGTCGACGCGACTGCTCGCGTCGTCGGCGATCACGTTCCGCGACGCGGGCAGCCATCGGTTGAAGGGGAAGGTCGACCCGGTGCCGCTGTGGGCGGTGCGCGCGGTGGTGGCTGCGGTCGGCGGTGCGCAGCGCGCCGACGGGCTGGAGGCGCCGTTGGTCGGCCGGGACCGGGAGCTGCGGCTGGTCAAGGAGGTGTTCCACCGGGTCGTGGACGCGGGCGCGCCGGCGTTGCTGGTCATCGACGGCGAGGCCGGGGTGGGCAAGACGCGGTTGGCCTGGGAGTTCGAGAAGTACGTCGACGGCCTGTCGACGCAGGTCTGGTGGCATCAGGGCAGATGCCTGTCGTACGGGGACGGCGTGGCGTTCTACCCGTTGGCCGAGGCCGTCCGGGCCCGGCTGGCGTTGCTGTGCGGTGCTGAGGCCGGTGCGGCCGACGAGTTCGACGATCCCGCGACGCTGCTGTCGGCCGGTCTCGACCGGCTGGTGTTCCACGATGCGGCCGAGCGGGCGTGGATCGAGGCTCGGCTCGCGGTGCTGCTCGGGTCGGGCACCGGGGGCGCGGGGGCGGTCGCCCGCGAGGAGAAGTTCTCGGCGTGGACGATGTTCTTCGAGCGGTTGTCGGTGAGCGACGAGCCGCTGCTCGCTCAGCCGGTCGTGCTGGTCGTCGACGATGCCCAGTACGCCGACGACGGTCTGCTGGCGTTCCTGGAGCAGCTGGTCACCGAGGCCGACTTCCCGGTGTTCGTCGCGCTGCTGACGCGTCCGGGGCTGCTGGAGGCCAACGGCTGGTTGGCGACGAATCGTCGGTCGACGGTGGTCCACCTCGATCCGTTGAGCGACCGCGACACGGCGGCCCTGCTCGACGGGCTCGTCGCCGGGCTCGACCCGGTGGTGCGTGACGGTCTCGTCGAGCGGTCGGAGGGGGTGCCGTTGTTCGCGGTCGAGACCGTCCGCTCGTTGATCGACCGGGACCTGATCGTGCCGCGCGGCGGGGAGTACGTGCTGGCCGGCGACGGTCCCCTGGATCTCGCCGCGATCGGGGCCCCGGCGTCGCTGCAGGCGCTGGTGGCTGCTCGGCTCGACCAGCTCACGGCCGACGAGCGGCGGGTCGTCGACCAGGCGAGTGTCGCGGGCCGCTCCACCGAGCGGGAGACCCTCGCCGCGCTGTGCCCGGAGGTCGGCCAGCTCGACCTGGTGCTGGCGGCGCTGGTCCGAGCCCAGATCCTGCGCAAGGAGTCGAACCGCCTCAGCGCCGAGCACGGCATGTACCAGTTCGTCCAGGCCGTGGTCCAGCAGGTCGCGTACGCCTCCCTGTCCCGTCGCGACCGCAAGGCCGGCCACCTCGCGGTGGCGACCCTGCTCACCGACCCCGGCGCCGGGGAGCTGACCCAGGCCGCCGCGGGGGTGGTGGCCCAGCACTATCTCGATGCCGCCGATGCGGTCCCCGAGGACGCCGACGCGCCGACCCTGACGGCGTTGGGGGTCGACCAGCTGGAGCGGGCGGCCGACCGGGCGATGGCGCTGGGTTCGCCCGTCGAGGCGGCCGGTCACCTCCGGACCGCCATGGCCCGGATCGACGACCACACCCATCGTGCGCGTGTGGAGGTCGCGCTGGCCGAGGCGCTTCGGTTCCAGGGGGACTACGCCGAGGCGACGACGCACGCGATCGCCGCCCGGGACGCCTTCGACGCCCTCGGTGACGATCTCGCCGCCGCGGGTGCGGTCGCGATCATCGCCCGCGCGCGCGACTCCTCGCGCACGGACGGGTCAGCGGCCGTTGCTGCCATGGCGCAGGAACGCTTCGATGCGCTCCGCGACCGACCCGACGCCCTGCGAGTTCGGCTTTCCCTCGCCGGGGCCCTGTTCCGGCTCCAGCTACGGGAGTCCGGAGACCTCGGCGAGCTCGCCGAGCAGAACGTCGTGCTCGCCGAGCAGCTCGGCGACCGCAAGGAGATCGCCGACAGCTACAACGGTCTGGCGATCCACTACTCCCGGCTGGGCTGCCGCCACATGGCTCGGCACCTGCAGGTGGCCGGCGCGGACCTGGCCCGGTTGACCGAGAACCGCCAGACCCTGGCGACTCTGCTGCTCAACATCGCCGCCGAGTGGACGTGCGACGACATCGCGCGGGCCATCGAGGTCGGCGTCGAGGCGCATGCCACCTCGCGCCTGGCGGGTCGTCGAGACATCGTGTCCGGGTCGGCCGTGAACCTGTCGACGGCTCACCTGCTGCGAGGCTCCTGGGCGGATGCCCTGCGCTGGGCCGACCTGTCTGCCGACGACCCGGCAGTCTTCGCCTGCGTGACCTCCCACGTCCAGCATCCGCGTGGCCTGCCGTGGACCCCACCGGCTGACATCTCCGGCCCTGGCTGGCAACCGTCGGTGGTCGACCATGCGTTCGTCGACCTCGCCATCGCGGCCCAGTGCCGGGCGGACGGTCGCATCGACGAAGCGATCGACCGGGTCATCGGCGCCACCCGGACGATGTTCGAGGTCTCCCAGTTCGGCGACGACTTCTGCCTGGCCGCGGCGCTTGCGACCCAGCTGATCTGGGAGTGCGGGCGGCCCGACCGCCTCGGGTTCTTCCTCGAGATGGTCGAGGCGACCGCCGTGGCCGTGCGACCCGTCGGGGTTCTCAGCCTGTTCGCGCTCGCCTCCGCGCGGGTCGCCATGAGCGGTCCGGACCCTGACGCCGACCGCGTGTCCGACCTGCTCCGGGAGGCCATCGCCCACGCCGAGGCCTGGCACAGCGATGTGGTCGCAGCCCACGCGAGCGGCGACCTCGGTGCCTGGCTCGTCCGGCACGACGACCCCGAGCAGGGGCGCGCCCTCCTCGACCGGGCGCGCACCACCTACGAGGCCCTCGGGGCTCGCGTCTGGCTCGACGCACTCGACTCCCGACCGGCCGAGCTCCACCGTTGAGCCGCCTCGCGACGCCCTCAGGTCACCCGCTGGTCCAACCAGGCCCGATCGACGATCCGCACCCACCCCCGGCCGATCTCGACCACCTCGCGGGCCGCGAGTCGCTGCAGCACCTGGTTGACGCTCTGGCGCGTCCCGCCCACGAGCTGTGCGATGGCCTCCTGGGTCAGCGGCACCGTCACGACAGCTCCGCGGTCGTCGTCGTACAGCCGGGCGAGCTCGGTGAGCCGGCGGTAGACGCGCTGGTCGAGGCTCTCGTAGGTCGCCTCGAGCACCCGCGCCGAGAGCTCTTCGATCCGCTCGGCCATCAGTCGCAGGAGGAGCCGGTCAGCGGCCTGGTGTCGTGTCCGCAGGGTCTGGAACTGCCCGGCCGAGAGCGACAACGTCTCGGCCGGCTCGAGCGCCACGATGGTGGCCGAGCGGACGGGCGGATGGCCGTCGAGCAGCGAGAGCTCCCCGAAGTAGTCCCCGCGTCCGAGCAGGTTGATGGTGGCGTGGTCGCCGTCGGCCGTGGAGACCTGCACCGCGAGCCGGCCGGACTCCACCAGGTGCAGGCTGTCGGACGGATCACCCTCGCGCACGACCAGCTCGCCCCGGCCGTAGCGTCGGCGCCGGGTGGCCGACAGCACCTCGCGACGCTCGTCGTCGCCGAGCGAGTCCAGCAGAGACCACCGCACGGCGACAGTCAACCAGCACGAGCCCCGCGTCGGCGGGAGCACCCGTGACGACACGGGAGTCGCGAGCCGTCATCGCCCTGCGGGCCCAGCTGGGAGCCGCCGCGTGCTCGGTCGCCCTGCTGTCGCCGGACGCGAGCCGACTGACCTTCGTCGCCGCCGACGGAGCCGGGGCCGAGGAGATCGTCGGAGTCGATCTCCCCGTCGATCAGGGGATCGCCGGGTGGGTCGCGACCTCTGGTCAGGCACTGGCCGTGCGGGAGGCCCGCCGCGATCGACGCTTCGCCGTCGACGTCGCCGAGGCCACCCGGTACGTGCCCGACATCGTGATGGTGGCACCGCTCTTCACGGGCGCCGGAGAGGTCCGCGGGGTCCTCACGGTGCTGGACCCCGACGTCGACACCGGCGCCGTGCTGCCGATGCGCGAGCTCGAGGTGGCCGCAGGGCATCTCTCCTGGCCCGACCTGCCCGCGTGGTCGTCGGCGTTCGGACCCGGCGAGCTCGCGGAGGTGGTCGCGCTGCCGATCCCCGACCTGCGCGCCTGGGCCTGGGGCGACGGCACCGGCGCCGGAACCAAGGTCGCGGTGATCGACAGCGGGGTCGACGCCGGTCATCCTCGGGTGGGTGGGCTCGCCGGGGCCGTCGCGTTCGCTCGCGACGACGAGCACCCCGACGGCTACCGTCGCACCGACGGACCCCACGAGGACCTCGTGGGCCACGGGACGGCGTGCGCCGGAGTCATCCGCTCGATGGCCCCGGAGGCCGAGATCTACAGCGTGCGGGTGCTCGGACCGAACCTCACAGGTGGCGGCCCGCTCCTGCGGGCGGGGATCGCCTGGGCGGTGGAGCACGGCATGTCCGTGGCCAACCTCTCGCTCTCCAGCCGCAGCGAAGCCATGTTCGCGCCGCTGCACGAGGTGGTCGACGCTGCCTACTTCGGCGGACCCGTGCTGGTGTCGGCCGTCAGCAACGTCCCCGGGCCGACCTATCCCTCCCAGTTCGCCTCTGTCCTCTCCGTCGCAGCCCGTCCCGGTCGGGAGCCCTGGGCTCTGAGCGCCAACCCCCGGCCACCCGTCGAGTTCGGTGCCCGTGGTCTCGACGTGGAGGTGGCGTGGGCCGGTGACGGGACCACCGTGGCCTCGGGCAACAGCTTCGCGGCTCCGCACGTGGCGGCGATGGCGGCGGTCCTGCTGGGCAACCACCCCGGCCTGACCACGTATCAGGTCAAGGCCGTGCTCCAGGCGCTGTGCACCAACGCTCGGGCTGGAGTGTCGTGAACTCGACGGTTCTTGTGTCGGCCGCCCGACAGAGCGTTCCGCGCCCGGGGTGGATTCTTCTGTTGTCGGCAAGAGCCCGAACCAACGTCAGACGGATGAGGAGCAGATCATGAACGAGAAGCAGATCACCGAGAGCGCGGAGAACACCGAGGTCATCGACGACGTCGAGGGTCACCTTCGTCGCATCCCGGTCGTGGACGAGGCCGACGACGTCGAGGGTCACCTTCGTGTCCCGGTGGTGGAGGAGGCCGACGACGTCGAGGGTCACCTTCGTGTCCCGGTGGTGGAGGAGGCCGACGACGTCGAGGGTCACCTTCGTGTCCCGGTGGTCGAGGAGGTCGACGACGTCGAGGGCCACCTTCGTGTCCCGGTGTTCGAGGAGGTCGACGACGTCGAGGGCCACGTGCAGCCCTCGAGCTCGCAGGGGGACCTCGGCGACCTGGCGTCCCGGTCCTGACGGAGCCGGCCAGCCTGGGAGCTCCGCTCCGAACGTCACGGCGCTAGCCCCGGATCACCTCGATTCGGGGCTACCGCCGTGTTCGTGGCTGTTCGCCGGGCCCGCGCCGACGCCGGGCACGGCCGGCTGACAGACGTTGCGGTCCGGCCCGTAGTGCGCCCACACAGCGGTGTGGGCGGCGGGCGGCAAGATGAGCCCGTGACCGTCGAGCGCCTCAGCCTGTCCCAAGCCCGGCGCATCGCGCTGCGCGCACAGGGTCTGGACGCGCCGCGGCCTGCCCGCGGTGCGCCGCCGACCATGCGGCAGTTCCAGCAGGTCGTGGACCGGCTCGGGGTCCTGCAGATCGACTCGGTCAACGTGCTCGCGCGCGCGCACCTCATGCCCGCCTACTCGCGGATCGGCGCCTACGACACCGCGCTGCTGGACAAGGCGTCAGGCCGGGCGCCCCGCAGGCTCGTCGAGACGTGGGCGCACATGGCCTCCTTCGTCCCGCCCGAGACCTACCGGCTGCTCCTCTGGCGACAGCGCGCCTACCTGGACGAGGCGTGGGGCACGATCGCCGAGGTGCCGCTGCAGCACACGCCGATGGTCGACGAGATCCGCGCGATCATCGCGGCGCGTGGTCCGGTGACGGCGCGGGAGGTGCAGGAGAGCTTCGAGGCGGAGCATCCGACGACGCGCACCGAGTGGGGCTGGAACTGGACCGTGGCCAAGCGGGTGCTCGAGTTCCTCTTCTTCACGGGTGAGGTGACGTCGGCAGGTCGGAACGGGGCGTTCGAGCGACGCTACGACCTGACGGCGCGTGTGCTGCCTGCGGACGTGCTCGCGGCTCCCGAGACCTCGCGGGAGGACAGCCTTCGCGCGCTCGTGGAGATCGGAGCCCGGGCGCACGGCATCGGCACCCTGCGCAGCTTCGCGGACTACTTCCGGATCAAGCTGGAGCCTGCGGCGCGCGCGGTCGCGGAGCTGGTCGAGGACGGTGTGCTCAGCGAGGTCACGGTCGACGGCTGGGACGAGGGCACCATCTGGCGGCACCGCGACGCGACGCTGCCCCGTCGTGCCACCGGACGCGCGCTGCTCAACCCGTTCGACCCGCTCGTCTTCGAGCGCCGCCGGCTCGAGGCCCTGTTCGGGCTGCGGTACCGCATCGAGATCTACGTCCCTGAGCCGAAGCGCGTCTGGGGCTACTACGTGCTGCCGTTCCTGCTCGGCGAGTCCCTCTCTGCGCTCGTCGACCTCAAGGCCGACCGCCAGGCGGGCGTCCTACGGGTCCAGGCGGCCCACCGGAGCCCCGGGTCGCAGGTGCACGTGGTCGAAGAGCTCGCCGCCGAGCTGCGCGAGCTCGCGGCGTGGCTCGGCCTCGGGGAGGTCGCGGTCGCCGACCGTGGTGACCTGGCGCCGGCGCTGCGGGACGTCGTGTGAGCAGCAGACGGGGCTTCGCGCTCGTCGCTCTCGGCGCGGTCCTCTGGGGCACCGGTGGCCTCGCGGGTGCCGCGTTGGCCGAGTCGGCCGGCCTCGCGCCCCTCGTCGTGGCCTCCTATCGCCTGCTCGGCGGCGGCGCGGTCCTGCTCGTCGCGCTCGCGGTGACGGGTGGCCTGCGCGGTCTGACCCGTTCCCGCCCCGCACTGGCCCGCATCGTCGTGACCGCGTTGCTCCTGGCCGTCTACCAAGGTGCCTACTTCGCGGCGGTCGTGCGTGCGGGCGTCGCGGTCGCCACGTTGATCGCGCTGGGTGCGGCGCCGCTGCTCGTCGCGGTGGCCACCGCGGTCTCGTCGCGACGTCTGCCCGCGGGGCGGACCCTGGCCGCGCTCGGGCTGGCGCTCGTCGGGCTCGTGCTCCTCGTCGGCACGCCGGAAGGCACCGGACCCGACGCGACCGTCGGTGCGGCGCTGGCGTTCGTGGCCGCGGCGGCGTTCGCGACGATGACCGGTCTGAACCGCCGCCCGGTGCCCGGTCTGTCCCCGTTGCCCATGACGGCGACCGCGTTCACGCTGGGCGGAATCCTGCTCCTCCCGGTCGCCGCGGCGGTCGGACCTGCGCTCGGACTGCCGGACGATGCCGAGGGGTGGATCCTGCTCGCCTACTTCGCGATCGTGCCCACGGCGGCCGCCTGGGGAGCGTATTTCACGGGCCTGCACGGCGTTCCGGCCACCACGGCGACGCTGCTGGCGCTGCTCGAGCCCCTCACCGCGACGATCGGTGCCGTGCTGCTGCGCGGCGAGCGACTGGGTGTTGCCGGGGTCGTCGGAGCCGTGCTCCTGGGCGCGGCGGTCGTCGTTCTTCGCCCACGCCCCGCAGGCTCGCCTACGATGGATGCGCCCGGCCGTGCGGCCGGGACCCAAGCCGCTCCGACGCCGCGCGCGCCCGGAGTGCGAACACGTCGGGAGTAGTGCGTGCCAGCGATCCTCGAGAAGGTCCTGCGCCTCGGTGAAGGCCGGATCGTCAAGAAGCTGTCGGGCATCGCCCAGCAGGTCAACACGCTCGAGGACAGCTTCGAGGCGTTGTCCGACGCTGAGCTGCGCGAGGAGACGGACCGGTTCCGCGCACGCCTCGCGGACGGGGAGTCGCTGGACGACATCCTGGCCGAGGCGTTCGCCACGGTCCGTGAGGCTGCCCGCCGCACGCTCGGCCAGCGCCACTTCGACGTCCAGCTCATGGGCGGCGCCGCGCTGCACCTCGGCAACATCGCCGAGATGAAGACCGGTGAGGGCAAGACCCTCGTCGCGACGGCCCCGGCGTACCTCAACGCTCTGACCGGCAACGGCGTCCACGTCGTCACCGTCAACGACTACCTGGCGAGCTACCAGGCCGAGCTCATGGGACGCGTCTACCGCTTCCTCGGCCTGACCAGCGGCGTGATCCTGTCCTCCCAGCGCCCTTCCGAGCGGCGCGAGCAGTACGCCGCGGACATCACCTACGGCACGAACAACGAGTTCGGCTTCGACTACCTGCGCGACAACATGGCGTGGAACACCGACGACCTCGTCCAGCGCGGCCACCACTTCGCCATCGTCGACGAGGTCGACTCGATCCTTATCGACGAGGCCCGCACGCCGCTGATCATCTCGGGCCCCGCCTCGGGTGACGCCAACCGCTGGTACGCCGAGTTCGCCAAGGTCGCCCGCCGCCTGCAGGCAGAGCGCGACTACGAGGTCGACGAGAAGAAGCGGACGATCGGTGTCCTCGAGCCCGGCATCGAGCGCGTCGAGGACTACCTCGGCATCGACAACCTGTACGAGTCGCTCAACACGCCGCTCATCGGGTTCCTCAACAACGCCATCAAGGCGCAGGAGCTGTTCAAGCGCGACAAGGACTACGTCGTGATGAACGGCGAGGTCCTGATCGTCGACGAGCACACCGGCCGCATCCTGCCGGGCCGCCGCTACAACGAGGGCATGCACCAGGCGATCGAGGCCAAGGAGGGCGTGGCCATCAAGGCCGAGAACCAGACGCTCGCCACGATCACGCTGCAGAACTACTTCCGGCTCTACGGCAAGCTCTCGGGGATGACCGGTACGGCCGAGACGGAGGCCGCCGAGTTCCAGGGCACGTACAACCTCGGCGTGGTGCCCATCCCGACCAACCGGGAGATGCAGCGCATCGACCAGCGGGACTTCGTCTACAAGTCCGAGAACGGCAAGTTCGACGCGGTCGTCGAGGACATCGTCGAGCGGCACGCGAAGGGCCAGCCGGTCCTGGTCGGCACCACGAGCGTCGAGAAGAGCGAGCTGCTCTCCGCGAAGCTCAAGAAGCAGGGTGTCCCGCACGAGGTGCTGAACGCCAAGGCTCACGCGCGTGAGGCGTCGATCGTCGCGCAGGCGGGCCGCAAGGGTGCGGTCACGGTCGCGACGAACATGGCCGGCCGTGGGACGGACATCATGCTCGGCGGCAACGCCGAGTTCATGGCCGTCGCGGAGCTCGCGAGCCGCGGGCTCGACCCCGCGGAGAACCCCGAGGAGTACGAGGCAGCCTGGCCTCTCGCGCTCGAGAAGGCGAAGGAGTCCGTCGCGGCGGAGCACGACGAGGTCGCCGAGCTCGGCGGTCTGTACGTGCTGGGCACCGAGCGGCACGAGTCGCGACGCATCGACAACCAGCTACGTGGTCGTTCCGGCCGCCAGGGTGACCCGGGGGAGTCCCGGTTCTACCTGTCGATGCAGGACGACCTGATGCGCCTGTTCAACTCGAGCCTCGCCGAGTCGATGATGACGCGTGCCGGGTTCCCCGAGGACATGCCGCTCGAGTCGAAGATCGTCACGCGCGGGATCCAGTCCGCGCAGTCGCAGGTCGAGTCGCGCAACTTCGAGATCCGCAAGAACGTCCTGAAGTACGACGACGTGATGTCCCGGCAGCGCACCGTGGTCTACGACGAGCGGCGCCGCGTCCTGCAGGGCGAGGACATGCACGTCCAGATCTCGCACTTCCGCACGGACGTGCTCACGGACTACGTGGCCGCCGCAACCGCGGAGGGTCGTCCTGAGGACTGGGACCTCGAAGCGCTGTGGACCGCGGTCAAGGCGGTGTACCCGATCTCGATCACGCCCGAGGAGGTCGTCGAAGCGGCCGGCGGTGACACGCGGTTGTCGGCCGAGATGCTGACGCGCGAGATCCTGTCGGACGCCGAGCACGCCTACAAGGAGCGCGAAGAGCTCATCGGCTCGGACAACATGCGTCAGCTCGAGCGTCGCGTGACCCTGTCCGTGCTCGACCGCAAGTGGCGTGAGCACCTCTACGAGATGGACTACCTCAAGGAGGGCATCGGCCTTCGGGCGATGGCCCAGCGCGACCCGCTGGTCGAGTACCAGCGTGAGGGCTTCCAGCTCTTCAACGCGATGAACGACGCGATCAAGGAAGAGACAGTCGGCTACCTGTTCAACCTGGAGGTCCAGGTTCAGGAGGCAGAGACGCCGACCGCGCCGATCACGCTCGACTCGATCGCCGACGCCCAGGGCACGGCGGGCGCCGCGATCGCGGACCGTCCGGCCCCGGCGGCGAAGCTCGTGGCCAAGGGCATCGACGGTCCGGAGCAGTCCGCGCCGCTGCAGTACTCGGCGCCGTCGGTCGACGGAGACGGAGGCGTCGTCACACGCGCCGCGTCCCCGGCCGGGACGAACGGTGGCGGTGCGCCCGCGGCCGGATCGGCCGGTGCTGGGACGTCCAACCGTGAAGAGCGTCGCAAGGCGGCCAAGCAGCAGCGCAAGCGCTGACCTGCACGAACGGAGGCCCGCACACCGGTTCGGTGGGCGGGCCTTCGTCGTCCCGGTCGGTCAGCCGATCTCGAGGGCGGTAGCGCGCCAGACGCCCCGGTGCGCCTCGAGTCGCAGGGCGACGGCACGCACTCGGCCGGCGTCGTCGGCGACGACGGTGACCTCCCGCGTCGTCGTGAGGACCGGGGTGACGCGGAAGCGGCGGACCTGCGGGTGGCGCGCACCTTCAGGCGTCCGTAGGACACGTGCGGTCAGACCCGCGCGCACCTGCAGGGCCTCGTAGACGGCCGGAGCGAGCCAGCGGGCGAGCTGCGCGACCGGGCGGCGTCCCGCGAGCACCTCCAGGGCGGCCAGTGCGATCGAGCAGCCCACGGCTGCCGGGTCGGCTGACGGGACGGCGCTGGGGCTGTCCTCGTCTTCCACGTCGGTCGAGGTGTCGCTGGCACGCAGGACGGAGATGCGCGCCGTGATCGTCGGCGCGACGGCCTGTGCGGGACGCGTGGCCCGGGGTACGAGGGCGCGGGGAGGTGCGGGAACCAGACGGATGCGCGGCGTGGTCGTTGCGTCGGCCGACTGCGCCCGAGCGAACGCGTCCTCGGCGCTCGAGGGGGCGAGCTCGGCGGCGGCGGTCACGACGCGGCCCCGTCCTGCTCGACGGGCGCCGTGAGCTGCTGGCCGGGGACGATCAGGCCGGGGTCCGTTCCGATGACGTCGGAGTTCGCGCGGTACCACTGCGGCCAGGACGCGGCGATCTCGGCGTCGGTCGCGTCCGGTGCGAGGTGGTGGGCTGCGATCGCCCAGAGACTGTCGCCCGCGGCCACGACCACGCGTCCGGCGTCGTCGGGACCTGGTGACGGCGCCGCAGCTCGTGCGGGTCGGGACGGCGTGGCCGGCGTGGTTACCGGCGCTACGACAGCGGCTGAGGATGTCACGGTCGACGGCTCAGCGGCGGGTCCTGGTGCGACCGTGGGCGACGGCTCGCCCAGCTCCGGCGCTCCGCCGGTATCTGCGCCCCGTGCCTGGGCGGTTGCCGTGGTGCCGGTCGGGAGGGGCGGGGTCGTGACGACCCAGCCGAGATCGTCGACGGTCACGGTCACCGCGCTGGTCGCCGAGGGCGTCGGTGTCGGCGTGCTCACGGCAGCCGAGGCGCCGGTGGTGGCACCGAGACCGACGGTCGCACCGACGACCAGGGCGAGCGAGCGTCGAACGACCGCCGGCGCGCACCGGTGCACGAGCCCCTCGCCCAGGCGCCAGGTCGAACCGAGGAGCCGCACCGCGAGGCAGCCGAGCGCGAGGACCGCCGTCCCGGCGAGCCACGCCGCCACGAGCGTCCCGACACCGGTGACGACGAGCTCGACCAGCGCATCGATCGTCAGGACCGCCGACCCGCCGGCCAGCCCGAACGCCCGCTCTGCCAGTCCCGCAGCCAGTGCCCCGCACAGCAGGGAGGTGGCGAGCAGTCCGAGCGCAGCCGCGGCGACACCTGCCCGGCGCTGGGGGACGGGAGGAGCCGTCGGGCGTCGGGACGCCGCGTCGATCGCCATGGTTGACCCTCAATCGTGTCGTTTGATGCTGTTTGATGTGGAACGAGGGTCATAGATGTACCTGAATGTCCGAATCTTGTCCAGCGGTCCCTGGTTCGGCTGGCTGCACGCCGTCCTCGGTATGCGAGAACCCGCCCACGCCCGAAAGTCATCGCGCGCGTCCTGTGGCGCTGCGGGGGCGCGCGTGGTGTGGTGTTGCTCACGTCGCAACCAACCAGGAGGAACCTCGCATGCGGCCCAAACTGCTCAAGCTCGCCGTCGCATTCACCATGGCACTGGGGCTGACCGCCCTCGGGGCGGCACCCGCCCTCGCCAGCACGGGCGGCACCCCCGACGGGAACACCCACCCGAACGTCGGACTGATCCTCTTCTACAGCGCGGACGGGCGTTTCCGGTGCAGTGCCACCCTCGTCTCACCGACCGTGCTGCTGACGGCGGCGCACTGTACGGACGGGACGCTCGGCAAGACGCTCGTCACGTTCGACTCCGTCATCGCCGAGCAGCCGCCGAGCGGCTTCCCGGTCGCCGCCGACCCGAGCGCCGGCTACACGCAGGCGGAGATCGAAGCCGCCGGGTACCTCTCCGGGACCGCGTACACGCACCCCGACTACTCCGACTTCACCGACCTGGACAACTGGAACGACGTCGGCGTCATCGTGCTCGCCCACCCGGTGACGGGCATCGCTCCGGCGAGCATCGCTGACCTGGGGTACCTCGACGCGTATGCGCAGCCCGTGCTGAACCAGACCCTCTTCACGGCGGTCGGCTACGGCACCGAGGTGCGCAAGCCGGACTCGGGCCCGCAGAAGCCGCAGCCCATGAGCTACCCGCTGATCCGTCGCTACGTGGACATGCCGGGCCAGAAGCTCACGCCCCAGATCCTGCAGACCAACGGGAACGAGAAGGACAACCGCGGTACGGGCGGGACGTGCTTCGGGGACTCGGGCGGCCCGGTGTTCCTGAACGGCAACATCGTCGCCGTCACCAGCTACGGCTACACCGAGAACTGCCGGTACCTCGGCGGCTACCAGCGGGTCGACATCGCCGTCGTCCAGGACTGGCTGGCCACGTTCGGTCTCTGACCAGACCGATGACGTCCCCGTAGGACGGGGAAACCGTCGCCACGACCGTGTCGGGCTCCGCAGCCGACACGGTCGTGGCGGCGGTCTTCCCAAACCAGCCCGAACTGGGCATGGTGTCTGATGTCCGAGCCTGACCCGAGGAGCCCCCAATGCAGATCCTTCGTGGGCGTCAGGTCGCTGCGGCAGCCGCCGCAGCCCTGGCCCTGGTCTCGACCGCCGCAATCCCCGCCGAGGCGCACGGAAAGAACCCGTCACCGAAGACGGTCACCGTGAACCTCATCTCCTTCAACGACTTCCACGGTGCGATCGACCCGCCCACGGGCAGCGGAGGCCTGGTCAACGGCACCCCCGCGGGTGGCGTGGAGTACCTCGCCACAGCGGTCAAGAAGCTGCGGGCGGAGCAGGAGCAGGAGTCGCGCTACAGCTTCACCGTCGCCGCGGGAGACCTCGTCGGCGCGAGTCCCCTCGTGAGCGCCGCGTTCCACGACGAGCCGACGGTCGACGAGATGAACTCGCTGGGCCTCGACGTGACGAGCGTCGGAAACCACGAGTTCGACGAGGGCGTCACCGAGCTCCAGCGCCTGCAGAACGGCGGCTGCCACCCGGTCGACGGTTGCCAGGACGGCGACGGCTTCGCCGGGGCGGACTACCCCATGCTCGCCGCCAACGTCGTCTACAAGGACAGCAACCTGCCCATCCTTCAGCCGTACACGATCAAGAACGTCGGCGGGGTCAAGGTCGGCTTCGTCGGGATGACGCTCGAAGGCACGCCGGGCATCGTGAACCCGGCGGGCATCACCGACGTCAAGTTCCTCGACGAGGCGACCACCGCCAACTTCTACGCCCGCGCGCTGCGGCACCTGGGTGTGAAGACGATCGTCCTCCTGCTCCACGAGGGCGGCCAGCAGACCGGTCCTGCACCTCAGGACCCCAGCGGCTGCGTCGGCTTCACCGGAGCCGTCACCGACATCGTGTCGAACCTCGACCCGGCCTACGGCGTCGTCGTCAGCGGTCACACGCACCGGTCGTACACCTGCGCGCTGCCGAACTCGTCGGGCGCCTCGACGGTCGTGACGAGCGCCGGAAGCAACGGCACGCTGCTGACCGACATCAGCATGACGCTCGACAAGAAGACCAAGACCCTGGTCTCGGCCGACGCCCACAACCTGATCGTGGAGAACGGCGTCAAGAACCCGGACGGCACCTGGCAGCAGTCCGCGCCCGGCGTGTACGTCCGGAACCCCGCCACGGTCGACCCTGCCGCCAAGGTCATCGCCGACAAGTACCGCACCGCGGTGGCGCCGCTGGCCAACCGCGTCGTCGGCTCGATCACGTCGGACATCACGCGAACGGTGACGTCCGCGGGCGAGAACGCCTTGGGCGACGTCATCGCCGACGGCATGGTCGCGTACACGTCGTCGGCCGGTGTCCAGCTCGCGCTGATGAACCCCGGGGGCATCCGAGCGGACTTGATCTACTCGGCGTCGACCGGTGGCGAGGCGCCCGGACAGGTGACGTACGGCGAGGTGTTCACGGTGCAGCCGTTCAACAACCTCGTCGTCACCGTGACCCTCACTGGTGCCCAGCTCAAGGAGGTGCTCGAGCAGCAGTTCGTCGGGTACGCCGGGCAGACGACGACGAAGATCCTGCAGGTGTCGGAGTCGCTCAACTACACGTACTCCGCCTCGGCGGCGCTCGGGAGCCGGGTCAGCAACATCACGCTGAACGGCACGCCGGTCGACCCGACCGCGTCCTACAGGGTCAGCACCAACGACTTCCTCGCCAACGGGGGAGACGGCTTCACGAACCTGACGGTCGCGACGGACCGCACGACGGCCCCGGGCTTCGACGTCGACGCTCTCGCCGCGTACGTGGGTGCGGGCCCGGTCGGTCCGGGTCCGCGGGACCGGATCACGGTGGTGCCGTGACGGCCGCCGCTGGGTGAGCTGAAACGGGTGTGACCACACGGCCCCGGGCGCGCAGGTACTTGCCTGCGCACCCGGGGCCGTTACCGTGCTCGGATGCGATGGGAGCAGCTGTTCGCCGACATGGAGGCCCAGCTCGCCGCAGCCAGGCTCGCGGACGTGCGCGCCGACGTCGCCGAGCTGGCGCGTGCCGAGCGCGCGTCGGTGACGCTGTCGGCCCGGGTGCGGGCGTCGGTCGGCCGCGAGGTGCGGGTACGCGTCGACGGCGCCGAGCCGCTCAGCGGGAGGCTGGTCGAGGCCGCGCCGGAGTGGTTGCTGCTGGCCACGTCGGGGGCGCGACGGTCGCTCGTCCCGCTCGCGGCGGTCGGCGCCGTGGACGGGCTCGCGGCCGATGCCGCCCCGGGCCCTGGGCTCGTCGAGTCTCGGCTCGGCCTCGGTCAGGTGCTGCGCGCACTGTCACGCGACCGCGTCGGGGTGCGGGTCGAGGCGCGCGGGGTCGAGGTGGTCGGCCGGATCGACCGGGTCGCCGCCGACCACCTGGACGTCGCCGAGCTCGGCACCGCGGCACGACGCGCGATGTGGGCAGTGCCGTTCGTCGGGCTGCGGGCGGTGCACGAGGCCTGACGGCCGGCGCGTGTCAGCCGGCGTCGGAAGAGTTCCGCGCGCGCGTCTCCTCGTACATCCGCTGGATGTACTTCTCCAGCTCGTCGGCCTCGACGCGCCACTGCAGGCGGCCGCCGATCTGGATGGCGGGCAGCTCGCCGGTGCGGACGAGGGCGTAGGCCTGGGTGGCCGAGATGTTGAGGACCTCGGTGACGTCCGCGAGGGTCAGGAACCGCGAGGGCATGACCGCAGTGTGGCACGCGCTGGCGCCCAACCCTGTTTGTCCACAATGCTCCGTTCTCGCCCCCGTCGTGCCGTGCGCGCGGCAGGATGGCGGTCCGGCACAGCGTGCCGTCGAGACGGGGGAATGCATGGACACCAGCGTGATCGATCTGCCGGCGCCGGTCGCGGCACGGCTCCGTCGACCCGGCTGGCGTGACCCGCGGCTGCTGGCCGGCATCGCGATGGTGGCGGCGTCGGTGCTCCTGGGTTCGTGGGTGGTGCGCACCGCGCAGTCGACGGTGCCCGTCTACATGTCCCGCGCGGCACTCGTCCCGGGCGACCGGCTCGAGGTCGACCAGCTGGCCGTCGTGGACGTGCGGCTCGGCACGGTCGACATCGACCACTACCTTCGCGCCGACCAGCCGGTGGACGGGGTCGTGGTGCGTGTGGTCGGGCGCGGTGAGCTCGTCCCGGCGTCGGCGATCGGGGACGCGGCCGACCTCGACCTGCGCCCGGTCTCGGTGACGCTCCAGCGCGCTCCGTCGCAGGACGTGACCGAGGGCGCGCGCGTCGACCTCTGGTTCACGCCCGCGCCGCCGACGGGGGAGGGTGACGACCCCAAGGAGCCGCACCAGCTCGCGTCCGGCCTCGTGGTGGCCGAGGTGTCCACCGAGGACGGTGCGTTCAGCGTCGGGAGCGGGACGCAGGTGCAGGTGCTCGTCCCCAGCGACCAGCTGCCGGAGATCCTCACCGCGCTGTCGGCGGACGGCACGGTGGACGTGGTTCCCGTCCCGGGTTCGGGGGGCTGACGTGTCGGTCGGGGTGCTCTGCGCGGTCCACGGCACCGCCGAGTCGATGATCGTGCAGGCCGTCGAGCGCACGGGTGGTCGCCTGAGCGTGACGCGGCGGTGCGCCGACCTGACGGAGCTGCTCGCGGCGGCCGAGGCAGGTCTGGGCAGGCTCGCGGTCGTGTCCGGGGAGCTGGACCTGCTCGACCGGGAGGCCGTCGAGCTTCTGCACCGGGCTGGTGTCCGGGTGGTCGGCCTCGGTGACGTGACGCGCCCGTGGCTCGGTGAGCGGCTCGCGGCCCTCGGTGCCGACCTCGTCGTGATGGCGCCGCAGGACGAGGAGGCGGCCGGCGCGGTCGTCCGTGAGGCGCTCGCTGCCCTGGACTCCGCGGCGAGCTCCGAACCCGCGGAACCGGCCCCCGACGAGATGCTCGTGCGGCGCCCTGCGGCGGGACTCGTGCTCGCCGTGTGGGGTCCGACGGGAGCGCCGGGCCGGACGACCGTCGCGGTGAACGTCGCTGCGGAGCTGGCCGCGGCGGGCCGGCGCACCCTGCTCGTCGACGCCGACACGTACGGCGGGTGCGTCGCGCAGGTCGTGGGCATGCTCGACGAGGCGCCCGGGCTGGCCGCGGCAGCGCGGGCCGCGGGTCAGGGTTCGCTCGACCTGATGGCGCTCGCGCGGCTCACCCCGCAGATCTCGCCCGACCTCCGTGTGCTCTCGGGCATCTCGCGCGCCGACCGTTGGCCGGAGCTGCCGTCGTCGTCGCTCGACGCGGTCTGGACGGTCGCCCGGTCGCTGGCGGAGTGGACCGTCGTCGACTGCGGCTTCAACCTCGAGCAGGACGAGCTGCTCAGCTACGACACGCGCGCGCCGCGTCGCAACGGCGCGACCCTCAGCGCGCTCGAGGCGGCGGACGTCGTTCTCGTCGTCGGCTCGGGCGACCCGGTCGGCATCCAGCGGCTCGTGCGTGGGCTCGGTGAGCTCAACGACCTCGGGCTCGGGAGCACGCGGGTCGTCCTGGTGAATCGCGTCCGGGCGTCGGTTGCGGGTGCCCACCCGGCGGAAGCCGTCCAGCAGGCGCTCGCGCGGTACGCCGGCGTCACCGACGTGCAGGTGGTCCCCGACGACCGGCCGTCGCTCGACGCCGCGATGCTCGAGGCGCGGACGTTGCGCGAGGTCGCGCCCGGTTCGCCGGCGCGGCGGGCGCTCGCGGGCGTCGCAGCCCGGGTCGACTCGATCCTCGTCTCGTCGACCGCGCAGGCTCCGGTCGTCGTATCTTCGACGGCCTGACGGGCGCGGGAGCGGCCCGCACCGGGCGCTGACGGGCAGACTGGGCAGGTGCGCATCTACCTCCCCGCGACCCTGGACCAGATCGAGCCGACGGCGGGTCCGCTGACCCCTCGACGTGTGCACGCGGTCACGGCCGCGCTGCGGGCGATGTTCCCCGACGAGGACGACGAGGGCCTGGAGTTCGCGGCACAGCTCGCCGCAGCCGACGACTCGCTGGCTCTGCTGGGGGAGTCGCCGCAGGCGCCACGTGCGCGACTGGTGGTCTCGGCCGACGTGGCGCCGGACGACGTGCTGCCTCTCGACGACGACGACGAGGTGCCGAGCGCGCTCGAGCTCCTGCGTGCGGTCGCGCTCGACGACATCGCCTGCGTGCACGTGGACGAGCCGGGGGTCGGCGCGGACGTCGATGCCGCGATCACGGGGGACGACGCGGCGATCGAGCGTCTCGACGAGCGTGACCTGCTCTGGTACGACGCCTCGGAGCTCGGAGCGATCCCGCGTTGAGCCGTTGCCGACGCCGTGCCGACGCCGTGCCGACGCCGTGCCGACGACCTGCTGACGGCCTGCTGGTGACGTGCTGACCGTGGCCTTGGTCACGCCGGGGGACCCTAGTTGGACCCCACCCCTGCGACCGGGTAGTGTTCACCGCCGGTACGACGTCCGGCTGCACGACGGTCCGCCCCGCCAGGCGACCGACGAGCGCCGGGCGTTATACCCCCATGGGGTATGGTGTAATTGGCAGCACGACTGATTCTGGTTCAGTTAGTCTAGGTTCGAGTCCTGGTACCCCAGCGTTGACACCGCTGATTCGATCCATCCAGGTGGATCGGGTAAAGTGTCCACTCGCAAGCGGGGCCCTCGGGTCTCGCAGCGTATAGGCCCCCGTTGTGTAGCGGCCTAGCACGCCGCCCTCTCACGGCGGTAGCGCCGGTTCGAATCCGGTCGGGGGTACAGAGAACGGCCCGGTCCTTGTGACCGGGCCGTTTTTCGTTGCCCTGGCGCAGGGCGCGGCAGACACCCGACGACCACGATGCTCGAGCCCGTCCGACGTGGGTGTCGGACGCCAAGACGAGGCCGTCGTCGCAGGTGGCTGCCTCGACGGACTGACCGAGAACGTCTGCTGATCGATGGCGATGCGCACGCGTCGTTGGACGTCCCGTCCGCCCGCCCGCAGACTCGTCTCATGACCTCGGTCCCGACCTTCGCCCCGCGCCGCACGGCGCTGACCAGCCTCGCGCTGGTCGTCGTGCCGCGTGCGTGTCGATGCTGTCTGGACTCGATGTCGAGCACCAGCCTCGCGCGCCGCTGACTCCAGCGCGCCCCTGCTGATGCCGGTCGGCTGAGCCGACCCTGCCCCTCCGTGGGCGTCCTCTCCCTCGCTCGAGCACGACACCCGTCTGCGTCCAGCCGCCGGGCGTCGCTGCCGCGCGCACCCAGGGTCATTCGTGCACCCGGGTGCACCCAAGAAACCCGTGCAGCCGACCACCTCAGGAGTTCCATCGTGACCACCAGACAGCTCAAGCTCGGCGCCGTCCTCATGGGCGTCGGCGGCCCGGGGCAGCACGCCACGTGGCTGAGCCCGGAGATCCCCGGCAACGCCAGCGTCGACATCGACTGGTACATCGAGCGTGCCCGGCAGGCCGAGGCCGCCAAGTTCGACCTCGTGTTCATCGTCGACAGCCAGTTCATCACCCCCGACTCGCCGCACCACTACCTGAACCGCCTCGAGCCGTTGACCCTCCTGTCGGCGCTCGCTGTGAGCACGCGCAACATCGGGCTCGTCGGCACCCTGACCACGTCGTACAACGAGCCCTTCAACGTGGCGCGGCGCTTCGCGAGCCTCGACCTGATCAGCCGCGGCCGTGCGGGCTGGAACGTCGTCGCGACGGGGGACGGCGGGACCGCGGGCAACTACAGCCGCGACGAGCACTTCGACTACGCGACGCGCTACGGGCGCGCGCTCGAGCACGTGAACGTGGTCAAGGGCCTGTGGGACTCCTACGAGGACGACGCGTTCCCGCGGGACAAGGAGAACGGTGTCTTCCTGGACCGTTCGCGCCAGCACCAGCTGAACCACAAGGGCGAGTACTTCTCCGTGGTGGGTCCGCTGAACATCGAGCGCTCGCCCCAGGGGCAGCCGGTGATCTTCCAGGCGGGGGACTCGACGGAGGGCCGGGACCTGGGCGCGACCATCGCGGACGCGATCTTCACGCACGCGCCGACGCTCGAGGCCGGCCAGGCGTTCTACCAGGACATCAAGGCGCGCGCCGCTGCCCAGGGTCGCAACCCCGACCACGTCCTGATCCTGCCGGGCGTCTCTCCGATCATCGGCGACACCGACGAGGACGCGCGCGCCAAGGAGGAGGCGATCCTCGGCAGCAAGAGCTTCGAGCGGGCGCTCGCCGAGTTCGGCCGCCCGTTCGGCTGGCACGACTTCTCCCAGTACGACCTCGACGCACCGTTCCCGGAGGTCGGCGACCTCGGCGACCGCAGCTTCAAGACGCAGGCCGAGCGGATCAAGGCGCTGGCCAAGGAGAACGGTTACACCCTGCGCGAGACGGTGCTGGTCGTCTCCACGTCGCGTCGCTCGCCGTTCGTCGGCTCGGCGCTCACGGTGGCTGACGAGATCCAGCGCTGGTTCGAGGGCCGGGCTTTCGACGGCCTCAACATCCACACGAGCGTGCCCAGCGAGTTCGCCCGGTTCACCGACGAGGTGCTGCCGATCCTGCGCGAGCGCGGGCTCGTCCGCAGCGAGTACGAGTCCACGACGCTGCGGGGCAACCTCGGCCTCCCCATCCCCGAGAACGTGCACACCGCCGCGCGCGACGCGCAGCGCCAGCCGTCCCTCGTCTGAGACCCCACAACACCAACCCGGAAAGACCCATGAGACGACTCAGAACAGCCGCAGCCCTGACCACCGCACTCGCCGCCTCGCTCGTGCTCGCGGCCTGCGGCGGGACCGCCGGCGGAGCCGCCCCGGCCGACGCCTCCCACACCCCCGACCCCGACAAGCCCCAGGTCCTGAAGTGGGCCATCGACTTCCCGGCGAGCTGGGACCCGGTGGTCTCCGGCAGCGGTGCGCAGTTCCGCATCCTGTCGCTGGCGTACGCGTCCCTGACCGAGATCGACGAGAACGGCGTCGCGCAGCCCGGCCTCGCCGAGAGCTGGGACTACAACGAGGCCGGCGACGAGGTGACGTTCCACCTGCGCCCGGGCCTCACGTTCAGCGACGACACCCCGCTGGACGCCGAGGCGGTCAAGCTCTACCTGGAGCGCGCCAAGACGCAGGAGAACTCGGCGCTCGACGGTGACCTCGGCTCGATCGCGTCGGTCGACGCCGCGAGCGCCACCGACGTCGTCGTCCACCTCACCCAGACCGACTACCAGCTGCCGCTCCTGCTCGGCCAGCGCGTCGCGCAGATCACGAGCCAGACGGCGGCGAAGGACCCGGCCAAGCTCACGACCTGGCCCGTCGGTGCCGGACCGTTCGTGGTGAAGGAGCTGGTCACGGGCTCGCACGCGGTCCTGGTGAAGAACCCCGACTACTGGGACGCCGAGAACATCGAGATCGACGAGGTCGACCTGTCCGCCGTGCCCGACCCGGCCACAGTGGTCTCGGGCATCCAGACCGGGGTCTTCGACTTCGCCTACCTCGCACCCAGCCAGGTCAAGGCCGCCGAAGCGGCAGGCCTCGACGTGGTGAAGCAGCCCGGGTACAACGCGGCGAACATCAGCCTGAACGTGAACAAGGCTCCGTTCGACGACCCCAAGGTGGTCGATGCGGTGCGCTACGCGATCAACCGTCAGGAGTTCGTCGACAAGGTCACGTTCGGCACGGGGTCCACGACGGCCGAGCCGTTCCCGGAGGGGTACATCGCGTACGACGAGCAGTCCGCCGACCTGTGGCCGTACGACCCGGACACGGCCAAGGACCTGCTCGCAGCGGCGGGGCACGCGAACGACATCTCCGTCGACCTGGTGATCCCGGCCGAGTCGCCCGCCGCGGAGATCGTGCAGTCGCAGCTGGCCGCGGTGGGCATCACCGTGAACATCAAGGTGGACACGGCGTGGGCGACCCCGTTCTTCGCCAAGGAGCTCGCACTGTCGCTCTACGGCACCACGGGCCGCGAGTCGCCGGTGCAGACGCTGACCGCGCACTTCGGTCCGCAGGGTCCGCTCAACCTGTCCAGCCCGTACACGCCCGACGGCTTCGCCGAAGCGGTCGCGGTGGCGCGCGAGACACCGCTCGACTCGCCGGACTACGCGAAGAACCTGCAGGCGGCCACCCGGGCCGGCCTGGAGAGCCAGGCGCTGGTGTTCACCTACAGCCAGCCCAACCTCTTCGTGAAGAGCCCGCGGGTGTCCGACCTGCCCGCGATCCCGGGTCAGGTGCACTGGACCGGCGTCACGGTCTCCGAGAAGTAGCCCGGGCTGCCGGGGCGCACGCCGCTGCGCGCCCCGGCGGCTCGTCCACCACGAGAGGAGGAACCTCGATGAGCAGCACGACCGACAACCGCAGCTGGGCTCGCACCCACGGCGTCTCGCTCGCCGTCGGACGCACGCTGGCCGTGTTCGTCCCGGTCTTCTTCCTGGGCACCTTCATCACGTTCGCGCTCCGCCAGCTCAGCGGGCTGAGCCCGGCACACCTGCAGCTCGGCGAGTCGGCGACCCCCGACAAGGTCGCCGAGCTGGAGGCGCAGTGGGGCCTCGACCAGCCGTTCCTCACGCAGTACTGGAACTGGCTGACCGGCGTGCTGCACGGCGACCTGGGGCTGAGCTGGGTGGACGGGACGAGCGTCTCGTCGGCGCTCGCCGGCCGCGCGATCATCAGCCTGTCGATCGCGGGCCTGGCCCTCGTGATCGGTGTGACGCTCGGGTTCGTGCTGGGCACGATCGCCGCCCTGTGGCAGACGACCTGGGTCGACCGGGCGATCACGGGGTTCACCACGGTCATCTCCGTGATGCCGTCGTTCGTGGTCGGCATCGCGCTCGTCGCGGTGTTCGCGGTCTCGCTCGGCTGGTTCCCGTCGGCGGGGTACGTGCCGATCGGGCAGGGCGTCACACCGTGGTTCGAGCACATCTGGCTGCCTGCGCTGGCGATCAGCTTCGACACCATCGCCGACGTCGCGCGCCAGCTGCGTTCCGGACTGATCGGCGCGTACCGCGAGAACTACGTGACGGGTGCGATCGTGCGCGGCCTCGGGCCGCGGCGGATCTTCTTCGTGCACGTCCTGCGCAACGGCATCGGCCCGGCGCTGACGGTGGTCGGCATGAAGTTCCCGAACCTGCTCGGTGGCGCCGTGGTCACCGAGGCGATCTTCGGCCTCGCCGGGTACGGCAAGTACGCCGCGGACTCGGCCCAGCGCGGCGACGTCCCTGCGGTGCAGGGCGTCCTCGTCGTCTCCATCGTCGTCGTCGTCCTGTTCAACCTGCTGGTCAACACCGCTCTGGTGCGGATCACGCCCGCCTCGGCGAGAGGGGTCTGACCATGTTCCGACGCGTCGCGTCACTGCCTAGCGGCCGGATCGGCCTGGTGATCCTCACGCTCGTCCTGCTCCTCGCCGTCTTCGGCCCGGCGCTGGCTCCCTACGACCCGCTGGAGGGCGGCGACTCGGTTCTCGCGGGTCCGTCGTCGACGAACTGGCTGGGCACCGACTACCTCGGTCGCGACGTGCTGAGCCGAATCCTGGCCGGCTCGACCGTGAGCGTCCTGGGCGCGGTCCAGGTCGCCCTCATCGCGCTGGTCGTCGGCGCCGTGCCCGGCATCCTGTCGGTGTACCTCGGGCGCTCGTTCGAGTGGCTGTCGCTGCGGCTAGTCGACACGCTCATCGCCCTGCCGTTCCTCGTGTTCGCGGTCGCGGTCACGGCGCTGCTGGGCAACGGGATCCCGCAGGCCATGCTCACGGTCGGCTTCCTGGTCTCGCCTGTGTTCTACCGGGTGTCCCGGGCCGCCGCGCTCACCGTCTCCCGGTCGCAGTACGTCGAGGCCGCGCTGCTGTCCGGTGCGTCGGTCGGCTGGGTCGTGCGCAAGCACGTGTGGGCCAAGGTGCTGCCGCCGCTGTCGATCGCGCTCGCCACGACCATGGGCACCGGATTCGTCGTCGTCTCGAGCCTGACGTTCCTCGGCATCGGGGTACAGCCGCCCGCGCCGACTTGGGGTGGCGTGCTCGCCTCCGACCTCATGTACCTGAGCTACAAGCCGTTCGCGCCGCTGGTCCCGACGCTCCTGATCATGGTCACCGTCTGGGCGTTCAACCTGCTGGCCGACGCCATCCGCGACGTGACCGGCGAGGCCGGCCGCGCCCGCACCCGCCCCGCCACCTCCATCGCCACCGCCTAGGAGATCCTCATGGCCGACGACATCGTCCTGCAGCTGCGTGACGTCACGATCACCAACACCGCGAACGGCACCGACCTCGTGCGGGGCGTGGACCTCACGCTGCGTCGGGGTGCCGTGCTCGGCATCGTGGGCGAGTCGGGCAGCGGCAAGACGCTGACGTGCCGGGCGGTCCTCGGCATCCTGCCGCCGCGGATCGAGGTGTCGGGCGGCGAGATCGACCTGCTCGGCGAGGACGTCGCGGGCCTGTCCGACCGGGACTGGCAGCGGTTGCGCGGGACCGAGATCACGGCCGTGTTCCAGGACCCTGCGTCGTACCTCAACCCGTCCATCCGGGTGGGCAAGCAGATCGCCGAGGTCGTCCGCGTGAAGAAGCGGGTGTCCCGCAGGGCCGCGAAAGCCGAGGCCCTGGAGCTCCTGGACATCGTGCGTCTGCGCAACCCGGAGCGCGTCTACGACCAGTACCCGCACGAGCTGTCGGGCGGGATGCTGCAGCGCGTCCTGATCGCCACGGCCGTCGCGCTCGACCCGCAGATCCTGATCGCCGACGAGGCGACGACAGCCCTCGACGTCACCGTGCAGGCGGAGATCCTCGACCTGCTGACCGAGCTCACCGAGCGCACCGGCCTGTCGCTGATCGTCGTCTCGCACGACCTCGCGGTCGTCGCGCAGCTGTGCGACGAGGTCCTCGTCATGCGGCACGGCGCGATCGTCGAGTGCGGCCGCACCGACGACATCCTGTTCGACCCGCAGCACGAGTACACGCGCCTGCTGATCGACGAGCACAACAGGTACGGGCTGGACCGGTTCCTCACGCCGGCCCCTCTGAAGGAGCTGACCGGTGTCGCCTGACGCTCCGCTGCTGCGGATCACCGACCTCGACGTCCACTACGGCTCGCGCCGCTCGCGCACGCAGGCGCTGCACCGCGCCAGCCTCGACGTCCGGCGTGGCGAGACCGTGGGGATCATCGGCGAGACGGGTTCCGGCAAGTCCACGCTCGCTCGCGCGGCCGTCGGGCTGATTCCCGCGTCGGCCGGCTCGGTGAGCATCGGCGGCGAGGTGGTCACGGACTTCTCTGGCCGGCAGTGGCGCGACTTCCGGCGTCGCGGTGTCGTCCAGCTCGTGTTCCAGGACCCGCTGCGCAGCCTGGACCCGGACAACACGATCGGGGACTCGCTCGCCGAGCCGCTGATCCTGCAGGGACGCTCGTCGCGGGCTGAGATCGACCTCGTGGTCCGTACGCACCTCGCTCGGGTGCGACTCGACGTCGACGTCCTGGACCGGCTGCCCGGCGAGCTCTCGGGCGGTCAGCGGCAGCGCGTCGCCGTGGCGCGCGCGCTCGTCACGGGACCCGAGCTCGTGATCCTCGACGAGCCCGTCAGCGCGCTCGACTCGGCCAACCGCGTCCAGGTGCTCGAGATCCTCGCTGAGCTGCGCGCGTCCGGCGTCGCCCTCGTGTTCATCTCCCACGACCTCGGTTCGGTCGCCGGCATCACCGACCGCGTGGCCGTCCTGTACCAGGGCGCGGTCGTCGAGGTGGGCGCGACCGACGCGATCGTGAACCGGCCCGAGCACCGGTACACCCGACTCCTGGTGGGCTCCGCGCCCACTCTGACCACCGGCTCGCTCGACCGAGCCCGTCGCGACGAGCTCCGCTCGCTCGTCGGCACCTCCTGAGAGAAGGCGACATGACCAACGACGCAATCCGGGCGACCGGCGGCCGCGAGGTCGAGACCGTCCAGTTCCCCATCGGCAGACCGCCGAGCGAGCTCGACGTGCTAGTCGTCGGCGCCGGCCCCGTCGGGCTGTCCGCAGCGGTCGAGCTGACGAGCCAGGGAGTCGAGGTCGCCGTCGTCGACGCAGCGACGTCGGCGTCCCTGGCCCGCGCCGGAGCGATCGGGCACACCCCGCGGGTCGTCGAGCTGTTCCGGCGCTGGGGGCTGCTGCAGCAGATCCGTGACGAGTGGACGTTCCCACCCGAGTGGAACCGCGGTACGCAGTTCGTCACCTCCCTCGCGGGTCACGTCCTCGTCGCGCCGCCGCGGCGCGGGTTCGCCGAGTCGCGGTCGACGTCGTTCTCGCTCGCGGACACCCTCCGCCGCCCGCAGTCCGCCCTGCAGAAGGTGTTCCTGGAGCGCCTCGAGGCGCACTCCGTGAGCGTGACCGGCGGGTGGCGCGTCGAGGACGTGCAGGACACGGGCGACGGCGTCGTGACCACGGTCGTGGGCAACGGGGAACGCCGGGAGGTGCGCTCGCGGTACGTCCTGGGCGCCGACGGCGGCAGCAGCACGGTCCGCCGGCTCGCGGGGATCGGACGGTCGGGGGAGTACGCGACCGAGAAGCACTACCGGCTGGTCGTTCGCACGCAGCCCGGTGCGGTCGGCCCGGCGCCGAGCGGTGTGAACATCGTGTTCAACCAGCACGCCTCAGGGTTCCTCGCGGCCATCAGCAGCACCGACTGGCGGGTGTACTCCGAGCCGTACGCACTGGCGGCGGAGCCGTCGCAGGACGAGCTGCTGGCGACCGCCCGTGCGGCGTTCGGCATCCCGGACCTCGACCTCGAGCTGCTGTCGGTCACGTCGTTCTTCCGGGCGACCCGGATCGCCGACACCTTCCGGCAGGGCCGGATCCTGCTCGCGGGCGACGCGGCGCACGTGCGCACGCCCGGCGGGAACCTCGGCGAGGGCTTCGGCGACGTGGTCAACCTCGGCTGGAAGCTGGCCGCGGTGCTGCACGGGCACGGCGGCGACGCCCTGCTCGACTCCTACGACCGGGAGCGGCGACCGCACAACTGGCGCGTCGCCGACCACGCCCTGGCGCGCTCGCAGGCGTCGGCCTCGACGCTCGCCGAGATCCGCAGGCTCGGCGTGCCCGACGACGCGGACGTCGGCGCGGAGGCGGTGGCGACCCGCGCGCTGATCGGCGGGCTGATCTCCGCCCAGTACGCCCCCTCGCCCGGCGTGACGTTCGACGAGCGGTACGACGACTCGCCGGTCGTCGCGTACGAGCCGGGCCAGGCCCAGGACGACCACCCGTGGGCCGCCGAGCGGTACGTGCTCGACCCGCGCCCGGGGCACCGTGCGCCCGACGGCTACATCGACTCGTTCGGCGACACCCTGTACGACCGGATCGGCCACGACCTGGCTCTGCTCGTGCTCTCCCCTGAGGCCGTGGGTACGCATGCCTTCGAGGACGCGGCAGCCGCGCGGGGAGTCCCGCTGTCGGTCGTGCACCTCGACGACCCGAGCATCCGGGAGATCTACGGCGCCGACCTCGTCCTGGTCCGGCCCGACCACCACGTCGCCTGGCGCGGTGACCACGTCGAGGATGCCGCAGCGGTGCTCGATGTCGTGCTCGGCCAGCTGATCCTCGCTCACCTCTGACGTCCCTCACAGAAACGGTTCCCCCACCATGTCCTCCTCCACCCTGACGGCCACCCGGGTCCGGGTCCTGCCACCGTCGACCGTCCGACCGCGCGGCACCCTGCTCGTGGTTCCCGGCCGCGGCGAGCACCTCGGCCACTACGGCCGGTTCGCGCAGCGCATCGCCGCCGACGGCTACGTCGTGGACGTCCTCGACGCGCTGCCCTCCGACGCCGACGAGGTGAGCTCGCTCCTCGCCGAGATCGACGCCGAGGAGGCCGCGATCGAGGGTCCGCGCATCCTGGTCGGCGTCGACGCGGGAGCGGCGGTCGTCGTCGACGCGGTCCGCCAGGGGCTCGTGAGCCCGGCCGCCGTGATCCTCGCGGGAGCGGTCGTGGGCGAGGCCGTCTCGGTGGCCGCGGACGACGCGACCGAGATCGCGCAGCGGACGTCGTGCCCCGTGCACCGCGGGCTCCTCGAGGAGGACCCGCTGTACGCGCGGGCCTTCGGCCAGGTCACCGAGGCGGCGCGTGCCTGGGGTGCGTCCGTCGCGTCCCGGGAGCCGTCGGGCACCGTCGACGGGCCCTGGTACGTCGGGATCCCGCTGCTCGCGCTGCACGGGCACGACGACGAGGTCGCACCGCTGCGCGACGTCGTGCGTGCGCTGTCGTGGTGGCCGGACGCCGAGCTGCTCGCCGTGCGTGACGGCGCGCACGACGTGCTCAACGACGCGGCCCACCGGTCCGTCGCCGCGTCGGTCGTGCAGTTCCTCGAGCGGGTCCGCTCCGGCGACTCGCACCGCTCCCTCGTGGTCCGCGTCCCGCTCGGGAACTCGGTCGAGCAGGACGGGACGGGCATCTGATGCGGTACGGCTACTGGACGCCGATCTACGGCGGCTTCCTGCGCAACGTGGGCGACGAGGGCATGCCGGCCACGTTCGACTACGTGAAGAAGGTGTCCCAGACGGCGGACCGGCTCGGCTACGACCTGACCCTCGTCCCGGAGCTCTACCTCAACGACCGCAAGGGCGTCACGGCGCCGAGCCTCGAGGCCTGGGAGCTTGCCGCAGGGATCGCGGCGGTGACCGAGCACGTCGAGATCATGGTCGCCGTGCGTCCGGGGTTCCACCTGCCGGCGGTCCTCGCCAAGCGGGCGGCGACGCTCGACGACATCAGCCACGGGCGGCTCTCGCTCAACGTGGTCTCGGCGTGGTGGGCGGAGGAGGCCAAGCAGTACGGCGGGATCTTCGGGGTGCACGACGAGCGGTACGCGCGCACCGAGGAGTGGGTCGACGTCGTCACGGGTCTGTGGCGTGAGACGCCGTTCCGGTACGAGGGAAGCTTCTACACGGTCGAGGATGCCGTCCTCGAGCCCAAGCCGCAGCGCACCCCGCCCATCTGGGCCGGCGGCGAGAGCGAGGGCGGCAAGGGGTCCATCGCGAAGTTCGCCGACGCGTACGTCATGCACGGAGGAACGGTCGACGAGGTCGGCGGCAAGATCGCCGAGATGGCGCGGCGCCGTGAGGCGATCGGCAAGGACCCGTTCGTCGAGACGGGGATGGCCGCCTACGTCATCGTCCGCGACACCGAGCGCGAGGCGCAGGCCGAGCTCGAACGGATCACGACCGTGCCCGTCGACGGGGCCGGCGCGAGCTACGCGTCGTACCAGGAGTTCGTGCAGCACTCGCAGCTCGAGCGGTCGGTGAGCCTGCAGGAGTACTCGGTCGGTACCCGGGGGCTGCGTCCGGGGCTCGTCGGGACCGCCGAGCAGGTGGCCGAGAGGCTGCTGGCCTACGAGGACGCCGGACTGGGGCTCGTGCTCCTGCAGGCGTCGCCCCTGGACAGCGAGCTCGAGCGGATCGCCGAGCAGGTCTTCCCGCTGGTGGGCCGGAACGCGAAGGTACCGGCTCTGGTCTGACACCGACGTCCGCACTCGTGGGTGCGCCCACGAGTGCGGACGGTGCTGTCAGTGACGGGAGCCGTCAGGCGGCGACGAGCGCCCGGTCGTCGACGAGGCGGCGCACCGCCGCGGCGGCGACGCGGCCGATCTCGGGGTCGGCGCCGCGACGGACGCGAACCTCGAGGTCGAGCGGCTCCACAACCGGCAGGTCGTGCCGGACGACGAGCCCGGGAGGCGCCTCACCGATCAGCGGGAGCAGCGTGATGCCGAGCCCGGCGCGGACGGCCGCGTGCACGCCCGCGAGATGCGGAGACTCGGCGGCCACGTGCGGGCGCAGCCCCGCCGTCGAGAGCACCTGGACGGCGCGGCGCCGGATCGCGCACGGCTCGTCGAAGGCGACGAACGACGTGATCGGGCCGGCCTGCCAGCCGGGCGCCGACACCCAGAGCAGCGGGATCGACCCGGCCGAGTGTCCGGTCGGCGTGGTGCTGCCGAGGACGAGCGCCGCGTCGATGCTGCCACCGTCGACCGCCTGCGTGAGCGCGGTCGTCCGGTCGAGCCGGAAGCGCAGCGTTCCGCCGTGCAGGTTCCCGAGCGCACTGCTGACCGCGGGCAGCAGGTCGTCGGCACCGTGCTCGGTCGACCCGAACACGAGCTCCGCGACCGGCACGCGCACGCCGAGGCTGCGCAGCGCGGCGTCGTGGGCTGCCAGGACCCGACGGGACTCGGCGACGAGGACCTCACCGGCGACCGTGAACCGCGAGCCGCGACCGTCCTTCTCGACGAGCGGCCGCCCGACGGTCTTCTCGAGGCGTCGGACGTGCTGGCTGACGGCGCTCTGCGTGAGGTGCAGCGCGGCCGCGGCCCGGTGGAACCCACCACAGTCCGCCACAGCCACGAGGCTGCGCAGCGGACCGATGTCGAGGGTGAGGTTCACGCGGGGGAGTGTGGAGCACCCGTTCGGGGGTGACCAGGCCTGGACCAACTCGTCTCACCCTGCGGGACGGCTCAGTGCTGCCCGCGCGGACCGCCCGACGTCGTCGGCAGGAGGCTGACGACGAGTGCGGCGACCGCGGCGCAGAACCCGCCGAGGAAGACGCCCACGACGAGCATGCCGATCAGGTCACCACCGCCAAGGGCGCTGAGTGCGCCGCCGACGACGAAGCCACCGACGAACGACCACAGGGCCGCTCGTCGACGCTGCCGACGCCGAGCCGCGGCCGGACCGCGGACGGCCACGGTCAGTCCGCCGTGCGGCGCAGGACCTCGGTCAGCCGGTTGGCCGCCGAGACGACCGCTGCGGCATGCAGGCGGCCGGGCTGGCGGGACAGGCGCTCGAGCGGGCCGGAGACCGAGACGGCCGCGACGATCCGGCCGGACGGCCCACGCACCGGGGCGGAGACCGACGCGACGCCGACCTCGCGCTCGGACACCGACTGGGCCCAGCCGCGGCGACGCACGCCGGACAGGATCGTGGCGGTGAACTTGGCACCCTGCAGACCGCGGTGCAGGCGGTCGGGCTCCTCCCACGCGAGCAGGATCTGCGCGGCGGACCCGGCGTGCATCGTCAGGGTGGCGCCGACCGGGATCGAGTCGCGCAGGCCGATCGGGCGCTCGGCGGCGGCGACACAGATGCGCTGGTCACCCTGACGGCGGTACAGCTGTGCGCTCTCCCCCGTATGGTCGCGCAGGGCAGCCAGCACGGGGCCGGCTGCGGCGAGCAGACGGTCCTCGCCGGCGGCCGTCGCGAGCTCCGAGAGACGCGGTCCCAGCACGAACCGACCCTGCATGTCGCGAGCGACGAGTCGGTGGTGCTCGAGGGCCACGGCGAGGCGATGTGCCGTCGGGCGAGCAAGATGGGTGGCGGTGACGAGCTGCGCCAGCGTGGCCGGACCGGCCTCGAGGGCGCTGAGAACGGATGCGGCCTTGTCCAGCACGCCGACTCCGCTAGAGTTGTCCATAGGTCGATATTGGCGTCTCGCTGACTGAGATGCAAGTACGACGAACGGTGAGCCGGGAAAATCCACACTCCCGGATGAGAGAACGACGAGAGAACGGACCGAGAAGATGGCCGGCACGTTGGCAGAGAAGGTCTGGGACGCGCACGTCGTGCGGCAGGGCACCGACGGTGCACCCGACCTGCTCTACATCGACCTGCACCTGGTGCACGAGGTCACGAGCCCGCAGGCGTTCGAAGGTCTCCGGCTCGCGGGTCGCACGGTCCGCCGCCCCGACCTCACCCTGGCGACGGAGGACCACAACACCCCGACGCTCGACATCGACCTGCCGATCGCCGACACGACGAGCCGCACGCAGATCCAGACGCTGCGCAACAACGCGGCCGAGTTCGGTGTGCGCATCCACTCGCTCGGCGACGCGGACCAGGGCATCGTCCACCAGGTCGGTCCGCAGCTCGGGCTCACGCAGCCCGGCCTCACGGTCGTCTGCGGCGACTCGCACACGTCGACCCACGGCGCGTTCGGTGCGCTCGCGTTCGGCATCGGCACCAGCGAGGTCGAGCACGTGCTCGCCACCCAGACGCTGCCCCTCGCGCCGTTCAAGACCATGGCGATCACGGTCGACGGCGCGCTGCCGGCCGGTGCCACGAGCAAGGACATCATCCTGGCGATCATCGCGAAGATCGGCACCGGCGGCGGTCAGGGCTACGTGCTCGAGTACCGCGGCGAGGCCATCCGCGCGCTCTCGATGGAAGCCCGCATGACGGTCTGCAACATGTCGATCGAGGCGGGTGCCCGCGCGGGCATGATCGCGCCCGACGAGACCACGTTCGAGTACCTGAAGGGCCGCCCGCACGCACCCGAGGGCGCCGACTGGGACGCGGCCGTCGAGTACTGGAGCACGCTGAAGAGCGACGACGACGCCGAGTTCGACGTCGAGGTCGACCTGTTGGCCGAGGACCTCGAGCCGTTCGTCACCTGGGGAACCAACCCCGGCCAGGGCCTGCCGCTGTCCGGCGCGGTCCCGGTCCCCGAGGAGATCGCCGACGCCAACGAGCGCGTGGCGGCCGAGCGGGCCATCGAGTACATGGGCCTGACGCCCGGCCAGCCGCTGCGCGAGATCAAGGTCGACACGGTCTTCATCGGCTCGTGCACCAACGGCCGCATCGAGGACCTGCGCTCCGTCGCGAAGGTGGTCCAGGGCAAGCACAAGGCCGACGACGTCCGCGTCCTGGTGGTCCCGGCCTCCGCTCGCGTGCGCCTGCAGGCCGAGGCCGAGGGGCTCGACAAGATCTTCCTCGACTTCGGTGCCGAGTGGCGCAACGCCGGCTGCTCGATGTGCCTGGGCATGAACCCGGACCAGCTGGCTCCGGGGGAGCGGTCGGCGTCCACGTCGAACCGCAACTTCGAGGGCCGGCAGGGCAAGGGCGGCCGGACGCACCTGGTCTCGCCGCTCGTCGCCGCCGCGACCGCCATCCGCGGCACGCTGTCGTCCTACTCGGACCTCGACACCGGGGCGCCCACGCCCGACGGCAGCCCGCTGACCGACCTCCAGACGGTCTGAACCACAGGAAAGCGAGAGATTCGTCATGGAGAAGTTCAGCCAGCACACCGGCGTCGGCGTCCCGCTGCGGCGCAGCAACGTGGACACCGACCAGATCATCCCCGCGGTCTACCTCAAGCGCGTGACGCGCACGGGTTTCGAGGACGCGCTGTTCGCCGCCTGGCGTGGTGACCCCGAGTTCATCCTCAACCAGGACGCCTACAAGCCCGGCTCCGTGCTCGTCGCCGGTCCGGACTTCGGCACCGGCTCGTCGCGCGAGCACGCCGTCTGGGCGCTCAAGGACTACGGGTTCAAGGTCGTCATCTCGAACCGCTTCGCGGACATCTTCCGCGGCAACTCCGGCAAGCAGGGTCTGCTCGCCGCTCAGGCGTCGCAGGAGGACATCGAGCTCATCTGGAAGATCCTCGAGACCCGCCCGGGCACCGAGGTCACGGTCGACCTCGAGTCGAAGACGATCACGTGCGACGACGTCGTCGTGCCGTTCCAGGTCGACGACTACACGCGCTGGCGCCTCATGGAGGGCCTCGACGACATCGGCCTGACGCTCGAGCACGCCGACGAGATCTCGGCGTTCGAGGCGACCCGCGAGCCGTGGCGTCCCGCCACCCTGCCGGCCAAGCACCTGCCGCCCGTGGAGATCGTCGCGGCCCGTCCCGTGGGTGTCCCGGTCGAGATCGGCCGTAAGCCCTGACGCCCGTCTGCGGCGGGTCCACAGCCGGATCCGCCGCATATGGCTACGGTGAACCCGGGCCTCGACGCGGATGCGTCGGCCGGGGAAGGGACGAGCATGCCAGGCAAGTCTGAGATCGCCGACCGGATCGCCGCGCGCGGCTGGAGCCGCGCCGCGTCGTCGAGCGCCGTGGACGCCGTCCTCGACGAGATCACCGCGGCACTGGCCGCGGGTGAGCGCGTGACGCTCACGGGTTTCGGGACGTTCGAGGCCGCGACCCGAGCCGCCCGTACGGCGCGCAACCCACGGACGGGCGTGTCCATCGACGTCCCTGCCGTCACGGTCGCCCGGTTCCACCCGGGCACGGCGCTGCGGTCGCGTGTCGCCGCCGGAGTGGCTGTGCCAGCCGCGACCCTCGGTGCCGCCCCGGTCGGTAGCCTGACACCGGCGGCGAAGGCCTCGGTGACGTCGTCCGCACCGAAGGCGGCGAAAGCCCCGGCACCCGGTGCGACCACCGCCGCGGCGGTGCCTGAGAAGGCCGCAGCCGGCAAGGCCGCCACGAAGTCCACGAGCGCGAAGACCAAGCCGGTCAAGGCGGACCTGAAGAAGGCGGCCGCGAAGAAGGCCGACCTGAAGGCCGCCGCGAAGAAGGCCGAGAAGTCGGCCAAGGCCAAGACCACCGCCAAGAAGAAGGCGAAGTCCGACGGCAAGGCCAGCTCCAAGCACACCAAGAAGAAGAAGTAGGCCTCGGCGCCGACGTGTGAAGGTTCTGCACGGCTGCGGCGCGCCAGACGCGATGCGGTCGGGGGCACGTCCGCGGGTGGGAGACGATGTGGCAATGAGCGATCTGCTGTACGTCGACGGGGGCAACCCGCTGTCGGGAGAGATCAAGGTCCGCGGGGCCAAGAACTTCGTCTCGAAGGCGATGGTGGCCGCGCTGCTCGGGGAGACCCCGAGCGTGCTGCGCAACGTGCCGCAGATCCGTGACGTCGCCGTCGTCACCGGTCTGCTCGAGCTGCACGGCGTGAAGGTCGACGCGGACCCCGAGGCGGGCACGCTGCACCTGGACCCGACGGACGTCGAGTCGGCGCACGTCGCGGACATCGACACGCACGCCGGGTCGAGCCGCATCCCGATCCTGTTCTGCGGGCCGCTTCTGCACCGGCTGGGCGAGGCGTTCATCCCGGACCTGGGCGGCTGCATGATCGGCGACCGGCCGATCAACTACCACCTCGACATCCTGCGGCAGTTCGGCGCCGTGGTGGAGAAGACCGACAACGGCATCCACATCCGTGCCCCCCGACGACTGCAGGGCACCAAGATCGCGCTGCCGTACCCGAGCGTGGGCGCCACCGAGCAGCTGCTGCTGACCGCCGTCCGCGCCGAGGGCATCACGGAGCTGGCCAACGCCGCGATCGAGCCCGAGATCATGGACCTCATCAACGTCCTGCAGAAGATGGGCGCGATCATCTCGGTCGACACCGACCGCGTGATCCGGATCGAGGGCGTCGACCGGCTCGTCGGGTACCAGCACACCGCGCTGTCCGACCGGATCGAGGCGGCGTCGTGGGCGGCAGCGGCTCTGGCGACGCGCGGCGACGTGTACGTCCGGGGTGCCACCCAGCCGGAGATGACGACGTTCCTCAACACCTTCCGCAAGGTCGGCGGCGAGTTCGCAGTCGACGACGACGGCATCCGGTTCTTCCACCCGGGCGGCGACCTGCGCTCGATCCAGCTCGAGACGGACGTACACCCGGGGTTCATGACCGACTGGCAGCAGCCGCTCGTCGTCGCGCTGACGCAGGCCAGGGGACTGTCGATCGTCCACGAGACGGTCTACGAGAACCGGTTCGGGTTCGTCGACGCGCTCGTCGGCATGGGCGCCACCATCCAGGTCTACAAGGAGTGCCTGGGCGGGCGGCCGTGCCGGTTCGGGCAGCGCAACTTCTACCACTCGGCCGTCATCTCGGGCCCGACGCCGCTGAGCGCCGGGGACATCGAGGTGCCGGACCTGCGGGGCGGCTTCAGCCACCTCATCGCGGCCCTGACCGCCAAGGGCACGTCGTCGGTGCGCGGGATCAGCCTGATCGACCGCGGCTACGAGCGGTTCACCGAGAAGCTCGAGGCGCTCGGCGCGGAGTTCAGTCGCGAGCTGTCGCCGGTCTGAGCCCGGTAGCATCTGCTCCCGTGCATCCCCCCGCCAGGTCCAATCGCGCGTATCGAACCGTCGCGCACCTCGTCCGTCCGCTGCTGCGGGCGATGAGCCGCAAGGACTGGCACGGCGTCGAGCACCTGCCGACCGAGGGCGGATTCATCGCTGCGTCGAACCACATGACGAACATCGACCCGCTGACGTTCGCGTACTTCCTGTGGGAGAACGGGTTCGCCCCGAAGATCCTGGCCAAGGCGTCGCTGTTCAAGGTCCCCGTGATGCGCAACGTGCTGCACGCGACCGGGCAGATCCCCGTCTACCGCAACACGGTCTCGGCGGCGGAGTCGTTGTCCGCAGCGGTCACGGCTATCGACGACGGTGACTGCGTGGCCGTGTTCCCCGAGGGGACGCTGACGCGCGACCCGGACCTGTGGCCGATGGTCGGCAAGACGGGTGTGGCCCGCCTCGCCCTGACCACGCGGGCGCCGGTCGTCCCGGTCGCGCAGTGGGGCCCCCAGCTCCTGCTGCATCGGTACGGCAAGCTCCTGCGCCCGTTCCCGCGCAAGACGCTCACGATCGTCGCCGGTCCTCCCGTGGACCTGAGCGACCTCTACGACAAGCCGCAGGACACCGCGACGCTGCGCGAGGCCACCGAGCGCGTGATGGCCGCCGTCACGGCGCTGCTCGTGGACATCCGCGGGGAGCAGCCGCCCGCGGAGCGGTACGACATGCGCAAGCCCCTCGCACCGGGCGAGAAGCGCGTCGGCGGAGACCGCGCGACCAGGCCGGAGACCCCGTGACGGGGCTGCGTGCCGCCGTTCTCGGCGCGGGTTCCTGGGGTACCACGTTCGCCACGGTGCTCGCCGACGCCGGGTGCGAGGTCACGATCTGGGGTCGCGACGAGAAGACGTGCCGGCAGATCAACGACGAGCACCGCAACGAGGCGTACCTCCCGGGGATCTCGCTGCCCGCGTCGATCGCTGCCTCGACCGATGCCCGTGCGGTCCTCGACGGCGCCGACCTGATCGCGATCGCGATCCCGTCGCAGTCCGCCCGGGCGCTGCTCACCCCGCTGCGCTCGTCCGTCGCCCCGCACGCCGTCGCCGTGTCGCTCATGAAGGGCGTCGAGCTGTCCACCGACCGGCGGATGAGCGAGGTCGTGGCGGAGGCCCTCGACATCCCCGCCGACCGGATCGCCGTCGTCTCCGGGCCGAACCTGGCCCTCGAGATCGCGCAGCGCCAGCCGACCGCCACCGTCGTGGCGTCGAGCAGCCAGGCGACCGCGCAGCTCGTGGCGAACGCCTGCGCGTCCGCGTACTTCCGGCCGTACACGAACGACGACGTCGTCGGTGTCGAGCTGTGCGGCGCCGTGAAGAACGTCATCGCGCTCGCGGTCGGCATCTCGCAGGGCCGCGGCCTCGGCTACAACACGATGGCCACCGTCATCACGCGCGGCCTGGTCGAGATGACGCGCCTCGGTCTCGCCCTCGGAGCGGATGCCGACACGTTCGCGGGCCTCGCCGGCCTCGGCGACCTCATGGCGACCTGCGCCTCGCCCGCGAGCCGCAACCACACCCTCGGCGGGCACATCGGCCGCGGCATGACCCTCGACGAGGCTGTCGCCGCCACCGGGGGGACCGCCGAGGGCGTGAAGTCGTCGCGCTCCGTCCTCGAGCTGGCCACCTCGCTCGGCGTCGAGATGCCGATCACGTCCGCCGTGGTCCGCGTCCTGCACGAGGGGCTGCCGGTCGAGCAGCTCGCCGCGCTGCTGCTCGCCCGCCCGCACAAGGCCGAGGGCGTCTAGACCGCTTCGCTCGCCGAGCCGGTCACGAGGTCCGCAGCGCGCGGTCCAGGTCGGTCCAGAGGTCCTCGACGTCCTCGATGCCGACCGACATGCGCAGGAGGTCCTCGGGGACGGTCACGGACTCGGTGGCGAAGCGACGGCGGCGTTCCAGGCTGGACTCGACCCCCCCGAGGCTCGTCGCCGGGACCCAGAGCTCCAGGCGAGCGACGACCGCGTCGGCGGCGGCGGCTCCGCCGTGCGGGCGCATGCCGATGATCGACCCGTACCCGTTCATCAGACGGCTCGCCCGGTCGTGCCCGGGATCGGTGGGCAGGCCAGGGTGCCGGACCTCGGCCACGGCGGGGTGCTCGGACAGGCGACGGGCGATCTCGACGGCGTTGGCCTGGGCGCGCTCGACCCGCAGCGCCAGCGTGCGTAGGCCGCGCAGGGCGAGCCACACCTCGAACGGCCCGGCGATCGAGCCGTGCAACGTGCGGTGCGCGTGCAGCCGGGCATGGAGGTCGTCGTCGTCGGCCAGCGCGGCGCCCATCACGACGTCGCTGTGGCCGGCCAGGTACTTGGTGACGGAGTGGATGACGATGTCGGCGCCGTGCTCGAACGGGCGCTGCACGAGGGGCGTCGCGAACGTGTTGTCGACGCCCACGAGCGCGCCGACGGCGTGCGCTGCCTCGACGAGGGCCGGCAGGTCGGCCACCTCGAGCATCGGGTTGGTCGGCGACTCGATCCAGAGCATCGACGCACCCGGCAGCGCCGCGACCACGGCGTCGGTGTCGTCGATGTCGACGAGGACGACGTCGACGCCGTGCCGGGCCGCGAGGTCCTGCGCGAAGCCGATGGTCACCTGGTACGCATGGCGGGGCAGGACGAGCCGGCCTCCGTCGGGGACCAAAGAGAACGCGGCCGCGACGGACGCCATGCCCGAGCTGAAGACGAGCGCTGCGTGCCTCGAGCGCTCGAGCAGTCCGAGCGCCTCCTCGAACGGGTGCCAGGCGTCGGTGTCCATGCGTCCGTAGAGCAGCTCTCCCGCCGCGGGTACGCCCTGCGAGACGTTCGTCGACGAGAGCACGATCGGAGGGTTGAACGACGCGCCCTGGGACCGCGCCGGACGACCCGCGCTCACGGCGAGGGTCGCTGGGGACAGGTCGCCTGCACCCTCGGCTGCCGCGGGACGCCCGCTCACAGCGAGGGCCGCGGGAAAGAGGTCGCCGGGCTGCTCTGAGGTCACAGCCGCAGGTTACCGGGAGCGGTCGTGCCAGGGCCCACGACGCTGCCACGCTCCGCGACCCGACGGCCGGGTAAGGTTCGGGCCGATGGACACCTCCCCAGACCTCCCGACCCGCCGACCCCGGGTGATGGTGCTGTTCGGCGGCCGCTCCGGTGAGCACGCGATCAGCTGCGCGACGGCGGGCGGCGTGCTGCGCGCGATCGACCGGGAACGCTACGACGTGCTTGCCGTCGGCATCACGCCGTCCGGGCGGTGGGTCCTCGCCGAGGACGACCCCGACCGGTGGGCCATCACCGACGGTCGGCTGCCGCAGGTGGAGGACACAGCGGCACACGTCCTGCTGCCGCAGGCGGTCGACGACCGCGACGTCCAGGTGCTCGAGAGCGGGCAGCTGCCGCGCGTCCTGGGCGAGGTCGACGTCGTGTTCCCGCTGCTGCACGGCCCGTTCGGTGAGGACGGCACGCTGCAGGGCATGCTCGAGCTCGCCGACGTCCGGTACGTCGGCGCGGGCGTGCTGGCGTCCGCCGTCGGCATGGACAAGCACATGATGAAGCTCGTCCTGGCGGGGCACGGGCTCACCGTCGGACCGTTCGAGGTTGTCCTTCCTGGCCAGCTGGACCGCGATCCGGCCGGCGTCGCCGAGCGCATCGCCCGGCTCGGGCTCCCGCTCTTCGTCAAGCCCGCCCGGGCCGGGTCCAGCCTGGGCATCACGCGCGTGACCGACCTGGCGGACCTCGCGGCGGCGATCCGCACGGCGCAGGAGCACGACCCCAAGGTCATCGTCGAGGCGGCGATCGTCGGGCGCGAGATCGAGTGCGGCGTGCTGGGCGGCCGCGACGGCGAACGCGCGCGCGCCTCGCTGCCGGGCGAGATCGTCGTCACGGACGAGCGCCACACCTTCTACGACTTCGAGGCCAAGTACCTCGACGAGGCGGGCGTCACGCTGGCCTGCCCGGCCGACCTGACCGACGCGGAGACGGCGGCGGTGCGGGACGTCGCCGTGCGCACGTTCGAGGCCGTCGGGTGCGAGGGCCTGGCGCGGGTCGACGTGTTCGTGATGCCGGACGGCGAGGTCGTGGTGAACGAGATCAACACGATGCCGGGCTTCACGCCGTTCTCGATGTACCCGCGCATGTGGCAGGCGTCGGGGGTGTCGTACCAGGAGCTCGTCGACGAGCTGATCTGCCTCGCTCTGGAGCGTCCGACCGGACTGCGCTGAGGTCGACGGCACGAGCCGCGACGTGACGACCCGGCGGCGGACCCCCGGATCGCCCTCGGGCAGCCCCACGAGTTGTATTCCCGAGGCAACGAAAGTCCCCACGAGTACAGGTGCGTGACGTACTGTCTGGGCATTCGTGGTGGACCGACCCGCGACAGGGACGTCGCGGATCGGCGCGTGTCCCATCACCGTCGGGACGCCCACCAGCGTCTTCCGCACAGGCCACGCGGCCCGTGCACCGTACTGACCGCCCAGCATCGGGCGGCCCGGCCCCGGATCGGTTGTGACTGACTTGAGCGTCGTGCATCTCGCAACGCCCGCCCGCCGCAACGTTTCGGAGCGTCTCGCATGAGCCCCGACGGCGCGGCCGCGACGGTCGAAGCCCGCAACGCCAGCGACTACTCGGCCCTCGCCGCGCAGATCCGCGAGTCCGGCCTGATGGCGCGCCGCTACGGGTACTACTGGACCCGCATGATCCTGGCCGCGACCGCGTTCGCCGGCGTCTGGGTCGCGGTCGTCCTCATCGGTGACTCCTGGTGGCAGCTCGCGGTCGCCGCCGTGCTTGCGATCGTGCTCACCCAGCTCGCGTTCCTCGGCCACGACAGCGCTCACCGGCAGATCTTCACCTCGGGCGCCTGGAACGACTGGACCGCGCGGATCATCGCCGGCGGCTTCGTCGGGCTCTCGGCGTCCTGGTGGCGCAACAAGCACAACCGGCACCACGCCAGCCCCAACCAGCAGGGCTCCGACCCGGACATCGCTCCCGGCGTCGTCGCGTGGACGTCCGACGTCGTCGACCAGCGTCCCGGTCTGCGCGGCTGGTTCGGTCGCAACCAGGGCTGGTTCTTCTTCCCGCTGCTCACGCTCGAGGGCATGAGCCTGCACATCTCGAGCATCCGCGCGCTGACCGCCAAGGGACCCGTGGCCAACCGGAAGGTCGACCTCGCCATCGTCGGCGGCCGGCTCGTGGTCTACGTCGCGCTCCTGCTGGTGCTCCTCCCGCCCGGCAAGGCGGTCGCGTTCTTCTTCCTGCAGATGGCCCTCTTCGGGGTGTTCCTCGGTGGCTCTTTCGCGCCGAACCACAAGGGCATGCCGATCATCCCCGCCGGGATGAAGGTCGACTTCCTGCGGCGCCAGGTCATCACGTCGCGCAACATCCGCGGTGGCACGGCCGTCGACTTCGCGATGGGCGGCCTGAACTACCAGGTCGAGCACCACCTGTTCCCGAGCATGCCGCGCCCGAACCTGAAGAAGGTCCAGCCCGTGGTGCGCGAGTACTGCGAGCGTCTCGGCGTGAAGTACACCGAGGTCGGCTTCTTCGCGTCGTACCGGATCATCGTCAAGTACCTCAACAACGTCGGCCTGGCCGACCGTGGGGCGTTCGACTGCCCCGTCGCCGCACAGTACGGCCGCTGAGCTCCCGCTACAGGCAGGAACGCTCCTGCGCGGTCAGGGCGACCGCGGGGCCGAGCTGGTCGACGTACGACGTGCCCGTAGCGGTCGCGACGGATGCCGGTACGTGCACCTCGACGGCCGGCACACGCCCGTAGGTCGTCAGCGTCCAGCTCTCGTCGTCGTTCTGCACCGCCACCCAGTCGATGCTCGGACCGTCGGGCGTCTCGACCGTCTGGCAGTGCTCCGTCGTCGGGCCGAGCGGCTCGACGCCGCAGCGCAGGACGATCGGGTGCGTCGGGTCGCCCCACGCGGTGGTCGCCTGAGCTGTGGTGTCCCGCTGCGGCAGACCCTCGCCGAGGGAGTCGGGCATCGCGAGGACCACGCTCGCGCAGACCGGGTCGGTGGCGTGCGGTGCGACGTCGGCCGAGACGGCGCCCGTGCAGCCGGCCAGCACGGTCACGGTTCCGACGACGGCCATCGGAGTCCTCAGTCGTCGGTTCCGCACGGGGTCACGGTAACCCCGCCGAGCCCGCGACCCTCTACCGTGTCCGGGTGACCACCAGCGACGGCCCCCTCGTCTCGGAGCTGTCCGAGGAGGCGCTCCTCGCCCGCATCTTCCCGCTGCTGCCCGCGGGTGCCCACACCCTCCTGCCACCCGGGGACGATGCCGCCGTCGTCGCAGCCCCCGACGGGCGGTTCGTCGTGACCACGGACGTCCTCGTCGAGGACCGGCACTTTCGCCGGGCCTGGTCGAGCGGCCAGGACGTCGGCCGACGGGCGGCGGTGCAGAACCTCGCGGACGTCGCCTCCATGGGGGCCCGGCCGACCAGCGTGGTCGTCGCGCTGGTGATCCCGGCGGACCTGCCCGTGTCCTGGGTCGAGGGGCTCGCGCGCGGTCTGGCACAGGAGTGCGGGCCGCTCGGTGTGGGCGTCGTCGGCGGGGACCTGTCGGGCGGGCCGGTGCTCGTCGTCTCCGTGACCGCGCACGGGGACCTGGAGGGTCGGGCGCCCGTGCTCCGCTCCGGCGCGCGGCCGGGTGACGTGGTCGCGCACGCGGGCGTCGCGGGGTGGTCGGCGGCCGGGCTGGCGCTGCTCGACGCTGCCTCCCGCGGGGCGGACGACAAGCTCGTGGGTGCCTACCTGCACCCGAGGTCCCCCCTGGAGGCCGGGCCGGCGGCAGCGGTCGCGGGTGCGACCGCGATGATGGACGTGTCCGACGGTCTCGTCCGCGACGCACGGCGGATCGCTCGTGCGAGCGGGGTCGTGCTGGACCTCGACGACCCGGCGGACTCGTTCGCCGCGGACGTCGCCAGGCTCGGTGCTGCCGCGGTGCTGCTCGGGGCGTCGGCGCGCGGCTGGGTGCTCGACGGGGGAGAGGACCACGGTCTGCTGGCGACCTTCCCGCCGGACGCGGTGCTGCCGCCGCCGTTCCGGGTCGTCGGCCGCGTCCGCGAGGGTGCCCCGACGGTGCTCGTCGCGGGGGCAGAGCATTCGCGGACGTCGGGGTGGGACCACTTCGGGGGCGCGCAACCGCACGCGTGAGCCGGCCGCCTCCGAGCCGCCGGACTCGGGCCGCGTCAGCGGCGGCGGTAGCGGACCTCGAGCAGGCTCGCGCCGCCGACGTCGTCGTACCGGTCCACGCCGTCCGCCTGGAAGCCGTGCCGACGGTAGAAGTGTCGGGCCCGCTCGTTGTCGGCGAGCACCCACAGGGAGATGGGCGTCTTGTCGCCGACGGAGGAGATCAGCGTGCGCATGAGGTCGCGGGCGACCCCGTGCCCCCACGTGCCCGGGTCGAGGTAGATCGAGTAGATCTCCCGGTCGCCACGGCCGGCGTCCTCGTCTCGGCTGGGGCCGACGGTCGCGAACCCGACCACCTGGTTCCCGGCCAGTGCCACCCACGTGAGCACCTGGTCGGAGGGGCCCTCGCGCAGGTACGAGGCCCACTGGCCGGCCCGCTCGGTGGCGTCCATGGCGTTGAGGTACGCCTCGGGAACGATCCCGGCGTACGCCTCCTGCCACGACCGCACGTGCACCGAGGCGATGTCGGCCGCGTCGCTCTCGGCGGCGGGGCGAATCGTCACGTCGTCCAGCTGCTCGACCATGACGTCACCCTGCCACACCAACCGGACATGGCGAAGGCCCACGAGGTGACAACCTCGTGGGCCTTGGCGGTGCGTCCCGAAGGACGCCGACATGACGTCAGACTGCGCGCTGCACCTTGCCGGCCTTGAGGCACGACGTGCACACGTTGAGACGCTTGGGCGTCCCCGCGACGACGGCACGGACGCGCTGGATGTTCGGGTTCCAGCGCCGCTTCGTGCGCACGTGCGAGTGCGAGATGCTGTGCCCGAAGCTCGGGCCCTTGGCGCAGACGTCGCAGTTGGCAGCCACGGTCTTCTCCTGTTGCTCTTGCGGATGTGCCGCTGGTTCGCGGCTAAGTCAATGGGGTCCTTCGTGGGTGAGAGCGCACGAGCGAACCGTCTCTGTACCGTCTCTGTTGGGAGATCAGATAGATCCGGGGGCCGCTGCGGGGCACACCACCAGTGCCCGACGTGGCCGGGCAACCGGTCAAGACTAGCCCATCCGGCACGTCGACCCAAATGTGGGTCCGATGCTGCAAGGTGGGGACCCGTACGGACGGAAGACTGTGGCCCACGACTGGCCCACGACTGGCTCACGACGGAGACCACGGAGGTGCGGTGGAGCGGCTCGATGCAGCGGCGGTGCGCGCCTGGGCGTACGCGTCCCGTGCGGCGCTCGCGGGGTCCCGCGACCGGATCGACGCGGTCAACGTGTTCCCGGTACCGGACTCCGACACCGGGACGAACGTGCTCCTCACCGTGACCGGCGGGGTCGAGGCGCTGGACGTCGGTCCGGCCGCCGAGGCCGAGGACGTGCGGGACGCCATGCGTCTGCTCGCCCGGGGTGCCATGCGTTCAGCCCGCGGGAACTCCGGCGTGATCATCAGCCAGTACCTGACCGGGTTCGCGCAGGGCCTGCCCGCGTATCCAGACACCGTCGACGTCGCCCGGTGCCTCGCTGCCGCGGCACGTGCCGCGCGCGGGTCGATGCAGGAGCCTCAGGAGGGCACGATCCTGACGCTCGCCGACGCGGTCGCCCGCAGTGCCGCTACGGCAGCCGACGCGGGCGCGGACCTGGCGTCGATGCTCGGCTCGGTCGTGGCCGATGCGCACCGGGCACTGGCCGCGATCAGCGCCGAGCACCCTGTGCTGCGCGCAGCCCACGTCGTGGACGCCGGGGCGTGCGCGCTGCTCGTGATGCTGGACGCCCTGGCGCGCGTGGTCGGGGAGCAGCCCGCGAGCACGGACGCGCTCGCGTGGCTGCCCGCGGCACGCGACGAGAGGTGGCCCATCGACCCGGTGGGCGGCGCCTACGAGGTCATGCTGCTGGTCAGCGCCGACGGCGACCTCGGTCCGACGCTCCGGACCGCCATGGCGGCGCTCGGCGACTCCGTCGCGGTCGTCGGCGGCGACGGGACCTGGCACGTGCATGTCCACACCGACGACCCGGCGGCCGCCATCGCCGCGGCCGGCATCGGTGTGCGTGAGCAGGTGCTCGTGCGCCTAGTCGTCGCCGCGCACGGGGCTGCGGCGCGCGCCGACGACCCCCGCTGTGGTGTCGTGGTCTGCACGAGCTCGCCCGACCTCGCCGGCTGGTACGCGTCCGCGGGGGCGGTCACGGTCGTGCGCTGCGCGGAGGCCGCCGTCACGGCGCACCATCTCGAGCGGGCGGTCACCGACGCCGGCACCTCCCGCGTCGCCGTCCTGGCGGGGGATGCCGTCGCCGACGACGAGGTCGCCCGGCTCGTCGCCGCGCACCCGGAGGTCGAGGTGCTCGACGCCGGGGACGAGCTCCGGGTCGCCGTCGCGACCCTCGCACTCGCGACGACGTCGGACGCCGGGTTGTCCGCAGCCCACCAGGCCCTCGGTCGGCTCCGCGCGGTCGAGCTCGACGGGCCGGTGACGCCGCTGGCCGTCCGGGACGCCGCCGGTGCTCTGCTGCGATCCGCGACCGAGCCTGTCGAGAGCCTGACCGTGCTGCTGCGTGACCCGGGCGAGCTGCTCGACGAGCTCGCGGCCTTCCTGGCCGAGCACCAGCTCGGCGTCGAGCCCACGGTCGTCGGGCCGACCGGTCGGGGGCCTGCCGTCCTGATCGGGCTGGACTGAGCCGTGGCCGGATCGCGCAAGGTCCGCACTCCGCCGAGCGGCCTGGTCTACGAGGACGGCGTGCACACGGTCGTCGACCCGTTGCAGCAGCCCGTCCCGGCCAAGAGCCCGACCGAGGCCAAGAAGTTCGTCGCGTTCGGCCTCGAGACCCAGGCCGACCTGCTGGTGCACTACCCGTGGCGGTACGCCGACTCGCGCGAGGTCACCGACATCGCGAGCCTCGCGATCGGGCTCAACGTCGCGCTCGTCGCCCGGGTCCGTGGTGCGCAGATGAAGCACGCCGCGCGTACCGGCAGGCCGCGGGTCGAGGCGACGATCACGGACGGCACGCGATCCCTCAGCCTGGTCATCTTCACGGCCAACGAGGGCGTCGCGAAGTGGCACCTGGCCAGGCTCGTCGTCGGGGAGCTCGGGCTGTTCTCCGGCGAGATCAACGTGTTCAACGGCCGCCTGCAGCTGGCCAACCCGGTCTACCAGATCCTCGGGTCCGTCGAGGACGAGGCGCGGGCGATGGAAGAGGCCGAGTGGCCGATCCCGATCTACCCCGCCACCAAGGGCCTCGACTCGGAGTCCATCCGCGCCGCGCTGCGTCGGGTGCTGGACCCGCTGACCGAGGACGACGTGCCCGACCCGGTGCCGCAGGAGATCCGCGAGCAGCGCGGGCTCGGGTCGCGCCTGCGAGCGCTGCGGGACGTGCACGTCCCCCGCGAGGACGCGGACGTGCACCGCGGGCAGGCGCGCCTGCGCTACGAGGAGGCGTTCGTCCTGCAGACCGAGCTCGCCCGGCGGCGCGCGCGGGCCCAGCGGGAGGCGTCCACTGCGCGCCCGCCGCGGCCCGGCGGGCTGCTCGAGGCGTTCGATGCGCGCCTGCCCTTCGACCTCACGCCCGGCCAGCTCGTGGCAGGCGCGGACATCAGCGCCGACCTGGCCCTCGACCGGCCGATGCAGCGGCTGCTCCAGGGTGAGGTCGGCTCGGGCAAGACGGTCGTGGCCCTGCGGGCGATGCTCCAGGTGATCGACGCGGGCGGGCAGGCCGCCATGCTCGCCCCGACGTCGGTCCTGGCCGCTCAGCACGTCCGCACGCTGCGCAACCTGCTCGGCGACCTGGCCGAGGGGGGCATGCTCGGCGGCTCCGAGATCGGTACGCGGGTCGCCCTGCTCACCGGTGCGCAGGGGGCGGCCGAGCGCAAGGTCAACCTGCTCGACGCCGCCAGCGGGCAGGCGGGGATCGTCGTCGGCACGCACGCGCTCCTGTCGAGCCCGGTGCAGTTCGCCGACCTCGGGCTCGTCGTGATCGACGAGCAGCACAAGTTCGGCGTCGAGCAGCGTGGCGCGCTGCTGGCCAAGGCGAAGAACGCTCCCCACCTCCTGGTCACCACGGCGACACCGATCCCGCGCACGGTCGCGATGACCGTGTTCGGCGAGCTGGAGATCTCCGAGCTGCGCGAGGTCCCCGCGGGGCGAAGCGGGATCACGACGCACGTCGTCCCGGTCGGCAACCCGGCGTGGATGGACCGGTCCTGGCGGCGCGTCGGCGAGGAGGTGGCGCGCGGCGGGCGCGCGTTCGTCGTGTGTGCGCGCATCGACCCGGACGACGACGACTTCGCGCACGAGGACGACGGCGACGACCTCTACCTCGACGACGAGCCGACGACGGTCGGCGAGGCCACGGGACCGAGCGCCCGACCCGCCAAGCGCCCCCTGCGGGCGGTGCTCGAGGTCGTGGAGACGCTCCGGCACGACGACCGGCTGGGCGGCGCTGCCGTCGGGCTCCTGCACGGCCGGATGTCCGGTGAGGAGAAGGACCAGGCGATCGCCGACTTCGCGTCGGGGAAGACCCCCGTGCTCGTCTCGACGACCGTGATCGAGGTGGGCGTCGACGTGCCGGCCGCGACCGTGATGGTGGTGCTCGACGCGCACGTGTTCGGCCTCTCGCAGCTGCACCAGCTGCGCGGCCGCATCGGGCGCGGCAGCGAGCCCGGCATCTGCCTGCTCGTCGCGGACGTGGCCGACGGCAGCACCGCGGCGAGGCGGCTCGAGGCGCTCGCAGCGACCACCGACGGGTTCGAGCTCGCCCACGTCGACCTGCTGCTGCGGCGCGAGGGCGACGTGCTCGGCGCCGCACAGTCCGGCCGCCGCGGCGCCCTGCGGTTCCTGCGCGTCACCAGCGACGGTGCCGTGATCGACCGGGCCCGCGAGGACGCGCGCAGGCTCGTCGACGCCGACCCCGAGCTGACCCGGTGGCCCGCGCTGCGCGGGGCGATCGACACGCAGCTGGCCGACGGTCGCGAGGAGTTCCTCGGCCAGACGTGACGCGTAGCGACCGCGGCACGGCGGCACATTCCGCACGGCTACCCTGGCGAACGTGTCGAAGCCCGTCATCAGCGCCAAGGACCTCCTCGTCGGCTATGGCGGCGCCCCCGTCTGCGCCCCGGTCACGTTCACGCTCGCGCCCGGGAAGGTCATCGCGCTCGTCGGCGCCAACGGGTCCGGCAAGTCCACCGTGCTGCGTGCCGTGATCGGCCTGCTGGAACCGTCCGGCGGCACGCTCCAGGTGTTCGGCGCGAAGGTCGACGAGCGCGAGGTCGGCTTCCGCACGAAGGTGGCCAGCGTGCTCGACGACGACGCCTACTTCCCGGCCCTCACCGTCTCGGAGCACCTGTACCTGACGGCCCGTGGGCACGGCGTCCGGGGTGCGGAGACGGTCGTCGCCGAGCTGCTCGCGGAGTTCGGGCTGGCCGACCACGCGAAGTCGCTGCCGGTCGCGCTCTCGTCGGGCCAGCGCCGCCGACTGCTGCTCGCGGCCGGGTTCGTGCGGCCGCGCTCGCTGCTCGTGCTCGACGAGCCCGAGCAGCGCCTCGACCGGGCCATGCGTGGCCGGCTGGCCGACCGCATCAACGCGGAGAAGAAGTCCGGCGGTGCGGTGCTCGTCGCGACGCACGACCCGGACCTGCTCCGTGCGGTCGCGGACCGGGCGGTGCACGTCTCGGACGAGGTGTCCAGGCTGCTGCCCGCGGACCAGGCGGCCGACCTGATCTCGCGGGAGAACCCGTGAGCACGGACCCTGGCATGGACGACGGCACGGTCGACGGCACGGACGACGAGCCTGCCGTCCAGCCCTACGAGCTGGGCGCGGTCCCGGGGGCGCGCAGCATCCGCCGGTACACGGCGCAGGCCGCGAGCGCCCGCAGCGACGCCACGATCGGCTCGCTGCTCGGTGACGTCTACTACGCGGTCATCAGCATCGCGATCAGCATCGGCGTGGCGCTCGGGGCGTCGCAGGCGATGCGGGTCGCGCTGCCGCCCGAGCCCGACATCAGCAGCCCTCTGAGCCTCAGCCTGGCGAGCCTGGTCGTCGTCATCCTCATCGCGCTGGGCGGAACCGTGCTCTCCCTCGCCGGCCGCCTCGGGCCGGTCGGTGCCGGGGGCGCGGAGGCCGCCTGGTGGCTCGGGCTGCCGGTCGACCGGCGCGGGCTCCTGCGCCCGTCCTCGCGGCGTCTGCCGCTGCTCGCCGGGTTCGTCGGCGCGGTCATCGTCGCGCTGCTCGACGCGGGGCTGCTCGCGGACGAGGGCTCCCGGGTCGCGCGCGTCGCGTCGGCGTCGGCCCTGGTCGCGGCGGGCATCGTGCTGCTCGCCGCCGTCGGGCAGTCGGCCAGCGTGTCGCGGCGCGCGATCGCCTTCGTCGGTGACGTCCTGCTCTTCCTCGCACCGGTGGCCGCCGTGGTCCTCGCCTCGCTCGGCTGGTCCGTCGACCGGGTGCCTGGACCGCCGTGGTGGCTCGTCGTCGTCCTCCTCCTCGTCGTCGTGGGCCTGGCGTTCCTGGTGGACACCCGGCTCGGCCGGATGCCCGAGAAGACGCTGCGCGAGAGCGGGTCCGTGGCCACACAGGCCGCCGGCGCGGTCGTCTCGATGGACTCGCGTGAGCTCGGTCGTGCGCTGACGGACGGTGCTGCTGCGCCCGTGCGCCGGTGGACGTCGCGGCTGCGTACCGCGCGGGGACCGGCGACCGCCCTGGTCACCGCGGACCTCGCGGTCCTGCGGCGCTCGGCCCGGCACGTGGTGCAGCTGGTCGTGGCAGCACTCGTCCCGGTTCTCGTCAGCACGGTCCCGGAGCTGGCGAGCCCGTTCGGGGTGCTGCTCTCGGTGCTCGTCGCCGGGTACGTCGCGATGAGCGCCACGGGTGAGGGCGCTCGCCGCGCCGAGATGGCACCGATCCTCGACCGGCTCCTGCCGATCGACGCGCAGACGGTGCGACGCCTGCGGATGATCGTGCCCGCCGCGGCGATGCTGCTGTGGTCGGTCGTCGCGTTCGCAGCCGTGGGCCGCTGGGCCTCCAACGTGCCGGACTGGATCGCCCTCGGGGTAGTCTCGACGCCCGTCTGGGCGGCCGCGGCCGTCCGGTCCTCCTACCGACCCGCGCCGGACTGGGGTGGGGCGCTGGTCTCGACCCCCATGGGTGCGCTGCCGACCGGCGTCGCCACCGTCCTGGCGCGCGGGCCGGACCTCGTCGTCCTCTGCCTGCTGCCCGTGTGGATCGCGATCCTGCTGCGCACCGTCAACACGCCGCTCATGGGGACGCAGATCGCGCTGTCGGCCATCGCCGTGGCCATCGCGTCCTCGATCAAGAAGGGCTCGCTCATGGAGCGGATGATGGAGGCTCAGGAGCAGGCCAAGGAGGGGTCGGTCCGGTGACGCGCATCGTCGCCGGCTCGGTCGGTGGCCGCATCCTCGAGGTGCCCAAGGCGGGGACGCGCCCGACCAGCGAACGTGTCCGCGAGGCGCTGTTCTCGCGGCTCGAGCACCTCGACGTGGTGGACGAGGCCCGCGTCCTCGACCTCTACGCGGGGTCGGGCGCGCTCGGCATCGAGGCGGCCAGCCGGGGCGCGAGCCACGTGACGCTCGTCGACTCCGCCCGGGACGCGGCCGACGCGTGCCGCCGCAACGTCGCGTCCCTCGGCCTGGTGGAGCGCGTCACGGTCGCGGCCGAGAAGGCCGTCACGTTCGTGCAGCGTCCGGCGACGTGGGACCTGGTGCTCGTCGACCCCCCGTACGACGTCACCGAGGCCGACCTGAGCGCCGTCCTCGCGCCCCTGCAGCTCTCCGCGCACGGGGTCCTGGTGGTCGAGCGAGGCCGCCGCTCGCCCGAGCCCACGTGGCCGGACGGGCTGGTGCAGCTGGACCGCCGGGCCTACGGCGACACGGTCATGTGGTTCGCGGAGCGCTCAGAGCCCTGAGCCGTGCAGCACGGTGAGGCGTGGCCCGCCGAGGTCCAGCACGCCGGCCGGGCGGAACCCCGCGCGCTCGTAGAACGGCAGGTTGCGCGGGTCGGTCGTTCCCAGGTAGGTCCCCAGCCCGTCCCGACGGGCCGCGGCGACCCCGGCGTCGAGCAGGAGCCGTCCGGTTCCTCGGCCCTGGTGCGCGGGTTCGACGGCGAGGTAGTTCAGGTACGCCGAGGGGACCTCGGGCGCGAAGGGTGCCGCGCGGCTCAGCGCGGTGAGGATGTCGTGGGCGCGCTCGGGGCCGACGAGAAGCGCGAGGGCGGCTGCGGGCGACGGGAGCGACTCGGGCACCGCCTGGGCGCCGGGCAGGCGCCAGGCGGCGACGCCGATCACCGAGCCGTCGTGGCGGGCGACATGGACGCGCCCGACGGCGAGGTAGCGGTCGACCGACGGGCCGAGCCACGCGGCGCAGGCGTCCTCGCGCGTGGCCGCGTCGGGCAGCGCCCAGACCATGAGCGGGTTGTCCCGATAGGCGCGGGCCAGGACGGTCCGGATGGCGGGAGAGTCCGCCCACGTGGCGGTCCCGACGGTCGGCTGGGCCCATGAGGCCCGATGCTAGGCGCCGCGTGTAGGGCGCGACCCGACGGACCCGCTGGCCTACCCTGACGAGGTGACCATCGCCGTCTGTCCCGGGTCGTTCGACCCGATCACCCTCGGGCACCTCGACGTGGTCCGCCGCGCACGGTCGATGTTCGACGAGGTCGTCGTCGGCGTCGCGACCAACTCAGCCAAGTCCTCGCTGCTCTCCGTCGAGGTGCGCGTCGCGCTGGTCCGCGGCGCGATCGAGGGGCTCGACGGTGTCCGGGTGGCCCCGGTGGACGGCCTGCTCGCCGACTTCGTGCAGGAGGTCGGAGCGAGCGCGGTGGTCAAGGGCCTGCGCGGCGGGGCGGACTTCGATGCCGAGCTGCCGATGGCGCTCATGAACCGGCACCTGGCCGGTGTCGAGACCGTGTTCGTGGTGGGTGACCCGGCGCTGGCCCACATCGCGTCGTCGCTGGTCAAGGACGTGGCCCGGTACGGCGGAACCATCGACGACCTCGTCCCGGCGGGTGTCGCAGACGCGGTGCACGAGGCGCTGCGAGGAAAGGACGACTCATGACGGAGCAGGACCCGACGACGCGCCCCGAGGGGCTCACGGGCGTGCTGGACGCGATCTCGGCGGTGGTCGAGGGGGCCCGCGCCATGCCGATGTCCTCCTCGGTGCTGGTCAACCGCGCCGAGCTGCTGGACCTGGTCGAGCAGGCGCGAGACGTGCTTCCCACCCAGCTGACGCGCGCGGACCAGGTGCTCGCCGACGCCGCCGCGGCTCGCGAGCAGGCCCAGGCAGGTGCGGACGAGATCCTCGCGCGCGCCCGTCGCGAGGCGGCCGCGCTCGTCGACGAGGAGGCCGTGGTGGTCGCGGCGCGCGAGCACGCGGCCGAGCTGCTCGCCGAGGCGCAGGAGACCGTCGAGCGGTTGCAGCGCGACGCCGACGACTACTGCGACCGCCGGCTCGCCGACTTCGAGATCGACCTGGGCAAGGTGCTCGGACAGGTGCAGGCGGGGCGGGCCAAGCTGGCGGGTCGGCTCGGCTCCGAGTGAGCATGGGCCCGGCTCGCGACGGCGCCGAATGAGACTTGCGCCACCCGCGCAGGATTTGGGTGGCCCGTCACCTGTGCCGTAGAGTTGTCCGTTGGTTCTGCCGCTCATGGCACGGACCGAGATCAACGAGGGGACCCTGGCCGTGCAGCGCCCTGTTCACCTCGATCCTCGTTCGCCGTTCGTGCTCGATTCGCACGAGCTCGGTCGACGTCCAGGATCGACGCGGACCGTGCAGCGCACCGTGGCTGCCCCGGAGGATCTCGGTACTGACGTGATCGGCGTCCCCACCGGGAACGACGTCGAGCTGGATCTTCGGCTCGAGGCGGTCATGGAGGGGGTCCTGGTCACCGGATCCGTCCGTGGTCGGGCGATCGGGGAGTGCGTGCGCTGCCTGGGTGAGGTCATCGAGGATGTCGATGTCCAGCTCACGGAGCTCTACGTGTATCCCGAGCGTGCGGCCGTCGCGGCGGAAGACGGGGACGACGAGGAGGACGTGCGTGAGCTCGAGGGTGATCTGATCGACCTCGAGCCTGCGCTGCGAGACGCGGTCGTGCCGGCTCTGCCGTTCCAGCCGTTGTGCGCCCCCGACTGCCCAGGTCTGTGCTCCGAGTGTGGCGCACGTCTGGCGGACGACCCTGACCATTCGCATGAGACGCTTGATCCTCGCTGGGCCGCTCTGGGCGGCCTCGTGAGCTCGAACGACGAGACGAAAGAGAGCTAGCCGTGGCTGTTCCGAAGCGCAAGATGTCGCGCAGCAACACCCGTGCGCGTCGGTCGCAGTGGAAGACCACTGCCACGACGCTCCACACCTGCCCGAAGTGCAAGGCGAACAAGATGCCCCACACGGCTTGCCCGTCGTGCGGCACGTACAAGGACCGTGCGTACGCCGAGGCCGTGCGTACCGAGTTCGAGGTTCGCTGAGTCAGACGCTTGTGGGCCGTGCTGCACCCGATGACCGGAGGACCGGCGTGAGTGCCACGGCTGACCAGCTTCTCGTGCTTGCCCTGACGCACCGGTCGTTCGCGCACGAGGCGGGCGGGCTGCCCACCAACGAACGCCTGGAGTTCCTGGGCGACACGGTGCTCGGCCTCGTCGTCACCGAGGCGCTGTTCCGGACGCACCCGGACCTGTCCGAGGGCTCGCTCGCGAAGATGCGGGCCGCCACCGTCTCGCAGCGCGCGCTGGCCGTCGTCGCCCGCGACCTCGACCTGGGCAGCTACGTGCTGCTGGGCAAGGGCGAGCTGTCCACGGGAGGAGCCCAGAAGGACTCGATCCTGTCGGACACCCTCGAGGCCGTGTTCGGCGCGGTGTACCTCTCGCACGGGCTCGAGACGGCGCGCGGCCTGGTCGAGCGCCTCGTCGGCCCGTCCCTGGAGGCGGCGGCGGACCTGGGTGCCGGCCTCGACTGGAAGACGTCCCTGCAGGAGCTGTCCGCGGCCATGGGCCTGGGCTCGCCGGTGTACGACGTCGACGGCGAGGGTCCGGACCACGCGCGGACGTTCACCGCCCGTGCCGTGATCGCCGGTCAGCCTCGCGGCATCGGCGTCGGCCGTGCCAAGAAGGTCGCCGAGCAGGATGCCGCCGCGGATGCATACCGCGTGCTCGAGGAGTTGCGCGCGGCGGAGGCCTGACGATGCCCGAGCTGCCCGAGGTCGAGACCGTCCGGGACGGCCTGGCGCGGCACGTGCTGGGCCGGACGATCACGTCCGTAGCGGTCAGCCGCGACTACAGCGTGCGGCGCCACGAGGGCGGACCGCTCGACTTCGCGGGGCGTCTCACGGGCCGCCGGCTGGACGCTGCCGTCCGCCGCGGCAAGTTCCTCTGGCTGCTGCTGGACGACGAGGACGACGCCCTCATGGCCCACCTCGGGATGAGCGGCCAGCTCCTGGTCCGCACCGAGCCCGTCGACCACCCCCACCTGCGGGTACGGCTCACGCTCGACGACGGCTACCTGGACTTCGTCGACCAGCGCACGTTCGGGCACCTCAGCGTGCCGGACCTGGTGCCGACCGGTGACGACCTGCCGGGGGGCCTCGGCTCGGACCGGCACGTCGTACCCGAGCCCGTGGCCCACATCGCCCGCGACCTGCTCGACCCCGCGTTGGACCGGGACGCCCTGGTCAGGGCCGTCCGGCGCAGGAAGACCGGCCTCAAGCGGGCGCTGCTCGACCAGTCCCTCGTGTCCGGCATCGGGAACATCTATGCCGACGAGGGCCTCTGGCGTGCGCAGCTGCACTACGCGCGCCCCACCGAGACCCTGCGGGTCGCCGAGGTCGAACGTGCCCTGGACGGCGCCTGCGAGGTCATGACCGAGGCGCTGGAGCAGGGCGGGACGAGCTTCGACGCCCTGTACGTGAACGTCAACGGCAGCTCGGGCTACTTCGACCGGTCGCTCAAGGTGTACGGACAGGAGGGCCGGCCCTGCGCCCGGTGCGGCACGGCCATCCGTCGCGACCAGTTCATGAACCGCTCGTCGTACAGCTGCCCCCACTGCCAGCCGCGGCCACGCAACGGGCGCTTCTAGCTGTGCCCGGGGCGGTGCACCACGTTCGTCAGCTCGCCGCCTGACAGGAAGGCGAGCAGGTTCTGGGCCACGAGCTCGCCCGCGCCGAGCGGCCGCCCGCCCGCGGCGTGCGGTGTGAGGAGGATGCGCGGCTCGTCCCACAGCGGCGAGTCGGCCGGCAGCGGCTCCGTCTCGAACACGTCGAGGGCGGCACCGGCGATGCGACCGGAGCGCACGGCGTCGAGCAGCGCGACCTCGTCGAGCACCGAGCCGCGTCCGACGTTGACCACGAAGGCGTGTGCGGGGAGCAGGTCGAACACCGCCTCGTCGATCACACGGGCCGTCTGCGGGGTCGCGGGCAGGAGCGAGACCAGCACGTCGGTGCGGGGGAGCGCCTCGGGCAGGTCGAACGCCGAGATCACCGGGTAGCCGTGCCGGATCCCCGCGGTCTGGGCGACGCCACGCACGTCGGCACCCAGTGCGCTGAGCATCGGAGACAGCCGCGCAGCGATCGAGCCGAAGCCCCAGATGAGCACGCGCGCGTCGGCCAGGCTGCGGAACTCGAGCCCGGGCCGGAAGTCCTGCATGCCGCCGAGGTCGTCCGCCCAGCGGTGCTCGTCCTGCGCGCGCACGCAGTCGGGCAGCCGGCGGGCGAGCGCGAGCAGCAGCGCGAGCGTGTGCTCGGCGACCGGCACGTCGTGCAGCCCGCGGCCGGAGGTGAGGACGACGTCGGGAGCGAAGCCGGCGGCCAGCGCCGAGTCGGGGCCGGCGGCGAGCGTCTGCACCCAGCGCAGCCGGGTCAGCCGGCGGGCCGCGTCGGACAGCTGTCGGTGCCCGTTCCCCCAGATGACGAGGGCCTCGGCGTCGAGGACGTCGTCCGGCAGGGGCTGGGTGACGTCGTAGCGCACCACCCGCACGTGGGTCGGGACGGCGGGGGTGTCGGACATCGTGGAGGGGAGCAGGAGGATGGTCACCTCGCTACGATGCCATCGTGCCCGCCACAAGCGCTCCCGCAGCCGAGGCCGGTCTCATCACCGTGTTGATCGTCGACGATCACGAGGTGGTGCGACGAGGGATCGCCGAGGTGGTCGACGGCGCAGGTGACATGCGGGTCGTGGCGGAAGCCAGCTCGGTGGCGGAGGGCGTGCAGCGGGCGGAGCTCCTGCGCCCGCGCGTCGTCCTGGTGGACCTGCAGCTACCCGACGGCACGGGCATCGACCTGCTGAACGCCCTTCGGGAGACGCTGCCCGAGACGCGCGCGATCGTCCTGACCTCGTTCGACGACGAGGACGCGATGGACGCCGCACTCGAGGCAGGTGCGGCCGCGTACGTGCTCAAGTCGGCACGCGGCAAGGAGATCTCCGATGCCATCCGTGCGGTCGCGGACGGTCGGGTCCTGCTCGACGCCAAGGTGGTCACCCAGCACTACTCGGGGGCGACGGACCTGACCAAGGAGCTCACGCCGAGCGAGGCGCGCATCGTCGACCTCATCGGCGAGGGGCTGTCCAACCGGGAGATCGCGGACCGCCTCGGCGTCGTGGAGAAGACCGTGAAGAACCACATCACGGCGGTGCTCGCCAAAATGGGCCTGCAGCGCAGGACGCAGGTCGCCGCCTGGGTCGCGTCGCGCAAGCACTCGGGCTGGCGCAGCGAGCCGGGTTCCTAGAGCAGGACTCTGCCGGGCCGGGTCGTCCCGCCAGAGCCGCTCGACCAGGGTGTCGAGGTCGGCTCGTCGGCCCCCTGCCCTCCTGACCCCCGCAGGTCAGCCCAGCGGCACCGACCAGGAGAGCAGCGTGCCCCCACCCTCGCGGGGAGGCTCCACGCTGAACGTCCCACCGCGGGCGCGCGCCCGCGCGGCGAGGTTCGTCGTCCCGGACTGACGGGAGGGTCCCGGGCGGATGCCCCTGCCGTCGTCCTGGACCTCCAGCAGCACCTGTGACGTCGTGGCGGTGAGTCGCACGGCGACCGCGTGCGCCTCCGCGTGGCGTGCGGCGTTGGCGAGCGCCTCACGGACGACGGCGACGACGTCGGAGGCGAGCGACCCGTGCACGCGTTCGTCCAGCCGGTCGGCGTCGAGGTCGCCCACGGCGACCACGTCGCCGTCGAGCGTCGCGACGAAGCTCGGGTCGAACCCGAGTCCTGTGCGGGCGAGGTCGACCTCACGGAGCAGGCGCGCGACGACGCCGACGCCCCCGTCGGGGTCACGCAGCTCGTGCACGATGTGCCGGATCTCCCGGACCGAGCCGTCGACGTTCTCGAGCGCGTCGTCCACGACCTCGGCGAGCTCGGCGGCGTCCACCCCGCGTGCCGCGCGCCGCCGGACGGTCTCGAGGTGCATCCCCGTCGCGAAGAGCTGCTGGATCGCGAGGTCGTGCAGGTCGCGGGCGATGCGCTCGCGCTCGTCGAGCAGGGTGGCGGCGTCCTGAGCGGTACGGGCCTCGGCGAGCACGAACGCGAGAGCGGCCTGCTCCGCGAACGACACCGCCGTGGCAAGGTCCGAGTCGTCGAAGCGCGGCGCGCCGACGCGGCGGGACAGGATCAGGACCCCGAGTCCCCGACCGGGCGACCGGAACGGCGCGAACAGGGCCGGCCCGAGCTGCCGCAGCGCCGGATCGGCCACCTCGCGCGCGGCCTGCAGCGACGGCACGTTCAAGCCCTTGCCGGCCGTGAGGACGTCGTGCGCGCGGCTGCCGGCAGCCATCGTCGTGCCGATCAGGTCGTCGCCGGCCAGGCCGTCGACCAGCTCGATGACGAGCTCACCGTCGACGCCCGGCAGTGCGAGCGCCACTGTGTCGGCACCCCCCACCTCGCGCGCTGTCGAGGCGATGTGGGCGAGGGCGTCCTCGGCCCCGACGCCCTCGAGGAGCATCGTCGTGATGGCCCGCTCCGCCCGCAGCCATCGCGTGCGGTGCTCCGCCTCGGCGTACTGCTGCGCGTTGGAGACGGCGACGCCGGCGGCGGCCGCCAGTGCGGCCGCGACCTTCTCGTCGGCAGGGGTGAACGGCTCGGGCTTGTCCGAGAGGTACAGGTGCCCGAACACGCGCTGACCGAGGTGGATGGTCGCGCCCAGGAAGGAGCCGGGTGCCGTCAGCTCCGAGAAGCCGTCGAACGTCGGATGGCGACGCAGGTCCGCGAAGCTCAGGGCGCCGTCGATGGGCAGCTGGTCGAGCAGGGCCGGGCGCTGCGGACCGTTCCGCAGGGCCTGTGCCAGCTCGCCGGGTCGTCCCGTCCGCACGAACGTGATGGACCGGCCGTGCGAGTCCCGCACGTCGATCGCGCCGTACCGGGCACCCGTGAGCCGTGCGCTGACCTTCACGAACCGTTCGAGCACCGCGTCGAGGTCGAGCTCGCCCGCCACAGCCAGCATGGCGTCGAGCAGGTGGTCGAGGGCGTCCGGGGTGAGCGATCCACCAGCAGGCTCGGGCGCACCGTCACCACTCACCGTCGGCCTCCTGGTCGAGCGCCACACCGTAGTCGGGAACGCGGACGCGCAGGTCGGCGTGCGTGCCACGGGCGCGCACCCGACCGGCGTCGAGCCAGATCACGTCACCCGCAGCCGCCAGGGGACTGAGCCGGTGCGTCACGACGACGATCCCACGGGGATCCTGCAGCAGGTCGGTCACGAGCGCATCCGCGGCGGCCGGATCGAGGTGCTCCGCCGGTTCGTCGAGCAGCAGCAGCGGTGCCGACGAGAGCAGCGCGCGGGCCACGAGCAGCCGTCGGCGCTCGCCGCCGGAGACCGTCCGTGCGTCGGGGCCGATCGCGGTGTCCAGACCGTCGGGCAGGCCGGCGAGCCAGCCGCCGAGGGCCACGCGCTCCAGCACGGCGGTGGCTTCCTCTCGGGTCACGTCTCCGCGCCCGACCCGCAGGTTCTCCAGGACGGTCGTGCCGAACACGTGAGCATCCTCGGTCCCGACGACGACGGTCGCCGCGACCGCCTCGCGACCGAACGTGCCCAGGTCGAGCCCGTCGAGCGTCAGCGTGCCCGACCGCGGGTCCAGCAGCCCCGCGAGCGTGAGCAGGGTCGTCGTCTTCCCGGTGCCCGACGGGCCGACGATCGCGACGGACCGTCCCGGCCGCAGCCTGAGGTCGAGGTCCTGGACGACCGGCGGTCCGTCCGGCCAGCCGGTCGTCACGGCGGACGCCACCAGCAGCGGTTCGGGCCGACGCGGGTCGGCGTCGACTAGCACCGGGTTCGCCGCCTCGTCGTCGAGCAGCGCGAGCACGCGCGCGGCCGCGGCGCGCGAGCGGTGCACCTGGATCATCGCGGCAGGCAGCAGAGACGTCGCCTCGAAGGCCGCGAGCGGGGTGAGCACGATGACCGCCAGGTCGACCGCGGCGAGGTGCCCGGCGGTCACCGCGGGGACCCCGGTGACGAGCGCTGCGAGCACCGCCAGACCGACCGCCAGCTGACCGAGCCCGGCGGCCAGGGCAGCGGACGGAGCACCCGCGTCGGTCGCGGCGACGATCCGTCCGTCGGCCTCCTTCAGGACGGCCAGCTCGCGCGGGACGCGGCCGGAGACCAGCAGCGGTCCTGCGTCGTCGAGCAGGCCGAGCGCGGCGGCGGTCATGTCCGACTGTCCCTGGACCGCCAGCTCCTCGGTGATCCGGGCGCCCCGGGACGCGAGGAACGGGGCCACGACCCCGGCGAGCACCAGGCACGCTGCCAGGGCGAGGCCGGCCGGCGGCCAGAAGAGGCACATCACGACCGAGGTGAGCACGCCCAGCAGAGCCGCGACGCCGATCGGCAGCAGGCCGCGGACCACCACGTCGCCCACCGCGTCGACGTCCGCACCGACCCGCGCCAGCAGGTCCCCCCGCCGCAGCCGCAGGAGGGTGTCGGGACGGCCGACCGCGAGCCGCTCGTACAAGGTGGTCCGGAGCTGCGTCATGCCTCTCAGCGCGACGTCGTGCGACACGAGCCGCTCGAGGTAGCGCAGCACTCCTCGTCCGATGCCGAACGCACGCACCGCGACCGTGGCGACGCTGAGCTCGAGCACCGGCGGCATCTGCGAGGCGCGTGCGATCAACCACGCGGCCGTCCCGGCCAGCGCGACCGCGCAGCCGAGCGCGAGGGTGCCCAGGACGAGGGCAAGGACGACCCGGCGTCGGTCCACGTCGAGGAGGGCGACCGCACGCCGCAAGGTTCCGGGCCCGACCGTCGCGTGCCTCACGCCGGCACCACGTCGTCCGCGCCGCTGCGGACCTCGACGACGACGTCCGCGCAGGCGAGCAGGGAGTGGCGGTGCGCGACGAGCAGAACCGTCCGTCCGGCGTCGCGCAGCACGCGGACCGACTCGAGCACGACCGCTTCGCCTGCCGCGTCGAGGTGCGCCGTGGGTTCGTCGAGGATGACCAGCGGGGCGTCGGAGACGAGGGCACGGGTCAGCGCGACGCGCTGTCGCTGGCCGAGGCTCAGGCCCGCTCCACCTCGCCCGATCTGCGTCTGCCAGCCGTCGGGCAGGGTCGCGAGGACCTCGTCGAGCCCCGTCAGGGACGCAGCCTCGCCCGACTCCCTGCCGACGATCGACGCGATCGTTCCCGGCTCGAGGACCGGGCGCTGGGGGAGCCACGTGACCTGCGACCAGAACGTGGCCAGGTCGATGTCCTGCAGGTCGAGCGGGCCGACCAGCACCGCGCCCTCGTCGGGACGGACGAGGCCGAGCAGGACGTCGACCGCGGTCGTCTTGCCGACGCCGCTGGGACCCCGCAGTGCGACGACGGTCCCGGGACGCAGCTCGAGGTCCAGGGTGTCGGGGGTGCGGCCGCCCGCGGTGCGGACGCTCACGCCGGCGAGTGCCACCGTGGCCGTGCGCAGGTCCGGCGCCGGTCTCGTGCCCGACGGCGGCACCGGTGTCTCGAGGACGGCGAACGCCTGTGCCGCGGCCGCGACCCCGTCGGCCGCGGCGTGGAACTGGGCCCCTACCTGACGCAACGGCAGGAACACCTCAGGGGCGAGGACCAGGACGGCGATCCCGGTGGTCAGACCGAGGTCGCCGTTCACCAGCCGGAGCCCGATCGCGACGGCGACGAGCGCGACGGACAGCGTGGTCAGCAGCTCGAGGACCATGCCGGACAGGAACGCGATCCGCAGCGTCCCCATGGACGCCTCCCGGTGGGCGTCCCCGAGGGCACGCACCCGGGCGCCCTGCCCGCGAGCGCGACCGTGCGCGCGCAGCGTCGGTAGGCCCGCCAGCAGGTCGAGGACCTGGGCGCCGAGCCTCTGCATCGCGACGAGACCGCGCTCCGAGCGTCCCTGCGTGAGCCTGCCGACCAGGATCATGAAGATCGGCACGAGCGGCAGCACGGCGAAGAGGATCGCGGCGGAGATCCAGTCCAGCCCGAGGACCACGAGCAGGACCGCGGGCGTGACGGTCGCGGTCAGCAGCAGCTGCGGCAGGTAGCGGACGAAGTACGGCGCCAGGTTGTCGAGCCCCCGGGTGGCGAGCGTGACCACCGCGGGTCCTTCGCCCGACGCGAGCCAGCGCGGACCGAGCGCGACGGCGTGGTCGACCACCTGCTCGCGCAGCTCGGTGATCGTCGCCGTCGCCGCGCGGTGGGCGAACCGTTCCTGGCCCGAGGTCACCACGACCCGCGCGACGACCACGACGGCGAGCCAGCCGATCGTGGGACCCAGCTCGTCGAGCGTGGCACCGTCGTGCACCGCGCCACCCAGCGCGTGCGCCAGCAGCAGCGCCTGGCAGACCACGAGCGCGGCGATCACGACGCCGAACGCGGCGGTCAGGACGACGTAACCGCGCGCAGAACGGGCGTACCGCAGCAGGCGCGGGTCGAGAGGCCTCACTCCGTCGAGGTGGTCTGGCGTTCGAGAGGCGGAACCTTGTCGAACGTCAGGCCGGTGTGCCCGGGGATGTTCGAGGCCGAGATCCGCTTGCGGAACACCCAGTACGTCCAGCCCTGGTAGAGCAGGACGATGGGCGTGAGGATCACCGCCACCCAGGTCATCACGACGAGCGTGTAGTGCGTCGAGGACGCGTTCGTGATGGTGAGCGAGTTGGCCGGGTCGAACGCCGGCATCACGTCGGGGTACATCGAGCCGAAGATCAGCACCACGGCCGCGACGATGGCCACCGCCGACGCGGTGAAGGCCTGGCCCTCGCGACGAGCACGGGCCGCCATCACGACGACGATCAGCGAGACCGCGGCAACTGCGACGGCGATCCAGGTCCAGGCCACCGAGTACGCGATCTGTGCCCAGATCGCCCACGAGCCGGCCACGACGAGCGTGAGGATCGAGGACCGTGCCGCGAACGCGCCTGCGCGCTCGCGGATGTCGCCGCCGGACTTGAGGGCGAGGAAGACCGCGCCGTGCGACAGGAACAGGAGCAGGGTCGTCGCGCCCCCGAGCAGCGCGAACGGGTTGAGCAGGGCCCAGAAGCCGCCGACGTACTGGTGGTCGGCATCGAGCTCGACACCTCGGACGAGGTTGGCGAACGCGACGCCCCAGAGCAGCGAGGGCACCCAGGAGCCGATCATCAGCGCACCGTCGGCGAGCGCGCGCCACCGGTCGTCGTTGATCTTGCCGCGCCACTCGAACGCCACGACGCGCACGATCAGGGCGAGCAGGATGAGCAGGAGCGCGAGGTAGAAGCCGCTGAACATCGTGGCGTACCACTCGGGGAAGGCCGCGAACGTGGCGCCGCCCGCGGTGAGCAGCCACACCTCGTTGCCGTCCCACGTCGGGCCGATCGTGTTGATCATGACGCGGCGGTCGCGGTCGCGGGAGGCCCTGTCGCCGCGGGCGAGGAGCCCGAGCAGCATGCCGACGCCGAAGTCGAAGCCCTCGAGCACGAGGTAGCCGGTCCACAGGACCGCGATGAGCAGGAACCAGACGACGGTCAGATCCATGGCTGGGCCCCCTCAGTAGGCGAACGACAGCGGGCGCTGGGCGGCGTCCGGGTCGTCCGGGTCGATGCGGTTGTCGGGGTTGTCCGGGCTCGGGTCACGCTCGCTGTCGGCGACGCCCTCGATCGCGTACCGGTGCATCAGGCGGAACCAGAACACGGCCAGCACCCCGTAGAGCAGCGTGAACGCCACGAGCGAGGTGACGACGGTGCCGGTTCCGACGACGGTCGACACACCTCTCTCCGTGAGCATCCAGACGCCGTCGACCCCCGTGGGGTTGGGCGCGACGACCCAGGGCTGGCGACCCATCTCGGTGAAGATCCAGCCGAACGCCGAGGCGAGGAAGGGCGTCGCGAGAGCGACGAGCGCCAGTCGGCTGATCCACTTGTTGCCGCTCACCCGACCGCGCCGCGTCACCCAGAAGGCGAACACCGCGAGCGCAGCCGAGCCCAGGCCGAAGCCGATCATGAGCCGGAACGACCAGTACGTGATGAGCAGGTTCGGCTGGTACGAGATCGGCTGGCCGGAGTCGTCCGTGAACCCGTACTTCTCCTCGTACTGCGTCTGCAGGTCCTCGACGCCGGGCAGCGGGGCGTTCCAGTCGCCGCTCGCCAGGAAGCTGGTCAGGCCCGGGATCTCGATGATGTGGCTGACGCCCTCGCACGAGTTGCTCAGGTCGCCGATGGCCAGCAGCGAGAACGAGGCACCGTCGACCGTCTCGCACAGAGCCTCGGCCGACGACATCTTCATCGGCTGCTGCTGGAACATGAGCTTGGCCTGCTGGTCACCTGTCAGCGCGACGCCGATCCCGGCGATGAACACGACGACCACGCCGAGCACGACGGCCGGACGGTAGACGTCGCGGGCCTTGTCCACCTGCCCCGCGCGCACCAGGCGGACCATCCACCACGCGGCGATGCCCGCGACGAACGTGCCCGCGGTGACGAACGCAGCCGTGATGGTGTGCGGGAACGCGGCCCAGAGCGTCGAGTTGGTGAGCACCGCGCCGATGTCGTTCATCTCCGCGCGGCCGGTCGCCTCGTTCCAGACGGCGCCGACGGGGTGCTGCATCCACGAGTTCGCCGCGAGGATGAAGAACGCCGACAGGTTCGTGGAGAGGGCCACGGCCCAGATGGTGGCCAGGTGGATCTTCTTCGGCAGCTTGTCCCAGCCGAAGATCCACAGGCCCAGGAACGTGGACTCGACGAAGAACGCGGCGAGGGCCTCCATGGCCAGCGGTGCACCGAAGACGTCGCCGACGAACCGTGAGTACTCGGACCAGTTCATCCCGAACTGGAACTCCTGCACGATGCCCGTCGCGACGCCGATGGCGAAGTTGATCAGCAGCAGCTTGCCGAAGAACTTGGTCAGCCGGAGCCAGCGCTCGTTGCCCGTGCGGACCCAGATGGTCTGCATGATCGCGACCAGGGGAGCGAGCCCGATCGTGAGCGGCACGAAGATGAAGTGGTAGACGGTGGTCGCCCCGAACTGCAGGCGGGCCAGGTCGAGCGGGTCCACGGTTGCCCTCCGTCATGGGTGCAGCGGTCGTGGCCCATCCTGCCCCCACCAGGGGCTTCCGCGTACAGGGACCTTCGGCACATGCGGACGTTGTGTCAGATTCGCTAAGCGCCTCCGGCGCGTCTTCGTGGCGCGGGACGCGACGCAGGGGGTCGCTGTGCGATACTGGCCGCGGCTCCCTGGGCGACCACACCGTCACGGGACCCTTGAGCTCGCAGCATCAGCTTGTCGTGCGCGCCAGCCGCCGCCCTGCCAGCCGGACGTCCCAGATCGGGAACGCCGGCCAGGCCTCGCAGGCGATGGCGCCGACTCGGTGCAGCAGCCACGACCGCCGACTTTCCGTCGCCGCGCAGAACGCGTGCGACGACCGACCTGCCGAGTACCGCCTGATGTGTGGGTGGCGATGCTCGGTACCCAGGAGCACTTCGCGTGACCGACGAGAACACCCCCACCATCGAAGACGCAGCCGCAACGGCCGGGGGTGAGGCACCGCCCGCCGCCCCGCGCCGCCGTCGAGCCACCCGCGTGACCGCCGCGCCCAGCAACGAAGCCCCGGTCGAGCCCGTCACGACGCTGCCCGCCGCCGCTGCTGAGACTGCGCCCGTCGCCGAGCCGACCGTCGAGCTCGCCGGCGACACCGCGGACGCCGCCCCGGAGGCTGCCGCGCCCGTGAAGAAGAAGTCCCGCCGGGTCACTCGCACCGTCGTCCCGGTGAGTGCCGACGCGCCCGCAGCGCCCGCGGCGCCGGTTGTCGAGCCTGTCGTCGAGCCGGTCGCAGCCCCGGCCGAGGCCGCTGTCGAGGCGCCCGTCGAGGATGCGCCGCCCGCGAAGGCGCCGCGCCGCCGTCGGGCGAGCTCGCGTCCGGTCGCGACACCGGAGCCGGTCGCCGAGGTCGTGGCCGAGGACGAGCCGGTGGACGAGCCCGAGGCCGTGACGCCCGCGCTCGACGTGCTCGCCGAGTTCGCCTCGACCGTGCCGGCGGAGCCGGATCAGCCTGCTGAGCCTGCACTGCCGACCACGACGAGCACCACCGCGACCGGTCCCCGGTTCGCGACGACCGCGCTCCTGTTCCAGGCGCCGGACCCGAGCGCCACCCGCCCGCGCCGTCGGCGTGCCCAGGCGAGCACGGGCTCGCCCGAGGAGATCTCCGAGTCCGCTCACCGCGCCGACGACGACGCCCCTGCGGCGCTCGCGGTCGACGCACCGGCGGCGGAGACGACCGAGATCGATGCTGCCCCGAGCGAGACCGGCACGTCGTCGCGCAACTCGCGCCGCCGCGGTCGCCGCGGTCGCAGCGGTGGGGGAGCGGGCGCGGGCGCCGGTTCTGACGAGGCTCAGGACGAGGCCCAGGACGAGGAAGCCGTCGACGACCTCGAGGCGGCATTCGCACGCGACCTCGCGCAGGATCTCGCGCAGTCCGAGGACCGCTCCGACGAGGACGCCCAGGACCAGACTGACGACGAGTCCGACGACGACGAGGACGAGACCGACGACTCCGCGACCGGCAACGGCGCACCGCGTCGTCGCCGTCGTCGCGGCGGTCGGGGGCGTCGCAGCCGCTCGGACTCGCCAGCGGGATCGAGCGCGTCGCAGGACGACGAGGCCGAGGGTGACGAGCCCGCCACGGGTGCCGACGACGCCGAGGGCGCCGACGACGACTCCGACGAGAACGGGAACGACGAGGCCGGTTCGAGCCGTCGTCGTCGCCGTCGTCGTCGCGGATCCTCGGGCGGTTCGGGCGACGGTGGCGGCGAGGCCCGTGCACCCCGCACGCGCACGCCCAGCGACGAGGTCACCGCGCTGCGGGGATCGACCCGGCTCGAGGCCAAGCGCCAGCGCCGTCGGGACGGCCGCGACGCCGGTCGTCGTCGCCAGATCATCACCGAGTCCGAGTTCCTGGCCCGCCGCGAGTCGGTCGAGCGCACGATGATCGTCCGCGAGAAGAACGCGCGCACGCAGATCGCGGTGCTCGAGGACGGCGTGCTGGTCGAGCACTACGTGTCCAACCAGGCGCAGACCTCGATGGTCGGCAACGTCTACCTCGGCCGCGTGCAGAACGTGCTGCCGAGCATGGAGGCCGCGTTCGTCGACGTCGGCAAGGGCCGCAACGCGGTGCTGTACGCCGGTGAGGTCAACTGGGACGCCGCCGGCCTCGAGGGCGGGTCCGCCCGCCGCATCGAGCAGGCGCTCAAGTCCGGCGACCCGGTGCTCGTGCAGGTGACCAAGGACCCGATCGGTCACAAGGGTGCGCGCCTGACCTCGCAGGTCACGCTCGCCGGCCGGTACCTCGTCTACGTGCCCGGCGGCGGCATGACCGGCATCAGCCGCAAGCTGCCCGACACCGAGCGCAACCGCCTGAAGCGCATCCTGCGCGAGATCGTCCCCGAGACCGCGGGCGTCATCGTGCGCACCGCGGCCGAGGGCGCCTCCGAGGACGAGCTGCGTGCGGACATCGCCCGGCTGCAGGGCCAGTGGGAGGCGATCGAGAAGAAGTCGAAGACCGCCTCCGCTCCCGCGCTCCTGCAGGGCGAGCCGGACATGGCGATCCGCGTGGTCCGCGACATCTTCAACGACGACTTCAGCAAGCTCGTGGTCGAGGGCGGCGACGCCTGGTCGACGATCTCGTCGTACATCGACGAGCTGGCGCCGGACCTGGCGCAGAAGGTCGAGCGCTGGACCTCGCAGACCGACGTCTTCGCCGTGCACCGCATCGACGAGCAGCTCGCCAAGGGCATGGACCGCAAGGTCTGGCTCCCGTCGGGCGGCTCGCTCGTGATCGACCGCACCGAGGCCATGACCGTGGTCGACGTCAACACGGGCAAGTTCACGGGCTCGGGCGGCACGCTCGAGGAGACCGTGACGCGCAACAACCTCGAGGCCGCCGAGGAGATCGTCCGCCAGCTCCGGCTGCGGGACATCGGCGGGATCATCGTCATCGACTTCATCGACATGGTGCTCGAGTCGAACCGCGACCTCGTCCTGCGCCGCCTGGTCGAGTGCCTCGGGCGTGACCGCACCAAGCACCAGGTCGCCGAGGTCACCTCGCTCGGCCTCGTGCAGATGACCCGCAAGCGCGTCGGGCAGGGCCTCGTCGAGGCGTTCAGCGAGACGTGCGAGCACTGCCACGGGCGCGGCTTCATCGTGCACGAGGAGCCGATCGAGAAGAACAACCAGCGTCCCGACGCCGGTGAGCAGCAGGTGCCCGCCAACGGTGACGGCTCGGCCACGAGGTCCCGTCGCAAGCGCGGAGGCGCCAAGGAGCCCGTCTCGCACGTGCCCCACGCGGGTGTGCCCGTCCTGCCCGAGGCGCGGGAGGCCGTCAAGGCGACCCTCGCGACGATCGCGGCGGCCGCGGCCCACGCGCACGAGCACGAGCACGACGCACCGGTGGTGACGGACCAGGAGGCTCCCGTCCTCGAGGTGTCCGAGGTGGAGACCGAGCAGGTCTCGCCGCCTGCCCCGGCGTTCGACGTGTTCGCCGAGCTCGCAGCCTCGCACCCCGGTGCGGCGCCCGCCGGGGACGTCGAGCAGGTTGACGTCCCGTCCGACGAGCGGTCCGACGAGCAGCCCGACGCGCCCGCGGAGGAGCTCGAGCTGACGCAGGTCCCGGCCGACGTCTTCGAGTCGCTCGACGAGTCGGGCGACGAGCCCGCCGACGAGCCGTTCGACCAGTCGCAGGACGCGTCGAGCGACGAGCCGGTCGACGCACCCGACGACGAGCCGGCCGACGAGTCGGGCGACGAGCCCGAGCAGGCGCCCGAGCAGTCCTGAGCCTCTCCTGCGGCGACGTGCGATAGGTCACGTCGCCCGCAGGGGAGCCGTCCAGGTTTGACCCTGCGGCGCGGGGTCCGTACTCTAGAACGTCGGCGCGCGTGTGCGCGCTGGTCATGCGTGCCGCTGAGCGGCGTCGACGCGAACCCCCACGGGAACCGGTGCACACCGGTGGTGCGGGACGGGCGCGGGCGTCGGACGGTGCACAGCACAGGACACTTGTTTTGACACAGGCACTTCAACGAGCAGAGATGAGCAGCAACGTGGTGTACGCGATCGTGAAGGCTGGCGGCCGCCAGGAGAAGGTCGCTGTCGGCGACGTCGTCGTCGTCGACCGCCTCTCCGCTCAGGCCGGCGCGACCATCGAGCTGCCCGCCCTGCTGCTGGTCGACGGTGCGACGGTCACGACCGACGCCTCGGCGCTGGCCAAGGTGAAGGTGACGGCGGAGGTCGTGCGGGACGAGAAGGGTCCCAAGATCGACATCCTCAAGTACAAGAACAAGACCGGCTACCGCGTGCGCAAGGGTCACCGCCAGAAGCTGACCCGCCTCAAGGTCACCGGCATCTCCTGATCTCGCGCCGTCGGCCATACGGCCACAGGCACGCGCAGCCCCCCACACTCTGAGCACGAAAGCAGGAATGTCATGGCACACAAGAAGGGCGCGAGCTCCTCGCGCAACGGTCGCGACTCCAACGCCCAGCGCCTGGGCGTGAAGCGCTTCGGTGGCCAGGTCGTCAAGGCCGGCGAGATCATCGTCCGCCAGCGCGGCACGCACTTCCACCCCGGCGTGAACGTCGGCCGTGGCGGCGACGACACGCTGTTCGCCCTGGCCGCCGGTGCGGTCACCTTCGGCCGTCGCCGTGGCCGCAAGGTCATCGACATCGTCGTGGCGGCTGAGGTCTGATCCGGAATGCACCGGACGGTACGGGGCGCGGAGCGTCACGTGCCGGGAGCGGAATGCAGGATCGGACCGACCGTAAGTGCTGAGGTCTGAGTTTCATGCGGCGCGGCATCGGTCCGCGTTGAGCATTCGTGGAGGGGCGCACCGGTGCGGTGCGCCCCTTTCGCGTGTGACTATCGAAGAACGCGTCGAGCAGGTAACGAGCAAGGAATAGGTAGGAGGTTCAGCCGTGGTGACATTCGTCGACCGGGTCGTGCTGCACGCGACCGGCGGTGACGGTGGGCACGGCTGTGCGTCCATCCACCGAGAGAAGTTCAAGCCCCTCGCCGGCCCTGACGGCGGCAACGGTGGCAACGGTGGCTCCGTGATCATCGAGGTCGACCCGCAGGTCACCACGCTGCTCGACTACCACCACCTGCCGCACCGGCACGCGCCCTCGGGAACGCAGGGCATGGGCGACCACCGCTCGGGCTCCACGGGCGGCGACCTGGTGCTCGGTGTGCCGGACGGCACCGTCGTCAAGGACGTCGAGGGCAACGTGCTCGCGGACCTCGTCGGCATGGGTGCGCAGTACGTCGCCGCGCCAGGCGGTCGCGGGGGACTGGGCAACGCCGCGCTGGCCTCGGCCCGCCGCAAGGCTCCCGGGTTCGCGCTGCTGGGCGAGCCCGGCGAGGCCCAGGACGTCGTGCTCGAGCTCAAGACGATCGCGGACGTGGCGCTCGTCGGCTACCCGAGCGCCGGCAAGTCCAGCCTCGTCGCGGCCATCTCGGCTGCCCGCCCCAAGATCGCCGACTACCCGTTCACGACGCTCGTGCCGAACCTGGGCGTCGTCCAGGCGGGAACGGCCCGGTACACGGTCGCGGACGTCCCCGGTCTGATCCCGGGCGCCTCCGAGGGGCGTGGGCTGGGCCTCGAGTTCCTGCGGCACATCGAGCGCTGCGCGGTCATCGTGCACGTGCTCGACTGCGCGACCCTCGAGCCGGACCGCGACCCGATCTCCGACCTGGACGTCATCGAGGCCGAGCTCGCGACGTACGCGGGTGACCTGAGCATCGAGGGTGGCCGGGTGCCGATCACCGAGCGCCCGCAGATCGTCGTGCTCAACAAGATCGACGTCCCCGAGGCGCGCGAGCTGGCCGAGCTGGTCAAGCCCGACCTCGAGGCCCGCGGCCTGCGCGTGTTCGAGGTGTCGACGGCGAGCCACGAGGGCCTGCGCCTGCTGACCTACGCGCTGGGCGAGATCGTCGACAAGGCCCGTCGGGACGCCCCCGTTGCCGAGAACACGCGCGTCGTCCTGCGGCCCAAGGCCGTCGACGACGCCGGCTTCACCGTGACGAGGCGCGAGGTCGAGGGCCAGGGAGTCTACTTCTGGGTGCAGGGCGAGAAGCCGCAGCGCTGGGTCCGCCAGACCGACTTCTCCAACGACGAGGCCGTCGGCTACCTCGCCGACCGGCTCGCCCGTCTCGGCGTCGAGGACCAGCTGTTCAAGGCGGGTGCCGTCCCCGGCGACGAGGTGCGGATCGGTCCCGAGCACAACGCCGTCATCTTCGATTGGGAGCCCACGCTCATGACGGGTGCCGAGTTCCTCGGCGGCCCGCGCGGCGTCGACCTGCGCATCGAGGACCGCTCGCGCCCCACGCGCGGCGAGAAGCGCCAGGAGTACAAGGAGCGCATGGACGCCAAGACGGAGGCGCGCGAGGAGCTGTGGACCGAGCGCGAGGCCGGGATCTGGACCGACGCGGCGAAGGACTGACGTCCGCCTCGCGGATAAAGACCATGGCCTGCGCAGGTAGCGGGGCAGAATGCCGTTCGTGACCGTCGACGCCCTGCAGGACCGCCAGCAGCTGGTCTCGGCGTCGCGCGTCGTCGTCAAGATCGGTTCGTCGTCATTGACGACGCCGGACGGACGGCTCGCCCCGGAGCGTCTGAACGCCTTGGTCGACGTGCTCGCGGCGCGGCGCGCGGCGGGTGGGCAGGTCGTGCTCGTGTCGTCGGGGGCGATCGCGGCCGGCCTCGGTCCGCTCGGTCTCGCGGCCCGCCCGAGGGACCTCGCGACGCAGCAGGCCGCCGCCTCCGTCGGGCAGGGCCTCCTCGTCGCGCACTACACCGAGGCGTTCCGACGCCACGGGCTCCAGGTGGGTCAGGTGCTGCTGACCGCGGACGACACCGTCCGTCGCGTGCACTACCGCAACGCGCACCGCGCGCTGACTCGGCTGCTCGACCTCGGCATCGTGCCCGTGATCAACGAGAACGACGCCGTGGCCACCGACGAGATCCGGTTCGGCGACAACGACCGCCTCGCCGCCCTGGTCTCGCACCTGGTGCACGCCGACGCGCTGATGCTGCTCAGCGACGTCGACTCGCTGTACACCGGGCCGCCGTCGCGCGACGGGTCGCGCCGCATCGCCTCGGTGGTCGTGGCGGAGGACCTCGAGGGGATCGACGTCGCCTCGCGAGGGAGCGCCGTCGGCACGGGTGGCATGGTGACCAAGCTGGAGTCCGTGGCGATCGCGACGCAGTCGGGCGTCCCCGTGGTGCTCACGTCCGCTGCGCAGGCGGCGCAGGCGCTTGCCGGTGAGGACGTCGGCACCTGGTTCACCGCGACCGGTCGTCGGACCTCGATCCGTCGGCTCTGGCTCGCCCACGCGGCGCACACGCGCGGACGGCTCCTGCTCGACGCGGGTGCCGTGCGCGCGGTCGTCGAGCGCGGGACGTCGCTGCTGCCCGCCGGTGTCACGGGGTTCGAGGGGGCCTTCGAGGAAGGGGATCCCGTCGAGCTCGTCGGCCCCGACGGAGCGCTCATCGGCCGCGGGCTCGTCGCGTACGACGCCGCCGAGGTGCCCGGCCTCCTGGGCCGATCCACGCAGGACCTGCGTGCCGAGCTCGGCCCCGGCTACGACCGCGAGCTGGTCCACCGCGACGACCTCGTCCTGGTCCGCAAGCGCCGCTGAGCGTGGCCGTGCTCGCCTGAACACCCGGCGTTGGCAGGCGTGGGCCGCCGTGCGATGCCGGGCATCGACGGGTCCCGAGATGTGAGAAGGCGGTCCCGATGGTTGACATCGGCGAGCGTGCCGCCGACCCTCCTGGCCAGGTCGGACGCCGAACGGGCGCCCGCCCGGCAGCCGTCACGAGGAGACACGATGAGAAACGCCACGACCCGGCCGGGCGCTCCCGCCGAGCACCTGAGTATCGAGGAGGCCGCGGCGCTCGCTCCGGCGGTCAGCCCCGACGAGGCGGCGTCACGCGTCGCGCAGGGGGCGTTCCTGATCGACGTGCGCAGCGAGGCCGGCCGCTCCAGGACGGGATCGATCCCCGGCGCGACGCTGGCCGACCGGTACGGCCTCGACGAGGAGTTCGACCTGTCCGCCGCCACGCGGCACGCGCCCGTGGTGTCGCTCGACACGCCGATCGTGGTCGTCTGCGGCTCCGTGCGGGGTTCGGGACCCGTCGCGGCCGAGCTGCGCGCCAAGGGCTTCACCAACGTGGTCCACGTCGACGGTGGCTTCCCCGCCTGGAAGGACGCCGGCCTGCCCGCCGAGCCGCCCACCGCCTGATGAGCTCTCCTTCCACCGCGTTCCTCGACGAGCTGCGCGCACTCACCGAGCGACGTCGCGCGTCGTTCGTCCCGCTGACGTCCGCGTTCCTTGGGGCGGACGACGAGTCGACGGAGAGGGTGCGCGTCGCGGCGAAGTCGGGTGAGGCTGACGTCCTGGACGTCGCGCACGCGATCCACTCCCATCCCGAGGAGGCGTTCCGTGAGGTCCGGTCGGTCGCGGCGATCGCCGACGTCCTGCGCGCGCACGGCGTTCCCGCCGTCGTCGGGACGCACGGCCTGTCGACCGCGCTCCGCGCCGGACTGACCGCGCGGGGTCCGGACGACGGTGCACCACGCGACGACGCGGGGCCGACGATCGCGATCCTCGCCGAGTACGACGCGCTTCCCGAGGTGGGGCACGCGTGCGGGCACCACCTGATCGCCGGTGCCGCGACCGGCGCGTTCCTCGCGCTGGTCCGGGCGGTCGCCCACGGACTCGTCCTGCCGGGCCGTGTGCTGCTCCTGGGGACCCCGGCCGAGGAGGGCAGCTCGGGCAAGGAGATCCTGGCGCGCAACGGGTTCTTCGCGGGGGTCGACGCGGCGATCATGGTCCACCCGTTCGGGTTCGACGTCGTCGACCACCCGTTCCTGGGCCGGCGGCAGCTGCGCGTGACCTACCAGGGCGTCGCCGCGCACGCGTCGGCGAGCCCGTTCATGGGCCGCAACGCGCTCGACGCGGTGGCGCTGAACTACCAGGCCGTCGCGATGCTGCGGCAGCACATCCCGCCGAGCGACCGCGTGCACGGCGTCGTGCTCGAGGGGGGCACGCGGCCGAGCGTGGTGCCCGAGCGGGCCACGGTCGAGTACTACGTGCGGTCCGCCAGCCCGACGACGCTCAGGGACCTGTCCGCGAGGCTCGAGGACATCGCGCGAGGAGCGGCGCTCGCCACCGGAACGACCGCGGAGCTCGTCTGGGACGCGGCGCCGTTCACGCTCCCGGTCCGGACGAACGGACCGCTCGGCGAGCGGTGGGCGGTGCACCAGGCGGACCAGGGCCGCACCGTGCTCGCCGGGGGAGTCGTGCCCGAGATCCTGGCTGCCTCGACGGACTTCGGGAACGTGAGCGTCCGGCTGCCCGGCATCCACCCGATGATCGCGGTCAGCGAGCCGGACGTCGCCCTGCACACCCGCGAGTTCGCCGAGGTCGCCGGTGGGCCACGTGGCGACGCGGCCGCGATCGACGGCGCCGTCGGACTCGCGCTGACAGCGCTGGACTACCTGTCGGACCCCGCCCTGCGTGCGGCCGTCCGGCAGGACTTCGAGGACGCCGGCGGCGTCCTGGACGTGGAGGGGTACTTCTCGTGAGCATCGAGGTACGGGTCGCCCGGACCGACGAGTACGACGCGGTCGCCGAGCTGACCGAGCACGGGTTCGCGACGGGACCGTTCGGCCCCACGAAGGACCCGGACCGATTGCGACTCCTGCGGGACAGCGCCGGCCGGGCGGCGGCCGGCGACCTGCTCGTCGCGACCGACGGGGGCGAGCTCCTCGGGACGGCGAGCCTCCTGCGGCCCGGCTCCGCCTACAACCGCCAGGCGCACGCCGACGAGGCCGAGGTGCGGCTGCTGACCACCGCGCCGCAGGCTCGCGGCAGCGGTGTGGGCGCCGCCCTGATGGTCGCGTCGATCGAGCGAGCCCGGTCCTGGGGCGTCGCCGCCCTGGTGCTCGACACCGGTGCACGCAACGTGACGTCCCAGCGGCTGTACCACCGGCTCGGGTTCGAGCGGCTGGTCGAGCGCGAGAGCATCGGGGGCCTGGTCGTGTTCGGCTACGACCTGTCGCGGACTGGGGTCATCGTCCGGCTCGTCGCGCCCCACGAGCTCGAGCGCGTCGCCCAGCTCTCGGTCGACGCGTACAGCCACGACTACGACATCGGCGACGAGTACCGGGCCTCGCTGACCGACGTGGCGGCCCGCGCACGCGAGCACGAGGTGTGGGTGGCCGAGGACCTGTCGACCGGAGAGCTGCTCGGGACGGTCGCGACCCCACGCCCGGGCGGGCACATCTCCCCGCTCGGCCGGGCCGGCGAGCTCGACTTCCGGCTGCTCGCGGTGTCTCCGGCCGCGCGCAGGCGCGGGATAGGCGCGCTGCTCACCGCGCACGTCGTCTCGCTCGCCCGGCAGAGAGGACTGGACCGCGTCGTCATGAACTCCGGTCCGCAGATGACCGGCGCTCATGCGCTCTACCACCGCCTCGGCTTCGTCCGGCTCCCCGAACGTGAGACGCGAACGGTCCCGAGCGGGACGTTGCTCGCCTTCGGGTACGACACCACCCCCATCACGCAAGGAGCACGACCGTGAAGTTCCAGGTCCTGGACATCGTCCCCCACGGCCCGCACCCGGTGACCGGTGAGCTGCTCGACCCGTCCACGCGCCTGGAGCGTGTCGTCGAGACGGCCGTGCTGGCCGAGGAGCTCGGACTCGACGCGTTCGCGGTGGGGGAGCGGCACGCCGGTGACTTCCTGTCGTCGTCGCCGACCGTCCTGCTCGGCGCGCTCGCGCAGGCCACCGACCGGATCCTGCTGAGCACGGGCGTGACCGTGCTGAGCCTGCTCGACCCGGTCCGCGTCGCCGAGGACTACGCGACGATCGACGTGCTCTCGCGCGGGCGCCTCGAGATCGTGATCGGGAAGGGCAACGAGGACAAGCACTTCCCGCTGTTCGGCCTCGAGCTCGCGCACCAGTACGACTACCTGGAGGAGAACTACGAGCTCCTCAAGCTCCTGCTCAGCCGGGAGCACGTGGACTGGCAGGGCACGTTCCACGCGCCGCTGACCGACGCGACGACCCTCCCGCGGCCCTACGACGGCCCGTTCCGCATCTGGCACGGTTCGGCGACGAGCACGATCGCGGTCGATCTGGCGGCCAAGCACGGTGACCCCATCGTGTCGGCCAACGCGCTGCAGCCGCGCGAGAACTACAAGGTGCTCATCGACCGGTACCGCGAGCAGCTCGCGGCGAACGGCTTCGACCCGTCGATCGGCTACGTCGGCTCGGGCTCGGGCGGTCTGTTCCTCGCGGACACCACCGAGCAGGCGACCGAGGAGTACCGCGCGGTCTACGAGGGCTTCGCGGCCCGGATGGCGGCAAGGAACGTCGGCGAGACCCGGCCGGGCAAGGTGTCGTCGTTCACCCACATCGAGGACGCGGTCGAGCGGGGTCCGGCTCTCGTCGGCTCCCCGGAGCGTGTCGCGGAGAAGATCCTTGACTACCACGCGTCCTACCAGCACGACCTGCAGTCGGTCTCGCTCAACCCTGTGCTGCCGTACGAGCAGCAGCAGGACGTGCTGCGCCGGTTCGCCGAGGAGGTCGTCCCGCTGGTCCGGGCCGAGGTGTCCACCACCCTCTGGGGTCCGAAGGACGCCGGACGGGCCAAGGGCATCGACGCGCTCGTGACGGTCTGAGGTGCCGGTCGAGTTCCTCGGCGCCGGGTACGGGAACCCGTCGACCGAGACCACGCCGCTCGTCGGACCGGTCTGGGACCCCGGCTACACGCGGGAGATCGCGCGTGCCCACGAGGCGAGCGGCTGGGACCACGTGCTGTTCCCGTACGCGTCCGACGGTCCCGACCCGGCGCAGGCCGCGGCGTGGGCGGCCGCGCACACGGACCGTATCCAGCTGCGGGTCGCGCACCGGCCGAACGTCTCGGCACCCACGTTCGCCGCCAAGACGTTCGCCACGCTGGACCTCGCCTCGGGCGGCCGCGTCACGGTCCACCTCATCGCCGGCGGTCTCACGAGCGACCAGCGCGCCGAAGGTGACGACCTGGACAAGGACGCCCGCTACGACCGGCTCGCGGAGTACGCACAGGTGCTCCTGCGGTCGTGGACCTCGGCGGAGCCGTTCACGCACGGCGGGTCGTACTACTGGGCGGAGGACTTCGTGCTCCGCGCGCGGTCCGCGCACAGGCCGGGGCTCTCGGCAGGCGGAGCGTCACGACGGGCGCTCGAGGTGGGTGCACGGGTGGCCGACGTCTTCGCGTTCTTCGGCGAGCCCCTGGCTGCCACGACCGACCAGGTGACGCTCCTGCGCTCGCTAGCCTTCGCCGTCGGCCGCCCGACGCCCCGGCTCCAGATCGCGTTCCGGCCGATCGTGGCGCCGACCGACGAGGAGGCGTGGGCCAAGGCGCACGCGATCCGAGCCCGCATCGACGAGCTGGCAGGACCGCGGAGGGTCCGCACCCTCACGGAAGCGCCGCGCGAGCCGGGCAGGCTGCCGGAGAACACGGCGAACCTGCGCCTCGAGGCGCTGGCGGCGTCGGGGGAGCGGCACGACCGCGCGCTCTGGACCCCGACCGTGGCGGGAGCGGGCGGGCTGCCGACGAGTGCGACGGCCCTCGTCGGCTCGTACCGGACCGTGGCCGACGCCCTGCTCGACTACGTCGACGTGGGCTTCGAGATCTTCGGGCTGCGTGGGTACGACCTGCTTTCGGACGCCGTCGAGTTCGGCGAGAACGTCATCCCTCTGGTGCACGCGGGGGTGGCCGTACGCGACGCCGCTCGGCGCAGCGGGGCCGCTGTGACCGGGTGACGCCTCAGAGCATGGCTGTGAGGACGCCACCGTCGGCACGGAGTGCTGCGCCGTTCGTCGCGGACGAGAGTGGGCTCGCCAGGTAGGCCGCGAGGTGGGCGATCTCGGCGGGTTCGATGAACCGCTGCAGGAGCGTGGTCTGGTTCCCGCCGATGATGGCGTGCTTCAGCGCCTCCGTCGGCACCGCCTGGGCCCGAGCGATCTGGGCGACCGCATCGGCGACGCCGTCGGAGTACGTCGGGCCGCCGAGGATCGTGTTCACGGTGACGTCGGTGCCCCGGGTGAGCTTGGCCAGCCCGTTGCTGAGCGCGATCATCCCTGCCTTGGTGACGCCGTAGTGCGTCATGTCCGCCGGGACGTTCACTCCGGACTCGCTCCCGATGAAGAGGATGCGACCCCAGTTCCTGGCGATCATGTGGGGGAGCACGTGCCGCGAGAGCCGCACACCGCTCATGACGTTGACCTCGAAGTAGCGCTGCCAGCCGTCGTCCGAGATGTCCTGGAAGGGCGCGACCTCGAACAGGCCGACGTTGTTCACCAGGATGTCGGGGGCTCCCATCGACTCCAGCAGTCGCCCCACCTGCTCGCGGTCCTCGAAGTCCGCGGCGATGCCCGAGACGACGCCGCCCGGCACGGCCCGCTCGAGGCTCGCCGTTGCGGTCCTGACCCGGTCCGCGTCTCGCCCGTTGACGGTGACCGACACCCCCTCCCGGAGCAGTGCCTCGGCGATCGCGTAGCCGATCCCTTGCGTCGACCCGCTCACGAACGCGGTCTTGCCCGACAGCTGCAGATCCATGTGTCCCCGTCTCGTCGCGTGGCGCCCGGTCGTCGAGCACCCGCCCAATCATTTGCTCAGTCAAGTGAACACTAGGCGGCATGACTTTCCTGATCAAGTCATCTCCCCTACTCTGCAGTCATGTCGAAGACCAGCGCACCCGGAACGCTCAGCGGTGAGGACCTCGAGACCTGGGCCGCCCTGGCCACCGTGCTCGTGTGGCTGCCCTCCGCGCTCGACACCCAGCTGCAACGCGACGCCGACGTGACGCACTTCGAGTTCGGCGTCCTGTATGCGCTCGCCGGTGCGCCCGACCGGACGCTCCGCATGAGCGTCCTGGCCGGCTACGCCAACAGCTCGCTGTCGCGACTCTCCCGCGCGGCGACGCGGCTGGAGACGAAGGGATGGCTGCGGCGCGCGACCGACCCTGCCGACGGCCGGTACACCCTGGCGATCCTCACCGACCTGGGGGTGCAGAAGGTCGCAGAGGCCGACCCCGGGCACGTGTCGACCGTGCGACGACTGGTTCTCGACCCGCTGACGCAGGCTCAGGCGCGGCAGCTGCGCGAGATCAGCCGACGGATCATGCGCTCGATCCGGGACGAGGAAGGATGGCGTCCACCGTCGGACGCGGCAGGACTACCCTGACCAGATGACCACGTCGCTCGACCAGCCGCTGACGGATGCGCCCGACGCGCCGAGCAGCACGGACGTGACCGCGGCGGTGCATGCCGTCGCGGAGCGCGCCAAGATCGCCTCCCGCACGCTCGCCACCGCCACGCGCGCCACGAAGGACTCCGCGCTGCGGGCCATGGCGGACGCGCTGGTCGAGGCCACCCCGCAGCTCGTCGAGGCGAACGGGGTCGACCTGGAACGCGGGCGCGCCAACGGCACGTCGGCCGGGCTGCTCGACCGCCTGGCACTCACCCCGGAGCGGATCGTCGCGATGGCCGACGCCCTGCGTGAGCTGGCCGCGCTGCCCGACCCGGTCGGCGAGGTGGTCCGCGGGTCGACCCTGCCGAACGGCCTGCGCATGCGCCAGGTCCGGGTCCCCATGGGCGTCGTCGGCATGATCTACGAGGCCCGCCCGAACGTGACCGTGGACGCCGCCGGGCTCGCCCTCAAGAGCGGCAACGCGGTGATCCTGCGCGGCGGCTCCGCGGCTGCGGCGAGCAACGAGCTGATCGTCGACGTCCTCTCGCGTGCGCTCGTCTCGAAGCGGCTGCCAGGCGCTCTCGTCCAGTCGATCGACGCGTACGGCCGGGAGGGCGCGGTCGCTCTCATGCACGCGAGGGGGCTCGTCGACATCCTGGTCCCGCGCGGGGGAGCCGACCTGATCCAGACCGTCGTGCGCGAGTCCACGGTGCCCGTCGTCGAGACGGGTGTCGGCAACGTGCACGTCTACGTCGACGAGACTGCCGACCTGGCGATGGCCCTGCCGATCCTGCTCAACGCCAAGACGCAGCGGGTCGGTGTCTGCAACGCCGCCGAGACGTTGCTGGTGCACCAGGCCGTGGCCGACGAGTTCCTGCCGGTCGCGATCGCGATGCTCGCCGACGAGGGCGTCACCATCCACGGCTGCGAGGAGACGCTCGCACTCGCACCCGAGGAGGCGGACGTCGTCCCGGCGACCGACGAGGACTGGGCCACCGAGTACCTGTCGCTCGACCTGGCCGTCAAGGTCGTCGACTCCCTGGACGAGGCCCTCGAGCACATCCGTACCTGGAGCTCCGGGCACACCGAGGCGATCATCACCCAGGACCTGGCGTCCTCGGAGAGGTTCGTCGCCGAGGTGGACTCCGCCGCGGTCATGGTCAACGCCTCGACCCGGTTCACCGACGGAGGCCAGCTGGGCCTCGGCGCGGAGATCGGGATCTCCACGCAGAAGCTGCACGCGCGGGGTCCGATGGGGCTCGGGGAGCTGACGACGACCAAGTGGATCGTGCACGGCGACGGCCATGTCCGGCCCTGATCCGCACATCTGATCGTGCGACACTGGTCCCACCCCGCCCCACCCCAGGAGGATTGACGTGCACGTTGCCGCAGAGGCCGCCGAGGTCGTGAACGAACTGCCCTTCCCGCCGTACGTGTTCGGCATCGGCGCGTTCGTCGGACTCGTCGCGATGCTGCTCATCGCGTATGCCTTCCGGAGCGTCGGGACTCGCCACTGAGCCGGCCCCTAGTGGGGATCGGCGGCGAGTTCGACGGAGGGATCGACCGATGACGCAACCGCCCGTCCAGAGGCAGCGCCTCGGGGTCATGGGCGGCACGTTCGACCCCATCCACCACGGTCACCTGGTGGCCGCGAGCGAGGTTGCCGCCCGGTTCGATCTCGACGAGGTCGTGTTCGTCCCGACGGGCCAGCCGACGTTCAAGCTCGACCAGGCCGTCACGCTCGCGGAGCACCGCTATCTGATGACCGTGATCGCGACGGCCTCGAACCCGCGGTTCACCGTGAGCCGCGTGGACGTGGACCGCGAGGGTGTGACATACACCGTCGACACCCTCCGGGACCTCAAGGAGTCGCGTCCGGACGCCGAACTCTTCTTCATCACAGGCGCGGACGCCATCACGCAGATCTTGACGTGGAAGGATGCGGACGAGCTCTTCGCGATGGCGCAGTTCGTGGCGGTCACCCGCCCCGGGCACGCGCTGTCGGTGGACGGGCTCCCCGGTGATCGCGTCCAGGTCCTCGAGGTCCCGGCCCTGGCGATCTCGTCGACGGATGTCCGCGCACGTGAGAAGGCCGGGGAACCGGTCTGGTACCTCGTCCCCGACGGGGTAGTTCAGTACATCGCCAAGCACAGGTTGTATCGAGGGTTGTCATGAGTGAAAACGGAGAGCGGCGCAGTCGTCGCGAGCTCCACCGGCCTGAGACGGGTTCCGTCGAGGGTGTCGCAGCCGATGCTGGCTCCGCGGCTCCGCAGCCGACCCCTACATCGACTCCGACTCCGACTCCGACGACGCCCGCACCGTCGGCCGCCTCAGGAAGTGCTCCTGCGTCGCGCCGGGCGCTGCGCGAGCAGACGACGACCGACGGACCCGTCGGCGCGCCCGTAGCCCCCGCTCCGTCCGCCGACCCGGCCTCGCGGTCCCGCCGTTCCATCCGCGACACCGCGCTCGACCCGACGAGCACGCGTCCGCCGGCACCCGTGGTCCCGACCACACGACCGGCCCCCTGGTCGTCGGCGCCGAGCTCGAGCGCGCCCGCCGCCAGCACTCCTGCCCCGAGCCGGCCGGCGTCGCCGAGCAGCGCGGCGCCGCTCGCCGCGGCGTCGAGCGTCAGCCGGCCACCGTCTCCGCCGCAGTCCTCCGCACAGGCGGCCTGGGGCGAGCGTGGAGCGGCACCCGCCCCGACCGCGCAGACCCGGCCGGCGCAGCCCTCAGCGGTGTCCCCGTCGCCGGCTACGCCGCAGCGGACCTCGTTCCAGGCGTCGAGCGCCCCGTCCGCGGCGGGTGCGCAGGCGGCCGGTCAGGCTCGTCCTGCTCCGGGTGCCCAGGCCCAGCCTGGTCAGCCGCCCGTCGCGCGACCGGGCTCCGTCCCGCTGCAGCCGGGCACGCCCTCGCGGACGAGCTCGCTCCCGGCACCCACTCAGCCCGGCCAGCCCGCGGCGGCACCGCGACCGGGTTCGGCGCCGCAGCCGAGCTTCGGCCAGCAGCCTTCGTTCAGCGGGCAGCCCTCCACCGCCTCTCCCGACGGTGGCGCCGCGGCCTCTCGTCGCGACGGTCCGAGCTGGATCGCCGCCGGCACGGCCGCCGCTGCCCCGACCGCTTGGGGTGCCGCGTCCGACGCCCCGCCCGCACCGCCGTCCACGCCCTCCTGGCAGTCGAACCCGACCCAGGCGCGCACCACCGCACCAGCGACGAGCCGTCCTGACGCACCGGCGACGAGCCGCCCGGACGCTCCCGCCGCGGTGCCGGGACAGGGATGGTCGCCGACGCCGAGCACCCCAGCCCCGCAGGCGGCCTCAGGCCCGCTGTCGTGGTCGCCGACCGAGCCCGCCGCCGGCGGGACCGTGCCGGCCCAGCGCCCGGGTGCCGAGGGAGTCGCGTTCCCCGCTCCGGTGGGTGCCGGCGCGACCGCACCGCTCTCTCACGACGAGGACGACGAGGACGACGACGCGCGTCCCCGCCACCCGTACACCTGGCTCCACTTCCTGGCACTCGCGCTCGTCGCGTTCGTGCTGGGCTTCCTGATCGTGCTCCTGTGGAGCCGCTCCGGCGGGCTCGCGGCCGACTCGGCGTCGGCTCCTGCCGCGCACGCCGTGTCGAGCGTCGTCGTCGACTCTGTCTAGCAATCCCGAACGACCCACTGAACACCCGAGGAGACCTGTGGCTGCGACCGAACGTGCGATCGAGCTGGCCGTTGCGGCGGCTCGCGCCGCGTCCGACATCAAGGCCGAGGAGATCATCGCTCTCGACGTCAGCGAGCAGCTCGTGCTCACCGACGTCTTCCTCATCGCCTCGGGCACCAACGAGCGTCAGGTCGGCGCGATCGTCGACGCCGTCGAGGAGGCGCTCTTCAAGCTCGGCGCCAAGCCGATCCGCCGCGAGGGCAAGGCTGCGGGCCGCTGGGTGCTCGTCGACTTCGGCGACGTCGTCGTCCACGTGCAGCACGCCGAGGACCGGGTGTACTACGCCCTGGAGCGCCTCTGGAAGGACTGCCCCGTGATCGACCTTCCCGCGGACGCGCGGGGGACCGACGAGGGCGCCGGCGCGTGACGGCGGGTCGTCTGCTCCTGGTCCGGCACGGCCGCACCGCCTACAACTCGCAGGCGCGGCTGCAGGGCCAGGTGGACATCCCGCTCGACGACGTCGGTCGCTGGCAGGCCCGCACCGCCGCCGCGCTTCTCCTGGCACGCCACGAGCCGACCGCGATCGTCACGTCGGACCTGTCGCGCGCCCACGAGACGGCGTCGTTCCTCGCCCGCGCGTCGAGCCTCGACCTGGTGGTCGACCCGCGTCTGCGTGAGCGATCCTTCGGCGTCTGGGAGGGGTTGACGGGGGAAGACCTGCGCCGGGACTGGGCCGACGAGTTCGCCGTCTGGCGCGCGGGCGGTCAGCCCGAGGGCGTCGGCGCGGAGACCCGTGCCGCGGTTGCCGAGCGCACGTTCGAAGGGATCACCGAGCACGTCGCGGCACTGGGTCCCGACGACACTCTCGTGGTGGTCTCGCACGGTTCGGCGATCAGCTCCGCGGTCGGTGCCCTGCTCGGGATGCCCGAGGACTGGCACGGCTTCGCCGGCATGCACAACGCGCACTGGACCGAGCTGGTCGCGACGCGCGGAGACTTCGCCCCGTCGTGGCGGATGGTCGGCTACAACCTCGGCCCGACCGACGCGTCCTCCGACTGGAACGCCGGTCCGGACGCGGGCCACGACGCAGACACCGAGACCCGCGACCCCGACTAGCTGACGCCGATTAGCGTTTGGGCGGCCGATCGTCGTAAACTCTCCGAGCGCCCGCAAGGGTGTGGTGGCCCGTCACGGCGGGCTACGGGGCTGTGGCGCAGCTGGTAGCGCACCTGCATGGCATGCAGGGGGTCAGGGGTTCGAATCCCCTCAGCTCCACCGAAGTTGCAGGTCACAGGCCGTTTCTCAAGTCGGAGAGGCGGCCTTTTGGCTTGCGGTGGACACGAATTGGACCTCTGCGCGGCGGTCTGGACAGCGCATCGTTGCTGCTGAGGGGCGCAGAGTCCGGAACTAGAACCCCATGTGGCGCAGGGAATTCGAGTCCCGGGGTCTGAAGGTCGCGGGGAGCCGTGGCGTTGACGAACCGGCGCGCCGATGCAAGCCTCGCAATGTGGCTCTGCTTGTGATGGTCGTCGCGGCCGCGCTCCTGGGTGCGTGGGTCCACCTGTGGTGGCTGATCGCCTTGCCCCTCGCCGCACTCTGCGGCGTCGCCGCGGTCATGGCGATGCCGGGAGCCCACGTCGACCCCGAGAACCCACGTGTCTTCCTCGCAGTCACCTGCGAGGTAGCTCTTGCGGCGGGGATCGCGCTACGGCAGGGACGGCATCGCCGTCCTGCCACGGCCGGAGAGCACCAGGTGTCGGCGGAGGTGGTAACAGCCGACGGCCGACTGCTGCGAGCCAGTTCGGCGGAGAATGTCGACCTCTACCGGGCTCCACGAGCGGGCCGGGGCAGTTTCGGCTTGGTCACGTCGGGAACGGGGTGAGTCTCCGTGTCGGTGGGCTGGGACGTGGTCGTCGTCGGAGGCGGCGCTGCCGGATGCGTGCTCGCCGGTCGCCTGAGCGAAGATTCTTCCCGGCGGGTGCTGCTGCTCGAGGCTGGCCCGGACTATCGAGTGGATCCGCCCGACGACGTCCGTGACGGCCGCCGGGCGACGATGGGGCACGACTGGGGCTACACGGAGGTGCCCGGCCCCGACGGGGCCGTTCGTCGCCTCCCACGCGGACGGCTGCTGGGCGGGTGCTCGTCGACCAACGCGACGTTCGCCCTGCGGGGTCACCCTGGCGACTACGACGCCTGGGCGCTGGCGGGCAACCCGGGATGGTCGTTCGCCGACGTGCTCCCCGATTTCGTCCGGCTGGAGACCGACTCGGACCACGGCTCGGAGTCCTGGCACGGGGAGCGCGGGCCTGTGCCGATCCGCCGATACAGCGACGGCGAGCTGACCGACGTCGCGTGGGCTGGAGAGGAGGCACTGCGGGACCTTGGCTGCGCGCAGGTCCCGGACCTCAACGCCCCGGGGGCCGTCGGCGCGGGCAGGATTCCAACGAACTGCGTCGACGGGGTTCGCGTGAGCACGGCGATCGCCTACCTGCCGCGCGAAGGGGAGAGGGCCAACCTCACCGTCACCTGCGGCGCCGAGGCACGCGACGTGCTGTTCGAGGACGACCGGGTCGCGGGGGTCAGGCTGCTGTCGGGGGAGATCGTCTACGCCGACCGGATCGTGCTCTGCGGTGGCACCTACGGCACGCCTGTGCTGCTCATGCGGTCCGGGATCGGTCCGGCGGAACAGCTGCTGGCCGTGGGTGTCCGGCCGCGAGTCGACCTGCCGGGGGTCGGCGCGAACCTGGCTGACCACCCGGTCGTGTCGGTAGACCTGCGCCATCCAGGGCCCGTCGACTCGGTCCCGGTCTTCCAGGTCGCGGCCACGACCCGGAGCGACGGCGCGGACCCGGCCGGTCCACCCGACCTGCAGCACATGGTCGGTGGGCCGTACCTCGACGACGGAACGGCGGCCTTCTTCGTCGGGACGGCACTGCTCAAGCCGCTGTCGCGGGGCAGCATCCGGCTGACCAGCGACGACCCCGAGACGGCCCCGCTCATCGACCTCGGTTACTTTCGCGAGCCGACGGATCTCGACCGCCTCGCGGACGGGTTCGGGCAGGCGTGGGATGCCTGCCGACAAGGAGCCATCTCCCGCCTCTCGGGCGGGGTAGAGCTGCGGCCCGGTCACAACGTTCGGCGGGGCGACCGAGCTGCACTGCGAGAGTGGATCCGGCGGGCAGTGTGGACCTACCACCACCCCGTCGGCACCTGCGCGATGGGGCCGGACGCCGCAGAGGGCGCGGTCGTCGACGCTACCGGGAGGGTCCATGGTGTGTCCGGATTGTCGGTGGTCGACGCGTCGGTGATGCCCGACATCCCGTCGGCGAACACCCATCTGCCCACGATCATGATCGCCGAGCACCTCGCCACTCGGTTCGACGACTGAGTGGTCCTCGACGGCTGTGCCGAGCGCCCCTCGGTTCTGGAAGGAGGTGGGGAGTCCACCTCCGCGGCCGGATGTGAAGTGGGTCGCGACGGCTTCAACTGGCTGTCTAGAGCCGTGGCTGGTCCCCAGAAGACCCTGTCGGTGTCGCCGTCTAGAGAGTGTGTGTGTCTCTGCCCTGCTTCGCGGCCACCTGCGGGTACCGCCAGCCGCAGGGATGTCGCGCGGTGTGCACACACTCGGTGCACACATCGCGCGACGATCAACCGTCAGTGAGGTCGTCAGAGTCCAGCGCAGACGCCTGGGTCTGCCTGGTCAGTCCTCGAGGAGTCGCCCAGAGGCACGCGCGGGAACGTGACGTAGAGGATGTAGGGGACCGTGCCGGTGTTGATGACTTGATCAACTTCGCCAGGCCGCTCGACGAACGCCTGCCCCGCGCTGTACGTCGTGGTCTCGCAGTCCTTGCCGACCGGTGAGTAGACGGTGAGCGAACCCTGCTTGACGACGATGATCGCGCCGCCCGGATGCGAGTGCCAGCCGGAGGACCCACCCGGCTCGACCGTGATCTGCGCCATCACGATGTCGCTGCCGAACTGGAGCGGAATGGTCCCATGTGACGTGTTGGTGCCGCGCGCCAGGGGGACGTTCGTCAGCCCTGACGGCGGCGTGGCCGCTGCAGTTGCGACGGTCACCGCCGTGGCCACGCCTGCGAATACCACGCTCCACATTGTCCAACGGGCGGCTCGCTTCCTTCCTCCTCCAGACATCGGTCGTTCAGCCGGGTCGCTGATAAGCCCGGTGGTCGTTCTGGGCAGCGGACTATTCATTTCCCTGGTTCCTTTCGAGGTTGATCTACCGGATATCGGGACTTACGCTTTCCTGCTCGGATCAGAGACGGATGACCACGTCTGGCTCGGATGGCCACCGTCTGTGCGACCGTGTCGAGGCTCTGTCCAGGCGTTCTCCAGTCGGCGTTCTCGGAGCCTCCGTGCGTGCTCGTGGGTGGCGTTAGCTACGTCGACATTGGCCGCATGTGCGCCCTCACTTTCGCCATGTGCTTTGTTGACGATGAAGGGGATCCTCTTGCCACCACGTGTCCATGCCCTGTCGAAGCACCCACGTCAGCCGGGGTCGGTCTTGGCCCCGCCGCAAGGGTCGGGGGACTCGACAGCGGGTTGGTGCCGGCGATCCGCGTACCGGCCGGTGACGCGTGCGGACTGCCGAACGCAACGCCTGGTGGCTGCACCGCCTCCACATTCGTGCCCTCGGAGTTGACGACAGCGATCAATGATTCGTCCGGGAGCTGGTCGTAAGGTTCGAAAGTGATTTGACCATTCTGGTGGGTTGGGTTCGCAGTGGCCGCATGCGGTGCCACGCTGGCAGCAGCGCGGTGCCACCCTCCGTCACTCCTACGTGCGCCCTTGCACATGGGGACTCCCAGCTAATACGCCACCAGCAACATAGACACCTGAGGTATAGGTGCGAGCGGCGTAATCAGACCGTCCTCGCGTGCCGGCAGCGTTGTCAACGCCAATTACGCACGAACGCCAACCTGCGGAAGCATGACGTGACGGCTGAGGTGGTCAGTGACGATCACAGCCCTCGTGCGTTGCCTCTCGCAGCGCATCTGGCAGAAGCGCGATCACCAGTCACGCGCAGCGGTCACTCGTGCACCCACGCTGGAATCGAGCAATCAGTCGGAGCCCGCGGCCACGATCTCGCCGTCGGCGACCACCCAGTGGATGACATACGTTCCGCCGCCGTCGTTGTGTTCACAGCTGAAGGAGTAGCCCTCGGCGGCCGGTACCCGAGGGTCCACGTTGGGCCACACACCCTCGCCGTGTGACACGCACTTGATCGCGGTGAATTGGTCACCGGCATCCATCCGCTCTTTGAACATCTGGGTCTCCTCCGGGTCTGCCGCTCCGGCACCGTCGGGGTCGTAGTTGCCCGCGCTACGCGCCGCAACCCAGCGCTCGAGGTCACCAGAGTTGAATGCGGCGTATGCCTCGTCGATGACGGCCAATGCTGCTGCCTCCTCCGCCGACAGGGTGCCGACGGCCGAGCTGGGCGGAGCGCTGGCGGTACCGGTCGACCCGCCGGGTTCGGCGTCGGTGGAGCCGTTTGTGCAGCCGGCGAACAGCAGTGCCAGGCAGGCGGCTCCAGTGGGGACGGCGAGCTGTGATCGCTTCATGAGGGTTTCCTCTCGGTGTTGGGTTGGACCGTTCCGGATCCGTCCTCGCACCGGCCGGTATCGGCGCGCCTCCGCGGTGGTATCGCCGCGGTATCGCGCCTGTTGACACGGGTATCGGGCAGCACGAGAGTCGCCGTGTGGGCGTCTCCGTCCTGGGTCCGCTGGAGATCGATGGCCTGGCGCGTGAGCCGGGTCGTCGGGACCGCGTCGTCCTCGCGGCCCTGGTCGTCGCGTCTGGTGACTCGTTGTCGAAAGAGGTGCTGGCTGACGCGCTGTGGGGCGAGACACGGCCGGCCTCCTGGGCGAAGGTGCTCCAGGGGTGCGTCGTGCGGCTGCGCAAGCTGCTGGGGGGCGCGGCGATCGAGTCCGGCGACTTCGGCTATCGCCTGGCGCTGACCGAGCTCGAGCTCGACAGCGCGCGGTTCGAGCGCGGCCTTCAGCGGGCCAGGGAGGCGCTGGCCGGCGACGACCCGGATCGTGCCGCGTACCTGGCCGGCGAAGCGTTGGATCTGTGGCGGGGGCGAGCCTTGCCGGATCTGGACGAGTGGGAGCCGGGCCGAGTGCGTGCCGGGCAGCTCGACGGGTTGCGTATGGACGCCGAGGAGCTGTTCGTGGAGGCGCACCTCGCCGCGGGGCGGGCCGCGTCGGTGCTGGAGGAGGCGCGTGGACTGGTTGCCCGTGCCCCGTTCCGGGAGCGGCGCTGGGTGCTTCTCGCGACCGCGCTTCACCACTCAGGTCGGCAAGCAGAGGCGATGGCCGCTCTACAACGTGCCCGCGCGATGCTGGCCGATGAGCTCGGCATGGATCCGAGTCGAGAGCTCGCGGACCTCGAGGTGCTCCTGCTGCGTCAGGACCCGTCGCTCACGCCGAGGCTGGGGCGGGAGATCAGCCGGGTCTGCCCCTACCAGGGTCTTCTCGCCTACGACGCCATGGACGGGGACTTGTTCTTCGGCCGTGACGACGAGGTGGCAGCCGCCTTGCGGCGGTTGCGCGAGACGGGTGTCCTGGCGGTCGTCGGGCCCTCGGGGGTCGGCAAGTCCTCGCTGGTCCGCGCCGGGGTGGTGGCGACGCTGCTGCGGGGCGGTGATCGCGTCCTGGTGACGACCCCCGGCGCGCGGCCTCGCGACTCACTGGTCGGACTGGCTCCGGGCGGGCGCCAGACGCTGGTGGTGGACCAGGCCGAGGAAGCCATCACGATGTGCTCGGACCCGGTCGAACGCGCGGCGTACTTCGCGGCCGTCGCGGGACACGTCGATGCCGGCGGGCCGCTGGTGCTGTCGCTTCGGGCTGACCACCTCGGTGACCTTGCGCCGTACCCCCGCATCAGGCGGGTGATCGAGGATGGCATGCTCTTGCTCGGCCCGATGGGCGAACCTGGTTTGCGTCGGGCGATCGAGGAACCGGCGTTGCGGGTCGGGCTCCGCCTTGAGCCGGGCCTGGTTGACCTGCTGGTCCGCGAGGTACAGGGCGAACCAGCGGCTCTCCCGTTGCTCTCTCACGTTCTCCAGGAGACCTGGCAGCGCCGCGAGGGACCGACCCTGACCGTCAGCGGCTACCGGGCCACAGGAGGCGTCCGGCATGCCGTGGCCCAATCAGCTGAGACCCTCTATGAAGCGATGGACGACGCCCAGCGTGCCCGGCTGCGAAGTCTTCTGCTCCGGCTGGTACAGCGGACCGAAGGCGGCGACCCGGTCCGGGCCCGTGTCTCCCGCGCCAAGGTCGCCGGTGATGTCCAGAGCGTCGAGCTGGTCGAGCGCCTCGTAGCAGCGCGGCTGGTCACCGTCGACGGGGACAGCGTCGAGGTCGCCCACGAGGCGCTGTTCCGGGAGTGGCCGCGACTGGGCGGCTGGCTCGATGACGACGTCGACGGCCAACGCCTGTTTCGCCACCTCTCCGGTGCCGCCGACGCCTGGGCGGCACTGGGACGGCCCGACAGCGAGCTCTACCGAGGGGCCCGGCTCGACCGCGCCCTCGACTGGCGAGACCACGTCGCCCCCGATCTCGACGAGACCGAGCAGGCGTTCCTCGACGCGTCCCTGGCCCTGAACCAGAGCGAGGAACGCGCGGCCGCAGCACAGGCGGCCTACCAGCGCGTCGTCAACCGTCGGCTCCGTGGGGCGCTCAGTGCCGTCGGTGCCCTGCTCGCCGTGGCCCTGGTTGCCGGCTCCCTGGCGGTCGGCAGCGCCGACCGAGCCCGGCGCAACCAGCGCGCGGCCGAGGCCTCGGCGGCCCTGGTGGTGGGCGGCCAGCAGGGCTCTCGGGCCCTCGCCATCGAGGCACCGGCCACCTCCCTGTTGCTGGCGGTCGCGGCACTGAGGGTGGGGAGCTCGCCCCAGGCATGGGACACCCTCGGCGCGGCTCTCATGCGCAATCCGTCCTTGCTCGCTGTTCGTCAGACGAACATCTCGGCACCCGTGCCCGGCGGCTTGTCGTGGCTCCCTGACGACGACTCCCTCGCGGTCAGCGCTGACGGCGCCTTCGTCGCGGCGAGCGATCCCGTGTCAGGCGTGAAGCTGTTCGACGCGACGACCCTGCAACCTCGGGAGCTCGAGGGCGACCGACCGCACGGGGTCGTGAGTTTCTCCCCGGACAGCTCCCTCCTGGCGGCGGCCCACGATGGAAGAGACACAGAGATCGCGCAAGTGGAGTCCGAGCCGGTTGTTCTGTACGACATGCCCGAGCGCAGGCGCGCCGCCCGTCAGCTCGGCGGCTGGCCCGCGGACGCTCGCGTCCAGGAGGCTCTGGTGTTCAGCGGCGACGGACAGCGAATTGCCGCCGGCATCAACTTCTTGAATCACGGGGACTGGAGCCCGACAGGGGTGATCTCGGTGTGGGACCTCGCCCACCGCGACGAGCCGCTGTTCACCGTCCAGGTGCCACAGGTCGAACAGGTCGCCCTCAGTCCGGACGGCCGTAGCGTCTACGCCGTGGTGCGTGGCACCCAGACGTTCAGCACGTTGATCCAGGGCTTGGTCGGAACGGTGCTCGAGTACGACGTCGACTCGGGCCAGCTCGTTCGCTGGGTCTCGCCAGCTCTGCTGTCGGGGCGCGTCGCGCGGGGGGTCGACGTCAGCCCGGATGGCTCGACCCTGGCGGTCGCCACGCCCAGCCACATCCTCCGGCTCGCCACACCGACTCTGGAGATGCCCGGCCCAGCCTTGACTGGGCACTCCGACGAGATCACGGACCTGCATTTCTCCCACGACGGGACATCGTTGCTGTCCGTGTCGATGGACGGAGGCGTCATCGTCTGGAATGCGACGACGGGCGCCGAGCGCGGTCGACTGGCCCCCGGGACTGGATCGTCGGCCGCCGGATTCAGCGGTGACGACAGCACTGTCTATACGGGGACCGAGGACCTGATGAAGTGGGACCTGTCCGGTACCCGCGAGTTCTACGCGCTCGGCGCCTCCACCGCGTCCGAGCACGAGCAGCTCAGACTCGCCCACGCTGCCCCTGACGGGCGGACGGTGGCACGCCACGGGCTCGGAGGTCTGTCGTTCGTCGACGACCGCACCGGCACGACCACCAGCTCCGTCGCCCTTCTGGACGACCAGGACCTGCACAACTTCTCCCGCGACGGACGCTGGTTCCTCGCCAACTCTGACCGCGAGGAGGTGCTGCGGGTCTGGAACACCCATACAGGCCGATTGGTCGCAGAACGCCCGAAATCCAGGGAAGGCTGGCAGGCGGCCTTCGATACCACCGGGAACCGGATCTACCTCGCCGAGGACTTCCACGGCTTTCTGCTCACCCTGGATCGAACGACCTTGGAAGAGGTCGCCAAACCCGTTCTCGTGGGCTATGACGTCGCCGCGGTCCTCCCCGACCACGCGACGGGGACGGTGCTAGTGATCTACAAGAACGGGACGGCCTCGCGGTTCGACCCGTCGATCCGAGGGGCGCAGCATCCCGCCGCCGTGGGCCCACTGACCATCGCGGGGGTCGTCCCTGCACTCTCACCCGACGGCACACGCCTGATGGGCCTCGACGCCGACCGGCGAGCACGGATCATGGACCTCGACACCGGAGCCTGGCTCGCACCAGCCATGAGAGTGGACTGGGCCTCGGAGGTCACCTTCGTCTACTCACCTGACGGGACCCAGGTCGCGTCCGCGGGCCCTGACCGGATCCGGCTCTGGGACGGCCGCACCGGCGAGTACCAGGCCAGCATGCCTCTCCCCAAACGGATGCACGACGTCTCGATCGCCTACCTCCCCGACAGCAGCGGGCTCCTGGTCACCACACTCGAGGGCAGCAGCTGGACCGTCCCGACCCGAACCAGCACCTGGGTCGAGCGCGCCTGCGCCATCGCCGGACGAAACATGACCCAGGCTGAGTGGGACCAGTTCTTCCCCGGCCGCCCGTACCAGGCAACGTGCCCGCAATGACTCCGCCGAGCGTTCTGGCCAGGGTGTGAGATGTAGTGGTCGTTCACTGGCGCATCGTCGGTGCGGCGCCACGGACGGGCACCGTGTGGAGGCGTGGGACTGACGGCGGACCGCCGTTCCCGTTTGGTGTGAGGACGGGCATGGGTCTCCCGTATTGCCCGAGCCGGACGTCCATGCGGAGCACAAGAGCCATCCTGACATCAGCAACGCCGCGCCGAGATCAGCCGACAGCGGGTGCCGGGTCGTGGTCGGCGTCAATTGATTGTTGGGCCGCCGCGAGCACACTTCTTGGACCGATCTACTCGACGGCCACACGGACGACCTCGTAGCGGCGAATCCCTGTCGCGTGATGGAGGGTGGCTCAGTCCTTGAATGCACCCAGACGTCGTACGATCTGCATCTCCGCAGATCAGCGCGCGAATGTCCAGTCAGGGGGAGCGTGTGGATATCGATCTTGAAGGTGTCGGTCAGGCGGTCTCGACCGGTTCGCTGCCCGGCTGGGAACGGGTCGACGAGCTGCTCGTCGAGGCCTTTGAACACACCCGCGGTCACGACGAGGGCAACGTGGCGGACTACATTCCCGCGCTTGCGGCAGCCGATCCGACGTTGTTCGGAGTGTGCGTCGCGGAGGTTGATGGCGGCGTGCACACGGCAGGCGACGCGGGCCACGAGTTCTCGGTGCAGTCGATCTCCAAGGCGTTCGTGTACGCCCTGGTGTGCGAGACCCTCGGACACGCGGCGGTGCGAGAGCGCGTCGGCGTCAACAACACGGGCCTGGCCTTCAACTCGGTGATCGCGATCGAGCTGAACGACGGCCACCCGATGAACCCGATGGTCAACGCGGGCGCTCTGGCCACGACCGCCCTGATGGCCGGCGACACGCCGGACGAGCAGTGGGACGCGATCCGGACGGGCCTGTCCAGGTTCGCCGGGCGGACCCTGGAGCTCGACGAAGACGTGTACGCCTCCGAGGTCGCGACGAACCAGCGCAACCGCGCGATCGCGCGCCTCCTGGAGAGCTACCGGCGCATCGAGCTGGACCCTCTCAGCGTGGTGGACGTGTACACCAAGCAGTGCAGCCTGCTGGTCACGGCCAGAGACCTGGCCATCATGGGCGCCACGCTTGCCGACGGTGGGGTCAACCCCGTCACCGGTGATCGGGTCGTGTCGCCCGACGTGTGTCGGGACACCCTGGCAGTCCTCGCAGCGAACGGGCTGTACGAGCGCTCCGGTGAATGGCTGTTCGAGATCGGCATGCCGGGCAAGTCCGGCGTGGCCGGCGGGATCGTCACGGTGTCACCCGGCAAGGCCGGGATCGGCACCTTCTCGCCGCTGCTCGACCCCGCCGGGAACAGCGTGCGCGGCCAGCGCGCGACCGCCTACCTGTCACGCGTGCTCGGGCTGAACGTCTTCGCCTCGGCCGCCCACCAGCACGAAGAAGGGCCCGGCGCATGACCTCCTCCACACCGACCGCTACGTCCCCAAGCGCGCAGGTCCGAACGTCGTGGGTCCCCATGATCGGACTGTTCCTTGCCCAGGTCCTGATGTCCTTCAACGTGGCCGCGCTCCCGGTATCGATCGGCGGCATGGTCGACGAGTTCGGGGTACCGCCCACCGCCGTCAGCACGGCCATCGTGACCTACGGGCTGGCCGTCGCCGCACTGGTGATGGTCGGCGCGAAGCTCGGCCAGCGCATCGGATGGATCATCGCCTTCCGCATCGTCGTCGTCGCGTTCGCGGTCTCCGCGCTCATGATGATCACCGCCCCGACGATCGCCTGGGTCATCGCCGCCCAAGCCATCGCCGGCGCGTCCGCGGCGATCATCGTGCCCTCACTCGTCGCCCTGATCGCCGAGAACTACCACGGTCCCCAACAAGCCACCGCGATCGGCTCGCTCGGATCGGCGCGAGCGATCTCCGGAGTCAGCGCCTTCTTCATCGGCGGCGCACTGGGCACGCTCATCGGCTGGCGACCCATCTTCGCGATCGTCCTCGGGCTCGCCATCGCCGTCTTCGCCCTGAGCTTCCGGCTGCGCTCGGACCGCGGCAACGACCAGATCAAGATCGACGTCGTGGCCGCCGTACTCATCGGCACCGCGATCGTGATGCTCACCCTCGGGTTCAACAACCTCAACACGTGGGGCATCCTGCTCGCTCGCGACAGCGCACCCTTTGACATCCTCGGGCTCTCCCCCGCACCCGTGATGATCGTGGTCGGCGTGGCACTCGGACAGGCGTTCTTCGTCTGGAGCCGGCGCCGCACCGAGTCCGGCCGGATGCCCCTGGTCAGCCTGTCCATCCTCGGCTCCTCGCGCGAGCGCGCGGCCGTGTACGCGATGTTCGTGGTGGTCGCGCTCGAGGCCGCGCTGAACTTCACCGTCCCGCTCTACATCCAGATCGTCCAAGGCCGCACCCCGTTCGACACCGCACTGGCGATGATGCCGTTCAACCTCACCGTCTTCATCACCGCCACCCTCGTGGTGCGGACCTACGGGCGCTTCCCACCACGGACCATCGGCGTCTTCTCCTTCACTCTCACGACCATCGCCCTGGTCTGGCTGGCATTCGTCGTCAACAACAACTGGGAGACGCTGCCCACCATCCTCGGCCTGATCGTGTTCGGGATCGGGCAGGGCGCCTTGGTCACCCTCGTGTTCAACGTGCTCGTCACCTCCGCCCCCAAGGAGCTCGCCGGTGACGTCGGGTCCATCCGAGGGACCACCCAGAACCTCGCCTCAGCCGTCGGCACCGCCTTCTCAGGGGCCCTCCTGGTCACGCTGCTGACCCTGAACATCGGGCAGGCCGTCGCGAGCAGCGTCGCGCTGCCGCCCGCGCTCGTCGCCCAGGTCGACCTGGACAACACCAACTTCATCAGCAACGACCAGCTCCGCGACATCCTGGTCGAGACCGATGCGACCCCCGAGCAGGTCGACGAAGCGGTCCAGATCAACACCGACGCCCGACTCCGCACGCTCAAGCTCGCGCTCCTGGTCCTCGCCGGGCTCAGCCTCATCGCGATCGCCCCCGCCAGCCGACTGCCCCGCTACCGACCCCACGAGATCCCCGACCCCAGCCCGGAACCCGCACCGTCGGGCTCAAAGGCCTGAGCACGCTCCCCGGCTGGGCTCGTTCCACCACCACCTCGCCGGCGCCGACGGGCTTACAGAGTGATCGCCGGAAATGCTCACGAGGCGACCCGGTGAGCGGCGAGGCCCGGAGAGAGACCGCCGAAGCGCGCGGAACGGATTCCAGCCCGGGCGCGCCCCAGCGGCGACGAACCAGCGGCAACGCGGTCCATCCGCCAGGCCGTCACCAATGAACCTAGCCAACATCTCACCGCCAGCCACGGGTCGTTGGGCCCTTGCGTGGCGTTGCTGGAAGTCCATCCGTCTATGCGGTTCGCGTGAGCTTCCTCCTCGGAGACGCCCTACGTCGGCTGCGACGGTGATTCACGGGTTCAAGGGTTCGAATCCCCTGAGCTCCACCGAAGTTGCAGGTCCGAGGCCGTTTCTCCAGTCGGAGAGGCGGTCGCTTGGCTTGCGGTGGACGCAAGTCGGACACTCTAGGTCGCGGTCTCGAGAGTGTGTCTCTGCCCTGCTTGGCGGCATCTGCGGGCACCGCCAGCCGCAGGGATGTCGCGCGATGCGTGCACACACTCGGTGCGCTGTGCCTACTCACCGAGCGCGCCGCGGCAGCGCCTCGAGCCAAGGACGGTCGCCGTCAACTCAGTGGGGTCTGCTGCACACCGAGCACCTCTGACCCCGGGTGGTGGACCCGTTCGGTGAGCTCATGCTCTCGTCTGGCGCCGGGAGGGCAGCGACTCGGCGTCCCCGTGGGCCTTCCGCAGGACTCCGATCGTGAGCAGGGCGAGCGGTGCGTTGACCAACCCTGGTGCACCGACCCACAGGGACTGGGTGGACGCTGCGTACGCGCCCCAGATCACCGCGTTCAGGACCAGCAGGACCTGCGAGGTCACGGACACCGCGCGGAGGCGGTCCGGGTCGCCCCGGCTGTGCCAGACCAACACGGCCTGGGGCCACCAGAGCACCAGGGAGACGGCCGAGCCAGCGAGTCCGGCGATCTCGGCGAACGCGATCACGGTGGGCCCCCGCGTGGCTCCGATCCCCAGCGCGCCTCGCAGCACGGGGCGGATTCGACCGCCGCGGCACCGGGGTCGTGGTCCCCGCCCGACGCGGCCGCGGAGGACCGCCGTGCCGTCCTCTGTGATGACTCCATGGGATCCTCCAAACGCCTTCCTCGCTCCACCATCGCGGCGCGGCGCGTCCGGTCGCATCGGGAGAATCACGCAGATCTGCCGAAGTGTCATGGGTCATCTGTCGGACCTGTGCAGGGGCGCAGTTCGGCTAGTCACCGTGGTGGAGTCGATCACCCGGTTTCGTGATGTGACGGGACGGCGCGCCTGTCAGGCGAGCCCGTTCTCGAACGCGAACGCGGCGGCGGCCGTCCGGGACGCGACGCCCAGCTTCGTGTAGATGTTCGACAGGTGCCGCGCGACGGTCTTGTCGCTCAGCACGAGCGCGGCGGCGATCTCCGAGTTGCTGCGGCCGCTCGTCACCAGCCGGAGCACCTCGACCTCGCGTTCGGTCAGTCCCGCGGGACGACTCGGATGCACGAGCCGGAGCACGTCGCGTTCCGCCGGCGCCGCCCCGAGACCCTGAAACACGCGTCGTGCCTGGCCGAGCTCCGCGACAGCCGAGTCGCCGTCGCCCAGATCCCGCAGGGCGCGTCCGAGGAGCACCTGGCAGCGTGCGGCGTCGTACGGGGCGTCGAGCGACCGCCACTGCGCCACGGCGCTGCGAGCCTCCAGGGCGGCCGCGCCAGGCTCTCCCGCGCTGAGAAGACAACTCGCTCGCGCCTGGTGAGCGGCTGCCGACAGCGCCGCACACCTGAACGCCTCGGCGATCGCGGCCAGCTCGTCGGCGACGGCCTGCGCCTCCTGGACCTCGCCGGTCGCGAGCAGCACCTCGACCGAGCCGGCGAGCAGCTGGGAACGGTGGACCGGGTCCCGCGGCTCGGCCAGCAGCCGGTGGACGGCGTTGGTTGCCGCCCCGGTGCGGCCCCGCGCGAGCCACAGCAGCGCCAGCCCCGGCTGCGACTCGTACCCGAAGCCGGTCGCCCGTTCGTAGTCAGTCTCGGCCGCGTCGAGGTCACCACAGATGCGATGCAGGTTGCCGGCCTCGGCCAGGGCCAGTCCCGCGGCCGCCGGCGTCCCGGAATCGAGGTACCTCCGTACAGCGCGGTCGAACTCCTCGAGCGCCGCACGGAAGGCGCCACGGATCCCCATCATCTGCCCGCGGTGGATCGCGCACTGACCCGTGAAGGGGACCAGGCCGGGCTGCTCCTCGATCCACCCGGTGAGTGCGCTGGTCCACTCGGCGGCGCGCCCGTAGTCGGAGACCTCCTGGCACGCCTCGATGAGCGAGCAGTACACGTGCCCCGCGATGATGGGGGAGACCTCGCCCATCGAGATGCCGATCATCGCCTCGTCCAGCAGTGACATGCCCTCCGGCACGCGGCCCGCGTACATCAGCATCCGGCCTTGTGCGTTGAGCCCTTGGGCGAGCAGGTCGGCGTTGCTGAACCTCCGCCCGTACTCGGTGATCTCCACGGCCAGCTTCGACGCCGGCTCGAACTCGCCCGCGTAGATGTGGCGCATCATCACGGGCATCAGGACGTATCCACGCTCCACGACGTCGCCGGGAACCTGTTCCAGCAGCCGCCGGCAGCGCCCGACCCATCCGGCCCCGACGGCGGACTCGCCGCTCTCCAGCAGAACCATGGAGAGCCAGAATCCCACTCGGACCGCGGGTACGGTCTCGCCGGCGTCGATGTGCGCCTTGTAGGCCCGTTGCAGGGCCTGGACGCAGTCGTTCTGCCGGCCCAGCAGGTAGGCCGCAGTCGCCAGCCGTCCGAAGTCCTGGGCGTCGAGGGCGGAGTCGTCGGCGTCCGAGAGCGCGTCGTACGCCGCCACCCACTCGCGGCGCTCATAGGCCTCCCGTGCTCGTTCCAGATCGTCGATCAGTCCCACGGCGCACCACCCTCACTTGATGCTAGGACGTGCGCGCACGAGCCGTCAGGCAGCCGAGAACGCGTCGGCCCTCTCGGCGATCCGGCACGCGACGTACTCCGCGTCACGCCCCACGCCCACCAGCACCATGGAGCTGAAGGCGTACTGGAAGGCGAGGCCGCAGAAGAACATCCCGGGCGCCTTCTCGACGACGCCGCGGTACTCCTCGGGCCATCCGTCCGGACCGAATACCGGAACCGTGATCCAGTCGAAGACCTGCTGGAAGCCGGTGCACCAGATCACCGTCGAGGCGGGGATCACCCGGCCGTCGTCCAGCACCGGTCTCCCGTCCTCGACGCCCGCGACCCGCAGGGTGATTCGTTCGACGCCACGCCGCGCGAGGTCCTCCCGCTTGACCCGCGTCATCGGTCCGCCGTGGTGCCGGACCTCGTCGAGCGCCTTGCGTCCCATGGGCGTCCGCCGGGTGAGCACGTGCTGCCACGCGAGGACGACCACGGGGAACCCGAGCCGAAGAGCCCTCCGGTCCCACCGGAAGGGGATCTGTCCGCAGTCCCGCCCAACCAGCGTGGTGGGCAGGTGCTCGGCCACCTCGTAGGCGATGTCGCACCCCGAGTGCGAGGCGCCCACGACGAGCACCGGACCCGCGGAGATCTGCGACGGACGCTGGTACTCGCACGAGTGCAGCTGCTGGATGGACGGGTCGAGGTCGGCGGCGAAGGCCGGGACGTACGGCGTCCGTCCGAACGTGCCCGTGGCCACGACCACGTTGTCGCAGGTGATCGTGTCCTCGCCGAGCACGGCGCGGTAGCCACCCTCGGCCCGAGCCTCGAGCCGGCCGACGCGGGTGCTCGTCCGCACCGGGAGGTCGTGGTGGATCGCGTACTTCTCCAGGTAGTCCGCGACCTCGTCCTTTCCGGGGAACGACCAGGGCGCCGCCGGCCAGCTGAGGCCGGGGAGCGCGTCGTACCTCGCCGGGCTGTAGAGCCTCAGCGTGTCCCAGTGTCGGCGCCAGCCGTCGCCGACGCGTTGTTCGCCGTCGACGATCAGGAACGGGCGGCCGAGCCGCTGCAGGTGGTAGCCCGTGGCGAGGCCGGACTGGCCGGCACCGATCACCAGGGTCTCGATGTGCTGGGTGGTGGTCATGACGTGCTCCCGTCGTTGCTGGTCGGCAGCACGTTAAGAGCGCGGGACCGGGCATCGCGTCGGCACGATTGCGCATCTTCCCCGTTCCGGACTGGGAAGAATCACGCACACCGCCTTCGCAGTCGTGCCAGACCGTTCGGCGATGGCCAGCCTAGGCACCCGACTTCCCGGCGAGGGCCTTCTCCGCTAGCTCCGAGCCGCCACTGCTCATTCCCCGAACAGCGGCGCCAGCTCGGCCCATCGCTCGGCCCGGCAGTAGACGGGCACGAGGTCACGCGGTGCTGCCCGTGACACGACCGCCGCGCCGGAGTGCTCGGTCCCGGTCCACACGTCGACCCAGCGGCCCTGCGGCAGATAGGTCGACCACGTGCTCTTGCCGGGCTCGGTGACCGGGTGCACGAGCAGGTCGTCCCCGAGGAGGAACTCGCCGGGCCACTGCCAGACGGTCGGGTCGTCGGGCCAGTCGAAGAACAGGGCGCGCATCAGAGGGCGGTCGTGCGCGATCGTCCGCGCGGCCTGCTCGGCGAGGTAGGGCACGAGCCGTTCGCGGAGCAGGGCGTACCGGCGGAACACCGCAACCACGTCGGGATCGTCGTTGGTCTCCGCGACGAACCACGGTGTCCGGTCGCGCAGCGGAAGGCGGTGGTGGTTGAACTCCGAGTGGTACTGCATGACCGGCATGAAGGTGGCGGCGGCCGTCGCGCGCAGGTAGAGCTCTGCATCAGGGACGGGGCCGGAGAAGCCCGCGAGGTCCCAGCCCCAGTAGACGATCCCGCAGGCGGAGGCGGTGATCCCTGCCGTGATCGAGTGCCCGAAGGCGTCCCAGGTCGAGTCCTCGTCCCCGGCCCAGAACACCCCGTGCGCCTGGGACCCGGCGAACCCCGAGCGCGAGAACGTCACGGGTGCCTTGCCGTGCGCGCGCAGGAGGTCGCCGAACGCCCGGGCGTAGTGCACGGGATAGAGGTTGTTGCCTTCGTCGCCCCGTCGGCCGTCGGCGTAGCGCAGGTCGTGGCCCCAGGCGTGCTCGCCGCCGTCGGTCTTGAAGCCGTCGACGTCGAGGTCTGCGACCAGGTAGCGGCGCTTGGCGGTCCACCAGTCGCGCCCCTGCTGGGTGGACAGGTCGGCCATGAGCGCTTGCGGGAACCACCAGCCACGGTTGTGGTACACGCTGCCGTCGGCTTCCCGGACGGCGTGCCCAGCGGCGACCATCGCGCGACCGTCCGCGAGGACCTGGCTGTCCGCGGGAACGTCGGGGCCGAGGTCGAACTCCGTCTTCTGCAGGGGGATCTGCCAGAGGATCACCTTGACGCCCCGCTGGTGCAGCTCGTCGATCATCGCCTTGGGGTCGGGCCAGGCGCCCTCGGGCGGGTAGCTGAAGTCGGCCGCGTCGTGCGGTGCGCCGTCGGGGTGCAGGAGGTACTGGGCGTCGCGGAACATCGTGATCCCTTCCTCGTCGCTCCACGCCTCGATGACGACGACGCCGACGGGGATGTCCAGGTCGCGGTGGCTGTCCATGCGTGCCATGACGATGTTCTGCGAGTTCCACTCGTTGCCCGAGGCCCACAGTCGGAACACCCATGCCGGCAGCTCCTCCGCGCGGCCGACGTCGTCGCCGAACTGCCGCAGCACCTCGTGCGGGGCGCCGCGGTACAGCGCGACCTCCAGGCGCTCCTGCGTGGCGCCCCCGAGGTCGACCTCGACCACGAGCCGGTCCGGCGTGGAGGCCCCGACGTCGAACCAGGCGCGACGGGAGGAGCGGACGTGCAGGCCCCAGCCCGTCGACCCCTCCCCGACGACGTGCGCGAACGGCATCGGCAGGTAGGTCCTGCCGTGCGCGCCCTGCGACTTGTACTGCTCGAAGACGACCGAGTCGAGCATCCTCCCGCGCTGGTCCACGTGGTCGAAGCGCTCGCCGAACCCGACGACGTGCTCGCGAGCGTCGAGCCGGAGCGCGAACCGGACGCGGTGGACACCCTCCATGTCGCGGAACCACTGCACCGACCCGGGGACGAGCCGGCCGTCGTCCCAGCCGTTGATGTCGAGCGTTCCGCCGTCGTCCGACCATGACCCGGGCGAGACCTCGAACCACGCGGTCGTCCGGTCCTCGCCGCGCTCCGTCCGGGCGACGAACCGGTAGCGATAGGTCCCGACGGCGCTCAGCGGAGGCGAATCCACCGCCCAGGCGCCGTCGGCCTCGAGCTGTGCCGCCTGCGCCTCGGCGAGGTGCCCGTCGCCGCCCGCCTGGGCCGCCTTGTCGGCGGCGGAGAGCGTCGATGGCCGCAGCGCGAGCGGTGTCACCGTGCCGTCCGGGGTCTGCCACTCGCACGTCACCGTCGACACGTCGGGGGAGGCGACGACGCCCAGCCGCACGGACCGGCCCTGCTCGGGACGGACGGGCAGCCGCTGGTCGGCCGACGCCGCGTACGGGTGCTCGAGCCCGAACGGGCGGTGGGTGATCAGGTCAGTCGTCATCGTCCGGCGCCTTCCGGCAGGAGGCCGAGCTCGTCGGCGAGGATCAGGAGCATGCCGTGGGACCACAGCAGCGGGGTGGCCACCGGTCCCCATCGCGTCAGCCACTCGTCGCGCTGGTCGGGGGCCAGGAGGTCGTCGGGGACCTGCTCGGGAAGGTCGCCGTCGGCGGTCGCGTGGTCGACGACCCACGTGAGGTGACGCAGGGCGCCCTCCCGGTCACCTGCGGCGGCGAGGTTCCAGCCGACGAGGCAGGACAGCAGCAGCCACTGGCCGCCGCCGTAGAAGACGTCGGCGCGGAAGCGGTGGACGCCGCCGTCGACGTCGAGGTCCCGGGTGATGGCGTCGAGGGTCGCGACTGCGACGGGTGACCCGGGCGCGACGACGCCGAAGGGGACCACGGCTGAGGCGAGCGAGGCGTCGACCGCCGTCGACCCGATCCACTTGGCGAGATGCGGTGCGGCCGGGTCGCCTGCTCGACCCGACGTCATGCCGTCGGTGAGCGCGAGCTGCCCGGCGGCGTGGCCGGCAGCCCGGGCCGCCTCCACGCGGTCGTCGTCGAGCAGTCCCGCGTCGGCGATCGCGAGGAGGCCACCGCGCAGCGCCGCGAGCGTCGAGACGTGGCGGTGCTCGACGTGCTCCTCCCACCAGTCGTAGCACGGCAGCGCCCAGAAGCAGGTGAGGTAGTCGACGGCTACCTCGACGCCGGCGCGCCAGCGCTCGAGGGGCCGGTCGTGACGGCGGGCGTGCTCGACGAGGGACCACAGCCACGTCCCGTAGCCGTCGGTCTGGAAGTCCCACCACGGGTCCGAGCCCGCGGCGCCCTCGAACGTGAACCGGGTCGGGAGCATCCGGTCGAGCGGGATCTCTTCACCGGTAGCGGCCGCGGCGCGGAGCTCGGCCACCTGGTCCGACCGGGAGGCGAGAACGCCCGCGACCCAGTCGTGGAACCGGTCGGCCGAGTCGACGTCGCCGAACCGTGAGATCCCCTCGGCTGTGAAGGCGCCGTCGCGGAGCCAGGCGTAGCCGGCATAGGCGGAGAAGGTCGGCGAGGCCGGGTAGGCGCCGCCGGCATCCTGCTGGCCGGTGATGATCTCGTGGCTGCGGCGGACCAGGCGCTCGAGGGTGGTCCGGTCGACGGTCGTGCTCATGGGTGATCTCGCTGTCCTTCGTCGGGCGTGGCTGTCGGAGGCGGAACAGGTGGGGCCGGCGCGACGACCGACCCCACCTGCCGGCTCAGCCGAGCAGGGCGTCCACGCGGTCCTGCGCGTCCTTGAGGGCCTGGTCGACGGACTTGCGCCCGGCGGCTGCGTTGCCCAGCTCCTCGGTGACGATGTCCTGCATCTCCTGCTGCGACTCGATGACGGGCGGCAGCACGACCGCGTCCAGCGAGTCGAACACGGCCTGCCGGTTCGCCGGCGGAGTGACGTCGAGGTACGACTGCACCTTGGCCTCGTCGGCGATCGCGGGAAGCTCCCACGACGACTTGAGGCGCGTGTCGACCATCGCGTCCGAGCTCGTCAGGAACTCGATCCACTTCTGCGCGGCCTCCTTCTGCTTGCTCTTCGAGGACACGGCGACACCGTTGGTGAACAGGGCGGACGCCTTCTGGGTGTTGCCGGGCTCGACGACGATGTCCCAGTCGAGGTCCGCGGCCTCCCCGACCGAGCTGAAGTTCCAGATGCCGTTCACCCACATCGCGAGCTTGCCCGCCTTGAACAGGTTGGCGTCGTAGTCGGGCGTCCCCGCACCGTCGGCCTCGGTCGGCATCGTGGTCCCCGACTTCTGGACCAGCCAGGTCGCGGCCTCGACGCCCTCCGGGCTGGAGAACGTCGCCTTGGTCTTGTCGGCGTTGAAGAACTCGCCGCCCGACTGGGCCAGCGCCTTGTAGAACTCGTAGAACGAGATCGGCTGGTAGTTGCCCCAGACGCCCGCGTCCTTGTTGGTGAGCTTCTCCGCCGCCGCCTGTACGTCGGCCCACGTCCAGTCGCCCGTGGGGGTGGGGATCCCGGCCGCGTCGAACAGACCCTTGTTGTAGTAGAGGACGACGTTGGAGAACGACTCGGGCAGACCGAGCTGCGTGCCGTCCTGGCTGAAGGCGTCGAGCAGCGACGGCTTGTAGACCGACGAGTCGACGTCCGTCAGCTCGGCGAGCGACCCGTTGCTCGCGTACGTCACGAAGTTCTCGTAGTTGAGCTCGAACGCGTCGGACTCCGTACCGCCCGCGACGGCGGTCTGCAGCTTGGTGAAGTAGTCGTCATAGGGGACCGTCTCCACCTTGACCGTGATCGTGGGGTTCTCGGCCTCGAAGGCGTCGACGATCGCGGTGAGGTCCTCCTCGTGGCCGCCGTTGGCCGAGAAGTTCATGTACGAGACGGTGACGGGTGCGTCGCTGCTGCCGTCGCCGGCCCGCGAGTCGTTGGTGGCCGACCCTTGGCTGCAGGCGGTGAGGGTCACCGCGAGAGCGGCTCCGGTCACCAGGGTCCAGGCTGCCCGCTTCGGTCGCTTGATCGTGCTGCGCTGCATGATGCGTTTCCTTTCGAGTCGGGCGGCGGGGGTGCCGACCTGGGGGCTACTTGAGTCCGGTGTGCGCCAGGCCCGCGATGATGTGTCGCTGGGCGAGGAGGTAGACGATCGCGATCGGCACGATCGAGACCACCGAGCCGGCCATGACGACGTTCCACTCGGTGGTGAACTGGCCGTGGAGGGTGGCCAGGCCGAGCGGGAGCGTCATGAGCTCGGGGGAGCGGATGACCACCAGCGGCCACAGGAAGCTGTTCCAGCTGGACATGAAGGCGAAGACCGCGAGCGTCGCCATGGCGGGCCGGATGAGCGGGACGATGATCGTCGCGAAGATCCTCAGGTGCCCGGCGCCGTCGATCGTGGCGGCCTCGTCGAGCTCCCGCGGGACCCCCTCGATGGCCTGCTTGAGCAGGAAGATGCCGAATGCCGACGCGACCGACGGCGCCAGCAGCGCGAAGTAGGTGTCGTTCACGCCGAGCCGCGTCATCTCGATGAACAGCGGGACCACCAGCACCTGCATCGGGATCATCAACGTCGCCAGGTACAGGCCGAAGACGATGTTCTTGCCGCGGAACGTCATCCGGGCGAACGCGTACGCGGCCATCGAGCCGGTGATCAGCTGGAACAGCGTGGTCGCGATCGCGATCGCGAAGGAGTTCGCGACGATGCGAACCATCGGCAGGGCGTCCAGCAGAGTCCGGTAGGCGTCGAGCGTCGGGTCCTTCACGAGGAGCGTCGGACCACCGGCGAGCGACCCGTCCGGCGTGATCGACGTGATGACCGTCCACGCGAGCGGGAAGAGCATCGCGGCCGCACCGAGGGTGACGCCGGCGTACAGCAGTACGCGCGGCCAGCGGCTGTGGTGCTCGGACGACCGGACGACCAGGGCCGAGGTCGGGGGAGCCGTCAGGGTCTCAGGCATAGTTCACCCACCGGCGCTGGCCTCGCAGCTGCAGAGCGGTGATCAGCAGGATCACGGCGAACAGGAGCCACGACAGGGCCGACGCCTCGCCTGCCCGGCCGTACCGGAACGTCAGGTCGTAGATCTGGCCGACGACCACCTGGCTGGCGCCCGCGGGGCCGCCGCCGGTCATGACGTAGACCTGGTCGAACACCTGGAACCCGTTGATCAACGAGATGATCAGGACGAAGAACGTGGACGGGGACAGCAGCGGCAGCGTGATGTGCCGGAACCGCTGCCACGCGTTCGCGCCGTCGACCCAGGCGGCCTCCTGCACGTCGGCAGGGATGGCCTGCAGCCCGGCGAGCAGGATGACCATGACGAAACCGAGGTCCTTCCACGCCGACGCGAGGATCACCGACGGCAGGGCCCAGGCCGGATCGGTCCACCATCCCGGTTGGGGCAGGTGGAAGAAGCCGAGGACGGTGTTGACGAGCCCGTTGCTCGGGTTCAGGAGCCACTGCCAGACCAGGGCGACCACGACCCAGCTGGTGACGACGGGCAGGAAATACGCGGCCCGGAAGAAGCTCCGGCCCTTGAGCGCACGGTTGAGAAGTACGGCCAGTCCTAGCCCCCCGACGTAGACCAGCGGCAGGTAGCCGAGGATGTAGAGGATCGTGTGGCCGAAGACGCGCCGGGTCGCCGGGTCGGTGAGCAGCTTGGTGTAGTTCTGCAGACCCACCCATTCCATCGGGGAGATCAGGTTCCACTTGTGCAGGCTGATCCAGATCGAGCTGATCATCGGGGTCAGCGTGAACGCGACGAGCGGAACGGCGCTCGGCAGCAGGAACACCAGGACCCAGAGCCCGTTCTTCCTGCGTCGGCCGGTACGCATCGTGGGGCGGTCGTTCGCGGCGCTCTCCCGTGCCTCGACGGCGACCGCCTGCGGCAAGGCGGTCATCCGACCGCTCCTTCCGGAGCAGCGCCAGCATGCAGGCGCTCCCGCACGAGCCGACCCTGCTCACCGGCGGCACCCGTCGCATCGAACGGTGTGGCGAACACCAGGGCAGCGGCGCCCAGCGCCCACTTGTCCTCTGTCCAGGGTTCGATGACGAAGGGAAGGCTCCGTCGCGACGGCATCAGGTGGCGCCGGAACGACGGCTCGAAGCCGGGCTCCCAGTGCCGCCATGCGTCGATGCCCTCACCGAGCAGGACGACCACCTCGGGGTCGATCACGTGCACGACGCCCGCCAGGGCGCGGCCGAGCAGCGCGCCGGCCCGACGGTAGATCTCTTGGGCGGCGAGGTTCCCCGCATCCGCGGCAGCCCGCAAGTCGTCGATGGTGCCGCCTGCCGGGATCACCCCGCGCTCGACGGCACGCTGCTCGAGTGCGCTCTGGCCGATGTGCGCCTCGAGGCACCCCTCGGCGCCGCACGCGCAGGTCGGCCCGTCGTCGGACATCGGGATGTGGCCGATCTCGCCCGCGCCGCCGGCCGACCCGCGGTAGACGGACCCGTCGACCACGATCCCGCAGCCGATGCCTCGCCCGATCGTGATGACGAGGTACGAGTGGTGCTCGCGCCCGGCACCGTACAGGCGCTCGGCCACCGCCAGCGTGTTCACGTCGTTCTCGACGAGGACCGGGACGCCGAGGGCGCTTCGGAGAACCGCGCCGACGCGGACGTCCGTCCAGCCGATGGTGGGGGCGTCGACCGTGCCGGACGCCTGGGAGTCCACAGCCCCGGGGATCCCGACACCGATTCCCAGGAGGTGGCCGCGGTGGGCTCCGACGGCCGTGCGCAGGATGTGGCCGAGCGCGTCGAGCGCGTCCGGGGCGTCGGGGTCGAACGGGTAGGACGCGACGCTGTCGACCGCACCGTCGAGCGCGACGTCCACGACGGCGACGTGGTCGGCGGTGACCTTCGCGCCGATGGCGCCGCCCGCCGACCGCACCAACCCGAGCAGCCGCCCAGGGCGTCCGCCGTTGGACGGGGCATGCTCGAGCTCCGCGACGAGACCGCGCTGCAGGAGGCCCTTCGTGAGCAGCGTGACCGTCGCCGGGCTGACGTCGAGCGCGCGGGCGATCTCCGCTCGGGATGCCGGACCTCGGGTCCCCAGAAGAGCAAGGATCGCCGAGGTGACCAGGTCACCATGCCCGGCTGCGCGGGTGTCGGGAGACATCGTTGTCCTTTGTTTGCGACTTCGTTTAGCCACAAACTAACTCGCCTCGGACGGACCGTCAAGCGTCGTCCCAGTCCTCGACGCCGTGTCAGGGTCGGGGAATCCCGGACTCGGTGCGGTGCCCGCCTTCGCGCCGAGAGGCAGCCGGCGGGTCCCGTTGACAGCGACACCGAGTTCTTCGGGGTGCCGGTTCGCGCGACGAGGGTCCGGCGGCCGCACCCGCCCGGTGGCGAACGTCACGGGTGTCCGCGACTCGGAGCTGCGAGGGTCAGGCTGGCGGCAGCGCGTCGTCCGTCACTCGTGCCGTCCCGCCGACGAGCCCGGGAGCGACGCTGTCACCGGTCCTCGTTCGTCTCCCAGCCCTCGGCTCCACCGGCGAAAGGCACCCGGCGTCATGTCGGCCTGCCTGAGGAAGTAGGCGGAGAAGTTCGAGGGATCGTCGAAACCCAGTTCCTCGGCGATCCGTGTGACTGACGTGTCGGCGTGGCCGAGCTGTCGTTTTGCCTCCAGCACGATGCGCTCGTCGATGAGCTCTTTCGCGGAGAGACCGGTGTACTGACGCGCTAGACGGTTCAGGGTGCGCGCTGAGTAGCCCAGGCGGTCGGCGTACTCACCGACCTTGTGCCAGCGCCGGAAGTGTTCCTCGATCTGGTCGCGGAACCAGCCATAGACCTCATGAGTGGATGTGGGAGTCGGTGTGCCACCGGCATCCCAGGCCCGCTCGAGCTCGACCAGCAGGGCTCCGAGGGAGTGGGCCAGTGCAACCTGGTGCAGGTCGTTGCGCCCCCGCGGCCCCGACTCGGCGATCCGGGTCAGCAGGTCGAGCGCCCCGCAGGTCGGCGTGCCCGCCAGGTCTGCCGCCAGCCAGTGGCTCCGCGACCGGAGCACGTCCGACCGGATCAGGTAGGCGGTGCCTTCGGTGACGCTGCGCGGACCGAACATCACCACGGGCCCCTCGAGGTCGGCGATCGTCCCCCAGCGGTGGACCTGTCCTGCGCGCACCCACAGGATGTCTCCCGGGTGAAGGGCGTGTTCGTTGAAGTCCACGGTGTGCACCGTGGTGCCGTGCTCGACGTGCATGAGCAGGTCGAAGTCGAGGCGTTGCGAGGTGAGGAACTCGTGCGGTCCGCCGCGGTCACGGATGCCTCGCAGGGTGTTCACCTCGATGTCGCCGACGTTCGGGGCGGGAGGCGTGAAGTGCACGCGACGGATCTCGCCTTGTCCTGTTTTCACCATCAGCACTCCGATTCTGACCGTGCTTGCCACCCGTGGGGATCCTAGGCTCACCATCATGGCAAACCTCACGTACACCATCCTGGACGCGGCAGACGAGTCGCTGAACAAGACCAGCACGCTGGTCACCGGGGAGACCGAAGCCCTCGTCGTCGACGCGGGCTTCACGCGCGCGGACGGGCACCGGATCGTTGCTGCGGCGCTCGACTCCGGCAAGCAGCTCACCACGGTCGTCGTCACCGCCGGCGATCCCGACTTCTACTTCGGAGCCGAGGTCATCGCCGACGCGTTCCCCGAGGCCGTCTTCCTTGCTCCGGTCGATGTGATCGAGCACATCCAGCACAGCTACCAGGGCAAGCTGCAGGCATGGGCCCACCTCGGCCCGAACCTGCCGACCCGGCTGGTCGCCATGGCGCCGCTCACCGAGCCGACGCTGATCGTCGACGGCGTCACGATCGAGGTACGCCGGGGCAGCGACCTGCTCGGCGACCGCGCGTGGTACCTCTTCGAGCCGGAGTCGCGGACGTTGTTCGGCGGTGTGCTCCTGTTCGAGGGTCTGCACGTGTGGACCGCCGACTCCGCGACACCCGAGCTGCGAGCCGAGTGGATCCGGGTCCTGAACGACCTCGAGGCGCTCGCGCCCTCCTACGTCGTTGCCGGGCACAGGGCGGCAGGTGCTCCGACAGACCTCACCGCCATTGCACACACCCGCGCTTACCTCGAGAACTTCGAGAAGGTCGTCGCCGCGTCCGTCGACGCCGCCGAGGCCGAGGCCAGCCTGACGAGCGCCTACCCGGACGCCGGCCTGACGATCGCCGCACGTCTCGGCACCAAGGTCGCCAAGGGGGAGATGACGTGGGGCTGAACCCGGAGGACGCCCCGGCCGAGGTCGTCCGACGTCAGTACATCGCCTCGGCGCAAGGAGATCTCGAAGGCCTTCGCGCCACGCTCGCCCCCGATGTGGAGTGGACCGAGATGGCGGGCTTCCCCCTCGCAGGTACCTACCGCACTCCCGAGGGGGTGACCACGAACGTGATGGAGCGGCTGGGGTCGGAGTGGGCGGACTGGACCGCCCATGACGACACCTATGTCGTCGACGGTGAGAACGTGGTCGTCCTCGCGCGCTACACCGCCCGGAACCGAGCGACCGGCAAGCCTCTGGCCGTGCGCGTCGCCCACCACTTCGTGGTCCGCGGCGGGCGCATCGTCAGGTTCGAGCAGTTCGTCGACACCGCCTTGGTCCGCGACGCTGCCAGCTGACCTGGTCCGGCAGCTCAGGGGATCTCGTCGAGCCGGACGTACCGCTCGAGGTCGTCGGCCGCGCGGGCGACGAGGGTGAGAAGCTCGTCGGCGGTGACGTTGGCGCCGAACGCAGGCGTGCCGGGCTGCAGCAGAGCGCCGGCGGCGAGCGGCCCGATCGGCAGGGGATCGAAGCCAAGGTCGCCCACGAGCGCGGCTACGGCGGCGACGTCGGTCTCCTCGTTCCCCGCGATGGCGATGGCCTTGCGGCCGGAAGCGCCGGGTCGGGTCTCGTCCTGGAGGTCGTGGTAGCCCATGTGGTTGAACGCCTTCACGATGCGGGATCCCCGGAGGTGCTCCTGGACGATCTCGCTGGTCGTGGTGCGAGGATCAGCGAGGTCGTCGCGGACTCCGTCGGTCTCCCACCAGTAGTTCATGGCATCGACGACGATCTTGTCGTCCAGCTCCGGGACTGGCAGCGTGCCGAGCTTGCCGAGCGGGAGGGCGAGGATCACCAGGTCAGCGTCGCGAGCCGCGCGGACGGGCCAGACGGGGATGGCGCCGGGGGTGAGGACCTCCGTCGTCAGAGCGATCCTCTCCGGGTCGCCCGACCCGGCGATCAGCACCCGGTAGCCTGCCGCCAACGCGAGGCGCGCGAGGACGGTGCCCACCTTGCCCGCGCCCAGGATGCCGATCGTGCGGTCGTGCGCGCTCATCGGGCGGCCACGACGTCCGTCGCCGGTTCGTCGGCGAGCAGCTCGCGGACCAGTGGGATCACCTTGGTGCCGTAGAGCTCCACGGCGCGCAGGCGCGCGGCCGCAGAGACGGCCCCGGCCGCGGAGTAGATGAGGTCGAAGCGCCCGACGTCCAAGGTGCGGATGGCCTGGGCCATCTTGCGTGCGACCGTCTCCGGGGCGCCCACATACAGGGAGCCGTGGGCGATGTCCGCCTCGAACTCCGCGCGACGCAGGGGCGGCCATCCGCGCAGTGCCCCGATGCGGTCACGCATCTCCTTGTAGCCGGGGTAGAAGAGGGCTCGGGCTTCGTCGTCGGTCGCGGCAACGAAGCCGGGAGAGTGCATGCCCACGGGGTAGGCGGTCGTGCCCAGCTGTTCGGTGGCGCGCCGGTAGAGCTCGACGTACGGAGCGAACCGCTCGGGGGCACCGCCGATGATGGCGAGCATGAGCCGGAACCCGTAGCGCGCAGTGCGCACGACGGACTGGGGGGAGCCGCCGACCCCGACCCAGGTGGTCAGGCGTCCGGACTCGGTCTTGGGGAACACGTCGGCCTGGTACAGCGGGGCCCGCTTGGTGCCTTCCCAGGTGACGGGCGACTCGTCGAGCAGCCGATGGAACAGGTCGATCTTCTCGTCGAAGAGCACGTCGTAGTCGGCGAGGTCGTATCCGAAGAGGGGGAAGGACTCGGTGAAGGAGCCCCGTCCGAGGATGACCTCGGCGCGCCCGTTCGAGAGGGCGTCGACCGTGGCGAAGCGCTGGAAGACGCGCACAGGGTCGTCGGAGGACAGCACAGTGACACCGGAGGCGAGGTGGATGCGCGAGGTCGCCGTCGCGATCCCGGCGAGGACCGTCTCAGGCGTGGAGATGGCGTACTCCGGCCGGTGGTGCTCGCCGAGCGCGATGACGTCGATGCCCACCTGGTCGGCGAGAACCGCTTCGTCAAGGGTCGCTCGGATCGCCTGGGCGTGCGAGACGACGTTCCCTTCATCGTCGCGGGGGAGGTCGCCGAACGTGTCGATGCCGAACTGGATGCCATTCACAACGAATCCTTCTGGGCCTAGACCGGCTGCTCCCGTCGGGGCGCTCAGTTCGTTCACCGCTGAGTCCCAGACGAGCTGTGATTGAACGCTCAACTATAAGCGGTGGAACGGTGTGATCGAACGCCGCATTCCCGAGCCATCGGACCTCTGACGACTTGCCCTGCACCGACTCGGCGGGCCCCCGAGCACGTCGAGGGCCGCCGTCGGTCCGCCCGTGCCAGCATGAGGTGTGCTGAGCATGAGCGTGATCGTCACCGCGTTCGACCAAGGCGGACTGGTCGCCGAAGCGGTCGAGTCGGTCCTGCGCCAGACCCGCGTCCCGGATGCCGTCATCGTGGTCGACGACGGCTCGACCGACGACGAGTCGGTCGACGTCATCGAGCGGCTTCAAGGGGACGCTCGTGTCAGGGTGCTGCGTCAGTCCAACCGTGGGGTCAGCGCTGCCCGGAACGCGGGGATCGCCGCTGCTGGGACCGACCTCGTGGCCGTGCTGGACGGCGACGACCGCCTCTCGCCGACGTTCCTCGAGCGGACGGCCGCGATCCTGGAGGGCGAGCCCGGCGCCCGTGCCGCCTCGTCGTGGCTGCGTGCGCACGGCGTGATCGACGCGGTCGTCCGGCCCTCCGGAGGGTCGGCGGTCGACTTCCTGCACCGCAACGCCTGCCCCGCGACCGCCGTGGTCCGCCGCGACGCCTGGCGGGCGTGCGGCGGCTACGACGAGGACATGCGCAGCGGGTTCGAGGACTGGGACTTCTTCCTGTCGCTCGTCGGCGATGGCGGGCACGTCACGGTCGTGCCGGAGCCGCTCATCGAGTACCGGACGGCGCCCGCCTCCGCGAACCTCCGCTCGATGGACTCCCGGCTCGAGCTCTACGGCCGGCTCATCGACAAGCACCGCGCAGTCTTCGAGCGGCACCTGCGGGAGGTGCTGCTCGCGCTCGAGGCCCGGGCCATGGACGCCGCCGGCCGGTGGGAGGACCTCGTGGCCGCGGACCGGTCACTTCCGGTCGGGGAGGTCACGTACGGCGACGGCGGCATGGCCGCAGCCGTCCGGATCGCCGCCCGCCGGGGCTGACACACAGAACCCGGGGTGGGGGTGCATTCGGGCGACGGAGTGCGTCCAGGGGACCGACGTCAGCGTGGAGGGGGTCCGGTGCTCGCCCGGACGACGAGCTCCGTGGGCACGACCGTCAGGGCCGGCGGCGAGATGGACCTTGACCGGATCTGACCCACGACGAGGCTGATGAGCGCGCGGCCGATGGCGGGAAAGTCCTGCCTGACGGTCGTCAGAGGCGGTGAGGCCCAGCCGCTGACGGCGATGTCGTCGAAGCCCACCACGGACACGTCCTCCGGCACGCGGCGGCCGTGCTCGTGCAGTGCCAGCACGAGGCCGAACGCCATCTCGTCGTTGGCGCAGAACACGGCGGTCACGTCGGGGTCGGCTGCGAGCCTCTGGCCAGCCTCGTAGCCGGATCGCGCGCTCCAGTCTCCGTACACCGGCTCGGGTGGGCGCGTCCCGGCCTCCAGGAGGCAGCGGCGCCACGTGCCGCTACGCACGAGGGCGTGGTCCGAGTCCCGCGGCCCGGCGAGGTGGTGCACGGTGCGGTGTCCCAGGCCGAGAAGGTGGCGCACAGCGTCCTCGCTGCCCTGGACATGGTCGGCGGTGACGGTGGGGTAGTAGCCCGCGAACTTGGAGAAGGACACCGCGACAGGCATGCCGGCGGGGAGCGCCAGCGTCACCGGCGTCGCCAGCTCGGCCCGCATGATGACGAGGCCGTCGATGGCCTGGTGCGACATCCGATGCGCGGCGCTCTCCCAACCGTCGCGGGCGGGGTTGCGCACGTGGAGGAGCGTGACCGAGTAGTTCTCGAGCTCGGCGGCCGCGACCAGAGCCTCGGCGGTGAGGGCCTCTCCGGTGCGGTTGAAGCCGTGCGAGAGCATGCCGATGGCGCCAAAAGTGCCGTTGCGCAGCGCCTGAGCCGCCCGGTTCGGCGAGTACCCGAGCTGGTCCATGGCTTGCACGACGCGGGCGCGGGTACTCGACCGGACGGACTCGGCGCCTGTCGAGACGCGCGAGACTGTCTGTGGTGAGACGCCGGCAAGGCGGGCCACGTCGCCGATCGATGGTCCCGAGCGGCGGCGGCCGGGAGCAGGCGCGGTTGTCATGGCCAGATGCTAGTGGTGAACAGAGATGGTGACGTCACCATGTGGCCAAAATGCGTGTCGTACCGTTACCAAAGCGTCGCCGAACGATCCGCCACCCGCTGCTATGGTGACGTCACCAAACGCCAGAGTGGGTCGAGCGACGCCGTTGTTGCTCGTGTCGGTGTGGACCCGACCCCTGTGGCGTGGAGCTGGCAAACGCCTCACCCAGAGCACGGTGCACGAACTCCAAACAGCACAGTCGACCTATCCCGCTCACCAGCCGCGACGTCGCGGAGGGAGGCGGGAGCCGGCGGCTCGGCGAGAGCCGGCGACGGTCCACGGGACGACCAACAGCATGAAGGGATCACCCGATGAAGAAGACACGCACGCTCGGCGCGTTGGGCGCCGTCATGACGCTGAGCCTGGCCCTCGCCGCTTGCAGCGGCGGAGACAGCGGCTCCGGCTCGGACGAGACGACAGGCGCGAGCGGTGGTACGGGCGACAACAGCCTGACGGTCTGGGCATGGGACCCGGCGTTCAACATCTACGCCCTCCAGGAGGCCGAGAAGGTCTACCAGGCCGACCACCCGGACTTCAAGCTCGAGATCGTCGAGACGCCGTGGGACGACCTGCAGACCAAGCTGACCACGCTGGCCCAGTCCGGCGAGACCGACCAGCTGCCCGACATCTTCCTCATGCAGAACAACGCGTTCCAGAAGAACGTGATCAACTACCCGGACATCTTCGCCGACTTCGCGGACTCCGACGTGGACTTCAGCGAGTTCCCCGAGTCCGTCGTGGCCTACTCCACGGTCGATGACACCAACTACGGGGTGCCGTTCGACAACGGGGCCGCGATCGGCGCGTACCGGACGGACATCCTCGAGCAGGCCGGCTACACGGTCGACGACTTCACCGACATCACGTGGGACCAGTTCCTCACGATCGGCAAGGACGTTCTGGCCAAGACGGGCAAGCCGCTGCTCACCGGTCAGGCCAACTCCATCGACACGATCATGATGATGCTGCAGAGCGCAGGCGCGAGCCTGTTCGACGACGAGGGCAACCCGACGATCACCGACAACGACGCGCTGCTGGCCGCGATCGACATGTACGGGCAGATGGTCGATGCCGGCGTCTTCGTCGAGGTCAACTCGTGGGACGAGTACATCAACACGATCGTGAACTCGAACACGGCCGCTGTCGTCAACGGCGTGTGGATCTCCGGGTCCATCCAGTCCGCCGCGGACCAGTCCGGCAAGTGGGCCGTCACCAACGTCCCGAAGCTCGACGGCGTCGACGGCGCGACCAACTACACGGCAAACGGCGGCTCGTCCTGGGCGATCACTCCGAACGGCAACGAGGCGCTCGCCGCTGACTTCCTGGACGCGACGTTCGCCGGCTCGACCGAGTTCTACGACACGATCCTCCCGAAGTCCGGCGCACTCGCCAACTGGCTTCCCGCAGGTGAGTCGGACGTCTACAGCGAGCCGCAGGAGTTCTTCGGCGGGCAGCCGATCTACGCCGACGTCCTGAAGTTCGCCGCTGAGGTGCCCAGCAACAACACGGGCGCTTACTACTACGAGGGTCGTGACGCCGTGAGCGTCGCCGTCACCAACATCTTCAACGGCGCCGACCCGGCTGCCGCGCTCGAGGAGGCGCAGTCGACCGTCGAGTTCGCCATGGGGTGACACCAGAGCGGGCGGCGGAGGCCAGTTCACGGCTCCGCCGCCCGCTGCCCTGCCCTGCCCGTCACCGCGAAGAAGAGGTGAGCCGTTCGTGTCTGCTCCCACCGCACCGACCGAGGGCCGCGCACCCAGCGCGCCCCCGCCAAGGACGAAGACGTCCCGAGGCCGCCAGCCCAAATCGGCACCCCTGTCAGCGATAGCGCGCCGCCGCAGCCTGACCGGGTGGGCGTTCATCATTCCCGCCGCAGCCATCATCGTGCTGGTCAACTTCTGGCCGATGATCCAGGCGCTCTTCCTGTCGCTCAAGACGGGACGCGGGACCAAGCTCCACTGGGCAGACCCGCTGTGGTTGAACTACCAGCGGCTGTTCCAGGACGAGACGTTCAAGCTGACGCTGAGCACGACGTTCCTCTACCTGATCATCCAGGTGCCGATCATGCTCGGGATCGCCATGGTGCTGGCGAATCTGCTCAACGCACCGTGGCTGCGATTCAAGGGATTCTGGCGAACGGCGATCTTCCTGCCGTGCGCGGTGGGCCTGGTCTCGTACTCGCTGGTGTTCCGGCAGATCTTCGCGACGGACGGCCTCGCCAACGACATACTCACGAACCTCGGGTTGCTCGACAGTCCCGTCAACTGGCTCGGCCAGACGGGCACCGCCCGGATGGTGATCATCCTCGGCCTGCTGTGGCGGTGGACCGGCTACAACATGATCTTCTTCCTGGCAGCCCTGCAGAACATCGACCGGTCGACTCTGGAAGCTGCCCGCGTCGATGGCGCGAACGGGCTCAAGACCTTCTGGTACGTCACCATGCCGCAGCTCAAGCCGATCATCCTGCTCTGCGCGATCCTCTCGACGAACGGCACACTGCAGATGTTCGACGAGTCGTTCAACCTCACCGCTGGTGGCCCGGGCAACACGACGATGTCGGTGTCGCACTACCTGTACAACGTGTCGTTCCGCAACAGCCCGAACTTCGGGTACGCGGCTGCGATCTCCTACGCGATCCTCATCATCGTGGCCATTCTGGCCGCCATTCAATTGAAGGTGGGCGACAAGCGTGACTAGAACAACACTTCGCCGGATCCCCGCGTACGCGTTCCTGACGGTCGCCGTACTCTTGTCGGTCTTCCCGCTCTACTTCATGGCTGTCTCGGCGACCAACACGAGCAACGACGTCATTGCGTCCAAGCTGCTGCCGGGTGGCCACCTCGTCGACAACTTCCGGGCGCTCGTCGACGCCCAGCCCCTGGGGACGGCGTTCTACCACTCGTCGGTCAATGCGATCGTGACGACTGTGCTCGCCCTGATCCTGTGCTCGATCGCCGGGTACGCGTTCGAGATCTACCACTCTCGGGCGAAGGACGCCGTCATGGCGATCCTGCTCCTGGCGATCATGATCCCGTTCGCGGCCACGATGATCCCGTTGTTCCGCCTCTTCGCGCAGGTGGGCCTGGTCAACTCGACGACCGCGGTCGTCCTGCCCCTGATCGCGACGCCGTTCCTGATCCTGCTGTTCCGGCAGGCCTCGCGGTCGTTCCCGCACGAGATCATCGAGGCTGCGCGCCTCGACGGGCTGGGCGAGGTGAGCATCTTCGCGCGCATCTACCTGCCGACGATGAAGCCCACCCTTGCTGCTGCGGGTGTCATCACCTTCTTGTTCTCGTGGAACAACTTCTTGTGGCCGAAGGTCATCCTCGTCGACAACGCGTACCAGACCTTGCCGATGCTGCTCTCGAACATGCGCGCCGGGTACGTCACCGACTACGGGAGCCTCATGCTCGCCGTGCTTATCGTGTCGGTGCCGACGATGGCCATCTTCCTGATCCTGCAGCGCCACTTCGCTGAGGGCGTCACGGGGGCCATCAAGTGACATTTGATCTCAGCCGCATTTCCGACCCCGAGTACATCAAGGAGAACAGGCTCGACCCGCACTCCGACCACCGGTGGTTCGCCTCCCCGCAGGAGGCGGCGACCGGGACGAGCTCCTTCGAGCAGTCGCTCAACGGGCTGTGGAAGCTGCACTACGCGAAGAGCCCCTCTTTCGTCGTCCCCGGCTTCGAGCGGGTGGACGTCGACGACTCCGGCTGGGACGACGTGCCGGTGCCCGCTCACCTGCAGCTGCTCGGCTACGACCGGCCGCAGTACACCAACGTGCAGTACCCGTGGGACGGGTACGAGCAGCTCGAGCCGGGGGAGGTCCCGCAGCGGTACAACCCTGTGGCGACGTACCGCAGGACCTTCACCCTCGAGCACCCGCTCGAGCCGGGCGAGCGGCTGAGCGTGAGCTTCCACGGCGCGGAGAGCACCGTTGCCCTGTGGCTGAACGGCACCTACGTGGGCTACGGGACGGACTCGTTCACCCCGTCGGAGTTCGACCTGACCGACGCCCTGGTCGACGGCGAGAACCTCGTCGTGGCTCAGGTGGTCCGGTGGAGCGCCGGGTCGTGGATCGAGGACCAGGACTTCTTCAGGTTCTCCGGTCTGTTCCGGGACGTCGTCCTCTACCGCCGGCCCGCCGTGCACGTCGAGGACGTCCGGGTGGTGACCGACGTCTCCGACGACCTCTCCGAGGCGACCGTGCGCGTACGCGTCGTCCTCTCGGGGGAAGGCAGCGTGGACGCCGGGATCGCCGGTGCCGGACAGCTCAGTGGCGACGACGAGCTCGTGGTCCGCATCGAGAGCCCTCGGCTGTGGAGTGCGGAAGATCCGTACCTCTACGACCTGACGCTCGACGTGCACGACGCATCGGGCCGCCTGACCGAGCACGTCCCGGTACGGGTGGGCGTGCGCCGGTTCGGCATCGAGGACGGCCTGCTGAAGGTCAACGGGTCCCGCGTGGTCTTCAACGGGGTGAACCGGCACGACTTCGGCCTCCAGGGCCGCGTGATGACCCGTGAGCAGACCGAGGCCGACATCCGGCTCATGAAGCGGCTGAACATCAACGCTGTGCGGACCAGCCACTACCCGAACAACTCGTTCTTCTACGAGCTGTGCGACGAGTACGGCCTGTACGTCATCGACGAGATGAACCTCGAGTCGCACGCCATGTGGGACCGGGTGGCCATCGGTGGTGCGGGGATCGAGGAGGCGTTGCCCGGGGACCGCCCCGAGTGGCTGCCCGCCCTGCTCGACCGCGCCGCGAGCATGCTGGAGCGGGACAAGAACCACGCGAGCATCGTCATGTGGTCGTGCGGCAACGAGTCGTTCGGCGGGACGGACATCCTGGAGGTCTCGGAGTACTTCCGTCGCTCGGACTCCCGGCCGGTGCACTACGAAGGAGTGCACTGGGACCCGCGGTACCCGCAGACGACCGACGTCGTCTCGCGGATGTATGCGCCGGCCACCGAGATCGAGGAGTTCCTCGCGACGCACCGCGACAAGCCCTACCTGCTCTGCGAGTACGCCCACTCGATGGGCAACTCGTTCGGGGCGGTCCACAAGTACGTCGACCTCGCCTACCGCGAGCCGCTGTTCCAGGGTGGCTTCATCTGGGACTTCGCGGACCAAGCCCTTCGCCGCACCGACCCCGGTGGCCGTGAGTACTTCGGGTACGGCGGGGACTTCGGTGACGCGCCGCACGACTCGGACTTCAGCGGCAACGGCATCGTCTTCGCCGATCGCACCCTCAAGCCGCTCACGCAGGAGGTGCGCTACCTCTACCAGGGCTACCGGCTCTCGGTGGACGGCGACAAGGTCACGGTCGAGAACCGTCACCTCGCCACCCCGTCGTCGGCGCACGAGTGCGTGGTCACCGTTGCACGGGAGGGCCGGGTGCTCCAGGAGGAGGTGCTCGAGACTGCCGTCGCCCCCGGGGCCTCGCAGGTCTACGCGCTACCTGTCACCGTGCCGGCGGCACCCGGGGAGTACACCGTCGACGTGTCGTTCCGACTGCGTCGCACCACGCGCTGGGCGCCGGCGGGGCACGAGGTGGCGCACGAGCAGACGGTCGTGGTCGTCGCGGGCTCCGTGCCGACACGCCGGGCCGCCGTGCCGGAGGTCGTCTACGGCATCCACAACGTGGGCGTGCGAGGGCGGCACTTCACCGCCTTGTTCTCCCGGCTGCACGGAGGGCTGCTCTCGTACCGCTACGGGCTGACGCCGGACGGCGGCCGTGAGCTCCTGCGCTCCGTGCCCCGTCCGAGCTTCTGGCACGCACCCACCTCCAACGAGAACGGTTGGGGCGCCCCCGCACAGGACGGAGCGTGGCTCCTCGCCAGCCGGTATGCGAAGGCCGTCCGAGGCCCCGACGAGCCCGCGGTCGAGCACACCGACGCCGGCGTGCTCGTCCGCTTCCGGTACGAGCTGCCCACCACACCGGCGGGGGAGTGCGAGCTCTCCTACCTCGTGGACGGTGACGGTCGCGTCGAGGTCACCCTCACGGTGCGTCCCGGCGCGGGGTTGTCGGACATGCCGGAGCTCGGCCTCCTTCTGGCGACCGACTCCGCGTTCCGCCGCCTGCGCTGGTACGGGGACGGGCCCGAGGAGTCCTACGTCGACCGCCGGGCAGGCGCCCGGCTGGGTGTGTGGGAGGCGGACGTGCGCACCGCGCTCACGCCCTACCTGCGTCCGCAGGAGGCGGGGAGCCGCACCGGCGTGCGCTGGGCGACCGTGACCGACGAGCAGGGCGCGGGCCTGAGGTTGGAGTCGGACCACGGCATGGAGCTGTCGGCCCTGCCGTGGACGCCGTTCGAGATCGAGAACGCCGCGCACCACACCGAGCTGCCGCCGATCTACCAGACGATCCTGCGGCCGGCGCTCCAGCGGCGAGGGGTCGGTGGCGACGACTCCTGGGGCCAGCAGACCCATCCCGAGTACCGACTGCCGAAGGACACCGAGCTGACGTTCCGGTTCGCCTTCCGCGGGCTCCTGTAGGTCCGACACGAAGGGCCCGTGGCCAGCGAGATCGCTGGTCGCGGGCCCTTGTCGTGGGTTGGGGCGGGGTGACTCGATGACGGTGTGCTGCGAGTCAGCGCACCTCCTCCAGGATGGTGAGGCCCCAGGCGCCGACGGTGACGTCGGTGCCGTCCTCGACGGTGGCGTCGTCGAGGACGGACCGGGCCGTGACGGGGCTCGTGACCTGCACCGGGCTGTCGGAGTAGTTCAGGAGGTAGGTCAGCCGTGCTCCGGCGGAGTTCACGCCTCGCCGAACGGTGACGGATCCGGCGAGGTCCTGCGGCCAGTCCCACAGGCCCGCGTCGCGCACCGCCAGGGCGAGCACCTCGCGGACCAGGGCGGGACCGGTCATCGTGCCGAGGTGGATCGCTGTCCCGACCCCCGCGCGGTGCCGGGTCACGGCCGCCTGACCGCCCCACGCAGGGTGGTCGTACGACGCGAGCACCTCCGCGCCGTCGGGCTGCAGGAGCTCCATGAAGCGCAGAGCGGAGCGGTCGTCGGGGCTCAGTGCGGCGGCGCCGGGAGCGGCCGCCAGGTCGCCGTGCAGGGTGAGGCGCACGTCGACCGGGACGGTGAACTGGTTGTACGTGAGCCCGAGGACGTCCGTGAGCGAGTGCGGCTGCCGGTCGTTCCACACCTTGACGTGCTCGTCGGCGACGAACGACTTGAACGTCGAGACCAGGTGGCCACCGTCGCCGACGAACGCGCGCAGCCGCTGCAGCGTCGGCTCGGGCGCCGAGTACAGCGCCGGGACGACGACCATCGCGTACCGGCTGAGGTCCTCGGTGTCCGGGGAGACGAAGTCGCACTCGACGTTCAGCTCGAACAGGGCGTCGTACACCCAGCGGAGCACGTCGTTGTAGCCGATCGAGGGGCCACGGAAGGCGGGGAACCCGGTCTCGACGGTGAACCACTTCAACGCCGTCAGGGCCTCGTTGCTGACCATGACCGCGACGCGGTTCGACTTGCGCAGGTGCAGGAGTGACCGCCCCACCCGCTGAAGCTCGGCACCGATGACGCGTGCCTCGTCATAGGTGGGGTTCGCCTCGAGGTCGTGGCTGAGCAGTCCGCGCCAGTACGTCTCGAAGGAGTTGTGGATCGAGTGCCAGTGCCAGTACATGACGGCGTCGGCGCCGCTCGCGAGGTGGCTGTAGGCCTGCAGGCGCAGCTGGCCGGGGTAGGGCAGCCAGGCCGGCTGCCCCTGGGCTTGGGTCTCCAGCACGAGGTAGTTCGCGCCGCCCTTGATCGAGCGGGTCATGTCCCCACCGAACGCGATCTCCTTGCCCGTGAGCGCGGACTGCGTGGGGTGGTAGATGTCGACGCCGGCGATGTCCACGTGCGCGGCGGCCCGGAAGTGGTCGACGGCCGGCTGCAGCCCGTAGGACCAGCCCGGCCCCCAGTCGAAGTCGAAGTTCTGCGTGAGGAACTGGTCGTCCCGCGCGTACTCGCGCACGATGGCGGCCTGCCAGGCGAGGAACTCCTCGACGAGGGAGCGGCGGAACCTGTCGAACGAGGCGGCGAGCGAGCCGTTGATGGTGCCGCGCACGTCCGGGAAGTCCTCCCAGGCGTCGACACGGTTGGACCAGTAGTCCAGGCCGAAGGCACGGTTCATGGCGTCCACGTCGTCGTCGAACGTCTCGCGGAGGTGCTTGACGAACGTGCGTTGCACGTCGGCCGAGGCGACGTCGTAGTACTTCGTCTCGTTGTCGAGCTGGAAGCCGATGACGGCACGGCGGTGCGCGGTGTGCTCCAGGAGCGCACGGATGACCCGCTCGGAGTGGAACAGGTACGCCGGGTTGGTGATGTTCATGATCTGGCGCGCCCCGTAGCGTCCCTGGCCCGTGCTCGTCTCTGCGAGCACGTCCGGGTGCGACTTCACGAGCCACGCCGGCACCGCGTAGGTGGGGGTGCCGATGATGACGTGGATGCCGGCCTCCTCCATCGCGTCGAGCGCGCGGTCGACGTGCGTGAAGTCGAAGACGCCGGGCTGCGGCTCCAGCGTGCTCCAGGTCGACTCGGCGATGCGGACCACGTTGAGCTTCGCCGCCTGCAGCATCGCGACGTCGGTGTCGATGCGGTCGGTCGGCATGTACTCGTCGTAGTAGGCGGCGCCGTACAGGATCTCGTCCATGTGAGCCAGGCCTCCGTGCCTTGGGTCTGTGCGAGCAGCCGATCTCGCCTGCGTGACGCTACCTCGACGGGGCGAGGTCCCGTTGCCGCAGGTGCCGTCTGAGGACTGCGCCGGCGGTGAGCGCCGTCGCCCTCGCCGTTCCTCACCCTGCAGGGTCGCGGGAAGGTCGACGTCGCCGCCGGCCAGGTCAAGGCGTGACTTGTGATCCCGTTCCCCTAGAGTCTCGTGCGATGGGACCGACGCCCGCGCCGCGCAAGCGCCCGACGATCCGTGACGTCGCGGCTGCGGCTGGCGTGTCCCGGGGCACCGTCTCGCGCGTCATCAACGGTGGGCACTGGGTGTCCCCGGACGCGCTCGCGGCCGTCGAGGAGGCGATCCGGACCACTGGCTACTCCGCCAACCAGCACGCGCGCAGCCTGGTCACCGGACGGTCGAACTCGGTGGCGTTCCTGCTCACCGAACCCCAGCACCTGCTGTTCGAGGACCCGAACTTCTCGATCCTCCTGCGGGGAGCCGCTCAGGCGCTGGCCGCACGCGGCATGCCGCTGCTGCTCATGGTCGCGGGAACCCCCGAAGAGCAGAAGCAGGTCTCGTCCTACGTCGGTGCCGGGCACGTCGACGGCGTCCTCGCGATCTCGTCGCACAGCGGCAACCCCCTGCTCGCCGCGCTGGTGCGGCAGGGCATCCCGATGATCTCCTGCGGCATCCCGCTCGGCTTCGAGGGCAGCCTCGGCTACGTCGCCGCCGACGACCTCGGCGGCGGACGGCGGATGACGCGGCACCTGCTCGACATCGGCCGCACCAGGATCGCGACGATCAGCGGACCCTTGGACACCCCCGGGGGCAGGCTCCGGCTCGAGGGCTACCGCCACGAGCTCGGGTCGCTCTACGACGAGTCGCTCGTGACGAACGGCGACTACTCGCGCGACGGTGGCGCGGCGGGGATGCGGACGCTCCTCGAGCGCCGACCCGACCTCGACGCGGTCTTCGTGGCCTCCGACCTGATGGCTGCGGGCGCCCTGCAGGTGCTCCGCGAGGCCGGCAGACGCGTCCCGCAGGACGTCGCGGTCGGAGGCTTCGACGACTCCGGGCTCGCAGCGACGCTCGACCCGCCGCTCACCACCATGCGGCAGCCGCTCGAACGGATCGCCGGCGAGATGGTGCGTCTGCTGATCGAGCTGGTCGAGGGCGGAGAGCCGGCCGCCGTCACGCTGCCGACCTCGCTGGTCGTGCGCGCCAGCACCGGATCGGTTGCTCCGACCCAGTCCTGACGAGCCGGATCACGTCGACCGCCCCGTCCCAGCCGCCGCCCAGTGGCGTCGTCTCCTCGACGTCGCCGTGGCAGGTCGACGTCCTCGGAGCGATCCTGCCTGCTCGGGTGCTCCGGTGCCCTCGTACACCCCGCGGGCCTGTGAGCGCTCCCACCGCTTTAAGGCGCTTCGCCCGATCTTGACGGGCGCTTTCGTGCACTCGTAACGTGACTACGTGCTGTGAACGTGCACACCCCAATGAGACAAGGACGTCCCATGCAGCCGATCAGCCGACGCCGAACCTCCATGCTCGCCCTCCTCGCCGCGGGCGCCCTCGTCCTCGGCAGCGCAGGACCTGCCCCAGCGGAGGAACCCGACGGCCTCGTCAACTTCGCACCTGTCCGCAGCAACCTCGCCGCGAAGCCCTGGGTCACGGTGAGCGCCAACGCGGGGCAGGCTCATGCCGGGCTCGCCGTCGACGGCGACCCGACGACCGCGTGGACCACTCGCGGCGAGGGTGCGCACAGCCTCGTCCTCGACCTCGGCGGCGCGTACGACAACATCCGCAAGATCGGCCTCGTCTTCCCGGACGCCCACGGCACCTACCGCTACGTGGTCCAGGCCTCCTCGGACGGTGACACCTGGCAGACCGTCGTCGACCGCTTGAGGAACAAGCAGCCGGGTCGCGGCGAGGAGCACCTCGTCGCGCACGCGGGGATCGCCTTCCTTCGCGTCACGATCACCGACGCGTCCCCGGGCGCCGTCGCCGGCATCAGCGAGCTGTCCGTGTGGAACTACCTGCGCGACAACGTCGTGCTGGGCGCGGACATCTCGTACGCCGACCAGGACGACGCGCAGGGCCTGACGTACATCGTGGACGAGGGCGCCCAGCCCGTGCCGATCCTCGAGGCGGCGGCCGATGCCGGCATGGAGTACGTCCGCCTGCGCGTCTTCAACGACCCGCGTGACGAGCGGACGGGCGAGTACCTCGACCCCGCTTACCAGAGCCCGGAGCGCACCCTCGACGTCGCGCGCAAGGTCGTCGATCAGGGCATGGGCCTGGGCATCGACCTGCACTACGCCGACTCGTGGGCCGACCCGAGCAAGCAGGCGAAGCCCACCGCGTGGCGCGAGCTGCCCTTCGAGGAGCTGACCCAGGCGGTCTACGACTACACCTACGCGACCATCGACGCGCTCGTCGCCCAGGGCACCACTCCCGACAAGGTCGCCGTGGGCAACGAGCTCATCAACGGGTTCATGTGGGGAAGCGAACGTCCGCAGCCTTGGTTCGACGACGCGGCGTGGTGCGGCACGTGCTTCTTCAACCACGACCCGTCGTTCGTCTCGCAGCCCGGCGGCGCCCTGCTCTGGGACTACTGGGGCTCGGACGACCCGGCCGAGCAGGCCGCCTACGACGCCGCCTGGGACCGGTTCACCACCCTCCAGGCGTCGGGCATCAAGGCCGTCCGGGACGTCGCGGCAGCTCACGGCGCGGACATCCAGGTCGAGACCCACGCGATCATCGACAACGGGCGGGTCGACAAGACGCTCGAGTTCTGGGACCAGTTCCTCACTCGGCTGAACGCCAAGGGCCAGGACATCGACGTCATCGCGCACTCCTACTACCCGGAGTGGCACGGGACGCCCGAGCACTACGAGTCGAACCTGCACCAGGTCGCCGCCGCGCACCCGGGCTACGCCATGGAGATCGCCGAGACGTCGCACCCGTCGAACGACTGGGACGGCCTCCCGGTCCCGAACTCGCCCTACCCCAAGACCGCGGAGGGCGCCGGGCTCTTCCTCCAGGACGTCTTCCGGATCGCGAACGACCTGCCCGACAACCGGGGCGCCGGCGTCCTGGTCTGGGAGCCCGCGAACTGGCAGGAGATGATCGACTGGTCGAACAGCGCCTGGCCGGTGCTCAGGTTCCACGAGACGGTCGAGGTCTACGAAGCCAGCGACGCCGAGTTCGTGGTCGCCGACACCGTCTACCGGACGGTCCGCGTCTCGGACGCGGTCGGGCTGCCGGCCACCGTCGACGTCCTCGACTCCGACAACACGCTCCACGCGGTGGCCGTGACCTGGGACGCTGTACCCGCCGGCGCAACTGCCGCCCCCGGACAGCTCGTCGTCGCGGGTACCACCGCCGAGCACGGTCCGGTGACCGCGGTCGTCGACGTCGTCCGGAGAGCGCTCGTCACCTCCTGAGCGCTCACGCCCGACGCAGCACCGGCGGTGGCCCCTCGCGGGCCACCGCCGGTGCCGTGCCCGCTTCCTGCCGCCCAGGAGTACGGAAGCCCACCACCTACCAACCCAGCGCCTGCAGACCCCAGCTGAGGTCCCACGTCTCTCCCGGGGCGAGCCAACGGAGTCCTCGCCCGGAGTTCAGCGCGTCGGGCGCCGCTGTCATCGGCTCGACCGCGACAGCGCGAGCAGGCCCACGGTCCGGGTCCGGGAACGTGTCCATGACATAGACCTGCACATAGGCGAACGACATGTCCGTCCAGACCTCCACCGCTCGCCCGTCGGCCGCGGCCAGCCTGTGCCGGTGCGCATCCCCCTGTGGGGTGAGGGCGTGATAACAGGTGTTGACCTCGCGCTCGGCAAGGACCCGACCCTCGCGGAGGTCCACGCTGCCGGCGACCGGCTCGTCCCGCACGGGGATCAGGTTCGCGTCCACGGGGAGGTGGCGCGCAGCGAGGACGGTGAGCCGGAGGTTCTCGGTCGGAGCCGTGCCGACGCGGACATACGGGTGGGTGCCGAGTGCGACCGGTGCCGGTCCGGCCGACTGGTTGAGGATCGTGTGGTCGACCCGAAGCCCGGTCGGCTCGGCGGTGTAGGTCGTGTCGAGGCGAACCTGGAACGGGTAGCCGGGCCGTGGTTCGACCACCGTCGACACCGTGACGCGGTCCGCGCTGGTCGACGTGCTGCGGAACGTGGCCTCCCGGACGAAGCCGTGGTTGGCGTTTCCCAGCTCCGGCTCGTCGACCTCGAGCTGGTGCTCGATGCCGTCGTGCAGCCAGCGCCCGCCCCGCACGCGGTTGGGCCAGGGGAACAGCAGCGCACCCGAGCAGAACGGCGCCGATCCCGCGATGTCGTAGGTGTGGACGAGTGGCTCGTCGTCGAGCGTAAGGCTGTGCAGGCCGCCGCCGCGGAGGTCGATCGTGGCGTGGGTCCGCCCGTCCGGTGAGGCCAGTCGGACCAGCCGTCCGGCCCGCCTGGCCTCCCGGAAGCCGCTCACTCCGCATCCAGGGGGCCGGACAGCTCGCGGCGCAGGTCGAGGGCGCGCAGCCGGCTCGGCTCGCGGGCCAGGACCTCGTCGAGGTGCGCAGCCGCGTCGTCGTGCTCTCCGCGCAGCGCGCAGACCTGGGCCTCGAGCAGCATCGCTGTCGTCGTCTGGGCCGCCTGCAGGTCGTCCTGGAACAGCAGGAGGGTCGGCAGCGAGGTCGCGAAGTAGTCGACGGTCGCGAGCGTCGATCGCAGTATCGTCGCGTGCGCGGCGAGATCGTCGACGAGGGTCTCGGCTCGGACCTCGTCGCCGAGACGGCGCATCGCCAGGACGGCGTAGTAGGTCATCTCGGAGAGCTCGACGGGTGCCATGCTCTGGAAGTCGCCGGTAGAGCTGGCGGCGCTGGACCACGCGGCGAGCGCTCCGTCCTGGTCGCCCGTCGCAGCGAGCGCGTCGCCGAGCATGAGGTGCAGCTGCGCTGTGTTCGACAACGGGTGCCTGGCCTCGCCGAGGTTCGCGACGGGCTCGAGCGCCGCCCGCACGCGCTCCAGCGCGAGCGCAGCGTCGCCCTCCTCGAGCGACCGGCGTGCGAGGGCGAGCAGTGCCTCGTCCCACGCGGAGAGCACCTGTCCTTCGCCGCCCTCCCACGGCTGGAACCACCTGGCCCGCAGGAGCGCGACGGCGACCTCGGCCCCGCCGGTCGCGGTGTGCAGCTGCGCCAGCTCGACGCTGAGGTCGTCGCGGGCGTCCACGGCCGCACGCTCGCCGGCGAGAACCGCGAGGCGCCCCCCGGGCGTCTCGCCCGAACGCTTGGCCAGCTGGTCGCGCTCGTAGACGAGGCGCGGGTCGCCGGGGGAGACCGCCAGTGCCCGCTCGTAGTGCTCCCGCGCGGCGCCCGGGTCGGCCAGGACGTTGAACGACGCGACGGCGAGGTTGCGCCAGACGACGGGGTCGTTCGGGTCGAGGTCCGCGGAGGTGCGCCATGCGGCGATCGCGTCGACGTGCCGGCGCTGGAAGTAGAGCCAGTGGCCGAGGATCGCCCACGCGCGGGCGTCCTGCGGGTGGTTCGCCACGTGTGCCTGCAGCGTGTCGACGTCGTCGAGGCGCGAGGCCATGCAGTGCAGTGCAGGTGCCTTTCCCGCCAGCTCTCGGTGCCGCTCGGCGGCCTCACCCTCGTCGGCTCGGTCGAGGATCCTGGCAGCGTGCAGGTGCACGAGTGGCCGGACCTCGACCTGGCCCAGGGCGGGCTCGACCGTCGCCGCTGCCTCGAGCAGCCGCACGGCGTCGCGCCAGGAGCCGAGCGAGTCGTACTCGAGCGCGACGTCGAGCAGGGTCGGGGCATCGGTGGCGACGTCCAGGCCCGCCAGGTCGCGGGTCCAGACGTCCAGCGGGTCCCGGTCGATGGAGCTCGCCAGAACGGCGGCGGCGTCGGCGTCGCGGCCGGCACGGCGCAGCAGGACCGCCAGCACGGACTGGGCCTGCAGGTTGTCCGGGTCGGCGCCCGCCGCGCTCCGGGCGTGGTCGAGGGCGGAGCGGTCGCGGCCGCGTGCCGCATCGAGCCGCGCCATCGCCAGTTGTGCCGCACCCCGCCACGCCTGGCTCCACTGAGCCTTGCCCCACATCTCGTAGGCCTCGTCAGGGCGGCCCGTGCGCGCGAGCACCTGGCCGAGTCGGAACGTCGTCTCGCCGTCGCCCGGGTTGGTGTTCAGGCGAGTCTGGCGCGCCAGCGCCGCGCGGAGGTGGTGCTCCGCCTCGGCGTACTGGCCGGCTCGGTACCGCCGCGCAGCCAGCGCGGTGTGCGAGCGGTGGTCGCCCTCGTCGCGCCGCAGCGCCTCGAGCCAGTACGGCTCCGGCGATCGCGTCGCGTGCCGGTACTGCTCCAGGTGGACACCGATGAGGTACAGCTCGTCGACGGAAGCGACGTCCCGCGGCGCCGGCGGCTCCTGAGCAGGCTCGGGCATGTCGGTCGACGCGTGCACGGCACGGGGCCGCCAGGTGAGGAGCTCGTCGCCTTCGTGCTCCACGACGACGGTCAGGTCTTCGGGCTGCCACACGCCGGGGAGCTGCCCTGTATGCACGATCGGACGGTTCGGGGCGGCGTCCGCCGTGACCTGCCACAACGTGGTGCCGTCAGGTCCGATGACTCGTACCGTGGCCCCCGTGCGCACCTGCGTCACCGCAGCGGCCACCCGGACGTCGGTGGTCCTCGTCCCGGGGACCGCGTCGAGGCGTACGGCGGCCTCGAGGTTGGCCTCGTGGACCGGCCCGGTCTCCTGGATCGGGTACCAGTACTGGCTGAAGGTCTTCGTCTCGCCCGGTGCCAGGAACGTGAAGTCCGGCTGGTTGTCGGTGAAGACGCCCGCCATGAGCTCGACGTAGGGCCCGTCCGTGTCCGTGAGGTTCGCGTCCCAGGCCTTGCCGAACGCGCCGTTGCCCCAGGTCCACTGCTTCTTGCCGGGCGCGACCTGGTGGTCGGCCCAGTGCACGAAACCCGCACGGCGGCCGTGGTCGTAGCCCCCGAAGAAGTCGGCCCGCGTGCCGAGAGCCATGTAGGAGGTGGGCACCGGGATGTTTCGGTACCAGTCGATCCTGTCGCCGTCCGGGGCGCCTTCGGGGTACATGGTGTCCTTGCGGGCCGGGTAGTCGATCCCGTAGTACGGGCGGTCGGCTGCGGGGAACGCCGTCACCGCGCGCTTGGCGTGGTCGGCCACGGCGTGCACGTCCGTGGGGAAGAACGACTGGTAGTCGTCGTTGACGGCCGCGGCGACGTTCGCCCACCACAAGAAGGTCTGCACCTCGTCGGTGCGGTTGAACAGCCGGGCGCGCAGCTCGATCACCGAGGAGCTCGGACGCAGGCGGATGCCGTGCATGCCCTTCATCCGCGCGAACGGGTCGTGGTCCGAGCACCACACCGTGACGGCGCCGTCGGCCTCGTGCTCGATCGTCGCCTCGACGGGGAGGAACGTCGCAGGGCGGTGGTGCTGTGGCCAGTTGAACTCGACACCGCCCGAGATCCACGGACCCGCGAGCCCGACGAGCGCCGGCTTGATGACGTTGTTCCGGTAGAAGAAGTCGTACCCGTTGGTCGTGTCCATCCCGACGTGGATGCGCCCACCGAGCTCGGGCAGGATCATCAGCCGGATCCACGGGTTCTCCAGGTGGATGGCGTCCCACGAGTGGGGCGACTTGGTGGGGCTGATGCGCTCGTGGAACGGCAGCGGGTACACGCGGCCCGACGAGCCCTGGTAGACGCGGTTCTCCAAGAACGCCGGATAGCGGTCCGCCGGGTCCGGCAGGTAGGTGTCGATCGTGACCGGCTGGCGCCAGGCCGCGACGCCGTCACCGTGGAGGTGGGCGGGTACGGCCGGGAGGTCGAGGCGGGACTCTTCTTCGAGCATGTGCAGGACGCTACGTTCCGGCCGCACGGGTGCAGAATGGCAGTTCCCGCGAGAGATATGGACGAATCGATGAACCCGACGACCGAGTCACCCGTCCGCCGACGGGAAGGGTTCGCTGGTCAGCGCATGCGGGTGCTCCCTCGCCCCCTCGTCGCCAGGGCGCTCTCGTCGGCACCGATGTCGCAGCTGCTCGTCACAGATGTCGGCTACTTTCCCCGTGCGTCGACCCACGGGCGTGCCCGCAAGAACGGGGCGGCGCAGCACGTCGTCATCGTCTGCGCCGCCGGCCGGGGGACCTGCACGCTGCCGTCAGGCGTGCACCAGATTCGCGCTGGGCAGGCGTTCGCGATCCCCGCGGGCCTGCCCCACAGGTACGAGGCGGACGCGGAGGAGCCCTGGACGATCTGGTGGATGCACCTGGTCGGCCAGCAGGTCCCGTCGCTCCTTGCGGCGATCGGCGCCACGCCGGACCAGCCGGTCTTCGGCCTCGGTGACCCGGCGCGCGTCGTCTCCCTGATCGACACGATCATCCGTCGGATGGAGCGCGACGAGACGATGGCCACCCTGCTCGCGTCGTCCGGCGCCGCGTGGCACGCGATGGCGCTCCTGGCAGCCGACCGGCGCTCGATCAGCAGGCAGCAGGCTGACCCGATCGAGGCGACGATCGAGCACCTGCGTGCGAACGTCTCGACCCGCATCTCGCTCGCGGACCTCGCCGGCATGGCCGGGCTTAGCGTGTCCCACTACTCGGCACTGTTCCGGCGCGCCACGGGCTACGGGGCGCTGGAGTACCAGACGCGCCTACGCATGGGCGCCGCACGCGAGCTCCTCGACACGACCGACCGCCCGGTCGCATCGGTCGCCACCCAGGTGGGCTTTGCCGACGCGCTCTACTTCTCTCGGCAGTTTCGGCGGATCCACGGCATGAGCCCGACCGAGTACCGCTCGCACGACAAGGGATGAGCCGCGCCCGTTCACTCACTCCAGGCTCGACGCCCTGAGCTGCACGCGGTCGACGCGCACGACGTCCACCGTCTCGATGCGGATGCCGTCGGGAATGTCGCGCACCGCCGGATCGACCCAGACGCCGGTGCTGCGCGCCCAGGGGAGGAGCTCGATCCGGACATCTGCGGTGGCCAGCTCGGACGCCCACGGGGTCAGGTCGATGTCCCAGTCGCGGCCGTGCCAGAAGTGGTCACTGATGAGCTGATCGCCCACGAACGCCCGACCCACGTCACCGCTCCACCGGACTCGCAGGAGCGCCTGGTGCACGCCGTCGAACAGGTCGGACGGGACATCGACGTGCACGACGGCCGCACCCGAGAAGTCCGTCGGCGCACTGAGCCGGTTCAACGGTCCACCCCGCTCGGGCTCCGGGACCGACGTGGCTGAGGGACGGAGGCCGGAGATGAGCGTCCGGTGGCCCGCATGCGGCGTGCGCACCCGCCATGTCCGCCAGGGGCCGTCCGAGGACGGCTCGCCGACGTCAGCACCGTCTGCACCCAGAGCGTGCGGTGCGGGGAGCAGCGAGACGCTGACCTCGGGATCCTCGGTGTGCACGACGAGCTCGCCGTCGAGCGCGTAGACCGGCGACGACGACAGCACCAGCCTCTGCTCGCCGCCCACCTCGAGCCGATAGAGCTGGTCGATGTCCTTGTGGTCCAGGACGACGATGCGCACGTGCTCCAGGTCGATGACGCACGCCCGACCGGCTGGTTCGTCGAGGGTGACGATCGTGGTGCCGTCGCGGTGGACGGCAGCTCCTGCGCCGCCGACCTCGTGGCTCCCGTCGAGCACGAGCTCGACCGGGATGCCGTCGTAGGCGCCCAGGACGACCACGTCGCGGTCGTCGACGGTGACGCGGGTGATCACTCGAGCGGTCGCGCTCCGGAGGCAGACGTTCGGGGTGAGCGGGTACCGGAGCGGCCAGACCAGGGAGACGTCGGCGGGGATCGTGACCGGGTGAGTGGGCACCCTGACGTCGACGTCGCCGAAGGTCACTCGGAACTGGACGTCGTGCTGGGCCTGCAGGGCCGCCTTCGCCGGCTGGTACGTCGACGCGAAGAGGTACCCGCTGTCTCCGTCGGACCGCACCGCCCAGCGCAGGATCTCCGGGTCGGCGCTCCCGCCGCCGACGGTGGTGGCCATCGCCGCGATGCGGTGGCCGTCCTCGTGGAGCCAGAGGTGCTGGGCTCGCAGGTAGTGGTGGTGGGCACGGATCTGACCGTGCTCGCCGATCGGGGCCGCGAAGTCGTAGGTCACGCGTGGCACGTCGTTGGGGTAGCCGGTCGCGTGAGACTCCTGCTCCGAACCGTGCGGGCCGGTGCGCTGCGTCCCACCGGCGTACATGTAGTAGCCCTGCCAGATCGAGCCACTACCGACCTTGGCAAGCGCGAGGGCGGCCACATCGGCGGGGGCCACGATCGGCCTGCGGTGGTACGCGACGTGCATGCCGCCGCCGAGCTCGCACGTCGCGAAGGGGACGGCATCGTCGTCCTTGAGCGGCACAGCATCCGGATCGAGGACGATCCCGTCGAGCGCCTCGCGCAGGTCCGCTCCGACCGACAGGTCGTCGCGCACCGCGCTGTAGCGGAAGTGGAAGGCCGAGAACTCCGGCCACTCGGTCCGCTCGTCGTCCCAGAAGCCGTCGGAGTATGCGCTGTACACAGGCAGGAGCGAGTCCGGAACCTGCGCCCCGCCCCAGCCTGTGGCCGTCCAGATCGGGACGTGAAGGCCGAGCTGTTCCGCCAGCTCGCGCAGTCGTGCCAGGTGCTCGGGCTGGTCGTAGAGCTCGTTCTCGATCTGGGCGCCGATCACCGGCCCGCCGTCGGCGTGCGTCAGGCCGATCAGCTGCGCGATGGTCTGGGCGTAGAACGAGTGGACGAGCGCGAGGTACTCGGGGTCGTTGGTCCTGGTGGGGAGGTTCCGCTCGACGAGCCAGTCCGGGAAGCCGCCGTACCGGGCTTCGCCATGGGCCCAGGGGCCGAGCCGCACGACGACGTCGAGGCCCTGCGCTGCCGCCTCCTCGATGAAGGCGCGGAGGTCGAGCTGGCCGTCCCACCGAAAGACCCCGGGCTCGGGTTCGTGCGCCTGCCAGAACACGTAGGTCGCCACGGAGCTCAGTCCGCCGGCGCGGGCATGGCCCAGGACGGTGCGCCAGCTGTCGCGCGGGATGCGCGAGTAGTGGATCTCGCCTGTGATCGGGAACCACGGCACGCCACCTCGTTCGACCCACTTGCTGGTCACCTCGATCGGGTCGGCCCCGCTCGGGCGCTCGCCTACGTGCAGGTGGCCACGCCTCGGCGCCGCCGGCGTGGTGACCGTCAGGTGGCGTGGCGCCACGAGCGTGGCCGGACGAGCGTCGTTGGTCATGTCTCTCCTTGAGCACGTGCTACCGGCCCGATGAGCTGCCGAGCCTGGCACGAACATAGGGCGGTCGACACCGTGCGCCGATGCACGATCCACGGAGATTCATGGACGAAACGCCGGACGAGCCTGTCAGGGACGCCTGCGACGGCTCGGGGCCCGCGCCGTGATGCGTGTACTGCAGCGGGATTGTGCACAAAGCACGACTTGCCCCGAACAGGCTGGCGCGACGATGTCCAAAGCGTGGGCGAGTCGAGCTGCCGTCAGTCGAGGCGCATGAATGGCGAGTTGCCGCCTGCAAGGGTGAGGTCGAGGGTGGCGGGGTCCAGGACATGGTCGCGAACCAGGTACCCCGCGCCTGCGATGCCGGCTCGCGACCGGTAGCGGGTAGGCACGATGCGCAAGTGCCGCGTGGCCAGCGGAAGTGCTCGCTGGTAGATCACCTCACGCACCCCGGCCATGAGGTGGTCTCCGGTCACACTGAGCAGTCCGCCCAGCACGATGACGTTTGGGTTGAGCAGGCTTGTCGCGTAGGCGACCGCCTCGCCGAGGATCCGGCCCGCGGCACGCAGCTGAGCCACGGCGTCGCTCTCTCCGCGCTTGACGAGATCTGCGACCTCGCGGGCGTCGTGGATCCCCGTCCGGCCGCGCTCGCGCAGATCGCGCGCCAGCGCCCAGCCGCCCACCAAGGACTCCAGGCAGCCGAGGTTCCCGCAGCGGCATTCGGGGTCGCCGTAGCCGTTGATGTGCGCGTGGCCGATGTCGCCCGCGGCGCCCTGAGCGCCGCGGTTCACCGCGCCGTCGATGACCATGCCGCTGCCGACTCCGGTCCCGGCCTTGATGTAGAAGAGGTGCGGCTGGTCCGACCAGTGACGGCGCTGCTCGGCCAGGGTCAGCAGGTTGACGTCGTTGTCGATGAGGATCGGGACCCTCCAGTGCTGGGACAGGTGTCCGCGGATGTCGTAGCCGTCCCAGCCGGACATGATTGACCAGCCGATTACCTGGCCCGCCTCGAAGTCGACGGGCGCCGGCAGCCCGAGTCCGATCCCGGCTACGGGCCGGCCGTCGAGTCCGGCTCCGCTGATCGCGTCGCGTATCGCCGTCGTGACGACGTCGAGCAACGTCTGCGGCCCGTCGCCCAGTGCCAGCCGGAGCACCCGCTCGGCCAGGATCGCCGTGTTCAGGTCGGTGATCGCGATGCGGGTACGCTCCTCGCCGAAGTCCACGCTGATCATCAGGCCGGCGTGGGGGTTCAGCCGCAGCGCCCGCGACGGGCGCCCTCGGGACGACACCATCTCGTCGGTCTCGACGAGGAGATCGGCGCCCGTGAGCGCCTCGATCCGCTGGTTCACGGTCGATCTGGCAAGGCCGGTGACCTCGGCGATCTCCGTTCGCGTCCGAGCCTGGCCAGTGGTGATCAGCTGCAGGACGCGGCCCGGTCCGTCCTCGACGCGCCATGGGCTGACGACGCCATTCGATGGGTTCTGCACGCTGCCTCCACTGCCGCTGGGGTTGCTGCAGTCAATCATGTTTATGGCGACGATACTACGTAAGTCGGCACATCAACGTTGACAGTCAACATAACGACGCGTGAGCATCGTCGGTACCGGCTCCTGATCGCGATGTGGCGACAACCGGCAGCCGGCCCGGCGCCGGCCCAGAGGAGGACCAATGAAGATCGTCCGAGGTACCCACCGCGCCGTCCCGCTCGGCCTCGCAGCTCTGCTCGGCACCTCCGCGCTGCTCACCGCGTGCAGCAGCGGCGACGACAGCGGCTCGTCGGGCACCGACTCGAGCGTCGGCTCGTCCGACGACGTCACGATCGGCATCGTCGAGCTCAACCTGTCCAACCCCTTCTTCGGCACGCTCGAGAAGGCCACGGAGGCCGCGGCCACCGCGAACGGCTGGAAGGTCATGAAGGCTGAGGCCAAGGTCGCCGGTGACTCCGCGACGCAGGTCACCGCGATCGAGAACATGATCAACGCCGGCGTGAAGGGCATCGTGCTCGACCCGGCGAACCCGACCGCGCTCGTCGACGTGGTCAAGAAGGCCCGAGACGCCGGGATCCTCGTCGTCACCGTCAATGCGACCCTCACGCCGATCGATGCGGCGGACGCCACGTTCGCGACCGACAACGAGGCCGCGGGCGTCCTGATCGGGGAGTGGGCCAAGGCCAACGGGCCGGCCGACCCGCAGATCGCGATGCTCGACTACGACCTGTCCGACGGACCCGCCAACGGTCGCCACGTCGGGTTCCTCAAGGGCTACGGCATCGACGACGACTCCCCGCTCATCGCCGGCACCGCGCTCACCGAGGGCTCGGTCGACACGGGCCAGGCCGCGATGGAGCAGCTGCTCTCTGCACACCCCGACATCAATCTCGCCTACACGATCAACGAGCCGGTCGCCCACGGCGCCAACACGGCGATCGAGAACGCCGGCACCACGGTCACCCTCGTGTCGGTCGACGGAGCGTGCACGGGCGTCCAGGACGTCAAGGACGAGATCATCGGCGCCACCGCCATGCAGTTCCCCAGCAAGATGGGCGAGCTGGCCGTCGATGCGATCGCCAAGTTCCTTGAGGACGGCACCAAGCCCCCGTCGGGTCTGACCGACTCCGGCTCGGTCTTGATCACCGACCAGCCCGCTGACGGCATCGAGTCCCAGGACTCCTCCTGGGGTCTGGAGAACTGCTGGGGCGAGAAGTGACGACGCCGACGCTGCGTCAATCCGACGTGGCTGACCTTCAGCAGGAGGTCAGCCGCGGCGGCGGCCTGCGCTCGCTGATGTCCCACCAGGTCGCTGGCCCGCTGGCAGCGCTGCTCGTCGCCGTGATCATCTTCTCGGCGACCACCGACCGCTTCCTGGAACCGAGCAACCTCTCGCTGATCGCCCAGCAGTCCGTCGTGGTCGGGACGCTCGCTCTCGGCCAGACGCTCGTTATCCTCACGGCCGGCATCGACCTGGCCAACGGCGCGATCATGGTGCTCGGCACGGTCGTGATCGGGAAGTACGCCCTGGACGGGAACGTCCTGGTGGCGTTGCTGCTCGGGATCGTGGTGTGCGCGATCGTCGGGGCGCTGAACGGCGTCTTGGTCGCCCGGGCGGGGCTACCGCCTTTCATCGTCACACTCGGCGTCCTCACCATCGTGACCGCTGCATCCCGGCTGTACACCGACTCCGCGAGCTACCCCATCCCGGACGGGCTCCTGACCGCCCTGGGCAACGGGCCACAGATCGGTGGGTTCACGCTCACCTACGGCGTGCTGCTGTGGATAGGGCTGACCATCCTGGTCGGCTACACCCTGTCGCAGACGGCCTGGGGCGTGCGCGTCTACGCGGTCGGCGACAACCCGCCGGCGGCGGCACTGTCCGGCATCAAGGTCAAGCGCGTCCTGTTCGGCATCTACATCGTGGCAGCCGTGATCTACGGCTTCGCCTCGTGGCAGGCGCTCGGGCGGACCCCGACCGCCGACCCCAGCGGATACGCCACCGCCAACCTCGACAGCATCACCGCAGTCGTCATCGGCGGTACCAGCCTGTTCGGCGGCCGTGGCGGGGTGTACGGCACCCTCATCGGCACGCTCATCGTCGTCGTGCTGCAGAACGGGCTCACCCAGGCGGGCATCGACTCGCTGTACCAGCAGATCGCGACCGGCGCCCTCGTGATCGTCGCGGTCCTCGTGGACCAGATCGTGCGCAGGAGGCAGTCACGATGAACGACAACAACGAGGCCACCGTCCTGAAGGCACGGGGGCTCAGCAAGCACTACGGACACGTCGTCGCGATGGATGACGCCACGTTCGACCTGCGGCCCGGGGAGATCCTCGCGGTCATCGGTGACAACGGGGCCGGCAAATCGACCCTGATCAAGGCACTCACCGGAGCTGTCATCCCCGACGCCGGTTCCATCTTCCTCGACGAGGAGGAGGTCACGTTCCACAGCCCACGCGACGCCCGGAAGGCGGGGATCGAGACCGTCTACCAGGAGTTGGGCGTCGCTCCTGCGCTGGACATCTCGCAGAACCTCTACCTCGGACGCGAACAGCGCCTCCCGGGATTCCGCGGCACGCTCTTCCGTCAGCTCGACAAGAAGGCCATGCGCAACGGGTCCGCCCGCCAGATGGCCGACCTCGGCATCCGGATCCAGTCGATCCGACAGAAGGTCGAGACCCTCTCGGGCGGTCAGCGTCAGGCCGTGGCCGTCGCCCGCGTGGCCGCGTGGGCTACCCGCGTCGTGATCATGGACGAGCCGACCGCGGCCCTGGGTGTCCGCGAGACGAACCAGGTGCTCGACCTGATCCTCCGCGTACGCGACAACGGCCTGCCGGTCGTTCTGATCAGCCACAACATGCCGAACGTGTGGCAGGTCGCCGATCGCGTTCACATCCACCGGCTCGGTCGCCGCGCCGCTCTGGTGGAGACCAGCACGATCTCTATGGACGACGCCGTCGCCGTGATGACCGGAGCGCGTCCGGCTCACACGATCCAACAGGTCGTCACCGAACCGGGAGCCGAGGTCACCTCGCCAGCTCCCAATCAGGGGCAGGCATGAGCGCGGAGATCCAGCTCGGCGACCTCGTCGCCGACGCACGAGCGATGGTCGTGCCAGGGCAGCGGCACATCCTCGGCATCACCGGCGCACCCGGTTCGGGCAAGTCCACCCTCGCGGAGAAGCTCGCCCAGGAGCTCGGGGACGACGCGGCGTTCGTCGCTCTCGACGGGTTCCACCTGGCCGACCCCGAGCTGCACCGACTGGACCGGCACCCTCGCAAGGGTGCCGCCGACACCTTCGATGCCGCCGGCTACGTCAACCTGCTGCGCCGTCTGCGCGACCAGAGCGAGTCGGTCGTCTACGCGCCGGTCTTCGACCGAAGCCTCGAGGCAGCGATCGCGGGCAGCGTCCCCGTACCGGCAGAGGTGCCTCTGGTGATAACTGAGGGCAACTACCTGCTCGTCGACGCCCCGATGTGGGACGAGGTTCGTGGGCTGCTCGACGCGTGCTGGTACGTCGATCCCGGCGAGGACGAGCGCATGGAGCGCCTCATCGCCCGGCACGTCCGGTTCGGGCGCTCCCCGCAGGAGGCGCACGACCGTTCGTATGGCTCCGACCAACGCAACGCCGAGGTCATCGCCGCGACCCGATCGCGGGCCGACCGGATCGTCCGCCTGGCATCCATCCCGACACCCACGGAGGCTCTCGCATGAGCGTGCTCGACCTGTTCCGACTCGACGGCAAGGTCGCCCTGGTCACCGGCGGGAACCACGGCATCGGTAAGGCGATCGCCGTCGCGTTCGCCGAAGCCGGCGCCGCCGTGGCCGTCGTCGGCAGGAACACCGACCACAACGACGAGACGGTCGCGCAGCTGCGCGAGCTCGGCGCCACGGCCATCGGCGTGCAGACGGACGTGGCCGAGCGCGACGCCCTCGTCGCCATGAACCAGACCGTCACCGAGCAGCTCGGGCCCGTCGACGTCCTGGTCAACAACGCCGGCATCGGATTCCACGGCAACGCCCTGGAGATCGACGAGGACCACTGGCGCCGCGTCATGGCTACCAACCTGGACGCCGTCTGGGCTGCCAGCCAGATCGTCGGAGAGTCCATGGTCGCCCGCGGGACCGGTGCCATCGTCAACATCGGCTCGATGTCCGGGATAATCATCAACCGCCCGCAGTGGCACTCCCCGTACGCGATCTCCAAGGCCGCCGTCCACCACCTGACCCGGTCACTGGCCGCCGAGTGGGCTCCGCACGGAGTTCGGGTCAACGCGCTCGCGCCCGGCTACACCAAGACCGGCATCGCCGACATCGACAAGCCCGAGTACAAGCACTACTGGGTCGACGAGGTCCCGATGCAGCGGTACGCGCAGCCCGAGGAGATCGCCCCGGCGGTCCTGTACCTGGCGAGCCCGGCCGCGTCCTTCGTCACCGGCGAAGTCCTGGTGATCGATGGCGGCTACACGCTGTGGTGACCACCGGCGCGGACGCACCGGTCCTCCTGGGCCCGAACACCGTCCCGTCGTTCTATCCGGGCACCGGTCGCATCGGTGAGCTGCGTAACGACCGGGCAGTCCCGACGACCGACCCGGAGGACTGGATCGCCTCGACGGCGCGACGCACCGGGATGGGGGATCGAGGCCTCACGACCCTGCCGGACGGGACCCGACTGCTCGAGCGGATCGCGCACGAGCCGGACGTCTGGCTCGGTCCGGGCCGGGACCACAACGGCCTGCTGATCAAGCTGCTCGACGCCGGAGCGCGACTGCCGCTGCACGTCCACCCGAGCCGCGACTTCGCCACCGAGCATCTGGGCAGTCCCCACGGCAAGACCGAGGCGTGGATCGTCCTGCACGCGGAGCCGGACGCGTTCGTCCACCTCGGCTTTCGCCGCGATGTCACCACCGCGGAACTCCACGAGTGGGTCTCGACCCAGGACCGCGACGCGATCCTCGGACACACCAACCGCGTCCTGGTGACCAGTGGTGACGTGCTCCTGTGCCCCGCCGGCGTACCTCACGCCATCGGCGCAGGGGTGTTCGTGATCGAGCTCCAGGAGGCAACCGACTACTCGATCATGCTCGAGTGGGACGGGTACCCCATCGATCCCGAGGACGTCTTCCTCGGCCTCGACGCCACCACCGCACTGAGCGCCGCCGACCGCACGGGCTACGACGACCGGCGACTGGCGGAGCTTCGCGGTGACAGCGTCCAGACACTCGCCGAGGCCGCGCCGGGTGTGCACCGGCTGCTGCCGCCGGCCGCTGAACCATTCTTCGGCGCCGAGCAGCTGCGCCCCATCGCCTCCGGCGCATCGCTCGGCCAGGCCTTCGCCGTGCTCATCGTCCTCGAGGGGCACGGCCATCTCACCGGAGACAGGTTCACACCGCTCGACGTGAACGCCGGGGAGACCTGGCTCGTCCCATACGACGCCGGCCCCACCACCCTCACCGGCGACGTCCTGGCCATCCGCTGCCATGCCGCGTAGCAACCACCGAACCGAACCGACCCACAGGGGAGCCCATCGTGACCAGCACAACCACCCGCCAGCAGCTTCGCTGGACCGACCAGGACGAGCAAGCGGTCACGACCGCCCGCGTCCTGGCCATGGACGCCGTCGAGGCTGCCGGACACGGCCACCCCGGTACGGCCATCAGCCTCGCCCCTGTCGGCCACCTGCTGTTCCAGCACCACATGCGGCACGACCCCGCGGACCCGACGTGGCGCGGCCGCGACCGCTTCGTCCTGTCTTGCGGACACTCCAGCCTGACCCTCTACATCCAGCTCTACGTCGCCGGCTACCCGCTCACGCTCGACGACCTCAAGGCCTATCGGAAGCTCGGCAGCCTCACTCCCGCACACCCCGAGTGGGGCCACACCGCAGGCGTGGAGACCACCACGGGGCCGCTCGGTCAAGGTCTGGCGACGGCGGTCGGCATGGCGATGGGGGCACGTCGTGAACGCGGACTGCTCGACCCGGACAGCCCCGTCGGCGAGAGTCCGTTCGACCACCGCGTCTTCGTCCTGTGCTCCGACGGCGACATCCAGGAGGGCATCACTTCCGAGGCGAGTGCGTTCGCCGGCCACCAGCAGCTGGGCAACCTCGTTGTCATCTACGACGACAACCGCATCTCCATCGAAGGCAGCACGGCCTTGGCATCGACGGAGGACACCGCGGCTCGGTACGCGGCCTACGGGTGGCACGTCCTGAGCGTCGACCTTGCCGAAGACGGGAACATCGACGTGCCGGCCCTGTCCCGGGCGATCGAGGAGGCGACCGCCGAGACAGGTCGGCCTTCGATCATCCTGCTGCGCAGCATCATCGCGTGGCCGGTCCCGGGTGCGCAGAACACGGCCGCATCCCACGGCTCCGCTCTGGGCGCCGAGGCTGTGAGGATGGCGAAGGCGGTGCTCGGCGTGGACCCGGATGCCACGTTTACGGTCGACCCCGATGTCCTCGCGTGGACGCAGGAGAACGCACGCACTCGGGGTGCCGATGTTCACGCAGCGTGGGACGAGTCGTTCGCCTCCTGGGCCGGCAACAACAGTGACGAGCACGCACTCCTGCGGCGCCTCGAGCGCGGAGAGCTGACCGACTCCTTTGCCGACGCCATGCCACGCTTCGAGCCCGGCTCGCAGGTCGCCACCCGGAAGGCCTTCGGCAAGGCCCTCACCGCTGCCGCCCGCGAGTTGCCGGAGCTGTGGGGCGGCTCGGCCGACCTTGGAGACTCCAACAACACCACTGTCGCGCCGGGCTCGTTCCTGCCCGCGACGAGCGCGCTCCCGGGCGCCGACCCCGCCGGCCAGACCATCCACTGGGGCATCCGCGAACACTTCATGGGCGCCGCCATGAACGGCATCGCCCTATCGGGGCTGACCCTGCCGTACGGCGGGACCTTCCTGGTCTTCAGCGACTACATGCGCCCCGCCGTGCGCCTCGCGGCCCTGATGGGTCTGCCGACGATGTACGTGTGGACCCACGACTCGATCGGCCTCGGCGAGGACGGCCCCACGCACCAGCCCGTCGAGCACCTCGCGTCGCTGCGGGCGATGCCGGGTCTCGACGTCCTGCGCCCCGGCGACGCGAACGAGACCGCCGAACTCCTCTGGCACGTGCTGCGAACGCGATCCCGCCCTGCCGCGTTCAGCCTCAGCCGCCAGGACCTGCCGGTTCTGCCCCAGGACGACGCGGGCTTCGGCTCGACCGTCGACGCTGTCCGCGGCGGGTACGTTCGCTGGGAGGGTGGACCCGATCGCGATCTCGACCTGATCTTCATCGCGACCGGGTCCGAGGTTCAGATCGCCGTATCCGCGGCCCAGGCCCTGGCAGCGGACGGACTGCGCGCCCGGGTGGTCTCGATGCCGTGCCGCGAGTGGTTCGACGAGCAGGACCCGTCCTACCGAGAGGGCGTGCTCCCGCGGAACGTCCGCGCCCGGGTGTCGATCGAGGCGGCGAGCAGCCAGAGCTGGCACGACCTCATCGGACTCGACGGGCGAGCCCTGAGCGTCGACACCTTCGGCGCATCGGCCTCCGCGGGTGAGCTCTTCGAGAGGTTCGGGCTCACACCGGAGAACGCGGTGCATGCCGCGCGCGACGTGCTCCGGGCGCTGGGTTCATAGCGCAGATTGCTCCCTGGCCGCGAAGCAAGCGTCGAGCCCGCTGCGGAGCGTCCTGCCGATGTCTGGTCGCCGCCATACCTCGTGCGGTCGGCGGCTACGGGTCGTTGCCGCGGTCAGTCGGAGCGGGACCGCAGTCGTCGCCTGCCGAGCCGGACCCCGCCGTGCCGTCGCCGGATCGTCCGACGTGGCCGGGCGGTGACGCTGGGCACCGCATCTGCGGGCGCGCCGACGGTCGGCGGCTCGGTCACGGGTTGGTGCGCGAGGCGCCGCTGCGCAACCTGGTAGGCGGGAACGAGCAGGACGACGGCCCCGATCCACGCGAGGGGATTGCCCCAGACGACTCCGTCGTAGCCGTAGGCCGCGCCGAGAACACCGGCGGCGCCGACGCGACAGATCAGCTCGACCACGCCGGTCAGCGTCGGGATCACGGTCTGGCCCAGACCCTGGAGCGCGCCACGCAGCACGAACAGCACGCCGAGCACGCCGTAGAGGATGCCGTTCACCAGGAGGAAGTGCGCGGCCATGTCGACGACTCGCTGTTCCCCCGTGCCGACGAAGACCCTGATGATCGCGGCGCCGGCAGTCACCAGGACGATGCCCATGACGGTCGATCCAGCAAACGCCATCCAGATTGCTTGCGCGACGCCACGGCGAATGCGGTCGGGCCGTCCACCGCCGAGGTTCTGTGCGACGAACATCGACACCGCGAGCCCGATCGATGCCAGCAGCGCGACGGCGAGCCCGTCGACCCGGACGGCGGCCGCGTAGGCCGCCACAGCCTCCCCGCCCAACGTGTTGAGGCGTACCTGCACGGCGAGCGCACCGATCGCGATGATCGACGCCTGGAACCCCATCGGCAGACCGAGTCGCAGGTGTCGCCGAAGCTCGTCCCGATTCGGGTGCCAGTCGCCGCGGCGCACGTGCAGGTCCGGTACGTGTCGCCGCACGAAGCGCAGACAGAGTGCGACCGACACACCTTGAGAGACGAGGGTCGACAGCGCCGCACCGGCGACTCCCATCCCGATGCCGGCGACCGTAACGACCACGAGGACGACGTTGAGGAGGCAGCTGATGGTGAGAAAGACCAGTGGCGTGCGCGAGTCTCCGATCGCCCGGATGATCGCCGAGAGGTAGTTGAAGAACATCATCGTGCTCGCACCGAGGAAGCTGATGACCGCGAACGTGGTCGCTTCCGGGAGCAGCTCCTCGGGCGTCTGCAGCAGCCGCAAGGCTGGGCCGGCCAGCAGCGGCCCGGCGATGGTGAGCACGACGCTGGTCCCGGCTGTCAGCATCGTCCCTGCGGTGACCGAGTCCCGCACCGCGGCGTGGTCACCGGCCCCGAACGCGTGCGCCGTCGGGATTGCGAACCCGTTCGTCATTCCCCACGCGAACCCGAGCAGGAGGAACAGCAGGCCGCCCGTCGCGCCGACGGCGGCGAGCGAGTCGACGCCCAGCACCCGGCCGACGACGACGGCGTCGGCCGCTTGATAGAGCTGCTGGACGACGTTGCCGATGAGCAGGGGGACGGCGAACACGAGGATGACTCGCCAGGGGCGACCGGTCGTGAGGATCTTGGGCACAGCGGCACCTTGGGACGGGAGGGAGGGTGGCGTCCGCAGAGGCCCGTGCGCTGGGCCGCTCGCCGGGCAATCGTATCGATACGACCGAGAGCCAGGCGACATGATTCTGCGCCGGGCCAGGTGCGATGCCTCATCAGCCGTCTGGGGCGCGTCACGGCGGCGTGAACGAGAGACTGGCAGGGTGCCACGTCTCTCGCGGCATCCCCTGACGGTTCTCGGTCACTCAACGCAAGGAGCTCGACATGACGACGATGGGCAGACGAGAGCTGGGGCGTACCGGCTTGTGGGTCACCGAGATCTGCGTCGGGACGAGTCCGCTCGCGAGCATGCCGGCCCTGTACGGGTACGAGGTGGACGACGAGCGGGCCGAGTCGACCATCGAGGCCGCGCTCGCGGGCCCGATCAACTTCATCGACACCTCGAACAACTACGGGAACGGCAGCGCCGAGACGCGGATCGGGCGGGTCCTCGAACGACAGGGAGGCATTCCCGACGGCGTCGTCCTGGCCACCAAGGTGGACGCGGACGGCACCACCCGAGACTTCTCCGGTGAGCGCGTCCGACGTTCCACCGAGGAGAGCCTGACCCGCCTCGGCCTGGACCGGATCCAGGTCATGTACCTGCATGATCCCGAGAACTACATGACGTTCGCCGAGGCCATGGCGCCGGGCGGAGCCGTGGAGGCGCTCGTCGAGCTGCGCGACTCCGGAGTCGTCGACCACCTCGGTGTCGCTGCTGGTGACGTCCCGCTGATGAGAGAGCTGATCTCGACCGGCGTGTTCGAGGTCGCTCTGAACCACAACCGCTTCACCTTGGTCGACCGGAGCGCCGAGCCGCTCATGGACGACGCGACGGAACGAGGCGTCGCCTATGTCAATGCCGCGCCGTACGGCGGAGGCATCTTGTCCAAGGGCACGGCAACGCGCACCACGTACGGGTATCGCCCGGCCGAGGGGCTCGTCTTCGAGCAGATCCGAGCGATGGAGAGCGCATGCGAGCGGCATGGTGTGCCCCTGGCCGCCGCCGCGCTGCAGTTCTCGATCCGCGACCCACGGGTGACGTCGACCGTCGTCGGCGTGTCGACGCCGGAGCGCATCGCCCAGACGGTCGCGCTGGCCGACGTCGCCATTCCCGACGAGCTCTGGAACGAGCTCGAGTCCCTGACGCCGCCGAGAGAGACCTGGCTGTAGTCGGGACCGAGAACGCGGGCGGCCAGGCGGTGGGAGCTCGTGAGCGCGCGCGTGGGGGAGGCGACGGGTCCCGAGCCCCTCCTGCGCAGGCGCAATCAGTCTCGTCGTCGTCGTCCGTGACGCCTGGTTCGCGGAACCTGCCCCCGACGACGGGACGTTCGGACCTGTCCCCGGCTCACACGGCTGCGCAGGCTGGTGGTGTGCCGGTGCGTCTGAGCGTGTTCGACCGTGCGGAGCTGGCGACCGATGTCGGCCCCAGTCCCCGGAACGTCACTGTTCTGCTCGTCCTCGCCGGGCCCGCGCCCGACGTCACGCTGGTGCGTGAGCGCGTGATGCGGGCCGTCGCGAAGGAGCCGCGTCTCGGCGCGCAGGTGCGCCGACGCCGACTGGCCGCGCCGGTGTGGGAGGGGTGCCCGGTGGACCTCTCCCATCACGTCGGCGTGCGAGTCGCCCCGGGCGCTGACCCGCTCGCGGTCGCCGTCGAGGACCTGCAGCGGCCGATGCCGGCGGGCCACCCACCCTGGCGGCTCACGGTCGTCGACCTCGCCGACGACAACCGGTCGGCTCTGGTCTGGAGCAACGGGCACGTCCTCGCCAACGGCCCGAGCGTCCTCGGCCTGCTCCTCGACAGCCTGATCGACCCGACCGCGGCGGGGCAGTGGCGCACACCGGGACGCCGCACCAACCCCGCGATCCGGCACAGCGGTGGAGGTCGTGTGGGCCGCGCAGGTCGCAGCCCGCTCGTCCGGACGATCTCCGCGGGCCTGACCGTCGTGCCGGTGAGCATCGACGTCGACGACCTGCGGGCGGGCGCGCACGCCTACGGCGCGACGGTCAACGACGCGCTCCTGTGGGCGTGGGGGCGTGCCTTCCGTCGCGCGGACGCGGCGCTCGGCGGTCGCGGCGAACGCGTCGTGATCTCCGTGACGGTGACGGTGCCAGGGTCGAGGTTCGGCAACGAGGTCGGGTCTCTGCGAGTCGCGGCGCCGGAGGACGACGGCGCGCCCGCGGAGCAGCTCGCCGCGTTCGCCGCCCGGACGCGGCACGTCAAGCGGCGCATCCGACCGTGGACCTGGGGCGCCGCTGCGGCGGGGGCCGTCCTCACGCGTCGACTCGGGCTGCTGCCGACGACTCTGCGCCGCCAGCGACTGATCTCGACGGTCCTGACGTACGCCCCGGGGCCGCGCGCGTCGCTGCGGGTGCTGGGGACGCGCGTCGTCGCGGCCGTCCCGCTCGTACCGGTCGTCGGGAACGTGACCGCGATCGTGGCCGCGACGTCGCTCGGGGGCCGCCTCGACGCGACGGTCATCTGCTCACCCGAGTCCGCCGACCGGGCCCGCTCGCTGGCCGACGACCTCGCTGCGGGGCTGCGGGGGATCGCCTCAGTCGGAGCTCCACGAGAGGCGAGGGGCGAATGAGCACCCCCCAGGGCCACGCGAGGCAGCGTGTCAGGCGTAGTCGAACAGCGGCGGGAACACGATCACGACGACCGCGGCCCAGGCGGCGTAGACCGGCAGGTAGCGCGTCTGCCAGCGCTCGAGCTCCGCGAAGGTGCCGCGACCGCGCAGGAGCCGGGCGCTGCGCCACGCCGAGACCCCGAGGTGCACGAGCAGCAGCAGGTTGAGACCGAGCGCGGCGATCTTGTTGGGACTCGTGCCGAACTGGGCGATCCGCGTGAGCATCGCGGTCAGCATCACGGCGTCGACGGCGAGGGCTGTCCCCACCAGGACGAGCTGGAGCCAGTCGGCGAGGGCCGGCGGCGCGAGCGGGTCCCGGGCCGAGATCGAGTAGAGGAGCAGCGCCAGGACCAGCACGAGGATCGCGTCCATCAGGATGAGCAGGTCGCGGTCGACCTCGACGAGCCCCCCGGACGTGGTCAGCGCAACGAGCACGGCTACGAGCATGGCGATGGTCAGCGGCGTGAAGATCCGGGTGAGCACGGGCGCGATGTTCTCGACGACGTCCTGCTTGGCCTCGACGAGCCAGGCGGCGACGATCAGGGCGCCCGGGACGGCGAACGGCAGGACCCAGCCGGCTATCACCGGCTCGGGGTCGATGCCGACGATCTGCAGGACGCCGGCGGTGAGGCCGAGGAGGACGCCACCACCCAGAGCGAGCAGCGTGAAGTAGATCGCGAGCTCGCCCGTGAACCGCACGAAGTCCATGCGTCGCCCGTCGGAGCGCCAGGAGCCGGCGACGTAGGCGAGCCCGACCAGCAGCCAGAGGACGACGGGTGCGTGCAGCACCGCCAGCACCTCTGTCGAACCCCCGGGGGTGAACGGGTACACGTTGAGCGCGACGGCGAGCACGACGAACGGCACGGCGATCGCCGCCACGGTCCGCGGGCCGGCCTGGCGCTTCCACCCGAGGTACGCGGCCAGGAACGGCACGACGAGCAGGCCGACGTTGCGCGCGAACGCGCCCTCGTCGTCGAGCAGAGCGATCCCGGTCCGCACCGCGACACCCGCGCCGACCGCGAGAGCGAGCACGACCGCGAGCTCGCGCCACCGCGGTGCCGGCCCGCCGGGGGAGTCGTCGGGCACGAGCGCGAGCTGCTTCCACAGCCGGTCCGAGTGCTCACGGGCGTACTCGCGGGAGATGGCGTCCAGGTTGCCGAGGCGCTTGATCGCGACAAGGAACGCCTCGTCGTCGTCGAGCCCGGTCGCGCGCAAGTCCGTCACCTGGCCCCGCAGGTGGTCCTCGAGCTCGTCGACGTCGGCCGACGAGATGACCTGACGGCGGTGCACGTAACCGCGCCACAGGTCGATCTGGGCCTCGAGCTCCTCGTCGTGCGCCATCACGCCCATCCCTCCACGACGGTGGTGGGCCGCGGCGCCGACTCCCAGACTTGCCGGAGCGCGTCCGCGACGACGTGCCACTGCGCCTGCCGTTCGGCGAACGCCGCCCGGCCGGTCGGGGTGATCGCATAGTGCTTGCGGCGTCGACCCGACTCGGAGGTGCCCCAGGACGACGAGACGTGACCGAGCCGTTCGAGCCGGTGCAGGAGCGGGTAGAGCATGCCGTCGGTCCACTGCATGCGTCCCCCGGAGAGCTCGCCGACGCGCTTGAGGATCGCGTACCCGTAGAGGTCACCGTCCGCGAGGATCCCGAGCACGAGCGGCGTCGCCGAGGCGGCGACCAGGTCCTTGTCGATGCGCACGACGTCCCCTCTACCTTGATGTGCTAGGTATTAAACCCTAGCAGCTCTAGGTATGGGGACAGATCCGACTCACCGGTGCCTGAACCCTTGCCGGGGCTCGACCGGACGTTGGCGTGACCGGCGCCGACGGACCGGGTTCTCCCTGGTCACTGCCGAGCGGCGGGCGAGCTGGCGTGCGTCGGCGCGGCGTCGCCGAGACGTAGGCCTCGGGTCCACACGCCATCCATCGCGCGCGCCGGGAGCGCCGCGCGCATCGCGAGGATCATCCGGGCGTCGCGGCCGACGCTGGTCCGAGCCCGCATCCGGTGGCGACCGAGCTCCCGCTCGACGGCACGAGCCACGACAGCCGGGGGTGCGGCACCCCGGCGGATCTTGGCGACGAGCTCTCGCTCGCCGGCGAAGTGCGCGGCGTAGAGCTCCCGGAGCTCCGGGTCCAGCCGACGCTCGAGCGCGTCGATCAGCTCGTCCATCTCGTGCCAGGGGTCCGTGTCGATCACGCCCGGCTCGATGAGCGCGACCTGGACGCCGAACGGGCGCAGCTCGACCCTCAGGCAGTCGGCGACCGCCTCGATCGCGTACTTCGACGCGTTGTACGCGCCGGTGAAGGGGAAGGACACGCGACCGTTGATCGAGGAGATGAACACGATCCGACCGCGCGCGTCTCGCAGCCGGGGAAGGACGGCCCGCGTCACGGCCAGCGGCCCGACGAGGTTCGTCTCGAACTGGCGACGCATGTCCTCTGGTGTCAAGGTCTCGATGGGACCCGCGACGGCGATACCCACGTTGTTCACCAGGGCGTCGACCCGGGCAGGCAGCATCGCGTCAAGCGCCTCGACGTCGTCCTGGAGTGTCACGTCGAGCTGGACCGGCGTGATCCCGCCCGCTTCCGCGGCGAGCGAGCTGGCTGCGGCGTCGGTGCGGACCCCGCCGTACACCCGCCAGCCGTTCCGGGACAGGTGGACGGCGATGGACCGGCCGATCCCACGTCCTGCGCCGGTGACGAGGACTGTTCGCGAGCTGCTCATCGGTCGCCTCTCTGTGCGGTGTTGATGCCGATGTCCTGACCTTCCCGCGCGGCACGCTGAGCGGACCGAGTAGCGCGGTACTCGACGTTGCTGGGCTCGGATCGCCGTCACTAGCATCGGGATGTGCGCCGGCTGTGGCCGCTCACCGGCCGGGATGCCGAGCTGCGCGTGATCACCGCGGCGATCCGACCGGGTGCGGCCGGGATCCTCGTGGCGGGCCCCGCGGGGGTGGGCAAGACCCGCCTCGCTCGCGAGGCGCTGGAGCGCGCCGCCGGCCACGGCACGGCTGTCCTCCAGGCGCACGGCAGCCGGGCTGCTCGGCCGTTCCCTCTGGGCGCGTTCGCCGGCTACGTCGACCTTCCGGCACCCGATGCCCACGTCGGCGTCGGCGTCGGCGAGCTGGTCGCACTTCTGAAGGAGCGGCGTCCGTACGTGCTCGCCGTGGACGACGCGCACCTGCTCGACGAGCTCTCCGCGCTCGTGCTGCATCGGTTGGTGGCCCTCAGGCTCGCACCTGTCGTGGTCACGGTGCGGGAAGGCGAACCTGCCCCTGACACGGTCACGGCGCTGTGGAAGGACGATCTCCTGCCGCGCCTCGACCTGAGGCCGCTCGACCGGGCCACGACGACGACGCTCGTGGCCAGGGTGCTGGCGGGGCCCGTCGAGTCCGCCTCCGCCCACCGGCTGTGGACCCTGACCGAGGGCAGTCCGCTGTTCCTCCGGCACCTGCTCGAGGAGGAGGTGAGGTCCGGACGGCTGAGCCCGGCGTCCGGGATCTGGTGCTGGACCGGCGACGCGACCATCTCCCAGCAGCTCGCCGCGCTCCTCGAGCGAGAGATGGGCAGTCTCGGCCCCGATGTGCAGGACGTCGTGGACCTCGTCGCCCTCGGGGAGCCCCTCGCGGTCGACGCGCTGCTCGGGCTCACCTCGGGTGACGCGGTCGAGGAGGCGGAGGCGCGCGACCTGGTCCAGTCCGAGCTGACGGCCCGCGGCGCCGTGGCCCGGCTCGCGCACCCGTTGTACGGGGAGGTCCGACGTTCGGTGATGGGCGGCGTCCGAGCCCGTCGTCTCCGCGGCCTGCTCGCCGCGCGGCTCGAGGACGACCCCGACGAGATCCGGAGGGCGGTGCTCATGGTCGACTCCGACCTCGACCCCGACCCGCAGCTGTTCCTCCGGGCCGCCTCCGCTGCGATCGGGTTCCACGACCTCCCGCTCGCGGAGAGGCTCGCACGCGCGGCTGCCGCGGACGCAGGGTGGGCGGCGCGCCTGGTGCACGCGTCCACGCTGTCCTGGCTGAGCCGCGGTGAGGAGTCGGAGGCGATCCTGCAGGACCTGGTCCGCTCAGCCCCGGACGGTGCCCAGCGCGCCCTGGTGCAGGCCCACCGCGCCGGCAACTTCCTCTGGACGATCGGTGCGCCGGACGCCGCCCGTCGTGTGCTCTCCGACGCGCTCGCCGGTCCCGATGCGGGCGCCGCGCGGCCGATGCTCGAGGCGATGACCGCGGCTCTGGACGCGTCCGTCGGCGACGCCTCGGCGGCCCTGGCACGCGCGCTCCCGCTGCTCGAGCCGGATGTCGCCGACGACCTCACCCTCCTCGTGACCGCGTCCGCCGTGGCGGCCGGCGCTGCGGTGGGCGGCCGTCTCGACCTGCTCCGCACCGCCGCCCGCGTCGCGGGCACCACCGCGCTTCCCCACGCGATTCCCGTCTTCGGCCTGACGGACTGGCTGGTGCTCGGCTACCGGCTCGCGGGCCTGCCGGCGTCCGCCGAGGACGCGACGACCGACCTGTGTGCTTCATCTGCCGACCTGCCCGGTCCGGCGCGGCTGATGGGGCTCGTGCTCGCCGGACATGCCGCCCTGGCGGCCGGACGGCCGCAGCATGCCGTCACCCCGTTGCGCGAGGCGTGGGCGGGACTCGAGGGCTCCGGCCACGAGTTCCGCTTCCGCTGCCGCACGCTGCTGGCCTTGTCGTACGGCATGACGGGGCAGGCCGACGCGACGCAGGCACTGCTCGACGCCTTCCAGGGCGAGCAGCACCCTGCCTACGTGCTCTTCGCCCCGGACGACCTGCTCGCTCACGCATGGGCCGCGGCCGCGCAAGGCGCCGTCACCGCGGCGGTCCGCTGTGCACAGGACGCCGCGATGCTCGCGCGTCGGCAGAGCTCCCCGGCGTACGAGGTGCTGGCCTGGCAGACCGTGACACAGCTCGGGGGTCACCCCGACGCGGCGGTCCGCCTCGAGCATCTCGCCGACGAGCTCGCGGGCCCGAGGGCAAGGGCCGCGCTCGCTCACGCGCGCGCCTTGGCCCACCACGACGCCGTCGGCCTGACCGCCGCCGCTCACGACTGGGAGGAGCTCGGCGACCTCGTCGCCGCTGCCGATGCCGCCGCGCAGGCCGCCGAGGCCCACCGAGCGGACGACCGTCCAGGCTCGGCCTTGTCCGCAGCGGCACTTGCCCAGCAGCTCGCCGGTCGGTCCGGCTCCTGGACGCCGGCCCTTGCCTCCGCGGTGCGGCCCCTCCCGCTGAGCGCCCGGGAGCGAGAGATCGCCGTCCTGGCCGCCCGCGGCCTGACCAACCGCGCGATCGCCGAACACCTCACGATCTCGGTCCGGACGGTCGAGGGGCACCTGTACCGGGTCGGCCAGAAGCTCGGCATCTCCGACCGTGCGCACCTCGCCGGCGTCGTCCTGGCCCGGTCGGACGTCGTCGAGTAGTGGGCTACTCGACCGACGCGCCGCAGGTGACAGCAGGCTGGCAGCCACCGCCGATCTGAGGAGTGCAGCGATGACCCGTACCTACGTCCGCCCCGGTGACGGCACCCACTACCCGATGATCGACGGAGACCACGTCGCGAAGGCAGCAGTGCGCGGCGCGTTCGAGGTCTTCGAGGTCTGCGCCACGACCGGCCTTCCGGCGCCGTCACACGTCGCACCGTGGACAGGCGTCCTCTACGTGCTCGACGGCGCGCTCACCGCCTGGGTCGACGGCGAGTCCCAGGAGGTCGAACGAGGCGGGCTCGTGACGATGCCGGCCGGCGTCCCGTGCACCTTCGCGGTCCAGGAGGAGTCCGCCCGGTTCCTTGTCATCACCTCCGGTGACGGGGCGAGCCGGTTCTTCGCCGACTTCGCCCGCTCGGTGCGGCCCGAGGCCCCGTTCGAGGAGTCGATGCAAGCGATCGAGGCAGTGACGGCCCGGCACGGGGTCGCGGTCGCCCCACCCCCGATCTGAGCCGCGACGTCAGGGCGAGAGTCAGGAACGGAACCCGGCCAGGAGTCAGTTGAGGTCGGCTCCGGGACGCCCTGCCCCGACCCAGCGCTCGAGTGCGCTCGGCGCAAACACCTCGTCGATCACCGTGAACGCCACGCCCGTGATCCCGACCACGTCGCTGTCACGCGAACCAGCGACGACCAGGTCGCGAGTCGCCAGGGGGAGCGACCGCTCGTAGATCGCCTGCCGTGCAGCGGCGAGCAGGAGGTCGCCCGACTCGGCCACATGCCCGCCGAGGATGATCAGTGCCGGGTTGAGGGTGCTGATCAGCGATGCGAGCATCTCGCCGACCCGGCGACCTGCCGTCCGCAGCAGCTCCGTGGTGGTCGGGTCGCCGTGCTCGGCCGCCTCGGTGAGATGGCGGACCGTGAGCGTGCCGTCGCGCTGGAGCAGGCCGGCCAGGACGGGGCTCGTGCCGTCCTCGGCGGCCGCGCGGGCGTGGGCGACGAGGGCGGCGCCGCCGGCGACGGCCTCGAGGCAGTCGGTCCGGCCGCATCGACACCGCACCCCGAGCTGCTCGCGCACAGGGATGTGGCCGACATCGCCGGCCACGCCTTGCGCCCCACGGTGGAGGCCTCCGCGTGAGACGACACCGGCGCCGATCCCCGTGCCGACCTTGACGAAGACCATGTCGCTGCGGCCGCGGGCGAGACCGGTACGCAGCTCGCCGAGCGCCATGGCGTTGACGTCGTTGTCCACCCAGACCGGCACCTTCCAGGTCCGCTGGACGTGCTGGCGTATCGGGTAGTCGTCCCAACCCGGCATGATCGGCGGCGACACGGGACGCGCGGTCGAGAACTCCACCGGACCGGGCACGCCGATGCCGACCCCCCAGACCCGTCCGTCTGCATCGGGCACGTCGTCGGACAGGCTGTCGAGCAGCTCGCGCCACAGCTCGAGTACGAGCTGGAGTGCCGGCTCCGGTCCGCCCGCGATGCTGTGTGTCCTGTAGGTCTGCATCAGCACCTGCCCGGAGAGGTCGGCCAGCCCGGCGCTCACGCCCGTCGCCCCGAACGCCGCGACCAGGACGAGTCCGGCCCGCGACTCGAACCGCAGCCGGCGTGGGGCCCGACCGCCGGTGGACGGCCCCAGGGCTCCCTCGGAGAGAAGTCCGAGATCGATGAGCTCGGAGACTCGTTGCGCCACGACCTTTCGCCCGAGCCCGGTGAGCCCCTCGACCTCGGACCGGGTCGACGCCGTGCCGTTGCGCACGAGGTCCAGCACTGCGGACAGGGAGGTCACGCGAGGGTCGAGCACGGACCGCGACAAGGATGGCGTCGACGTGTGCATGGCTACCACCGGGACATCATGGCCGACGACGGTCCGCGGTTGGGCCGGTTCGGCGCGTGAGGCGTCGAACGATGTTCATCTGCGCCAGATCCCTGGTCGCCACCGAACAGAGGTGGGTCCGTCCGGACGAGGACGGACCCACCTCTGGCTGACGGGGGAGCTGGGAGGTCAGAACCGCACGGTCTGCAGGTACTGCAGGCCAGCGAGGCTCGGACCGAACGGGTCGTACGTCGGGTCGGTGAACGGCGGGTCGCGTTCGATGACGTAGTAACGCACGGCGTTCCCTGCCGCCGCGAAGATCCGCGGGAAGTCGATCGTGCCCTCGCCGACCGTGGTGATGGAACCGTCGGTCGCCATGTCCTTGACGTGGAACAGCTTGATCCGGTCGCCGTACCGCTCGATGACGCTCACCGGGTCGACTCCGGCCTTCGTGACCCAGTACAGGTCGAGCTCAAAGACCACGTTGTTCGGGTTCGTGTACTCCTGGAGGATGTCGTAGCCCGTCGTGCCCTCGACCGGCGCGAACTCCCAGTCGTGGGAGTGGACCATGTATCGCAGGCCCTGCTTGCGTGCGAGCTCCCCGAAGTGGTCGATCTTCTCTGCGAACGCGATCCACTCGGCGGCCGTGGTGAACGTCCGTGGGTCCGCGCCTGCGCCGACGTACGGCGATCCGATCGTCTTCGCGATCGCGAGCTTCGCCTGCCACTCCTCGTCGGTCGTGGCCATGCTGATCGACGTGTGCAGGGCCGACGCCTTCAGGCCGTACTTGTCCAGCAGCGTCCGGTACTGGCTCGCGCCCAGGCCCTGGAAGCTCGTGTAGTCGACCGGCTCAACGTTGCGGTAGCCCGCCGCGGACAGCCTGCTCAACACCTCTTCCTGACGTGCCTGGGCCCCGGGAGACGCGTCGAAGCCGATGTACGCGAAGAAGTTGAACAGCTGGACGCTGATCGACTGGTTCGCGACGCGGTGCACGTTCTGTGAGTCGCCGCGCGACCCGGCCGTCGCGGCTCCTGCGACGCCCAGCGTCATCGCCACCGTCGTCACCGCGACAATTGCCAGTCGTCCGGCAGTGGACCTCTTTATCCATCGCAACGCCATCACTCCTTCGATCGGAGCCACCGTTGGCTCCTCGATGCGGACCTTCGAAGGTTCTGCGCAATCGGCGCATAAGTCAAGACGTGAGGCACGGAAGTTTGCCCGATTCGTGTGGAAGGGCGCGCACCGGGACCCCGTGATGGAGGTCCGCCAACCAGTTCGACATCGCGAGCGGCCGAGCAGCTCCGTGGCCGCGCCGTCTCGCTACTCCGAGCTGATCGCGTCGAGCACTCCCAGCCGTGCCGCCCGCGCCGCCGGCCAGACCGCCGCCAGCACCCCCACGACGATCGCGAGAGCGACCATCGCGACCAGGCTTCCCCACGGGATGGACAGCTCGCTCAGGCCCTCGTCGGCGAAGACGGTCGGCAGTGCGGACGCGAGGCCGATGCCGACGGCCAGACCGACGACCGTGCCGAACACGGCGGTGAGGATCGACTCGACGGTGACGGTAGCGCCGAGCTGGAGGCGTCCGAGCCCGACGGCGCGCAGCAGTCCGATCTCACGGGTGCGCTCGATCACGGACAGGGCCAAGGTGTTGACGATCCCGAGCACCGCGATGACCAGTGACAGCCCGAGCAGCGCGTACAGGACCACCAGGATCTGGTTCACCTGGTCGGCCAGCTTGTCGACGAAGCCCTGCGCGTCCATCACGGTGATCACGACGTACGGCCTGACCACCGCCGTCACGTCGGCGCGCAGCGCCTCGAGGTCGGCGTCCGGCGTCGCCGTGATGAAGACCGTCGCCACCCGCTGCTGGACGGGCGTCACGAGGTCGTCGAGCAGGTCCTGGTTCGCGGTCAGCGGCACGCCGATCGCATGCGAGTCGATGATCGCGCCGATCCGGACCGAACGCTGCCGGGTCTGGCCGGTGAGCGTCAGCTCGTCGCCGAGCGCCCACCCGTTGCTCTCGGCAGCGGTGCGCTGCACGGCGACCTCGCCCGTCGCCAGCGCGTCCGAGAACGACCCCTCGAGCGCCTCGATGGTCAGGCTGCGCCCGATCGCCGCCGGGTCGATCCCGGCGACGGACACCGGGACCGTGCCGTCGCCGGCGTGCTGTGCGGCGACGTCCCCCACCGCGCCCGCATCGGCGGCCAGCACGCCGGGAAGGGCCCGAACAGCGTCGACCGCCTCCCTCGGGATGGACGACAGGACCGCCGACTGCAGGATGAAGTCACCGTCCGACTCCTGGTCGATGATCGTGCGGGTCGAGGCCTGGGCGGTCGCCGCGACCACCGCGGCACCGCCGACGAGCGCCATGCCGATCATGAGCGCGCCCGCCGTGCTCGCCGTACGGCGGGGGTTGCGCATGACGTTGCCACGCGCGAGCCGACCCACCGGGCGCAGCGGCAGGAACACCCCACCGAGCACACGCAGCACCGAGCGAGCGAGCACCGGCGCCACAGCGAGCATGCCGACGACCGCCGCCACGGCGCCGAGGCCGAGGAGTCGCTGGGCCGACCCTGAGTCGGGCCGCAGGACTGCCCACGACACCCCCGCCGCCGCGAGGACGAGCAGGCTGGTGCCGAGCACGGCGCGCCGCCGCAGGGACCGCTCCGGCACGGTGACGTCGTCCCGCAAGGCCTCGACCGGGGGCACGAGCGCTGCACGGCGGGCGGGGAGCGCGGCCGCGACGACGCTGACCAGCACACCGACGAGGACCGACAGGACGACCGTGGACGCATCCAACGGGATCTCGCCCGTCAGGTCCATGCCCGCCCGGCCGAGGAGGCCACGCAGGAGAAACACGAGGCCGAGGCCGCCGGCGACGCCGATCGTGGCGCCTGCCGCGCCGACGACGGCTGCCTGTACCACGATCGAGGTGAACACCTGCGCGGGCGAGGCGCCGACCGCACGCAGGAGGGCGAACTCGCGCATCCGCTGACGGACCGACATCGAGAAGGTGTTGGCGATGATGAATGCGCCGACGAACAGCGAGATCGCCGCGAACATCAGCAGGAACGTCGTGACGAACCCGATCTGCGACGCGACCTCGTCGGTCGTCTCGGCGCGCATCTGGTCGCCGGGGATGGCCTCGGCGTCCACCGTGTCGACGACGGGCGCGAGGTTCCGCACGAGCTCGTCCTCGCTGACGCCGTCCCGCGCGTAGACCGCGATCGTCGGGACCACGCCGTCGGGCGCGAAGTCCGCGAGGGCGGTCGCCGGGTCGAGGAACGAGATCGTCGCGCCGGCGAACGCGGTGTCGGAGCCGATCTCCCCGACGACGCGCACCGTGCGGAGCTCTCCGCCCACGAGGATGCTCGTCGTCTCGCCCAGGAGCAGGCCCGAGGAGGTCAGCGTGGCCGACTCGAGCGCGATCTCGTCGGGTGCCGTGGGGCCGACGCCGTCCACGAGGTGGCCGGACGGGTCGCGGGCGTCGTACGCGAGCCCGAAGCTCGGCGCCTGGGTGCTCTGCACGGCTGTGCCGTCGGCGCCCACCAGGACGACCGACCCGGTGAGGTCGGGCAGTGCGAAGTCGACGCCGTCCACCCTGTCGAGGTCGTCGACCAGCGTGAGCGGCACCGGGACGCGGACCGCGCCGCTGAGCGAGGACGCGGTGGACGTCACGATTCCGGACTCGTGCGCCCCACGCACGTACGCGTCGCCGACGGTCGTGGTGGACACGATGTCCGAGAACGTCGAGTCGAGCATCGTGCGCAGCGAGAACGTCCCGGCCACGAACGCGACGCCGAGCGCCACGGCGAGCACGGAGAGGAGGAACCGCACGAGGTGGGCGCGGATGTTGCGCAGCGCGACGCGGACCATCAGGACGGCGCCCCCGCGGTCGACGTGGCAAGGGCGGCGCTCTGGTCGCGCGGGCTGGACAGGCCGCGGAGCACGTCGAGAACGGCCTCGCGGGTCGGGTCGCGCAGCTCGTCGACGATCCGCCCGTCGGCCAGGAACAGCACCCGGTGCGCGTAGCCGGCCGACGTGGGGTCGTGCGTGACCATGACGACCGACTGGCCGAGCTCGTCGACGCTGCGCCGCAAGAACCCGAGCACCTCGGCGGCGGAGGACGAGTCGAGGTTGCCGGTCGGCTCGTCGGCGAACACGACGGCCGGTCGCGCGACGAGCGCCCGGGCGCACGCGACCCTCTGCTGCTGGCCACCGGACATCTCGCTCGGCTTGTGGCCGAGCCGGTCCTTCAGGCCGAGGGTGTCGACGACCAGGTCGAGGTGCTCGCGGTCGACGGGCCGCCGTGCGATGTCGAGCGGCAGGGTGATGTTCTCCAGCGCGGTCAGCGTCGGCACCAGGTTGTAGGCCTGGAAGACGAACCCGATCCTGGTGCGGCGCAGCTTGGTCAGTCCGCGTTCGGAGAGCCGGCCGACGTCGGCACCATCGACGAGGACCGTGCCCTGCGTCGGACGGTCGAGCCCGGCGAGGCAGTGCATCAGCGTGGACTTGCCCGAGCCGGACGGACCCATGATCGCGGTCAGCTCTCCTCGGACGAGGTCGACGTCGACGCCGTCGAGCGCCCGTACCGCTGTCTGACCCTGGCCGTAGACCTTCACCAGACCCCGCGCCGACGCGATGGCATCCGGCTGCGGGACCACAGCAGGTCCGGCCGGATCCTGGGTGTTGGCGGACATGAGACGAACCTCTCGGTCGACCGTGTGGATGAAGCTTCTCTGATTCGCTGGGCGTCCACGCCAAGCGGCCAGCGAGCACCTGTTTGTGCCCCTGGTCTGCGGGGGGATCCCCTGAGAACCAGCATCCTCGCGCGGCAGCACCCGCTGTCTAGGGCAGGAAGTCCCGGTCTCCCGCGACCTTCGATGCCGATCTCGCGAGCGTGCGGGGCTTGCAGAAATGGACCAGACGTTCATATAGTGGGGATATGCACTCGTCGTCCATTAGGACGGCGTCGATGAGGAGGACATCCACCATGAACAGCACTTCCAGCACCGGCCGTGTCGCACTGGTGACCGGCGGCTCGGGCGGCATCGGCCGTGCCGTGGTCGATCGCCTCCTGGCGGACGGCTTCGCCGTCGCGGTCCACTACGCCGGCAACGCCGCCAAGGCCGAGGCGATCGTCGCCGAGGTCGCCGGCAAGGGCGGCCGGGCCATCGCGGTGGGCGGCGACGTGGCCGACGAGGTCGCGATGGCGGCGGCCTTCGAGGCCACCTCGGCCGCTTTCGGCGGCATCGACGTCGTCGTCAACACCGCGGGCATCATGCTCCTGGGCCCGATCGCCACGCTCGACCTGGCCGATCTCGACCGGATGCACCGGACCAACATCCGCGGAACGTTCGTCGTCTCCCAGCTCGCCGCGAACAGGCTTCGAGCCGGCGGCGCGATCATCAACTTCTCCACCACCGTCACCAAGACGTCCTTCCCGACCTACGGCGCCTACGTCGCCTCCAAGGCCGCCGTCGAGGGCATCACGCTGATCCTCGCCCGCGAGCTTCGCGGCAAGGACATCACCGTCAATGCCGTGGCCCCCGGCCCCACCGCCACGCCGCTCTTCCTCGACGGCAAGGACGAGTCCACCATCGCCAACCTCGCGAAGGCGGCTCCGCTGGAGCGCCTCGGCCAGCCCGACGACATCGCCGAGACGGTCGCCTTCCTCGCAGGCCCGGCCCGATGGGTCAACGGCCAGGTCATCTACGCCAACGGCGGGCTCGCCTGAGCCTCGCGACCTGCCTTCACCAGAACTCGCCTCGAGCTCCAGGAGCGTCGTCATGAGCAGCAACCAGATCATCGTCATCACCGGGGCCTCCAGCGGCTTCGGTGCCCTCACCGCCCGAGCCCTCGCGACGGCCGGCAACACCGTCTACGCCGGCATGCGCGAGACGGCCGGCCGCAACGCGCCCCAGGTCCGGGCCGCCGCCGACTTCTCGCACGAGAACGGAGTCGACCTGCGCGCGATCGAGATGGACGTCAACAGCCAGGACTCCGTCGACGCCGCGATCAAGCAGATCGAGGACGAGCACGGGCGCCTCGACGTGCTCATCCACAACGCCGGCCACATGGTCGTCGGCCCCGCCGAGGCGTTCACCCCTGAGCAGCTCGCGGAGCTGTACGACGTGAACGTGCTCTCCACCCAGCGCGTCAACCGCGCAGCAGTGCCGGGCATGCGCCGCCGCCGTGCCGGCCTGGTGCTCTGGGTCTCCAGCTCTTCGGTCAAGGGAGGCACCCCGCCGTACCTCTCGCCGTACTTCGCGGCCAAGGCAGGCATGGACTCGCTCGCGGTGTCCTATGCGGCCGAGCTGGCACGCTGGGGTGTGGAGACCACGATCGTGGTCCCGGGCTCCTTCACCTCGGGGACCAACCACTTCGCCCACGCGGGCCGTCCGCAGGACGTCGCGGTCGAGGCGGAGTACGAGACGAGGTACGCCGGGCTGATGGACCAGGTCGCTGGCCGGCTCGCGGCACTGGCTCCCGAGGGCACGGATGCCTCGCTGGTCTCCGACGAGATCGCCCGCATCGTCGCCCTGCCCGCCGGAGAGCGTCCCTACCGGGTGCACGTCGACCCGGCCGACGACGGTTCCGAGGAGGTCTCGGCGGTGGCCGACCGCGCCCGCGCCGAGTTCCTCACCCGCGTCGACCTCGCCGACCTCCTGACGATCGCCGGGTAGTCCTCCAGAGCAGCACTCGGGCGGACGCCTCACAGCCAGCCAACCCGCCCGACGCATCCACATGAACAGGCTTCACGAAGAGGGACCAATCGTCATGACCATCGAGCTGCCCGCCGCCATCCGCACCTTCATCGACGCGACCAACCGGGGCGACTCCGACGCCTTCGTCGCAGTGTTCACCCTCGACGCGCACCTGGACGACTGGGGTCGTGGCTTCGACGGCTACGACGGCATCCGCTCCTGGGACCGCACCGACAACATCGGCACCCATTCCCACTTCGAGCTCGTCGACGCGACGACCAGCGAGAAGCCCGACACCTACGTGGTCACGCTCAAGGTGAGCGGCGGCGGCTACAACGGCACCGGCCCCATGCGCTTCGAGCTGCGCGACGGACTGATCGCCCGCCTGCTCATCGGCTAGGACGAGCGACCCACCTAAACTGCCCCAGAATGCCGACAGGAGTCCCGCCGTGCCCAGCACACCGAAGTCCGCGACCGCGATCGAGACCGCACCCGAGGCGCCGCCGCGCCGAGGGCGTGGTCGTCGCCCCGCAGACGAGGTGCGCGCCGACGTGCTGCGTACCGTCGGCGAGCTGCTGCTGGCGGAGGGGCTCACGGACTTCACCATCGAGCGCGTCGCGCGCCTGTCCGGGGTCAGCAAGACCACGATCTACAAGTGGTGGCCGTCTCGCGGTGCGCTCGCGCTCGACGGCTACTTCCACGCCGTCGAGCCGACTCTCGCCTTCCCTGACACCGGTGACATCCGGGCCGACCTCACCTCGCAGCTCCATGCCTTCGGGCGGCTCGTCGGCGAGACCCCGGCCGGCCGGCTGCTCGCCGAGCTGATCGGAGCTGCCCAGACCGATGCCGAGCTCGCCATCGCCTACCGCGCCCTGTACTCCTCGGAACGACGACACCTCGCGGTCGTCCGCATGGAGCGCGCCCAGGAGGCCGGACAGCTCCGCGCCCGAGTCGACCCGCAGGTCGTCGTCGACCAGCTGTGGGGCGCCGTCTACCACCGCCTGCTGGTCCCCGACGAGCCCATCACCACCACGTTCATCGACGCGCTGCTCGACAACCTGCTCGACGGCATCCTCACCACGGGAAGCTGAGCCGAGCACCACGAGAGATCGCGCACGAGCTGCGCCATGCCGGCTCTCGCCACGACGTGCGCGGCGTCCTAGCCTGGAGGTGAGGTGATGGATCGTGCACGCAGAGGTCGGGGACAAGGTGGTCGTCCACGGGCGCGTCGTCGGAGCCGCGCCGCGGACGGGCACCGTGGTGGAGGTGCGGGGGAGCGACGGCGGACCGCCGTTCCTCGTCCGGTACGACGACGGGCACGAGGCGCTCGTGTTCCCCGGGCCGGACGTCCACGTGGAGCACCAGGAACGGTCCTGAGGTCGGCGCCGCCGCGCAGCGCCGGGATCAGTCGGAGGTGTGCAGCGCTCGCAGGTGGTCGGCGAGCTCGTCGATCGAGACCTGCACGAGCGAGTGTCGTCGCGAGAACCGGCGCAGCCGTTCGCCTCGCAGCATGACGCCGTCGCGGTCCGCGATCTCGCAGATCACCCCAGCCGGCTCGAGCCCGGCGAGGACGGCGAGGTCGATCGCGGCCTCGGTGTGACCGGGGCGCGCGACGACACCGTCCGGGTGTGCGATCAGGGGGAACACGTGGCCGGGCCGGACCAGGTGCCGGGCGGTCGATCCCGGTCGCCACAGCACGTCGATCGTGGTGGCCCGGTCGGCCGCGGAGATCCCCGTGGTGATGCCGGCCGTCGCGTCGACCGAGACCGTGAACGCCGTGCGCAGGCTCTCCTGGTTGTCCGGCACCATCGGCGGCAGCTCCAGCAGGCGGGCGCGCTCCGAGGTGAGGGGGACGCAGATGAGCCCGCGGCACTGGCTCATCATGAACGCGACGATCGCCGAGGTGGCGTGCTGAGCGGCGACGACGAGGTCGCCCTCGTCCTCCCGGCCGGGATGGTCGGTCACGACGACGGGACGGCCCGCTGCGATCGCGTCGACCGCGTCCTGGACGCGCGAGCCCGTCACGGTTGCTCGACGAGTGCGCGAGCGGTGTCCACGTCGGTGATCAGGACGTTGACCCAGCCGCCGCGCAGCGCACCGCGGATCGCGGCGACCTTGCTGCTCCCGCCCGCGACGGCGATGCGTCGGGGGATCGATCGGAGCGCTTCCGGGCTGATGCCCATGACGCGCCCGTCGAACTCCGAGCTGACCAGGTCGCCGGCCGCGTCGAAGTAGCGCAGGCAGACGTCGCCCACCGCACCGGCGGCGCTCAGGCTCTTCTGGTCCACCGCGGCGATCCCGTTGCCGCTCTGGCGCAGCAGCGGCGAGGGCTCGAGCGCGCCGATGCCCACGAGGGCCGTGGTCAGGTCGGGCCAGAGCGAGGTCACCTGCTCGACCGACGGGTCGGCCATCAGGCTGCGTCTGGCCTCGGCGGTGCCGAGCAGCCCGGGCGCGGGAAGAAAGATCGGTGCTGCGCCCGTGGCGGACGCGAGCCGGGTGAGCAGCCGGGTCGCGTCGACCTGGACGCGGGGCTCGCCGACGCCGCCGACCAGCTGCACGACGTTGGTCACGACCTGGCCGCTCGACGGTCGCATGGCCTCGACGGCGGCCAGCAGGGACGCGCTCCAGGACGAGATCCCGACCTCGTCGCCACCGATGAACGTCGTCTCCAGGTACACCGCCGCAGCGCTGCCCAGGGCACGCTGGACGTCACCGTCGGAGTCTCCGGCCTCGACGACGACCGCCTCCGCGAGCCCGTAGGCGGACTCGAGCTGGTCCTCCAGATCCGTGTGGACGCCGGTCGGCATGCTCACGGTCGTGCGCACGACACCGGTCTCGACGGCCTGCTTGAGCAACCGGGACACGCGTGGCTGCGAGATGTGCAGCTCTGCGGCGATGTCCGCCTGGCGCATGCCCTTCTCGTGGTACATCCGCGCGATCTTCGCCATGAGTCGAACCTGCTCGTCGCTCTGGCCGCCCCGCCTCGTCGCGGTTCCCCCGCGGCTGAAAGCCACCGTCGTCCTCCCTGATGGATCGCTCGGTTCCATTCAGCACCGATGTGTCATGCGCCCCGCAGCATAGCGTCGGACCCCGGGCCCCATCCGCGACCCGTCGGGCGACCGCACCTAGTCGATGTCGAATCCGACACCGCAGCGCAGGACGACGTTCGCGAAGGCCGAGTTCTCGCCGGTCCGCACGACGAACCCTGCTCGGGACACCATCGCCTTGAGGTCGCTGTGGGCGACGCTGTCGACAGGGGCGGTCAACCGATCGCGGATCCAGCCCTCGGCCGGGCGCCCTGCCGCCTCCTCGCTGATCCACGCCTGCTCGACGACGATCTCGTCGAGCAGGGCGTCGAGAACGGTCGTGAACCGAGGCTCGCCGTAGACGATCGCGAGGTCGACCACGGGGACGTGCGCGGGTATCGGGAGGCCGGCGTCCGCGACCACGACGAGGTCGGTGTGGCCGAGCCGCGCCAGATGAGCGGACAGGGGTGCGTTGATGACGCCGCGACGCTTCATGGAAGCGGGTCTCCTTTCCAGGGGTAGGACGCTTGGGCTCCGAGCCGGGTGACGGATGCGGCCGCGACGCGCGCCGCCCACTCCGCGGCCTCGAGGAGTGTCGAACCCGCGACGAGGCCGGCGGCGAGTGCCCCCACGAACGCGTCACCGGCGCCCGTGGTGTCGCGGGGGGTGATCACGCGCGCGGGTACGGACCTCAGGTGCCCACGATCGAGGACGACCGCGCCGCGGCTTCCCCACGTGATCACGACCGAGGCGATCCCCAGCGCGGCCAGCTCAGCGGCGGCATCGGCCGGTTCGTCGATCGGGTGTCCCAGGATCACGGCCGCCTCGTGCTCGTTGACGACGAGCGGATCGGCCCGTCTCAGCGTCTCGGGCGGCAGCTCGGTCGCGGGGGCGACGTTGAGCACCACGCGCGTGCCGGCGTCGTGAGCGAGCTCGGCGGCCCGGATGACGGCGGGTAGCGGGATCTCGGCCTGGAGCACACAGACCTGGGCCGCGGCGACCACGTCGTGCGCGGCCTCGACGGCCTCGACGGTCACCGCGAGGTTCGCGCCGGGGATCACGATGATCGAGTTCTCCGCGTCGCCCGAGAGGGTGACGACCGCCAGACCTGTGCTCCCCGGGACGGTCGACACGTTCTCGAGATCGACGTGCGCCTCACGCAGCCCGGCGAGGGCCACGGTCGCGTTCGGATCGGTGCCGACGGCCCCCACCATCGCGACGCGAGCGCCGAGCCTGGCTGCAGCGACGGCCTGGTTGGCGCCCTTGCCACCGGACATGAGGACGGACTCGCGCCCGAGGACGGTTTCCCCCGGGCGAGGGTGTCGAGCGACCTGCAGGACCAGGTCGGCGTTGATCGAGCCGACGACGACGATGGCGCCGCTCATGGTCTCCCTTCAACACGATTCGGTAACGCGAGTTGACACGATCATGCCCCGTTCCTACGGTGAGGGTACTTCATTCAACGCGGAATGAATATGCAAGATCGGGAGATCGTGAACACCACTGCACTGCAGGCGTCCCACGCAGGCGGCGCTGTGCTCGCTCTCGACCAGGGCACGACGAACACCAAGGTCCTCCTCGTCGACGCGACGACAGGCACGGTCCTCGCGTCGTCGTCGCGTTCCGTGCAGATCTCGCATCCCCGGCCCGGGTGGGTCGAGCAGGACGCTGAGCAGCTACGGGACGCGACCCTCGCTGCGGCGCGCGACTGCCTGCGCGCCGCAGACGGGGTGGTGCTCGAAGGCATCTCGATCTCCAACCAGCGCGAGTCCGTCGTGTGCTGGAGCAAGCGCACGGGCGATCCGCTCGGCCCGGTGCTCGGCTGGCAGGACGCCCGCACCGCCGCGTGGTGCGCGGACCTCGAGGACTCGAACCCAAGCGTCGCCGCGACGGTGCGCACGCGGACCGGGCTGTCGCTCGACGCGATGTACTCCGCGCCGAAGATGCGCGCCGCACTGGATCGCGCCGTGTCCGACGGGGTCGACGTCCGGGACATCGCACTGGGGACCATCGACTCGTGGCTGATCTGGTCGCTGACGGGGGAGCACCTCACGGAGCTGGGCAACGCGGCCCGCACGCTGCTCCTCGACCTCGAGTCGTGTTCCTGGGGGCCTGAGCTGCTCGACCTGTTCGGGATCCCGGCGACCGCGCTCGCCCAGGTGCGCGGCTCGGACGCAGGCTTCGGTCGCACACGGCCGGGTGGACCGCTCCCCGCGGGTCTGCCGGTGCTGGCGGTGATGGCCGACTCCCATGCGGCGATGTACCAGCAGGGATGCACCGAGCCAGGGACCGGCAAGGCGACGTTCGGCACGGGCTCGTCGGTCATGGCTCCGATGGCGACCAGCAAGGGAACGACGGCCGGCATCGCCACGACGCTCGCGTGGCACGTCGGCGGCTCACCGACCTACGCCCGTGAGGGCAACATCATCGCCTCGGGCTCCGCGCTGGACTGGATGGCGACGACGCTGGGCATGCCCGAGGGTGCGTCGGGCGGCGCCTACCTGACGGAGCTCGCCCGCGGCGTGGACGACTCGGGCGGCGTCTCGTTCGTGCCGGCGTTCTCCGGCCTGGGCGCGCCGCACTGGGACCGCTCCGCACAGGGCCTGCTCCTCGGCGTGACCGCCGGGACGACGCGGGCGCACCTGGCCCGAGCCGCGCTGGAGTCGGTCGCCCACCAGGTCGCCGACGTGGTCGAGGCGATCGAGTCGGACGGGCTGGCGCACATCGACGTCCTGCGCGCCGACGGCGGCGCCACCCGGTCACCTCTGCTCATGCAGACGCAGGCCGACCTACTCGCCCGCCCGGTGCTGGTGGGCGACGCGCCCGAGGCCTCCGCGCTCGGTGCCGCGACGCTCGCCCGGCGCACGCTCGGCCACCACGCCGACTCGGCACAGCCCGCCACCCGCTTCGACCCGCAGCCGACCGATCCCGGTCCAGCGCGACAGGCGTGGCAGCGAGCGGTCGTCAGATCCCGGGGGCTCGCGACTCCCGACTGAACCCACCCGACGCAGCAAGCAGCAGACTCAAAGGAGAGGTATGCCCAAGAAGACAACCGCGAGCAAGGCGCCGTTGTGGCGTCGGCGGTCCGTGATCTGGAGCGTGGTCGGCGTCGCCGTCGCCGTCGCAGCGGTGGCGAGCACGACGTTCGTCCCCACCAGCTCGATCGCGAAGCCGGCGGACACGGCAGCCGAGTACGCGGACCTCAACTACGAGAGCGTCGTCGTCCCCACGATCGTCGACAACGCGCAGCCGCTCGACACACTCGCCGTCGCCCTCGTGGCCGATGCGGACGCTGCCGGCGAGAAGTACGGCAAGCGCGAGGCAGAGGGCAAGCCGTGGGGCTTCGCGACCACCGTGACGGGCGAGGTCGTCGAGGGTGAGTTCGGCGAGATGGGGCTTCAGGTCGAGGGCATGCCGGAGGGCCTCACCGTCGGGGTCGCCATCCCGCCCCTGGGATCGAACACCGCGCTGCGCGATGCCGGCACGGATCTCGCCTTCGGTGACTTCACGAACCAGACCGAGTTCCAGAAGGTCGCCATCGAGCTGAACAACCACGCCGTCGAGAGCGTCTATGGCGACCTCGACCCGGCGACGCTCCTGGGCAAGACGATCGACGTCACCGGCGCCTTCGCCTGGACGTCCACGACCGGTGGCGACATCACCCACATCACCATCTACCCGGTCGAGGCCGAGGTTCAGCCGTGAGCGCCCCCACGGTCGTCGACAAGGACGTCGTGCTGCGGGCGCGGGGAGTCGCCAAGGTCTACGGCGGCACCCACGCGTTGCGCGGGGTGGACTTCGAGGTGCGGCGCGGACACGTCACCGCGCTGATCGGGGAGAACGGCGCGGGCAAGTCGACCCTCATGAAGATCCTCGCGGGGGTCGAGCAGCCGACCATGGGCACGATCGAGCTCGACGGGGAGGTCGTCTCGTTCGACTCGCCTGCGGATGCGGTGTCGCACGGTGTGGCGATCATCCACCAGGAGCTCAACCTCTGCGGGAACCTGTCGATCGCGGACAACATCTTCGTCGGCCGTGAGCTCAAGAAGGGCATGTTCGTCGACTTCGCCGCGCAGCGTGATGCGACGCGGGCCCTGCTGGAGCACCTCGAGGAGCCGCTCGACCCGACGACGCTCGTCGGCGAGCTGCGCCTCGGGCAGCAGCAGCTGGTCGAGATCGCGCGCGCGCTCTCGGAGGAGACGCGGGTCCTGATCATGGACGAGCCGACCTCGGCCCTGTCCGCGACCGAGGTCCACGTGCTGTTCCGGGTGATCCGCGAGCTGACCGCGCGCGGCGTCTCGATCATCTACATCTCGCACCACCTCGACGAGTGCCTCGAGCTCGCCGACACGGCGGTCGTGCTGCGCGACGGCAACATCGTCGCCCAGGCGCCGATGGCGGACGTGGACCTCAAGTGGATCGTCGCCCAGATGGTGGGCCGCGACGAGAGCGCGCTCTTCGCGCCGATGAGCCACGACCCGGGAGAGCCGCTCCTGGAGGTCGACAACCTGATCGTGGCCGATCCCGACTCGCCCGAGCGGCTGGCCGTGCGAGGCGTGACGTTCACGGTGCACGCCGGGGAGGTCGTCGGCGTCTACGGGCTGATGGGCGCCGGGCGGACGGAGCTGCTCGAGTCGTTGGCGGGCCGCAACGCCGCCCTCGGGGGGAGCGTCAGGCTCGGTGAGATCGACCTGACCCACGCGTCGGTCGCCGACCGGATCAACGCGGGCCTGGTCCTCGTGCCCGAGGACCGCCAGCGCGACGGTCTGGTCCAGGCGCTGACGGTCGGCCGCAACGTGGCCCTGGCCGCCGTGAACCGCTTCGTCTCGGGCTCGTTCATCCGACGCACCGAAGAGCGGGCGGCCATCGACGACGTCTCGAAGCAGGTGCGCGTGAAGGCCGCCAGCCAGGACGCGCCGATCGGTTCGCTGTCGGGTGGCAACCAGCAGAAGGTGGTCATCGGGCGGGCGCTGCTCACCCGACCTCGGCTGCTCGTCCTGGACGAGCCCACCCGAGGCATCGACGTCGGCGCGAAGGCCGACATCTTCGCGCTCATGGCGCAGGAGGCTCGCAACGGCATCGGCGTGCTGTTCGCGACGAGCGAGGTCAGCGAGGTGCTGCACGCGTGCGACCGGATCTTGGTCATGGCGCGCGGTCGCATCAGTGCCGAGCTCGACCCCCGTACGACCGATCGCGAGCAGCTCATGGCGTACTCCGACGCCAGCGTGCCCGACGACGCGGCGGGCGCGACCGCCCGCATCGACACCGACTCCCCGACGATCCCCGAGGACAACTGAGATGGCGACCGCGACCACCAAGGAGCAGGCGGCGACGCCCGCAGACGTGCAGACCACGAAGCGCGGGGTCGGTGAGTTCCTGCTCGATCAACGCGCCTTCGTCGCCCTGATCGTCCTGGTCATCATCTTCTCGTTCCTCTCGGACGCGTTCCTCACGCCGACGAACCTCATCACCATGACCAAGCACGTCGCCTTCAACGCGATCCTCGCGCTGGGGATGCTGCTCGTGATCATCACGGGCGGGATCGACCTCTCGATCGGGTCCATCGTCGGTCTGTCGGGCGTCGTCGCCGGCGTGATGCTGCAGGGGTGGCAGCTGTCGATCTTCGACACGACCGCCTACCCGGCGGTGTGGGTCGTCATCCTCATCTCGCTCGCGGTCGGTGCCCTGGTCGGGACGCTGAACGGCGTGCTCGTGACCAAGTTCAACGTCGCTCCGTTCATCGCGACACTAGGCACGTTGTACATAGCCAGAGGAGCAGCGCTGCTGATCTCTGACGGCTCGACGTTCCCGCGGCTCCAGGGTGACCCCGCCACCGGCAACACCGGGTTCTCGTTCCTCGGCGTGTCCCGGCCGCTCGGCATCCCGACGGCGATCTGGATCATGGTGGCCTTCGCGATCGTCATCTGGATCCTGATCACCCGCACCGCGTTCGGACGTCACCTGTACGCCACGGGCGGCAACGAGCGCGCCGCGCAGCTGGCGGGCGTGCCCGTGAAGTCGGTCAAGATGCGCGTCTACATCATCTCCGGCGTGTGCGCCGCGACTGCCGGCCTGATCATCGCGTCCGAGCTCACGTCGGCAGCGCCGCAGACGGGCAACACGTTCGAGCTCAACGCCATCGCTGCGGTGGTCATCGGTGGTGCCTCGCTGGCAGGTGGCCGCGGCACCGTGAAGGGCGCTCTCATCGGCGCCTTCGTTATCGGCTTCCTCTCTGACGGACTGGTCATGGTGGGCGTTTCCACCTTCTGGCAGACGGTGATCAAGGGCTTGGTCATCGTCCTCGCCGTGATGCTCGACCAGGGTCAGCAGAGGTTGAAGGACGCTCGAGCGGCAGCCGTCGCCGCCCAGAGTGTGAAGCGCGAGCTGGCGGCGGCAAGTCCCAGCACCCACTGACAGGTGCTGGTCCGACTCTCAGGAGGAACTTCCATGCGACGCAAACTCCGCTATGGCGCGGTGCTGATTGCCGCGGTCTCGACAATGGCGCTGGCCGCCTGCTCCGGCTCGTCTGACGACACCGGGTCCAGTGCCTCCGCCACCGAGGCCGCCGGTGGCGGTGAGGCGGGTGGCCTCATCGCCGTGATCACGCCGTCCCACGACAACGTCTTCTTCAAGGCCGAGGCCGACGGGGCCGTCGCCAAGGCTGAGGAGCTGGGCTACACGACCCAGTCCGACTCCCACGACGACGACCCGAACAAGCAGAGCCAGCTGATCGACACGGCGATCTCGAACGGCGCCAAGGCGATCATCCTCGACAACGCCGGTGCCGACGTGACGATCGGTGCCGTGCAGAAGGCCGCCGACGCCGGCATCCCGGTGTTCCTGATCGACCGTGAGATCAACCAGACGGGTATCGCCAAGGCGCAGATCGTCTCGAACAACGCTCAGGGCGCCGGCCTCGTCGGCGAGTCGTTCGTCAAGGCGATGAACGGCACGGGCAACTACATCGAGCTGACCGGCAAGGCGACGGACACCAACGCCGGCGTCCGCTCCGACGCGTACCACGCGGTCATCGACCAGTACCCGAACATGAAGATGACCACCCAGGAGACGGCCAACTGGGACCAGCAGGAGGCCTTCACCAAGGTCGAGACCCTGCTCCAGAAGGACCCGAACATCCAGGGCATCATCGCGGGCAACGACACGATGGCGCTCGGTGCCGTCGCTGCCGTGGACGCTGCAGGTCTGACCGGCAAGGTCATCATCGCCGGGTTCGACGGCAGCCCCGACGCCGCCGCCGCGATCAAGGCCGGGACGATGATCTCGACCGGTCTGCAGCCGGCCGTCGACATCGCCGCGATGGCCGTCGAGCAGGCCGACGAGTTCATCCGCACGGGCAGCACCGGCAAGGACGAGAAGCAGTCGATCGACTGCGTCCTGATCGACTCCTCCAACGTCGACAAGTACACGTCCTTCGCGCTCGGCGGCTGACCGTCCTGGGCCGGCCGAGCTGATCCCAGCTCGGCCGGCCCGCGACCGGGCCGCGTGTTGGCTCCTCTGGGCACGTCGTGGCATCATTGGTGAATCATTGATCGGAGTTGAATAGAAATGCCTTCGAAGTTTCCCAAGTTCGGTGCTGGTCTGTGGCACTTCGCCAGCTACGTGGACCGGTATGCCACGGATGGGTATGCGCCGCCGGTGTCCACGTTGGAGCAGATCGCGCGGGCGGGTTCGGTCGAGGACCTGTCGGTGGTGGACGTGCCGTACCCGTTCACGGAGGGCGTGACCGTGGAGCAGGTGAAGGCGGCGCTGGCGGAGAACGGTCTGGAGGCGATCGGGGTGACGCCGGAGATCTACATGCGCCGATTCAGCAAGGGGGCGTTCACCAACCCCGACGCGGCGATCCGCGCCGAGGCCATCACCGTGCTCAACGAGGCGGCCGACGTCGTGCGTGAGCTCGGTGCGAAGTATTTGAAGGTGTGGCCGGGTCAGGACGGCTGGGACTACCCGTTCCAGGTGGATCACCACACGCAGTGGGAGCTGGCGGTGTCCGGCATGCGCGAGCTCGCGCTGGCCAACCCGGACATCAAGATCGTGATCGAGTACAAGCCGCGTGAGCCGCGCAACAAGATGTTCTGGGACTCCGCGGCCAAGACGGTCCTGGGGATCCAGGCGATGGAGGTGGACAACGTGGGGGTGCTGCTGGACTTCGGGCACGCGCTGTTCGGTGGGGAGTCCCCGGCGGCGGCGGCGCAGCTGCTGATCGACCACGGGTTGTTGTGGGCGATGGACGTCAACGACAACCTGCGCAGCTGGGACGACGACATGGTCGTCGGCACCGTGCACCCCGTCGAGGTCTTCGAGTTCTTCTACACCCTGAAGATCAACAACTGGGAAGGGGTCTGGCAGCTCGACCAGTTCCCGTTCCGCGAGGACACCGTGCAGGCGGCGAACCTGTCGATCCGGTTCCTCAAGGGCATCCACCGCGCCCTGGACGAGCTGGACATCGACGCCCTGCGCGCCGCCCAGGCCAGCCAGGACGCCATGGGCGCCCAGAAGCTGATCCAGGACGTGCTGTTCTCCTGCCTGCGGGCCGACGCATGAGCGTCGAAGAAGACCTCATCCCGCACCTGGAGGCACCCGCCCCCGCCGACCTGCTGCCCGTCCTGGGACGGGTCCCGGACGGCGCCGACCGCGACGCGGTCGTCGCCCACCTGGCCGAGGCGGCCCGGCTGGTGCGCCGCCAGGACCTGGCCATGGTCCGCGCCGCGGGGCTGGGGCACATCGGTGGCGAGTTCTCCGTGATCGACATCCTGGTCACCCTCTACCTGCACACGATGAACGTCACCCCCGAGACGCTCGGCGACCCGGACCGGGACCGGTTCATCTTGTCCAAGGGGCACGCCGCCGCCGCCCTCTACACGACCCTCGCGATCGCCGGCTACCTCCCGCCCGAGCAGCTGGCCACCTTCATGCAACCCCTGTCCCAGCTCAACGGGCACCCCGCCCGGACCAAGATCGCCGCGGTCGAGGCCTCCACCGGGCCGCTCGGGCACGGACTGCCCATCGCCGTCGGCACCGCATTCGCCGGCCGCCTGGACCACTCCGAGCGGCGCACCTTTGTGGTGGTCGGCGACGGTGAGCTGCAGGAAGGGTCCAACTGGGAGGCCCTGATGACCGCGGGCAACCACCACCTGGACCACCTGTGCGTCATCGTCGACCGCAACCGCCTGCAACAAGGCGCCCGGGTGGCCGACACCAACGACCTCGAGCCGCTGCCGGACAAGCTGGCCGCGTTCGGGATGCACGTCCTGCAGGTCGACGGGCACGACCACGGCGCCCTGGCCGACGCGTTCGCGACCGTCCCCGCGACCTCCGGCAAGCCGACCGCGATCATCGCCCACACCTTCAAGGGCCACCCGATCTCGTTCATGTCCGACAACGTCGCCTGGCACCACAAGGTCCCCACCACGGACCAGGTCACCCAGGCCCTGGCCGAGCTGGAGACCCCATGACCACCACCACCGCCCCGGTCCTGCACGACTGCCGCGACGCCTACGTCACCACCCTGATCGAGCTCGCGCAGGGCGACCCGCGCATCGTCGCGGTCGTGAACGACTCCGTCGGGTCCTCCAAGCTCGGCCCGTTCGGGGACCAGTTCGGCGACCGCCTGGTCAACGTCGGCATCGCCGAACAAGACATGGTCGGCGTCGCCGCCGGCCTGGCCAACGGCGGCAAGATCCCCTTCGTGTCCGCCGCCGCATGCTTCCTGACCGCGCGCGCGATGGAACAGATCAAGGTCGACGCCGCCTACTCCAACACCCACATGGTCTTGTGCGGGATGAGCCCCGGCATGGCCTACGGCGAGCTCGGCCCCACCCACCACTCCATCGAAGACCTCGCCTGGCTGCGCACCATCCCCGGCCTGACCGTCATCGTGCCCAGCGACCCCACCGAGACCGCCCAAGCCGTGCGCTGGGCCGCCCAGCACGACGGACCCGTGTTCCTACGCATCAGCCGCATGGGCGTCCCCGACGTCAACCCCGACGGCTACCAGTTCGTCCCCGGACGCGCGGTCACCCTGCGCGAGGGGAACGACCTCACCCTGATCGCCACCGGCACCGTCGTCTCACGCACCCTGCAGGCCGCCGACCTGCTCGCCGAGCACGGCATCCACGCCCGGGTGCTGTCCATGCCCACCATCAAACCCCTCGACCAGGACGCCATCCTGGCCGCCGCGCGCGAGACCGGCGGGATCATCACCGTCGAGGAAGCCCTCACCAGCGGCCTGGGCGGCGCCGTCGCCGAGCTCGTCGTGCAACACCACCCCGTGCCCATGCGCTTCGTCGGCGTCCCCGACACCTTCGCCCCCACCGGATCAGCCACCTGGCTCCTCGACCACTTCGGCATCAGCCCCCACGGCATCACCACCACCGCCCACGACCTCCTCGCCACCACAACACGAGCAACCGCCTGACCGGACGCCCGGTGGCGCCCTGTCCCGACCACGCCCGGGACAGGGCGCCACACCGGTGCGCGGCCCTCGCGCTCCCGCCACTTCACGGCGCGGACGACCCGGACGACGGCGTCGGTCGGCTGCTGGATCGTGGGGTCGGGCACGGACTCGACCCGCACGTCGCCGGCGCCGTCTGGGGACTGCGTCCATGCGACCCGCAGTGGACCTAGCCAGGGAGTCCCTGCCGTCACAGGTACTGGCAGGACCTCCCTGGCACGTGCGCCCGGGCATAGCGTCGGACCATGGACAACCGCGACGAGATCCGCGACTTCCTGTCGTCGCGCCGGGCGAGGCTGACCCCGCAGCAGGCCGGGCTGGTCGCCTACGGTGCCAACCGGCGCGTGCCCGGGCTGCGTCGTGAGGAGGTCGCGATGCTCGCCGGGGTGTCCTCCGACTACTACGTCCGGCTCGAACGAGGTCACCTCGCCGGCGTCTCCGACTCGGTCCTCGATGCCATCGCGAGCGCCTTGCAGCTCGACGAGACGGAGCGTCGACACCTGCTCGACCTCGCTCGCGCCGCCGGGCCTCGGCCCACCCGCGTCCGACGCAGGTCGACGCCCGCGGTACCAGCCAGTGTCCAGGTGATGCTCGACGCCATGACCGGCGCGCCGGCCGTCGTCCGCAACGACCGGCTCGACATCCTGGCGACCAACCCGCTCGGACGAGCGCTGTACGCGCCCTTGTTCTCGGGTCCGTCGTACACCGAGGGGCGACCGGCCAACCACGCGCGGTTCGCCTTCCTCGACCCGTCCGCGCACGACTACTGGGTCGACTGGAACAAGGCCGCCAACGACACGGTCGGCATCCTGCGGGTGCAGGCGGGCAAGTACCCGCACGACAAGGCGATCCACGACCTCGTCGGTGAGCTGTCCACGCGCAGCGACGACTTCCGCAGCCGGTGGGCACGGCACGACGTGCACGAGCACCGGGGCGGCGCCAAGAAGATCGAGCACCCGGTCGTCGGACGCCTCGAGCTCATGTACGACACCCTGCCGATCGCCCAGGCGCCGGGGCTCACGATGCTCGTCTACACCGCTGCGCCCGGCACGCCGAGCGCCGACGCGCTGCAGATGCTCGCCAGCTGGGCCGCGACCGAGCTCACCGACCTGTTGGACCCCACGACGACGACCGCCTGACGGCGCAGACCCCGGAGGTATCACCATGCACGTACGCACTCTCGGACAGGGGCTCGAGGTCTCAGCGATCGGGCTCGGTGCCATGGGCATGTCCATGAGCTACGGCCCCAACCCCGGCAGCCGTGAGGACATGATCGGCGTGCTGCGCGGCGCCGTCGACCGGGGGATCACGTTCTTCGACACCGCCGAGGTCTACGGCCCGTACGTCAACGAGGAGCTCGTCGGCGAAGCCCTGGCACCCGTGCGCGACCAGGTCGTCGTCGCGACCAAGTTCGGGTGGAACATCGTCGACGGTGCCATGCAGGGCACCAACAGCCGCCCCGAGCAGATCCGGGCGGTGGCCGACGCGTCGCTCCAGCGTCTCGGCGTCGAGGCGATCGACCTCTTCTACCAGCACCGGGTCGACCCGGCCGTCCCGATCGAGGACGTCGCCGGGACGGTCGCCGAGCTCGTGGCGGCCGGCAAGGTCCGCCACTTCGGCCTGTCCGAGGCGGGAGCGGCGACCATCCGGCGTGCGCACGCCGTCCACCCGGTGACGGCCGTCCAGTCCGAGTACTCCCTGTGGACGCGCGACCCCGAGCCCGAGGTGCTGCCGACGTGCGCCGAGCTCGGCATCGGCTTCGTGCCGTTCAGCCCGCTCGGCAAGGGGTTCCTCACCGGGACCGTCGACTCGTCGACGACCTTCGCGGACGGCGACATCCGCCAGCGCGTCCCGCGGTTCAGCGCCGAGAACCGCGACGCGAACGCGACGCTCGTCGACCACGTCCGCGCCCTCGCGGAGGCCCGCGGTGCGACCCCGGGACAGGTCGCCCTCGCATGGCTACTGGCCCAGCAGCCGTGGATCGTGCCGATCCCCGGCACGCGTCGCCTGGAGCGTGTGGAGGAGAACGCGGCAGCGACCGCCGTCGCGCTCTCGGCCGACGACCGCTCGACCCTGGACCACCTCGCCGCGACCGTCGGTGTCGCGGGCAACCGGTACAACGAGGCCGGCATGGCCATGGTCGGCCTCTGACCGAACCCGCTGGGTGAACCCGTCCGCTCGACGGGCCGCAACCGGTCGGCTGTGGCAGCGTTCTTCGGATGAGCCGCACCATCCTTCGCCCCGCGCACCCGGATCCACGGGCTTCGCGTGCCACGACGATCGCCGCCGGCCGCGCCCGCAGGCTCTCGCGCGCCGTGCTCGCGGGTGCGGCCACGGCGGCCGCCCTGCTCGTCCTGGGAGTGCTGACCCGAGACAAGTGGGACCCGCTCGTGGGGTTCGACGAGCGGGCGGTTGCCGCAGCGACGTCGTTCGCGGCGACCCGGCCCGCCTTGGTGGACGCCTTGTTCGCGTGGCAGTGGGCGTTCGAGGGCGTGCACCTGTTCGTGCCGGTCGCGGCGCTCTGCCTCGTCGTCTGGTGGCGGACCCGGATGACGACCCGGGTGCTGTGGGCGCTCGTGACGATCCTCACCGCGTGGGGTTTCGCGAACCTGGCGAAGGAGGTCGCTCGCCGGGCTCGGCCCGTGCTGGACGACCCGATCGCGCACGCCCCGGGCTACTCCTTCCCGTCCGGTCACGCTGCGAACACCGCAGCCATGACGACGGCCCTCGTCCTGCTCGTCTGGCCGGTCCTGCGCAGCCGTGCGCTACGGGTCACCGCAGTCGTCGGGGCCGCGCTGCTCATGGTCCTCACGGCGCTCGACCGGGTCCTGCTCGGCGCGCACTACCCGTCGGACGTCGTCGCGGGCATCATCCTCGGCGTCGGGATCGTGCTCGCCTCGTACCTCGGGTACCGGGGGTGGTCGTCGCATGACGGGGCCGGCCCGGAGTCGCAGTCGACGTCGACGGAGGTCGCCCGATGATGCTCGACCTGGATCGCTACGTGAACGACCCGTCCCGGCCTACCGGGCGCGAGGTGCGTCGTGACCTGGGGGTCCGCGTGGGGCTCCCCGCGATCGTGCTCTTCCTGGTGGTCGTCGGTGTCGGGCTGCTGCTCACCGGCCCGCTGGCGGAGCTCGGCGAGCGCGAGGTCGCGGTCAACGAGTGGTTCGTGGAGCAGCGCACCGACCTGCTGGACAGGCTCACGCTCGTGTGGAGCCAGATCGGGACCACCGAGACCGTCATCGGGATCTGCGTCGTCGTCGTCGGCCTGGTCTGGTGGCGCACGCGGCAGTGGTGGTACGCGATCATCCCTGCGATCGCGATCGCCGTGCAGGCTGCCGTGTTCATGCTGGCTGCGCTCGTCGTCGGACGTGAACGGCCGGACGTCGAGATGCTGGACGAGGCGCCGCCGACGTCGAGCTACCCGAGCGGTCACTCCGGTGCCTCGACGGCCCTGTACCTGACGCTCGCGCTGATGGTGCAGCGTGTGGAGCGCACCTGGGTGCGTGTCAGCGTGACGGTGATCCTGCTGATCCTCCCGATGCTCGTCGTGTACTCCCGCCTGTACCGCGGGATGCACCACCTGAGCGACGTCACCATGGGTGTGCTGAACGGCCTCGTGTGCGTGGTGCTGGCGTGGAACTACCTGCGCCGGTCGCCTCGCTCGGCAGAACAGGCCACCACCGTCGACGCCGTCGAGAGCGCCCGGTGACCCGCGTCGCAGTCGTCGCCAACCCGGCCAAGCTCGACGACGCGGAGAAGGTGCGGCACCTCGTGGACGAGGTCTGCGCGGGCCACGGGCTGGAGCGTCCGATCTGGCTCGAGACGACCGAGGAGGACCCGGGCGGGGGACAGGCGCGCGACGCGCTCGCGCAGGGTGCCGACCTGGTGTGTGCGCTGGGTGGCGATGGAACGGTCCGCGCCGTGGGCGAGGTGCTGGCCGGTGGTGACGTCCCGCTGGGTCTGCTGCCGGGCGGCACGGGCAACCTGCTCGCCCGCGCCCTGGAGCTGTCGATCGACAGTCTCGAGGACGCGCTCGAGGTCGCACTGACCGGTCGGACGCGGCGGATCGACGTCGGCGGGTTGAGGGTCGACGGCTCGGACGAGGAGCACGTGTTCCTGGTCATGGCGGGGATGGGGCTGGATGCCGAGGCCATGGACAGCGCCAACGAGCGTCTGAAGGGCGCCGTCGGCTGGCCGGCCTACCTGGTGTCAGGCGTTCGGGCGGCCGTCGGCGGCGGCTTCACCGCGCGCGTGCAGCCCCGCGAGGGCACGACGGTCCGGCGAGCGGTTCGCACGGTCGTCGTCGGGAACAGCGGCCGCCTGCAGGGTGGTCTCGAGCTCATGCCGGAGGCGAGCCTCGACGACGGTCTGCTCGACGTCGCCATCGTCGCCCCTCGCGGGCTCGTGGGCTGGGTCCGCACCGTGCTGACCGTCATGACGTCCGGTCGGGGGCACTCACACCTCGAGCGGCTCCAGATGACGGCCGTGCGGATCTCCACGGGTCATCCGACCGCGACCCAGCTCGACGGCGATTCGCTCGGCGACCACCGCACGCTCGAGTGCCGGGTCCGGCCGGGTGCGCTCCTCGTACGCGTGAGCGCGGAGTAGCACGGAGCCCTCAGGTGCGCGTGTAGCGAGCCCGGCCGAACGAGTACACGCCGTAGGCCGCGAAGCCTGCGGCGACCACCGTGAGCAGGACGGCGCCGAAGGGCTGGTCGGCCAGCGTGCGGAACGCCGCGTCCAGGCCGCCCGCCTCGTCCGGGCGGGCGTGCCAGGCAGCCGTGACGAACAGCGCACCGACGACCGCGAGCGCGACGCCCTTCGCGACGTAGCCGAAGCGCCCCGCGGCGACGACGAAACGTCCCGGGCTCTCCTGCAGGTCCTGGAGGAACTTCCGCTTCCACCCCTTGTGCACGTGGTAGACGGCCACCCCGATGACGACCAGCCCGACGACGGCCACGAGGACCCGGCCGCCCGGCTTCGCCATGAGGTCCGCGGTGAAGTCCTGGCTCTGGTCGCTGCTCGAGCTCGACGATCCCTGCGCGAACTTCAGTGACGTCCAGGCGAGCACGACGTACAGCACGGCCTTCGACGCCGACTTCACGCGGTCCCCGGCCTTCGCGCCCGAGCGGAATGCCTCGGTCACGTTCCACACCGCGAGCCCGGCGAACCCGAGCGCGACGACCCACAACATCGCCTGTCCGAGGGGGTGGGACGCGAGCGTCGCGAGCGCGCCCGACTGGTCCGCGCTCTTCGACGACCCGAACCAGGCGACCTGGACGGCGATGAACCCCAGCAGCAGGTGCAGCACGCCGCTCGCGACGTACCCGAGCCGCGCGAGGACTGTCGTCGCCGGGTGGTCGTTAACGCGCTGTGCGGTCTGGCTGACGTCGGAGCGTTCCATCGGGTCACCTTGGCACGGAGCGGCGCTGCTCGCGCTTCGAGCGCGTACGGACTCGGGCGGCCCGCCGTCGGCTTCAGGGCTGCTCGGCCGTGCCGAGCGTGCCGTGGCGCAGGACGCGCCAGACCGTGGGGAGGAGCTGCTTGCGCGAGACACCCTGCATGATGCGGGCGACCTGTCGTCCGGCGACCAGGACGCCGACCAGACCCACGATGGTCTGGACGACGATCACGGCGACCCAGACGTCCGTGCTGTCCAGGTCCCAGAGCTCGGCGATCACCGGAGCGAGCAACCAGACGGGCAGCCACCAGAGGGCGACGAGGACGACACCGACCCGCAGACGGGAGGGCGAGATCGCCCGGGTGGCCTGCTCCATCGCGGCACCTCACCCCGGGACTGCCGACGACGGTCGTCGCCGATGGCCGCGAGCCTAGCGACCCCCGCGGGGTGCTAGTCGACGAAGGGCGGGAGCAGGTCCTCGTCCAGGACCTCGGTCGCCGTGCCGGCGTCCGCCGTCGACTTCAGTGCTGCTTCAAACCGCCACCAAGGTGCGTTCATGACATCCATCGTCGTGCGGCGGCGACGTGGTGGGCAGGGCCGAAGGGCCTGTCCGTCAGGCCCGTTCGAGCACCGCGGCGAGAGCCTGCCCGCCGCCGATGCACATGGTCGCGACGGCCAGGTCGGCGTCGAGAGCGGGCATCTCGTGCGCGAGGGTCGCGAGCATGCGCACGCCCGTCGCGCCGATCGGGTGCCCGAGCGAGATGCCGCTGCCCCGGGGGTTCACGCGCGGGTCCTGCGGGTCGATGTCCCAGTCGGCCAGGCAGGCGAGCACCTGGACCGCGAACGCCTCGTTGAGCTCGAGCACGTCGAGGTCGACGAGCGTCAGGCCGGCCCGGTTCAGGGCGAGGTTCGTCGCGAGGACAGGGGCGACGCCGAACCGGCGGGGGTCGTTGCCGGCGACGGCCCACGAGCGCAGCCGGAGCATCGGCGTCAGGCCCAGCTCTCGGGCGCGCTCGGGTGTCGTGACGACGCACGCGGCGGCGGCGTCGTTCTGGCCGCTCGAGTTCCCGGCGGTGACGGTCGCGTCCGGGTCGGAGCCCGCGAGGACCGGGCGGAGCGCCGCGAGGGCGTCGAGCGAGGAGTCGGCGCGCGGGTGCTCGTCGCGGTCGACGACGACGTTCCCGCGACGGCCCGGGACGGTGACGGGGACGAGCTCGGCGTCGAACGCTCCCGAGGTCTGGGCGGCGACGGCTCGCTGGTGGGAGCGCAGCGCGAGGGCGTCCTGCGCCTCTCGGCTGATGCCGTACTCGGCGCGCAACGCCTCGGCCGTGCCGACATTCCCGTCGGGGGTGGGGTAGTCGACTCCGCCGACCATCACGCGACCGCGGGCGAGCGCGTCGTGCAGCATCAGACCGCCCGGCGGGAACCCGCGTCGCCCCTGCTCGGTGTAGAGGGGCGCGTTCGACATGGACTCCGCACCGAGCGCGATGATCACGTCGGCCACGCCGGTCTGCACCTCCATCGCGGCGTTGAGCACCGCCTGCAGGCCCGAGCCGCAGCGTCGGTCCAGCTGGTACCCGGTGGTCGTCACGGGGAAGCCGGCGTCCAGGGCCGCGACCCGGCCGAACGCGGGTGACTCGGTCGTCGGATAGCCCTGGGCCCCGATCACCGAGTCGACGGCGGCGGTATCCAGACCGGTCCGTTCGACGAGGCCGCGCAGCACGGTCGTCGCGAGCGTCCGGGCGTCCAGCGGCGCGAGAGCTCCGCCCATCCGGCCGACCGGCGTCCTCAGTGGCGAGCAGATCACGACCTCACGCAGCTCGGTCATGCCTGGTCCGCCAGCGCGACCTCGAAGGGGGCGCCGGTCGCCTCGCGCACCTGGTCCACGGTGACCCCGGGGGCCAGCTCGACGAGCCGCAGCCCGTCGCGCGTCACGTCGAGCACGGCCAGGTCGGTGATGATCCGGTCGACGCAGGCGCGTCCGGTCAGGGGCAGCGTGCACTGCTCGACGATCTTGGCGGTCCCGTCCTTGGCGACGTGCTCCATGACCACCAGCACGTGGGCCGCGCCGTTGACCAGGTCCATCGCCCCGCCCATGCCCTTGACCATCTTCCCGGGCACGGCCCAGTTCGCGATGTCACCGCCCGCCGAGACCTGCATCGCGCCGAGGATCGCGTGCGTGACGCGGCCGCCTCGGATCATGCCGAAGCTCGCGGCCGAGTCGAAGTACGCGGCCCCCGGCAGCACGGTGACGGTCTCCTTGCCGGCGTTGATGAGCTTGGGGTCCGCCTCGCCCTCCCACGGGTAGGGGCCGACGCCGAGGATGCCGTTCTCGGAGTGCAGGACGACCTCGACGCCCGGTGGCAGGTGGTTCGGAATCAGCGTCGGTAGGCCGATGCCCAGATTCACGTAGGAGCCGTCCTCGAGCTCGAGGGCGGCGCGGGCGGCCATCTGGTCGCGGGTGAGCGGCATCAGGACTCCTCGACCGGGCGCACGCGGACGGTCGTCTTCTCGATCGGCAGGTCGGCGGACTGCTCGGGGGTGAGCAGGACGACCCGGTCGACGTAGATCCCGGGCAGGTGGATGTCGTCGGGTCCGAGCTCGCCGGGCTCGACCAGCTCGTCGACCTCGGCGATCGTCACCCGGCCGGCCATGCCGGCGAGCGGGTTGAAGTTGCGCGTCGACTTCTCGAACCGCAGGTTGCCGTGCCGGTCGCCGACCGCGGCGCGCACCAGCCCGTAGTCCGTCGTGATCGCCTCCTCGAGCACGTACTCGCGGCTCCGGCCGAAGGCGACGAACGGGCGCAGCTCCTTCGGAGCGCTGGCCAGGGCCACCGAGCCGTCGGGGGAGTAGCGCAGCGGCATCCCACCGTCGGACACCGCCGTGCCCGCGCCCGCGGCCGTGTAGAAGGCGGGGATGCCGACGCCTCCGGCGCGCAGCCGTTCGGCCAGCGTGCCTTGCGGCGTCAGCTCGACCTCGACCTCGCCGCCCAGGTACTGGCGGGCGAACTCCTTGTTCTCGCCGATGTAGCTCGCAACGACCCGCCGGATCCGACCGGCGGAGAGCAGCTCGCCCAGCCCCCAGCCGTCGACGCCGCAGTTGTTGGACACCACCTCGAGCTCGTCGACACCGGTGGCGAGCAGGGCCCGGATCAGGGCGATCGGCACCCCGGACAGGCCGAAGCCCCCCACGGCGAGCGACGAGCCCGACCCGATGTCGGCGACGGCCTCGTCAGCCGTCGCGACCGTCTTGTCCATGTCCTTCTCCTTGGCTCTCGGTGAAGACGTCTCGGGCGACCGCCAGTGCTGCGTTGGCGGCTGGGAGCCCCGCGTACAGCGCGGTGTGCAGCATGACCTCGGCGATCTCGTCGGGCGTCAGCCCGTTGCGCAGCGCCGCGCGCACGTGCATCCGCAGCTCGGCGTGGTGACCGCCCGTGACCAGGCTCGCGAGGGTGGCGATCGAGCGCTCGCGTCGCGACAGCCCGGGCCGCGCCCACACCTCGCCCCAGGCGTAGCGCGTGAGGAAGTCCTGGAACGCTGCGGTCTGCGGGGTCGTCGCGGCGATGGCGGCGTCCACGTGCGCGTCGCCCAGGACCTCCCGACGAACCTGCATCCCGCGCGTCCGGGCGTCGGTGGGCCCGGCGAGGTGGTCGCGCAGCAGGCCCGCCACGGTTGCCGGTTCTTCGAGCACGGCGAGGTGGCCCGCCGACGCGATCGTGGCGTGCCGCGCCGAGGGGAACGCCTCCGCGAGCTGCTGCATGGAGGCGGACGTGGTCACCTGGTCGTGCGCTCCGCTGACCAGGAGGGTCGGCGCGACGACGTCGGCGACGCTGTTCGTCCGGTCGAACGTGGCGAGCGCCTCCGCGCAGCGCGCGTAGGACTCGTCGTCCACGTCGAGCAGCGCGTCGAGGGCGCGCGCACCGGCGCGGTCGCCGCCCGCGAGGAAGCCCGGCGCGAACCAGCGGGTGGCGCTGCCGGCCACGAGCGACGCGGTCCCGCCCGAGCGGACCTGGTCGGCGCGGTCGGCCCAACCCTGGGCGGTGCCGATCCGCGCGCCGCTGCAGGACATCGTCAGGCTGAGCACCCGCTCGGGGTGCGTCGCGGCGAGCTCGAGCGCGACCGCGCCCCCCAGCGAGACACCGGCGACGTGGAAGGACCCGCCGCCCGCCTCGTCGACGACGTCGAGCACGGCACTCGCGAGGTCCGCGACCGTGAAAGCGTCGTCGGCCGCCGGGCTCGCGCCGTGCCCGGGCAGGTCGACGCGCAGGATGCGCAGCCCGGCGCTCGCGGGGTCGGCTCGCAGGTGCGCGACGACGCCGTCCCAGAGCGCCGCAGTGGTCCCGAGCGACGGGAGCAGGACGAGCAGGTCGGAGCGGGCACCCGGTGCCGTGCCAGGGACGAACGAGCCACGCAGGCGAGGGACGCTCATGGACGCTGCCCCTCGTCGACGGTGCTGCGGAACCGGCCGACGGCCGCGTCCACGACTCTGCCGCACGCGGCGAGCGTCATGTCGTCCGCGACACCGACCTCGGCGGCGGCCAGGTTCCGTGCCGCCGCCTCCCGGCGTACCGAGAGACCCGCGACCGTGCGCGCAGCCGCGTCGGCGGACCCGGCCGCGAGGCGCAGCAGGTCCCGCAGCGGCGACCACTCGGCGTGCCACTCGCCCGCGGGTCGCTCGTCCACCGAGACCGCCGAGCGGGCGATCGTCGACAGCAGCCCGGGGGTCTGCAGTGCCGCCATCGTCAGGACGACCGGACCGACCGGGTTGCGCTTGTGCGGCATGGCCGACGATCCGCCACCGCCGGACAGGGCGAGCTCGGCGACGCCCTCGCGGGAGCCGCGCACGAGGTCACGGCCGATCCGGCCGAGGACGGCGGTCACGGTCGCGGCCGTGGTCGCGAGCTCCAGGACCGGGGTCCGCTCGGAGTGCCAGGAGCGCCCGGGGTCGTCGAGCCCCAGCTCGGCGGCGAACGCGGACCGCAGGGTCGTGATCGCCCCCGGGTGCCCCGCGGCGCGGTCGGCCTGCTCGCCCGTGCCGACGGCGCCGCCGAGCTGTACCGGGTACGAGGTGCGGTCCACGGCCGCGATCGCCGAGGTGATGCCGTCGAGCCAGCCGGCGACCTGCGCGCCGAGCGTGGTCGGCGCTGCGTTCCGCCCGAGCGTGTGTCCGACACGGACGGAGCTCCGCTCGGCGTCGGCGAGGGTGGCCAGCGCGGCGCCGGCCGTCACGAGACGCTCCCGGGCCAGCTCGAACGCCGTCTTCGCGACGCGCACGAGGGCGGTGTCGAGGATGTCCTGGCTGGTCGCGCCCGCATGCAGGCGCTCGGTGGGCACGGCGGCGCGTTCCAACAGCCCGCGCAGCTCGCGCACCAGGGCCACGACCGCGACGCCGTCCTGCGCGACCCCGCCGGCGAGCGCGGCACGGTCGAGTGCTGCGGGGTCGAGCGCTTCGAGCGCACGAGCAGCGGAGTCGTCGTCGGTTCCGTCGACGCGTCCCCATGCGCGCAGCAGCGCTGCCTCGACCTGCACCATCGCGGCGAGCACCTGGTCGTCGCCGGCGACGTCGCGCGTGCCCGCGGTCGCGGGCTGGAGCAGACCCCAGTCGCTGGTGGTCACCGCGGCGTCCCGTAGTCGAGGAAGACGGTCTCGCCCGTACCCTGCAGCCGGATGTCGAACCGGTAGGACCGGGCGCCGTCGGGCACGGCGACGAGCGTGGCGCGGCGATCGGCGACGACGCGCTGCAGGAGCGGGTCGGCGGCGTTCGCGTCGGTCTCGTCGCCGAAGTAGGCGCGGGTGAGCAGGTGGTTCAGCAGGCCGCGGGCGAACACGGCGAGGACGACGTACGGCGCGGACCCCGGTCGGCTGCTGCCCGGCTTGACCGTGCTGAACGACCACCGGCCGTCGCGCGACGTCCCGGTGCGGCCGAACCCGGTGAACCCGTGAGGATCACGGTCGAGGGACCCTCGCTCCGTGGACGGTCGGCCGTCCACGTCGGCGCCCCACAGCTCGACGAGGGCGTCGGGAACCGGCGTCCCGTGGCCGTCGAGCACGACGCCGTGCAGACGGATCGCGTCGGGCTGCCAGGGCGCCCGGACGTCCGGGCCACCCGCGTACGGCAGCGCGTAGCCGAAGAAGGGGCCGACGGTCTGGGCTGGCGTCTGCTCAGGCATGGTCCGCGTCCTCCGGCTCGGTCCAGGTCGCGCGCGGGCCCGTGAGCACGACGTCCCAGCGGAACCCGAGCGCCCACTCCGGCACGCTCACGTCGTGGTCGTACGTCGCGACGAGCCGGTCCCGTGCGGCCGGGTCGGTGATCGACTGGTAGATCGGGTCGAGCCCGAACAGCGGGTCGCCCGGAAAGTACATCTGCGTGATCAGCCGCTGGGTGAACGCCGTGCCGAAGAACGAGAAGTGGATGTGGGCGGGCCGCCACGCGTTGCGGTGGTTGCGCCACGGGTAGGGCCCGGGCTTGATGGTGACGAGCCGGTACGAGCCGTCGTCGCCGGTGACGACACGGCCCACGCCGGTGAAGTTCGGGTCCAGGGGCGCGGGGTGCTGGTCGCGCTTGTGCACGTACCGTCCCGAGGAGTTGGCCTGCCAGACCTCGAGGAGCTGGTTCGCGACGGGCCGGCCCTCGCCGTCCAGCACGCGCCCGGTCACGATGATCCGCTCGCCGAGCGGCTCGCCCGGGTGCTGGATGGTCAGGTCCGACTCGTGCTCGGCGACGTCGGTGTGGCCGAAGGCGGGCGAGACGAGCTCGATCTCCTCGGGGTCCGCCCGGACGAGCTCGTGCGTAGGGTGCCGCAGGACCGTGGACCGGTACGGCGCGAAGTCGAGCCGCGGGTGGATGACGGCGCGCGCATCCTCGCGAGCGTGCCGGTCGGCGATCTCCGCGGAGATCGTCGCCTGGCCCTCCTCGGTCATGCGCCCTCCCTGAACGGCAGTCCGGCGTACTGCTCGGCGAGGCTCTGCTGCGCCGCGCGCGAGTGCGTGACGTACTCGAGCTGACCGACCTGGCTGCGGTAGCGGAACCCGCGCGACGATGCGTCGGGCTCCCCATCGTGCACGTGCAGCATCTGCGTCATCCACTGAGAGAAATGTTGCACCTTCCACTGCCGCGCCAGTGCCCGTTCGCTGTACCTCGCCAGACCGCTGTCGTCGCCGGCACGCTGGTCCAGCAGAGCCTGCCCCAGCAGCGCGACGTCCGCGACCGCGGAGTTCAGGCCCTTGGCGCCGGTCGGCGGCACGATGTGGCCCGCGTCGCCGGCGAGGAACAGCCGGCCGTGCGACAGGGTCGAGGCCACGAAGCTGCGCATCGGGGTGATCGACTTCTCGGTGACCGCCCCCTGCGCCAACGTCCACCCGTCGATCCCGAGGCGCGTCTGCAGCGCCTCCCAGATCCGCTCGTCGCTCCAGTCGTCGATGACCTCGTCGGGCGCGACCTGCAGGTAGAGGCGAGACACCGCGCGCGACCGCATCGAGTGCATCGCGAACCCGTCGCGGTGGAGCGCGTAGATGAGGTCGTCCGTCGACGGCTCGACCTCCGCGAGGATGCCGAGCCACGCGTACGGGTACGCGCGCTCCCACGCAACCTGCGCCGCGGCGGGCAGCGACTGCCGGCAGATGCCGTGGTAGCCGTCCGCGCCGACCACGACGTCGCACGAGAGCTCTACCTCGCCGCGACCGTCGACGTAGCGCACGGTCGGGCTCGACGTCGTCAGGCCGTCCACGTGCACGCCGGTCGCCTCGAACCGGACGTCGGACCCGATCCGGCCGTGCTCCGCGAGCAGGTGCGCGACGAGAGCCTGCTGCCCGTACACGGTCACCGTGCGCCCGACGAGATCGACGAAGTCGAGGTGGTGCCGCTCGCCCTCGTACTGCAGGTAGATGCCGTGGTGGGTCAGCCCGCGTCGACGCAGGTCCTCATCGAGGCCCAGCGACGCGAGCAGGTCGACCGTCCCCTGCTCGAGCACGCCCGCGCGGACCCGGCCGAGCAGGTGCTCACGCGACGTGCGCTCGATGATCCGGAACGTGACGCCCGCCTGCGCGAGGATGTGCCCGAGCGTCAGGCCTGCCGGGCCCGCGCCGATGATCGCGACGCTCGTGGACTCCTGCATGGTCGGGGTCACCGCCCGGCGACGAAGGTCTGGCGGATCTCGCCGATGCCGTCGACGCTGCTGACGAGCGTCTCGCCCGGCTGCAGGAAGCGTGGCGGCGTCCGTCGGTTGCCGACGCCGGCGGGAGTGCCGGTGAAGATGAGGTCGCCCGGCAGCAGCCGGCACACGGCCGAGAGCCGGGCGACGAGGTCGTCGACGGGGAAGATCAGCTCGCTCGTGCGCCCGTGCTGGATCACCTCGTCGCCGATCCGGGACGCGAAGCCGACGTCGTCCCGGTCCGGCAGCTCGTCGGGCGTGACGACGACGGGTCCGGTCGGACCGAACCCGGGGTGCGACTTGGCCAGCGAGAACTGCGGGGGAGTGCCCGTCAGCTGCAGCACGCGCTCCGAGAGGTCCTGCCCGACCGTAAGCCCGGCGATCGCGTCCCACGCCTCGGCCCGCGGGATGCGGTAACCACCGCGGCCGACGACGGCGACGACCTCGATCTCCCAGTCGACGTGCCCCTCGGGCAGCTCGACCGTGGTGACGGGGCCGGCGATGCTGCTCGGGAACTTGGTGAACACGAGCGGCTCGTCCGGGGCCACGAACCCGGCCTCGGCGGCGTGCGGCCGGTAGTTCAGGGCGATCGCGAACACCTGCCGGGGCGCCGGGACGGGCGCCCCGAGGCCGTCGGGAGTGATGCCGACCGAGCCCGACCAGTCGGCGCTCGCTGCCCAGTCGACGACCTCGGACCAGCGCTCGAGCGCGGCGACCGGGTCCGACGGGAGCGTGCCGGCGGACCCGGTCGCCACGTCCAGCGCCCGGTCGTCGCGGACGAGGACGAACCGACCGTCGAGAGTGCCGAACCTCATCGCGTCAGCCGAGGGGCGAGGAGTAGAGGTCGATCGTGTACGGCTCGGTGTCGTGCGCCGCGCTCCACGGGACGACGTGGTTGCGCAGCACGCCGACGCCCTCGATCTCCGCCTCGATCCGGTCACCCGGCTGCAGGTAGAAGTCGAACGGGTTCGGCTGGATCGCGGCGACGCCGGAGATGGTCCCCGTCGTGATGATGTCGCCCGCGCTGTAGCCCTGCGCCGAGTGGTAGGCGACCAGGTGGGGCAGCGAGATGATCATGTCGGACGTGTTGCCCTGCTGGCGGACGTCGCCGTTGACCCGCAGTTCCATGCGCAGGCTCTGCGGGTCGGGGATCTCGTCCTTGGTGACGATCCACGGGCCGATCGGGCAGAACGTGTCGATCCCCTTGGAGAACGAGAAGACCCCCGACTTCATCTCGCGGCGCTGGATGTCGCGCGCGGTGATGTCGTTGAACACGAGGTAGCCGGCGATATAGTCCTCGGCCTCTTCGGGCCCGAAGAACTTCCCGCTCTTGCCGATGACGACGCCCAGCTCGAGCTCGTAGTCCATCTCGCGCGTCAGGCCCTCGGGGTACACGATCGCCTCGTCCGGGCCAATGATCGCGTCGACGTTCTGGAAGAAGACGATCCCCTTGTGCACGGGGTGCGACCAGTTGACCGCGGTGAGCTCCTCGTGGTGGGCGGCGAAGTTGCCGGCCGTGTGGAAGAACTTCTTGGGCACGATCGGGGCCCGCAGCGTCACCGCGTCCAGGGCGAACCTGCGCCCGGTCTCCTCGACAGCGCCTGCGGTGCCCCCGCGCTCGAAGTACTCGCGCGTCGAGCCGACACCCAGCTCCACGACCTCGGATCCGTCGACGTAGCCGACCTGGCCCTCGTTGAACGTCACGAGCTTCATCGCTCGACCCTCTTTCACTCTACGAAAGTTAGTTTCACAATTCTGATGACGCGATGGTCCGGGTGTCAAGCGAGCACGAGGCGTGTCCGGTCGTCAGGGCGACGGGGCGCTCACGCGCAGCACCCGGAGCTGCAGCGCGAGCGTGTCGTAGTAGCCGACGAGCGTGAGCAGCTCGAACACCTGGGAGAGCCCGAGCGCCTCGACGGCCGCGGCGAACTCGTCGTCGTCGAGGTCTCCGGCGTCCAGGAGCCGGTGCGTGGTGCGGGCCACGACGCGTTCGACCTCGGACCCGAGCAGGTCGTAGTCGTGCGAGCGCAGGGCGTCCAGCTCGGCGTCGGTGAGCCCCACGTGGCGTCCCACGGCCTCGTGGGCGTACCACTCGAACGCGGAGTCGCGGTGGACGGCCACCACGAGGATGGCGACCTCCCGCGCACGGTCGGAGAACGTCGTCCGGTAGCGCACGGCCGCGCCGAGGGCCTGCAGCGCCATCCCGACGCCGGGCTGCAGGAGGAAGGCGTTGAACGGACCTTCGAGCGCACCGTCCTCGTCGACGAGGCGGAAGAGCGCCGGTCCCTGCGCTCGGGGGCCGCCGGTGACGGCGTCGTAGACGGCCCTCTGGGCCTCGTCGAGAGAGGCGGGATCGAGCTTGGGCGCCCGGGTCACGCGTGGCCGCCGGACAGCAGCGCCGAGATCTCCCCACAGGTGTCCAGGAGCGTCGGCCGCAGCTCGCGCACGATCCGTTGCGTCGACCAGTCGCGCGCCTGGACGGCGAGGTTCACGCCCGCCACGACGCGCCCGCCGCCGCCCGTGACCGGCCCGGCGACCGAACGAAGCCCGTACGCGAGCTCCTCATCCTGCATCGCCCAGCCCTGCTGCCGGATCTGCTCGAGCTCGGTGCGCAGCTCGTCGAGCGAGACCTTGGCGTTCGGTCCGTGCTGTGCCGCGAACGACTCCGGGGTGATGCGGGAGAGCAGGTCGTCCTCGTCCAGGTGGGCGAGCAGGAGCTTGCCGATCGACGTCGTGACGGCCGGCAGCGTCGAGCCGACCTGGATGTTCGCCGTGACCAGGTCGCTGTTGCGCAGCCGCACGAGGTACAGCACGCGATCACCCGTGAGCACGGCGAGGTTCACGGTCTCGCCCGTGCTCTCGCTCAGCCCCTGCAGCTTCGGCGTCGCGACGCCGACGAGGTCCAGGCTGCGCAGCGCGGCGGACCCGAGCGTGAGCGTGCGCACGCCCGGGCGGTAGTCGCCGTTGGGGAGGTGGTCGAGGTAGCCCTCGGACGCGAGCGTCTGCACGACGCGGTAGACCGTCGGCATCGGCAGTCCGGCCGCTGCGGCGAGGTCGGTCACGCGCCAGGAGGGGCGCTGCTCGTCGAACAGGCTCAGGATCCGCAGGCCCTTGGCGAGCGCCTCGACGCGGTACTCGCGCTTCTCGGCCGGTCCGCCTTCGGACAGGTCGGCGTCGGTGGCGACCTTGGTCTTGGGGGGCATCGAAGTCCTCCGTGCTCGTCGGCTGCTCGTCTTCTGGTGCGTCTTCTGGTGCGTCTTCTCGTGCGTCGTCCCGGATCTCGGCGTCAGCCTAGGGGGAACGGTCTGCGACGCCTGGACAGGCTCGCGGTCTCTACCATAGTCTACTGGAAAGCGACTTTCACGATGTGAAAGTTTGAGGCTGGAGCAGGGCGAGATCGAAGGGACATCGGGGTCCATGGGGGATTGGCTCGGTCTAGCGGGCAGGCCCGCACTCGTCGTCGGAGCGGGAGGGCTCGGCGGCGCCAGTGCGCTCAGCCTCGCCGTCCAGGGTGCGCACGTCGTCGTCGCGGACAAGGACGAGGCCGCGCTCGAGTCTGTCGCGCACGCCGCGAAGGACGAGGGCGTCGAGGTCGTCACGGTGCGCGCGGACGTCTCGACGCCCGAGGCCTGCAGGGCGCTCGTCGCGGAAGCCGCGTCGCTCGTCGGGACTCCGCGCATGTTCCTGCACGCGGTCGGGCGCAACGACCGCCGGCCCGTGCTGGAGCTCGACGACGACGACTGGCAGTCGATCCTGACGCTCAACCTCTCCACCGCGTGGTGGCTCGGCCAGGAGATCGGGCGCCGCATGGTCGTGGACGGGGGCGGGCGCATCGTGTTCGTCTCGTCGGTCTCGGCCCTGCTCGCCCACGCCAACCACGCGCCGTACGCGGCGACCAAGGGCGGCATCAACCAGATGATGCGTGTCATGGCTCGTGAGTGGGCGCCGCACGGCATCGCCGTGAACGCGGTCGGCCCCGGGTACGTCGAGACCGACCTCACCCGCAGGTACCTCGACAGCGACGGGCACCGCGAGGAGCTCGAGTCGCTCGTCCCGGCGGGTCGCCTGGGCCGCCCCGACGAGGTCGCGGACGCTGTGACCTACCTGCTCTCCGAGCGGGCGGGATTCATCACCGGGCAGTGCCTCTACATCGACGGCGGACGCACCCTCGTCTGACCGCCAACCAGCGACCGATACACCCGAACGCAAAGGACACATCGCCGTGCCTCTCGCTCCACTCCCCATCCCGCGGCGCTTCGAGGGCCGCACCGTCGTCGTCACGGGTGCCGGCACCGGCTTCGGTGCCGAGATCGCGGTCCGCGCCGCGCAGGAGGGCGCGCGCGCAGTCGGCATCCACTACCGCAGCTCGGCGGCCGGAGCGGAGGCGACCGCGGAGCGCGTGCGCGCCGAGGGCGCCGAGGCCGTGCTGCTGCAGGCCGACATCGTCGAGTGGGCACAGGTCGCGGCCATGGCCGACGCTGCGTTCGAGGCCCTCGGCCAGGTCGACGTGCTGATCAACAACGTGGGCGACGTCGCGCGCGAGCAGATGTCGTGGCGGGACATCACCGAGGAGTCGATCGACCACGTCCTCATGGTCGACATCAAGGGCACCATGGCGTGCATCCACGAGTTCGGGCAGCGGATGCTCGACCAGGGGCACGGCAGCATCGTCAACATCGGGTCGACGGTGATCGTGCGCGGAAGCGCGCGGGCGCCGCAGTACGCGGCCGCCAAGTACGGGCTGCTCGGCGCCACCAAGTCCTACGCGCACGCGTTCGCCCCCACCGTCCGCGTGAACATCTTCGCGCCCGGCTTCATGGAGACCGAGGCCACGCTGGGCCGCAAGGACTGGCAGTCGGGCCGCGGCGACCAGCTGCGGTCGATGACTCCCATGGGCCACATCCCCGGCCCCGCGGAGCTTGCCGGGACCGCGCTGTTCCTCGCGACCGACGACGCCGCCCACATCACGGGGACCTACATGGTCGCGGACGGCGGCTACAACATGGTCGGCGCGTGAGCACGACCGAGCCCCCGCGGCACCCGCGCGACCTGCCGCTGGCCGAGGCCCGCGCGCTCGTGCAGCGTGCGGTCGACAAGGCCGAGCAGCTCGGTCTGCGCGGCGGCATCGCCGTCGTGGGTGCGAGCGGTGGGCTGGTCACGGCGTCACGGCTCGACCACGGTGGGCCGGGCGGCATGGCGCGGGCACGGTCGAAGGCGTGGATCTCGGCGACGCAGCAGATCCCGAGCGCCGAGCACCTGCACCGGATGACCGTCCTGCCCGTGCCGATCTCGACCGGGTTCGTCGCCGCGTCGCCCGAGGCGGTGTTCCCCGGCGCCGGCGGCATGCCGGTGCTCCGTGACGGCGTCGTCGTCGGGGGCGTCGCGGCGTCGGGTGCGACCGTGAGCCCGTTCCTCCCGTCGGGTGTCGCGCCCGAGGTGGTCAGCGCCGAGGGCGAGCCCGCCAACCCCGAGGACCTGCTCATCGCGTACGCGCTCGGCGGCGGCTACGTCGGCCAGCATGGCGACGACCGCGCACGGTGGGAGGCGCGGTTCGGCGACCTCGTCGTCGATCCTGAGGCGAGCCTCGGGATGAAGCCCGCGCCGCGCGCGAGCACGCAGGACGAGCTCACCTGGGCCGTCGCGTTGTGCGACGCGGTCATGGACCGTGCGCGTGCCCTGGGCGTCCGGGTCTCCGTCGCCGTCGTGGACCGCGGTGGGGACCCCGTGCAGCAGGACCGGATGGACGACGGCGTGGCCGGCGGCGTCGACGTCGCGCTGGCCACCGCGTCGGCCGCCGCCCGCTTCGGCATGGCCAGCGCGGAGCTCTCGGGGGCCTTCGGTGCGGGAGCCGCCGGTCTCGGTGCCCTGTCGCCGTCGCCGTTCCTGGCCGCGCCCGGGGGAGTGCCTCTCGTCGTGTCCGGCCGCGTGGTCGGGGGGCTCGGCGTCGGCGGCGCGGACCCGCAGGTCTGCGCCGTGATCGCGGGCGAGGTGGCGGCCTCATGACGGTGCGCGTCGCGGTCCTCGGCTGCGGTGCCATCGGCAGCCTGTACGCCGCCCACCTGGCGCGCGTGCCGGACGTCGAGGTGTGGGCCGTCGACCCGTGGGTCGAGCACGTCGCCGCAATCGAGCGCGACGGGCTGCGCGTTACCGGGAACGCCGACTTCGTCGCCCCGGTGCGGGCCGTCACGGACGCCGCCCTGCTCCCGACCTGCGAGTTCGGCGTCGTCGCGACGAAGTCGCTGCACACCCGCGCTGCCGTCGAGGCCGCCCGACCCGCGCTCGCGGACGCGGCCGTGGTCAGCGTGCAGAACGGCATCGGGAACGAGGAGGTCCTCGCGGAGGTGCTGCCGAGGGTCGTGCGCGGCAGCATCATCACGGCCGGCGCCGTCACGTCGCCGGGGACCGTCCGCTACGACGCCCCGGGCGACTCCTGGTTCGGCCCGTTCGAGCCCAGCCCGGCGCGGGCCGACGAGATCGCACAGCTCGCGGCGCTGCTGACGCAGGGCGGGCTGCGCACCCACGCGATGGCGGACGCACGGGGCCCGCAGTGGACCAAGGTCGTGTTCAACGCCGCGACCAGCCCGCTCGCGGCCCTCACCGGGCTCACGGTCGGACAGGTGTGCACCGACGCGGGGCTGCGCGCGCAGGTCGACGCGCTGATCGCCGAGGCGCTCGACGTCTGCGCGGCGGCCGGGATCGTGCTGCTGCGCGAGCCGGGAGAGTCGGTCCAGGAGGCGATCGAGGAGGCCTTCTGGCACAAGCCGTCGATGCTCCAGGACGTGCTCGCGCGTCGGGCCACCGAGGTCGACGTGCTCAACGGCGGCATCGCGCTCGAGGGTGCCCGCGTGGGAGTCCCGACACCCCTGCACGACGCGATGGTCGCGCTGGTCCACGGCCTCGAGAGCTCGTGGTCATGAGGGACGTCAGGACCGACGTCAGGACCGACGTCAGGACCGGGCGGGTGCTGGGTCTGGGGTGCGGCGTCCCGGGTGGGAGCGCCGAGATCCTGCTGATCGAGGCGCTGCGTGCGGCGTCGGCGGCGGGCGCGTCCGTCGAGCTCGTGCGGCTCGAGGAGCTGCAGCTGCCGCAGGACGCCGACTGGTTCTGGGAGCGGCTGGTCGAGTGCGACGCCTGGATCGTCAGCGCGCCGATCATCAGCCGCACGGTGCCGGGCCGCCTGAAGGTCCTCGCCGACCTGCTGCTCGGTCCGAACGCCGACGCGGCCATCATCGAGGGTCTGCTCGAGGCGCGTCGCGCCGGTGCCGAGCCCGCGGTGCCGTTCCGCGTCGACGAACGCGTCCTCAGGCCGCGTGTCGGGGGACTGATCGCGTGCGGTGGTTCGCTGACGTCGCAGTGGAAGTCCCTTGCCCTGCCGGTCATGCACACGCTCGCGTTCTCGATGCACATCAAGGTCGTCGACCAGATGGTCGTCGAGGGCGCCGGGACGCCGCGGTCCGTCGTGCTCGACGACGAGGCGGTGGCGCGTGCGGCGACGCTCGGCGAGCACGTGGCGAGCCAGCTCGGCCAGGCGTGGCAGGACGCGCAGTACCTGGGGACACCGGGCGCGTGCCCGATGTGCCAGCTCGACGTGGTCGTCCTGTCGGGACGCGACGTCGAGTGCGCCACGTGCGGTGCGAGGGGGCACCTCACCGGCGACGCAGGCGTGGAGTGGACCGACCTCACCACGTCGGTCATCTCCATGGACGAGAAGCGCGCGCACTACGTGGAGATCGTCGAGACCGCCGAGAGGCACGCGGCGGTGCGCGACGCGATCGACGAGCGTGCGCGCGGCTACGCCTCGTTCGGGCCGATCGTTCGCCCGCACGGCTGACGTCCGATCACAGGTTCGTAACACCGCGTTGAAACGTAGACAACGGCGTGCCGCAGGCATACCGTAGAGCCATTGGAAAGTCGCTTTCACGATGTGAAAGTGAAGCGGCGGCCCCGAGAGATCAAAGGAGATCCCGTGAGCACGTTCCGTGGGCACCACAAGCGCACCCTGTCCGGACTCGCCGTGGGTGTGACGGCGCTCCTCCTCGCGGCGTGCAGCGGCACGTCGGACACGCCGGAGGCATCCGAGCCGGCCGGCGACAGCTCGTCGGCCGCGTCGACACTGCCGCAGACGCTCGTCTTCTCGCCGATCGGGCTGCAGGTCCCCGCGATGAAGGGGCTGTCCGAGGGCGTCCAGGGCTACGGCGGGTCGCAGGGCTGGGAGGTCATCGTCCAGGACCCGAGCCTCGACCCGACCAAGCAGGTCCAGCAGGTCACCGAGGTGCTCGACTCCGGACGTGCCGGCGCGGCATGGATCATCGCGATCGCGCCCCCGTCGATGAGCGACGTCCTGCGCAAGGCCCAGGAGAAGGGCATCCCGGTGCTCATCAACGGCGTCCCGGCCGACTACGGGTTCGACGGCCCGCAGGCCGGCATCTCGTTCGACACCATCGACTACGCCGCAGGCGGTACCGCGCTGGGCGAGCAGCTCGGCACGTGCATCAACGAGAAGATGGACGGCACCGCGAACGTCATCTACGGCGAGTCGGCCGCGGGCACCGCGGGCAAGCAGGAGTCCGACGACTCGTTCGTCGCGGCCCTGAAGAAGACCGCGCCCAACGCGAAGATCGTGCAGAACTGGACGATCTCCGACCGCGCGGCCTCGCAGACCGACGTCGGCAACATCCTCCAGGGCAACCCGGACGTCAACGCCGTCGCCGCGGCCAACGACGAGGGTGCGCTGGGTGCGATCGGCGCGTTCAAGGCAGCCGGCAAGGACCTGCCGTGCATCGCCGAGTTCGGCGGCAACGAAGAGGTCCTCGCCCTGGTCAAGGACGGCACCATCTTCGCGTCCGTCGCACTGCAGTTCGGTGACGACATGACCCAGTCGTTCGACACGCTGGTCGAGATGCAGGCCGACCCGACGGCCGTGGGCCCCCTGCTCACGGTCCCGCAGAAGGTCATCACGGCCGACAGCTGACCGGACCGTCGAGGAGAGAAGCGTGACGATGAGCCTGCCTGCAGAGGCACACGGTCAGGTGGCCCCCGAGACCTCGGGGGCCACCGGGCCCGTCGAACCCACCCCACCGTTGGCCGGTCCGGCGCCGGCGCGCGACAGCGCCGGCGTCCGCGGCCTGATCTTCCTGCGCGACCGGGGCATCTTCGTGCTCTGGGGGCTGCTCCTCATCGCGTTCAGCCTCTGGTGCAGCCCTTACTTCGCGAGCCTCAACAACGCGATCCTCATCGCGAACGCGGCGGCGATCAGCGCGATCTTCGCGGCGGGCGTCGCGGTCGGGATCATCTGCGGCGCGCTGGACCTGTCGATCCCCGGCGTCGCCGCGCTGGCCAGCTGCCTCACGGGCTGGCTGATGATCAACGGGACGCCGGTCTGGCTCGCCCTCGTGGCCGGCCTGGCCGTCGGACCCCTGATCGGCCTGCTCAACGGGCTCATCTCGCTGCGCGGGTTCAACCCGATCATCGTCACGATCGCGATGCTGTCGTTGACGTCGGCCGCGGCCGCGATCATCGCCGGCGGCTACACGATCCCGGGCCTCAACGCGCTCGACTTCATGGGCACCCAGCGCTACCTGGGCGTTCCTGCGCCGGTCTGGATCGTCGCGGTGCTGTTCCTCGTCGGCACGGTCTTCCTGACGCGAACCCGGGACGGCATCCGGCTCATGGCCGTCGGCGGCAGCGCCGAGGCCGTGCGGCGGTCCGGCATCCACAGCAACCGGTACCGCGTGCTCGCCTTCATGATCAGCAGCGGCTGCGCCGCGCTCGGGGGGCTCGTCACCGCGGCCACGGTCACCGAGGCCAACCCCTCCGCGAGCCCGGGCATCATCTTCACCGCCCTGACCGCCGTGGCGCTGGCCGGTGTCTCGCTCGTCGGCGGCCGCGGCAGCCTGCCGCGCGTCCTGGTCGGCGCGCTGGTGCTGGCGACGATCTCCAACGGCCTGACCATCAAGGGCGTCCAGCCGTACTGGGCGACGGGCACCACCGGCCTCCTGCTGCTCGGCTCGCTCGCGCTGGAGCGGTGGATCTCGCTGTCCGTCTCGCGGCGGCTCATGGCGACCGCGCAGGCGTCGGTCCACACGGGAACGAGGTGATGACCATGGCTCCCGCACTCGAGCTCACGGGCGTCGACATGCACTACGGCTACGTGCGCGCGCTCAACTCGATCGACTTCCGGGTCGAGCAGGGCGAGGTCGTCGGGCTGCTCGGCGACAACGGCGCCGGAAAGTCGACGCTCCTCAAGATCATGTCCGGCGCGCACCGTCCGTCGGCAGGCGTCGTGCGGGTGCACGGCGCCGAGGTCGAGTTCCACGCACCGAGCGACGCGACGAAGGCCGGGATCCAGATGGTCTACCAGGACCTCGCCCTGGTGGAGCCGCTGGACATCGCGACCAACCTGAACATCGGCCGCGAGATCCTGCGCAAGGGACTCCTGGGAAAGATCGGCTTCGTCGACCACAGGGCGCAGCGCCGGCGGTCGGAGGGCGAGCTCGAGCGGCTCGGGGTGCGCACGGCGGCCATGACCCGGCCGGTCGAGATGCTCTCGGGCGGCCAGCGGCAGGTCGTCGCGCTCGCCCGGAGCGCCACCCGGGTCACTGGTGACCAGAACGGCATCCTGCTGCTCGACGAGCCGACGGCCGCCCTCGGCTACGAGCAGACGCAGGTGGTCGAGGCGCTCATCCGGCGGATGGCGAACCAGGGGATCGCGATCGTGCTGGTGACGCACAACCTCCCGCTGGCCACCGCGGTGTGCGACCGGATCGCGGTGCTCAACCGCGGGCAGAAGGTCGCGGACCTCCCCACGGCCGAGACCGACAACGACCAGCTCGTCGGGTGGATCACCGGGGCGCGAGCCTCGATGTTCGTCTGACGTGCTCGAGGCACCGCGGGCCGTCCGCATCGACCTCGTCGGTGGCGACGCGCTCGGGCACGGCGAACAGCCTGCGGTGTCGTGGTGGCTTCCCGACGGGGCGACCCACCAGCTCGCCTACCGGGTGAGCACCGACGACGGCTACGACTCGGGGTGGACGACCTCCGACCGCCAGTCGTTCGTCGAGGTGCCGGTCTTCGACCGCTCCCGGCGCACGTGCCGGGCGCGCGTGGCCGTCCGCACGGACCTGGGCGAGAGCGGCTGGAGCGACCCGGTCCTGCTGGAGAGCGGCCTGCTGGCCGACGGGGACTGGTCGGCGGCCTGGATCGGGGTGCACGAGCCCGAGCGCGCGCCGAAGGGTGAGCGGCCGGCCTACTGGTTGCGCACCGTGGTCGACATGGCGTCGGTGCACGAATCACGTCTGCACGTCACCGCCCTCGGGCTCTACGAGGTGTTCCTCAACGGCGAACGCGTGGGCGACATCGAGCTCGCCCCCGGGTACACGCAGTACGCGCGCCGGGTCCAGCGCCAGTCGTACGACGTCACAGGTCACCTGCGCCCCGGCCCGAACGACCTCGAGGTGCTGCTCGCCGACGGCTGGTACCGCGGCCAGGTCGGCGCACCGCGGGCCGCGGACCAGTACGGGACGGACACGGCGCTGCGCGTGCAGGTCGAGGCGCGCGCCGACGACGGCTGGACCACGCTCGCTGCGACGGGGGAGCACTGGCTCGCCGCGCCGTCGCACGTGCTCGCCGCCGACCTGATCGGCGGCCAGCGGGAGGACCGGCGGCTGGTCGGCCGCGCCGCCGGCAACCTCCCCGTGGTCGTCCGCGACGTCGACGTCGCGATCGTGGGGTCGGTCGCTCCTCCCGTGCGTCGTGTCGAGGAGCTCCGTCCCGTCTCGGTCAACCGCCTGCCTGACGGCTCCTCGCTCGTGGACCTCGGTCAGAACATCAACGGCTGGGTCCGGGTCGACGACCTCGGGCCGTCGGGGACCACGCTGGTGCTGCGGCACGGCGAGCACGTCGGTCCCGATGGCGACCTCACCACGAGCCACCTCGACGTCGACCTGCCGATGCTCCCGGCCCCGCTGCCCCTCGGGCAGGTCGACGTCGTGACGTCGGCGGGCCTGCCCGGCGACTCCTTCGAACCGCGGTTCACCACCCACGGATTTCGCTACGTGCGGATCGAGGGGCATCCTCGCGTCCTGCACCCGGATGACGTGACCGGCGTCGTGGTGCACTCCGACCTGCGCCGCACCGGCTGGTTCGCGTGCAGCGACGGGCGCCTGGAGCGACTGCACGACGCGGTCGTCGGCTCGCTGCGCGGCAACGTCTGCGACATCCCGACGGACTGCCCTCAGCGCGAGCGGGCCGGCTGGTCCGGCGACTGGCATGTCTTCGCGCCGACTGCCGCCGCCCTGTTCGACGTGCTCGGCTTCAGCCGGAAGTGGCTCCGGGACGTGGCGCTCGACCAGCGCGACGACGGGTGCGTGGCCAACATGTCGCCGTGCCCGCCCGCGGAGGGGTTCGACGGGCCGATCGCGTTCCTCAACGGCTCGGCCGGCTGGGGCGACGTGGTCGTCGCGACGCCCTGGGACCTCTACGAGGCGTACGGCGACGTGTCGCTGCTCCGGGAGTCGTGGCCGTCGGCCACCCGCTGGCTGGACTTCGCGATCCGCAGCGCCGCGGGGGGCCGGCACCCGGACCGCGCCGATCAGCCCGTCGCCCCCCACGAGGAGTTCCTCTGGGACACGGGGTTCCACTGGGGCGAGTGGCTCGAGCCGGGCGTCGAGGTCGGCGACTTCCGCGCGTTCGTCGGCGCCGACAAGTCCGAGGTGGCGACGGCGTACCTGCACCGCTCGGCGGCCACGCTCGTGCGGGTCGGCGAGCTGCTCGGCGAGGACGTGACCCGCTACCGCCGGGTCGCCGACGGCGCCCGCGCGGCGTGGCGGGCCGAGTGGGTGGAACCTGACGGGACCCTGCGCGTCCAGACGCAGGCGTCACACGTGCGCGCGCTCGCCTTCGACCTCGTTCCGGAGGACCTGCGCGGGGCGGTCGCCGAGCGGCTCGTCGAGCTCGTCGCCCAGGCTGACGGGCATCTGGCCACGGGCTTCCTCTCGACCGGGCTCCTGCTGCCCACGCTGGCCGAGGCGGGGCACGTGGGCACCGCGTACGAGCTGCTCCAGCAGGACACCGAACCGTCGTGGCTGACGATGATCGACCGCGGTGCGACGACGGTCTGGGAGCGGTGGGACGGTGTGGACGACGCGGGCGGGGCGCACGGGTCGCTCAACCACTACAGCAAGGGGGCAGTCGCATCGTTCCTGCACCGCCACGTCGCGGGACTGCGGCCGACCGCGCCGGGCTACCGGACGTTCCGCGTCGCGCCGCAGCCAGGCGGTGGCCTGACCTGGGCGATGTTCCGGCACGACAGCCCGTTCGGGCCGATCGAGGTCCGCTGGCGGATCGTCGACCACGCCTTCGAGCTCGACCTGCAGGTCCCGCCCGGCACGTCGGCCGAGGTGGTCCTGCCGGACGGCACGCGCACGGACGTCGGTCCGGGCGCGCACAGGGTCACAGGGTCGTGGCCTCGCCGGTGACGAGCCGACGCACGACGCCCTCGGGGCTGAATGCGCCGAGCATCCCGGCGTACTTCGCGGGGTCGGTCGTCTCGCCCTCGTGGATCGGCACCGCGACCCGCGGCCCGACGGCGCGCACGTACTCGACCGCCTCGGCGAGCTTGAGCCACGGGCCGTCGATCGCGACCGCGAGCACGTCGACCGCGCGTCCCGGGAGCACGAACGAGTCGCCGGGGTGCAGCAGCGCGCCGTCGTCGACCAGGTACGCCGCGTTGGTGCAGCCCGGGACGTCCGCGTACACGGCCGCGTGCAGGCCGCCGAGCACGTCGACCGTGCTGTCGCCGAGGCTCAGGCGGTCGCCGGGGGAGGCGACGACGATCGAGTCCGTGAGCCCGTCGACGGCGTCCCGGGTGTCGGCATCGACCACCAGCACCGCCCCGGGGTTCGCCTCCAGCAGCGCGCCCAGGCGAGCGACGTCGACGTGGTCAGGGTGCTGGTGCGTCACGAGGACGCCGTCGAGCCCCCGCACGTCCTCGAAGGTCGACATCGTCCCGGGGTCGATGAGCAGGCGGGCGCCGGCCGTCTCCACGAGCAGGCAGGCGTGGCCGAGGTGCGTGAGCTTCATGGACCCATGCTCTCACTCTCAGAACATCACTTCCACAGAATGAGGACCATGACACCTTCTCAGATACGCCCTGTCCACCACCTCGGGTACTGGGTCGACGACCTCGACGAGGGGATCGACCGTGCCGTCCGTGCGCTCGGCGTCGGGCCGTTCCTCGTCGACGAGCACGTGCGGTTCGACGAGTTCACGCTCGCCGACGGCACGCGGATCGAGGACCCCGCCTACCTCGACCACACCGCCGCGTTCGCCGCGTGGGGGCCGATGGTGATCGAGCTCGCCGTCGTGCACACGGTCGACCCGTGGCTGGCGCACGCGTACGGGCTCGGGAAGGGCGGCCTCGGGCACGTGAGCTGGGTGGCCGACGACCTCGCCGTCGAGTCGGCCCGGCTCGAGGCGCAGGGGTGCCGGCTCCTGCACACGGCGTCCTCCGGGGCTGTCGCCGTCGCGTGGCACGACGGGGGAGCGCTGTTCCCCCACCCCATCGAGGTGCACCGCGCCGGCGCGCCGATCCTCGGCATGCACGGTCGGCTCGCCGCGCTCGCAGCAGACTGGGACGGGCGCGACCGCCGACGGCCGATCCGGGGCTGACGAGCGCTGGATTCCTGTCCGTCCGCGATATACGCTATTCACGAAAGTCGCTTTCACAGGACGAAAGTTGGACATCCGCACAAAGGAGTGCTGCCGTGACCGATCCTCGACCGTTGCATGTCCTGATCGCCGGTGGAGGTCTCGCCGGCCTCGCCACCGCACAGGGGCTGCTGAAGTCCGGCCACACGGTCGAGGTGTTCGAGCGTGATGCCGATCTGGACCGTAAGCAGGGCTACTACCTGCACTTCAACGCGATCGGCGGCGAGGCGCTGCGCCGCTGCCTCCCGGACGACCTCTTCGCGCTCTACCAGCAGACCTCGCGCCAGTCCTACGACCGCCCCGAGTCGATCGTGCTCGACAACCAGCTCAACGAGCTGAGCTCGCAGCCGCACATGGGCCCGCCGAACGACGGCCCGGTGCCCCACACCGGCGTGCACCGTCGGACGCTGCGCCAGATCCTGTCCGGCCGACTCGGCGACTCGATGCGCACCGGTGCGCCCGTCGTCTCCTACGCCCAGGACTCCGACGGCGTCACCGTGACCCTCGCCGACGGGAGCGTCGCCCGCGGGGACGTGCTGATCGGCGCCGACGGCATCCGCTCCGCGGTCCGCCGCCAGCTCCTGCCCGAGGTCCCGGTCATCCCGACGGGCATCCGCGGCATCGGGGTCTACGGCCGGACGCTCCTCACACCCGAGCTCGACGCCGAGCTCCCCGACATCCTCGACCAGGGCGTCCTCATCGCCGTGGACCGCAAGGGCTCCCGCCTGCTCGTCGCGAACTTCCGGCCCAGGCAGCCCGCCGACGAGGCCGCCGCCGAGCTCGCCCCGGACATCACGCTCGACCCGGTGCCCGCCTACGCGATGATCAGCTGCAGCCTCGCCCCGGGAACCGAGGTCCCGCCGGCCGGCGAGTGGACCCAGCAGACGGCGCTCGACCTGCGCGACTCGATGCTCACCGCGATCGACGGCTGGCACCCCGCGGCCGTCGCGCTCGTCGCGGGCCTGGACCCGGCGTCGATGTTCGCGATCCCGTTCGGCTTCCTCGAGCCGGCGCAGAGCTGGGAGCCGTCGCGCGTGACGATCATCGGCGACGCGGCGCACGGCATGCTCCCGACGCTCGGCATGGGTGCCAACCTCGCGCTCAACGACGCCGCGGTCCTCGTCGACCAGCTGGACCGTGTCGCACGCGGCGAGGCGAGCCTGACCGAGGCGATCGGCGCCTACGAGGCGACGATGCGCGAGACGGCCTACCCGATCCTGCGCATGACCGTGGACCACGACAAGAACTTCGGCGGCGGGGCGCTCGCCGAGGCGACCGAGGATCGGCAGGCGGGATGACCGGGCGGCTCGCCGGCCGGGCCGTCCTCGTCACCGGAACGGGCGGCGGCATCGGCCGGGCCACGGCGCTGCTGTGCGCGCGGGAGGGTGCGCACGTGGTCGGTTGCGACCTGCACCCCGGTCCGTCGCAGGAGACGGTGGACCTCGTCCGGGCGGCGGGCGGACGGATGGACGCGGTCGCTCCGGTCGACCTGGCCACCGAGGAGGGCGCCGATGCGTGGGTCACGGAGGCGGTCGCGCTCGCCGGCGGCATCGACGTCCTGGTCAACAACGCGTCGGCGATCCGGTTCGGCGCGATCGACCAGCTCTCGTACGCCGACTGGTCGTTCACGATCCGCAACGAGCTCGACATCGTGTTCCTCGTGACGCGCGCCGCGTGGCCGCACCTGGTGGCGCGCGGAGGCGGGTCGATCGTCAACATCGGCTCGATCAGCGGGTCGCGTGGCGCGTGGTTCGAGCCGCAGAACGCGCACGGCGCCGCCAAGGGCGGGGTGCTCGCGCTCACGTCGCAGCTGGTGGTCGAGGGCGGCCCGCACGGGATCCGCGTGAACGCGGTCAGCCCGGCGATGACCGAGACCCCGCAGACCAGCCCGTTCCTGCACGGCCCGGACAGCCCCGCCGAGCAGATCCTGTCCCGGGTGCCGCTGCGCCGGTGGGGTCAGCCGGAGGACGTCGCGAACGCCGTGCTGTTCCTGGCCGGAGACGAGTCGTCGCACGTCTCGGGGGCGAACATCCCGGTCGACGGCGGCGCGGCGGTCGTCGGATGAAGGGCAGCCTCGTCCTGCGGGGCGACGCGGGCTACGAGGAAGCACGGGTCGGCCGGGTGTTCAATGCGCGTCGGCCTGACCGGTTTCCTGCTGCGGTCCTCGAGGCTGCCGACGAGGACGACGTCGTCGAGGGCGTGCGGCTCGCTGTCGAGCGGGGCTGGGGGATCAGCGTCCGCTCGGGCGGGCACTCGTGGGCGGCGTGGAGCGTGCGCGACGACGTGCTGCTGATCGACCTCGGCGCGCTCCGGTCGATCGACTACGACGAGTCGACCGGCGTCGTCGCGGCCGGCCCGGCGACCACGGGCGCGCTCGAGCTGGCTCCGTTCCTCACCGAGCGCGGCCGCGCGTTCCCCGTCGGCCACTGCGCGACCGTCGGCATCGGCGGCTTCCTGCTGCAGGGTGGCCAGGGCTGGAACGGTCGGGCGCGCGGCTGGGCGTGCGAGAGCATCGTCGCGGTCGACGTCGTCACCGCCGACGGCGAGCACGTGCGAGCCGACGCCGAGCAGAACAGCGACCTGTACTGGGCCGCGCGCGGCGCCGGTCCCGGATTCCCCGGCGTCGTCACGCGGTTCCACCTGCAGACCTACCCGCAGCCGCCCGTGATGTGGCAGGACACCTGGACGTTCCGGCTCGACGACGCCGAGGCGGTCGTGCACTGGCTGCACGGGGTGCTGCCCAGGCTGGACCGTCGCGTCGAACCGGTCATGGCAGCGACCCGGCTGCCCGACGTGCCCTTGTACGACGGCGTCGAGCACCCGGGCGGCACGCTCCTGCTGCTGCACTCCACGTGCATGGCCGACTCCGACGAGGAGGCGGTCGCGCTGCTCTCGGCCCTGGGCGACTGCCCGGTTCTCGGCCGCGAGCTCGGTCATGTCACCTGGCCCACGTCGGTGGCAGACGAGAGCATCGCGCAGACCGGCCAGAACCCGGAGGGCTACCGGTACGCGGTCGACTGCACCTGGACGAACGCGCCGGCCGACGTGCTGGCACCCCTGCTGCTGGACATCTGGCGCGAGCTCGACACCGACCACTCGTTCTCGATCTGGTACGGCTGGGCGCCGACCCGACCGCTGCCCGACATGGCGTTCTCGGTCGAGGGCGACGTCTACGTCGCGACGTACCTGATCTACCAGGACGCGGCTGACGACGACCACTACCGCGCGCGGGTGCACGACCGGACGGCGGCCATCGCTCGGGCGGGCGGGGTCGGTGTGTACCTCGGCGACACCGACTTCACGCGCCGCCAGGACCGGTTCCTCACGTCCGAGCACTACGACCGGCTCGAGGCGGTCCGGGCCGAGCGCGACCCGACGGGCCGGATCGCGTCGTACCTGACCGTCGACACCGCGGGGCTGAACGTCCATGGCTGAGCGTCTCGACCACGTCGGGCTCAACGTCGCCGACCTCGCCGCGGCGGCAGACTGGTACGTCGGCGCATTCGGCTACGTCCCCGAGCTCCGGACGCGAGTCGACGCGATCGACCTGGACATCGTCATGCTGGTCCACCCCGAGCACGGCGACCGCCTGGAGCTCCTGCACCGGGCTCGGTCGCGGCCCGGGCTGCGCGCCGCGAACCCTGCCGAGGCAGCCCTGACGCACGGGTTCGGGCACGTGGCGTTCGACGTGGACGGCCTGGAGTCGACGTTCGACCGCCTTCTGGCCCTCGGCGCCCGCGCCGTCATGGAGCCGCAGCAGTCGCCCGAGCCCGGTGTGCGCATGGCGTTCGTCGCCGACCCCGAGGGCAACCTCGTCGAGCTGCTCGACCGCTCGGGCGGGACCCTGTGACGTCGGCGGTCCCGGTCCCGCGGCACCTCGTCCCGCTGCTCGCCGCCTTCACGTCGCTCGTCGTGTTCACCACCGATGTCTACCTGCCGGTGCTGCCCCAGCTGGGCGCCGACCTCGGCACGTCCAGCGCTGCCGCCGCGGGCACCGTCTCGGCCGTGCTCGTCGGCATCGCGATCGGCCAGGTCGTCATCGGACCGTTGAGCGACGCGGTCGGGCGACGCGGACCGCTCCTGCTCGGCGGGCTGGGCTACGCGGTCGCCCACGTCCTGAGCGCGCTCGCGCCGTCGATCGGGGTCCTGCTCGGGCTGCGGGTGGTGGCCGGGTTCGCCACCGCGGCCTGCATCGTGGTCACGCGGGCTGTGGTCGCCGATGCCTACCCCGGCGCCGCTGCGGCCCGCGCGTTCGCCACCCTGAGCGCGGTGACCGCGATCGCCCCGGTCGTCGCTCCGGTCGCGGGCGGCCTGCTCGCGCACGTCATGAGCTGGCGCGGCATGTTCGTGGTGCTCGCCGTCGCGGCGACGCTGCTCACCCTCATCAGCTGGCGCGCCCTGCCCGAGACGCTGCCCGTGGAACGCCGGATCCCGCCGCACCTGCGCGCGGTGGTGGGCGGGCTGGGGTCGGTGCTGCGGATCCGTACGTTCCTCGCCTACCTCGCGGTCACCGCGGCGTTCGGCGGCATTCTGTTCGGCTACATCGGGGCGTCGTCGTTCGTCCTGCAGGACTCGTTCGGCCTGTCGCCGCAGCAGTACAGCCTCGTCTTCGCGCTCAACGCCGTCGGCATCTTCGTCGCGTCCAACCTGAGCAGGCACCTGGTGGGCAGGGTCGGCTCGCGTCGGCTGCTCACGACCGGGCACGTCACCTCGGGTGCCGGCGCCGTCGTCCTGGGGTTCGGGGTGGGCCTGCACAGCCTGCCGCTCGTGATGGCGGGCCTGTTCCTGGCCGTCGCGAGCCTCGGTCTGGTGATCCCCGCGGCCACCACCTTGGGCATGGCAGCCGCGGAGGACCGCTCGGGCGCCGCGTCCGGGGTGCTCGGCATCTGCCAGTTCACCGTCGGCGCGATCGCGTCGCCGCTCGCGGGTGCGGGCGGCTCGCCATGGTCGCTCGTCGTGGTCGTCGCCGTGAGCGCACTCGCCGGCCCCCTGCTCCTGCGGATCCTTCGCCGCCCCACACCCATCGACAGCACAGATCCCTACCCGTCCGACACGAGGAGGACCACATGACCACGCGCGAGTTCCCCGACGGCTTCACCTGGGGCGTGGCGACCGCCGGCCACCAGAACGAGGGCGACAACTCGACGAGCGACACCTGGTTCGCCGAGAACGTGACCCCGACGGTGTTCCGCGAGCCGTCCGGCCCGGGCTGCAAGGGCTACGAGCTGTGGCGTGGTGACCTCGACCTCGTGGCCGGGATGGGCCTGAACGCCTACCGGTTCTCGGTCGAGTGGGCGAGGGTCGAGCCCGTCGAGGGCGAGTTCTCCGACGACGCTCTGGCCCACTACGAGGCGATCGTCGACCGGTGCGTCGAGCTCGGCCTGGCTCCCGTCGTCACGTTCAACCACTTCACGTCGCCGCACTGGTTCGCCGCCCGCGGCGGCTGGCTCGACGCGGACGCGCCCCGGGTGTTCGCGCGCTACTGCGACCGCGTCATGGCGGCGTTCGGTGACCGCATCGCCTACGGGGTCACGATGAACGAGCCGAACCTCGCACGGCTCCTCACCTGGATCGGGCTGCCCGAGGTCATCCGCGAGCTCGAGCGCGCGACGCTCGTCGCGGCGAGCGAGGCCGCCGACGTGCCGCGGTACCGGCTGGGCAACGTCATGCTCCCCGAGGAGATGGACGCGATGGCCGACGGCATGGCGGCCGGACACCGCGCCGCGCGGGACGCGATCAAGGCGCGTCGGCCCGACCTGCCCGTGGGCATGAGCCTGGCGATCGTCGACGACCTCGTCGCCGGTGACGACGCCTCGGTGCGCGACCGCAAGCGGGCGGAGGTCTACGCGCGATGGCTCGAGCTCGCCCGCGAGGACGACTTCGTCGGGGTGCAGAACTACGAGCGGATCGTCTACGACGGCGACGGCCCCGCGCCGCTGCCCGAGGGAACGCCGGTGAACGACATGGGCTCCGCGGTCGAGCCGCTCTCCCTGGCCGGCGCGGTGCGCTACGCCTACGAGGTCGCGGGCATCCCGGTGCTGGTCACCGAGCACGGGATGTCGACGCAGGACGACACCTACCGCGCGGCCTTCATCGAGCCGTCCCTGGTGGGCCTGCTCGACGCGATCGACGACGGCGTCCCGGTCCTGGGCTACCTGCACTGGACGCTCATGGACAACTTCGAGTGGATCTTCGGGTACGGACAGCAGCTCGGCCTGCACTCGGTCGACCGCGAGACGTTCGTCCGCACCGCCAAGCCCAGCGCCGGCGTCTACGCGGCGATCGCTCGAGCGAACGGGGTGCAGTCATGACGCTCGTCGCGGTGCTCGCGGACCGTCTGTCGCTGCTCGACGGGCTCCCGGACCTCGGCGGCGGGGCGCCGTCGCCGCAGGACATGGCCCGGTTCGAGGCCTTCTTCGCGCCGATCGACGGGTACACGATCCCCGCGGCGCTGGTCGAGGCGCACGAGGCACCCGGCCCCCACGGACCGGTCCCCGTCCGCGTCTACCGACCCGCGGACCGCCCGGCGACGGACCGCGGGCTCGTCTGGATGCACGGCGGGGCATTCGTCGGGGGCCACCTCGACATGCCGGAGGCCGACGTCGTGGCGCGCGAGCTCGCGAGCCGTACGGGAGCGACGGTCGTCTCGGTGGACTACCGGCTGTGCCACGGCGGCATCCACTTCCCGGTGCCGCACGACGACGTGCACGCCGCCTTCACGTGGGCGGCCACGGCCGGCCTGGTGCCCGACGGGTCGCCGTGGGCGATCGGCGGCGCGAGCGCGGGGGCCAACCTGGCGCTCGGCGTGGCCGAGCGGCTGCGCGACGAGGGCGGGGTGGTCCCGCGCGCGGTGCTGCTGGCGTACCCCGTCGCGCACGACCCGGTCCCGACCGGCCCCGCGGAGCACGCCGAGCGGATGGCGAGCCTGCCCGCGGCCCTCCGGTTCACCGACGAGTCCACGCGGTTCCTGAACAGCAACTACCTCGGCCCGAACCCGTGCGACGTCCCCTACGCGTTCCCGGGCATGGGACGCCTGGACGGCCTGCCGACGACGCTCGTGTCGCTGTGCGAGTACGACGACCTGCGTCCGTCGGGGGAGCGGCTGCTGGCCGACCTCCGCGCGGCCGGCGTCGACGTGGTCGAGGACGACGTCGCGGGTGTGCCGCACGGGCACCTGAACATGCCGGGGCTGCCGGCCGCCACGGCCACGCTCGCGGTGATGAGCGACCTGCTGCAGCGCACGTCCTGACCTCCGGACCCCTCCGGCCGGACGCCCCGCTAGGCGTCCGGCCGGTGCGCGTGCCTCACGCGGTGAGCCGCGGTCCGACATCGAATGTAACGATTCAGGACGTTCGCCCCTTGTGGTTGCATCGATCGGCCCAGCGCGGCTATATTTCTTTGAATCGATTCACCCTCAATGGAGAGGCCCCGCATGTCGTTGTCGATGTCCCGCTGGCGGTGTGCTCCGTGACCGCGGTAGCCGCAGCCGAGCCGCTGCTCGCGGTGCACAACCTGGTCAAGCACTTCGGCCCGGTGATCGCCCTGGCGCGCGCAGAGCTCGAGGTCCGGCCGGGCGAGATCCACGCGCTCGTCGGCGAGAACGGCGCGGGCAAGTCGACGCTGGTCAAGCTCCTCGCGGGCGTCTACCAGCCGACGTCGGGGGAGATGCTCCTGCGCGGTCAGCCGATGACGCCCCGCACGCCGGCCGACGCCCGCGACGCCGGGATCGCCGTGATCTACCAGGAGCCGACGCTGTTCCCGGACCTGAGCGTGGCGGAGAACGTCTTCATGGGCCGCCTGCTCACCGGCCGTGGCGGGCTGGTCTCCCGGAAGGCGATGCGCGAGCGCACCCGTGAGCTGCTGGCCACGCTCGGCGTCGAGATCGACCCCGACCGCCCGGCCCTGGGGCTGTCGATCGCGGACCAGCAGCTGGTGGAGATCGTCAAGGCCGTCAGCCTCGACGCGAAGGTGCTGATCATGGACGAGCCGACGGCGGCTCTGAGCGGCGTCGAGGTGGACCGCCTGTTCGCGGTGGCTCGGCAGCTGCGGGACGGCGGCGCGGGAGTGGTCTTCATCTCGCACCGGTTCGACGAGATCTTCGCGCTGTGCGACCGGATCACGGTGATGCGCGACGGCGAGCACGTGAGCACGCAGGTCACCGCGGAGACCGACGTCGCGACGATCGTGCGGCAGATGGTCGGGCGCTCCGTCGACACGATGTTCCCGCGCACCGACCGGACCCCGGGCGACGTCGTGCTCGAGGTGGAGGGACTGACGCGGGCCGGCACGTTCGACGGCATCGACCTGCACGTGCGCGCCGGGGAGATCCTCGGCATCGCGGGGCTCGTCGGCTCCGGGCGCAGCGAGGTGGTGCGCGCGGTCTTCGGCATCGACCCGTACGACGCCGGGACCGTCCGCATCGACGGCCGCGAGCTCGCCTCGGGCGACCCCGAGCTGGCCATGCGACGCGGCCTTGCCCTGGTCCCGGAGGACCGCCGCAAGCAGGGGCTGCACACCGACCTGTCGGTCGCGCGGAACATCGCGCTGACCCTGCGGCGCTCGCTGAGCCGCGGAGGCATCCTCACGAGTTCGGCCGAGTACCGCGTCGCGCACGAGTGGGCCGCGACGCTGCAGGTCAAGGCGCGCGACCTCGACACCGTCGCCGGCACCCTGTCCGGTGGCAACCAGCAGAAGGTCGTCCTGGCCAAGTGGTTGTCGACCAAGCCCCGGGTGCTGATCATCGACGAGCCGACGCGCGGCATCGACGTCGGCACCAAGGCCGAGGTGCACAAGCTGCTCGACAGCCTGGCCGGTGAGGGCGTCGCGGTCGTGATGATCTCCTCGGAGCTGCCCGAGGTCCTGGGCATGAGCGACCGCGTCCTGGTCATGCACGAGGGCCGCGTCACGGCCGTGCTCGACAGGGCGGACGCCGACGCGGAGACCGTGATGGCAGCGGCGACCGGGTCGACGGGTTCGACGGGGGCCGCCGCGTGATCGGCCGGCTGCTCCGGCGCCGCGAGACGAGCATCGCGCTCGCGCTCGTGCTGGTCATCGTCGTCACGACGGCCAAGAACGACGCCTTCCTGGTGAGCACCGACGGGTTCCGCGACCTGCTCCTGGCGCCCTCGCTCCTGGTCCTGCTCGCGGTCGGTCAGGCCGCGGTGATCATCACGCGCAACGTCGACCTCTCCGTGAGCAGCACGCTCGGCCTCGTCGCGTTCGCCACCGGGTCCATGTTCGTCGCGGGGCTTCCCATGGTGGCCGTGATCCCGCTGGGGATCCTGCTCGGTGCTGTGCTCGGTGCGGTCAACGGCGCGCTGGTGACCAGCGCGGGCGTGCCGTCCCTGGTCATCACGCTGGGCACGCTGTACGCGTACCGCGGGATCACCGTGATCTGGGCCGGGAGCGACCGCATCAGCGCCGGCGACATGCCTGCGCGCTTCCTGGCGCTCGGTACCGCCCGGTGGTTCGGCATCCCCGTCCTGGCGATCATCGCTCTCGCGGTCGTCGTCGCCGTCGGCGTCTACCTCGGCTACGCCCGCTCCGGGCGGGAGTTCTACGCGATCGGCTCCGAGCCCGACGCGGCACGGCTCAGCGGGTTGTCCGTGGGGCGACGCGTCTTCTTCGCGTTCGTCCTGTCGGGGACGCTCGCCGGGCTCGCGGGCGTCCTGTTCGCCGCCCGGTACGCGACCATCGCGTCGAACGCCGGGACCGGCCTCGAGCTGCAGGCCGTGGCGGCCGCGGTGATCGGAGGTGTGGCGATCTTCGGCGGCAGCGGCACGGTCGCCGGCGCGGCACTGGGGGCGGTGCTGCTCGCGACGATCGACCGTGCGCTGCCGATCCTCGGGATCCCCGACTTCTGGCAGCAGGCGGTGGTCGGCGTGCTGATCATCGGCGCGATCGTCCTCGACCGGGTGCTCGCCCTTCGCACGGCGAAGCGGCTGCGGTCCACGCACGTCGCCGCGAAGGTCAGGCCGTTGCCCGCCGCGACCGTGACGGGAGGTGTGGCATGACCGTCGACCAGGTCCGCACCGTCCCCGCCGCACCCTCGACCCGGGACCGCATCACCAGGCTGCTGCTCGGCCGTGACGCCGCGATCATCGCGCTGCTCATCGGCGTCGTGATCGTCGCGTCTCTCACGGTCGACAACTTCGCGACGTCGACCACCTGGTACTTCCTGTTCCTCGACGTCTTCCCGATCCTGCTCATCGCCCTGCCGATGACCCTGATCATCATCGCGGCGCACATCGACCTCTCCGTGGCCAGCATGCTCGGACTGAGCAGCGTGCTCGTGGGTTCGCTGTACGAGAAGGGCTGGCCGCTCGGCCTCGCCGCCCTGGCGGCGCTGGTGGTCGGCGCGCTCGGCGGCGCGCTCAACGGGTTCCTGGTCACGGTCGTCGGTCTTCCGTCGCTCGCGGTCACCATCGGCACGCTCGCCCTGTTCCGCGGGCTCGCCGTCGGCACCCTGGGCACGCGTGCCGTCACGGGTTTCCCCCAGGGTGCGCAGGACCTGGTCAGCGCGCGCTTCGCCGGGAGCGGCATACCGGTGGTGATGGCCGTCTTCGTCGTCGCCGCGCTGGCGTTCGGGGTCGTGCTCCACGCGACGGCGACGGGCCGGGTCGTCTACGCGACCGGGCTGAACGCCGATGCCGCCCGGTTCGCCGGGGCGCGGGTCAACCGCCTGACCTTCTGGCTCTTCGTCGCCAGCGGCGTGATGTCGGCGCTCGCGGGCGTCTACTGGACGCTGCGGTACGGCTCGGCGCGAGGTGACAACGCGGTCGGCCTGGAGCTGTCCGTGATCGCCGCGGTGCTCGTCGGCGGCGTCTCCATCTTCGGCGGCCGGGGTGCCCTCCCCGGCGTGATCGCCGGGGTCCTGCTCATCGGGGCTCTGCGCAGCGCGCTGCGCCTCGCGGACGTGTCGTCCGACGTGATCAACGTCGTCACCGGCGTCCTGCTCATCGCGACGGTGGTCGGTCCCGGCCTCGTCGCCCGCGCCCGGGGGGCCACGCGCCGCCCCGGCACCCGCTCGTCGGTCGGCGCCGCCGACTGACCCGTGCACCACCTCGAAAGGAGCACCACGATGACGTGGTTCGCACGTCGTTCGGCCGGTCTGGTGACCGCGGCCACCGCTCTTGTCCTCGTCCTCGCGGCCTGCACGTCGGGCTCGCCGGACTCGTCCGACTCCGCCGGCTCGTCCGAAGGGGCCGGCGGAAGCGGGGACCTGTCCATCACGTTCCTGCCCAAGAACCTCGGCAACCCCTACTTCGACACCTCCAGCAAGGGTGGCAAGGCAGCCGTCGAGGCGATGGGCGGCACCTTCAAGGAGGTCGGCCCGACCGAGGCCACGGCCGACGGCCAGGTCAGCTTCATCAACACGCTCACGCAGCAGAAGGTCAGCGCGATCGTGCTGAGCGCCAACGACCCGTCGGCGCTGTGCAGCTCGCTCGACGCGGCCAAGTCGGCGGGCATCAAGATCGTCACGTTCGACTCGGACGTCGACGCGGAGTGCCGCGACCTGTTCATCAACCAGGCCACCGCCGAGGGCATCGCCAAGGCCCAGGTGGACCTCATCTCCGAGCAGATCGGGGACGCCGGGAAGATCGCGATCCTGTCGGCGACCGCCAACGCGACGAACCAGAACGCCTGGATCGACATGATGAAGACGGACCTCGCGGACAACCACCCGAACATCGAGCTGGTGGACGTGGTCTACGGCGACGACGACGACCAGACGTCGTTCGACAAGACCGCGGCGCTGCTGCAGTCGTACCCCGACCTCAAGGGCATCATCTCGCCCACGACCGTCGGCATCGCCGCTGCTGCCCGCTACCTGTCGACCTCGTCGGCCAAGGGCACGGTCGCGCTCACGGGTCTGGGGACCCCGAACGACATGCGCGACTACGTCGAGGACGGCACCGTCACGGCCTTCGCACTGTGGAACCCGGAGGAGCTCGGCTCGCTCGCCGCGTACGCGGCGGGTGCGCTCGTCGACGGCACGATCACCGGCAAGGAGGGCGACACCTTCACGGCTGGTGACCTCGGTGAGTACACGGTCGGCGCAGACGCGACCGTGCTCCTCGGTGAGCCGTACGTGTTCAACAAGGACAACATCGGGGACTTCGACTTCTGAGGTCTCCTGGGGGGCCGGGCGCCTGGCTGCGCCCGGCCCCCTCGTCCGCACTCTTCGAGAAGGGCACCCCATGACTCGCGTGTGCTTCGTCTCCCGCGTCCGGCCCGACCGTCTGGACGAGTACCGGTCTCGGCACGCCGCCGTCTGGCCCGAGATGCTCGAGGCGCTGCGGGACACCGGCTGGCGGGACTACTCCCTGTTCCTCGCCGACGACGGGCTGCTCGTCGGCTACCTCGAGACCGACGACTACGCGGCCGCCCAGGAGGCGATGACCCGCACGGCCGTGAACCCTCGCTGGCAGGCCGAGATGAGCGAGTTCTTCGTCACGGACGGCAACCCGGACGAGGGCTTCCGCGTCCTCGAGGAGGTGTTCCACCTGGAGGACCAGCTACGTTCCGCCGGCCTGCCGGAGCATCGAGATGAACCACGGCCGACCTCTGGGGGCACTTCGTGAACACAGCGGGCTAAAAGTCGCAAGTACCCCTTTTGGGTGGATTCGTTTCGGGTCTATCGTCGCTCTCGTCGAGCCATCGCGCAGCGCAGCGCAGAGGCGTCACGTGCACGGCGGCCCAAGCGACACGCCCATCGGCGTGACTCAGGTGCTGGGTGCACCAGGCGTCCGGCTTTGTGCCAGGGGGAATGACATGCCTACCGATGTCGAGCTGTCTCGTCGCGCGTTCCGGAAGCTCATCGCCGCGAACCCGAACCATTTCGGGACCTTGCAGGACAAGGTCCTTGCCGAGCTCTTCCCGGTGTCCGACGCCAAGCAGTCGGACACCGCCTACGAGGAGATCGGCTGCGTCTCGTACAGCCCCGAGCGAGATCGGCTCGAGGCCACGATCGTCATCAGACGGTCCTTCGGCTACAAGGGCGACCCGTGCGAGCCGGGGTCCTCCGAGTGGGTCCGGTTCTTCGTCGACTTCGGAGCCGGCTGGGTCGATGCCGGCTCGGCCGCGGCGCGGGTCTTCGACGTGCCCGAGGGCAAGGACTGTGCCGGTGACGCCGACCACCCGTACATCCTGGTGGCCGGCGTCGTCCTGACCCCGTTGCGCAAGTTCTGCGCCACGCCGGTCCTGCCACGCGTGCGCGCGATCCTCTCGTGGGAGCACGAGCCGACCGCGGGGGACCCGGGCTTCGTCCCGGTCTGGGGCGAGGTCCAGGAGGACACGATCCAGATCCGGCCCCGTCGGTGGTTCTTCCCGCACGACGTCCTGGACTTCCTCGAGCCGGTCCTCAAGATCGACCCGGACGTCCTCAAGCAGCTCGTCGACGACGAGGTGCTCCCGATCCCGATCCCCGAGCCCGACCCGATCGGACCGGTGGCGCTCAACCCGCAGCCGCTTCCGCCGAAGGCGGCGGCCCAGGTGCCGTTCTCGCTCGACAAGCTCGTCCGCCTGTACGCGCCGGACAAGCTGAAGGTCCTGTCCCAGAAGGCCGTCGACCGCACGATCGCGAAGCTCGCCCTGGACCCCGTGCCGCCGCACCGCATGGTGGCAGCGGAGGCGAGCGCCGCCCTGAGCGGCAACGTCTCGCCGATCTCCCTGGCCAAGACCTCGCTCACGTACAAGGAGCTCGACGTCAGCTGGGGTGATCTGCTCGACATCCTCGACGAGGGCAAGGGCGACACGACCTACGAAGAGCTCGAGTGCCTCGGTCTCGACGACGCGGCGGCCCAGCTGGTCGCCACGTATCGCGTGAAGCGCCCGACGGGGTTCTCCGGGCCGCCCTGCAGCGCGGGCTCGACCGAGTACGTCGCGTTCTGGGCGGACTTCGACGACGACTGCGTCTCGACCTACCTCGGCACCGTCGCCGTCACGGCGCACGACTACATCACCATGCCGGGGACGGGCCTGTCCTACGCGGCGGTGCTGCCGCTCGACCTGACCGCCTACCGACGCCTGTGCAAGGATCCCGGCCTGCACCGCGTCCGCGCGGTGCTGTCCTGGAACACGCCGCCGTCGAAGGTCGATCCGGACGCCGTCCCGCACTGGGGGAACCGCCTCGACGCGCACGTGCACGTCCTGCCGGGCCGCCCGTACGACGGCGTCGCCCGACTGACGATCGTGGGTGGCGTCGCCACCGGCGAGATCGACCCGAGCACCGGTGTGACCGAGCCGGTCGCGCACATCGCCTACAACGGCTCGGTGCTCGACACGCGGGGATGCCCGTTCGCCGGTCGTGTCACCGTGCACGGCCCGACGGACCCGGCGCTCGCCGGGACCTCGTACCGGCTCCTGGTGCGCAACGTGACGGCCGGCGGCACGGACGCCCCGCTGACGACCCCGTTCTTCGTGGTCGACAACATGGGCAACGGGTCCTGGGTGACCCCTGACCCGGCTGGGTGGACCACCTGGCCCGTCTGGACGTCGAACACGCTGGGCACGCTCGGCTACATCGACACGAGCGGCGACGACCTCTGGGTGACGAGCCTCGAGGTGTCGGGGTCCGGCATCGTCGACACGCAGCGGTTCCAGCTCGACAACACGCTCAACACCGCGTCGGTCGACCCGGCCAACGCGGCACACCTGGCCTTCGACCCGGGCCAGATCGCCCAGCAGAACTGCGGGAAGTTCACGCAGGGCATCACGATCCACGGTACGTACGACGCGCGCGACACCTGGTTCGGCTCCTGGGGCTTCTCGCTCATGCCGTTCCCGCTGCCGTCGATGGCGCTGACCACGTCCGTGCTCTCGAGCATCTCGGAGGCACCCGTGGGCTCGACCTGGTCGCTCAACACGACCAACCTCGACCCGTGCGGCTACGTCCTGCGCCTCTCGGTGTCGGACCGCGCGGTCGTGAACTCGACCTGGACCGGGCGCACCGTGGCGGTCGACATCGGGTTCTGCATCGAGTAGGCCCTCGAGGGGCCGCGCTGCGCACCCGTCCGGGTGGGCAGCGCGGCCTCGTGCGTCAGTCGTAGTCCTCGACGCGCCACTCGTCGTGCCAGTCGATGTAGGCCATCGGGCCGTCGAACCGGATCGGGAGCCAGACGTAGTCCGCGATCGAGCTGTCGACGTGCGCGAACTCGGGGATCGCCACGGTGCCGCCCTCGCCCTGGGGCCCGAAGTGCGCGGCGAACGCGTCGATCGCCTCGGTGCTGTCGGCCTCGTAGCGGGGGAGCCAGCGGTCGCCGAGCGCGATGTACAGGTCCTTCTTGCCCGGATGCTTGAACACGGACGAGATCTGCGACCGGAAGGACGTGCGCGTCGGGTCGGTGGGGTGCGGGTCGCCGAGCACCTGCCACGGCCCGTGGTACGACGGCGCGGTCGCCACCTCGGAGGGGTTGGGGTAGTACCCGGTGGTCCCGGACGTGAGCAGGTAGTGGCGACGGTCTCGTCGGAAGTACGCCGGCGCCTCCCGCACGTACGGGGGCTGCTCGAGCGGGAAGTGCGTCGAGTAGTAGCCCGTGACGTCGGTGTAGTCGTCGGTGAGGTCCGCGCAGATCAGCTCGGAGTGGACGCGCTCGAAGTAGTAGTACCCCTTGCCGTCCTCGGGGTCGACGACCAGGTCGAAGTCGCCGGCGTGCATGCTCAGCGGCCGCAGCCACTCGTTGACCACCCGGTACGGCCCGAGCAGGGAGTCGGCGACCAGCACGGTCGAGCGCTGGGCGAGCTCGCCCATGGTCATGACCTTGATCCAGCACACGTACTGCTGGGTCCGCGCGTTGTAGACGATGTGCGGGCGGTCCGTGTATTGCGACGGGTGCAGCGGTGAGGTCGGGTCGTCGAGGTCCGGCGGGATGATCAGGCCGCGGTCCTCCCAGTTGTAGAGGTCGGTCGAGGAGTAGCAGCGCACTCCCCAGTGCCAGATCCCGCTGCCGGGCGTCGACCTCTCCTTGTTCTCGCCGTACCAGTAGTAGACGCCGTCGACCGTGAGGATCGAACCGCCGTGCGCGTGGATCCGGTTGCCCCCGGTGTCGAGCCAGACCTGACCTGGGGTGATGCTGGTGCGCCGCGTTGCGCTCATGGGAGTCCCTTCTCGATGCCAGCAGTGTGGGCAGTGCTTTGACACGTGTCAACCTCGAGCCGTGTCGAATCGAAACGATTCAAGCGATCGCCGTACTGCCGACCGCCGTCGGATCACGCAGCCGCTGGCTCGAGAGCGTCGTGGCACTGAGGCGAAAGGGAGAGCCCGGGCTGCTGGAAACGCTGTGACCTGCATAGATGCTGTCGGTGCGCACAGGCGAGGCGCCGCTGACGAGCTCCAGGACCGAGTCCGGACTGTTACCAAACTGGCCGTCCGGCACGGTTGACGCTGCCATTGAAACGTGACTAACATCCGTATTGAAACGTTCCAATCGCGAACGTCACTTCAAGGAGGAAGTGTGAACACGACATCTCGGCGCAGTCGTCGCCTGGTCTCGTTCATTGCCCTGACCGGTGCCGCGGCCCTCGCACTCAGCGCCTGTTCCGGAAGCTCGTCCGACAACAGCTCCGACGGCGCCACCTCGGGCGGTGGCGGTGCCGGCACGTCGAAGTTCGAGTTCCTCGGGCAGACCGAGAACACGACCATCGACGCCACGCTCGCCGCACTGTCCAAGGACCAGTGCACCGCCGAGAACACAGCGGCGCCGTACAGCCACCAGACCTCGCCCGGAGCGCAGTTCGACCAGAAGCTCCAGCTGCTCGCGGGCCAGGGCGCGCTCCCGCAGGTCATCATGGCGGCCGGCACGCCCGCGCTGAACAAGCAGTTCATCGAGGCAGGGCAGCTCGAGGACCTCGCTCCGGTGCTCGACGAGCAGGGTGTCGCGGACGACGTCCTGCCGGCAGCCCGCTCGACGATCGAGGCGCTCTACGGCGGCTTCTACGCGCTGCCCACCGAGTTCAACATTGAGGGCATCTGGTACAACAAGCAGATCTTCGCCGACAACGGCATCGACGTCCCGGACACGTGGGACGGCTTCATCGACGTCGTCGGACAGCTCAACGACGCGGGCGTCCAGCCGCTGACCACCCCCGGCAAGGACAACGGCTGGAACATCACCCGGCTCGTCGGCGCCTACATCTTCCGTGACCTCGGCCCCGACGCGCTCCAGGCGGTCGCCGACGGTGACGCGAAGCTCACCGACCCCGAGTACGTCAAGGCCGCCGACGCGGTCGCCGAGCTGGGCACGCTCAAGGCGTACGGGCCCGCCCCGAGCTCGATCGACTACAACGGCGCGATGAACCAGTTCCTCACGGGCGACGCCGCGATGCTCTACATGGGCAGCTGGGCGCTCGGGAACTTCAACGACCCCGAGCAGAACAAGATCGGCGCCGAGAACATCGGCTTCATGCCGTTCCCCGCCGTCGAGGGCGGCAAGGGCAGCATCGACCAGATCCCGGCCAACGTCGGCGTCCCGATCGCGTTCGGCGCCAAGGACTTCGGCACCACGAACGCGGACTGGGTCGGCTGCATCACCGAGAACTACGGCGACACGGTGCTGAACAGCGAGGGCGTCATCTCGGGCTTCAAGATCACCGACGCCCCGGCTGACCTGCCGGAGCTGACCACGAGCGTCCAGCAGACCATGGCCGACGCCACGGAGAGCGTGCTGTGGTTCGAGGCGCTGTTCTCGGCCAAGGGCACCACGGTCAGCCAGAACAACGCGGTTCCCTTGATTAGCGGGCAGATCTCGGGCGAAGAGTTCATGAAGCTCGTGCAGGATGCCAACGCCAGCTGAGTGGTAGATCGTCGTCCGAGGGGTGCGGTGCACGCCGACCGCACCCCTCGGCGCGTCTCCATCGGCTCCGACAAGGAGTTCCCATGAAAAGCGTTCTGGGTGACCGCAGGGCGATAGCGATCCTGCTCGGCCCGGCACTGGCGATCTACACGCTCGTGATGCTGGTCCCGATCGTCTGGTCGATGGTCTACACCGTCTACTCGGGCAACGTCGTCACCGGCTTCGAGTTCGTCGGCCTCGACAACTTCAAGACGTTCTTCCAAGACCCCGCCGCGTGGACCGCCGTCTCCTACACGCTCCGGTACGCCCTCGTGCTCACCGTCCTGCAGGTCGCGCTCGGCTACGGGTTGTCCCTGATGTACGTCTTCTGGCTGCGCAACGCGTCGTCGCTGGTCCGGACGATGGTGTTCTTCCCCGTCATCCTTCCCACCGTCGCGGTCTCGCTGCTGTTCCGGAAGTTCTTCGAGGCCGCACCGACCGTGGGCCCTGTCAACTCGATCCTCGGGTGGTTCGGCGTGGCGCCGATCGACTGGTTCGGGAACCCCAGCGCGTCGTTCTGGGTGATCATCCTGATGGACCTCTGGCGGTCCATGGGCTTCTACGCCGTGCTGCTCTACGCCGGCCTGGTCGACATCCCCGAGGAGCTCATCGAGAGCGCACGGGTCGACGGCGCCAAGGGGCTCCGCCTCATCCGGCACATCATCATCCCGTTGTCCCTCCCGGTGCTCCTCTCGTCGCTGATCTTCAGCATCAACGGCACGCTCAAGGTGTTCGACTCAGTCGTCGCCCTGACCAACGGTGGCCCAGGGAACGCGACGACGCCCCTGACCCTGTACATGTTCCAGACGTCGTTCACGTACGGCGACTTCGGCTACGGCAGCACGATCGCCCTGATGTTGACCATCCTGTGCCTGATCGTGACGGTCTTCATCTTCCGCTCCACGCGGCAAGATCTGACGAAGTGAGGGTGAGCCGATCATGACCTCTCAGACCCTGACCGCGGGCCGCACCGTCGCGGCTCCTCCGTCGGCCGCCTCGGCACGCAGACGCAAGCGCGCGAGCCGCATCACGCGAGCGATCGTGCTGACCATCCTGCTGGTGGTCGTCGTCTACCCGCTGATCTGGCTGACGCTCGGCTCCTTCAAGACGCAGGAGGAGTTCCTCAACGACCCGTTCTGGTCGCTGCCCTCGTCGTGGAGCTTCACCAACTACGTCGAGGCGTGGACGACCGGTGGCCTCGACGTCTTCGTCCGCAACAGCATCGTGGCCGTCTTTCCCGCGCTGTTCTTCATCGTGGTCTTCGGAGTCGCCGCCGGGTTCGCGCTCGAGGTCATGGTGTTCAAGGGGCGAGCGGCGGTGCTGCTCCTCTTCCTGGCCGGAATCATGGTGCCCGGGCAGATGATCCTGCTTCCCCTCTTCACCATCTACTTCCGGACGCACCTCACGGGGACGCTCCTGCCGCTGATCATCACCTACACGGCCATCGGACTCCCGCTGACGGTGTTCATGATGGCCACGTTCTTCCGGGCGATCCCGAAGGAGATGTTCGAGGCGTCGACTCTCGACGGCGCGTCGATCCTCAGGTCGTTCTGGTCCATCGGGTTCCCCATGGTCCGCAACGCGATCTTCACGGTCGCGCTCGTCCAGTTCTTCTTCATCTGGAACGACCTGCTGATCGCACTGACGTTCACCAACAGCACGAACCTGCAGACGATCCAGGTGGGCCTCCTGAACTTCACGGGGCGCTACGGGGCCATCGACTACGGGCCGACGTTCGCGGCGATCTGCATCAACGTGTTCGGCATGCTGGCGATCTTCCTGGTCCTCAACCAGCGGATCATGCGGGGCCTGACAGCGGGTTCCGTCAAGGGCTGAGCGCCGGCCGTGCCGTCCCGTGAGGCAGATGCGGTCGCGATACGGTCGCGCTCGTGAACGACGACAGCCGCCCGACGTCGATGGATGTCGCCAGGCTGGCTCGTGTGTCCCGCGGCACGGTCAGCAACGTGCTCAACGGTGACCCCGGGGGAGTCGTCCGCCCGGCGACCGCACAGCGGGTGCGCGACGCCGCGGCGGCCCTCGGCTACGTGCCGTCGGCCGCCGCGCGACTGCTTCGCGGCGCGAGCGCGCGGTTCGTGCTCGTGCTCGCGTCCTCGCCCGTCAGCCACGGCGTCCAGGGAGCGCTGGTCATCGACGCGATCGCGCGCGAGCTCGAGGCGCGCGACCTCGGGCTCGTCCAGCTGACCGGGCATCCGCGTGGGCTCGACCCTGCCGGCCACCTGTCCCCGGCGGTCGTGCTGACCCAGGCGACGGTCGACGACCCGGAGTTCGCTGCCCTGGGTGCGGGGTTCCGGGTGCCGGTCCTGCCGGTGTTCCCGGGGCGCGACGCCCACATCTCGGCGGCCGCGCGCGCCCAGGTCGACTTTGCGGCGGCACGCGGGTGCGACCGTGTGGTCTACGTCGGGCCGGGGGAGCCGGGGCTCGGGGCGATGTCCCGGCTGCGCGAGACGGCGCTCGCGTCGAAGGCCAGCCAGAGGGGCATCTCGGTGGTCGAGTCGACGACGCTCGGTGCCGACCGTGACGTGTGGGCCGCTCAGGCTGCGGCCTGGCGTCGTCGGCACGGCGCGGGGACGCTGGTCTGTGCGTTCAACGACGACGTCGCGGTCTGCGTCCTCGCCGGAGCGCACGACGCCGGGCTGGCGGTCCCGGACGACCTCGCGGTCATCGGCGCCGACGACTCCGACGCGGCCGCTCGCGCGGTGCCGGCGCTGACGTCGGTGCGCGCGGACCTGTCGGAGTTCGTCGTGCTGATGGCCGACGCGATCGAGGCGGCCTCGAACGGCAGGACGTTCGAGCTCCCCGTGCTCCCGAGCGAGCTGCACGTCACCGCTCGCGACTCGACGCCCTAGGGCTGCGGGGCGGAGCTCTGCCGCTCGATCAGGCGCGGGGGCAGGACGACCGCGACGTGCTCGTGCACGTGCCCCGGGCTCTCCGCCGCCTCCTCCTGCACCAGCAGCGCCGCCAGCCGGCCGAGGTCCTCCCCGGGCTGCGCGATCGTCGAGATCGGGATCGGGCTGTCCCACGCGGCCTGGTTGTTGTCGTACCCGACGACCGCGACGTCGTGCGGGATGCGGATCTGAGGCGAGACGCTGAGCGCCTGGACGATGCCCGCGGCGAGCAGGTCGGACGCGGCGAAGATCCCGTCGACCTCACCGGACTCCACCTGGGCTGAGAGCGTCCGTCCGATCGCCCATCCGTCGGCGCGGTTGATCCAGTCCGGCGTCATGGTCGTCACCGTCACACCCGGGGACTCTCCCACCGCACGCGCGAAGCCCCGACCACGGTCGACGACGGCCTGCAGCTGCGACGGGCCACCGACGTAGACCAGACGCTTGCGGCCCGTCTCGACGAGGTGCCGTCCGGCGAGGTACCCGCCGAGCTCGTTGTCGACGTTCACGCTGCAGAACTGGGACGTCGGAGCGGTGTAGTTCAGGACGATGAGCGGGATCGAACGCGGGGCCGAGGCCGCGATGGTGCGGAAGTGGGCCTCGTCGTTGAGCGTCATGAGGATGCCGGTGACGCGCGCCTGCGCGAACACCGACAGGTAGGACTGCTCCCGGTCGATGCGGGTGTCGCTGTTCGCCAGCATGAGGTGGAGCCGACCGTCCTCGGCACCCCCTTCGGCACCGCGGGCGATGTCGACGAACAGCGAGTTCGTCAGGTCGCCCACGATGAGGCCGATGGTCGCCGCGGTGCCGAGCTTGAGCGAGCGGGCGGCCGCGTTGGGCACGTAGCCGAGCATCTCGATCGCCCGCTCGACGCGGGCCCGCGTCGCCTCGGTGACGCGCTCGGGCCGGTTCAGGACGTTGGAGACGGTCCCCAGCGAGACGCCTGCGAGCGTCGCGACGTCGTTGACGCTCGGACGCTGCTGGCCGGTGGCCGGCCCGGGCCGTGTCATGTGATGCGTCTCCTCGACGTGCTGGCAGGTCAGCTGAGTCTCCCGCGATGTTGGAGCGTCTCACAGGGGGGACCGCGAGTCAGTGAACAGGTGCAGACCGGCGGGGCGGCACGGTTGACCCCGCCGCCCCGGGATGACAAGGTACGACCAGATTGAAACGCTTCATTCGCCGGCTGCCGGCGAGCGGGAGGCAGCAGTCCTCGGGTGTCGGGCGCGGTGCGCACCGGCACGTCGGCCCAACGGCGGGCGGGGCGCTGGACGACGCTCGTCCGGGTGGTTCTCACGAGACACCGGCGATCGACGCGTCTCCCGGGCATCGGCGGTCGAGAGGGTGGGCAATGAGCAGGGCACACAGCGTGGACGAGGCGGACGTGGACGGCGGCTCGACGGACGGCCCGGCGGCGCCCACGAGGCTCAGGTTCGAGCACCACCGCGTCGGCGACGTCCTCGGGATCGGCGAGCCCAGCCCTCGACTGTCCTGGACCATCCCGAGCGCGCCGGGGGACTGGGTGCAGAGCGGGTACCGCATCCGTGTCTCGCGCCGTCTGCACGACGTCGTCGAGGACGACCTCGAGGTCGTCGTGACCAGCGCCGAGCAGGTGCTCGTGCCGTGGCCGTTCGCCGCGCTCCGCTCGCGCGAGTGGGCCGAGGTCCGCGTCCAGGTGGTCGGTGAGCTCGGCGAGAGCGACTGGAGCGAACCCGTCGTCGTCGAGGCGGGACTCCTGACGGCCCAGGACTGGTCGGCGGCCGTGACGCTCGCGCCGCTCGAGGAGCGGCGGGCAGACGGTCTGTACCGGCTGCCGCTCCTGCGGCGCCGGTTCGAGCTGCCGGCACGGGTCGTCCAGGCGCGGCTCTACCTGAGCGCGCACGGACTGGTCGAGGCCGAGCTCAACGGCTCGGCCGTCGCCGACGACGTCCTCACGCCGGGCTGGAGCGTGTACCCGAGCAGGCTCAAGTACACGACCTACGACGTCACGAGCCTGGTCGCCGCGGGGGAGAACGTCCTCGGAGCCTGGCTCGGCGACGGTTGGTGGCGCGGGAAGGTCGGGTTCGACGGCGGCGCCTACGACGTCTACGGCACCCGGATCGGCGTCATCGCCCAGCTCGAGGTCGTCACGGCCGACGGCGCGCTCGTGACGGTCGTCTCCGACGACTCGTGGACCGCGCTCGAGGGTCCGATCCTCGGCAGCGGCCTCTACGAGGGGGAGACCTACGACGCCCGCGCGCTGCCTGCGGGATGGTCGGCCCCGGGATTCGACGACTCACGGTGGGCGCGTGTGTCCGCCGAGCCCGTCGACCCGCACCTGCTCGTCGCGCCCACCGGGCCGCCGGTGCGCTGCACGCAGGAGCTGGTTCCGGTCGAGAGCGAGCGGTTCGACGACGGGACGTGGTTGTTCGACTTCGGGCAGAACCACGCCGGGCGGCTGCGGATCAGCCTGCGAGGGGCCAGCGCCGGGCAGACGATCGTCCTGCGGCACGCCGAGGTCCTTCAGGACGGGCGCCTGTGCACCCGACCCCTGCGCGACGCGATCTCGCAGGACACGTACACGTGCGTCGACGGCGACCAGACCTGGGAGCCGCGGTTCACGATGCACGGCTTCCGCTACGCCGAGGTCACCGGCCTGCCTGCCGAGCTCGACCCGCAGGACGTGGTCGCTCGCGTGCACCACACGGACTTCGAGCGCGTCGGCTGGTTCGAGTGCTCGAACCCCCTGGTCAGCAAGCTGCACGAGAACGTCGTGTGGAGCATGCGGTCGAACTTCGTCGACGTGCCGACCGACTGCCCGCAGCGCGACGAACGGCTGGGCTGGACCGGCGACCTCGCGGCGTTCACGCCCACGGCCGCCTTCCTGGGGGATGTCACCGGCATGCTCGACGGCTGGCTGGACGATCTCGCCCTCGAGCAGGAGCGGCTCGGCACCGTGCCGTACTACGTCCCGTACCTGCCGCTCGGCTTCTGGGGCGACGCTCAGCCGATCGCACTCTGGGGCGACGCGGCGGTCCTCGTCCCGTGGGTGCTGTACCAGCGCACGGGGGACCGCGGCATCCTGCGGCGGCGCTTCGCCAGCGCCCAGGCGTGGGTGGACCAGGTGCTGTCGCTCATCGGCCCGGACGACGTGTGGGACTCGGGCCTGCAGCTGGGCGACTGGCTCGACCCGGCGGCCCCGCCCGAGGATCCCGGTGCGGCGCGCACCGACAAGTACCTCGTCGCCACCTCGTACGCGGTCCAGTCGCTCCGGCTGGTCGGCGAGATGGCCGAGATCCTGGGACGGCCCGCCGAGTCAGCGCACTACGGCGCTGCCGCCGGGCGCGTACGCGCGGGCTTCCGTCGGCGATGGGTCCGTCCCGGCGGGCTGATGACCGACGACGCGCAGACGGCATACGCCCTGGCGCTCCAGTTCGGGCTGCTGGACCCGGACGAGACGGCGGTCGCCGGCGCTCGCCTGGCCACGCTGGTCCACGAGGCCGACGGGCGGATCGCGACGGGGTTCGCCGGCACGCCCGCGGTCGCGCCCGCACTGGCATCGACGGGACACCTCGACCAGGCCTACCAGCTCCTGCTGCAGACCGAGTCGCCGTCCTGGCTCTACCAGGTGCTCAGCGGCGCGACCACCACGTGGGAACGCTGGGACTCGCTCCTCGAGGACGGCACGGTGAACCCCGGCGGGATGACGTCCTTCAACCACTACGCGCTCGGCGCCGTCGCCGACTGGCTGCACCGCTGCGTCGGCGGGCTCGCGCCCGCGGCGCCCGGGTACCGACGCCTCCTGGTCGCACCTCGGCCCGGTGGCGGGATCAACCAGGCGACGGTGGGCCATGTGACGCCGTACGGGCTCGCCACGGTGTCGTGGCGCATCGAGGAGTCCAAGCTCGAGGTCGAGGCGCTCGTTCCCGTGGGCGCGACCGCGGTGGTCGACCTGCCGGGCCTGCCGCCTGTCGAGGTCGGGCACGGCAGCCACGTCTTCGTGAGCGATCTGTCGCTCGGCTGAGGGACGAGCACGGCCGGCCCGGTGGGGGCTTCCAGGCGTCGTGAAACGCCTCAATCCGGCGTGCCCTCAGAAGGTCTGACGCGGTCCGATTTCTGGCTCTCCGCTAGGCATTGACTGAGTCTTCTCTCGGATGGCAGGGTGACATTCGTCGCAATTGAAACGCTTCACATCGTTTCGTCGACCACGGTAGAACCGCCGCTCTCAACGAGGAGAAACGCATGCACGTCAGACTCAAGGCCCGCAGGTCCGTCGTCCTCCTGGCCGCTCTCGCGGTCGCACTGCCGCTCGGGGCGGCCCTTCCGGTCGCGGCGGCACAGGCAGCGCCGACGGCCACCGACCCGCAGTGCGCGTGGATGAGCACGAAGAAGACGCCCGACCAGCGCGCGACCCTGCTCCTGAAGGCCAGCACCCTCGAGCAGAAGCTCCGCTGGCTCGACGAGCAGGCGGCCAACAATCCCACCCAGACGACGTTCAACGGCGTCACGTACCCCGTCCAGGTGCCCTGCACGCCGAAGGTCGTGTACACCGACGGTCCCGACTACGTCCGGGGCTCGGCCGGCGTCACGATCTTCCCCGACCAGATCGGCCTGGCGGCGTCGTTCGACGACCAGCTCGCCTACGACAAGGGCGCCGCCCAGGCGGACGAGGCCTTCCGCTCCGGCAAGAACGTGATCCTCGGGCCGGGCGTCTCCTCCAGCCGGACCCCGCTCGCGGGACGCACGCCGGAGTACCTCGGCGAGGACTCGCTCCTGTCCGGGAACCTGGCCGCAGCGACCACGAACGGCATCCAGAAGGGCAACCCCAGCCAGCCCGTGATGGCCGTCATCAAGCACTACGTGGCCAACGAGCAGGAGCTCGACCGCCAGACGTCCTCGTCGAACATCGACGGGCGGACGCTGCGCGAGGTGTACGACCTGCCGTTCCGCATCATCGTCGGGAAGTCGGACCCGGGCGGCGTGATGTGCTCGTACAACCAGGTCAACGGCGTGTACGCCTGCGAGAGCCCGATCCTGAACAACCTCCTGAAGTCCGAGGACGGCTTCGACGGGTACGTCGTGTCCGACTTCGGGTCGGTGCACTCGACGGGCGCGTCGCTGGCGGCGGGCCTCGACCAGGAGCTGAACCGTCCGCGCTTCTACACGCCGGCGAACATCGCGGCGGCGATCGACAACGGATCGGTGACCGTGGCGCAGATCGACCAGGCCGCGTTCCGGGTCGTGCGCGCCTACATCGCGGCCGGCCTCTTCGACCACCCGCTGCCGGCCACGCCGTCGACGTCGTCGTCCACGGACGCGCACAAGGCGCTCGCCGCGAAGATCGCGTCCGAGGGGTCCGTGCTCCTGAAGAACGACGGCGACGTGCTCCCGCTGACGGCGGCCACGAAGACGATCGCGATCATCGGTCCGACGGCGTCCAACACACCGACGAACGGCGTCAGCGCCGGGACCGTGTGCGCCCAGGCGGCCGGGCCGTTCGGTGGCAGCGGCAACGCGTGCCCCAACCCGGTCGCGCCCCTGGACGCCATCACGGCACGTGCGGCACAGGTCGGGGCGACCGTCACGTACGACAACGGCGCCGACCTCACGTCGGCGGCGACCGTGGCCGCGGCGGCCGACGTCGCCATCGTGTTCGGCTACTCCAGGCAGGGTGAGTTCGCCGACCGGACGACGCTCGACCTGGACAACGGAGGCGACGCCCTCATCGCGGCGGTCGCGGCCGCCAACCCGAAGACCGTGGCGATCCTCGAGACCGGCACCGCGACGCCCATGCCGTGGCTCGGCAGCGTCGCGAGCGTCATCGAGGCCTGGTACCCCGGTGAGCAGCAGGGCACGGCGTTCGCGCGGCTGCTCTACGGGGACGACGACTTCGTCGGCAGGCTCCCGATGACGTTCCCGAAGTCGCTGGCCGACACGCCGACCAGCACGCCGCAGCAGTACCCGGGGACGTTCTCGAACGGCACGACGACGCGTCCGGCGGGCACGAGCGAGATCCGTCAGGTGGGCTACAGCGAGGGCCTGCTCGTCGGGTACAAGTGGTACTCGGCCAAGAGCATCGAGCCGCTGTTCCCCTTCGGCTACGGCCTGTCCTACACGGGCTTCGCGTACGACAACCTCAAGGTCACCGCGAAGACCAACGGCACGAAGGCGGTCGACGTGTCGTTCCTCGTCACCAACACGGGTCCGAGGATCGGCACGGAGACGGCGCAGGTGTACCTGACGCTCCCGTCGGCCACCGGCGAGCCCAAGCGCCTCGTCGGCTATGCCAAGGTCTCCCCGAAGGTGGGCCGCGGGGAGAAGGTCACGGTCACGATCGACCCGCAGGGCGCCGACCTGCCGCTGTCGTACTACGACACGGCGAGCCACGCCTGGACCATCGCACCGGGCACGTACACGGTCGAGGTCGCGACGTCCGCGCAGGACACCGCGCTGACGGGCACCTTCACGGTCGGCTGACCAGCACGGGGAGCGCCCGTCCCGCACCCGGGGCGGGCGCTCCCCGTGTGCTGACAGAGGCCCGCGATGTACCCGCGCGCTTGACCTCGACCGAGGTCGCAGGTACCGTCTGAATCGATTCATTCACGAAGGAGACGATGATGTCGAGCCCCACAGCCGAGGCCCTGGTCGCCCGGTCCAACCGCCTCGGAGCGGACCCCCGCACGACGAACTACGCGGGCGGCAACACCTCCGCCAAGGGAACGGCGACCGACCCGGTCACCGGCGACGACGTGGACCTGCTCTGGGTCAAGGGCTCGGGCGGGGACCTCGGCACCCTGACGGAGAAGAACCTCGCGGTGCTGCGCCTCGACCGGCTGCGCGCGCTCGTCGACGTCTACCCGGGTGTCGACCGCGAGGACGAGATGGTCGCCGCGTTCGACTACTGCCTGCACGGCAAGGGTGGTGCGGCGCCGTCGATCGACACCGCGATGCACGCGCTGGTCGACGCGGCCCACGTCGACCACCTGCACCCGGACTCGGGCATCGCGTTCGCTACCGCGGCCGACGGCGAGGCGCTGACCGCCGAGGTCTTCGGTGACTCGGTCGTGTGGGTGCCCTGGCGTCGCCCGGGGTTCCAGCTCGGGCTCGACATCGCCGCGATCAAGACCGCGAACCCGCAGGCGATCGGCTGCATCCTCGGCGGGCACGGCATCACGGCCTGGGGCGCGACGTCGGAGGAGGCCGAGCAGCGCTCGCTCGAGATCATCCGGACCGCCGAGGCGTTCATCGCGGAGAGGACCGCGGCCGGCCCGCACCCGTTCGGTGACGTCGTCGTGACCCCGTTGTCGGACGACGAGCGCCGCGCCCGAGCCGCCGAGCTCGCCCCCGTCATCCGGGGCCTGGCCTCGACCGACCGGCCGCAGGTCGGCCACTACACGGACTCGGACGTCGTGCTGGACTTCGTGTCCCGCGCGGAGCTGGGCCGGCTGGCCGAGCTGGGGACGTCGTGCCCGGACCACTTCCTGCGCACCAAGGTCAAGCCGCTCGTCGTCGACCTGCCGGCCGACGCACCGATCGAGGACGTCGTGGGCCGGCTCAAGGAGCTGCACGAGCTCTACCGCGCCGACTACCAGGGCTACTACGACCGGAACGCGACGCCCGACAGCCCTGCGATCCGCGGTGCGGACCCCGCGATCGTGCTGGTCCCGGGCGTGGGGATGTTCTCGTTCGGCAAGGACAAGCAGACTGCGCGCGTGGCCGGCGAGTTCTACGTCAACGCGATCAACGTGATGCGGGGCGCCGAGGCGATCAGCACCTACGTGCCGATCGACGAGTCGGAGAAGTTCCGCATCGAGTACTGGGCGCTCGAGGAGGCCAAGCTCGCACGCATGCCGAAGCCCAAGCCGCTGGCCACGCGGGTCGCGCTGGTGACAGGGGCGGGCTCGGGCATCGGTCGCGCGATCGCCGAGCGCCTCGCGGCCGAGGGCGCGTGCGTCGTCGTCGCGGACCTGAACCTGGAGGGTGCCTCCGAGGTCGCCACCGCCCTCGGCGGACCGGACGTCGCGATCGCCGTGCGGGCGGACGTCACCTCAGAGGAGGACATCGCGCGCCTGGTCCAGGAGACGGTCCTCGCGTTCGGGGGCGTCGACCTCGTCGTGAACAACGCGGGCCTGTCCATCTCCAAGCCGCTGCTCGAGACGACGACGCGCGACTGGGACCTGCAGCACGACGTCATGGCGCGCGGGTCGTTCCTCGTGGCGCGCGAGGCGGCGCGGGCCATGATCGCGCAGGACATGGGCGGTGACATCGTCTACATCGCCTCGAAGAACTCGCTGTTCGCCGGGCCGAACAACATCGCGTACTCCGCGACGAAGGCCGACCAGGCGCACCAGGTGCGTCTGCTCGCGGCAGAGCTGGGCGCGTTCGGCATCCGGGTCAACGGCGTCAACCCGGACGGCGTGGTGCGCGGGTCCGGGATCTTCGCCGGGGGCTGGGGTGCGCAGCGCGCCGCGACCTACGGCGTGCCCGAGGCCGAGCTGGGTGCCTACTATGCCCAGCGCACGCTCCTCAAGCGCGAGGTTCTCCCCGAGCACGTAGCCGCGGCCGTCTTCGCGCTGACGGGCCCCGACCTGGTGCAGACCACCGGCCTGCACGTCCCGGTCGACTCCGGCGTCGCCGCAGCGTTCCTGCGCTGAGCGCACCGAAGAGAGAAGAGACGACGCCACCGTGACCCACCGTCAGATCCCCTCGTGGTCCGAGCTCAAGCCGTTGATGCGGCCGAAGCCGATCGTGCTGAACGCCACCGACCGGCGGCTGGCCGACGCGCTGACCATCGACGACCTGCGCAGCCTGGCCCGCAAGCGGACCCCGCGCTCGGTGTTCGACTACACCGACGGCGCCGCCGAGGCCGAGATCAGCCTGCGCCGCGCGCGCTCGCTGTTCCGGCAGCTCGAGTTCCAGCCGTCGATCCTGCACGACGTCTCGCACGTGGACCCGTCGACGGACATGCTCGGCACCCGGTCGTCGCTGCCCTTCGCGTTCGCGCCCACCGGGTTCACGCGGATGATGAACCACGAGGGCGAGCGCGCCGTGGTCCGGGTGGCCCAGCGCCACGGCATCCCGTACGCGCTCTCGACGATGGGCACCACCTCGATCGAGGACGTCGCCGCCGCGGGACCCGACGCCCGCAAGTGGTTCCAGCTCTACGTGTGGAAGGACCGCTCGGCAGGCGAGGACCTCATGGCGCGCGCGAAGGCGGCGGGCTACGAGGCGCTCATGCTCACGGTGGACGTCCCGGTCGCGGGCGCCCGGCTGCGTGACGCCCGCAACGGCTTCTCGATCCCGCCGGCCCTCACGGTCAAGACCGTCCTGGACGCGGCCACCCACCCCGCGTGGTGGTTGAACCTGCTGACCACGGAGCCGTTGACGTTCGCGTCGCTGAGCTCGTGGTCGGGGACCGTCGCGGACCTGCTGGACAAGCTGTTCGACCCGACGATGACGCTCGCGGACCTGGAGTGGATCCGCGCGTCGTGGGACGGGCCCCTGATCATCAAGGGGATCCAGACGGTCGAGGACGCGCGACGGGTCACCGATGCCGGGGCCGACGCGGTCGTGCTGTCCAACCACGGAGGACGCCAGCTCGACCGGGCACCCGTGCCGCTGCGGCTTCTGCCGGACGTCGCGGAGGCGGTCGGCGACCGCACCCAGGTCTGGGTCGACACGGGCATCATGTCCGGCGCCGACGTCGTGGCGGCCCTCGCGCTGGGCGCGGACGCGGCCCTCGTCGGGCGTGCCTACCTGTACGGGCTCATGGCCGGCGGGGAGCGCGGGGTGGAGCGGGCGGTTCAGATCCTCGAGCGCGAGATCCGCCGTACCATGGCGCTGCTCGGCGTCTCCAGCGTCGACGAGCTCGGCCCCCAGCAGGTCCGCCTGCCGTGAAACCACCGGTAGGGAGTGTGCCCTGGTGACCAGCGCGTCGCGCCGTCCGTCGGTCACCGACGTGGCGAAGCTGGCGGGTGTCTCCGTCGGCACGGTGTCCAACGTGCTGAACCGGCCGGACCGCGTCCTGCCGGCCACGCGCGAGCGGGTCGAGGACGCCATCCACCGCCTGTCGTTCGTCCGGAACGGCTCGGCCAGGCAGCTGCGGCAGGGGTCGATCACCACCGTCGGCGCGCTCCTGCTGGACATCCGCAACCCGTTCTTCACCGAGGTGGCGCGGGGCATCGAGGACCGCCTCGCCCGCGACGACCACACGCTGATGCTGGCGAGCTCCGACGACGACCCGGAGCGGGAGGACAAATACCTGCGGCTGTTCGAGGAGCACGGCGTGCTCGGGCTGCTCGTCGTCCCGACCAGCCACTCCACCGAGCACCTGGCGGAGATCCAGCAGCGCGGGGTGCCCGTGGTGCTGCTCGACTCGCCGTCGAACGTCCCCGGGATGTCGTCGGTGTCCGTCGACGACGAGGCGGGCGGCGAGCTCGCGGCCGCCCACCTTCTCGCCGAGGGACACCGACGCATCGTGTTCCTGAACGGGCCGCACTCCATCCGCCAGTGCGAGGCGCGGCGCGCGGGCGTCGACCGAGCGGTGCGCGCCGCGGGTCTGGTCCCCGACGACGTCGTGGAGGAGGTCCTGCTGAGCACGCTCGACGCTGCCGGGGGAGACCGGGCCCTGGGCGCGTGGATCGCGGCGCACGACGGGGCGGCGCCTGCGGCGCTGTTCTGCGTGAACGACCTGGTGGCCGTCGGTGCGCAACGGTGCCTGCGGCGTGCCGGCGGCACGGACCTGCTCACCCGCACGGCGATCGTCGGGTACGACGACATCGACATCGCGGCCGAGCTCGCGCAACCGCTGACGTCGGTGCGTCAGCCGACGCACGAGATGGGCTTCGAGGCCGCCGAGCTGCTCATGCGCCGCGCGAACGGTGAGGACGCGAGGCACACGGTGTTCCAGCCCGAACTCGTGGTCCGGGCGTCGAGCACTCCGCGGCGGTAGCACGCCGCAGACGTCCGGTCAGGCCCCGACGGTCGGTCAGGTTGACACCATCCTAGTTGAATGAAACGATTCATCCAGCGCCCAACGAGGGGACACGAGAGATGCGCACGATGGACCAGGCCACCCTTGAGCTGCTCGCCACGCAGGCGATCGAGCTCCCGTCGTGGGCCTTCGGGAACGCCGGGACCCGCTTCAAGGTGTTCACCACACCCGGCACGCCACGCACGATCCAGGAGAAGCTGGCCGACGCCGCGAAGGTGCACGAGCTGACGGGTCTGGCGCCGACGGTGGCGCTGCACATCCCGTGGGACCTGGTGGACGACTACGTCGCGCTGTCGGAGTACGCGCACTCGCTGGGCGTGGGCCTGGGGACGATCAACTCGAACACGTTCCAGGACGACGACTACAAGCTCGGGTCCCTGACCCACGTGGACCCGCGCATCCGCCAGAAGGCGATCGACCACCACTTCGCGTGCATCGACGTCATGGACGCGACGGGCTCGCAGGACCTGAAGATCTGGCTGCCCGACGGCACGAACTACCCGGGGCAGGGTGACATCCGGGGGCGGCAGGACCGGCTGGCGGACTCGCTCGAGAAGATCTACGCGCGCCTGTCCGAGAAGCAGCGTCTGGTGCTCGAGTACAAGATCTTCGAGCCGTACTTCTACACGATGGACGTGCCGGACTGGGGCACCTCGTACGCGCACGTGACCGCGCTGGGGGAGCGGGCGATGGTCTGCCTGGACACCGGGCACCACGCGCCGAGCACCAACATCGAGTTCATCGTCGCGCAGCTGCTGCGCCTGGGTCGGCTCGGGTCGTTCGACTTCAACTCGCGGTTCTACGCGGACGACGACCTGATCGTCGGCGCCGCCGACCCGTTCCAGCTGTTCCGGATCCTGTACGAGGTCGTGCGCGGGGGAGGGCTGGAGGCCGGCTCGCCGGTGCGCTTCATGCTCGACCAGTGCCACAACATCGAGGACAAGATCCCCGGCCAGATCCGCTCCGTGCTCAACGTGCAGGAGATGACCGCCCGGGCGCTGCTCGTGGACCGCGAGGCGCTCGCGGTGGCTCAGGAGCAGGGGGACGTGCTCGGCGCGAACGGGCTGTTCATGGACGCGTTCTACACCGACGTGCGTCCGGCGCTCGCGCAGTGGCGCGAGGAGCGCGGCCTGCCGGCCGACCCCATGGCGGCGTACGCGGCCTCCGGGTACGCGCAGGCCATCGCCGGCGACCGCGTCGGCGGGACGCAAGCCGGCTGGGGCGCTTAGGCGCGCGCCGGCGAACGACGACCAACCCATGTACGCAGCAGTCGACCTCGGCGCCACGAGCGGGCGCGTCATCACCGGTCGCCTGGCGGACGGTCGGCTCGAGACCGTCGAGGTCGCGCGCTTCACGAACGGGCCCGCGCAGGTCGGCGATCGCGAGGGGCTCCGGTGGGACGTCGACGCGCTCTGGTCCGAGGTCCGCGCCGGCCTGGCCGCCGCAAGTCGCTCGGGGTCGCTGACGTCCGTCGGCGTCGACAGCTGGGCCGTGGACTACGGGCTGCTGGACGCCGACGGGGCGCTGCTCGGCGACCCGGTGCACTACCGCGACCCACGGACCCAGGGCATGCCCGACCGGTTCTTCGACGCGATGCCCGCCGCCCGGCACTACGCCGTCACCGGCGCCCAGGTGCAGCCGTTCAACACGGTGTTCCAGCTCATGGCGGAGGCACGGCTCGGACAGGCGCGTCGACTTCTGCTGATCCCCGACCTCCTGACCTCGTGGCTGTCCGGCCGGGACGTCACCGAGGTGACCAACGCGTCGACGACCGGGATGCTCGACGTGCGGTCGCGGCAGTGGAGCCCCGAGGTCCTGCGGACCCTCACGGGCCTCACGGGGGTCGACGTGCGCGGGCTGCTCGCGGACGTCGTCGAACCCGGTGCCGTGGTCGGTGCCCTGCGCCCGGAGCTGCGGCTGGGGGCAGCGAAGGTCGTGGCCGTCGGGTCGCACGACACGGCGTCGGCGGTCGCGGCGGTACCGATGGTCGACCCGAGCCGAGCGGCCTACATCTCGTCGGGGACGTGGTCGCTGGTGGGCGTCGAGCTGCGCGAGCCGGTCCTGACCCCGCAGTCCCGGGCGGCGAACCTGACCAACGAGCTCGGCATCGACGGGACGGTGCGCTACCTCAAGAACGTCGCCGGGCTCTGGCTGCTCACCGAGTCGCAGCGCACGTGGCACGACCGCGGCGCCACCACCGGCCTGACCGCGCTCCTCGCAGCCGCAGCCGACGTCCCCGCCCTCCGGACCGTCGTCGACGTCGACGACCCGAGGTTCGCCGCCCCCGGGGACATGCCCGAGCGCATCGCGGAGGTCGCTCGGGCGAGCGGGCAGCCGGTGCCCGACGACGAGGCGACCGTGACCCGCTGCATCCTCGACTCGCTCGCCCTGGCCTACCGGCGCGCTCTGCGTCAGGTCGTCGGGCTGGCCGGGCTCGACCTCGACGTCGTGCACGTCGTCGGAGGTGGGTCCCGCAACGCCCTGCTGTGCCAGCTCACGGCCGACGCGGTAGGGCTGCCCGTGCTCGCGGGACCTGCCGAGGGAACCGCGATGGGGAACCTCCTCGTCCAGGCATGGGCCACCGGGGACCTCGTCGGCGGTCTGCCCGCGATCCGCGACGTCGTCCGACGCTCGACCGAACCGCTCCGGTGGGAACCCACCGGAGACCCGAAGGCCTGGGAACAGGCCGAATCCCGGCTGTCGGACCTGTCCGCGGCCCGACAGTGAGGACGGACGATGCTCGACACCGTTGTGCACCCTGAGCTCGACGAGCTGCTCACCTCGATGGGCGCGGGCGGTCACCGCATCTGCGAGATCGACGCCTCGGAGGCCGGTGCCGGCAACATTTCGGTGTACGCCGGCTGGGACATCGAGGTGCGACGTCGCTTCCCGATCGCCGAGGAGATCACGCTCCCCGTCCCGGCGCCCGCGCTCGCGGGGCACACCATCCTCGTCACCGGTTCGGGGCGGCGCCTCCGTCAGATCCACGAGGACCCCGAGGCCAACGTCGGCGCTGTCGTCGTCCACGAGGGCGGTCTGACCGGCACGATGTACACGTCGCCCCGCCGCCTGTTCGAGCGGCTGACCAGCGAGTTCAACTCGCACCTCGCCGTCCACCAGGACCAGGTCGCGCTCCGCGGGGTGACGTTCCAGGCCGTCGTCCATGCGCAGCCGATGAACCTGACCTACCTCTCGCACGTGCCCGCGTACCAGGACACCGAGTCGATGAACACCCGCATCCTGCGCTGGGAGCCGGAGTCGATCGTGTCCCTCTCGGCAGGCATCGGGGTGCTCGCCTTCATGATCCCGGGCTCTGCGGAGCTCATGGCGGCGAACGTCGAGGGACTACGGGAGTTCGAGATCGTGCTCTGGTCCAAGCACGGCGTGATGGCGCGGTCCGACCTGTCCGTCACACGTGCCGTCGACCGGATCGAGTACGCGGAGACCGGCGCGAAGTACGAGTACATGGACCTCGTCGCCGGCGGACGCGCCGAGGGGTTGAAGCCGGAGGAGATCGGGGCGGTCGCGCGCGAGTTCGACATCACGTCGCGCTGGGTCCACTGACCCGGCCGGTCCGCCCGGAGGTCGTGCACGGCCGTCGACGACGGTCGTGCACGAGGGTTGTGACCGACAGCTGTGCCGTTGGCCACAAGGGGCCCAAAGGCCCGGGTTCGGGGGTTCGCCCGGTGGAACCATGGGAGGTGCCGGCGATCCCGGCGCACTCGTCTGCACCCACAAGGAGCCCCCATGTCCAGCACGACCTACGCACCTCCGGCACCGTCGCTCTCGACCCGCGCCAGCCGTTTCTTCGAGACCGTCCGCTGGGCACCCGCGCCGCGATGGGGCAGCACGACCGCCGAGCACGTCACGTACGCCGTCTACCTCCTGGGCAGCATGCTCGCCTGGATCGCGATCGGCGTGCTCGCCTCGGCAGCTCTCGGCGTGATCCTCTAGCCCACCTCGGTCGCAGGGCGGCGACGAGGCCGCTGGTCATCGGCCCGGCTCGCCGTTGAGCCGGGCCGACGACCGATCAGCGCTCGAGCGCAGCCCGCATCCGGGCGAGGCGGTCGTGCAGTGCGGGCGGCACGCGGTCACCGAACGTCGCGAAGAACTCCTCGGTCAGGTCAGCCTCGAGCAGCCATGAGTCGGGGTCGACGTGGAACAGCCGCGCGAGCGTCTCGTCGTCGAGATCGAGCCCGCGCGTGTCCAGCGCGCCCGGTGCCGGCAGCAGACCCACCGGGCTGGGCACGGCGCCGACGTCGGTGCGCAGCCCGCGCGCCCGGTCGACCTGGTCGACGACCCAGGCGAGCACCCGCGAGTTCTCACCGAACCCGGGCCACAGGAAGCGCCCGTCGTCGTCCTTGCGGAACCAGTTGACCTGGAAGACGAGCGGCCGGCGGTCGCGGTCGAGCCGTTCCCCGATCCGCAGCCAGTGGGCCCAGTGGTCGGCCATGTCGTAGCCGCAGAACGGCAGCATCGCGAACGGGTCGCGCCGCAGCTCGCCGACCAGTCCCTCGGCCGCCGCGGTCCGCTCCGACGAGATCGTCGCGCCCATGAACACCCCGTGCTCCCAGCTCTCGGCCTGGGCCACGAGCGGCACGTTGGTGGCCCGACGGCCGCCGAACACGATCGCGTCGAGCACCACGCCCTCGGGGTCGTCCCAGCCGTCCGCGATCGTCGGGCACTGAGCTGCCGCGACCGTGAACCGGCTGTTGGGGTGCGCGGCAGGCTCGTCGGACGACGGGGTCCAGGCGCGGCCCCGCCAGTCGGTGAGGTGGGCGGGAGGCTCGTCGGTGAGGCCCTCCCACCAGACGTCACCTTCGGGCGTGAGCGCGACGTTGGTGAAGATCGTGTCGTGGCTGAGCGTCTCGATGGCCGCGGGGTTGGTGGAGGTGCCGGTGCCCGGCGCGACCCCGAAGAACCCGGCCTCGGGGTTGATGGCACGCAGCGCCCCGTCGGCCCCCGGGCGCAGCCAGGCGATGTCGTCGCCGATCGTCTCGACCGTCCAGCCGGGCAGCGTCGGGCGCAGCATCGCGAGGTTCGTCTTGCCGCACGCCGAGGGGAACGCGGCGGCGACGTGGTAGCGGCGCCCGTGCGGTGAGGTGAGGCGGACCAGCAGCATGTGCTCGGCGAGCCACCCCTCGTCGCGACCCATGACCGAGGCGATGCGCAGCGCGAAGCACTTCTTGCCGAGCAGCGCGTTGCCGCCGTAGCCCGAGCCGTAGGACCAGATCTCGCGCGTGTCCGGGAAGTGGGAGACGTACTTCGTGGAGCTGCACGGCCACGGCACGTCGTGCTCGCCGCGTTCCAGGGGTGCGCCGACCGAGTGCACGGCCGGCACGAACGGCTCGCCTGCCTCGACGAGGCGCAGCACGTCGCTCCCGACGCGCGTCATCACGTGCATGCTCACGACGACGTACGGCGAGTCCGTCACCTGCACACCGACCCGCGACATCGGCCCGCCGACCGGCCCCATCGAGAACGGCACGACGTACATGGTCCGTCCGCGCATGCTGCCGGCGAACACCCCGTCGAGCTCGGCCCGCATGGCCCCGGGCTCGCGCCAGTTGTTGGTCGGGCCCGCGTCGGACTCGTCGCGCGGGCACACGAACGTCCGCGACTCGATGCGTGCGACGTCGTCGGGGTCGGACCGGGCCAGGTAGCTCCCCGGACGGAGCGTGGGGTCCAGCGGGAGCAACGTGCCCGTGCGCACCATCTGGGCGATCAGCGCGGTCCGCTCGGCGTCCGACCCGTCGCACCACTCGACCGCGTCGGGCTGCGTCAGCTCGGCGACCGCGGCGACCCAGGCGCGGACGTCACCCGTGACGGCGACCGCGGTCACGTCGGCGAGCGTGACGGTGCGGGTCTGCGGGGCGGGATCGAACAGGGTGGTCATCTCTGCGGTCTCCTTCAGCACGGCCTCCGGTGGCCGCGCTCGTCGATATGACCATCGTGTCGTCAAGCAGTCGGGTTCTCGGGGCCGAATCGCACGACAAGAATCGCGATTCTTGACATAGAGTCACGTCATGACGATCTCAGGTCGCCTGCCGGGCGACGAAGCCGCGCAAGGCGAACCCGACGCGCTCACGGTGGGGCGTCGTGTGCGGCACCTGCGCACGGCGCGGGGGCTCACGCTCGACGACCTCGGCCAGCGCGTCGGGGTCACCCCGAGCCTGCTGTCGCTGATCGAGAACGGGCGCCGGGAGCCGCGTCTCACGCTGCTGCGGGGCCTGGCCGACGCGCTCGACGTGACCGTGGCCGACCTGCTCGACGCCGAGCCGCCGTCGCGGCGGGCCGCGCTCGAGATCGCCCTCGACCGTGCGCAACGGTCTCCGGGCTTCGAGCGGCTCTCTCTCCCGACCGTCCGCCCGGGACGCACGCTGCCCCTGCCGCTGCTCGAACAGCTCGTCGGCCTGCACGCCGAGCTCGCCCGGCGCGACCTGGAGGCCGTCGCGACGCCGGAGGAGGCGCGCCGCGCCAACACGCAGATCCGCCTCGAGCGTCAGGCGCGCGACAACTACCTGCCCGAGATCGAGCGCCTCGCGGAGTCCATGGCGCGCAAGGCCGGGTACACCGCGGGGGCGCTCACGCACCGGGCCGTGTCCCGCATGGCCGAGCAGCTCGGCTTCTCGATCCTCTACGTCGACGACCTGCCGAGCTCGACCCGCACGGTGACCGACCTGGCGAACGGCCGCATCTACCTGCCGCCCGCGTCGATCCCCGGCGGCCACGGGCTCCGCTCGCTGGCCCTGCAGGCGATCGCGCACCGCGTGCTCGGCCACGAGCGGCCCACGTCCTACGACGACTTCCTGCGCCAGAGGATGGAGATCACCTACTTCGCGTCCTGCTGCCTCATGCCCGAGTCGGCCGCGGTCGAGCACCTGCAGCAGCACAAGCGCGAGAAGGACCTGGCGATCGAGGACATGCGCGACGCGTTCGGCGTCACGCACGAGGCCGCGGCGCAGCGCTTCACCAGCCTGGCCACCCAGCATCTCGGGATCCCGGTGCACTTCCTGCGCATCGGCGGTGACGGAGCGATCTACCGCGGGTACGCGAACGACGGGCTGCCGATGCCGACCGACGTCACGGGCGCGATCGAGGGCCAGCTCGTCTGCCGCAGCTGGGGTGTGCGCCGAGCACTCACCCGGCGTGACCGATCGTCGGAGTCCTACCAGTACACCGACACCCCGGCCGGCACGTTCTGGTGCTCGACCCAGACGGGCTCCGGCTCCGGCGGGCAGATGGCGCTCGCGATCGGCGTGCCGTTCTCGTCGGCGACCTGGTTCCGCGGCCGCGACACGACGGACCGGCACAAGTCGACGTGCCCCGACGAGGCGTGCTGCCGCCGCCCGCGCGCCGCCGCGACCGCCCGCTGGCAGGACGCGTCGTGGCCGAGCGCGCGCATCCACCAGCAGGTGTTCAGCGCGCTGCCCACCGGGGCGTTCCCCGGTGTGGACGCGCGCGAGGTGTACGGGTTCCTCGACCGGCACGCCCCGCAGGAGCCCCAGGCATGACGCTCAGGGCGTCCTCGCACCCGGCGTGATCTGTCTCACCTTTGCGCCGATCAGGTGCGTCCAGGTCTCACCATGAACCGCAAGCGGCCCGACGCCCCGCTGGCCGCCACCCCCGTGGGAGGTGTGCCATGGCCCAGGACGACACCCCGTTGCACTGCGGTGAGTGCCGGACCCGCTACCCCGTCGGCCGACTCGCGCGCGAGTGCGAGCTGACGCACGGCGTCCGCCTGGTCTACGACAACTCGAGGTTCTGGATGGGTGCCGGCGACACCGGGCCCTGCTACTCCCAGGAACGCGGCTGAGCCGAGCTCGCGCGGACGGGTGCAGCGCCCATCGCGGACAACCGTCGCGCCCTGGACGCGGTGGTACTAGTACCAAGGTCCGATGGTGCGCCGTACCGGCGACAGGGGAGAAAGGAGTCCTCACCCAGGAGACCGAGGAGTTCCGATGAAGCGCATGATCGTGTTCACCGCCGCCCTGCTCGTGGCCGCGGCGCCGGCGGCGGTAGGCCTGGCCGGGAACAGCAGCCTCAGCCCCACCGTCCCCGTCGCTCCGCCGACGCAGGCGGTGGTCGACGACAACGGTGGTGCCACCGACCGGGACGACCGGACGGAGGTCGGCGACGACCGGGCGGTGCAGGGTGGCGTCGTGACGCCGACGCCGACGTCCAGCGCCTCGCCCACCTCCGACGCCTCGCCGTCGTCCAGCGCCTCGCCGACGAGCACCACGGTCGACGACCACGGCGGCCTCGTGGACCGTGACGACCGCGTCGAGCAGGGCGACGACCGCGACGAGCCCAGCAGCGCCCCGGCCCCGGCGCCGGCTCCTGCCCCGTCGGCGACGAGCGACGACTCGGGCCACGACGACGACAGCTCGCACGGCGGGTCGGACGACGGTTCGGGGCACGACGCGGGTGACGACCACGGTGGCCATGGCAGCGACGACTGAACCGCGGGCACCAGGCGAGGAGGACGGCGGCGCCCACCCGCATAGGGTGGGCGCCGTGCCCTCACCCGGTCCGCAGTGGACGACGCTGACCCGACTGCGAGGGTCGGGCGCAGGTGCCGAGCTGCGTCCGGTCCGGCCGTGGCGCGTGTTCGGACGGCTGGTCGCCGCGGCCGCGCTGGTGCTGGTGGTCGTGGCGGTCCTGGGCCTGTCGGCCAGCCGCCGCATCGCCGAGCAGGAGTCGGTCAACGACGCCGCCAGGCTCACGGACCTCCTCGCCGACGCGGTGGTGCAGCCGGTGCTGCAGGACGGGCTCACGACCGGCGATGCTGCGGCGCTGGCGGCGGTCGACGACGCGGTGCGCGCGGGCGTGCTCAGCGACTCGGTCGTCCGGGTGAAGATCTGGGACGGCGACGGCACGATCGTCTACTCGGACGACCCGCGGCTCGTGGGCCAGGGGTTCGCCCTGGGTGACGACGAGCGAGCCGTCCTCACGGACCCGTCCACGGAGGCCGAGGTGAGCGATCTCGACAAGCCGGAGAACGTGTACGAGCGCGGGCAGGGCAAGCTCCTGGAGGTCTACCGGCCGGTCTGGACACCCGACGGCACCCCGCTGCTGTTCGAGACGTACAGCCGGTACGACGCTGTCACCGAGCGGTCCACCGCGCTGTGGCGCGGCTTCGCCGGCATCACGATGACGAGCCTCCTGCTGCTGCTCGTCCTCATGCTCCCCGTGCTCTGGACCCTGCTCGACCGGCTCCGCCGCTCCCAGAAGCAGCGTGAGGTCCTGCTGCAGCACGCGGTCGAGGCCTCCGACGACGAGCGCCGCCGGATCGCTGCGACGCTGCACGACGGCGTGGTCCAGGAGCTCGCCGCGTCGTCGTTCGCGCTCGCGGGGGTTGCCGATCGGGCGGAGCGGTCCGCGGCACCCGAGCTGGCCGAGCCCGTACGAGGAGCGGCCGAGACGGTCCGCGCGAGCATCAAGGGACTGCGGTCGCTGCTCGTCGACATCTATCCCGCGAGCCTGGGGACCGCAGGCCTGGGCGCCGCGCTGCAGGACCTGGTGGGTGGGCTCGCCGCACGCGGTGTCGACATCCGCCTCGACCTCGCCGACGACGTCGAGGCGGGACTGACGTCCGAGACGTCGCAGCTCGTCTACGGGGTGGCGCGCGAGACGCTGCGCAACGCGGTCACCCACGCGCAGGCGAGCGAGGTGGTCGTGCGCGTGGACCGCGACGGTGGAACCGTCGTCCTCGAGGTGCAGGACGACGGCGCGGGGTTCGACGTGGACGCGGTGCTCGCCGCACCGGCGGAGGGACACTTCGGCCTGCGGCTGCTCTCCGACCTCGCGTCGGCGGCCGGTGCCCAGCTCGAGGTCAGCTCCGCGCCGGGCGCGGGGTGCCGGTGGCGGCTGACCGTCGAGGAGGGGAGGGCGCATGAGTGACGACGACGTCACGGTCCTGCTGGTCGACGACCACCACCTGCTCCGCTCGGGCCTGGCGACGCTCGTGGACGGCGCGGACGGCATGCGCGTCGTCGGTCAGGCGGCCGACGGCGAGGCCGCGGTCACCCTCGCGGCGGAGCTCCAGCCCGACGTCGTCCTCATGGACCTCTCGATGCCGGTGCTCGACGGTGTCGAGGCGACCCGGCGCATCGTGGCCGCGCAGCCGGGGGTCCGCGTCGTCGTCCTGACCTCCTTCTCGGACACGCGTCGGGTCGGGGAGGCACTCGCTGCCGGGGCGATCGGCTACCAGCTCAAGGACTGTGACCCGCGAGACCTCGTCGCCGCCGTCCGGTCGGCCGCCCTGGGCCACGCTCCGCTCGACCCGCGGGTGGCCACGGCGCTGCTGCCGACCGCGACCGCGTCGCCGGTCGACCGGCTCAGCCAGCGTGAGCGGCAGGTCCTGGAGCTCATCTGCCAGGGGCTGGCGAACAAGCAGATCGCCAGGTCGCTGGGCATCAGCGAGCGCACCGTGAAGGTGCACGCCGGCCACCTGTTCCGGCAGATCGGTGTCAACGACCGCACGAGCGCGGCGCTGTGGGGTCAGAAGCACCTGGGCGACGCGTCGTCGTCCGCGGGGTGACCGTGAAGGCGCCGAAGGACGGGCACCCGGCGTTCGTCCTGCACGACCACCGCGTGCCCCGGCCGCACTTCGACCTGCGGCTCGAGGAGGACGGAGTCCTGCGGTCGTGGGCCGTGCCGCGCGGGCTGCCCACCGAGGTCGGCCGTCCGCGGCTCGCCATCGCGGTGCCGGACCACGAGCTCGACCACCTGACGTACACGGACGACACCAAGCTGATCGCCGACATCGGCTGGTGGGAGCTCGTCGACCGCGACGAGCACCGGACCGTGTTCGTGCTGCACGGCCGGTCCGCCCCGGTCCGCTACGCGCTCGTCACCACGGGCGACGGCCTCCTGCTCAGCCGCACGAAGGAGCAACCTCGCTGACCTCACCGAGCAGGCTCCGGCGAGGGAGCCTGCTCGGTGGGACGACTACCTCGCCGCGGCGCGGATGAGGGCGACCACCTTGAGGGGCTGGCTGATCATCGGGACGTGCGAGCTCTTCACCTCGATGGTCGTGGCCCCGGCCCGGGCGGCCATGGCGCGCTCCGCCTCCGGCGGGATGATCCGGTCGTTCGACGCCACCATGTACCAGCTCGGGATCGTCTTCCACGCCGGGACGCCCGACGGGGTCACGAGCGAGGCGAAGGCGCCCGGCCGTTGGCTGCCCGCCATGGACCTGGCCAGGAACGACGGCACGTCCTGGGCGAAGAGCCGCGGGAACCACACCGGGTCGATGTACGCGTCGGCGTCTCCCTCGCTGGCGCCCGGGAACGGGCGGATGACGAGGTGGTCGGTGACCTCGGTGTGCCCGCCGCCGAGCCCGTTCGCCGCCGCGACGGACTCGCCCTCGTCGAGGGCGTACGCGGCGATGTACACGAGCGACCGGACGTTCGCGTTGCCGGTCGCGGCGTTGGTGATGACGGCACCTCCGTAGGAGTGGCCGACGAGCACGATGGGCCCGCTGATCGTGCCGAGGTAGTCGCGCAGGTAGGCGCTGTCGTACTGCACTCCGCGCAGCGGGTTGGAGAACGCGAGCACGGGGTAGCCCTCGGCCTGCAGCGCGGTGCCCACGGCCGTCCAGCCGCTGGAGTCGGCGAACGCGCCGTGCACCATCACGACGGTCGGCTTGGGTGCGCTGGTCGGCGGCCCGTGCCGGCCGTCCGCGGTGGCGGGCAGGGTGGCGCCGCCGAGTGAGACGAGGACCAGGAACATCGCCGCGATGGCGGCGAACAGGCTCCGATGCGTCCGGCGTGGCATGGCTTCTCCTCGGGTGGGGTGAGGGCAGGTGTCGCCGTCGGCACCGGGATGTCGGCCGGGTCGCCTGCGGATCGCCTCCATCGTCCGCACGCACGGTGGCCGTCCGAATCACGTGGTCCGCGTAGTCGTGCCCTCGAGGCGCTGGGACGCTCCGCCCCTGCCGAGGTGGGTCAGACGACCGCAGCGGCGTCGGCCCGTGCCCGCGACTCCAGGATCAGGGGCGCGTTCGCCTCGGACCACGAGCGCATCGTCTGCAGCGCGTCGAGCAGGGACGTGCCGAGCGGAGTCAGCCGGTACTCGACGCGGGGCGGCACCTCGGCGAAGGCCTGCCGCGACACCAGACCATCGCGCTCGAGCGCCCGGAGCGTCTCGGTGAGCACCTTCGGGGTGATGTCCGTGAGCAGTGCACGCAACTCCGAGAACCGCAGCACGGAGCGGTCGAGCGAGAGCAGGATGCGCACGGTCCACTTCTCGCCGACGCGAGCGAGCACCATCCGGCTGGGGCACGCGACGTCGAGGACGTCGTAGGGCACGGTTCCCACGGGGTGACCGACTTCCGTTGAAGTGACTGGTATCGAATTCATACTATCGGCGACGACACAGCGACGACACACGTCACCACAACGATCCGCGGGAGCTCACATGCGCGTCCTTCTCACCGGTGCCACCGGCTATATCGGCTCGAACGTCCTGGCGTCCCTCGTCGCCGCGGGCCACGACGTCCTCGCGGTGACCCGCAGCTCGTCGTCCGCCGACCAGGTGGGCGCCTCGGGGGCGACGGCCGTGGTGCACGACCTGACCGACACCCCGTGGCTCGTCGAGCAGCTCGAAGGCGTCGACGCGGCGATCCACGCGGCAGCCACGGGTGACTCGGAGAACCCTGCGTTCGACGACGCGGTCATCGACGCGGTGATCACGGCGTTCGCGGGCACGGAGAAGCCCTTCGTGCACACCAGCGGCGTCTGGATCTGGGGGGCCGGCGCGGTCGACGAGGCTGGACCGCTGGACCCGCCGGCCATCGTCGCGTGGCGCATCGAGCGCGAGGCGAGGCTGCTCGCCTCGGACGTCCGGGCGACGATCCTGGCGCCCGGTGTCGTGTACGGGCAGGGGCGCGGCATCGTCGCCGGCGTGTTCGGTGCAGGCTCGCGGACTGCCGACGGGGCGCTGCGGCTGGTCGGCTCGGGTGAGCAGCGCTGGACCACGGTGCACGTCGAGGACGTCGCCGACGCCTACGTCCTCGCCCTCACGGACGCCCCGCGCGGTCGACGCGTGCTGGCGGCGTCGAGCGACAACCCGACCGTCCGGGAGATCGCTCGCGCCGTCGTCGGGCCCGAGGGTGTGCTGCTGCCGGAGACCGCTGCCGAGTCGCGGGCCCGGCTCGGCGCGGGGTTCGCCGACGCTCTGCTGCTCGACCAGCGGGTCGACGCCTCGTCCGACGCCACGGGGTGGGCCTGGGCGCCGAGCCGACCCGGTCTCCTGCGCGAGCTCTCGGCGTGATGCGACGTGTCCTGCATGTAACAGCCTTGGACGCTCTGGGCACGGATCGCCGAACGTGCCTTACTTTTGGCCCGTGACTGCACCGAGCGACGCCCCGCAGGGCCTGGCCAACCACGAAGTGCCCGAACCGCTGCGCAACGACGTCCGCGTGCTGGGCGAGTTCCTCGGCAGGGTGCTGCGCGAGGCGGGCGGCGACGACCTGCTGGCCGACGTCGAGCGTCTGCGCGAGCTCGCCATCCGCGCGCACAACGGGCCGGACGCCGAGGCGCTCGCGCAGGCCGAGGAGCTCGTGGCGGGCTTCACGCTCACGCGTGCCGAGCAGGTGGCCCGCGCGTTCACGTGCTACTTCCACCTGGCCAACACGGCCGAGGAGTACCACCGCGTGCGGGTTCTCCGCGAGCGTGAGGCGAGCCTCCTGCCGCACCACCTCGCGCCTGACGACTCGCTGCCGGCGGCCGTCGCGCAGCTGGCCCAGGAGGTCGGCGAGGACGTCGCACGTCAGCGGCTCGCCGACATGGAGTTCCGCCCGGTCCTGACCGCGCACCCCACGGAGGCCCGTCGGCGCGCGGTCTCGGCGTCCATCCGGCGGATCGCCGAGCTCGTCGCGGAGCGCGACTCGCGCAGCATCGGCGGGATGTCGCTCGCGGAGAACGACCGGAAGCTGCTCGGGGAGATCGACACGCTGTGGCGCACGGCGCCGCTGCGCGAGTCCAAGCCGACGGTCCTCGACGAGGTCCGCACGGTGCTGAGCGTCTTCGAGTCGACCCTCGCGGACACCCTTCCGGACGTGTACCGGCGCCTGGACGACTGGCTCCTGGCCGACGCCGCCGGCACGACCGCTCCGGCCGTCCGCGCGTTCGCGCGGCTCGGGTCGTGGATCGGTGGCGACCGGGACGGTAACCCGAACGTCACCGCCGAGATCACCCTGCAGGCCGCGCAGCTGTCGTCGGACAAGGTGCTCACCGAGCTCGAGGACTCCACCCGCCGGACGGCGGGCGGCCTCACGCTCTCCGCGGACGACACCCCTGCCTCCGCGGAGCTCGCCGCGCTCTGGGCCGCTCAGGTCGCGCTCTCAGAGCCGCTCTCCAGCCGCATCGCGATCGACGCACCCAACGAGCCGCACCGCCGGGTCGTCTACTTCCTGGCCGAACGACTCGCAGCGACGCGCGTGCGGTCCGCGCTGGCGTACGCGAGCGCCGACGAGTTCGAGTCCGACCTCGGCGTCGTGCAGCGCTCGCTGGCCGAGGCGGGCGCGACACGGTCCGCGTACGGCGACCTGCAGCGGCTCGTCTGGCAGGTGCAGACCTTCGGGTTCCACCTGGCCGAGCTCGAGGTCCGGCAGCACTCGCAGGTGCACGCCGCGGCGCTCGCGGACATCGCGACGAACGGCATCGACGGCGACCTGGAGCCGCGCACGCTCGAGGTTCTGGCCACGTTCCGCGCCCTCGGCGAGGTCCAGCGCCGGTTCGGTCCGGAGGCGGCCCGTCGCTACATCGTCTCGTTCACGCAGTCGCCCGAGCACCTGTCGGCCGTCTACGAGCTGGCAGAGCTCGCGTTCGCCGGGTCGGACTTCACCCCGGTCATCGACGCCATCCCGCTGTTCGAGACCTTCGCGGACCTGGAGGCGAGCGTCGGCATCCTCGAGGCAGCGCTCGAGTTCCCGCAGGTGCAGCGTCGGCTCGCCGAGAACGGGCGCCGCGTCGAGATCATGCTCGGCTACTCCGACTCGTCCAAGGATGTCGGGCCGGTCTCCGCGACGCTCACGCTCGACACGGCGCAGCGTCACATCACCGAGTGGGCGCACCGCAACAACATCGTCCTGACCTTGTTCCACGGCCGCGGCGGCGCGCTCGGTCGCGGGGGCGGCCCCGCCAACCGTGCGCTCCTCGCCCAGCCCCCGGGCTCGGTGGACGGCCGCTTCAAGCTCACCGAGCAGGGTGAGGTCATCTTCGCGCGCTACGGCGACCCCACCATCGCCGCGCGGCACATCGAGCAGGTCGCCGCTGCGACCCTGCTGGCCGGTGCGCCGTCGGTCGAGAAGCGCAACGCCGCCGCCACGGACCGGTTCACGGGACTCGCTGCGCGCCTGGACGAGGTGTCGCGCGTGCGGTTCCACGAGCTGGTGAAGTCTCCGGGCTTCCCGCAGTGGTTCGCCGAGGTCACGCCTCTGGAGGAGCTCGGCCTGCTGCCGATCGGCTCGCGGCCGGCCCGTCGCGGGCTGTCGGTCGAGTCGCTCGACGACCTGCGCGCGATCCCGTGGGTGTTCTCGTGGTCGCAGGCGCGCATCAACCTGGCCGGCTGGTACGGCCTCGGCACCGCGCTCGAGCAGGTCGCCGACCTCGAGGAGCTGCGGGCTGCCTACGCGGAGTGGCCGCTGTTCGGGACGATGATCGACAACGTCGAGATGTCGCTCGCCAAGACGGACCAGCGCATTGCCGAGCGTTACCTCGCTCTCGGTGACCGCGCCGACCTGGCCGGCCAGGTGCTCGAGGAGATGTCGTTGACCCGCAAGTGGGTCCTGCTCATCACCAACAGCGACGCGATCCTGTCGCGTCGGCGCATCCTGGGCCGCGCCGTCCAGCTGCGCAGCCCGTACGTCGACGCGCTCTCGCTCCTGCAGCTGCGGGCGCTGCGCGCACTGCGCACGGGTGTGGAGCCCGAGCAGGTGGACGACCTGCGACGGTTGCTCCTGCTGAGCGTCAACGGTGTCGCGGCCGGCCTGCAAAACACCGGCTGAGACCTGCTCGAACGACAGGACGGCTCGGCCGGCGGCCGGGCCGTCCTGCGTCTCTGGCGACGCTCTAGCGGCGGGAAGGCTTGCTCACGGTCGGCGCGGAGGTCGAGAGGTCGACGACGGTGACCAGGCCGTCCTGCTCGGCCTTGTCGACGCGCTCCTGGAGCCGCTCGCGGTCGCGCTTGGTGCCGCCCGTCAGCGCGAAGAGCTTGGGGTCGATGACGAGCTTGCGCACGACCGGCTTGTCCTTGCTCATACCGCCGCCCATCTCGTGCCTCCCTCGACCGATACCACGATAAGCCCGACCAGGACGACGAAGACCGCCACCCCCAGCAGCACCGCCGCCGCGCGGAGCCAGCGGTTCTTCGTCCGCAGCTTCTCCATCGAGTCCACGACGAGGAACGCGATCGCGTTGGTGACCACGGAGACGGCGTCCGCGCGCTCGCGCTCCGCGACGCCCTCGGTGAGCAGTGCGACGGGCGCGACGAGCCCCGGCGGGCGTGCGCTGATCGGCACCGCCGCGCTGACCCCCGCGAGGGTAGCGACCAGCGCTGCCGCGACCCGTGCCCAGGCGGGCAGCACGGTGCTGGTACCGGCGAGCAGCGTCACCAGGACGCCCGCGAACCCCAGCAGGACGCCGGCCTTCTGGTCCAGGTTCGAGTGCAGGGCCAGCACGGACGCCTCCGTGCGCCGTGCCTCGTCGAGCACCAGCTCGTCGGCGCCCGGGGTCGGGAGAGTGGTGACGGTGACGTCACGGTGCGTGCTCCAGCCGAACATGGGCCTCAGTCTGCCGGGGGCCGTGGTCGGGTGCTGGGCGACGCGCGGTCAGGGACCGGTCGGTCCGAAGCGCTCCGTCCGGATGCGGTCGGGGTCGTGGCCCAGGTCGACCAGCGTGTCGGCGACGACCTCGACGAACGGCGTCGGACCGCAGACGAAGACGTGCGCGTTCTCCTCCGGTGGGAAGCACGACTCGCGCAGGATGTCGGCGCTCACGCGGCCGACCGGACCGTCCCAGTCCGACGGACCGGTCCGCGTGTAGACGCGGGTGATCGCCACGTCCGGTTCGAGCGTGGCCAGCTCGTCCGCGTAGAGCGCGTCCTGCGGCGTGCGGACCGACACGAGCAGCCGGAACGGCGACACGGACCCGACGGCGCGACGGGTGCGCAGCATGGACATGAGCGGGACCAGGCCCGAGCCGCCGCCGATGAGCTGCACAGGGTGCGGGTCGTTCGACTGCCACACGAACCAGTGCCCGACGGGGCCGCGGAGCTCGAGCTCGTCGCCGATCTGCAGGTCCTCGGTCAGGTACGGGGAGACCTCGCCGTCCTCGACCACCTGCACCGTGAGCGCGATCCGCTCGTTCATCACGGGGCCCGCAGGCATCGTTCCGGCAGAGGCCAGCGAGTACGACCGCTGCGTCGAGTAGCCGTCCTCGGCGGTGAGCCGCACGTCGACGTGCTGACCCGCCATGGCGCCGCGCCAGCCGGGTACGTCGAGCTCGAGGGTCATGGCGGTCGGGGTCTCCGTGGTGCGGGCGGCGAGCGTGCCCACGAGCCAGGGGAGTGCGTAGGAGTCAGTCACCCCAGTACCGCTGTTCCTTCCACGGGTCGCCGTACTCGTGGTAGCCGAGCCGCTCCCAGAATCCCCACGTGTTCTCGGTCATAAGCTCCAGGCTGCGCACCCACTTGGCGGACTTCCAGAAGTACAGGTGCGGGACGAGCAGGCGGGCCGGGCCACCGTGCTCGGGCGGCAGGGGCGCGCCGTCGTACTGGTAGGCGATCCAGGCCTTGCCACCCTGCAGGTCCACGAGCGGCACGTTGGTGGTGTAGCCGCCGTCGCAGTGCGCCATGACGTAGGCGTGCTCCGGGTCGATCGGCACGTCCGCCAGGAGCGTGTCCAGGGAGATGCCGCGCCAGACCGAGTCGAGCTTCGACCACTTGGTGACGCAGTGGATGTCCTTGACCACGTCCTCGTGCGGCAGGTGCGTGAGCTCCGACCACGTCCAGGTCTTCAGGGTGCCGCCGTCGGCCGTGATCGAGAACGTCCAGGTCGACAGGTCGGCGCGGGGCGTCGGGCCGGCCGAGAGCACGGGGAACCCGCGTTCCAGGTACTGGCCGGGTGGGATGCGGGGGTCGGTCTCACGCTTGCCGCGAAAACCGCGGGAGATGATCGCCATGCAGGACTCCCAGGTACGTCGGAAGATCCCATCATCGGGCCCTACCTGCGGATACGCCAGAGGCCGGCCCGACGAGTCGGACCGGCCCCCGGAGCTGGGTCTGAGCCTGTCAGCCGCGCGAGTAGACGACGCGGGGTCCGCCGGACGACGACGCGCCCGAGCCGCCACCGGAGCCGCCACGGCCCGATCCGCCACGACGACGACGCTGGCCGCCCGCAGGTGCCGCCGCGCCACCGGCCGCAGCCGACGCCTGGCGGCTCGACCCGTTGCCGCGGCCCGAGCCGCGCCGGCTTCCGCCGCCGCCGCCCGAGGACTGCTGCTGGGTGGCCGGCGGTGCGACGTAGCGGACCGGTGCGGCCTGCTCGCCGACCAGGCGGGTCAGGGTCGCGTCGCCCGCGTTCACGGGCCTCGGGGTGGCCGTGATCTTGGCGGCGCGGGTGAGCTGACGGACGTCGCCGCGCTGCTCGGGCAGGATGACCGTGACGACGTCGCCGCCGGAGCCGGCACGCGCGGTCCGGCCGGAGCGGTGCAGGTACGCCTTGTGCTCGGCCGGCGGGTCGACGTGCACGACGAGCTCGATGTCGTCCACGTGGATGCCGCGGGCCGCGATGTCGGTGGCGACCAGCACGCGCACGGTGCCCGACGAGAACGCCTCGAGGTTCCGCTCACGCGCAGCCTGCGCGAGGTTGCCGTGCAGGTCCACGGCGGGGATGCCGTCCATGGTCAGCTGCTTGGCCAGCTTCTTGGCCTGGTGCTTGGTGCGCATGAACAGCACGCGACGGCCCGTGCCGGAGGCGAGGTGGTGCACGACGGCCTTCTTGGCCTCGGCGTCGCGGACCTCGAACAGGTGGTGCGTCATCGCGGCAACGGGCGACTCGGCGCTGTCCACGGAGTGCTCGACCGGGCTGGACAGGTAGCGCTTGACCAGCTGGTCGACGCCCTTGTCCAGCGTGGCCGAGAACAGCAGGCGCTGGCCGCGCGGGGGCGTCTGGTCGAGGATGCGCTTGACGACGGGCAGGAAGCCCAGGTCGGCCATGTGGTCGGCCTCGTCGAGCACGGTGATCTGGACGTCCTCGAGCGAGATGAGCTTCTGCTTCATCAGGTCCTCGAGGCGCCCCGGGCAGGCGACGACGATGTCGACGCCGCCGTTGAGTGCGGAGACCTGACGACCCTGGGACACGCCGCCGAAGATCACGGTGGTGTTCAGGCCGAGCACCTTGGCCAGCGGCGCGATCGTCGCGTCGATCTGGGTGGCTAGCTCGCGGGTCGGGGCCAGCACCAGCGCACGGGGGCGGCGGGCGACCTTGCCCTTGCCGGCCGCGGCAGTGCGCGTGACCAGCGGGAGGGCGAACGCGAGCGTCTTGCCGGAGCCCGTGCGGCCGCGGCCGAGGACGTCGCGGCCCGCCAGGGAGTCGGGCAGGGTGGCGGTCTGGATGGGGAAGGGGGCTGTGATGCCCTGCTCCGTCAGTGCGGAGGACAGGGCAGCAGGCACGCCAAGCGTGGCGAACGAAGTCAAGGTAGAGCCTCTCGGGCTAAGTGGTCGGGGTCCGCCGCCAGAGCAACCTGAGCGAGTGCTCGGGGGACCTCCACGACGCGGGGCGCGCAGGTTCGCGCAGCCCGTGGTGTCCTCAGTCTCTCATACAGGTGTATCGGAACCGGCTCGCGGTGGTGAGCATCACAAGGGACCATCGAATCCATACGTGCACGTCGGGGGGAAGATCAGGCATGACGAGCACCGTGATCGCCTCGGCACGTGACCTGCGCAAGGTCTACGGATCGGGCCCGACGGCGGTACGCGCGCTGGACGGTGTCGACGTCGATCTGGTGCGCGGCGAGCTGACCGCGATCATGGGGCCGTCGGGCTCGGGCAAGTCGACCCTCATGCACTGCCTGGCCGGTCTGGACAAGCCCACGTCGGGCACGGTCGTGGTCGACGGGGAGACGGTCAGCGCGATGTCGGAGCGACGGTTGACCGCGCTGCGTCGCACGCGCGTCGGGTTCATCTTCCAGGCGTACAACCTCGTGCCGACGCTCACGGCGCTCGAGAACATCACGCTGCCTCTCGACATCGCCCGCAAGCCCGTCGACCGCGCTCACCTGGACGTCGTCGTCGCGACGCTCGGCCTGGGCGACCGGCTGAACCACAAGCCGAGCGAGCTGTCCGGCGGGCAGCAGCAGCGCGTGGCGTGCGCGCGTGCCCTCGTGAGCAGGCCTGCCGTCGTCTTCGCCGACGAGCCGACGGGAAACCTCGACAGCACCGCGTCCGGTGAGGTGCTCGGCTTCCTGCGCCGCAGCGTCGACGAGCTGGGGCAGTCGGTCGTGATGGTCACGCACGACCCGACCTCGGCCGGCTACGCGCACCGGGTCCTGTTCCTGGCGGACGGCAGGCTGGTCGGCGAGCTGCGCGATCCGACCCCGGAGGCGGTCCTCGAGCGGCTGGCCACGCTTCGCCCGGTGGCTCCCTAGTGGTCCGCGTCGCGCTGCGCGGGGTGCGGGCGCACCTGGTGCGCTTCTGCCTGTCGGTGCTCGCCGTCGCGCTGGGTGTCGCGTTCGTCGCGGGCACGTTCGCGCTGCGGACCATGCTCGGCTCGACGTTCTCGGACATCGTCGCGACGACCACGCTCGGCGACGCCTACGTCCGGGGTGCCGACGTCGTCGGAGGGGTGGACGAGCAGAACGTGGTCGCCGGGACGCCGCGCAACCCGGTCTCGCTCACGCTCGTCCCACAGCTCGAGGACGTTCCCGGAGTCGAGGCGGCGCTGCCCGAGCTGTCCGGGCCGGTGGTGCTGGTCGGCGCCGACGGGACCGCGGTGCAGAGCACCCAGGCACCGAGCCTCGGGTTCGTCTACGACGCGCGCAGCCGAGCGGTCGACCTCGTCGACGGCCACGCACCGACGTCTGCCGACGAGATCGCCCTCGAGTCGACGACCCTGGAAGCCTCCGGGCTCGCGCTCGGCGACGCGACGACCGTCGTGATCGGCGGTGAGGTCCGTCCCGTCACCGTGGTCGGCGAGGTCGGGCTCGGTTCTGCGCTCGCGGGCGCGACGGTGGTCTTCGTCGACCCGGCGACCGCACGTGCGGCCTTCGCGCCCGAGGGCACCGTCCCGGCCATCTCGGTGCTGGCCGACGACGGCATCTCCGAGCAGGAGCTCGTGGACCGGCTGACCCCCGTGGTGGGGCAGGACGACCCACGGGCCGAGGTGATCACGGGCGACGCGATGCGCGACGAGGCGATCGCCAGCGTGCTGAAGGTCCTCGGCTTCATCACCACGTTCCTGCTGGTCTTCGCCGGGATCTCGCTGTTCGTCGGCGCCTTCATCATCTCCAACACGTTCTCCATGTGGGTGCGCCAGCGGATGCGCGAGTTCGCGCTCCTGCGGGCCGTCGGGGCGTCGCCGGCACAGGTGTTCACCTCGATCGTGCTGCAGGCGGCGATCGTCGGCGTGATCGGCAGCGTGCTGGGTGTCCTGGCGGGGCTCGGGCTGGTCGTGGTCCTGCGCGGCGTGCTCGGCACCGCCGGCATGCAGCTCACGGGCCAGGTTCCTGTCGACGGGTTCACCATCGTCGTGTCCGTCCTGGTCGGGACGCTTGTGAGCGTCCTCGCGGCGGCGCTGCCCGCCCGACGTGCGGCCCTGGTCCCACCGGTCGAGGCGCTGCGCGACGAGATGACCGTTCCGGAACGGTCGCTGCGCAGGCGTGCGGTCGTGGGCTGTGCCCTCGTCCTGGCGGGGGTCGCCGCGGTGGCGGCCGCTCTGCTCGACCCGACCGGCGACCATGCCGGCGCGCTGCTCGGGTACGGCGCGGGTGCCGTGGTGATCGGCGTGCTCGCCGCGTCGCCGGTGCTGGCGCGCGGGATGCTGCGCGTGCTCGCCGTGCCGTTCGTGCGGTGGCGGCCGGTGGGCCGGCTGGCCCGCGGCAACGTGACCCGCAACCCGCGCCGTACCGCGAACACCGCCGGCGCCCTGATGATCGGCATGGCGCTCGTGGGTGCCGCGGCCGTGATCGCGGCGACCACGCAGGCGTCGACCAGTGCGATCGTCGCGCAGGAGGCGACGACCGACTACATCCTGCGCGGCGCGGCGCAGGGTCCTGTGCCGAAGCAGGCCATCGAGGACGTGCGTGCCCTGCCCGACGTGCGTGCCGCGGACACGTTCGCGAGTGCCTCGGTGCTCGTCGGCAGGAACTCGTTCGCGATCACCGCGATCGACCCCGACGCGATCGGCCGCAGCATCGACACGGAGGTCGTCGAGGGGTCGTTCCACGAGGCGCTGGCCACCGGTGGGGTCGCCGTCCAGCGCACGACCATGGACGACGAGGAGTGGGCCGTCGGCGACACGATCGCCCTGACCGGTCCGAGCGGGTCGCAGGACGTCGAGATCGGTGCCGTCATCGACTCGCCGGCTTTCGGCGTGCCCCTCGTCGTCGGCCAGACCGTGCTCGACGCTCTGGTGCCTCCTGACCAGCAGCTGGTGACGACCGTGTTCGTCACCGCGGCGGAAGGTTCCGACGTGGCCGCGCTGCGTGCCGAGCTCACGTCCACCGTGAAGCCCTACGTCGTGGTCTCGGTCATGGACAGCGAGGAGTTCGTCTCCCAGCTCGCCGACCAGGTGAACCGCGTGCTCGTGATCCTCTACGCGCTGCTCGGGCTGTCGGTCGTCATCGCGGTGCTCGGCATCATCAACACGCTCGCGCTGTCCGTCATCGAGCGGACGCGCGAGATCGGGCTGCTGCGCGCCGTCGGACTCGGGCGGGTGCAGCTCGGGTCGACGATCACGGTCGAGTCGGTGCTCACTGCGGTCTTCGGCACGCTCGTCGGGCTTGCCGTGGGCGTCGCCCTGGCGTCAGCGCTGCCGACCGTCTTCTCCGACGTCGGCCTGCGCACGCTCGCGATCCCGTGGGCCAGCATCGTCGGCATGCTCGTGCTCGCGATCGTCGTCGGGGTGCTCGCGGCGGTCTGGCCCGCCATCCGTGCGGCGCGTCTGCCCGTGCTCGACGCCGTCTCCACCGACTGATGACTACCCTCGGAACGTGAGCGACACCGGCTACGGCGACTTCGAGTTCGAGCGTCGGTTCTGGGTGCGGGACCTGCCACGCGAGCTCCTCGACGCGTCGCCCGCACTCATCGTGCAGAGCTACTTCCTGGCCGACGCCGGGTTCGCCATCCGCGTCCGCGTGCAGGCCACCACGGTCACGGGGCTGGTGCTGACCCCGGCGACCGACGAGCTCGCGCTCCTGGAGACCTATGCCGACCGCATGGACCTCTGCGCGATCACGGTCAAGGGGCCGATGAACGAGGGCACCCGCTACGAGGCCGAGCGTGAGATCGACGTCACGGTCGGGATCGAGATGGTGCGCCGCGGCGGCGCGCGCGTCGCGAAGACGCGCCACTCGGTGTGGCTGGGCGAGGACGGCTGGGTGGTCGACACGTTCGCCGGTGCCAACGCGCCGCTGGTCGTCGCCGAGGTCGAGCGCGGGGGACCGGTCACCAACCTGACCATCCCGTCGTTCTGCGTCACCGAGGTCACGTCCGACGGCAGGTTCTCCAACGACGGGCTCGCGGGCCGGCCCTACGGCTCGTGGGCCGCGTCGTACGAGGCCGAGCTGGAGCAGGAGGGACCGCGGTTCCTGCGGAGCCTCGGCCACAACCACCGGTCCGACGTGTGACCCGGGAATAAGGTTGTAGCGTCAACCATTGAGGTAGTCATGACGACCGCACCCACGCCCGGACAGGGCGCCGCCGTACCGCTTGCTCCCCCCCGTGCGCACGACTCGATCGCCGCAGGAACGGGCATGGACGCGGTGACGCTCCTCGTCGGCGACCTCGACCGACAGCTGCGCTTCTACCGCGACGGCCTCGCGCTCGACGTGATCGAGCAGCCCGGCGACCGCTTCACGATCGGCCCGGCGACGGTGACCCTCGGACGCGGCGGCACACCGCTGGTCGTCCTCCAGCACACTCCCGACCTGCCCCCCGCGCAGCGCGGTGCGGCGGGCCTGTTCCACACGGCGATCCTGTTCGACGATGAGTCGGGCCTTGCGGCGACGCTCGCCTCGATCGCACAGCGCCAGCCCGGCTCGTACGTCGGCTCCGCGGACCACCTCGTCTCGCTCGCGTTCTACTTCACCGATCCCGAGGGCAACGGCGTCGAGCTCTACTGGGACCGCAGCCGCTCCTTGTGGAACCGGGACGCCGAGGGCCGGATCCAGATGGACTCGCTGCGACTCGACCCCAACGCGTTCCTGGGCGAGCACCTGACGGACGAGCTGCTCGAGCAGCCCGGTGCCGGCGAGGCTGTCGTCGGTCACGTGCACCTGTCGGTCGGCGACGTCCCCTCGGCCCGCGCCTTCTACGTGGACGCGCTCGGGTTCGACGTGACCGCGGAGTGGCACGGGGCGCTGTTCGTGTCCGCGGGCGGCTACCACCACCACCTCGCCATGAACACGTGGAACAGCGCAGGTGCGGGCCCGCGGGCGTCTGCGCTCGGGCTCGGTGAGGTGCGGATCGCCGTACCGACCGCCGACGACCTGGGTGCGCTCGCGGCACGGGTCGCGTTCGCGGGCGTCGCCACCGAGCACGACGGCGAGACGCTGCGCTTCGAGGACCCGTGGCGCAACGTCGTCCGCGTGAGCGCAACGGCCTAGGAGGCCCGATGTCCGCACCCGTGTGGCGTACACCCCCGTCGACGGCGGACGTCGACACCTCCTGATCCGGCGCGGACCCGGTCAGCGGGTCCAGCGGCGGTGGCGGCGGGAGCCGGCGCGGTCGATGAGGGCCGTCGCCGCGTGCTCCGCCTCGGCGGCGGCATGGTCCGCGAGGGCGTGCAGGCGGCCGTAGGTGAAGGAGTCCTCGCCGTCGGCGAAGGCCTGCAGGCTCAACCGGCGCAGCGTCTCGCGTCGGACGACCGCGTCCTGGTGGACGCCGAGCGTGTCCTGCACTCTTCGGGCCCGCTTCGCGCTGCGTCCGGCGGGACGGCCGACCGCGGCTCGGGCGACCTCGCTCGCGTAGCGCGCACGACGGGCCGCCTTGCGCACCTCGTGCAGGGCCTCGTCCCGGTCGTCCGCCGAGTCGAGCGCACCGACAGCGCGGTCGAACCGGCGCCACGCCCGACGCGCGCCGCCGGCCAGGTCCTCGACGGTCCCCGGACCTGCCACGGCTGCCGCGATGCCGCGTCCGAGGTCGGCCCACGACGAACCGATCCACGCGCCCAGCTCGTCGAGCCCGGCGTGCTCCGCTGCCGACCGGTCCTCGTCGAGCCGCAGCAGCACAGGTCCACGAACCAGGTCCGGCGGCTCGGCGAGCAGGGCGCGACGGAACGCGTGCAGCTCGACCGACGGGTCCCGGGCAGCGCCGAGCGTGTGCCCGAGGTCGTGCAGCAGCGCCCGCAGCGGCTCGTGCCCGTCGCAGTAGACGGACAGGGCCGTACGCAGCCGCCGCGTGGCGGTCCGCGCGTCGTGGACGGCGTCCCCGTCGCCGTTGCGCAGGCCGGGCGCGGCGGCGAGCAGCGTGTGACGGTGCCGGTCCAGGTAGTCACGCACGGCGTCGTCGGCGGAGTCCTCGTGCGCGCGGGCCATGGGACGAGGTTGCCAGTGCGCCTCAGAGTCCACCAGCGCATCCGGGAGACCGGCGGCCGGTTGACGTGCTCCGCGACGTCCTCGAGCCACGGGCAGCCGGTGCCGGACCTCGTCAGCTCCCGGTAGCCGCCGACCACTCGGGCAGCTGCTGGACCGACCAGCGGTTGCCGTCCGGGTCGGTGAAGAACGTGAACCGGCCCCAGGGCATGTCCTGCACCGGCTCGACCGGGACTCCCTTCGCGGCCAGCTCGTCGTGCACGGCCTGGCTGTCGTCGACGACGACCTGCAGCCCTTGCAGCGAGCCGGGCGCCATGGGCGTCATGTTCAGGTCCAGCACGATCGAGCAGGCCGAGCCCGGGGGCGTGAGCTGCACGAACCGCAGGTCCTCGTCGACGGTGATGTCGTGGTCGTCGTGGAAGCCGACCTGGTCGACGTAGAACGCCTTGGCACGGTCGATGTCGGAGACGGGAATCGGAACGAGCTCGATCTTCATGTCCATGGGTCGAGCATTCCGCGAGAAGCGGACATCCGCTGTCCGGCACCTGCCCCGCCGCGTACATAGGCTCGTCCCATGACTCACCCCATCCGCATCGGAGTACAGCTCCAGCCGCAGCATGCCGAGTACGCCCAGATCCGTGACGCCGTGCGTCGCGCGGAGGACCTCGGCGTCGACGTCATCTTCAACTGGGACCACTTCTTCCCGCTCTCGGGAGACCCGGACGGCAAGCACTTCGAGTGCTGGACCATGCTCGGCGCGTGGGCGGAGCAGACGAGCCACGTGCAGATCGGTGCGCTCGTCACGTGCAACTCGTACCGGAACCCGGAGCTGCTCGCGGACATGGCGCGGACCGTCGACCACATCAGCGGTGGCCGGCTGATCCTCGGGATCGGCGCCGGCTGGTTCGAGAAGGACTACGACCAGTTCGGCTACGAGTTCGGGACGGCCGGCAGCCGGATCGCGGACCTCGCGCAGGCGCTGCCGCGGATCAAGGCGCGCTGGGCTGCGTCCATCCCCGCGCCGACGCGCGACATCCCGGTGCTCATCGGCGGCGGTGGCGAGCGCAAGACCCTGCGGGTCGTGGCCGAGCACGCGGACGCGTGGCACTCGTTCGGCGACGTGGACACGCTCGTCCGCAAGAGCGCGATCCTCGACGAGCACGGCTCGGACGTCGGCCGGGACACCGCGAGCCTCGTCGAGCGGTCGGTCGGCGTGGGTGCACCGCCCAGCGCCGTGGCCGACGCTCTGGTGACGGCGGGCGTCACGCTCTTCACCGTCGGGACCAGCGGCCCGGACTACGACCTGTCGCTGGTCCAGCAGTGGGTGGCCTGGCGCGACGCGCAGGGCTGACGCTGCAGCGCTCGCGTCGAGGCGAGCCTAGGCTCGGACGTGATGAGTCGAGGCAGCGGCACAGAGACCCGGTGGGGCCGCCGCGTCGTGCTCGTGCTCGCCGCGCTGCTGGTCTCGCTCGTCTTCGGCGTCACCACGGCATCCGTGGAGAGCAGCCTGGGACCGCACGAGGCCCGGTACGACGTCACGACGGACGACACGATCACGATCGACCTCGGTCCGCTGGGGACGCTCCAGATCGACTCGCCGCTGCCGTTGACACTCGGTGCGCACGTGACCGTGCAGGAGATCCCGGCGTCGGTCACCGAGCTGAGCCAGGCAAAGACCCTCGAGGCGCTCAGCGGGGACCTGCAGTCCTACCTGCAGTTCTTCTCGGGGCCTGAGGCGACGGTCCAGGACGTCGCACGTGCGCTCGCGAGGGACGCGGCAGTGCGGACCGCCACGGCGTTCCTGGTCCTCGTCGGCGGGTGGTGGCTGCTGCGGCTGCTCGTCGGGTCGGTGCGCTGGCAGGAGCTGCGTGGCCGGGCGGCACCGCACTGGCGCGCGGGGATCGCGGCCAGCCTCGTGATCGTCGTCGGTGCGACCGTCCTGACCTCGAGCATCGGTCCCGACGACCAGCCGAGCGAGTCTCGGACGGCGTCCGCCGTGTTCGACGACACGCCCCTCGAGGGCGCTCGGGTGACCGGCCGCCTGGGAGGTGTCATCGACACCTACGGTGGCCAGGTCATCTCGGAGCTGCGCAAGAACGAGGCGTTCTACGCCAAGGCCAACACCTCGCTCGAGGTGGCGTGGGACGAGCGTCAGGCGAGCATCGACGAGGCCGACGCACCGACGGCGACGCCGAGCCGGTCGGACGCGCCGACCGAGAGCCCGACGACCGCTCAGCGGTCCGCCGACGAGGACCTGCTCACGGTCGTGGTCGTCTCCGACCTGCACTGCAACGTCGGCATGGCTCCGCTGATCCGGACCCTGGTCGAGCGGTCGGCCGCGGAGCTCGTCCTCGACGCGGGGGACACCACGCTGAACGGCACGAGCGTCGAGCAGTACTGCGTGACGACGTTCGCGCGGGCCATCCCGAAGGGGGTCGAGCTGGTGACGTCGCCCGGCAACCACGACTCGCGTGAGACGACCGGGCAATACAGCCGTGCGGGCGCGACGGTCCTGGACGGCTCGGTGGTGACGGTCGACGGCATGCGGATCCTGGGTGACCGGGACCCGAACGAGACGCGGGTCGGAGCGGGTGGCACGGCCCTGGCGACCAAGGAGTCGGCGTCCGAGGAGGCCGAGCGGCTGGCGAAGACGGCGTGCGACGACGAGGACGGCGTCGACCTGCTGCTCATCCACACGCCGGCGATCGGCGACGACACGCTTGACGAGGGGTGCTCGCCCGCGCAGGTCTCGGGGCACCTGCACAAGCGCAACGGCCCGGCACGGGACGGCCTCGGGGTCCGGTACATCAGCTCGAGCACGGCCGGGGCGACGCTGGGGCAGCCGACGGTCGGGCCGTTGAACGGCATCGCCGAGATGACGGTGCTCCGGTGGGACCCGAGCACGCGGCTCTTCGTCGACTACCAGGTGGTCCAGGTGCGTCCCGACGCCACGGCGAACGTCTGGCCGCGACTGCGTTGGCCCTCGGCCGAGGAGGAGCGCGCCGTGCCGCACTCGCCGGCCGGTCGTACGCCCCAGTGACCAGCGCCGTGTCCGGACGCGCGGGCTGTCTAGGCTGGGCGGCGTGAGCACCCCGACCACGCCCGAGCTGAGCGCCGTCACACAGGACTACCTCAAGGTCGTGTGGTCGGCCCGCGAGTGGTCGAAGCAGCCGGTGACGACCAAGATGCTCGCTGCCCGCCTGGGCGTCGGCCCGTCCACCGTCTCCGAGACCGTCCGCCGGCTCGCCGACAGCGGACTGGTGACGCACCAGCCCTACGGTTCGGTCGAGCTCACCGCCGACGGCGAGCGCCATGCGCTCGCGGTCGTCCGCCGTCACCGGCTCATCGAGACGTTCCTGGTGGAGGTGCTCGGCTACGGCTGGGACGAGGTGCACGACGAGGCCGAGATCCTCGAGCACGCGGTCTCCGACCTGTTCGTCGAACGCATCTCCGCGCAGCTGGGGCACCCTCGCCGGGACCCGCACGGCGACCCGATCCCGGCCGTGGACGGCTCGATCGACGTGCCGCCCGCGACCCTGCTCTGGGACGTCACGCCGGGGGAGTGGGCCGTCGCGCGCATCTCGGACTCCGACCCCGAGCTGCTCCGGTACGTCGAGACCGTCGGCCTCGTGCTGGACGCGCCGCTGACGGTCGTCGAGCGGCGGACCGTCGCCGGGGTCATCTCCGTCCGCGTCGGACCAGCCGGTCTCGACGACCGGCGCACCGTCGACCTCGGTGAGGTGGCCGGGCGCGCGATCTGGCTGGTCCCAGCCTCGTGACGTAGGCTCCAGTCATCCACCGGAGTTGTCGACGACGCGTCTCCGCGGCTTATCGAATCGATTCGTTCCGGAGGAGCTCCGTGCTGACACCCGCCCGCGCCCGCGCCGCACTGTTCGCGCTCGCGCTCGGCGGGTTCTGCATCGGCACCACCGAGTTCGCGACCATGGGGATGCTCCCCGAGATCGCGACAGACCTCGGCGCGCCCATCCCGACAGCCGGCCACGCGATCACCGCGTATGCGCTCGGTGTCGTCGTCGGCGCCCCCACGATCGCCGTGCTCGGCGCCCGGATGGACCGCGGCAAGCTCCTGCTGCTGCTCATGTCCGCGTTCGTCGTCGGCAACGCGCTGTCGGCGTTCGCTCCGACGATGGCGATGCTCGTCGGCTTCCGCTTCCTCGCCGGACTGCCGCACGGGGTGTTCTTCGGTGTCGGCGCCGTCATGGGGGTCGCGGTCGTCGGGATCGAGCGCCGCGGCCGTGCGGTCGCCGCGATGATGACGGGTCTGACGGTCGCGTGCGCCGTCGGCGTGCCGCTCACCTCGGTCGTCGGTGACACCGTCGGGTGGCGGTGGTCGTTCATCGGGGTGAGCGTGCTCGGGCTCCTCACGCTCGCGGCGCTCTGGGCCTGGACGCCGAAGCTCCCCGTCGCCGAGGGCACCACCGTGCGCACCGAGGTCTCCGCGCTGCGCAACCGGCGGCTCTGGATCGCGTTCGGTGCTGGTGCGATCGGCTTCGGCGGCATGTTCGCGGTCTACTCCTACGTCAAGCCGCTGCTCACCGAGGTGACCGGGCTCGGCGTGGGACTGGTCCCGCTGGTGCTCGCGCTCTACGGCATCGGCATGACGATCGGCACCGTCGTCGGCGGCCGGCTGGCGGACAGGTCGGTGCTCGGCACCGTGATCGGCAGCATGGTCGCGACGATCGTGGTGCTCGTCGTCATCGCTCTCGTCGGGTCCTACCCCGTGCCCGCGGTGCTCTCGCTGGTCATGCTCGGCGTGACGTCGCAGATCCTCGGGCTCTCGCTGCAGACGCGACTCATGGACGTCTCGCCCGCGGCACCGTCGCTCGGTGCAGCGTTGTGCCACTCCGCGCTGAACCTCGGCAACGCGGCGGGCGCGTTCGTCGGCGGCCTCGTGATCGCCGGGGGCATGGGCTACCTCGCGCCCGCCTGGGTCGGTGCCGGACTCACCGCGGTCGGCCTCGTCGTGGTGCTCGCGGTGGGTCGGGGCGAGCCGCCGTCGTTCGTCGGAACCGCCTCGGTGCCCGTGGGTGCCGACGAGACCGCGCGCGATCTCACGCCCGAGCTGAGCTCTCGCTGACCTCAGCGGAAGCCGGTTCGTCCGCGGGGCGCACATGCTGACTCGGACGGAGTAGACCTGCAGGAGCGCACTCAACGTTTCGCGGTCGGCGTTCGTCTACCTCTATGTCGGCCTCACCACCGGAAAGGGGGCCGCGATGAACCGATGGGAGCCGGTCCTCACCGACCTGGTGCGGTACCGCGGCGGCGCCCTCGTGCACTACGCGACGTTGCTGTGCGGCGACCGGCGCGAGGCGGAGGACCTGGTCCAGGACGCCCTGGTCAGGACCTTCACGACGATGCGGCACCCGCAGGGGGACGGCCCCGGCGACCTGGCCGCCCTCGAGCACGCTGAGGCGTACGTCCGGCGGACGGTCCTCAACCTCTTCCTCGACGGGTACAGGCGACGGCGTCGGTGGGGCGCGGTACGGCATCTCCTGGGCGGCCAGGCGTCGACGGCCGGACCCGACCAGGCTGGTCCCGACCGACTCGACCTCGCCATGGCGCTCGGTGCGCTGCCGCCCCGGCAGCGCGCGTGCGTGGTGCTGCGCTTCTACGCGGATCTCACGGTTGAACAGATCGCCGACGACCTCGGCGTCAGCCCCGGGACGGTGAAGCGCCACCTGCACGACGCCAACGCGGGCCTGGCGTCGAAGCTCGCGGTCGGCGAGGAGGCGTCATGAACCTCGAGCAGCTGTTGCGCGCCGAGCGGGAGGTCGTCGAGCCCAACCCGCTGGTCGACCGCACGGACGCGCTGGTCTTGCGGGTCCGCCGTCGTCGTCGCGTGGGCGCCATCGCGTCGGGCGCCCTCGTCGTGGCCGCGCTGGCGATCACGACTCTCGTCATCGGCCAGACGCTTCCGCACGAGGTCGCACCTGCCGAGCCGAACCCGAGCCCGAGCCCCACCCTCGGGCTGGGTGCGAGCGACACGCGCGTCGAGCCGGGGTTCTACCTGTTCCCGGTGGACAGGGCGCCGGCCGGGTTCCGGGTGCCTGTGGTGTCGGTTCCTGAGGGGTTCGTCAGCGCGGGCGTCGGCGTGCGGTCGGGCAGCTGGGAGACGGATGACGCGCGTGTGCTGTTCGTCTGGAACGTCGAGAGCATCTACACGCACCCGTGCGAGGCCGGTGCGCTGGTGGTCCGGGTCGGGCCGACGACGGCGGACCTGGCCGATGCCCTCGCCGCCCAGCCGATGCGATCCGGGACGGAGCCCGTTCCGGTGACGGTCGACGGGTTCGACGGGTACTACGTGGAGCTGTCCGTGCCCGACATCGACCTCGATGCCTGCCCTGGTGGGCATTTCAACAGCTGGCTGGGTCGCTGGCAGCAGACAG